>CAYMVG010000008.1:0-80886 GCA_964394295.1 uncultured Muribaculaceae bacterium | reverse complement strand
CCCTGGTATCATTAAGAAGCACTCATCAGAGTGCCGGCGGAGGCCGTGTATTTGCGACAGCAAATACGGCAAGGCCGGGAGCCGCGGGGTATTAAGGGTCGTGAGTGTTCAGAGAAACAGTCCTGAGGACTTTTCTCAGCGAACAGCCGCTGAGCGGACGGCCCTGCGCCCCTGGTATCAAAAAGAGGGCTATCACCCGGAGTAACAGCCCTCTTAAATATTCATCTCTTCCCCGAGTCTTAGTTCTCAAACGGGAGTACCGAGACGTAAGATTTGTTGTCTGCCTTCTTGCGGAAGCTGACCTTACCGTCTATCAAAGCGTAAAGAGTGTGGTCCTTGCCGATGCCTACATTGAGACCCGGATTGTGCACTGTGCCTCTCTGACGCACAAGGATATTACCGGCCTTTACAACCTGATCGCCAAATTTCTTGATGCCGAGCCGTTTGCTGTGCGACTCACGACCGTTCTTTGAACTACCGACGCCTTTTTTATGTGCCATAAGTTTTTCCTCCTAAAAATTAAGCGATTGCGTTGATCTGAAGTTTGGTAAGATACTGACGGTGACCGTTGAGCTTCTGATAGCCTTTGCGGCGTTTTTTCTTGAAAACAAGAACCTTGTCTCCTTTGCAAGTGTCATCGAGCACAGTGGCGGTAACCTTCGCACCCTCGACATAAGGAGTACCGAGCTTAACATCTCCGTCTGCATCTATAAGAAGCACCTTGTCGAACTCGACAGAAGCACCTTTCTCTGCTGCGAGACGATTCACAAAAATCGTTTTGCCAGCCTCAACTTTGAACTGCTGGCCTGCAATGTCAACAATTGCGTACATAAAAACTTAAATATAAAAGTTTTAGACTGCAAGCGTCCGCCATCTGCGGCTCTTTGTCATGGCTTGTCAATCTTATAAATATTCTGATGTCCTACTGCTCGTCCTGGAGCTGCATCTGCTGAACATAGATTGCTTTCTGAATCTGTGTTCTCCTTTTTACTGACGGTTTCACGAAAGTCTTTCTTGCGCGAAGCTCGCGGATAGCACCTGTCTTCTCGAATTTCCTCTTGAACTTCTTCAGAGCCTTCTCGATGCTCTCGCCGTCTTTTACCGGAACTATAATCATGTCTAAATCACCTCCTTTTATTTGCGGCTGCAAAGATATACATATTATTTTGAATTGCAAGCCGACAGGTCCGAATTTATCATTTTTTTGAATGTCTCCATGCCTGAAGTGGCAACTTCCTTTATGTGGGTTATCCTTCTGTCCCGAACCGGCACATCCCCCGGATCTACAATATATACAGGTACATCAGTTCCGGCATAACGGTACAGGCCGGCGGCAGGATAGACCTGGAGAGAAGTGCCGACAATCAGGAGCATGTCGGCAGACTCGACCGCATCGATTGCCGTCCCTATCTTCGGCACCGCCTCCCCGAACCACACGATATGCGGACGCAGCTGCGCACCGTTCGGAGCCAGGTCGCCTATATGAATCCCGTCCGTGCCGATATCGAACACAGACGCCTCTGAGAAGCCGTCGAGTTCATTGCAGCAGTTCTCAGGACGCACCTTTGTCAGTTCACCGTGGAGATGCACCACGACAGTGCTGCCGGCCCTTTCATGGAGGTTATCCACATTCTGGGTTATGACAGTCACTTTCCAGTCTTTTTCGAGCGAGGCTATCGCTTCATGCGCGGCGTTGGGCCGGACTTCAGCAAGCTGTGCGCGGCGTTTGTTGTAAAATTCCAGGACAAGTTCAGGATTGCGGCGCCATCCTCTTATGTCGGCAACATCCTCTATCCGGTGTTCCTCCCAAAGTCCGTCTCCGCCGCGAAATGTGCGGATTCCGCTCTCGGCGCTTACACCTGCTCCTGTGAGCACTACAAGATTCTTTTTCATATTATTGCTGTTCCAGTTGCTGTCTTTCAAAATAAATCCTGTCAAGCCAGTATTCAAAGAGAGGGTCCATTATAAGAGGCTCATCCTTCTCGTTGAAAGTGACGATTTCTTTCTTTTTGAGGGCATCTTTTACCCTGAGCACATTGGCCGAGGAGTTGAGTCTGTATTTCGCAATCACATCCGAGGAACTGAACTTCACGACTCCGTCAAGGATTGCCTTCATCAGGCTGAGCTGATGGTCCGTCAGGTCATTTACCATTCTCATGAAACGCGGTTCATGCACGGCCATGATGGAAGCAAGGGCATCAGCCATGACATTCTCGCTTATATAACCCTTGGACATTGAATCGCAGACAGCCGCCATGTGATTGATATACCACATATTGCACTTGAACTGTTCGCATATTCCGACGGCAAGTTCCCTGTCGAGGGACTTGCCAGCACCATACAGGAAACCGCGGACGATATATTCCACAATGTCGCTCTGCTCAACGGGCATCAGCGGAAGATGAATCACTCTTCTGTAGAAATATTTCTTGTATGAGAATATATATTTCATGGCATTCACCCTCGAGCCGGTCATGATGAACGACACCTGGCAGCCGGCCGGCCTTGAAGCAAGCATTTCTTCCATGGATTTGATAAGTTCCCCGCCGTTCACGGCATACAGAAGACTCTGAAACTCCCTCAGTATGATGTACAGTGACACGCCTTTGTCCATTGCCACCTTATAAGGAAGGGAAAGAATGGCCCGGATGTCCTCAGGCTCAACCGACCAGTTCATGGATATGATTTCTCCGTCCTGATAGTATCTGTTCCTGTCGAACACGAAGTGCGTGCCTCCGAGATATTCATTCACCGCCGCCTCGAACTGGTCCGGAGAGGATGCGAAAGCTTTAAGTATTGCTGTGCCGAGTTTGATGAGGAAATCCTCGGCAGTCCTCATATTGAAAAGGTTGACGCAACATGTCACGAACTGCTTTCCTGAAGCCCGCATATTGAACATGGTCTGCTGTATCAGCGACATTTTGCCGGCTTTCGGGGGTTCGAATATCACTACATTCTCCCCTGCCCCGAGAAGATTTCCGAGAGCGTTGCATTCTTTTTTCCTGCCGACAAAGTTCCTGCCGGTCACATATCGGTCATAGACAAACTGTGAATCCATAAAATTGATATAGGTTTATGTCTGATATACAGTCGCCGCATACGGCCATACCGTGTGCAAAATTATAACATATCCACATCAGATGCAACAAAAATGTTGCGCTCCTTATTTTGTCAAGGATGCTTCCGCTATTTTGCGGAAGGTATCATCTATGCTTTGCGGAGAGACTGCCTTTGAGCCCGGGACAAACGGTGCAATCGTCCTTGCGACAGCCCCGTAGCCCCGGCCTGTGAGGAAGTTGTTTTCAATAAAGTCCGGATTTGCTGCAGCTGCCCCGTCAGTTGTAAGAGGCGTGTATATGTCAATGAATCCGGCATTCTCAGTCTCGGCTGCCAGCGATTCTAGCATTTTGTTGAACGGAACGGTAAGCGAGTCATTGATTTCGTCCTCGAGTCTCGGAATCAGCGACATTATTTCAATGCGAGTCTGCGATGCGGGCGCATATATGCGTATTTTGTCAATAAGATTCCTGTAGTCGGCAAGTATTGCCTGCATATCCCGGTTCATTGAGTACAATGGCACCACACCTGTATACAGAAGTATCTTTTGCGGAGCCTCCTTGTTGCCGTTGGCCGCAAGTATGGCTTCGACACTGTTTATCCAGCTTTTCATGTCCAGTCCGCCGTACGACCACCCTGTGCCGCGGTTCTTCACATTAGGGTTGGCAAGCAGCTCGTGCCACTCTCCGCCATGTATCATTTCATCACCGATAATCAGAATGTCGGATGACCTTACGGGATATGAACTGAAATATGTGTTTCTCATTCCGAACGAATTGTCGCAGATGCCTCCGTTGTTTTCCGTCATTTCCGGAGTGTATATGGAGCCGAGACCGATAACAGGCGCAATCCTGTCAAGCCAGATGGCGTAGCCTTTTGATGTCAGATGAAGTCCGTCGTATGAAATGTCCCCGGTGAGGATTCCGGCCATATCGTCATACAGATTGACGAATGTCGCTCCCTGCTGCTCCACAAGTTCCTTTACGCGGTCATTCGTGGCAGATATGGCCGCAAGTGTACGGAGCCCTCTCTCGCTCGGAAGGATGGATTGCACGAAAATCCCGGTCTGCGGCGATCCGGCACGTATGAGACGCACCATTTCCGATATTCTTGCCGCGACACTGTCTGGCTGCCCGATTTCTTTGCTGCCGAGGTCATTTGTACCGATGCCGATGAAAATCTTTGCCGGACGGAGGGCGATTACTGTGCCGATATTGTCAATTAGCTCAAATGTGTTCGCCCCGGAATTGCCACGGTTCAGCACTTTCTGTTCGGAACCGAAGGCCTCCCACCATTCGTGCATATTCGTAATGGAGTTTCCGAAAAACACAATCGCACTGTCCTGCAGCGGAAGAGCCTTGAACTGGTCAAAACGGTGCTGACGGAATGGGGTGGTTGCCGTTGCTGTCATTACAGCAAGTATGATTGCCAAAGCAGTGAAAAGATTTCGTTTCATACGTGTTTATCGTTTAGTTTATTCAGAAAGTCTTTGTATTTGCACCTGTTGCAAAACAGATACAAAGATAATAAATCGGAGACACAAAATGATTGGTAATTATTACTGCCGGCATGAAACGGCAAGCTGCCATATAGAGCATATATAAAAAGAGCGGTGCAGGTTGGTATAATTAGTGACCAACCTGCGCCGCTCTTGACTTTTGGAATGCAGTTAGCGGCCTCCGAGGGCACGCCAGAGGGAGATGACTGCGGTTATCATGTCGCAACGGTCCTGGGCAAAGTCTGTCTGAGCTGACAGGAGGGCCTGCCGGGCTGTCAGGACATCGAGATAGGTCGTAGACGTATAACGCATCAAAAGTTCCGTCTTGCCTGCGGCGGCATCAAGAGAAGCTATCTGCCGGCTGCGAAGTTCCGCCCTGGCCTGTGCACTCTGATACTGTGTCAGAGCATTGTTTACCTCAGCACCGGCATTCAGGACAGCCTGACGGAAATTAAGCATGGCCTCCTCCTGCCGGGACTTCATTATCTTCACCTTTGCGGCGTTGGCACGTGCATTGAAAATCGGCTGCAGCAGAGAACCGCTTGCCGCCGCTATCAGTCCGCCGGGACTTACCGCTGCACCTGCATTATCGGTCCAGCCGAGAGTTCCGCCGAGACTGATGGAAGGATACAGCTCCGCCCTTGAAACATTTACCGCATAATATGCAGCCGCAAGATTGTTTTCAGCTGCACGCACATCGGGACGTCTGGACAAAAGCTGCACAGGCAGCCCTGTCTTCAGTTCCGAGGGGAAAGACATATTGTCAAACGTTCCCCTTTCGACCCTGTGCGGAGTCTCGCACAACGTCATGCATACGGAATTTTCCAGCTGTCTTATGGCCAGAACTATCGCCTGCCGAGCTGCACAGACCTGATAATACGCACCCTCCATCTGAGCCACGGCCACCGCATCGGCCATTCCGGCCTCTTTCATGGCCTTCAGCACAGTCACGCTCCGAAAAAACTTGTCTGCAATGCTTTCAGCCATGACGAGCTGCTCGTCAAGCATCACGAGAGTATAATATTGAGTGGCAACAGATGCGATCAGGCCGGTCAACGCAGCCTGCTCATAGTCCTTCGACATCTCCAATGCCGCCCGGCTGCGGCGTTTCTCATTGGTTTTCTTTCCGAAGATGTCGATTTCCCAGCCGGCCACAACCGGTACACTGTATGTCCACGACGGTCCTGACTGTACACCATTATAATTATTGAAACTGCTCACACCTCCCTCGGCTGCAAGATTAAAATCGGGCAGATATGAAAGCCGTGCCACATTCAGTGTGATTTCAGCCTCCTCGACATGAAGCCGCGCCACCTTAAGATCGGTATTGTTTTCAATCCCTTTCTCTATCAGGGCCTGCAGACAAGGGTCAGAGAAAAGCTCCCTCCAGCCGAGGTCGGCAATGGAAACACTGTCCGGAGACGCATACTCTTCACCGAAAAGCAGAGAATCAGCCTGCACAGACTCCGGACGCTCGTATTTCCGGTATATTCCGCAGCCGCAGACCATAGCCGCGGCTGCTGCCATATATATAATTCTTCTTATCATAATAACATCAATTTTTGTGGAACTTCTCCTCGATAGACCTAAAGACACAGAACAGCGACGGCACAAGGAAAAGAATGACCAGTGTACCGGCAATCATACCTCCGACCGCACCGGTTCCGAGAGACGAGTTTCCGTTGGCTCCGACACCGGAAGAAAACATCAGAGGGAGCAGTCCGAAGACCATTGTAAGTGCGGTCATAAGTATTGGACGGAGACGTATTTTCGCTGCACCTGCGGCAGCCTGCGGAAGGCTCATCCCGGCCCGGCGGCGCTTGCCGGCATACTCCGTGATCAGAATTGCCGTCTTTGCAAGCAAGCCTATCAGCATGATGATACCGGTCTGGAGATAAATATTGTTTTCAAGTCCGAACAGCTTGGCAAACAGGAAACTTCCCATAAGTCCGCATGGCACTGATATGATTACGGCCAGCGGAATCAGCAGACTTTCATAGAAGGCACACAGTATCAGATATATCAGCAGAATACATATTCCATATATTATAAGGGAATTGTTTCCTGTACGTGCCTCCTCGCGGGTGATGCCGGAAAACTCAAAGCCGAAGCCCCTCGGAAGCATCTCTGCGGCAACTTCATTGATTGCCCTGATTGCATCTCCCGAAGAATATCCGTCCGCAGCGGCACCGTTCACCGCTATAGAATTGTACATATTGAACCTCGTCAGAGTCTGTGCCCCGTACACCTTCGTGAGTTCCACGAACTGGGCCAGAGGCGCCATCTCTCCGTTGTCCATCCTTACAAATGTCCTTTCCAGATCTTCCGGCGACATCCTGTACCGCGGATCGGCCTGAACCATCACGCGGTAGATATGAGAGAACCTGTTGATATTCGACACATACTGGCCTCCGAAATATCCGCCCAGGGCAGAGAGGACCGCAGCAGGAGACACGCCGGCACGCTTGCATTTCACGGCATCCACATCCACCATATACTGAGGGAAATTCGGGTTGAACGAAGAATAGGCATACGCTATCTCCGGACGACGGTTCAATGCACCGGCAAACTGCATTGCAACACTGAAGAAATTGTTTATATCCCCGCCGTTCCTGTCCTGGAGATGCATTTCAAATCCGTTCGTCGTTCCGTATCCTGTAATCACAGGAGGGGCCATCGGGATAATCTTCGCATCCTTTATATCAGCTGTCCTTGCCATAATCTGTCCGATAAGCGCATCGACCTTTTCATCCCTGTTCTTGCGGTATTTCCAGTTTTTAAGCCTTACGATAATCTGTGCATACGGAGAACCTGCACCGGAAATCATGCCGTATCCGGAAACGGTAGAGCGTATTTCAATCTCTTTCATATCATCCAGCCGTGAATTTATCTCACTTAGCACCCTCTCGGTATTCTGAAGCGAACTCCCCGGGGCAAGCGTTATATCGATCATGATTGTTCCGAGATCTTCGTCAGGGACAAGTCCGGTCTTCGTATTCACCATAAGCACAACCAGCAGGACCGCACAGGCCGCCACGGTACCCCACATGGCCCATTTGCGGCGTATAAAGAACATGACACCGTATTTGTATTTGCCGATGACCGCGTTGAAGCCGGTTGTAAAGACCTTGCGGAAACGGTTCGAGAAACTCTCCTTAATCTGTCCGTCCTCACCGACATACGGCTTCATGACAATGGCACAGAGGGCAGGGGCAAGCGTAAGCGCATTTACAGCGGAGAGTCCGACAGCAACAGCCATTGTGACCCCGAACTGCGTATAGAAGATTCCGGAAGTGCCTCCCATCATAGAAACAGGTATGAATACGGCCATGAAAACAAGACTGGAAGTCACAATCGCACCGGCAATTCCTCCCATCGCCTCATTCGCCGCACTATATGAAGATCTGCTTCCTGCATCGAATCTCGCCTGCACAGCCTCAACGACAACAATTGAGTCGTCCACTACCGTGCCTATGGCAAGCACAAGGGCAAACAGTGTCAGCAGGTTGATTGTAAAGCCTGCAATGGACAGAAAGGCGAATGTTCCGACAATGGACACAATAATCGAGACTGTAGGAATCAGTGTAGCCCTCAGGTCCTGAAGGAAAAAGTACACGACGAGTATGACAAGAATAAAGGCTATGAGCAGTGACTTGAACACTTCGTTTATGGAAGCGAGCAGGAAATCGTTCACACTCATCAGAGT
Source organism: uncultured Muribaculaceae bacterium (assembly GCA_964394295.1). GTDB lineage: Bacteria > Bacteroidota > Bacteroidia > Bacteroidales > UBA932 > Cryptobacteroides. The sequence continues at coordinate 72,625 of CAYMVG010000008.1, read as the reverse complement.
AGATATTTCAATATCTTCAGGAAGATCTTCCGCGGCCTCCGCCAAGAGAGCATCGATTCCGTTCACCACTTCAGTGGCATTGGAGCCGGCAGTCTGGAAAATCATGGTCTGGATTCCCGGATGTCCGTCTGTCTTTGATATATAGCCGTATGACTGGATTCCGAGTTCGACCCTTGCGACATCTTTCAGACGGAGCACTTCTCCGCTTTCTTTGGCGGAGATTACCATGTCTCCGAATTCTTCAGCTGTCATCTTGCGTCCGCGGTACTTCATGACATACTCGTATGTCGAGCCTGAGTTTTCTCCGAATGTTCCGGTCGCGGCCTCGATATTCTGCTCGGCAAGTATTCCGGCAATGTCAGACGGCACCAGATGATACTGGGCCATGGCCGCAGGATTGAGCCAGATACGCATACTGTACTGGTCGGACAGCAGAACCACATCTCCCACGCCCTTTACCCTTTTGAGCTGAGGCTCAATGTTCAGTTTCATGTAATTGGCGAGAAACTTCGTGTCGTAAGTGCCTTCAGGACTATGCAGAGTGATGATTTTCAACATACTGCTCTGCTTCTTCACAACGGTCACGCCTACCTGGTTCACCTCAGCCGGGAGAAGTCCGGCAGCCATTGAGACACGGTTGTTGACATTGACAGCGGCCATGTCGGGGTCTGCCCCCTGACGGAAATAAATGTTTATACGCACTTCTCCTGTATTGGTCGAGGATGAAGTCATATAGTCCATATTCTCGACTCCGTTGATTGACTCCTCAAGAGGAGCGATTACGGACTTCTGTATTGTCTCCGCGCTGGCGCCAGGATACGAGGTCATTACCATTACGGTAGGAGGAGCGATGTCAGGATACTGCTCCACCGGCAGTGTGGCAAGGCCGATGACTCCGGCCAGCAGGATAACGATTGAAATTACAGCGGACAGAATCGGCCGTTCAATAAATGTCTTTAAAGTCATGATTCCCTCCTCTGTTTATTCCGCGGTTGAGTTTTTTGTCTGTACGGCCTGACCTTCGCGTACCATTCCGACGCCTTCCGCAAGAATGACGTCGCCGGCAGAAAGTCCGGAAGTCACCGCATAGTCTTTTCCGTCATCCGAAAGAATCACGGAAAGGCGTGACGCGACAGCTTTTCCGTCAACGACTCTATATGCGAACACAAGATCCTGCATCTCGAATGTAGCCGTACACGGAATGACAATAACATTTTCCATTGTACGCGGAAGCACGGCTTTTCCGGAGGCTCCGCTGTGCAGAATTCCTCCGCCGTTCGGAAAGACGGCACGGACCGAAGCGCTTCCCGTACTCCTGTCAATCACTCCGCTTACCGCCTCCACATATCCTTCCTCCATGTAGGCCCTGCCGTTGCTCAGCTGAAGCTGTACTTTCGGGAATGCTGCCAGGGCATCTTCCATGCTCCCGTATTCGGCCGTCATGTCGAGCAGCCTGTTCTCTGTAACCGAGAAATATACATACATCTGAGAATTGTCCGAGACAGTAGTCAATGGCTGCGGAAGCGACGGGGCGACAAGTGCTCCTTCACGGTACGGAAGCGTGCCTACAACTCCGTCAGCAGGACTGAGCACCATTGTATATGTCATATTATTGTCAGCCGTGACCTCCTGCGCCCTGGCCTGGGCGAGCTGCGCCTCGGCCGTAAGCAACTGGTTATAACTCATCTGAAGGTCATAGTCCGAGATGACATCCTGTTCATGCAGAGCCTTCCGGCTGTCATACACGAGACGCGCCGCAGCAACACCGGCCTCCGCTGCCTTGACATTGGCCTGCGCCATCAGGAGAGCAGCCTTGAACGGCACCTGGTCGATTACAAAAAGCGACTGGCCCTTGCGGACTTTCTGGCCTTCCTTTACGCATACCTTTGATATTGTTCCCGAAACCTGAGGATATATTGCAATATCCTGACGTCCCTGTATGGATGCCGGATAACTGTCTGACAGAACAATATCCGTCTCCGATACAGTTATAGTCCCGTACACAGTGTCCGATGCAGATGTCTGCGGCTGCTGTCCGCATGACAGCAGGATAAGTCCGGCCACCAGGGCCGCCAGTACTTCAAATAAACCTTTTCTCATAACTTCTTCATAATTTTGGAGCGCAAAAATAAGGTTTAATGTTCATGACAAGAACGCAAAAAGTTACTGAATTCTGACCAAAACAGGAACATGATATATATATGATTTCCGCTTTTGCTATCTTTGCAGCAACATGAACAAGACTAAAACACTATCAGAATCGGCTTTTCCGGAAGAAAATCCGTTTATGGTCAGGGAAGCCGGACCGGAAATATACACAGACACTCCTTTCAGGGCAAAAGGAATCACAATTCTGCTTTGCACAGGCGGAAGATGCAGATTATATCTCAATACAGGAAGCCATGACATCACTCCAGGCTGCGAATCAATCATACTTCCCGGCACATCCATAATGTTCATGGACTGCAGCAGTGATCTTAAGCTTAGCATCTTCTGCTGTTCTGAAAAGATGTTCCGGCAGGCTTCGAGGAAGCTGTCGCACGATTTCCTGAGCCACCTTTCACACACACCGGTCTATCAGCATGCCGATGATACCGAAAAGATGACCCTTCTGTACTTCTCTTTCATGAGACAAATCCACATGGACAAGAAGAACAGATACAGGACAATAATCGCGACGAATATGCTCCGCAGCTTTATACTGAATGTGTATGACAAAGTACAAAGATATGAGCCGGACGTCAAAAGCCGTATATGTGCGGGCAGAACGGAAGAAATTTACAATGAATTCATAAGAACTGTACATGGATACGGACTTGAACACCATGATGTCGGATTTTATGCCGACAGGCTGTGCATCACTCCAAGATACCTGTCGGCAGTGACGGCTGCAATAGCAGGCGAATCGCCCAAGCAGACAATCGCCGCATATCTGATACGTGAGATCAAGATTCTGCTGACGTTTTCAGAGTTGACGATGCAGCAGATTTCCGACCGTCTGCATTTCCCCGACCCTACCCACCTCGGCCGGTTTTTCAAACAAAGAACTGGAATATCCCCGCTGCAGTATCGCAAGAACGAAATGGCAATGTAGCATTGATTTTGGAACGATATGCTGTTATTTTACGCAGCACACCGGAACGGCATCAACCCTTTTTTCTTATAATTAACAGGAGATATTGCGCCGGTATAAGAGGAAATCAATAAGAAACTTGTGCCGACTTGGTACACAACTTCAGTATTGCCGGCTGCGGTAGGTCTAAGTCGTACTCCTCACGTCGTAATAGGCAAATCATTCACATTGTTGGATGCTGCCACTTTCCATCCTTCAGGGCAGGGCCTAATGACGGTTCTACCCATGAGCCTGTACCGCCCATATACCGGCCTCGGTAGACGCAGACGGATTGGTTCTCGCGCTGTAAAGCAGCTTATAAGGCCACTTGATGCCATCTTTAGAGCTGCTTCCGTGCTCGCCGACAGGTGGCAGTTTAACCATGCCGCCCGGGATAGTACCTCCCCCCTTGTCGGATTTTCGTCTTCTGAATCAGAACGTGTGGAGGCGTCAAGCGTTACGGCGGATCCCACTTCGATTGAAAGTTGAACTAAAACCTCATGCCCCGGGTCATCGTCTCCTCCCTGCAATGAGATGAGAAGGTCATCTGTGCATCCAACCGCTAAAACCAGAAGCACTATCAGACCGACTGCCGATAGGCGGAGAGGTTGAAGTCTGCCTGTCTGGAAATATCTGGAATCACATGGAATTTGGTGAGCCAGTAGTCGTAGGGACTCCTGAGCCATCCTTTTTCGACAAGTTTGAATAGAGAAAACACTCATTTCCAACTCCGGCACGCTCTTTTATTTCCTCGCGCGAATGATGGAAGGCGAAAAACTTCAGGTGCCAGTCTTTCATATCGGGGTTTCCGGACCACGTGTTCACTCCCGGGAGGGATGCGAAGAAGGCAATTTCGTTATCGTTTACCGAGAGCAGACGAACGGTCTCCTCATCTTGAGAACAGAAGGAGAGAATAAGCAAGGTGAGGGTAGATATAATATGTGTTTCATTGTTATCAGAAATTAGTTGTTTCAAGAGCCGGGGACGATAAACTCATCGCCACCGCCATCATTCCATTTTTTCACGGTACAGGTTATTCCCACTTTGTCGCTGATGATGGGATCTCCTGCATTAGGGGCAGTAGCTGAGACTGCTACTTCGGGATCATGAAGACCTACCCCGGAAGTATAGTCAAGAATATACGTATAAATATTGCCCGGCTCCCAATTGACGGTGACCGGAAGGGCTGCCCATCCAAATTCTTTGATTTCTTCTGTGTCAGAAAGAGTGTATTCTGCATCTACATCTGCATCTGTAAAATAGCTGTTGCCCCTTTTGTAGAGGCGTTTGGCTACAGTCCCTGTCGCTTTGTCAACCGCCAGATACACTACCGGAATATTGAGCGCATTGGCTCCCTGCGACAAATCCTTATAGGGATATCTTTGAGATTCAGGAGGATTTGTACCTGCTGTAAGTGTCGCATCGGTGACTCTCAGCAGGACACTGATATACATATTTTTATTAGAGTTATTCCTGTCAGTCGCAAAGTTCCAGCCGGCATAGGCTGTCGGGATGAGCATAGCACAGTTGTCATTGTCATTGCCATTGATTTTGACTTTGCTGCCCATGATGGAAACTGCGCACGTATCAGTCGATGTCGATTCCGCTCCTTTGACGAGCGATACAATCTTGTCGTCCTTACGAAATACATACTCGACGACTCCCTTGTCTGAAAGATCCGACCAGTAACCGACGCGGTTGTCAGCCATGAAATTGAAGGTGCCTTTCATGTTGATGCCGCCGATTCGCACACCGGCAATCTCGATGTCGCAGCTCTTATTGGCGCTCCAGGCCTTGATCTCGATGCGGCTCAGCTGGTGTACAAAGGGAAGCGTGATGCCTGTGAACATATTTTCAGCCATGGAGCCGGTAGTGTATGCGGTAACGAAATCGACCTGATCGGCAATTTCGGGTTTTATGGTGAGACCTTCGATACTATATTTGAAATCAGTGGTAGTGGAGTTGTTGGTTAAGCGAACGTCTTGATCCTCTGGAACTTCGTGGACCTCACCTAATTTTTTAAGCCCGGGATAGAAGGCAAAGAAAGTGACTGTATGGCTTTCCATGCCGGGATCGGGCCATGTGCAGCCGGAGGAGGTGTATGTATCCTCTCCCTCGGTTATCTCGACTTTTTCATTGGCAAAATTGGTCTGTAATATACCACCGACGACCTTTGAGCCGTCGGCAGGATCAAATGCCGTAACATGGAAATAAGGAAGATTTTCCTCTGTAATAATCTCGGCACGACTGGTAAGACCGGGTAGCGATGTACGGAAAAAGATCCGTCCGCTTTCACCTTCTGCGCGACCGGGCATATCGTCCTGCGAGCACGCCGAGAAAAGCAGTGCAGCCACGATAAAAAGGTATGTTGACTTTATGATAGTGTTCATATCCAGTCTGTTTTTTATGTTCTTGGTACTATGGTGCCTATGGGCTTGTTCGCTTCCCATTTTATCACCTTTACTCCGATATTCACTTCCGGATTGGCTAAAATCAGTTCTCCTGGATTGGTGTCGCCGGGGTCCTTGACTCCTAAGCCCGATGAATAGTCTATCGTATAGACATAGTGCTTGCCTTCTTCCCAATCTATATCCACGGGAATGGCAGCCCAGCCATACTCCCTTACTGCGGAAACATCGCCGGCATAGAGGGTTTTAAGTTCTTTGTCTGTATAAAAATCACCGTCATCTCCCCGGTACAGGCGTTCAGCTACAAGGCCTTCATCGGTCACTGCCAGCCATATTTTTTCCATCAGCTCCTTATCGTCGGCATAAGGATATGCAACTTGTTTGTCGTTTTTCAAATTGGAAACCCTCATGAGAACGCTGAAATAAGTGCCCCGGGCCTTGTTTTTTTCCGAACGGTCCCATGCTGCATCAGAGACCGGAATCATCATTGCCGCACCGCCTTCTCCCATAAGAGAAACATCGCTGCCGGGGTTTGAGGCGACTCCGGCATTTTTATCAATAACAACCACTGCATCGGATCGGCTATATTCGTCGGCCTGTTTGCCGAATATGTATTCCGCTCTACCGCGTACAGCATCTTCAGGCACAGTCCAAGACGAAGCCGATGCGTCCCCGGGAGCAAGATTATACGAGCCTTCAAGCGGCACAGTTCCCACACGCACGCCGGCTATCTCTATTTTATAGATCGGGTTGTCACCCCATGCACGCAACTCGACTTTCGACAGGCCGTGTCGAAAAGGCAGTTTTACAGGTTCGTTGATACTGCCGAATTTTGAACCGCTTCCGGTGGCGGTCAAGAAATCGTACTGGCGAGAAATGTCTGCGGCAATACGGATGTTGGCGAGAGAATAGTCGTAGTCTGCTTTGCCATCCATGAACGTGGATTTATTGACAATCACGAAATGGCTGTCGTCGTCGGGCGATATGTCCGATACCTGCGCCATAGCGGCACGCGATGGCGCAAATGCAATAAAATCGACAGATTCTCTTTGTTCAGGCCACTCGCAGCCATTCTCGGCAGTGACAAATACATCAGAGGATATCTTGCCGAAGTTTACGTCTTCGAAATAGGGAAGCAATATTCCTCTTTCATTGATAACCGGCTGGGCCGGATTGAAGCAGGTAGCCTGAAAGGAATAGAAATTATCGTAGGTAACATCTGCCGTACGAGACCAGGCTATATCCAACAGAGACGGTGCAATCCGAATCGTCGAGTCGCCGCGCACAGGCTCCCCTGTCTGCCCGACAGAACAGGACGAAAAGCAGAAGAGCGTTGCTGCCCCTATGTATATCAGTTTGTTCTTCTTCATTTGATACGTCTGAGTCGTGAATCCACCGTCTCCTCTGGCAGGAGACGGTGAAAGTCGGCTTATTTATAATTAAAGAATTATTTCGATGGAATGGTAGTTTCGACGTAACGTGTTTCCCAACCGAGGACATCTACGAAGAGCTGGATGTTACCGCCGAGAATAGGAGTACCGGGTTCCGGATCGAGAGGCGTACGCACACCTACACCCGAAGAATAGTCAAGAGTGTAGACATATTTGTTGCCGCGCTCCCACTTCGCTGCCACCGGCACTGCGCTCCAGGCAAAATCCTTGAACTCCTCAGTAACGATTGTTTCTATAACCTCTTTCGTATCTTCATCGATTATTTCTTCGACATTAAGATTCACAGGATTGCCGCTGAAGTCCGGTTTTTCATAGTAGCTGCCTGTCTCATCTTTATAGACCCGCATCTGAATTGCCTGAGATTCTTTGTCCACGATAAACGACACGATTCGCAGACCTTCGGCTTTATCCGAACTCAGAGGCGGATAGAGCTGTACAGCCTCAGCACCATTGGACTCGGTAGTCTTCACGTTCATCAGCACACCGATATACATATTTTTATTCTGGTTGGTCGGGTCTACAATATGATCCCATACCGGACGTACGGTAGGAAGCACCATTGCATTACCGCCGTTGCCCATCAGCGAGACACCACGGGAATAATCTTCTGCCGTATTATCAGCCGAAATCAACGGAGTACTTGGCTGCAGGCGCATGATATTGTCGGCAGGCTGTTTGTTCTCCGGATTGGCAGGCTGGTAGATATATTCCACCTCGCTGTACCTTGGATTTGTGGCAACTTCCCAGTGGCCGCCGTCTGTCTCAAAAAGAGAACCGCTTTCACCGCAGAAGTTGAACATCGCACCGGCAACCATCGGATTGGAGAGATGCACACCGGCTATGTCAACGGTATAGAAAGTAGAGTTGTTGATACCGCGCAGCTCGACCTGAGCCAGCTGATGACGGAAATTCAGTTTCAGACCAGCCAATTCGTTCTCGTCCTTCTTACCCATCTGGTGAGCTGTGATGAAGTCTACATGCTGCGAAATGTCTCTCGGAACATAGAAACGGCCGAGCTTAAAGCCGGGAAGAAGATCTTTGTCATTGAACGTGAAGAGCGAAGTGACACCATCTTCGAGTTCGATCGGGTCTTCCTTGCCATCTGCTCCGCACATGTTGTAGAATTTGATAAATGTACTGTCCGCAGCATTAATGCCCTCGAGCTTGTCATACGATGCGAAATTCTTCCTCAAGACGCTCAACTGCGGGTAATATGCGAAAAATTCAACCGGATCATCGTTATTAGGCCAGTCTATGCCGTTAAGCGACGAGTACTGAGTGTTGCTGCCGATGAAAGGTTCATTCTCGAAGTAAGGGTCGGGATAAACACCGTCCACGGCCTTGTGACCGGTAGAACCGTTGTTGTACGCAGTCACCACAAAGCCATTGAGATTCGCAAGTGTGATTTCTGTGCCACGCGACGCGAATCCTGCGCTGAACTTGATCGGATTTGTAGGTCGGCTGGTGTCGATTACTTCTTCCTGGAAACATGCTGCCAGCAGTAAGCCGCATACTGCCAGCAATCCATAATTTAGATTCCTCATATTGAAGATATTTAGTTGTTATTGATATATTCTTAATTATTTAATTGTCATTTCTGAATAGAGGCCGAGAGATTGATATGTACCGTATTCCACCCCGAAACGGAGATATCTGTATTGTCAAGGCCTTCTTTGATATCCGGCAGCACCAGTCCCTGAAGCACAATGCGCACGTCCTTGGGATTGGCAGCCTCATTCACTTGTTTTGTCACGTCTATATTATATACCTTTCCGCTTCCATCCCTAAGAAGAAAATAAAGCGACAGGTAATGTTTCTTTTTTTCGCCGGGTGTAACACCGAATGTATAGAATGTGGACGAAAGCCGGTTGTTAGCCTTATTTGCATTCAGGACAAAGGAATAGGACACGGCCTCGTCGGTTGCTGTGCGCAAGCCAGGATAGACGCCATCGGCCATCGACGAAAGCGAAGCATCGAATTTGGCCTTGACATTGCCCAGATTCTGCACATCCAAAATATCCACAGAGTATTTGCACACAAGTTCTTCAGGCTGCATCTTCACTGTCTGGACTTCCTCTGTTCCAATAATGTTGATGCCGGACAGACCGGTTCCCCAAAAACGTGCAGGCGCCGCCCGCAACGGCTCGTCGGCCATTCGCGGTATTCCTCGGGTAGTAACACCCATCGCCGACAGTGTACCCTGCTCCTTGGTAGTTACCTTAAATGTAGCAAACGACTCATGGCCGTTAATAAAAAAGCTGTAGATATCGTCTTCGTTGAGACAGATTCCGTCGTAGGTACCGACGGCGGCTTGAATCCGGCCTCCGCTATGGGTGCGGAAAGTATGGTAAGCGGCCTGTTGGCCCTCTTTATACAGGTAGAGCGACATCGAGTGGGCATTGTGGTCGGGAGCTTTCTGCCAGTCGAACAGCACCTCAACATTATTTGCTATGGGGGCCAGTGTATCGAGTTCCTTATGCGTGCATGCAGTCAATACGACCGCCGCACAAATGGCGGTGAAAAGGCGCATTTTCATTTCTCACCTCCTTTCTTGGTATTTCCATTGCCTCGGCCAAGCAGCCAGACAAGAGAAATCTCGGCCTTTGTGGGACCGACCCATCCGAAACGCTTGGTTGCTTGCCAAAGATATCCATGCTCGAAACCGTCCGGTATGTATTCCATATATTTACCGGATGTATAGCCTGCACCGAGTGAAAAATCTATGTTTAAATGCTTCGACACAGGAAGCGAATATCCATACTCGATTCCGCCATTGATAAAGCAACTGTCAAATATGTTTCCTCCGGGAAGACCGCCCAAATAACCGCGGCCTCCAAACTCGAAGTCGAAGGTGAAGACGCCGCCATAAACCCCGACATGATGACCGGTAAGCGGTTTCTCATGCGCTCTTTTGCCAAACCACCAACGGAGTCCCAGATCACCGCCATAGATACGATAGTAACGGTGAAGATTATTATTGCTCCACCAGGCATACATCCATTCGCCATAGACAGACAAGTCTTTGCCAAGGTAAAACTCCGCGCCGATGTTTGGAATAAGGAGTGCATCAAAGAGCATATTGGTTTTCAAAGCGAAGCGATGAGACGGGATTGCCTGCGTCTCCGGTGTACGGCTGTCATTCAATTCGCGGCTCACTTTCACGTCATGACTTGAGCACTGTTCAGGATTCTCTGCCATAACGTGGTTATTTTCAGATTCCCGGCAATCTTTTTGCACACGATTGTCTTTCAGGTCCCGTTTATCTGCAAGTTCCTGACTGTCATTCAATTCCCGGCACTCCAACAGATTCTTGCTGTATGCGATTTCTGCGGCATCATGATGTCCCAGAGTGTCATTCCGCTTCCGGTTGTCTGAAAATTCTGTGCTGTCTTTCAGTTCCTGCTTATCTGAAAATCCCAGGCTATCTTTCTGATTCTCTGCCAGTTTTTGATTGTCACACTGTACCGACCCTATGACGAGATGATTGTCATGCTGTTCCTGCCCGTCAGACGAATCAGACTTGAGATAGACCTGCACGGCGACTGCATTGCGAAGTTCCGGAAAGATGTTGTCGTACATCCAGCGGTAAGGCACACCGGCGGCAAGCTCCATAAGCTGTTTTTTGCGTCCGTCAATGACCCTTCCAGATGAATCGAAAACCCAGACCGGAGTATTGTCCAGAATCTCAAGGATTTTCTCGCGTAAAGGCACCTCCGGCCTCGAAGCAACCATATTGCGGAGTTCTTTCCATGCGATTCCTCCCGGAAAAGCCTGTATAAGATCGCGTCTGATACCAGTGCTGTCAATAATATAATTGACAATGGCATCGCAACGGTAACGCGCAAGACGTGCATTGGAATAATAGTAGCCGTCAGGGGATGCGTATGCACGTACGACAAGGCGGTCGATATTGTCTGCCGCATCTGCCTCACGGATTTTGTCTATGAAGGCTGCCACCTGTGACCGGTTTTCGCTGATATTCAGGTCGAACTGACGATACCCGACACGGAAATAGACCTTTACCGAGTCTGACGGACAACGTCCGTATGCAGTACAGACGGTAAAGAGCATAAGCATATATGTTAAGAAAACTCTCAAAACAAATGCAAATACCTATATCGCAAATAGTTGACTAACACACCGAAGCCCTCATAAACTGGGGGGGGATTGTATACGGCATCAATATTTCTGAATAATGAAAATCAATACCAGTTACAAAGTTAATTATTTTTCTTTAACAACAATGCGGCAAGTAATATTTTATTATATATTAAAGGCAATCACCCTCTCAGTCCGAATCTGACAGACAAGGAAGGAACACGCACTACTGGAAATATACCGACAGGCATCGGCATTCTGATTATCCTGAAGCAAGAAGACGAGCCGTCCCGACAAAACTTTTCGAATCAATGATAACATGCGGATATATAAACGATTACGCAATAAATTCGGCAGAAAATCTTATACAACAAGTTGAAAAGCAACTATTCACATGCGTTTACCGGCCACCGATGAATAAACTTGTCAATTTTACGTCAGTTCTACGAATTTATTTTCCAGTAATTCAAGGTTTATACAGAATGTGTCGTCAAACTGATGTTAAAGATTATAGTGCCCAATAATATTATCATCCCCCACCTAAGTCACTCCGGACTGTTTGCTTACCTCTCGCGTCCATTTATATGATAGCACAAATTCGTTTGAAAAGAGTGCTCAACACATGGAAAGCCGGATTGCACACAGGCTTTCTGAACATGACGACTTTCTTCATCCGCATTCCACTTCCTCCAAAGAGTCCATCTGCTTTGACGGACAAATATTCGAAACACAATAGCCTTGATGAGGAATATTGTACTTAGCGCGGAGCTCCGCATTGTTATGGTGGATAATTCAGTATTTCTCATGTTTGGAAAACGGATGCCTGAAGTAAGTGCAATCATATTCACACTTTCCGTCAGCCTGATATTGAGGCAGAACCTTGAACGCCCGGTATCCTCCCATAGAATCCAAAACCTACCGCAAGGCTCGCAACAGTTCCAAGAATAGTGCTTTTCAGGAACGAAACTTTTCAGCACGACCGTTACCAAAAGAGGGCTTTTCGGGAACGAAATACAACTTCCCGACACGACTGTTCCCAAAACAAGCACTTTCGGGAACGGAACACAACATTTCAACACGATTGTTCCCAAAACAGGGCTTTTCAGGAACGAAGCACGACATTACATGAGTTTTCCTGATTTAGGTTGACTCGATATTGTCTTATCTCTATAAGAAGTTAACTCAGTTTTTACGTTATTACTGATATTTGTTGACAACAACACGACCGTTACCAAAATAGGCACTTTCGGAAACGAAATACAACTTTTCAACACGACCGTTACCAAAACAAGGATTTTCGGGAAGACACTACGTTTCATATCAATTGTTCCAAAATTGTGTGTTTCCGGCACGAAGCATGGCGTTTCCTCACGACTGTTTCCAAACGTGGTCTTTCTGGCACGTGAGGGCCGCAGAGCGTAGGTGCCCTAACTTTAGGACAGGACGGCTGCGAGGTGGAGGACAACATTCTGCTACACAGTATTTTACACTTCAACGGGTGCCGAGATTTCGGCACCCGTCACAAAGCAAATCGTTATCTAACAACAAGTTGCCCTCCACTCTACGCAACATTTCCTCCTGACTATTCCCCAATCAGTGCATTTCATGCACAAACTCCGACTTCTCAATACGACCGTTCCCAAAACAAGGCATTTCGGAAACAAAACACAACTTTCCAGCATGACCGTTCCCCCAAACAGGCACTTTCGGGAACGAAACGATACTTTTCTGTACGATTGTTCCCAAAACAGGGGCTTTCAGGAACGAAACACTACTTCTCAGAACGACCGTTCCCCAAAAATGCACTTACCCTACTTTAATGAAGCAGGATTCGACAAAATAGCCTTAGTTACAAATATATCAAGCATTCACACTGATTACAACAATACCTGATGTCGTCACATCTTAAACCGCTACGACATCAACGCCTGAGTAAAAGGTTCTCCCGAGATTTCGATCGCGGATGAGGGCCGCCCCGACATCCCGCCCCGCCTGCGGCGGGGCGATGCAGAAGCCAATAGGGGAAAAGCGATGAAAGTGAACTTTCACGTTTTTCCCCTATTGGCTTCTGCGGAGAGAACGGGATTCGAACCCGTGAGCCGCTTTAGGCGACTACACGCTTTCCAGGCGTGCCTCTTCAGCCACTCGAGCATCTCTCCTGTTAAATCTGTGCAAATATACTTATTTTATATTACAAAACACCCACAATGAGTCAAGAATGAGGCTTAAATTGCTAACTTTGTCCCATTGAGAACTCAAGCCGGAATTTCGGCTGAACCGAATATAAAATTTTTAGCAGCATGAAACCGGCCATGAAAGTCTTTGACAGCATGAAAACCGAACAGATCACATCCTTCCAGAACCCCAAAATCAAAAAACTCATATCACTTCAGGAAAAATCAAGGACAAGACGCGAAGAAGGCCTGTTTGTCGTCGAGGGGAAACGCGAACTTCTGCATTGCATCGGTGCAGGTTTCCGTCCGCATACCGTATTCATCTGTCCCGACATACTGGGCGGCAGGGACTTTGAGGAAATAATGTCCGGCTGCAGATGCAACCTTATAGAAGTGCCGCAGAAAATATACGAAAAAATCGCTTACCGCGAAAGCACAGAAGGAGTAATAGCGGAAATGTACTGCAGGAACATCTCTCTGCCGGATCTGCATCTGAAAGAAAATCCTCTGATAATCGTGCTGGAAGCTGTGGAAAAACCGGGGAATCTCGGAGCGGTACTCCGCACCGCGGACGCTTCCGGAGCGGATGCCGTCATAATTTGCGATCCGCTCACAGACCTGTATAACCCGAATCTGTTGCGTTCAAGCATCGGTGCCGCCTTTACAGTACCTACTGTTGCCACGACATCGGAGCAGGCAATCGATTGGCTGAAAAATAATCATATACAGATTCTTACAGCACAGCTGCAGGATTCTAAGCCATACTATGACACTGACATGACAGCCGGAACAGCAATAGTTATGGGCACGGAAGCGACAGGCCTTACCGATGTATGGCGCAAGGCCGCCGACTCCCACATAAGGATCCCGATGCTCGGCAGACTGGATTCTCTGAATGTGTCCGTATCGGCTGCCATTCTGCTTTTCGAGGCCGTAAGACAACGCAATCCAAAGACAATCTAAAACACCTGCCATGAAAAAATTCGGGCTTATCGGCCACCCCATATCGCATTCACTCAGCCCGGCACTCTTCAGGGCCGGATACGGCGGCAAATATCCCTACGACATTATCGAAGGCGATGATTTCGATAAATCATACCGTATATTCAAAGAAAAATACGACGGCATCAATGTAACGGCGCCGTTCAAGGAAAAAGCCTGCGCAGCTGCTGATCTGTTCTCGGAAGAATGTATGCTTACCGGCGCCGCCAACATATTGGTCAAGACCGCAGAAGGCATAAAGGCACACAACTCGGACTACCTCGGAGTGAAGGCCTGGCTCGAAGATGAGGCGATCCCGCTGTTCCGCAATGCCGGCAACTCCCCTGCCGTACTTGTCGCGGGATGCGGAGGAGCAGGAAAGGCAGCGGCATACGCAGCGGCCATGTCAGGGCTGCCGGTTGTCCTGATGAACCGCAATATGGCAAAAGCAGAAGCTATCGTTTCTGCTGCGGAAACAAACGGTACCGGAACTTCCGGAATATGCCCGTCCAGTTTTACAGCCGCTCCAATCGAAGAATTCAGACACTGGTTCAGGCAGTGCGGAATAATAATTTATACAATTCCCACAGGCATAGAGGCGCTGAAAGAGCTGGAGACAGAGGACTTCGCCGGACCGGACAAGAGTCCCAAAATAATCATGGAGGCAAATTACAGGAATCCTTCCTTCAGTCCTGATTTCGTGCGGTATATCACAAACACATGCCCGGCCGTATCTTTTACGGAAGGACGCATCTGGCTGCTGTACCAGGCTTTGACCGGCTACGAAATTTTCACAGGAGAAAAGCCTGATTTGGCCGGCATGCGTGCTTGTTTATGAGAAATTATCACTATCTTGCAAAGTTTTTGTGAAGTCACGGAAAAACACATCATATTATGGTAAACAAAGCGATATTGATTGGCAACGTCGGACAGGATCCGGAGATAAGATATACCGGAGATGCAGCGAACGGCACCAAAGTGGCGACCTTGCGTCTTGCCACAACTGAAAGATACAGAGACAGAAACGGCAATCTCCAGGAGCATACGGAATGGCACAATGTAGTTGTATGGAGGAATACTGCCGACGTAGTTGAAAAATATGTCAGAAAAGGCACTCAGCTCTATATCGAGGGGCGCATACGCACACGTTCATGGGAAGACCAGACCGGCGCAAAGAAATATACCACGGAGATAGTGGCCGACACATTGCAGCTTCTCGGCAGGAAATCCGACAATCCTGCCGGCCAGGGCTACGGACAATCGCAGAGCTACGGACAGCAGCAGTACGGTTCTTATCAGGCTCCGGGAGCACCGCAGGGAATGCAGCAGCCGTATGCACAACAGGCAGCACCGCAACGCCCTGCGACTGTACAGCAGGCCATGCTGCAGCCAAAGGACATTGCTGACGATATGCCGGATGATGACCTCCCGTTCTGATTCCTGAAATTTAAGTAAAACACAAATTAAACTGTTTCCAATACAAAATCATGAAATTAGACGTAGTTCTCGGCCTCCAGTGGGGCGATGAAGGCAAAGGCAAAATTGTGGACGTGCTTGCTGAGAGATATCAGGCCGTAGCCCGTTTTCAGGGCGGTCCGAACGCGGGACATTCGCTGCATTTTGAAGGCCAAAGCTTTGTTCTCAGGTCTGTACCTTCGGGCATATTCAGAAAAGATGCGACAAATATCGTAGGCAACGGAGTCGTTCTCGACCCTATCACATTCAAAGGTGAATGTGAGAATATTGCAAAAACGGGAGTACCGGTCACTGAGCGCATAGTGGTCTCCAAGAAAGCTCACCTCATCCTGCCTACGCACAGGCTGCTCGATGCGGCAAACGAGGCTGCCATGGGAAAAGGCAAAATCGGATCTACCCTTAAGGGAATCGGCCCGACATATACGGATAAAATCAGCCGCAACGGGCTGCGTGTCGGTGACATACTCGCCGCTGATTTTACCGACAGATATGCAAAACTGAAAGAAAGGCATACAAGACAGCTTGCGCAGATGGGCTTCGGATGTGACCCGAATGCAGAAGAAAGCGCATTCTTTGAAGCGGTAGAATATTTGAAGCGATTCGCTTTGGTTGACTGCGAATACTATATAAACGACCTGCTGAAAGCACAGAGCATCCTTGCAGAAGGTGCGCAAGGCTCGATGCTGGACATAGACTACGGCTCATATCCGTTCGTTACTTCATCTACGACTTCATGCGCAGGAGCCTGCGTCGGCCTGGGAGTCAGCCCGAGCAAGATAGGCCATGTTTACGGCATATTCAAGGCATACTGCACACGTGTGGGCAGCGGTCCATTCCCGACAGAACTTTTCGACGAAACAGGTGAGAAGCTGCGCAAGATAGGCAACGAGTTCGGTGCAGTGACAGGAAGACCGCGCAGATGCGGCTGGCTCGACCTTGTCGCCCTCAAATATGCAGTAATGATAAGCGGAGTGACAGACCTTATAATGATGAAGTCCGACTGCCTCGACAGCTTTGAGACAATAAAAGTCTGTACCTCGTACATCGTCGACGGACAGCCGTCAGACCAGTGGCCGTTCGACACATACGCAGACATAAAGCCTGTATATACCGAATTCAAGGGATGGAGCACAGACCTTTCGGGCATCCGCAAAGAGGAGGACCTTCCTGAAGCTTTCCGCGAATATATCTCATTCATGGAGACATATCTCGGTGTTCCGATCAAGATCATCTCTCTCGGCCCTGACCGCGAGGCCACAATCATACGATAAGCCGGTAACGGCAATACAGTACAGCCGGCAACATACCGGAACACAACAGAAGAGGCGGGCCAGATGGCCCGCCTCTTCTGATTATATGGATTGCAGCTAAAGTTCTGCAAGATTCTTCTGCATGTCCACAGCCGGAGCAACGAGAATCTCCTGGAACTCTTTCTGGCCTGTACCGGCAGGAATAGGATGTCCGCAGATGACGTTCTCCTTAAGTCCTTCAAGAGTATCGACGCGACCTCTGATTGCGGCCTCGCTGAGCACCTTGGTAGTCTCCTGGAATGATGCAGCCGAAATGAAGCTGTTTGTCTTGAGGGCAGCCCTCGTGATACCCTGGAGCACCTGACTTGCAGTTGCCGGCTTGGCCTCACGTAGCACCATCATTTTGAGACCCTGCCTGTCGAGAGATGCGTTCTCGCTTCTCATCTCGCGTGCAGTTATGATGTCTCCCTCTTCATACGACTGGGAATCACCCGGATCCATCACATAGAACTTGCCGTAGATTGCATCGTTGGTATCCATGAATACCCACTTGTCCACAAGTTCCTCCTGCAGGAATTCAGTATCGCCCGGATCATTGATCTGCACCTTCCTCATCATCTGGCGCACGATAATCTCGAAGTGCTTGTCATTGATCTTCACACCCTGAAGACGGTAAACCTCCTGGATTTCATTGACAATATACTCCTGCACCTTGATAGGTCCGAGGATGCTGAGAATGTCGGTAGGTGAAACGGCTCCGTCGGAAAGACGTGTACCGGCCTTCACATAGTCGTTTTCCTGTACAAGAATCTGCTTGGTCAGAGGTACAAGGTAATGCTTCTCGACACCGGTCTTGTTCTTGACAATGATTTCCCTGTTACCCCTCTTGATCTTGCCCATGACAACTTCACCGTTGATTTCGGACACGATTGCAGGATTTGAAGGATTACGTGCCTCGAACAATTCGGTAACACGAGGAAGACCTCCGGTGATATCGCTTGACTTTCCGATTGCACGAGGAATCTTGATGATTATGTCTCCTACTTTCACATCATCACCGTCACTGACCATGACATGTGCACCGACAGGCAGGTTGTACTGCTTCTTGCTCTCGCCGTTCTCATCGACAATGTTGATCGAAGGGTTCTTCGACTTGTCACGTGATTCGATGATGACCTTGTCCCTGTTGAGAGAATATTCATCGGCCATCTCCTCACGGAATGTCACACCGTCAATCATGCTGTCGAAACGGGCCTTTCCGGCAGTCTCGATGATAGTGATTGCATTATAGGCATCCCACTCGCAGATGAGATCTCCCTTGCGGACAGAATCACCGTCATTCTTATAAAGCACGGAACCGTAAGGTACATCGTACTGGGAGAATGTGATTCCTGTATTCTCATCGACAATGCGGACTTCGGTTGTACGGCTGACCACCACATTCTGTGAAGTGCCGTCTTCTGAAACCCGTTCGATTGTCCTGAGTTCCTCGAATTCGAGCTTGCCGTTGTATTTAGAAGTGATTGAACTTTCTGCTGCCGTACTTGACGCTGTACCTCCGACGTGGAATGTACGGAGCGTAAGCTGTGTACCAGGCTCACCGATTGACTGTGCAGCGATGACACCGACAACTTCTCCCTTCTCGACCATTCTTCCTGATGCAAGATTGCGTCCGTAGCATTTCGCGCAGACACCTTTGCGTGACTCGCAGGTAAGAACCGAACGTATCTCGACCTGCTCGATAGGAAGCGACTCGATAAGATTTGCAATATCCTCCGTAATCTCCTCTCCGGCAGGAATGATAAGCTCACCTGTAAGTGGATTGAATACATCATGCACGGATGTACGTCCGAGAATCCTCTCACCGAGAGACTCGACAACCTCATCCTTGCTCTTGATTGCCGTGGCGATAAGTCCGCGGAGAGTTCCGCAGTCCTCCTCGTTGATGATCACGTCATGCGAAACATCCACAAGACGGCGGGTAAGATAACCGGCATCTGCTGTCTTGAGGGCGGTATCGGCAAGACCCTTACGTGCACCGTGAGTAGAGATGAAGTACTCGAGCACTGACATACCTTCCTTCAGGTTGGATATGATAGGATTCTCGATAATCTCAGCACCCTGTCCACCGGATTTCTGAGGCTTAGCCATAAGTCCTCGCATACCGCAGAGCTGCTTGATCTGCGCTGTTGAACCTCGGGCACCCGAATCCAGCATCATATATACAGGGTTGAAGCCCTGCTGGTCGCTTGAAATCTGTTTCTCCACAATCTTGGTAATCTCGTTGTCGATTGAAGACCAGAGGTCGATTACCTTGTTGTAGCGTTCGTTGTTCGTAATGAAACCCATCGAGAAGTTGGCCTTGATCGACTCTACGGTATTGTAGCCGTTTTCGATGAGGGACTTCTTCTCCTCAGGAATGATGACGTCGCCGAGGTTGAATGACAGACCTCCCTTGAAGGCCATTGTATATCCGAGATCCTTGATGTCATCGAGGAACTGCGCAGTACGTGCGACTCCTGTATATTTGATGACATTTGAAATGATCTTCCTGAGGGATTTCTTTCCTAGCACCTCATTGATATAAGGAACTTCCAGAGGAACGAGCTGGTTGACAATGATTCTTCCCGGAGTGGTAAGTACCATCTCAAAGCCGGCTTCCGGATTGAGTTTGTCCTTAGGCAGACGCACGTTGATTCCGGCATGTATGTCTATGGCCTTCTCGTTGAGTGCAATAATCACCTCTTCCGGACCATAGAAATTCATGCCTTCGCCCTTTACGCCTGGCCTCTGCTTCGTTATGTAGTAAAGTCCCAGAACCATGTCCTGTGAAGGCACGGTGATAGGAGTACCGTTGGCAGGATTGAGAATGTTGTGCGAACCGAGCATCAGAAGCTGTGCTTCGAGGATCGCTGCATTTCCGAGCGGAAGGTGAACGGCCATCTGGTCTCCGTCGAAGTCGGCGTTGAAGGCCGTACATGCGAGCGGATGAAGCTGGATTGCCTTACCCTCGATCATCTTAGGCTGGAAAGCCTGGATACCGAGACGGTGAAGTGTAGGAGCACGGTTCAAAAGCACCGGATGTCCTTTCATCACATTTTCAAGTATATCCCAGATGACGGCATCCTTGCGGTCAACAATCTTCTTTGCCGATTTCACTGTCTTCACGATGCCGCGCTCGATGAGCTTCCTGATGATGAACGGCTTGTAAAGCTCGGCCGCCATGAACTTAGGAAGTCCGCATTCGTGCATCTTAAGCTCAGGACCTACGACGATTACAGAACGTGCAGAATAGTCCACACGCTTACCGAGGAGGTTCTGGCGGAAACGGCCCTGCTTTCCTTTGAGGGAGTCAGACAGTGATTTGAGTGTCCTGTTTGCTTCGCTCTTGACGGCGTTGGACTTCTTGGAGTTGTCGAACAATGAGTCGACAGCCTCCTGGAGCATACGCTTTTCGTTCCTCAGGATGACTTCAGGAGCCTTGATCTCTATGAGTCTCTTCAGACGGTTGTTCCTGATGATTACCCTGCGGTAAAGGTCATTGAGGTCAGATGTGGCAAAACGTCCGCCGTCAAGCGGAACGAGAGGACGGAGGTCAGGAGGAATGACAGGTATAACCTTCAGAATCATCCACTCCGGACGGTTGATGCCCTTTGACTCCTGGAACCACTTCACAATGCTCAGCCTCTTGAGAGCCTCTGCGCGCCTCTGCTGCGAGGTCTCGCGGATCATCTTCTGGCGGAGTTCCTTTGCAAGGGCGTCGATATCTATTTCCTTAAGAAGGTCATAAATCGCCTCTGCACCCATTCCGGCAACGAATTTGTCCGGATCATCCATAGGCATATTGTACTGCTCCGGCATCTGTGCGAGGAGATCGAGATACTCGTCCTCTGACAGAAGGTCAAGCTTTTTGAGACCTGACGCACCGGGACGTACAACGATATACTTCTCATAATAGATGACGGACTCCAGCTTCTTGGCTGCTATTCCCAGAAGGGCGGCAATCTTGTTCGGAGCTGACTTGAAGTACCAGATGTGTGCAACAGGAACGGTAAGTTCGATATGACCCATCCTTTCCCTGCGCACTTTCTTCTCGGTAACTTCCACACCGCAGCGGTCGCATACGATTCCGCGATAGCGGATTCTCTTGTACTTGCCGCAATGGCACTCGTAATCCTTGGTCGGACCGAAAATCTTCTCGCAGAAAAGACCGTCCCTCTCAGGCTTGTATGTCCTGTAATTGACAGTCTCCGGCTTCAGGACCTCTCCTGAAGACCTGTCTTTGATGTCTTCAGGAGAAGCGAGAGCGATGCTGATTCTTTCGAAATTGCTTTTAACCTTGTTTTCTTTATTAAAAGTCGGCATATTTCTAAAATTTCAATTGTCAGTTATTTAGTCCAGAGTCACTTTCAGACCGAGACCCCTAAGCTCATGGAGCAATACATTGAGGGACTCAGGTATGCCAGGATTAGGCATGAGATCACCTTTGACGATAGCCTCGTATGCCTTGGACCTTCCGGTGACATCATCTGACTTGACAGTCAGAATCTCCTGGAGTACATTAGATGCTCCGAACGCCTCGAGTGCCCAAACCTCCATTTCTCCGAAACGCTGTCCGCCGAACTGCGCCTTACCTCCGAGAGGCTGCTGAGTAATGAGTGAGTAAGGACCGATAGAACGGGCGTGCATCTTGTCATCGACCATATGTCCGAGCTTGATCATGTAGATCACGCCGACAGTCGCAGGCTGGTCGAACCAGTCACCTGTACCTCCGTCACGCAGATATGTCTTTCCGTATCTCGGAAGTCCTGCCTTGTCAGTGTACTCGCAAATGTTCTCCAGAGTGGCACCGTCGAAGATAGGAGTGCTGAACTTGACTCCGAGTTCCTCTCCTGCCCAGCCGAGAACAGTCTCGTAAATCTGGCCGAGGTTCATACGTGAAGGCACACCCAGAGGATTAAGCACAATGTCGACAGGTGTACCGTCTGCAAGGAAAGGCATATCCTCGTCTCTCACGACCTTTGCCACAATACCTTTGTTACCGTGGCGGCCGGCCATCTTGTCACCGACTCTGATCTTCCTTTTCTTGGCGACGTAAACCTTTGCAAGCTGCATGACACCGTTAGGAAGTTCGTCACCGATCTTGATTTTGTCAAGAATCCTCTTGTTCTTTGCAGCCTCTTCCTTATAGGCGATGCAATAGTTGTTGATCAGTTCCCTGATAAGGATATTGGCATTCTTGTCGGCAGTCCACTTGCTCGAATTCACATTCTCATAGTCCATTGCCTTAAGGTCTGACACGGTTATGTCCTTGCCCTTTGCAATCAGTTCCGCACCGTAAAGGTCGCTTATGCCTGCACTCTTCTTGCCCTGGACAAGAACAGCAAGTTTCTCGATGAACCTTGCCCTGAGTGACTCGGCCTTGGCTGCGAACTCTTCTTCGGCTTTCTCGATCTTGGCTTTCTGGTCGCTCTTGACACCCTTGCGGCCGCTTTCCTTGGCGACTTTTGAATAAAGGGCCGTATTTATGACAGTACCGCTGAGGGAAGGCGTAGCCTTGAGGGAGGCATCCTTGACATCCCCGGCCTTGTCACCGAAAATCGCACGGAGAAGTTTCTCTTCCGGAGACGGGTCGCTCTCTCCCTTAGGTGTAATCTTACCGATCATGATGTCGCCCGGCTCGATATGCGCACCGATGCGGATGATACCGTTTTCGTCAAGGTCCCTTGTAGCATCCTCGCTTACGTTAGGAATGTCTGAGGTAAGCTCCTCCATTCCGCGCTTGGTGTCACGGACCTCTGTAATATATTCATCAACGTGAACCGAAGTAAGTATGTCCCAGCGGATCATACGCTCGGAAATCACGATGGCGTCCTCATAGTTGTACCCCTTCCATGGCATGAAGGCAACCTTGAGGTTTCTTCCGAGGGCAAGCTCGCCGTTCTGGGTGGCATATCCTTCGGTCATTATCTGGCCTTTCTCAACAATGTCTCCCTTGCGGACAATCGGCTTCAGGAGAATTGTCGTGCTCTGGTTGGTCCTTCTGTATATAGGAAGCTGGTATACGGTGATGTCCGGAGAGAAGCTGACGAATTTCTCATCATCCGTGCGGTCGTACTTAACGTGTATTTCCTTTGCGTCCACATATACGACCTCACCTTTCCTCTCAGCCCTTACCTGTGTCCTTGAATCGAGGCAGACCCTTTCCTCAAGACCTGTACCGACGATAGGCGACTCAGGATTGAGAAGCGGAACGGCCTGGCGCATCATGTTCGCGCCCATGAGTGCACGGTGGGCATCGTCATGCTCAAGGAATGGAATCAGGGATGCAGCCACTGAAGCGATCTGGTTAGGCGCAACGTCCATATAGTTCACTTCCTCCTTGGTCACAACCGGGAAGTCCGCACCATAACGGCACTGTATTCTGTCCTCAAGTATGTTTCCGTCATTGTCCATCTTGACCTTGGCAAGGGAAACCATCTGGTTCTCCTCTTCCTCGGCGCTCATATACATCCATCCCTCGGAGCTCAGGTCTACCTTTCCTCCTTCAACCTTGCGGTAAGGAGTCTCGATGAAGCCGAGGTCATTTATCCTTGCATATACGCAAAGAGACGAAATAAGTCCGATGTTAGGTCCCTCAGGCGTTTCGATAGGACAAAGGCGGCCGTAGTGCGTATAGTGCACGTCCCTGACCTCGAAGCCGGCACGGTCTCTTGAAAGACCTCCGGGACCGAGTGCGGAAAGACGGCGCTTGTGGGTCATTTCCGACAGCGGGTTCGTCTGGTCCATGAACTGTGAAAGCTGGCTGGTTCCGAAGAACGAGTTGATCACAGAAGACAGGGTCTTGGCATTGATGAGATCGGTAGGAGCGAACTGCTCGCTGTCGCGGACGTTCATCCTTTCCCTGATTGTGCGGGCCATTCTCGAAAGACCGACGCTGAACTGGTTTGCAAGCTGCTCGCCCACAGTCCTGATGCGCCTGTTGCTCAAATGGTCGATATCATCGACAACTGCCTTGGAATTGATCATCTGGATCAGATATTTGATGATCTCGATGATGTCGGTATTTGTCAATACCCTTGTGTTCTCGTCGATTGTGAGGTTCAGCTTTTTGTTCAGCCTGTAACGTCCCACATCTCCGAGATCATACCTCTTCTCGGAGAAGAACAGCTTGTCAATCACATCCCTCGCGGTAGCCTCATCAGGCGGTTCGGAGTTGCGGAGCTGCTTGTAGATGTAATTGATGGCCTCTGTCTCCGTATTTGTAGGATCCTTCTGCAGAGTATTGTAGATGATGGCATATTCATTTACATTCGCCTCGTCCTTCTGCAAAAGAATTGTCTTGACATCTGTTTCGGCCAGTCTTGCGATTGTGTCCTCGCTGAGGATTTCACCGCGCTCGACGATAGGCATCGTCCTCTCTACAGGTATGACCTCACCCGTGTCCTCGTCCACGAAGTCCTCGATCCAGGTCTTGAGTACCTTGGCTGCGAGCTTGCGGCCCTCGTTGGCCCTGAGGTTTTCTTCTGTCGCCTCAATCTCGTCGGCAAGACCGAATATGTCAATGATATCCTTGTCACCATTGAAACCGATTGCTCTCAGGAGAGTGGTGACAGGCAATTTCTTCTTGCGGTCGATGTACGCATACATGACATTGTTGATGTCAGTCGCAAACTCGATCCATGATCCCTTGAACGGGATAATCCTGGCAGAATAGAGCTTGGTTCCGTTTGCATGAAGACTCTGTCCGAAAAATACGCCAGGAGATCTGTGAAGCTGTGAAACGATGATTCTTTCCGAGCCGTTGATTACGAAAGTTCCGCCAGGAGTCATATAAGGTATATTGCCCAGGTATACGTCCTGCACGGTCGTGTCAAAGTCCTCATGTTCAGAATCACTGCATGAAAGGCGGAGTTTTGCCTTCAGAGGAACGTTATAAGTCAGTCCTCTCTCAAGACACTCATCAATCGAATACTGCGGAGGGTCGATGAAATAATCGATAAACTCGAGTTTGTAGTTGTTCCTTGTGTCTTCGATCGGGAATATCTCCTGAAACACCTGATACAAGCCCTCGTTGCGCCTGTTTTCAGGCGTAGTGTCCAGCTGGAAGAAATCCTGGAATGATTTCAGCTGCACCTCAAGCAAGTCAGGATACTCAAGGAGAATTTTTGATGATGCGAATGAAATTCGCTGATTGTTAGTCTTTTTTGACATCTTCTGCCTTAGATATAGAGAAAAACTTTATTACGACAAAAAGGTTTAGAGCCGTTTTGGCCCTAAACCTGACTCTGTTCCCTTCTCGGGGACGGGGAGAAGCTATTTAATCTCAACTTCTGCTCCTGCCTCTTCGAGGGCAGCCTTGAGAGCTTCAGCCTCTGCCTTGGAAACTTTCTCCTTGACAGCTACCGGAGCCTTGTCGACGATGTCCTTTGACTCCTTAAGTCCGAGGCCGGTTGCCTCTTTGACAGCCTTCACTACTGCGAGCTTGGCTGCTCCTGCTGATTTAAGGATTACATCGAACTCAGTCTGCTCAGCCTCAGCGGCTGCTGCAGGTCCTGCCACTACAGCTACTGCGGCTGCTGCAGGCTCGATTCCGTACTCGTCTTTAAGGATCTGTGCAAGCTCCTGTACGTCTTTTACAGTAAGGTTTACCAACTCTTCTGCAAGTGCTTTAATGTCTGCCATAATTGTATCTGTTTTAATTGTTTCTTGATTCTTGGTTATTCTGCTGCTTCCTCAGCCTTAGCCTCTGATTTGTCATCATCCTTGTGCTCGAGAGCAGAAAGGACATTGCGCATAGGTGACTGGAGGAGACCGATGATATCACCGATGAGTTCCTCACGGGACTTGATTCCATAAAGTGCATCAAGCTTGTCGTTGCCGATGAAAGCCGGCCACTCCTGGATATATGCGCCTTTGAGAACCGGCTTCTCTGAACCGGACTCCCTGAATTTCTTGATGACCTTTGCAGGGGCATTCGGAGCTTCAGTGTACATTATTGCCGTAGGGCCTTCAAGTACGCTGATGAGATTCTTCATCTCGTCGTTGCCGACAGCCTCGATAGCCTTTGAAAGAAGGGTATTCTTGACTACGACAAGTTTTACTCCGGCCTCAAAACAAGCCTTGCGAAGTGCATGGGTCTTGCCTGCATTCAGTCCAGCGATATCAGCTATGTAGAAATTAGGAGTTTCCTCCAACTGTGCTGAAACCGCGTTAATAATATCGAGTTTTTCTTCTTTTCTCATAACGTTCAAATTTTACAGCACTTATTATTCTACTGATTTCAAATCTACATGGATACCCGGGCTCATGGTAGAGCAGATTGAGACTGCTTTCATGTAAGTGCCCTTGAGAGTCTGGGGCTTCAGTTTGATAACTGCAGAAAGAAGCTCCTTGGCATTTTCGTAAATCTGCGTTCCGGTGAAAGAAACCTTACCGATGGCAGCATGCACGATACCGGTTTTGTCTACCTTGAAGTCGATCTTACCGGCCTTAACCTCCTTGACAGCCTTGCCGATCTCCATTGTAACGGTACCTGTCTTAGGGTTAGGCATGAGGCCTCTCGGACCGAGGATACGGCCGATGATACCGACCTTGGCCATAACTGAAGGAGTACAGATGATAACGTCCACATCAGTCCATCCGCCTTTGATCTTGTCGATATACTCGTCGAGACCTACATAGTCCGCACCGGCTTCCTTTGCTTCATTCTCCTTGTCCGGAGTACAGAGTACGAGAACCCTTGTCTGCTTGCCTGTACCGTTAGGAAGAGTAACGACGCCACGGACCATCTGATTGGCCTTGCGCGGATCAACTCCAAGATTTATATGAAGCTCTACAGAAGAATCGAATTTGGTATATGTGATTTCCTTAACAAGCTCACATGCCTCATCAAGCTTATACTCTTTGGCTGCATCGTACTTTGCAATGACAGCTTTCTGGTTTTTTGTAAGTTTACTCATGTCGCGTGTGAATTTTAGAGTTCTGGAAATGCACCCTCGACCTTGATACCCATGCTTCTTGCAGTACCGGCAACCATAGTCATGGCTGACTTGAGAGTAAAGCAATTCATATCGGTCATCTTGCTCTCGGCGATAGCCTTTACCTGATCCCAGGTGATGCTGCCGACTTTCTTTCTGTTAGGCTCAGCAGATCCGGAAGAAATCTTTGCAGCCTCTTTGAGCTGGACTGCCACAGGCGGCTGCTTAACCTCGAAAGAGAAAGACTTGTCGCTGTAGACTGTGATTACAACCGGCAATACTTTACCTGCACTTTCCTGAGTACGGGCATTGAACTGCTTGCAGAAATCCATGATGTTCAAGCCCTTTGAACCAAGGGCAGGACCTACTGGAGGTGACGGATTGGCTGCCCCGCCTTTAATCTGGAGTTTAATGTATCCAGTTACTTCTTTTGCCATAATTTTGATTATTCTTTAGTTACTTGTGTAAAGTTGAGTTCCAAAAGCGTCTTTCTGCCGAAAATCATAACCATAACCTTAAGTTTGCTGCGGTCTTCGACAATCTCTTCAACCGTACCGTCGAACCCGCTGAAAGGACCGTCAGTGATTTTGACTGCATCGCCTGTCTTGTAGTCGACAACAGTCTCAGCCTCTGCAACAGCCATCTCATCCTGTTCTCCGAGTATTCTTCTGACTTCATCATCTCTGAGCGGTATAGGAAGTTTTTCTTCCTGAGACCGTCCGCCATCCCTTTTGACATCACGTTTCTCTGTAAGGAAACCTGACATATGGGGAACCTCGTTACGGATGATATATTGGAGTTCTCCGGTAAGTTCCGCCTCAATAAGCACATAGCCGGGATAGAAAAGCCTCTCTGTACAGATTCTTTTGCCATCGCGGATCCTGTAAACTTTTTCTGTAGGAACAAGAACCTGGGAAACCAGATCCTGAAGACCACACCTCTCAATCTCCTTCTCGAGATACTCTTTGGCTTTTTTCTCTTTTCCGCCTGCCGCTCTCAGCACATACCATTTTTTACTGCTCTCGCTCATAAATCAGGGTATTATTTTACAGAGTGTAAATCGCAGACATCAAGTGTCGGATACAGAAGTCTATGGCAAAGACAACTACGGCGAAAATAACAGCGGCAACCATTACAACAATGGCTGAGTTCTGCAATTTGTCCCAAGTAGGCCAAGTAACTTTCTTGGTCATCTCAGCATAGCACTCTTTCAGATAGTTGATAAACTTTCTCATCTTTACATTTAATGGATATCGCGGATTGGAAGCGTTTGCGACATCTGTTAAACATTACCAAATCGTAACCTTTGATATTTTTGCAGGGGAACCAGGATTCGAACCCAGACTAAAGGTTTTGGAGACCTCTGTACTACCCTTATACTATTCCCCTAAAAAAGTGGGTGTTCTTTTTCAGGACACCCACCTGATATTATCTTTTGAGATTAGTCAAGCACCTTTGTTACCTGACCTGCACCAACTGTACGGCCACCCTCGCGGATTGCGAACTGAAGTCCCTCGTTGATAGCCACAGGGTAGATAAGCTCTACGGTGATGGTTACATTGTCACCAGGCATTACCATCTCAACTCCCTCTGGAAGAGCAATCTCTCCGGTGATGTCAAGAGTACGGATGAAGAACTGAGGACGATAATGGTTGTGGAATGGAGTATGACGACCACCTTCGTCTTTCTTCAATACATAAATCTCAGCCTGGAATTTCTGGTGAGGATGTATTGTACCAGGTTTTGCAAGTACCTGACCTCTCTTGATTTCCTTCTTGTCGATACCACGGAGGAGGAGACCTACGTTGTCACCAGCTTCTCCCTGATCAAGGAGTTTGCGGAACATCTCGACACCTGTAACGACAGTCTTCTTAGGCTCTTCACCAAGACCGACGATTTCAACCTCGTCACCGACATGGATGACACCAGTCTCGATACGTCCTGTAGCAACAGTACCACGTCCGGTGATTGAGAAGATGTCCTCGATAGGCATCAGGAATGGTTTCTCGTTGTCACGCGGAGGAAGCGGAATGTACTCGTCAACAGCCGTCATGAGTTCCATTACCTTCTCTTCCCACTGAGGGTCACCGTTGAGTGCACCGAGTGCAGATCCGCGGATTACAGGAGCGTTGTCACCGTCAAAGTTGTAGAATGAAAGAAGGTCGCGGAGCTCCATCTCTACGAGATCAAGCATCTCAGGATCGTCTACAAGGTCAACTTTGTTCATGAAGACAACAATCTTAGGAACGTTCACCTGACGGGCGAGCAGGATGTGCTCACGGGTCTGAGGCATAGGACCGTCGGTTGCTGCGCAGACAAGGATTGCACCGTCCATCTGAGCGGCACCTGTTACCATGTTCTTCACATAGTCAGCGTGGCCCGGACAGTCTACGTGTGCGTAGTGGCGGTTAGCTGTCTGATACTCAACGTGAGCGGTGTTGATTGTGATACCGCGCTCTTTCTCCTCCGGAGCATTGTCGATAGAGTCGAATGAACGAAGCTCTGAAAGTCCTGCCTTAGCAAGCACTGTAGTAATTGCAGCAGTCAAAGTAGTCTTACCGTGGTCAACATGGCCGATAGTACCGATGTTTACGTGCGGTTTGTCTCTTTTAAAGGTTTCTTTAGCCATAATTATATCTTTTTAGAGTATTATATACAAAAAAAGCAGAGCCGGTGGTGAGAATTGAACTCACGACCTCTTCCTTACCAAGGAAGCGCTCTACCCCTGAGCTACACTGGCGTAGTTTGAGCGGAAGACGAGGTTCGAACCCGCGACCCTTAGCTTGGAAGGCTAATGCTCTACCAACTGAGCTACTTCCGCTTATCAGTGGGAGAAGATGGATTCGAACCACCGAAGGTAAAAACCAGCAGATTTACAGTCTGCCCCATTTGGCCACTCTGGTATTCTCCCGTTTGCCTCGCCTTACACAGAAATCCACGTAAGACAGAAACAATTTTCAAAATTTCGAGCCGATGGAGGGAGTCGAACCCACGACCCCGAGATTACAAATCACGTGCTCTAGCCAACTGAGCTACATCGGCAGTCTCTTGCCCCGTTCCGGTTTATTTCCGAATTGGGATTGCAAAGATAGGCATTAATTTTTTATCTCCAAAACTTTTTGGCCCTTTTTTCCTGTTTTTTCATTTTCTTCTATCAGAACAGCCTCTATGGCACATACGGACAAGCCACATTCATGCCTCAGTTCCTCCTGTGTGCCGTGACTTATGTACCGGTCCGGTATTCCTACAGCCCGGACCGGAACCATGCTTCCCCACCCGGCCACAAGTTCCGAAACCGTACCGTACAGTCCCCCAAGAACAGTGCCGTCCTCTATTGTGACTATGCGGTCATGCTTACTCACAATATCGCGCAGAAGTTCTTCGTCAAACGGCTTAATGTATCTGGCATTGTACACGGAAGGCGACCAGCCTGTATTCTCTTTTATGGAAGCAGCGGCTTCCTCCGCCCTGTTTACGCAAGGGCCGGCGGCAATTACAGCAACCCTCTCCCCCTCGGTGACAGTCTCACCGCGTCCGGCCGCAATCATAGAATAAGGGCGGTTCTTCCAGTCGGTACCCTCGCCATAGCCGCGCGGATACCTTATTATATAAGGACCGGCCTCTGCTTTCATGGCCGAATACATCATGTCCTTCAATTCGTCTTCATTCTTAGGCACAGCTATAACCGCCCCCGGAATGCTCCTGTATATCGCCATATCGTAGCACCCGTGGTGTGTCGGACCGTCTTCACCGACGAGGCCTCCCCTGTCGAGGCAGATGACAACAGGAAGTCCCTGCAGGGCGACATCGTGCATTATCTGGTCGAATGCCCTCTGCGAAAATGACGAATAAATATTGCAGAACGGCTTCATCCCTCCTGCGGCAAGGCCGGCAGAAAAAGTCACTGCATGCTCCTCCTCTATGCCTACATCATAAAATCTGTCAGGCATTTCCTTGGCAAGAAGACTCATTCCGCATCCTGATGCCATTGCAGGAGTTACCCCGACAACCCTTTTGTCCATAACGGCAAGTTCCAGAAGCACCTGCCCGAACACATCCTGGTAACGTGAGGCCCCTTTTGCGCTGTGCAGTCTCTCCCCTGTCTCAGGATCGAACAGTCCCGGAGCGTGCCATACGGTCTGGTCAGCTTCGGCAGGAGCATATCCCTTGCCTTTTTTTGTTATCGCGTGCAGAAGTATCGGACCGCCGAGTTCTTTGAGCTTTCTGAGAGTAACGACAACCTGCTCTATGTCATTTCCGTCGACCGGACCGAAATACCGGAATCCCATTGCCTCGAACAAGTCTCCTCCGCTGCGCCTGACAAGCGATGACTTCGCATTCGTCACGAACCTCCGCAGGCTGTTGCGCACCTTTCCGTCACCGAGTCCGTCCCAGACTTTCTTCTTGACTCTGTTATATATGGGATCGGTCGTAATCCTCAGAAGGTATTCATGCAGGGCGCCGATATTCCTGTCAATTGAAATATTGTTGTCATTGAGGATGACCATGAGATCCGATTTCGCGGCCCCTGCATTGTTCATTCCCTCCAGTGCAAGCCCCCCGGTCAATGAGCCGTCTCCGATTAGCGCCACTGTCCTGTAGCCCAGGCCGAGCTGTTCCGATGCCTCGGCAAAGCCGAGGGCAGCTGATATGGAGGTAGAGGAATGTCCCGTCCCGAAGGCATCGTATTCGCTCTCGGAACGCTTGGGAAAACCGCTTATTCCGTCTTTCATTCTGTTTTTCCTGAAAGCTTCGCGGCGGCCGGTAATTATCTTGTGGGCATACGCCTGATGCCCCACGTCGAAGACAATCTTGTCATCCGGAGTGTCATAGACGTAATGCAGTCCGACAACAAGCTCCACGGCACCGAGGCTTGATCCGAGATGGCCGGGATTGACGGCACAGCACTCCACCATATAGGCACGTATTTCCGCACAAAGTTTCCTGAGTTCCTCTATGCTTAGGTCCTTTATGTCGGCAGGAGAGCCTATACTGTCAAGAAGATTATGCTCCATGTATAACGTCCGTTTTGAAATCGGACACGAAGTTACTATTTTATTCCGAGTTTTGGAAAAAGTGTTTTGACTATTAGGACAAAAACCCTAACTTCGCGAGCTCTGCAAAATTATATCGGAATATAAACAAATCAACAACTATATGACAACAACTATCAAAAAATTCATGAATGACAATGCGGTAGCAAGATGGTCAGCCCTCGTGCTCATTGCATCGATGATGTTCTTCGCCTACATGTTCGTAGACGTTATGTCTCCGCTTAAATCCCTTGTAGAGCAAGCCCGAAGCTGGGACAGCACCGTATTCGGAACATACGCAGCTTCCGAATACATACTTAACGTGTTCGGTTTCCTTATCATTGCCGGCATTATCCTCGACAAAATGGGAACGCGCTTCACCGGCATGCTTTCAGCATCTCTCATGGTGCTCGGCGCCGCCATCAAATTCATCGGAATCACAGAATGGTTCCAGGCAACAGGTTTCAACGCATGGCTCGGTTCATGGTGGACTGCACTTCCAGGCAGTGCAAAAATGGCCTGCCTCGGCTTCATGATTTTCGGCTGCGGCTGTGAAATGGCAGGAACTACTGTATCAAAGGCAATTGCAAAATGGTTCCAGGGCAAGGAAATGGCCTTGGCAATGGGCCTCGAGATGGCCATCGCAAGGCTCGGAGTCTTCGCCGTCATGTGGATTTCCCCGCTGATTTCGGCAAAATTCGACCAGTCGATAGTAGCTCCGATTGGTTTCTGCACGGCACTTCTCCTTATCGGGCTCATCTGCTTCTCTGTATTTGTCGTAATGGACAAGAAGTTTGATTCACAGCTTATTGCAGCAGGCAAGATGTCCGGAGAGCAGTCTTCAGAGGACGAGTTCCACATCAGTGATCTCGGAAAGATATTCAGCAGCAAGATGTTCTGGATTGTCGCACTTCTCTGTGTACTTTATTACAGTGCAATCTTCCCGTTCCAGAGATATGCCACAAACTACCTTGAAGTAACCCTCTGCATAGATGCCGAAAATGCTGCAAGGCTGTTCAGCTGCTTCCCTATCCTCGCAATGGCTCTCACGCCGTTCCTCGGAGGCTTCCTTGACTTCAAGGGGAAAGGTGCATCGATGCTTATGCTCGGTGCAATCATCATGGTGATATGCCACCTCAGCTTCGCATTCATTCTGCCGGTCTATCCTAAGCAGTGGTTCGCGCTTCTTCTTATCGTGGTTCTCGGAGTATCTTTCTCGCTGGTGCCGGCTGCATTGTGGCCGAGCGTTCCGAAGATTATCGACGAAAAAATCCTCGGTTCGGCATACTGCCTCATATTCTGGGTACAGAACATCGGCCTGTGCCTTGTTCCGCTTCTTATCGGTGTCACGCTGCAGGCCACGGGAGGCTATCTTGTGCCTATGATTATTTTCGCATCATTCGGTGTCATGGCTTTCTTCCTGACCTTCCTGCTCAAAATCGAGGACAAGAAAAAGGGTTACGATCTTGAGGAACCGAATGTGAAAGAATAAATTAATTCTGATGAGCAGAATATTCAAATCACTGAAAGATAGCAAGAGCGCCTGCTGGGTGGCTCTTGCTTTTCTTGTCGTGCCGATGTTCGCGTCCTACTTTTTCGACGATATGTTCTCCTCGCTGTCGCATCTTTTCAGGAATCCTGAACTGCTGGAGATGGGATGGGACTATGAGGACTACGGTTTCTATGCAGGTGGCTATTCTTTCCTGTGCGTATGCGGAGGTCTGATAGTGTGCGGAATACTGCTGGACATGTTCGGCGTAAGGGCCGTGGGAAGCATATTCGTTTCCCTTATGATCATAGGTGCGGCAATCGTGACGTACGCCATTTCCGCAGGACTGCCCCCGCGCACGTCACTGACTGTCGCATATATAGGATGTATGCTCTTCGGTCTGGGAAGTGAAATCGCCGGTGTGGCCGTGACACGCTCGATTGCAAAATGGTTCAAGGGCAGGAATGTGGCTCTGGCTATGGGACTGCAGCTCTCGATAGCACGGCTCGGAACCGCCGCTGCGCTCGTGCTGTCTCCTGTGATCGTGGCAAAGAAGGCGGCAGGGGAAATGTATCTGCTTGCAGACACGAACAGACCGGCAATGCTTGGACTGGGACTGCTTATGGCAGGCGGCATTCTGTGGGCCCTGTTCGTCGCAATGGATGCAAGATTCGACAGGGAGACGGGGCTTACGGACAGGACCGAGACGGCAGAGGAAGACAAGTTCATGTTTTCGGATATCTGGAAAGTGCTGACAAATCCGCGTTTTCTGATGATTGCCCTTCTGTGCGTATTTTTCTATTGCTGTGTCATCAGGTTCAAAAAATTCGGTACTTCCATTATGATTCCGCTCTTCGGCATGGAGCTGGAAAGCGTGACCTGGATGCTTTCAATGATTCCGTTCTTCACAATCGTGTTCACTCCCCTGTTCGGGGCTATAGTGGACAAGACGGGAAAGGCCACGGCATGGATGATTACCGGTTCTGTGCTGGTGCTTGTGTCGCATCTGATCATAGCCTTTGCACCGCGGGGTGAACAGTTCTGGGGCTATGCGGCAATCGCTCTGCTCGGCACGGGCTACTCTCTCGTTCCGTCGGCAATGTGGCCGTCCGTGCCCAAGATTGTGCCTGAGAAGAATCTCGGAACGGCATTTTCGCTGATATACTGGATTCAGAATATGGGGATGATGATAGTGCCCATTTATATCGGAAAGATTTTCAAGAACGGCATTACCGAGAGCGGCAACAAGGCCCAGGAGGTCGCTGCAGCCATAAATGCTGAATATATTTTCATTCTGCTCGGCACAATTGCTGTCGGCGTGGCCATAATGCTGTTCTTTTCTTCACGCAGACATCCGGAGCTGAAAATCGACGCGCCGGCCAAAGGTTAGGAAAGCTTCTGCCGCATATAAAAGTCAAGGGATACGTCCGACACGTCCCCGAAATCGGAAATCACCCCTGTCAGAGTTCATTCCGGCGGGGGTGAAATCGTTATAATAAGACTTGTTGGACAGCCTCATTGACGGTTTTCCAGAAATGCAGTGTTTCGGGAACGGAATACGGTCAGGCAAATTATTTTTTACGGCTGCGCAGGAAGCACTCTATGGTGTTTTCCATAAGGCAGCAGATTGTCATAGGGCCTACTCCGCCAGGAACAGGAGTGATGACAGAAGCCTTTTTCTCCACTTCCGCAAAATCAACGTCGCCGCAGAGTTTTCCGGTATCCGGGTCGCGGTTTACACCTACATCCATGACCACCGTTCCCTCTGACACCATATCGGCCGTAACAAAACGCGGACGGCCTATGGCTACCACCAGGATTTCCGCCTGGCGCGTAACCTCGGAAAGATTGGCTGTGCGGCTGTGGGCAATCGTCACAGTGGCATTCTCGTCAAGCAGAAGTTTCGCAACAGGAAGCCCGACAATGTTGCTGCGTCCTATAACCACGGCCTTCTTGCCGCTGATTTCCACTCCGGCCTCCTTAAGCATCTTTATGATTCCCTTAGGAGTGCAGGCAACCGTACAGGGCTGCTTCTGCCAGAGAGCCGCCACATTCAGAGGATGAAAGCCGTCCACATCCTTTTCCCTGGCAATCGTCTCAATCACCTTTGCCTCGCTGATATGCTTAGGGAGAGGCAGCTGGACAAGGATGCCGTCCACGGTATCATCTGCATTCAGTTCCCTTATCAGGTCAAGAAGCTCAGCCTCGGAAACAGTCTCGGGCTTCCTGACAGTGGTGTTCTTTATGCCGACGACCTCCGAAGCCTTGGCCTTGCCTGTCACGTATGAGACACTTGCAGGATTGTCACCCACAAGAATCACGACAAGATGAGGCACACGGCCGTATTTTTCAGGAAAGGATGCGACCTGCGCAGCCATTTCCTCTTTCAGCCTTGCCGAAAGTTCTTTTCCGCTTATTATTTTCGCCATTGTTCTTAGATTTCCTTTTGTTTATCAATCTCCGGATTCGTCACAAAACCAGAATCGTTGCACAGTCCGGGAAGCAGTTCCGGTTCAAATCGTCCGGACAGTTTTTTACAACACCCTCCAGCCGATGTCACGGCGGTAGAAAAGATTGCCGCACTCTATTTTGCCGACTGCAGCCAGAGCCTTGTCATGCGCCTGCTGCAAAGTGGCAGCAGAACCTACCACCATGAGGACACGTCCTCCGGCTGTGGCAATTCCTCCGTCCTTTGAAGCTGTTCCCATGTGGTATATCCTTACATCAGAATCAGAGAGGGCATTTTCAAGTCCGCCGATCGCATAGCCCTTGTCATAGCTGCCGGGATAGCCTTTGGAAGCCATGACAAAACCCATTGTCACCTGCTCTGCCCATTTGACTTCCGGCATAGGAGTGCCGTCAGCCACGGCAGAGAATATATCGTAGATGTCAGATTCCAGACGCGGCAGCACGACTTCTGTCTCAGGGTCGCCGAAGCGGCAATTGAACTCGATTACCTTCACACCGGAAGGAGTCTTCATCAGGCCGCCGTAAAGGACTCCCTTGAACGGACAGCCCTCTGCTGCCAGAGCTGCGGCAGTCGGCTTCATTATGTGCTCCAGCGAATATTCTATGTCCTCATCTGTAATTATAGGAACAGGCGAGTAGGCTCCCATACCGCCTGTATTCGGACCTTTGTCACCCTCGTATGCTCTCTTGTGGTCCTGTGAAAGCGTCATAGGAGTGACCCGGGTACCATCCACAAAGCACATGAACGAAAATTCAGGACCTGTAAGGAATTCCTCGACGACCACCTTGCCCTTGCCGAAATGCGCATCAAGCAGCATATCCTTCAGGGCCGCATCGGCCTCCTCC
The DNA here is from genome assembly GCA_964394295.1 of uncultured Muribaculaceae bacterium. Taxonomy (GTDB): domain Bacteria; phylum Bacteroidota; class Bacteroidia; order Bacteroidales; family UBA932; genus Cryptobacteroides. The sequence continues at coordinate 35,858 of CAYMVG010000008.1, read as the reverse complement.
AAAGACTCAGGAATAACCACACCCTTTCCTGCCGCCAGTCCGTCATATTTCAGAACAACAGGGAAAGAGCCTTTGGCTACATATTCAAGAGCCTTGTCATAGTCCTCAAAAGTCTCGAACGAAGCAGTCGGTATATTGTATTTGGCCATAAGCCGCTTCGCGAAATCCTTGCTCGACTCGATTGTGGCGGCAGCCTTAGACGGCCCGAATATTCTGAGTCCCGCCTGAGTGAAAGCATCTGCGATACCTGCCGCAAGAGCCACTTCCGGCCCTACGACAGTAAGGTCGATGCCATTTTCGGCAGCAAATGCCTTAAGTTCCTCTACCTGTGTTTCTTTCAGAGGAACGCATTCGGCCTGTGAAGCTATTCCGGCATTTCCGGGAGCACAATAGATTCCGGCAACTTTCTTTGAACGGCTCAGGGCATCCACGATAGCGTGTTCGCGTCCTCCGCCTCCTATCACGAGAACTTTTTTCATAAAATCAATTCTTTAGTGAGGCAATGTAGGCCTTCATTTCGTCCATATTCTCCATTACACTGGCAAAAAGAGCCATTTGGTTGCGCGTGCGTACAAGATTATGCTCAGGGTATGCAATCTTGTAATAGGTGTCGCCGTTGATATAGTCAGCAAAGAACCTGACGGCCTGCATGAACGGGAACAGAGCCGCGGCATACGGCAGATTGTCCACCTCGGCAGGAGTCAGGAAAACAGAAGCCGACTCCAGATAACCTTTTGTGAAAGCCTTGAAAATGTCAATGTCGAACGCCACCTTTGAAGTGTCCGGATAATCCTCTGCGACCTTGTTGGCGGCAGTACGGAGAAAATCGCCGTAGTCAGAGAACACGAAGCTCGGCATAACCGTATCAAGATCTATCACACAAAGCACATTGCCTCCCTTGTCAAACATCATGTTGTTTACCTTTGTGTCGCAGTGGCAGATGCGCTTGGGCAGCTTGCCCTCACGGTAAAGTCTCTCTGCCATGCACATGTCGGCGATGTGTTTTTCCATTACAGCCAGTATTTCCTGAACTTCAGGAGAAGCCATGCGTCCTGCGGCATCGGCCTCGACCGCCTCCTTCAGCTGACGTGCCCTCAGTTCCATGTTATGGAAATCAGGGATAGTCTCTCCGAGCTGCTGCGGAATGTCTGCAAGCATGGCCTCGAATTCGCCGAAAGCCTTTCCCGCATAATAAGAATATTCAGGATTCACAGTCTCGACAGTAACGGCGTCAGGAATGAAAAGGGAAACCCTCCAGTAGGACCCGCCGTCACAAGTCCATGTCTTGCCGGACTCTTTCACAGGTATGAAAGTGAGTACCTTTCTGTCCACATCCTGCTCGCCTGCCTGCACAAGTTTGCCGCGGATATGCTTAGTCACGCAGTCAATGTTGTTCTGCAGAAGATCGACATCTTTGAAGATTGCATTGTTTATCCTCTGGAGAACATAGTCCGTTCCTTCTTCAGTCGAGACACGATAGGTGTCGTTTATAAGTCCATTGCCCATAGGAGCCACTTCCTTGACAGTTCCTTTCAGGGCGAATTCCGACAATATTTTCTTAAAATCAGCCATATATTTAATTCTTACAAATAATCTCAGTGTTTGAAATGTCTTTCTCCTGTGAACAGCATGACGATGCCGCATTCATCGGCTTTTTTGATCGAGTCGGCATCACGGACGCTTCCTCCGGGCTGAGCGATTGCCTTCACTCCGTAAGAATCTGCAAGGGTCACGCAGTCATCGAACGGAAAGAATGCATCCGAACCCATTACAAGCCCGATTTCCCTGACATCAGTTCCGCGTTCACGGCAAGTGGCCTCGGCCTGTTTCAGTGCGATTTCGGCAGAGCCGATACGGTTCATCTGTCCTGCTCCCACTCCCATTGTAACGCCGTCTTTCACAACGACAATCGCGTTGGACTTGATATGCTTGACTATCTTCCATGCGAAATTGAGGTCGGCCATGCAGCCCTCGCAAGGCTTGGCGGCAGTAACGCACATCTCAGGCTTCACCTCAACAGTCTCAATGTCCTGATTCTGTGCAAGCAGCCCTCCGTTTACGCTGACATACTGAGTCTGAGGCCTGTCAGACCGGGACATGTCCACTTTCAGCAGGCGAAGATTCTTTTTGGTGCAGAGCACTTCAAGAGCTTCGTCAGTAAACGACGGCGCCATGATAATCTCAAGGAAAACCGGCTTCATCAGTTCGGCAGCCTCTCTGTTGATTTCACGGTTGGTGGCAACGATTCCTCCGAAGATGCTCACTTTGTCTGCCCCGTAGGTCTTTTTCCACGCATCGGCGACATCTGTTCCGACGGCGGCTCCGCACGGGTTCATGTGCTTGAGTCCCACGCAGAACGGCTCGTCAAATTCACGGACGATGTTCAGTGCGGCATTCGCATCCTGGATATTGTTGTATGAAAGTTCCTTTCCGTTGAGCTGCTGTGCGGTTGCCAGAGAGAAAGGGACTTTCTCGGCGGAAGCATAGAACTTGGCCTGCTGGTGAGGGTTCTCGCCATAGCGGAGTCCCTGTTTCAGATCATATTCAAGGAAAAGTTTCTCGTTGAGTCCTGCTGCCTTGCGCATATAGGCGGCAATCATCATGTCGTACTCGGCAGTGTGGGTATAGGCTTCCGCAGAAAGTCTGAGGCGTGTTTCCTTCGTGGTGTTGCCGAACTGCCTGATTTCGTCCACTATAAGGCCGTAATTGTCAGGGCTGCATACGACTGTGACTGCGCTCCAGTTCTTGGCAGCGCTGCGGAGCATAGACGGGCCTCCTATGTCGATGTTCTCGATTGCGTCCTCCATGGTCACGTCAGGCTTCGATATGGTCTGACGGAAAGGATAAAGGTTCACGCACACCATGTCTATGAATTCGATTCCGTTTTCTTTGAGCTGCGCAATATGGCTTTCGAGATCGCGGCGGCCGAGAAGTCCGCCGTGCACCTTAGGGTGGAGCGTCTTGACACGTCCGTCACAGATTTCAGGGAAACCGGTGATTTCGCTGATGTTTACTGGTTTGAGTCCTGCTTCCTGCAGGAGTTTCATTGTGCCTCCGGTTGCTATTATTTCCCAGCCGAGGGCTACGAGCTGAGAGGCGAATTCCACTACGCCTGTCTTGTCGCTTACGCTGAACAGTGCTTTCATAAATTACTCCGTAATTTTTCAAGCATCAATCTTACCCCCGACTTCAGAGAAGTCGCCCCGGAGGGGCATCTCGCTCCATTCTGTCGCGGGCAGCTGATGCTGCCTTGTTAAACCTATATTATATCAACACCCGGTTTGTCGGTTATGCGTCCGATGATGAAGGCCTTCTCCCCGTGAGACGCAAGGATTTCAATTGCCTTGTCAGCCTCGGATGCATCGAGGGCGAGCACCATTCCGATACCCATGTTGAAGATATTGAACATCTCCCTGTGGGCAATACTGCCGTATTTCTCAATGAAACGGAAAATCGGAAGAATCTCCCAGCTGCCCTCCCTGATTTCGATTCCCTGGCCCTCATGGAGTATGCGCGGAATGTTTTCGTCAAAGCCGCCGCCTGTGATATGGGCGACCCCGTGGACATCGCAGTTGCGGATAACGTCGAGCACCTGCTTTACATATATGCGTGTCGGGGTCAGAGCGACTTCGCCGAGAAGTTTTTCCGCATCCAGTTCAGGATAGACTTTATGAAGATCGAGTTCATTGTCCGAAAACACCTTGCGCACAAGGCTGAAGCCGTTAGAATGCACACCTGTAGAGGCAATGCCGACAAGAACGTCACCGGCCTTTACCTTGCTTCCGTCAATAAGCCTGGACTTCTCCACCACTCCTGTAGTATAGCCGGCTATGTCGTATTCACCGTCGGTGTACATTCCTGGCATCTCGGCAGTCTCGCCTCCGACAAGTGCACAGCCTGCCTGACGGCAACCCTCTGCTACACCGGCTACGATAGCCTCGATCTTTGCCGGCTCATTGTGTCCGACAGCGACATAGTCAAGGAAGAAAAGAGGCTCTGCTCCCTGTGCAAGCACATCGTTCACGCACATTGCGACGGCATCGATTCCGATTGTGTCATGCTTGTCCATCGCAAACGCGAGTTTGAGTTTGGTCCCGACACCGTCAGTTCCGCTTACAAGAACCGGCTCCTTGATGTTCAGAGCCGAAAGGTCGAACATTCCTCCGAATGAACCGATATTGCCCATCACGCCTGGACGCGAGGTTGAGGCGACATGCGCCTTGATTCTGCGGACAACTTCATATCCCGCCTCAAGGTTCACACCGGCCTTTTCATAACTTACTGCCATAATATATTAAATTGATTTCAAATTTTCTTTTAAAAGTGTCTCTTAAATACAGGAGCGCCACAATTCACAAATATAAGCAAAAGTTCATAAACCGTCTACTCCTCCGGCACATTGCTCTCCGCTCTTGAGAGCTGCCATGAGTTATATATGTTATGCCATATACTGTACATGCCTCCGACAATGGCTGTCTCGGGAGTCATGAAGGTATAGCCCATCCATATTGCGAACACCGTATTTTTCTGCCCGAGCGACTGCCCCGCGGTAATCCTGCGCGTATGCCTGCCCCTCCTGCGTCCGTAGCGGCTGCCGATGAAATGTCCCGTTGCGAACTGGAATATGCAGCATAGGAGCGAAACCAAGGCGATCATCAGCATAAGATATATTCCCATGTCGCTCTTTACTATGGATTTTGTGGTCACGGCTATTGCCAGCGACAGCGAAACCGCCCACAGGTAAAACGGAAAGTCCGAATATGACAAAAGCCTGGCATGGACATGAGGCAGCATGTACCGGACAAGCCACGCACAGAGGCACGGCATGATGAGCAGCGGAAAGGTTTTGGCCACTATCATGCTGAAGGCCACGACGAAAGACATTCCCTCCACCGGACGTATCAAAGGCACGACAAGAGGAACGAGAAAAGCCGTCATTGTATTGATAAGTATCGTATAGGCCGTGATTCCGGCCACATCTCCGCCAAGTTTCCGCGTAACGACAGCAGCAGCCGTTGCTGTAGGGCATATAAGGCACAGCATCGCGCTTTCGGCAAGCACAAGCCAGTCCTGATGACCGACAGGAACATATTTTCCCGCCAAGAAAATACCGATGCCGATTGCAGAAAAAAGTCCGCCCTGCACAAGCAGAAGCCACCAGTGCCAGCGGTGAGGCTTAAGTTCATGAGGCTCTATGCGGCAGAAAGTCAGAAAGAGCATCATGAACATCATTACAGGCTGGACTATCCCGACCGTCTTTTCGAGAAAAGGCCCGGCACCATGCAACTGCGGGATTGCATGATATATAAGGTAAACTGAGGCTCCGATAAACATTGAAACCGGAAGCATCCAGTCCCTGAGCTTTTGCATTACTGACATAAAAACCTCCCGTGGAAAATCCGCTACTCCCTGCCGTAAAGTTCCGTAGGATATTTCTGATTGAAGCAGGCAAGGCAAAGGTCGCTCCTGTGTCCGGCATTCAGCATGCCATCGTGCGAAAGGAAAGCAAGAGAATCAGCCCCGATAATCCTGCAGACCTCCTCAGGAGTGTGCGTCGAGCTTATCAGTTCTTCGAGAGTGGTTATATCGACACCGTAATAGCACGGAGTCTTCAGCGGAGCACTCGCAATGCGGACGTGCACCTCGGTCGCCCCGGCCTCACGCAACATACTGACAATCTTCATTGAAGTAGTGCCGCGCACTATCGAGTCATCCACAAGCACGACCCTCTTTCCCTTGACTATGGTCTTGACCGGAGAAAGTTTCATCTTGACCCCTTTCTCACGCATAGACTGGGTAGGCTGTATGAATGTCCTGCCTATGTACTTGTTCTTTATCAGTCCCATTTCGTATGGAAGGCCGCTTGCCTCGGCATAGCCCTGGGCTGCACTGAGACTTGAATCGGGAACACCTATCACAATGTCGGCATCCGCCGGAGACTCCCTGAAAAGAATGCGTCCGGCCTCCTTTCTGTAATTGTGTACATTGCAACCCTCTATGTCGCTGTCCGGCCTTGCGAAATATACATATTCCATGGCACACATCGCATGGCGAAGCGGCTCTGAATAACTGCGGCTGCGGATTCCGTGATGGTCGATGGTGACAATCTCACCCGGCTCTATGTCGCGCACATATTCCGCTCCGAGCACATCGAAGGCACAGGTCTCGCTCGCAACCACATAGCCTTCACCGAGTTTGGCAAGGGCCAGAGGATGAAAGCCGTATTTGTCACGGCAGGCATATATGCGGTTCTTGGTCATTATGACAAAGGCAAAGGCACCGTCAATCTGCTGAAGTGCGGCTATGATCGCATCAATGCGCGGCTTCGATTTGTCGGAACTGTGCTTTTTGATGAGATGTGCAAGCACTTCGGCATCGGAAGATGAACAGAAAAGGCTGCCCCTGTCCTCCAGTTCGCTCCTGAGCTGCCTGTAATTCACTATGCTGCCGTTGTTGGCCATTGCAAAGTCGCCTGTGCCGTGACGGAAAAGGAAAGGCTGGATATTCTCCTCTCCCTTGCAGTCTGCGGTAGTGTAGCGTACATGACCTATGGCCATGCTTCCCCGGAGCTTGGAGATATTTCCCTCATTGAACACCTCGATTACAAGTCCGTCTCCCTTTACCCTCTTGAGCTGGCCTTCGTCATTTACTGCCACGATTCCGCAGCCCTGCTGTCCCCTGTGCTGAAGCGCATGAAGACCGTAATATGTAAGATTCGCGGCATCGGCCACTCCGTATATGCCGAATACTCCGCACTCGTGATGGATTTCTCCGTCAGCAAAATTCATGTTCATTGTCCTGTCCGTTTTTATCATTTCACTATTCTCCGCGGAAATAGCTTACAGCATTCTCAAACAGGGGCTGCTCAAGTCCCTCGTCCATAATATTCTTGAAAAGATTGCCCTCGTACCTTTCGGTATGTCCCATCTTGCCGAGAATCTGCCCGTTGCGGCTGATGATTCCTTCGATTGCGTAATATGAGCCGTTAGGATTGTAGGGCGACTCCATGGTAGGCTCCTCCTCCAGAGGATCGACATACTGGAAAGCCACCTGTCCGTTGGCGAACAGTTCGCGTGCAAGTTCCTCATTGACAACGAACTTGCCCTCTCCGTGGCTTACTGCTATGGTATGCAGGTCACCGATGGCGAAGCCTTTGAGCCATGGCGAATTGGTTGTGGAAACCCTCGTGGTCACCATCTGGGATATATGGCGGTTTATATCGTTGCGGAACAGCGTAGGACTGTCTTTTGTCACCTGTCCGAGACGTCCGTAAGGCAGAAGTCCCGACTTGACAAGGGCCTGGAAGCCGTTGCAGATTCCGAGGATTAGTCCTCCACGGTCTATAAGGGCATGGATTGCATCGGCAATATCCTTGTTGTTCAGCACATTGGCAATGAATTTACCGCTTCCGTCAGGCTCATCTCCGGCAGAGAAACCTCCGCACAGCATCAGCACATGACATTCGTCTATGTTCTGCTTCATGGCAGCGATAGAACGGAATATGTCGTCTTCAGTCAGATTGCAGAACACGCCCATACGCACCTGCGCACCAGCGTTACGCCATGCTTTTGCCGAGTCATAGTCACAGTTCGTTCCCGGGAAAACAGGGATATAGACAATCGGTGAATCCGTAGGCTCTCCCTTGTATTTCAGTTCCTGACGCTTTACTTTCAGAGGCTTGACGCCCTCCAGTCCGGCAGGAACGAGTTTCTTGTGATAGGCTTCCGCAGTGTCCGGATAAACCTGCGAATAGCGTGCTCCGTTGGCTTCCATGAGGTCGAAGATGTCGAGTTTCCTGCCGTTGAGCACAATCTCGCTTTCCTCTCCGTCCGTAACCTCGCCAATCAGCACAGCATCCGGCCAGTCAAGTTCAACCTCAGACTCCACAAGGACAGAGCCGTAGCCATAGTCGAACAGAGTGCTTTCATCAGCGTTGACCTTGATGTCAAGGCCGTTTCCGAACGACATCTTGCATATTGCCTCTGCGAGTCCTCCGAAACCGAGGGCATAGGCCGAAACGATGTTTTCCGCCTCAATCTGGCTGTGGATGTATTTCCAGTTGGCTTTCAGCTGCTCTGTGTCCGGCATATAATCCGCAAGCGGAGTATGCTTTATGAGATATATTCTGTTGCCCTCCCATTTGAACTCAGGAGAAATGACTTTCTCGGCATCTACGGTCGTGATTCCGAAAGCCATGAGCATCGGAGGCACGTTGATATGCTCGAATGTTCCGCTCATCGAGTCTTTTCCTCCGATTGAAGGAAGCCCGAACTCCACCTGCATCTTCAATGCTCCGAGGAGTGCGCTGACAGGCTTGCCCCATGACTTGCGGTCTGTCATCCTCTCGAAATATTCCTGATATGAGAAACGCATCTTCTCGTATGAGGCACCGGCTGCAACAACCTTGGCGCAGGCCTCGACGACTGCATACGCAGCACCGTGGTAAGGGCTCCATTCGGCAATGAAAGGGTTATAGCCGAAGGCCATGATGCTGGCCGTGTCGGTATAGCCGTCCACAGGGAGTTTCTGCACCGAAACCTGGGTCTCGGTAGTCTGGAGAGTACCTCCGAAAGGCATGAGCACCGTAGAGCGTCCGATTGTGGAGTCGAACATCTCGATGAGTCCTTTCTGAGAGGCCACATTCGGGTCCCCGAGATTTTTGAATATCTTTTCTTCGAGGTCTTTGCCCGTAACTGTACGCTTGAACGGATTCTTCTCCACGACTGCGGCGACAGTAGCCTTTGAATAGTGCTTTGCTCCGGCACTGTCGATGAATTCCCTGGAAAGGTCCACTACAGTCCTGCCGCCGTTGAACATCCTCATGCGTCCGAGGTCAGTCACATCGGCTACATGGGTGACTTCGATGTTCTCGCTCCGGCAATATTCAACAAAGGCGTCCATGTCCTTCGCCTCCACAACGACAGACATTCTCTCCTGAGATTCGCTGATTGCAAGTTCGGTGGAATTGAGTCCGCTGTATTTGACAGGCACTCTGTCGAGGTATATGTCAAGGCCGTCTGTAAGTTCTCCGATTGCGACACTGACACCGCCTGCCCCGAAGTCGTTGGATTTCTTTATAAGTTTCGTGACTTCCGGACGGCGGAACAGCCTCTGGAGCTTCCTTTCCTCAGGTGCATTTCCTTTCTGCACTTCGCTTCCGCAGGTCTCGAGAGAGGCTTCCGTATGTTCTTTTGAAGAACCTGTCGCACCGCCGATTCCGTCACGGCCGGTACGGCCTCCGAGGAGCAGAATCACATCGCCGGGAACAGGGCTTTCGCGGCGCACGCTTCCGGCTTTCACCGCACCGACGACAGCTCCGACTTCCAGCCTCTTGGCAACATATCCGTCGTGATAGACCTCACGCACATGGGTAGTGGCCAGACCGATCTGGTTTCCGTAGCTTGAATATCCGTGGGCCGCCTTGCGGCTTATGATGCTCTGAGGCAGTTTGCCGGGAATGGTTTCGGCAACAGGCTGGCAGATGTTTCCCGCACCTGTCACCCTCATTGCCTGATATACGTATGCACGGCCGGACAGAGGGTCGCGGATTGCGCCTCCGAGACAGGTCGCGGCACCGCCGAAAGGCTCTATTTCAGTAGGATGGTTATGCGTCTCGTTCTTGAACTGGAGCAGCCATTTTTCTGTCTCCAGGTTTCCTTCGTCATCGACAATATCCACATCTACATAGATGCTGCATGCGTTGTTCTCCTCGCTCACCTCCATGTCGTCGAGCAGGCCCTTTGCTTTGAGATAGCGTGCACCGGCAGTGGCCATATCCATGAGATTGAGCCCTTTGTCCTCGCGTCCGAGCTCCTTGCGTATCTTCATGTAGAGATTCAGGGAGCCTTCGATTTCGTCCTTTATGAAAGAGTCCTCTACGCTGATTTCCTCCAGTTCGGTAGTGAATGTGGTATGGCGGCAGTGATCGCTCCAATAAGTGTCGAGGATGCGAAGTTCGGTCTCGAACGGGTCACGTCCCTCTGCACGGAAATATTTCACGACTTCGCGCAGATCGTCGGCGTTCATGGCAAGGCCCATTTTTTTGCAATACGGTGCCAGGCCTTCTTCGTCAAGTTCACGAAGCCCTTCAAGAACAGGCACAGGAGCCACTTCGGGCTGCTCGGTTCCGGCAAGACGGGACAAATCCTTTTCCCTCGACTCGACGGTGTTGATATAATAATGCCTTATCTTCGCCAGCACTTCATCGGATGTGTCGCCCGGCAGAATTATGAGCCTTGAACTTTTGATGCCGACCTTTGCAGAAGGGTCGATGAGCCTCACGCAATCGACAGCGGAAGCCGCCCTCTGGTCGAACTGCCCCGGAAGATATTCCACGGCAATATATTTGGTCCCGGTCAGGTCGCAGGCATCGGTTACACTGTCGGTCACAATTTCACCGAATACGCTGTAACGGCTTTTTTCAAGGAGTTCTTTTGAAAAACCGAACAGGTCATACACATTAAGGTAACGCAGAGACGGCAGTTCCAGTTGCAGATTCTCATTCAGTTCACCGAGAAGGCTCCGTGCCTCAACCTGAAACTCAGGGTACTTTTCAACGTAAATACGATAATTGTTTTCCATAATCCTCACGTTTCGCAAGTATTAAATTATGTAAAAAGAAAAGGGTGGAATGCCTCTCCGGACCATCGGGCCGGATGCACGCCACCTCGCTGTTTATTTTTTGTCAGATTTCATTCAGATTTCGGTCTCCAGAACTTTCTGTGTCTGCTCCTGCCGGAATTTCTCTATCCTGCAGGCCAGCTGCCCGTCTCCAAGGGCAAGAATCTGCGCTGCAAAGAGTCCTGCGTTCTTCGAACCGTTTATAGCCATCGTAGCCACCGGTATTCCGCCCGGCATCTGTACAATCGAGAGCAGGGAGTCCATTCCTCCGAGCGCCTTTGTCTGGATCGGTACTCCTATCACCGGAACGGTCGTCATGCCTGCAACGACGCCTGCCACATGGGCGGCTCCGCCTGCTCCGGCGATTATCACTCCTATTCCGCGTTCTTTTGCAGTCTTGGCGTATTCAAACATAAGATCAGGGGTACGGTGAGCGCTTATGACCTTCTTTTCATACTCGATTCCGAGCTCTTCAAGCACTTTGATCGCCTGCGACATGATTTCATAGTCGCTGGCCGATCCCATAATGACAGCTACTTTCATATGTAAGTTCGTTAAATTAACGGCTAAACCGCCACAAAGATAATGAAAATTCAGGACAGCGCAAAGCCAATATCAAGGATTCAGCAGGTCTGTATTGACAAACCCGTTGATGTCGTTGATGACATCTATGGCAGCCACAGCCTTGCCGCGCACTTCCGCCGGAGCATCCGTAGCCTCGGCGGCATTCCTGAGGGCATTTATAGCCTCGCCGAAACGCGACTCCCTCATAAAGGCAAGGCCGAGGTCAAGCCACTCTGCGGCTGCCCCGGCCCTGCTGTTTTCATATTCGGAAAGACTCATCGCTATACGATTCCGGAGAATCCCATGAACGCCATTGCAAGGAAGCTGGCCGTAACAAGGGCGATAGGTATTCCGCGGAATGCCTTGGGCACATTGTTGAGGGCGAGCTGCTCGCGGAGTCCTGCGAACAGGACCATTGCGAGTCCGAAGCCGAGGGAGGTTGCGAAAGCATATACCACTGCCTCACCGAGATTGAACATTCCGTTTGCCGCTGATGCGAACGGAGACGACTTCTGCACGACTGTGAGGGCTACTCCGAGAACAGCGCAGTTGGTGGTAATGAGCGGCAGGAAGATTCCGAGTGCGGAATACAGGGCCGGGCTGATTTTCTTCAGCACGATTTCCACCATCTGCACCAGAGCGGCAATCACAAGTATGAAAGAAATTGTCTGCAGAAACTCCAGGTTGAATTTGACAAGGAGCATGTTCAGCAGAAAGGTTACCACTGTGGCCAGAGTTATGACGAAGCATACGGCCATCGACATTCCTGAGGCGGTGCTCAATTTGTTCGAGACTCCGAGGAACGGGCAGATTCCGAGGAACTGCGACAGCAGTATGTTGTTTACGAATACTGCCGAGATTACTATCAATATCAATTCCATTATTCCGCTTTTTTAGATGTCAGTTTTCTGAAAATCACGATGAGATAGCCCAGTGCGAGGAAGGCTCCCGGAGCGAGCACGAAGGCAAGGATGCCGTCGTGCCGGGCAAACTTCCAGTCGAAGAGGGAAAGGTTGCCCAGACATTCGCGGACGAGTCCGAGAATGGTGAGCGACATTGTAAAGCCAAGACCGATGCCCAGACCGTCAAGAGCGGAATCCGCTACATTGTTCTTGTTGGCGAACGCCTCAGCACGGCCGAGTACGATACAGTTCACGACAATAAGAGGTATGAACAGGCCGAGAGTCTCATAGATGTCAGGAGTGTATGCCTTCATCACAAGCTCCAGTACGGTCACGAATGTCGCAATCACGACAATGTATGACGGGATGCGCACCTTGTCGGGCACATACGGAGCAATGAGCGAAATCGCCATGTTGGAAAGCACGAGGACGAACATAGTGGCCAGTCCCATGCTCATGCCGTTTATGGCAGATGTTGTCGTGGCCAGTGTCGGACACATTCCGAGAAGGAGGACAAACGTAGGGTTCTCCTTTACAAGGCCTTTTGTTATAAGCTGAAATTTTCCCATTTTCATTCCTCCTCTTTATTTTGTTTCATTCACAGGGGTGCCGGACACTTCCGAGTCATCGCAGCAGCATACCTCACCGCTTTCAACTGCAAGCGGAGACGGTGTTCCGGCAATGGCATTGTAAACTTCCACAGCAGTTGCCAGACCTGCAGTATAGGCCCTTGAAGTGATTGTGGATGCAGTTATGGCGTCCACATCTCCGCCGTCCTTGCGGACAGCGAGTTTGCGTGAAGCCGGATCAAAGCCGCGGAACTGGTCTGCGAACTTAGGCTCCTTGCACTTTGCTCCCAGACCCGGAGTCTCTGACTGCGAAAGTACCTTGGTATTCCAGATTACACCGTTCCTGTCGAAGCCGACTTTGATTACAAGAGGGCCTCCGAAGCCGTCGGATGTGACATTGAGCGCAACACCGGCAACATCGCCTTTCTCGTCGTATGCAAGATTGTAGACGTATGTCTTTCCACCTGCCTCGACCGTCCTGTCCTCCTCTATGACCGCAGCGGACTCAGGAAGGACTTCTTTGATAGCCGCTCTGTTCTTCTGAGCGGAAGCCTCGTCTATCTTGCCCTTTGTCATGGCATACATGCCTCCGAGAAGCCCGGAGCAGACAAGACAGATTGCAAGCAGGCAAAGTGTCATGTTCTTGAATGATGATTGTACTGCCATAGCTTATGCCCTCCCGTATTTTTTAGAATGACACCACTTGTTTATGAGCGGAACAACGGAGTTCATGATGAGTATCGCGAACGACACTCCCTCCGGATATGCTCCGAAATACCTTATCAGCATTGTAATGACACCTATGCCGACACCGAAGATGACGCCGCCCCAGTTGCTCATAGGAGAGGTCACATAGTCGGTTGCCATGAACACTGAACCGAGAAGGAGACCGCCGGTGAGAAGGTTGAAAAGCGGGTCGGTAAATTCTGCAGGATTGACAGCCCAGAAAATGCCTGAGAACACTGCGACAGTACCGAGAATAGAGAGTGTGATGTAAGGCTTGATGACCTTGCGTGCCAGGAGATAAATGAAGCCTGCGAGTATCGCTATCGCAGAAAGTTCTCCGGCCGAGCCGCCTATGTTAAGGAAAAGCATATCGGCATAGTCCAGTCCCTCAATCGCGGATATGCCGCCCTCCTTGACCATTCCGAGAGGTGTCGCACCGGAGACTGCATCCACGCATCCGCCGATGAAGCCCTGCGGCCTTGTCCAGTCCGTCATATAGGTCGGGAACGAGATGAGCAGGAACACGCGGCCTGCGATTGCAGGATTGAAAAGATTCTGTCCGAGTCCTCCGAAAGTCATCTTTGCGACTCCGATTGCGACAACGGCTCCGATGAAAACGACCCACCACGGTGTAGTCGCAGGCAGGTTAAGGGCAAGAAGAACGCCTGTCACAACTGCCGACCAGTCACATACAGTACACGGGCGGTCAAGCAGATATTTTGTAATAAGGTATTCCAGCAGCACGCATGAAGCCACGCTCACCCCGAGGATGAGGAGTTCCGACCATCCGTAGAAAAGCACGGACACAACAACTGCCGGGACCAGTGCGATCACCACATCGCGCATGAGAGACGCTGTAGAGGTCTTTGCGTGAAGATGCGGCGACGGTGAAACCAAAAGTTTATTCATTTTGTTCAGTTGTTAATTCATTATTATTTCTTCGCGGCAGCAGCCCTTCCCCTGATTATCTTTATCACATCTCCTTTGGCAATGCGGATTACATCGAGGAGAGGTATGCCGGCAGGGCAGCTGTACAGGCAGCATCCGCACTCTATGCAGTCATGCACTGCATTGGCCTCCAGCTCGTCATACATGCCGTTGCGGGCATATTTGTTGAGCAGGAACGGCTCCAGTCCCATAGGGCAGGCATCGGCACATTTTCCGCAGCGTATGCAGGCAGTGGCTTCCTTGCGTACAGTCTGTTCCGCAGTGAGATACAGAAGCGATGACGAGCCTTTCACTGTTGCCGCGTCCAGGTTGGCAATGGCCTTTCCCATCATAGGGCCTCCGCTGACAATCTTGGCGGCAGCCTCAGGAACTCCTCCGGCGTACTCCGCGATATATGAAAGCGTCATACCGATACGGAACTTATAGTTGTGCTGCGCCTCTGCAGGCAGACAGTCGCCTGTCACTGTAAGCACGTTTGTCACGAGCGGCATATTCTTCTGCACTGCCTCATAGACAGCGAGAGAAGTTGCAACGTTCTGAACCACTGCACCGACATCGATAGGGAGTCCCATTGACTTCACCTGACGGCCCATGACGGCATCGATGAGCTGTTTTTCACCGCCCTGCGGGTACTTCTTTTTGAGAGGCATGACGCTGATTCCGTCATAGCCCTTTGCCGTCTTCTGGAGTTCTGCAACGGCCTCGGACATCACGCGGATCGCCTCCGGCTTGTTTTCCTCGATGCCGATGACTGTCCTGCAACCGCCGAGCACATGCTTCATTATTGCGGCTCCGACCACAATCTCACGGCTCCTTTCGAGCATGATGCGGTAGTCTGAAGTAAGATAAGGCTCGCACTCGGCACCGTTCAGTATGAGGCACTCGGCCTTTTTGCCAGGAGGCGGACAAAGTTTCACATGGGCAGGAAAGGTAGCACCTCCGAGTCCCACGACTCCGTTGAGCTTTATTTTCTCCAGTATGGCCTTGACGTCCTCAGGTACGGCTGTAACGAGAGTGTCGGAAAGGTCTATTCCTTCTGCCCACTCGTCTCCCTCGACATCGATTTCGATGTGGGTCATGTTGTTTCCTGCGATATCCTTGCGCGGCCCTACCGACTTGACTGTTCCCGAAACCGGAGAATGTACGTAGGCAGATATGAATCCGGCAGGCTCAGCTATGACCTGTCCTGCCTTTACTGCATCACCTGCCTTTACGACCGGAGTTGCAGGCGCGCCGAGATGCTGGGCAACAGAAACGAATACCTTTGACGGAAGAGGAAGCACCTCAATCTTGCAATCCTTTGAAATCTTGCTGTCTGACGGATGTATTCCGCCGATTGAAAATGTTTTCATAAAATTCTACTCCTCTTTTTTGGGTTGAACGGCAACTGCCGGGAAATTCACGGCATGAATGGCTCCTGTAGGACATTCGGCCACACATTTCTTGCAGAGCTTGCACTTTGTAAAATCGATGTAGGCCACATTGTTCTCTACTGTGATCGCGCCGAAAGGACATACTTTGGCGCATTTTCCGCAGCCGATGCAGGCGGCAGAGCAGGCCTTGCGGGCAACAGCACCCTTGTCGCGGTTCACGCATGAGACAAAGACCCTCATGTTGCGGCGGCCTTTGTTGCGAAGCTCGATGATTGCCTTGGGACAGGCTTTGGCACAGGCACCGCAGGCAGTACATTTCTCCTCGTCAACGACAGGCAGACCGGTGGCAGGGTCCATTGAAATCGCGCCGAACTGGCAGGCGGACACACAGTCTCCGCAGCCGAGGCAGCCGAATGAACAGCCTGTGTCACCGCTGTAGAGCGCGGCCTTGACACGGCAGGAGGAATATCCGCCATACTCGTTTGTACGCGGACGGTTTTCACACGTTCCGTTGCAGCGCACCACGGCAACCATAGGCTCCTTGACGGCAACCTCGATACCGAGCACGGCGGCAACTTTCTGCATCACGTCATTGCCTCCCACGGGACAGAAATTGTTGTCCAGATTCGGGGCAGCGACGCACGACTGTGCGAATGCGCGGCAGCCGGCATGGCCGCAGCCTCCGCAATTCGCACCCGGCAAAACCTTCTCGACCTCGTCGATTCTCGGGTCCTCCTCCACCTTGAATTTCTTGGCTACAAAGTAGAGAACCACCGCAAGCACGACTCCGAGGAGCGAGAGGATTGCAACAGTCCAGATAATCGTTTGTATCATTACAGTTATAATTTAGTTGTTATTTTTCAGTAAAATGCCTTGGCCTCCTCATTTCTCCTTTATATAAAAGACAAATTCATCCGCCAGCCTGTCCCTGAAAATCCAGATCAGCAGATAATAAACAGCCACTCCCGCTATGGCGGCAAGCCCCCTCAAAGGCTCATTGGCGATAACGGGCGACAAAGATAATACTAAAATCATTAAAATTGCCAAAGGGATGACATAAGATATCCATACGGCCTTGAGTCCCATGCTTTTTTTGGTGCATACCAGCACTCTGTCACCGGGCGCCCACTCTGCATACGGGTCGGCAGGAAGCATCAGCAGCTTGTGTTCCTCCTCCGACATTCCGCACAGGCTCTTTGCATGGCACGAAGAGCAGGCGGACGAGGCGACAATCTCCACAGATATGTATTCAGGAGTGACCTCGACAATTACTCCGTCATGCCGGATTTCATCTTTGGATTTCATAGACAAGTAGTTATAGTTTCACAATTCTTTCATTTTTTGCCGGCGGACAGGGAGGAAAACGGATATTTAAGCCCCTCATAGCCGCTCAGCCTCCCGGAAGCAAAACCTACAAGAATCGGCGCCTCGAAATACACGGGCACACGGTTCTCGTCATCGGATATCCACATAAGCATATCCTCCTCTCCTGCAAATATCTCCCCCTCAAGCAGTTTTGCAGCGAACTTCATGGCTCTGACAGTGCCGAGCCCCTTGACCTTGACCGTCTCTTTGCCGAAATAAATGAAATACACATTGAATATGTCATCGTCTATCGCAAAGGTCATCGGGTATCTTTTCCCAGGCTCGACACTGTCCATGTCGATGTTTCTGGCGAAGAAGAAAAGTGCCGGCAAATCAAAGGTGCATTTGGTAAGCGGCAGCTCCATGGATCTCTGCCCGGAGCTTGTAGAATACAGTTCGGCCTTTATGTGAGGCTCAGGCCCGCCCCAGTCATAAAGATAGGTATTCGTAGCCATGTAGCCGCCCTCCCTGGTGTCTCTCGTGAACTTCACAGGTCTCAGTCCGTCACAGGTGAACCATGATTTGAAGTCTTCCCTGACCTTGAAAAACAGGTCATACAGGCGGCTTGTCCTTCCGTAGACAGAACAGAGGAAAGTTTTATTGCCGTTGAAGCGTACCGTATCGAGGCTTACCGTACCTGAACCGATGTCCGAATTGATCGCCCCCCATTTATAGTGCACAGTAAAGGTCATCCTCTCGCCTGCCTGAAATGCCAGACTGTCTTCCGAAACCGTCCTTACAGGGACGCAGGCCGTGAAATCGCCGCCCTTGCTCTCGTTCACACGCCTCTCCTGCCCGCCGGCTGCAGGCGAAGCCACGGCAAAGACGACCGCGGCAATGACCGTTTTCCAAAAGCCTCCTGTCCTGTACATAACCGATGCCCTCCTGGAGAGAATCACCACTCGTCACCGCCCGGGGCGAAATCGCTTCCTGCCCCTGAAAGTCCAGCGCCGATTCCTGCCGGATATATATCGTCGTTCATGGCCGAACCTACAGGCTGCATTTCCGCCTGATTGACAAGGCTTTCTGATTCATCGACAAAACGCACCTCATCCGCGCGGAATTTCATGTCTATGTCCGCAATCGCACCGTTCCTGTGCTTGGCTATTATAATCTGGGTGCGGCCCACATCATCAGGATTGTCCGAAAGTCCTTGATAGTCATAACGGTGTATGAATACAACCATATCGGCATCCTGCTCGATTGAACCGGACTCGCGCAAGTCGCTCAGCTGAGGTCTGCGGTTGCTTCCCTGCCTGTTCTCCGACTGACGGGAGAGCTGGGACAGGGCTATGATAGGCACATTCATCTCCTTGGCAGTAGCTTTCAGAGTCCTCGATATGGCAGCCACCTCCTGCTCACGCATTCCGCGCAATTCGGAAGGTCCCTGCATAAGCTGCAGGTAATCGACGACCACCAGTCTCACGCCTTTCTGCTTGACGAGTTTCTTGACCTTTGAGCGGAACTCCATCACCGGAAGCGAAGGAGTGTCATCTATGTACATCGGAGCTTTCACCAGTTTTTTGAGCTGTATGTCGAGCTGCTCCCACTCCCAGTCACGGATTGCCTCTCCTCCCCTGAACTTGTCGGCATTCAGCCTTGTCTCCGAAACCATCATACGCTTGGCAAGCTGGATGGACGGCATCTCAAGCGAGAAAATGGCCACAGGCATATTGAAATCCACGGCAGCATTCCTGGCAATATTGAGCACAAAGGCAGTCTTTCCGACCGAAGGGCGGGCTGCAAGAATAATAAGGTCAGAAGCCTGCCAGCCCTGGGTAATCTTGTCCAGGGACGGAAAACCTGACGGTACACCGCTAAGACCTGACGAATTCTGCAGACGCTGTATGTCCTCAAGAGCCTCGTTTATTACCTTTCCGATTTCCTGGACGTCCCTCTTTACGTTGTTCTGGATGGCAGCGAACACCTTTGTCTGCGCCTGGTCTATGAGGTCGTCCACATTGACCGACTCATCGTATGAACTTTTCAGTATTTCGTATGAAGCCGTAATCAGTTCTCGCTGTATGCATTTCTGCTTCAGAATCCTTATGTAATACTCAATGTGGGCCGCCGCACCGATCTTCTGCGAAAGCTGCACAAGGGCGACAGTGCCTCCGACAGCCTCAAGGTTGCCTTCGGACTTGAGCTTCTGGGTAACAGACAGGATATCCAGTGCGACGTGCTCATTCGTAAGCGAGCGCATGGCACTGAATATCATTTTGTGTTTGTCGCTGTAGAAGCAGTTGGACGTAAGTTCGTCCATAGCTTCGTCTGTACAATTGGGTTCAATCAGAAGAGCGCCGAGGACAGCCTCTTCAACGTCAAGAGCCTGAGGCGGTTTGTTTCCCATCTCAAGCCCAAGCGTGTCCATGTTGAGTGCCGGCCCCTTTCCCCTGACTGACCGTTTTTTTCCTGATTCAGCCATATCGGTCCCGGGAGGCTATTCGAAATCCGGGTTCACAAGAATTCTGCCGCAATGCTCGCAGATGATCATCTTCCTGTTGGAGGCGATGTCGATAAGCCTCTGCGGCGCTATGGTATTGAAACAGCCTCCGCATGAGTCGCCGTTGAATACGGAAACTACGGCAAGGTGGTTTGTAAAGCTGTGACGGATACGGTCGTATGCGTTCATAGTCCTCTCGTCTATCTTGGATGCGCAGGCATCTCTGTTTGCACGGAGTTTTTCCTCATCCTTTGCAGTGGACTCCACGATGTTGGCCAGTTCCTCCTTCTTTGCCTTGAGGTCATCATTTCTCACGGCAATCTTCTCCTTTATGACCTCAAGCTCGCCTTTCTTGTCGAAGATGCGCTCCTTTGCCTCGCCGATATGCTTTTCTGCAATCTGGCGGAGAAGTCCCTGATTCTCGATTTCCTTGTTGAGTGAATCGTACTCGCGGCTGTTGGTTATGTTCTCAAGCTGGGCCTTGTACTTCTCAATCTGCGTATCACAGTCAGTAATGCTGAACTTGTTCTCCGCAATGAACTTGTTGTACTCCTCAATCTGCTCGGCTATGTGCGAAGCCTTTGCCTTAAGTTCGGCAATCTCGGTCTCAAGGTTTTCCACCTCGACCGGAAGCTCTCCCCTGAGCTGGAGAATCTTGTCAATTGCGGTGTCAGCCTGCTGAAGCACATACAAAGTCTTGAGTTTCTCCGGAACGCTGAGGTCAGAATCAGCAAAGTTCTTCTGGATTGATACGAAAGTCTCCCTCTGGTCGATTGGAGTTTCGATTTTCTTTGTCTTTTTAGCCATATCGATTAATAATAAAATATCGGGTTACTATATATATTCTGCGTAATGCGGACCGCAAAGGTAGGAAAATTTTTCTTTATCAAGGAAAATAAAATGTCAACTATCTCTATTTCACTTTCATAATGGCCTATATCCATTATCATGAAGCCCTTTTTCGTAAAGAAATTGTGATATGATATGTCGCCGCTCAGATAAAGCTGCGCCCCGGAAGCCTCGGCAGCACAGATAAGAGACCCTCCTGAACCGCCGCACATGGCGACACGGCTTATCATTTCCTCAACAGGACGGGATGTCCTGAGAGTTTTCAGGCGGAACCGCTCCTTGACAAGCTCAACGGCTTCCGCGGCAGAAAGAGGCGACGGAAAATTGCCGACAGCCCCAAGCCCGTGTCCGCTGCCGTCATCCTCCAGAGGCACGACGTCCTCCAGTCCGAGCCTTGCAGCCATGGCGCCGCTGACACCGGCAAGCACCTTGTCGGCACTCGTATGCGCCGCATACACGGATATTCCGGCCCTGACAGCCTTGATTACGGCCTCGCCTACAGGGTTGTCCGGAGATATTTTCTTCAGTCCCGAAAAAATCAGAGGGTGATGGGTCACAATCATGTCCGCACCGCAGCGGACAGCCTCGTCAACAAGCTCCGGAGTACAGTCCAAACCGAGAAGCACCGAACTGACAGCATTGTCCGGCGAGCCGATGCACAAGCCGCTGTTGTCCCATTTCTCCTGAATCGACAACGGTGCGAATTCTTCTATCGCACGTATCACGTCTTTTACCGAAGCGCTCATTTCAGTCCCTCCCTTATTTCTTCAAGCTGCTGCCTGACAGCCTTAAGCGACTCCAGAACCCTCAGTTTGTTCACTACATCCTTCTTCTCGCCGGCCAGTCTCTTCGCAGCCCCTTCCAAAGTAAGCCCCTCGGTCTTGACAAGGAGATGTATCTGTTTCAGCACCTCTATGTCATCCGCCGTGAAAAGCCGGTTTCCCTTCGCATTCCTCTGAGGCCTTATGAATTTCGGGAATTCATTTGACCAGAATCTGACAAGGGACGTGCTCTCGCCGATGATTTCTGCCGCTTCTCCGACAGTGTACAGATATTTGTCCATGATTGTATATTTTTTCTGTTGCGCAGTCTAATCCATCGACTGCCCTGTCATGGCAGACATTATAAGCATATTGACATATTCATGAGGTGTGACGGAAGCAAAAAAACAGTTCACCGGATCGACGGCAAGACTGTCCCTCCACACTTCATAATGAAGGTGCGGGGCAAAAGAGTTGCCGGACACTCCGACATAACCGATACGCATACCTTTGGCAATCCTGCGTCCCTTCACGGCCTCCACGTCAGCAAGATGGGCATATTTGGTCACATAACCGCCGTCATGAGTTATGACCACCACGTTCCCGAGCCCCTTGCGCGAACGGATTATGTCTGTGACGGTTCCGTCTGCAGAAGCATAGACCGGCCTGCCTGAGGGGGCGATGACATCCAGTCCGTTGTGGTGCATTGTTATCTTATAGAACGGATTCATCCTGTCGCCCACGGAAGCCCCTATCTGGGCAAATGAAAAGTCTCCGAGAGGAGAACTCATGGGAGGCATAACAAAATCCGGTGCAGATACGGCAGCCATCACATGACGCAAATTGTCCTCCACGGAAGCGGCGCGCTCCTCCATGACATCGAGTTTCCCCGCCACGTGCATCACAAGATTGCGGTCGGGGACAGAATCTATCCCCGAAAGGAAATCCAGAGAGGAAAACGGGTCTGTTTCCGGAGCATGGGTCTGGAATATGTCCATATAAATACGGTCATCCTTCGCGGTGAGTCCGGTCACGACATCGGACAGGAGCTGTTCCTTGCCCTCAAGCATGGAGACCTCGCGTTCATACATCTCATTCTCCTGCTTCAGTCTGCGTTCAGTGTCCGTACTGACAAACAGGGCGATTATGAAATAGTAGAACACGGCCATCGATACGGTGCCGATAAAGAATGACAGCACCATTCTGATCGCTTTCTTTACAGTCATGAGCGCCCTCCCTTTTTCTTGTGAGAAGGATGGAGCGTTATTTTTTCGGAAGCCTCCGCAACACCGCGCACCATAACGGAATATTCCTCAGGAGTGACGGTAAGGTCGTAATAGTTGGCCGGATTCACCTGACTGCCTTTGTAAATGACTTCATAATGAAGGTGGGCACCGGTAGAACGTCCGGAATTGCCGCTCAGACCGATACACTCGCCGCGCTTCACTTTCATGCCCTCGACGACTCCGATTGATTTCATGTGCGCATATCTCGTCTTGTAGCCGAACCCATGGTCCACCACCACCTGATTGCCGTAACCGAAAAATTCAAACTTGACTGTCTCGACGACACCGTCTCCGGTAACATATACGGGAGTTCCCGACTTCATGGCGAAATCCACTCCGGAATGACGCGTAGACCTGCCGTTGAAAGGGTCGGAACGGTATCCGAAAGTACTTGATATGCGGTATTTCCCAGGTTCAGGAAGAATAGGCGAAATTGCAGGGATGCACTGCGCCATCTCGCCTGCATTCTTTGAAAGTTTGGCGACCTCGTCGAATGACTTGCTCTGGACATACGATTTCTTTGTGAGGACATCCAGGCGGACGGCCGCCTTTTTCAGCAGTCCGTTACGGTCCACCTCGTCATAGTGCGCATATCTGTTAAGACCTCCGAAGCCGGCATTCCTGACCTCGGCAGGTATGGTATTCATACCGAAAATGGAACGGTATATTTCATCGTCCCTCATCTGAAGCGCAGACAAGGCGGCCTCGTATTCGTCAAGATGTCTGTCGAGCACATCTATGCGTGAACACAATTCGGCGTTCTTCTTCTTAAGAATCGCCGTCTTGGGCAGCTCCAGCCCAAGGACGGACACATATATATGAAGATACAGGGCAGACATAAAGACACTGGCGACAAAAAGAAATGCCGTCTTCCTTATGCGCATGCTGCCCTTGAAAATATGATTTCTTTTAACGGACATGGTGCAAAGATAACCAAATTATGTTTCTTTGCTTTAAAAATGACAAAAAAAGTTGTAATTTTGCAAGTTCGGAATTCCGTACAGTGCCGCCGTCACTGACGGGGAAACATATTTTATGGATAAGAAAATTGACACATATATGACTTCAAAAGAAATCAGAAAGGCCTTTCTGGACTTTTTTGCTTCAAAAGGCCACCAGATAGTGCCGTCCGCACCTATGGTAGTTAAGAATGACCCTACCCTGATGTTCACAAATGCCGGAATGAATCAGTTCAAGGACTGGTTCCTCGGCAACAGCGCCCCGAAATGGCTGCGCGTGACAGACAGTCAGAAATGTCTGAGAGTGAGCGGAAAGCACAATGACCTCGAAGAGGTCGGACATGACTCATATCACCACACCATGTTCGAGATGCTCGGCAACTGGAGTTTCGGAGACTATTTCAAGACCGAGGCGATAGACTGGGCATGGGAACTGCTTACCAAAGTTTACGGCATCGACAGCAGCAAGCTCTATGCAACCGTATTCGAGGGAGCGGAGGAAGACGGCACTAAGCTCGACACCGAGGCTATGGAGGCTTGGAAGAAATATCTTCCGGAAGACAGGATTCTGCTCGGAAACAAGCATGACAATTTCTGGGAAATGGGAGATACAGGCCCGTGCGGCCCGTGCAGCGAAATCCATATCGACCTCAGGAGCGAAGATGAAATCGCGGCCCTGCCGGGAAGGGAGCTTGTGAACAAGGGACACCACCTCGTCATCGAGATATGGAACCTCGTTTTCATGCAGTACAACCGCAAGGCAAACGGAGAGCTTGAGCTTCTGCCGAACCGCAATGTGGACACGGGAATGGGCTTCGAACGTCTTTGCATGGCACTTCAGGGCAAGCAGAGCAACTATGACACCGACGTGTTCACCGGCATGATACGCAAGATCGAGGAACTCTCCGGCGAAAAATACGGCACCGATGCCAAGAAAGACGTGGCCATGAGGGTAATCGCAGACCACATACGCGCAATCAGCTTCTCGATTGCGGACGGACAGCTTCCGTCCAATGTCAAGGCCGGCTATGTAATCAGACGGATACTCCGCCGTGCCGTGCGCTACGGCTACACTTTCCTCGGCTTCAACGAGCCTTTCCTCTGCCGCCTTGTAGGCCAGCTCGTGGATGACATGGGAGAGTTCTATCCTGAAATCGTGAGCCAGCAGGTTCTTGTAGAGAAAGTCATCAAAGAGGAGGAAATGGCATTCCTCCGCACGCTCGACAGGGGCATACGCCTTATGGACAACATAATGGAGAAGTCAAAGGACACAATGCTCATAAGCGGTGAAGATGCGTTCACGCTGTACGACACTTTCGGCTTCCCGATAGACCTGACCGAACTTATCGCTTCGGAAAACGGATATAAAATCGATCTCGAAGGCTTCAATGCCGAACTTGCAAAACAGAAAGAAAGAGCCCGCAACGCCACGGCAATCGAATCCGGTGACTGGGTAGAATTCTCCCGCGGCGCAGATGTAATTTTCGAGGGCTACGACACTACCGACACAGAAGGAGTCCAGCTGATCAAGCACCGCACTGTCAAGGCGAAGAACAAGACGATGTACCAGCTCGTCTTCGAGCGCACACCGTTCTACGGCGAGATGGGTGGCCAGGTCGGCGACACCGGGTATATCGTTTCCGGAAACGGCGAGAAGATACGCATCACCGACACAATCAAGGAAAACAACCTGACCATACATATCGCGGAAAGGATTCCGTCCGACAGCACGGACAGCTTCAGCCTCCACGTAGACCGCGAAAGGAGGACGATGATAGAGAACAACCATACGGCCACCCACCTGCTTCACAGGGCACTCAGGGAAATTCTCGGAACTCATGTGGAACAGAAAGGTTCATACGTATGCGACGGATATTTCCGTTTCGACTTCTCGCATTTCGAGAAACTCACTGACGAGCAGTTCGACCGCGTTGAAAAGAGAGTGAATGCACTTATCCGCGAAAACAGTCCGCTCGACGAGAACCGTTCAGCCACAATGGAGGAGGCACAGAAGCTCGGTGCAATGGCACTTTTCGGAGAGAAGTACGGAGACCGCGTGCGCGTCGTGAAGTTCGGTGACTCATGCGAACTTTGCGGAGGAACCCATGCTTCGGCTACCGGACGCATAGGCTTCTTCAAGATAAGGTCCGAATCGGCCATTGCCGCAGGTGTACGCCGCATCGAGGCCACGACCGGAATCCATGCAGAGATGATTGTGGACGGAATGGAGAACACTCTGCGCGTAGCAAAGGCTTTCTTCAACAATGCTCCGGACCTCGCTGCCGCAATAAAGAAGATGGTAAGCGAGAACGAGGAGTACAAGAAGAAAATGGAGGAAATAATAAAGGAAAAGACGGTCGCACTCAAAAACTCTCTTGTCGAGGTTTCTGAGAACATAAACGGAGTCAACGTAGTGAAAATCGACTACGAGGTAGACCCGTCAATGCTCAAGAATGCGGCTTTCATGCTCCAGAAAGAGGCCGAGAACCTTGTGATTGCCGCAGCCTTCGAATTTGCCGGCAAGCCTCAGCTTCTGCTCATGTATTCAGATGACCTTGTAAAGGCCGGTCACAATGCGGGGGCGGATGTGCGCGAAGCCGCAAAGCTCATCCTCGGAGGAGGAGGAGGTCAGGCCGGCCTTGCCACCGCAGGAGGCAAGAATACGGACGGCCTGAAAAACGCCCTCGGAAAAATGATTGAGGCCGCGACAAAATAATTTAAAATGAAGAGGCTCGACCGGTTCATAATAAAGTCTTTCATAGGACCGTTCATAGCGATCCTGCTGGTCGTCGTGTTCATACTCATGATGCAGTTCCTGTGGCTTTATATAGATGAACTGGTCGGAAAGGGTCTGAGCCTTAAAGTCATATTGGAGTTCCTCGGCTGGGGAAGCGCGACACTGCTGCCGCTTTCCCTGCCGCTTGCGACTCTTCTCGCCTCCATGATGACACTCGGAACTTTGGGAGAAAACAACGAGCTGCTTGCAATCAAGGCCGCCGGAATATCGCTCCAGAGAGTGCTTGTGCCCCTCGGCATTGTCTGTCTTGTCATAAGCATCGGCGCATTTTTCGTGTCCAACAACCTCATTCCTGTGGCATATAACAACATATACACCCTCAGGGATGACATAGGGCGCACCAAGGAAGAGATTAAGATTCCTACAGGTACTTTCTACAACGGCATAGAGGGCTATATCCTCCGTGTAAATGACAGGGACGACGAAAGCGGGATGATGCACGGGGTCATGGTGTACAACCACACTAAAAACAAGGGAAACACCAGCCTTGTCCTTGCGGATTCCGCACTTATGAAAATGTCAAAGGACAAAAGCTACCTGTCATTCATCCTTTATGACGGTTCGAATTACGAGGAGACCAATACAAGAAAATACCGCGATACGACTCTCCAGCTTCAGAAAATAGATTTCCACAGGCAGGAGATGATTATTCCGCTGAAAAACTACGCATTCCAGAAGTCGGATTCAAGCAGATTCGATGACCAGGTGAAGTCCATGAATCTCGGGCAGCTGTACCACGGCCAGGACTCCATAGGCGCATTGAACCGGTCCGGAAAAAAAGATAACCTGGAATCGATGAGGGCATCGCGTGTACTCAGATATAACGCGCAGCTCGACACGGCAGGAAAAGAAGGCATGACATTTCCTCTGAAAATGGAGGAAAAGAATGCCTGGGCAAGCCTTGAAGATGAGCTTCATGCCGTCGAGAAAGCCAAAAGCAATGCAGACGATCTGCAGGTCACGCTTTCGTCATATTCGAGAGACAGATTCCATTTCACCTATACGCTCAGGCTTATCGACATCGAAATTCTGAAAAAGTTCGCCCTGTCGCTCGCCTGCCTCATCTTCTTCTTCATCGGTGCGCCGCTCGGTGCCCTGATAAGAAAAGGAGGACTCGGAACACCGGCAATCATATCCGTGCTGTTTTTCGTAGTGTATTGGGTCAT
The DNA here is from genome assembly GCA_964394295.1 of uncultured Muribaculaceae bacterium. GTDB lineage: Bacteria > Bacteroidota > Bacteroidia > Bacteroidales > UBA932 > Cryptobacteroides. Next base: position 8,530 of record CAYMVG010000008.1, on the reverse strand, counting down.
AGACATCTCCGGAACAAAGCTCGCGCGCGACGGTGCGGTCTCCCCTTTCCACGGAGTTTTCATATCGGCGTACATTCTTCTTCCTACAGGGCTGTACCTGACGTGGCAGGCAATCAACGACTCATCTATATTCAACCTCGGAAATATCCGCAACGGACTGAGAAAGACTAAAGCAAAGATAATGGGAATTTTTAAGAAGACACGTATCGTATATATGGGCACACCGGAGTTTGCCGTTGCGCCTCTCGATGAACTCATAAAGAGCGGACACAAAGTTGTCGGAGTCGTTACCGTGGCAGACAAGGCAAGCGGACGCGGACTCAAGGTGAATGAAAGCGCAGTCAAGAAATACGCCACTGAGCACGGGATACCGGTATTGCAGCCTCTGTCGCTGAAAGATCCGGAGTTCCTCGAGGCACTGAAAGCCTGGAAAGCCGATCTGTTCGTTGTGGTCGCGTTCCGTATGCTGCCAAAGGCCGTATGGGAGATTCCGAGGCTCGGCACATTCAACCTCCATGCAGCCCTTCTGCCCCAATACCGCGGTGCCGCCCCTATCAACTGGGCTGTAATAAACGGCGAGAAAACGACCGGAGTCACTACATTCATGATCGATGAAGGCATGGACACCGGACGCATAATGTACAGGAACGTATGCCAGATAGGGCCAGAGGACAATGCCGGAGATGTGCATGACAGGCTCATGGAACTCGGAGCCAAACTTGTAGGCACGACAGTGGACGCCATAATCGAAAACAATGTGGAGTTCCGCATACAGAAAAGTTTCATACAAGGCTCCGAGATATTGAAACCTGCTCCGAAAATAACAAGGGAACTGTGCCATATAGACTGGAACTGCACTGCAAGGCGCCTGCATGACCTGATACGCGGCCTAAGTCCATATCCGGGTGCGTTTACAGAACTTGTCAAAGACGGCAAGACAGTGCAGATGAAGATTTTCGGAAGCCGGAAAATCGAGGGCGAGGCATACGTGGCCATGCTTGCAGAAAACGGTTTGACCTGTGCGGAACCGGGCACTGTGCTGTCGGACGGCAGGACTTACCTTGCATTTGCTGCTGCTGACGGAGCGATATCCGTAAAGGAGCTTCAGATTTCAGGAAAGAAGAGGATGGACGCAAAGGATTTCCTGATAGGCTTCCGCGAGCCTCAGAGCTATTCCGCTACGCAGGGCACCTCATCACTCATCACTGGAAGATAGGCAATGGGCAAGGATGTTGTGATAATATGCGACGGCACATTTCCTAAAACGGAATATCCTCGCTACATGATACGCACGGCTGATTTCATTATCTGCTGCGACGGAGCTTTGCGCAAATTCATGCGGAACAGCAAACGGATTTTCGGTGAGGAAAGGCTTCCGGACAGAGTCGTAGGAGACATGGACTCATTGCCGGAAAGCATGAAAAAAAAATATGCCGGCATTATCACGCGAATCGACGAACAGGAGCACAATGACCAGACCAAAGCATTTTCCTGGGCGCTTGAAAACATCCGTGATATCAGCAGAATCACGATACTCGGTGCAACAGGAGAACGCGAAGACCATACGATAGGGAATGTTTCCCTGCTTATGGAATACGCCAGGACTTACCGCCCGGAGGAAAAAGGAATCGAAGTGCAGATGATATCCGACCATTCGACGATATTCGCTGCGACTGATACATTTGAGATGGAATGCGGCGAAGGACGGAAAGTCTCTGTATTCAGTCCTGACAACGGCCTGACAATCCATTCGGAAGGACTTGAATTCCAGACCGGCGGAGTAGTTTTCGACAATTGGTGGAAAGCCACTCTCAACCGTGCGGTACAGGACAGGGTAAGACTGGAATTCAGCCGCCCGTCCATAGCCCTGATAATGCTGAATTGATGTACAAGGTTAAAAACCTTTGGCAAATAAGCAGATTTAATTATATATTTGAACCGGAAAACCATAATTTGATTTATTTTTCAAGCAATGGAAACGAAAATGTACTTTCCGACCGTAGAGGCCATTGAAAACGCATCGCGCGTACTCGAGGAAATCATCGAGCCTACTCCTTTCATGAGGAACAACAATCTGTCCGACATATATGAGGCGGATGTCTATCTCAAAAGAGAAGATCTTCAGATTGTGAGGTCATATAAAATAAGAGGGGCATACAACAAAATACGCTCGATAGAACCGGAAATCCTCAAATACGGAATCGTCTGCGCAAGTGCAGGCAACCATGCACAGGGCGTAGCTTTCTCATGCAACAAGCTCCAGATTATGGGTTCCATATTCATGCCGACCACTACTCCGAAGCAGAAAATAGAACAGGTCAGGATGTTCGGCAAGGAATATATCGACATAGTGCTTACGGGAGACACTTTCGATGCCGCCAATTCTGCTGCCATTGAGTTCGCAAAAAAAAGCGGACGCACTTTCATCCCTCCGTTCGATGATCCTAAGGTAATCGAGGGCCAGGGTACGATAGGCCTTGAAATCATGAAGCAGGCAAAAGACAGGCTGGACTATATCTTCATACCTATCGGAGGAGGCGGACTTGCTTCGGGACTCGGAGCATATATAAAGCAGGTATCCCCTGACACGAAAATCATCGGAGTCGAGCCAGCCGGAGCACCTTGCATGAAGACGGCGATAGACAGCGGGGAGATTGTCGAGCTGGAACATATAGACAAATTCGTGGACGGTGCGGCGGTAAAGAAAGCCGGAGCGACAACTTACAGCATCTGCAAGGACATTCTTGACGACATCGTGATAGTTCCGGAGGGAGCGGTCTGTACGACCATCATACAGATGTACAACAAGAGCGCAATCGTTGTAGAGCCTGCCGGAGCACTCTCTACAGCTGCACTGAAATTCTATGCTGACAAAATAAAAGGCAAAAAAGTTGCCTGTATCGTGAGCGGAAGCAACAATGACATTACCAGAATGGAGGAAATCCGCGAAAAATCACTTCTTTACGAAGGACTCAAACACTATTTCATTGTAAATTTTCCTCAGAAGCCGGGTGCGGTACTCTCTTTCATCCGCGATGTAATCGGCCCGTCCGACGACCTTGTATATATACAGTACATCAAAAAGACCAACAAGGATTTCGGACCTGCGCTGATAGGAATCGAGCTTCAGGCAAAGGAAGATTTCGCGGCACTGATGAGCAGGATGGACTCACACGGAATATCATACGAATACATAAACGAAAACAACAAACTGTTTGAAACACTTATCTGATATGGCAAACATAAACTGGAGCGGACTTACATTTTCATATACGAAGACAAACACGATTTTATCCAGCCGTTGCATCGATGGAAAGTGGACACCGGTGGAAAGCAGCACTGACGACAACATCTCGATCAGCGCGTTCGCCGGATGCTTCCATTACGCAATAGAATGTTTTGAAGGACTCAAGGCATTCAGGGGCAAGGACGGAAAAGTGCGGCTTTTCAGACCTGAAGAAAATGCGAAGCGTCTCCGGAAATCGGCCAGATACCTCGGAATTGAAGCGCCTTCGGTAGAAATGTTCGTAGACATGTGCAAAAGAATCGTGCGCGAAAACCTTGATTTTCTGCCGCCATACGGCTCTAATGCTTCGCTGTATCTCCGCCCTACCCTCATCGGATTCAATCCGCAGCTCGGCGTGCAGTCTTCAAAAGAATCGGTATTCATGATGCTGTGTTCGCCTGTCGGTGCATATACAGGGGGTACGCTTGAAGCTGTAGATGCCATAATCGCAAGAAACTACGACAGGGCCGCACCAAACGGATGCGGAGCGTACAAGGTCGGAGGCAACTATGCAGCTTCGCTGTATTCGTTAAATAAGGCTCATGAATTTGGCTACAAGGCCGTTCTTTACCTGGACCCGGCCACAAAGACTACAATCGACGAATTCAATTCATCAAATTTCTTCGCGATAAAGGGGAACTCATACATAACACCGAAATCAGACAGCATACTTCCGTCCATCACGAATATGTCGCTTGAAACAGTTGCGGCACACCTCGGCATGACAGTGGAAAGACGGCCCGTTCCGGTGGAGGAGCTTCCGACTTTCGATGAAGTAGGAGAATGCGGTACGGCTGTGGTGATTACCCCCGTGCACAGACTTGCGGACAGGCCTTTTCTGGAGTCTGACGAGGAGACGGTCTACACTTACGGCAACGGACTTTGCGGCGAGAAAAGCCTGAAGCTGTACAAATACATCACCGGAATCCAGTACGGAGACATCGAGGACACATTCGGCTGGACAGTACTTGTGGATTAACAGCGCGCATTCCGATAAAGATTCCAGGGGCATCTGACAAGTCCCCCGAAATTCACCCCCGTCAGATTTCATTCCGGCGGGGATGAAATCGTTAGCATAAGACATTGTTGGACGAGGGTGTAAAAAGTCAGAATAACTCTCTGAGAATTGAAAATCTGGTGACAAGGGCGAGGCAGTCCACACATAAAAATGAGAAAAAGGGGCTTGACTAATACTTTTTAGTCTGCCCCGTTTCCTGCTAATCTTAAATAGACATATCGCTGTAAAAGCCGCGCTCCCCTATCCCTTGCCGGAGCATCGATTACAAAAGAAGATTCTGTAGTTTCTGTTCATTCCGAATTCTCTACAAGGAGTGTCAAACTGTTTTTCAGGTCGAAGGCCAATCTTATTGTAAGTTGTCCGCCCATTGAACTTCGTCATGCGACCAATTTCTTAAAGAAAAACACAATAATTATAAAAAAGGGAAAAAAGGATTTAAAGAAAAAGAAAAACCGGGCTTTATGGACACCGGAAGTGCTTGCCGTTGTCTGGATAAGACGTACTTTTGACCAGACCGTTCCTGTGAATATGCCGGAGATTCAGCAATAGGAAGTGGTGTATGATGTACGGAGAAGTGACATTGACATGAAACGGAATGTTTAACCGGTGTCCGTCCGAAATGAAAACGATGTATATCGTGATGAGTGAAACGGACAGACTGCCAAATCAAATTTTATTATGAAACAATACGACAAAAGATTCGTCTCGCTCATATCTGATGCGGGTTTCAAGGCGGTCTTCGCCTGCAGGGCAAACAAGCAACTGCTCATCGGCCTCCTCAACCGGCTCCTGCCGGATGGAGTCGTGGTCAGCGACATAGTGGAGTATTGCGACCGCGAGCAACAGCAGGACACCGTCAGCTCAAAACGCAGTCTCCTTGACCTGATATGCAGGGACGAGGACGGGGCACAGTTTATCGTAGAGGTTCAGGACCAGGACTACACGGACTTTTTCAAGAGAGTGGTCTATTACGCCTCAGGCGTATACCACCTGCAGCTTCCTGGCGGAGGGAGCTACAATGATCTGCGACCGGTGTATGTTGTGAGTATCCTGAATCACAGCCTCACCCATGAAGACGAGGGCCAGTGGGGCACTGACCACGTCGTCTCACATTATGAATTTATGGAAACGAGGACGAAAGAATTTGCAAAACAGACGATTTCCATTACCTTTGCAGAGCTGGGGCGTTTCACGAAGAGCCTGGCGGAATGCGGTAGCGACCTTGACTTCCTGTTCTACTGGTTCATCCACGGTCAGTCGATGTATGATGTTCCGGCCGCCATCAGCGGGAGCTCGTTCATGATGCAGATGGTGACCGCCTGCGAATACGCCGCCTTCAGCACGGAGCAGAAACAGAAATTTGAAACGGACATGATAAACGAACTTGACAGGGAATACGCGATATCCCAGAACTACGCCAAGGGTCTGGCCGAGGGCAAGGCAGAGGGACTGGCTGAAGGCGAAGCCATTGGGGAAGCGAGAGGCAAGGCGGAGGGGCTCACTGAGGGCGAAGCAAAAGGCCGTCATGAACGCAATCTGGAACTTGCCGCAGCAATGAAAGCAGAAAATCTGTCAATCATTCAGATTGCAAAGATTACCGGTCTTGATGAATCCGAAATCAAAAAACTCTGAACCAATCCACCAGCCACACAGTACTGAATTTTCACAGTCTTGACCTGTAAAAGCCGAATACAGGAAATACAGCAACGGACCTGTTATATCATAAGTTCATGACATTAAAATCGACAGATTATATGAAACAGGTTCGAGAAGGTGATTTTCCCGCACAAAATTTACTTTTTCAGAGTAGGCCATAAAATAACGGAGTTGTCAAATAATCTTCCGACAGAAAAACACGGCTATTTGGGAGCTATCCTGTAAAGGAAGCCTGCTATTATGGAAAATATGAGGTTCGGCAGCCACAGGGCTACGGCCGGAGGCAATGTATCTGTGTGCACGAACATCTGGCTGAAGCGCAGGAACAATATATAAGTGAAAGCCAAGGCTATCCCTATTCCTATGTTCCAGCCTATTCCGCCACGCCGTTTCCTCGAAGACAGGGCCACTCCCATTATCGTCAGAATAAAGGCCGAAAACGGAAGGGCAAAACGGGTATTCTTCTCAATCAGGGCAAATTTCACATTGGCATCCCCTCTCATTCTCTGCGTGTCGATAAGCTGGTTCAGCTCCTGGTATGTAAGGGTCTCGACGGTCTTTTCCGTAAGATAAAAATCCTTGGCCGACAAATCGATAACTGTGTCGAGCTGCCTGCCGCTGCGGATTTTGTCGGTAAGGTCCTCGTTGTATTCCCTCACAAAATATTTCTTCAGAGTCCACTTGTTTTTCAAGGTGTCATAAACAGCTGTCTCTGCAGAGATCTTCGACACGAGCTTTCCGTCCTCTATTTTTTCTATAGTGAAACGGTATGCCGTATTGTTCCATGAACTGAAAGATTCTGCAAAAACGAATTCACCCGGCTTGGTCTGATAATGTACATTGCGGCCGACACTTTTGAACCTTGTCTTGACATACTTGTTCTCGAATTCAAGCCTCGTCTTGTTGGCATCGGGAATCACAAAAAGATTCAGGCACAGAGACAAAATGGCTATGAGAGTTGCCGAGAATACGTATGGCACCATCATCCTGTGGAAACTGATTCCGCAGGACAATATCGCGACAATTTCCGTATCAGCCGCCATCTTCGAAGTAAAGAATATGACGGTTATGAATACGAACATCGGACTGAACATATTCATGAAATATGGCACGAAATTCAGATAATAGTCGAAGATGATGGCCCTCAGAGGGGCTTCCTTGCTCACAAAGTCATCTATCTTCTCGCTAATGTCAAAGATGATGACGATGCCTATTATCAGCAGGAGAGCTATAAAAAACGTGCTTATGAATTTCCTGACAATGTATACGTCAAGTTTTCTCGGTGCAAGATCCATATCCTGTCAAAGTCTTGTCATTATTTTCCTCACTGTCTCGTCTTTCCAGCTGCTGAAATCGCCTGCCTTGATATGAAGGCGCGCCTGACGTACAAGTTCAAGATAAAAAGCCAGATTGTGTTCGCTCGCAATCTGGCCGGCAAAAAGCTCCCCGGCCACAAACAGATGCCTCAGATAGGCCCTGCTGTATATATGGTCGACAAACGATGTTCCCTTCGGGTCGACAGGAGAGAAATCGTCCGCCCACTTGCGGTTCTTCATATTGATGATTCCGTCCCATGTGAAAAGCATACCGTTACGGCCGTTCCTCGTTGGCATCACGCAGTCAAACATATCCACTCCCCTTGCGATTCCCTCGAGAATGTTCGCCGGAGTACCCACTCCCATCAGATACCTCGGCTTGCCGTCGGGCAGCATCGGGCAGACGACCTCGAGCATCTCGTACATTTTTTCCGTAGGCTCGCCCACGGCGAGCCCTCCTATGGCATAGCCCTCGCGGTCAAGAGCAGCGGCATGGTCTACGGCGGCACGCCTAAGGTCGGGATATACACAGCCCTGGATTATCGGGAAGAGGGTCTGGTCATAGCCGTAAAGAGGTTCGGTATTGTCGAAATGCCTTACGCATCTTTCCAGCCATGACTGCGTAAGTTTCAGTGACTTTTTCGCATATTCGTATGTGGCATCGCCCGGACAGCACTCGTCGAGTGCCATGATTATGTCCGCACCTATCACGCGCTGGGTATCCACATTGTTCTCCGGAGTGAAGATATGCTTCGAGCCGTCGATATGCGAACGGAAGATGCAGCCGTCTTCGGTAAGTTTGCGTATCGGGCTGAGCGAAAACACCTGAAAACCTCCGCTGTCAGTCAGTATCGGCCTGTCCCATGACTCGAACTTGTGCAGACCGCCCGCAGCTCTGAGCACTTCAAGTCCCGGACGCAGGTAGAGATGATAGGTATTGCCGAGGATGATTTCCGCGCCAATGTCTTCTTTAAGGTCACGGTGGTATATGCCCTTTACAGAGCCTACAGTGCCCACCGGCATGAATATCGGGGTCTCGATTTTTCCGTGCGCAGTAGTGATGGTGCCGCACCGCGCCGAAGAACCGGGGTCATTATGAGTCTTTACAAAATCCATGTCTTGATTCCTGGTTTCCACAAGGCATAGAGCACCCCATGAAAAAGTTTAGCCGTCAAAGATAGTAAAAGTTAGACAAAATCTTGGTTCTGCTCTCGACTTATTCGTATATTTTGCTGCGCACAATATACTACCGCT
>CAYMVG010000007.1:85815-144695 GCA_964394295.1 uncultured Muribaculaceae bacterium | reverse complement strand
CTTCTGATATAGGTGTCTGTAACAACTCTTTTTCCTTGAGTCGCTCAGCTCGTTTCTTTACAAGTTTCTTTACTTTGATAATCTGCTCAGAAACTTCTGTTATATCTTTTTTTACTGTTGCCATTCACTCTACTGTTTTATATAACTCCTTCAAATCGCACTGTAATATCTGTGAAATCTCAATTAATTGCGGTGCGCTTGGTTGCGTAGCATTGGTACACCAGCGGCTTATTGTCATTTTCGACACGCCAAGTTGTTCTGCCAAATATGTATTTGTAATCATCTTCTCGGCTAAAATAACCCGAAGGCGATTTTTATACTCTTTCTTTTCCATTGAATTAAATCTACATTTGTGTGCAAAGATAAACAAATTTGTGGATGCCAGCAAGCAAATAGTCTATTATATTTGATTAGAATTAATATGAAGGATTTGATTAGGCCGCAAGATATTTTTCTAGACGGAAGTAAGGGCTGGATTCTGCATTAGATGTCAAATCGTTTGAAGTTAAAATTTGAAGGTGGGGAGGTTGGATTTATCAATTTTGCTGAGGCAGTGGGTGTAAGGGACGAAGCCTTTGCGTCCTTAGATTTTGATGTCATAAGAAGCATAAGGCTTACCCAAGTTTATCCTCAATAGATTTAGGTGTACGGTTGGAAGCGTATTGGTACACCATTTATTTTCAATTAAAGCTTCGCCATGAGGATTTTCTTACCGTAGAATAAAAAACTGGAATTATTCTGCTTGTTTTTGATGGATTTTGAGTATATTTGTACCTGAGAATTCAAGCAAATAACAGCAAAAAGAATCAGCGGTACGAAAAAGACGTTAGATGTTTGTCGGATAGGGAGTTGAATTTACCGAAATTTCTATCCCACTTTCAAAAATGCCCCTCGTACCGATTAAATTGCAGAAGTGCTGAATATTATAGATGTGAATAAATTGCATCGGTATCATAAAAGTGCCCGAAGTTTTTTAATTATTTCATTTTGTTACTCACTCTCTGTATTGCCGATTGTGTGTCAGGATGTCCATACTGTTGTGCTTTTGTATAATATAGAAGAGCGTTCCGGTACATTTGATCCCGCCAGTTACCAACTTTTGTCCGATTCTTTTTCAGGCTAACATCAGGAGAGTCATCTGCTATTTTTTCAAACTCAACACCGGCTTCATATAACAAAGCCGCTTGTTCTTGAACCTGTTTTCGCAAATCCTCTTTTTGATTTGAAATTACAGCAATCTGATTATTAATTGTCTGGCTTTGTTTTTGAATAGTGACATTCTGCTCAGTGATCTTGGATTCCTGTTCCTCTATACGTTTCGCCTTTGCCGCAATTTCATTTCGCAAAACTGATATTTCAGCCTCTTTTTCGTTTATCGTCTCACGAAGACCCGAAACCAACTTCTTAAAACGCTCATTGCTCTGCTCAAGTTCATTAAGCCCATCCAACCGGTTCTTAATATAATCTATGCTCTTTTCGATTTTTTCAACTTGAGTAAGCCTTGCACTACCCTGCTCAATATTTCCCCGCAGTTCGATTGTAGATCTTGAAACTGACGACATCTTTGTGAATATCTCATTCAATGCTTCTGCCTGTTTGAGATAATCACTCTGAGTAATATCCAAAGATTCTTTGACCATATTATATTCACTCTCCAGCTGAGTATACCGGGACTTAGGCACATAATAGCCACAAGATGCGACAAGCGATACAGTAATGATAGATATAATGGTTATTTTACAAGTTTCCATGACATAGATTCATTATTAAAAGATATTGTTACGGATAATGTAACATTGTTAACAGTGGCCTTTCCTTTTCCGAGACGGGAGGAAAACAATTCCATAGTATCAGAATCATATAGTATCGGGAATACCTCCGGCCCGTATTCCGTTACTACATATAAACTATACTCACCATTGTCCACTTCTGAGATTTTGCCAGTAAAAAATTTTTCGCCATCCGCAGTATTAACTCTAATTGAGTAATTTCCCTCAAGATTTACAATGGTGTTATTCTCTGCATCAATTAGCAGAACTTCTTTATGGAAATAGATGCATACAGCTAAAACAGTAACGAGTGCGAGTATCAACGCAAAGAAAAGATTAAGCAATAATCGTCTCTTGACACGTTCATTATCATAAGAAGTAGTTTCCGGACGTAAATCAATATCCAATGCATACCTAATCGCATCAAATATGTATTTCACAACTTCAGGCCTGCTCGTGGATGAGTTTCCAAAAACAACTTCTTCTCTGCTTATCTGAAGTGCTATTTTATCATTATTACATTCAGGAGTTAAGGGTTTATACTTCTTTAGTGAATTATAAAGACGCCTCGAATGCCCGCTACTTATAAAAGACTTGAACGACATCTTAATCTCTGCGGAATCTTCAAAGCCTCCAAGATCACAAAGAACATTATACAACATATTTTCAGACAGGACGGCTATTCCTTCCAGTTTGAATGCAGATTTTAATGCCAATCCTAAAGGTGAGGGAATCATATCAAAAACGTTATTTATTGATTATTTGAAAGGCCATCTTTCTTCTGCGACCTCAATTCCTCCAAATATCTCGCAGTTATCACACCTGACGGCAGTGCGATGATTGCTACACCGAATAATGACGACAGCATACTGACACAACGGCCGACATCTGTCACCGGGCAAAGATCTCCATATCCAACGGTAGTGAGAGTCACGGTTGCCCAGTACAGAGCATCAAAGAAATCGGAAAATGTTATGCTCCCGGTATTGGGATTGATATGCGGTTCTACATTGAACATTATGAGCGCTGTGAGGAACACATAGAACGAAGCAATCGCAAGTACTGACAGGAGAACATTCTGTTCCTTTTTGAGCACTCTCATAAAGAGGGCTATCTTATCTGAGTAACGAAAGAACTTGAACAGTCTGAGAATCTTCAGCAGTCTGGTAACCCTGAATATCTTAAAACATCGCCCAAGAACATTGAAGCCAGGCAGTATTGACAGTAAATCAACAATAGCCATTGGAGTGAAAGGATAAAGTACGAAAGACCAGCCATTCCTCCCCAATTTGAAATCAGCCGTCAACCATCTGAAAAGGTAGTCTATGACAAAGATTAGCACTGTTACGATTTCAACATTTTTAAACCACTGGAGTTCCTCGAAAAACATCAGTGGCATTATGCTCACAACGATTGTCAGGAGCATTATTATATCGTACGCAGTACTGAGCCAATCTCCTTTTTGCCCTTTCTCGATTATCCCGAATAATCTTTTTCTCATCTTATGTGTTTTTTTAGATATTTGAATATATACTGTCGCCATTGTCAGTTAAAATGCCGTTCATGACACCACATTTAACCCCGGCTTCCATTGAGGCTTGAACATTAACTCCCATACGGGTAAAGCCCAATTCATTGGCAGCATCATGCAATACCCGTTTTCTCTCTGAACAGCCGGTGCGACCGATGTTATATGCAATACAGTTCGCAACCTCTTGCGGTGCTATATCAAAGGCCTCCCGATTCCCGCCTTTGCGATATGCCCTAAAGTTCTCCGGACGCACGGTATCTGACCAGAAAAACAGTTTCCCATCAGCAGTAGTGTTCAACTCCATATCGAGAAAGATACCTCCAAGTTTCTCGTTGAGCCTTGCACTGATACGTGATATCCCCATTGCCGAGCAAATACGTCTGTTGAGTACATCCCTGCTTATTGGAGCCTCCGCGTCAATAACCTTATGAATAAAATCTTTCATAGCCTCTTCATAATCGGAATCGCTTTCATCAATGCGCTCTGTCACAGGATAGGCTTCATATTCGACATAACCGTATGCGGAAAGAGTTCCTTCATTAAGGCTATTGAGAATCGAACTGTCGGGCACAACATCGGATGCTTTTATCTCTTCCAAAACAGCAGCAAGCACTTTGGATAGAGTCAGAGTCTGGTTCTTATTATGTTCCGCATCCTTTATGGCGTCTACAATTGCCTTATTATCATGAATAGATGCAGCAAGAATCTTCGCATCAGCAATAGAGACATACGTTTGACCGGACTGTTTCTGTTGTGACAGCTTCTGAGGAATCTTGGATGAATTCTCTATTATCTCTTTGATCTTCCGGTTAAACTGGTCAATATGAATTCCCTTTAATCCCGTAGCCTTATTCAATTCAAAATAATGATTATACGCCAATGCAGATGCGTATAAATCAAAACTTCCGGAAACAATAAGTTGACGGAGGACTTCTCGGTCGAACTCTATCCACACAATTCCCAGACTTGCGGAGGACTCTATTAACGAAACCCTTACCTTGTTAATATTGAACGTAAGACCGAAAAGTTTGCTTGCAAGGTAAAACGGCAATCCGAGATAGAATGCAAGCTTTTCCTTGGCAATATCATTACCGTGCTTGCTCTTGACCCAAAGTTTTCCGGTAGTATAAAGCTGGGCAAATTCTTTTGGTATAGGTAATTCAATCGGAACATCCACAACAACTTCTGCCAATCCTTTTTTCTGCTCATAGCTAAATTCAAACGGTAATGATGAAAACGGGATGTACTTATCCTTCAGTATCTCGCAAAGCTGCTGTCTTACGTACGAATCAGGACCGTATAAGCGATTCTCGATACCAGTCTTTTCCTTAATGAACTTATCATAGTACATTTTATTCTTTTTTGAGGCGACAACAGATTCGACATAGCCGAAATATGTGACAACCTCTTCCCAACGACTTAATCTGTCATTATACACCGGTTCGAGATTATCTGATACATATTTTTTCTTTGCAGAGCCATTACGGAAGAAAATGCTGTAGAACTTATGATCAGCCTCATCCATAAGTTCCTTCTCGACTCCTTTCTTGTCAGGTTGTGGCTCCGGACATATCCGTTTGGTATATGTTTCCGGCTGAAGGCTATGAAGACGTTTCTGATACAGAATATCTGTTTCAATTGTAACACACTTCGATGCTATATTAGAGAATGCGGATGTAGCATTACTGTACGCTTCTATCATTTGCTGCGTAATTTCTTCCATTGCAGGTTTATAGTAAATACTGCGCCTTGCAGTAGCATCTGTTATACCGTAAGGCACCTCCAAAGTGTAGTTCCCGAGAAAATCCAAAGTGAGTTTAGCTGAATGGTATCGGTCATTCAGTTGAAATGACTTTTGAATCCTATGAGGAATATTACGGAACACTCCGTTGAAAGCTGACTTGAACTTCATTTATTACATCCTCCACTCCTTAGTATTATAAATCTTGTCCTTTTCTCCATATCATTTACCGGAATATATATCAATAAATACTGCCATTGACATCTTTATTAGGGAATGCGGCTCCAATCGTAAGGTATGAGTTACTCCCCTGTATTGAGAGCTGTCCCAAAGGTAAAAACTCCTGATTATTTCCTGGGCAAGTGCACATACCGGCATCAGCAGGCGCAGTATTATCCGGGCAGTTCTTATCATATTCTCTAAATATTACCAATCATTGAAAGCAAGTTCATAATAAACCAGCTGTCAAATCCACGGAAGGTCAAGCGTTTCGCATTACCATCTTTATGGACTTCTATGCCATCCGAATAAGGTGTAATGCCAATTATCTTATTGAATGGCACTTTGCTGTTCTTCTGCTGCGAGCAGAAGAACAAATTCTTATTTGTGACAATCAAAGCACCGTTACCCTCAAGATTCATTCTGCTATGCTCAATTGATTGCCCTTTAAATTGTCCGACTCTATACGTAACGCCTTTGCAGACTCTGAGGCTAAATCCTCTGCTCCTTCCTACAGTCTCTCGTTCTATCTTCTCCATATACATAGAAACGCCATTATATACCCACAGAACGTTCTCGTTTTTAGCCAGGATGACAGGGTATTGAATATTGCAGACACGATATATTCCATTCTGCAGATCGCGAAGAACTGCATATTGTCCGACCTTGGCTATATCGGAATCCCGGTATTTTGCAGGAAGGTTCGATATCGAGATGCCAATTTTCGCAGCAAAGTCTTCAATATGTTGTTGCTCTGATGCAGTCAAGATACCGTCCTTCATGAAGTTAGCAGATGCTTTCTCAAGCATTTCCATATAGATGCCGTTCTCAAGGGAATGGCCGATTGGCAATGTGTTCTTAATTTTTTCACAACGATTGAACGCTTTGTCCAAAGAAAGTACATCTGTAAAGAAGTCTGCAATGAATCCCTTCATTAATTTAGCGGCAATGAGATCAAGAGAGCCTTTTGCATTTAGAGCACAATAAGAAACACCGCTTGCGGAAATGAAATCTCTTGTAATTCCCAGAATTGATACAGAAAACGGTCGACAAATAGTCTGACAGTATGCACTTAATGCAACGCCACCTAAATGCGCGACATCATCACTGGACATATGACAGTCGCTTCTCTTGCTCTGCACGGCACTGCTTACCGCGGAGACAGATCTTAAGCCCTGGAAATACTCGCTGAAAACAGTAGCCAATTCAGCACAAGCCTTGCCGTGCCTAATTTCACATTCTTTGTGTACACAGGAAAACAGTCCAGCGTCCTGGCCGCAATACTTACAGATTCCCATATAAATTACAAATTCACGTTTCACAAGTGCCAAATTGTTCCTTATATAAGGTCAGTGCGGACTGCGAAACTTTTCCTCCACACCTCCCTCTTTACGAAGACCTATACAACAACTTCCGTCCGCCTCGGAAAAGCGGCTACATACGGTCTAAGAGCCTTTAATTACAGGTGGTTGCACATACGCAAAACTTAGGTTTCGTACACATTTCTCTTATATTCTCCTCTTTTTCCGAGCCATCTTTATCTGTGCATGCAATAACTGCACGATCACCCTTCATAATGGTGAGAATGGCCGATCCATCATTATCATTAAAAAAGACATACAGCAGGCATTGCCAGAAGCAGGATAGCTCATAGGCATCACCTTGACGGTAAGATTCTGTGAAACATTCATAAGAATATTCAAAACATTCCTAAAAACAATCGTTTCCTCAGAAACGCCTGAACCATGTAGAATATTAATGAATAAGGATGATTCTATGACACTGCTGCCACAGTCATCAACAAGTGATTTTATAGTCTCACGGAGTTTCATCGAATTTATTGCTTCTGATATTATACTGTTTTTTTGAAGTACTGAATATTCCACAACATTCGCTGAGCAACTTACAGTCTGAGCACTCATCAGGATACAGTGTTTTCCAATCAGAGATACTCTTTTTTGAATACTGCCAAATTCTTTCATCGAGAAGGCAAAGCGGAATATTAAATACAGTAACATCCATTCCCCAGTCTGCGAGTCTCTTCACAGCATTGCCAAGATTCTCCTTGTACTCCTCCGGCTCGATCCACACCTTTTTCTCATTGGCGACTGCATAGCCTGTATGCTCCATTCCCATGTACGCGACAAAATTGACGAATGGCAGATTCTTGTAGATGAACTCCGAAATCATCGGAAGTCTGCAAGCATTTACAGAATTGATAACGACCCGAAGTTCAATCTCAACACCAGCTGCATTCAAGTTATAAAGGCCCAGCATAGTTTCATCGTAAGCACCATTAACCCCTGCTATGAGATCATGATCGCCTACGTAATCCGAATGGAGCGGTATCCCTACAAAGAGATTGTTACCGCCGGCATCTTTCAGTCGCTTCGCATATCGGATGTCGGAAAACCTGCGCCCGTTGCTGAGTAATTGAATCACTGCATCAGGTATCCTGGTACGAATATGCTCAATTAATTCAAACAATTTGTCCTCAAGAAGGGTTGGCTCACCGCCAGTAATACCAATAACCTTTATGCCTTGCGGAGCTGATTCAATGGCTTCCAGATTCATTTCAAACAATTCATCTATATCATCCTGTCGCAAAGGCGGCTGGCAGCACATAATACACCTGTTATTGCATTGGGCGGTAACGAACAGGGAATTATCATTTGATTCTATGTTCCAATCGTGTCTCATGACAGCCATGATTTAAAAATTGGCAGTACCTCATCTTCATGCTCAACCAATAGAGATATGAGAAATTCAATAATAGCCTTGTTCTTCTTACAAAATGCGGAGTTATAGCGTGCTCCGTATATATCACCCTGAGCCGCCCAATTCCTTACCGGATCAGCACCGCAATACGGCATAAAAGGACAATCAGAACATCCTGCCAAACCTTCATTTGACCAAACCTTCGCGAACTCTTTGGCTTTGCTTCCATAGAATAAATCTTCGTATGAATCAGTGACCTTTCCAAGCCTGAAAGCATAGTCATTATGTTCTGCCAGCATTCTTGACTCGTCTGAGGCATACACATTGCCATCATAATTGTACACTATGACTGAATTCAAGATTCCGGCTGGAGATTGCAGGTCGACAAATCCAGTGGTGAATGGAGTGAGCATCTTCCTAAGTAAAATAACAGCATATTCTTCCATGAAAAAATGTCCGGCCTTATTTATGTTAAGGATATGCTCAAATGCAGATTTATAGAAAGCAATGAACTGATTTGTGTATTCATCCCAATCATCATTCTCATAGGCTAAGCCATAAGGATTGAGAGCCCTCAGGAAAATACTGTCAAAGCCCAACTTAACATACTCATTGACAATATCAACCGGATAATGCACACCAAGTGAAGATGTTGTCATAAGTGCCGAGACACGGGCTTTTCCAAGCACTTCCCTGGCTTTCTCTATGCCGGCGATTACTCTGTCATAGCTATTCTCATGGCCACGGTTGTGGTTATGAATAAATTCAGGTCCATCCAATGAAGTTGAAATTACGACATTATACTGCTTGCACAAATCGAGAACCTCTTCTGTAAGATTTACACAATTCGTACACAACACATAAGTGAGACGCCGATTCTCAACGCGGTTAGTCTGTTCAGCCAGTTCAATTCCGTAACGTATAAGTCCAGGCTCAAGCGAAGGTTCACCACCTTGGAACTCCATAGTAAGGTATTCCGACTTTGACTTGAACATTAAGCGTACAGCAGCCTCCATTGCCTCCTTTGTCATGGAACAATGCTTGCTTCCGGATGCACGGCTTGAGGCTTGACAGTAAATACAATTCTGATTGCAACGGAGAGTCAGAACAAAAATATGTAGAGCCGTTCCTGCCCCGAGGAAACTTTTCTTTGTCTTTAACCTGCCTGCATATACATCCAGAATGCCGGGAAGCTCTCCTTCATATAGGAAATGATTTGCGACAAGTGATTTATACAGTTCCGCATCAAAATCCTCATGGTTTGCAATCCTCTCAACAGTTCCCTCAGGCGCAACGCAAAAATCGCCCAATTCATTCACCAGAATTTCTTTATCTTTTATTCTGGTGGAATTGAATGGAAGCAATCTATAACTCATTTAACTCCTCCTCTGTTATATTGTCACAATCTGAGAATGCCTTAACATACAGGATCGTCCTTATATTTTTGGTCTCGGCTTTGATTCTCTCACGAAGCTTAAAGTCATTCAAACTGCTCCAGAACTCATGTTCTATGAGCCAATCAGGCATTGTAACATTTATCGCTTCAATTGTAACTGTCTCTTCATTGTCTCCAGTGAGAACTCTGGAGCAGGTAAACTTCTGTCCAAGCCAATATACCGTATTTGCGATACATTCGTCAGAGTAGATTTTTCTGTCAACTGTGATTATCATTGTGCTGATGATTTAAGTCTTGCTATTGTTGTTGAATCGATATTGCCGGTTACAGGAAGTTTGTGATATGCCTGGAACATCTTGACGGCCATCGTAATGTCCTCCGTCATCTTCGGTTTTCCATTATCATATTCGAGTTTGTCCGGATCGGGCGCATACCCGGCCCCAGTGAGCAACCGGATAAGTTCTGCGACATCTGCGCCGGAATTACCAACAGCAAGGACTCTAACGCCAAGAACAATAGTAGTATTATTTACGTCCCACGCCTTCAGCTGCTCGACCGTCCTTGAATCAGCATTTCCAGTAGCAGCAAGGTTTGCATCCTTCTGGAATCTCATTATGGCACTCCTGACTCTCGCGTTATATACTATTTTTCCGTTACTTTCTGTAACATCAGCCTTATTCAAATATAAGTTAAGTATCAGAAGGTCTGTAAGCGCCGCCACATCAGCTCCGCTCATTCCCTGGCTGATTGTTCTATCTCCCAAAGAGTACACCTTAGGTGCTGCCGGTACAGTTCCGCTGCCGTATGACCTTGTGGATGTACTGCTTGAACTATAATGACTCGAACTGTAATGACTTGAACCAGATCTATGGGAAGAGTGAGAGCGATGGGAGGAATGCGATCTGTGGCCTGCAACATATTTGACACCTCCGTTTGTCCTATCTTCAAAATGTCCCTGATAATCCTTGGTTTAAGAGCATTGAGAAAATCCTTACCTTCACCATCAGAAATACCGTCATGTGCAGGTCTCTCTCTGGCGTCACTATTGTTTGTATGCAATAACGACAGCGCAGATGTAATAAAGAATGTCTTAAGTATCTTTTTTGAGGCATTGTTCATATTTACTTGCTTTTATTTAAAACGAAGTTTAACCAATAATCGTCAGGGGCAACCTTAAGTAATTCGTTAAGGGTCTCAATTGACTTAGCGTCAAGTCTGCGCCCCTTCGTAGAAATAACCATAAGCATTGTATTTTTGCCATCTGAGACGGCTTTTACAATAGATTTCTCCAAATTCTGCCGTTCTTTCTCAAGAGATAAGCTCATGGTATTGTCAAACGGATACGTTTCCAATTCCTGGAGCAACTCACGGGCATCAGCGTATTTTCCGGATACCATCAACTCTCTTGCAGCAGCCACCGTGCTGTTGAAGATAGGCGTGACTGCTTCCGTAAGTTTCGCTACTGCTGCTTTCTTCTTGGATCCGGATGCAAAGACACCGCTGTACTCTTTTTCTGCTGATGCGAAGGCCTCTATAGCATCTGCATTATGACCTTTTGCCATTGCAGCCTCTCCCAAGGCCATAAAAGAATTGTATTCTCTCAATTCTTTGAGCGATGCCACATACATGCCACCCTCTGCCAAACAGGCACACACAACTATAATGGGCAGCAGCACTTTTATAGACACAGCACCGAACTGACTTGACTTTGTCTTCCTATATCGAGCCAGGACTTTTCCTTTTTCATTCTTGCACCAATCCGAATTATCCTGCCCCAATGCAGCACTGACAATATCTATCTTATGCTCAATCACCCACAATTCTGAAATAGCCTGCACCGGATAGTAGCCAGATTTCTTGTAAAGTTTTCCATCCGGAACGACAATCAGACTATTGAGCATGGAGATGTACTCCTTTTTCATAAGGGAAAGCTGCTTGGCAAGATCAACACCGGTAAGTTCCTCAGCATAAACCTGTTTCACGTCCCGTTTCTCATACTTGTTGTATGAAGGCTCATCCTTTATCCATCCCAGTCCATACTCAATGCACTCGAAGACATAATTTACAAGGTCAGCATTGAATCCAGTGCTGCCGGCAAACTCAAATGCAAAGGACTGCATATTTTTCTGCCAAGGAAGCTTCTTCTTATACAGGTCCAGGGATTTCTCCCCATACCCCATTGTGACAAACTTCCTGAGAATCTGCTTGATGACAGGAAACTCTTCATATCCTGAAAAGTCATCGACACAATTACAAAAGACCTGACTTTTAATGCAATCCGGCCCTATTGTTTGGATGGCTTTTTTTACTGAATAATAGAAGCTACTCATAAACAACTATCAAAAATACCTAACAAGGATAACGAGTACACAATCTTTGTTCTGAATGGACGAATAGTCTCTAAAGAACATAGGAACAGTTTCTTGAATAGTCCTTATCAACGATTACCCGCATCACGTACTTCGATACAGGTATGGTTTGGCGTCAAAACCATACAGCCGCAAAGAATATTGACGAGGCGGCATTCAGCAATGATGCCGTCAGTCTTGGCTATGTTCACCGACGTAAGGGATATTTCCATCTGTGTTCTCTTTTATGATTTCTGTTACAGGTTCCGACAACTCAACTTCCGGTTCTTCAATAACGTTGTCTAATCCAATCTTGTCAGAATATGACACGAAATCCTCACCGGCACGTTCCTGAAGAAGGATATTAAGCTTCTTCTCCAGGTTATCCTTCTGCATTAATGCTCTGGCAAGGTCGTTCATCGCATATTGTAACTCAATCTTTATTTTATCATTCGGGGCAAGCTTTCCTTGAAAAGCGTCACGTTTGATTTCCAAGTTTTTGATCCTCGTATTGTTTTCCTCTATTGCAGACATAATATTGTCTACCTGCCATTGAACAAGTTTCCCGTACAATGCCTTCAGGCCTCTTTTATCATAAACACAAGCAACAGACATATCATCTCTGCTTCCAATCTTACTCAGCTGAGGAAGAGTTTCCTGCAATGACACCTCAGCCTTTTCCTTTGATTGTAAAATTATCTCCTTAGCCAGCTGTATATAGAAGTTCACCATGTTGGCCGTTTCTCCGAAAGAGTCATCTATACCGTCCGATCCCAAGAACACAGCGACCGGATACCCCCCATCACCCTGATAACAATACCGGAACTCATTGATTACGTCTGAATCGCACAATGATGTTGTCTTATTCAAGAAGCATCGCCCGTCCCAAGGTATTGGCTCACTCCAGACAGGTTCCTCTTGAAACGCAATACACTTGCCATCTCCAAGATGGAATGCAAACCAATAATGCTTTGCCTTCACAAAAACCATGAGAGTACATCCATATGTTTTCTCAAGGCTCTTTTGCTCAATGAAATCATCGAGATACTTCTGCTCAACATGATTGCTTTCCCATTCGCTAACAGGAGTTGAACGTGCATGTGTGAGAATTCTTTCATTCCACTTGCAGATTATAGAGGAGAACAGCTGTCTAAACAACTTATCTATCTCCGTTTCCTTATAATCTACCGGTAATTCATTCACAGGCCCGACAGCAGTGTACGGCTTTCCTTTAAAGGCATCAGAATCAATGTTCTTTACGAATACCCGTATTGACTCCTCCGTAATCTCAGCCGCATATTTTGCACCGACATCACTTCTGAAATATCGATCCCCGCCGTGGCCATCGCACACAATGGCCACAGTCACACCTTCTTCGGACGATGTATGCGAAAAGTCCTGGCAGACTTTATTGTCCGCCTTGTGACTTTCACCCTGGCAGGTAAAATTCAGACATTCCATATATTAATCCCAATCATCGGAATATGAACTGCCGTCAACCTGAGTTACAGCCTCTGCGCCATCGATATTCTCAATCTGAGCCTTGACTTCGCCAACGACCTGGTCCTGCTTTGTAAGATCACTGGCACTGCTGCTCTTACTGCCAATCTGAGATGATGTCACGGCAACAATACGAATAATCTGTTTAAGGGCATCTATATTGTGAACAGTAAAGACAGCCTCATTGGTTCCGGCGAATTCTTCAAGAACGTTCAGATCTGCATCATCGCCAATAGCGACAGCAACCTTGATTGCAGCCTTGAACCAGTTATTATTCTTCAGTTTTGCGATGCCACTCTTGTAATCATCAGTAGGACCTCCATCTGAAAGAAGAATGATAGCAGGAGCAAATGAGCCGCTTGCTGCCTGCATGAAGCCGGTACGCGACAACTTTGAGTTAAGCTCTGAACAAGCCTCTCCAAGAGAGGTCAAACCGCCAGCGGCAACATCCTGCCATACGAATTCAGAAGCGAGTTTGGGCTCCGAATAAAGCCAGCTTGCGCCATTGGAAAATTCGAGAGCAGCGACCCTGATCTCTGCATCAGGATTGGTTTCTGAGATTTCTTCAAGCATCGGAAGCACGTTTACAACGGCATCGTTAACCGCTCCGATTTTGTTGCCCATCATACTTCCTGATGTATCAATCATGAAGAACAGGGTCAATGTCCGGCGTGGTACGCTTACCACTTCATCAAGTAAAGACATAGCATTAAATTTCAATAAATTATCTAAGCAATTATTTCTCCTTTGGATACATTCGAGAACGATATTTTGATTCCTGCTTTAATTGGCACGAGCCCTTTGGGCTCAACTTCTTTCACCTTTCCACTTGGAGTCTCTGCCGTCCACTTCATATTAGAGATATTTTGAATCAAAAGCATAGACTTATCTTGTGGATTAGTGATGACAAGAGCGTCCGCCACATTATCGTTATCGATATACAGTTTTGTATTTGGGGTCAATATAAGGGAACGTGTGCCTATCCTGACGTACTTGTCAGTTGCAACTTCATGGCCACAGTCCATGCATTTGCAATTCCCTGAAACGATATCAAGAAATGTTTCTTCGCCACATGCAGGACAGATTACAAGTGAATCACGAACCTTTGCAATAAGCTTCTGCCATTCCAGTTCAATCATGCGAGTCGTAGGCTTCATGAGCTTATTCTTGCTGAACTGCTGGACAAATGCATCTTTAAGCATTGCAGGAAAAACAGGCCATCTTCTAATAACATTCTGATGTACTCCTCTTACAGGACGGTTCTCCTTGTTATCAGGATCATAAATGAACAAAGCATCACTTCCATAGAATTTCTTTTCAAAAGACTCTGTCATACAAGGACATGCAACAACCTTTGCTCCCTCGAAAGGATGGTTGGCGAAGAAAAGCATGAATAGAATCACAGAAAGAGAGAACCGGTCGCTATACTTGTCAGGAATACCGCCTGCAACGACTTCCGGTGCCATATATCTTGCTTTTCCCATAATGCCTGATTTTTCTCCCTGTGGCATCACGTTATCGTTGTCACAGATTAGAACGTCTCCTGTTGCCGGATCGATGAAGAAGTTTCCATCATTGAGATCCTGATAACTGAAACCAACCCTATGGAGCATCATAAAGCCATCGCAAATTCTCATGGCAGCGGCAAGCATTGCATCGAACGACTTGAAATTCTTTTTTGCAAGCAGGAAGTTTCCGAATTCAAAGTAGTTTGCCGGACGCAATTTCATGATGTAGCCATAATAGCCATTCGTCTTGAGAGTGAGATACTCAGGCCATATAAAAGCATCCGAAGGAGCGCCACTTTGGATATTCCTCTCAAGGTTCTTATAAAAGTTGTCTCCAAGTGGATTGAGATACCACTTCAGCGCCATCTTCTGGCCACAAAGGTCAACGAGATAGACAATACCTTGTCCGCCACGACCAAGTTCCCTAATGACCGTAGCCTGACCGCCGATGGTCAAATCCACCTTACTCCCAGGTTTAAGCTCTATCATTTTCAATTCCCATTTTTATCTGATTAAAAAACACAATTCTTCAAATATATGTTTGGCTTCTCCGCTTCCGAACAGTCTGCCCGGAAGGTATATGGACAACATAATTCTTTACGCGATTTTATTATCTTATGCTTATCGTGTGTAAAGAGTTACAAAAACATTCCGCATTACGGATGCTTTCCCGAAGTTTTTGATGCATAAATGATAATATACCATAAAAGTCATTCCAAACTGAGAACATAAACAATTGCCACTATCATATTGTTTCAAAATCCAAAGTTAAAGCTACGATGCAACAGTCATCGTTTCCGAAATCACAAACAGCTGCCTTACAGAACTATTTGTACAGCAAAATGCTGTATGCATGGAATGCGAACAGCCGCATCTACCAAGCAGTTAGAAGACTAAAAATCACACAATTAGTCAATATACCACAAAATATGCTGCCGTCATTTTTCCCTCTGCACTTAAAATACCGGCAGGACGAATTACTCTTTTGCCCAAATATTTTTCCAGTTGTTAAGAGTTGTGATTCCTTTCATCGGATTGTTGAAGCGAGTATCCGAAAAGCGGGACTCATCTTCTTTCCCCAAGATGTGCGCGATGCTTATCCCGGCTATGGATTTTTCCAAGGACTCGGTACACGGCCGTCTTTCCCAGCCGTAGAGATACCATTGATGGAGTCCATACACCAAATCAATCATTTGTTTTGCGGTGAGGATGTAGAAGTCCATATCCAAAAGGTCCAGCGATTTCACGTGTACGAATATCCATGGCGTAGTAAAGTTTTTTTCAGGTATTCGAGGTCGGCCGCCTGTTTGCAGTTCATACCGACTGAAATGCTGGAACCAATTCCCTGGAATGTGGTTTTGACCTGAATGCCGATGACTTCTTTGGAGTCGATGCCGTTTTGGCACAGCAGGTCGATTCCTTTGAAATTGTTAATAGTGCTGTTCACGTTGACAGTCGGCCAGCCTTGGGCAATGAGACGAGCAGTCACGCTTTGCTCACCGATTGCGCATTTCATTTGTTTAGTTAATTCCATATAATGTTATTTTATAGTGTATTATTTTCTCCAGTTGAATTCGATGCCGAAGATTTCGTTGTCGTAGTATTTCCAGATTTCCTTGTCGAAGTTGGGGGTATATTTAGCCATCACTATACGGTTTTCCTCTTTTACATCACTGCCATACCATGGCTGAAAACGAAAGCAAAGGTCACTGATAGTCTGCCACCCTCCGTTCCAGTCAAGCTGATAGAATACTGTTCCCACCCTCGTTACGGATTTGCACATCTCCATTGTGATACAATGATTGTCAAGGACGCAAGCATATCGCGCTTTCCAACCTTCCGAGTTCTCACCGAGTGTGCCGAGAGCATAAGTATAACTACCGCCGTCGTGCAGGTGCAGGTCAAGTACATCTCCGGTATAAATATTGTCGCCGTTTGAATCACGATAGCCTGTTTTCACTCCTGCGAATATAACTCTGTGACAGTAGCCGCGGCCCCTGCATTCATTCCCAAAATAGTTTTCCACAATATTCTGATTGTGATTACCGGCAAATTCTCTGTCGCGTGTCCATACATACAGATCTCCAGTATCTATGAAAAGAAATCACCGAAGCCGGAATATCCGAACCGGTCGCGGTCTATCACATACTTATATTCATCGCAAAGACGCATCAAGTCATTTTCGGTGATTACTTCAGGTATCTTTACTTCGGGCTTCTCGGGAATGATGCCAGAGAAAAAGGCATCAAGGATTTCATCCTGGTACAGCATTAAGAGCCATTCTTTAGGCAAGCAGACGTTCGGAGTATCTTTGACTTCTTTAAACAGCGGTGCTATCTCATTGTCCTTGAAGCCGGCTATCCCACACCCTATGCGTGTAACGAGGAAACGGTTGTCAGGATGCTTCCTGACATATTCAACAAAATCATCCACGTATGGTTTTATGTCCCCGACTCCACCGTGCATAGTGGGTATTGCATAGCATTTGCCAGTCGGACCGACACCTGTACCCCAATCCGCTCCGAATCGGTCATAAGCCAGGCGCGCGGCTCCGCCATAATGATGTCCTTCCAAGTTACTGCCAAACACAAATACCTCGCACATGGACAGTTCAGTGATTATCTCCGGCGTGATTCTTCCTGTCATATTATTCTTCGCTATAGTTGTAACACATATTGTTGGCTATCTGTCGGAACTTATCTCTGAACCACTTGGGGCTAAGTACAGTTACATCCTCGCCATATCTCAGAAGTTCCTGAATGAGGTCGTAGTTGGGCTGAGCAAAAATACTGAATTTTGCCCCCTCGCATCCGGTCTCGTATTCCTGCTGCGTCGGGTGTAGAGGAAGCGAGCGGATATAATCCTGCTGACCGTTGACGGCATATATCGTGACAGTTTGAGGACGGCAGTCATCCTCGACGATTATGCCGATGGTGTCCTCAAAATACTTCTCGGCATCGAACGAATCGGGAAGCAAAAAAGTCTTGTCAGTCGAATCTATCCCTTTGATCCTGTCAAGGGCGAAAGTCCGCATGACACAAAGGTCGGTCCGGCGGCCCAGGAGATACCATCTTTGCTTGTAAATCTTCAGACAATATGGTTCAACCTCATACGGTGCCGGGACATCCATCCGGAAACTCTGATACGACAGACTCAGGACTTTGCCGTCGCGCATCGCTTCGATAATATGCGTAAGGTAATGTTGGCCTGACGGTACCGACTCGAAAAGGATACGGTGTTTCAAGTCCTTGCATTCCGACAGGATATTGCCGACAGCAAAAGTATTAAGCAGCCATTCCTTTGCTCCATTCTGTTTAAAGGTCCCGCGATTGGCTATATGGTAGGTATTTTCACCATGACGGTCGCAAACGATATCGACGTCAAACAATTCCTTGATGGCATCCTTATGGCGGTGAAAAGTTCTTTCGGGTATCTCACACTCCTTGCCATCGTTAAGATACGCCCTGCTCCAACAACGGTTTATCTCATCCCGGGTAATGCCGTCATTTCTGTATATAAGGTCTACGAGCCAGATATATCGTTTGAATAATTCAGACTGTGCCATAATCTTTTCTTATTTCCGACCGCAAAATTACGATAACAAACCGCCAAAATGCGGCAGTTTTTTAAAAAATTATAATATATATATTACCGCCGACATCCTCGACTGTACCGGATGAGACACAGGCAAGTGCCAACAATGCCTCAGTCAGTTTTGAGGGCTGAAAACGGTGCACGTTCTGTCATGCATCGATAAAACACAGGGATATATTAGTATTCCGCTCTATTGCCACATAAAAGAAAAAGAGTACTTTTGCATCGGATTTAATGCGAAAAAAATATGAAAGTTAAGATACAGACAACCTTGGGGGACATGACAGTCCGCCTGTATGACGAGACTCCCCTGCACCGCGACAATTTTGCAAAACTTGTAAAAGAGGGATTCTATGACGGGACACTGTTCCACAGGGTCATCCGGGACTTCATGATACAGGGCGGAGATCCCGATTCCAAAGGTGCGCCTGCCGGAAAACAATTGGGAAGCGGCGGCCCGGGATACACCATCGATGCAGAAATAAAGGAGGGCATATACCACAAACGCGGGGCACTGGCCGCGGCACGCCTTGGAGATGAAATAAACCCGGAGAGGAGAAGCAGCGGTTCGCAATTCTATATCGTATGGGGAGATATATACAAAGAAGGACAGTTGAAGCAGCTTGACAAACAAATGTCCATGCAGCATATACAGCAGGTTTTCAACACACTTGCATCACAGCACCGTGAAGAGATCATGCAGCTGCGCCGCGAACGCAACCGTGCAGGTTTTCAGGAACTTCAGGACAGGCTCGCGTCAGAGGCCGAGGCACAGGCAAAGTCGCAAGGCTACGGCCTCACCGACAGACAGAAAGAAATCTACACAACCATAGGAGGCACCCCGCACCTCGACGGCCAGTACACAATCTTCGGCGAGGTCGAGTCCGGCCTTGAAGTCGTGGATATGATTCAGCAGGCCGCAACTTCGCGCGGTGACCGTCCGGTGGATGACATCGGGATGTTCATGAAAATTTGTGATGAATAATCATTTTAGGCGCGGTGGCATTGGGGGTGATAAAAACTTTGTAAGCAATTGATTTCATTACATTTGCAAAGAATATTACCGATACGTAAAAATGGTTTTTCGTGGTTCGGAAAATGTGGCCAGGACGGACCGGGATGCCACACCCTACGGTATAAATGTAAGGCTTGTGTACGTCGTTTTGATGACGGCATCCGCCGCGACAAATCACAGGCAATAACGGACTATGTGGAGGGAAAGCAGACCCAGGAACAGCTTGCCGAGAATTATGGAGGCAGAGAGCGCACAATACGCCGGAATATGAAAGGCATGAGGTATGTCCGGAAGACAGCCAGTCACAAGGATATGGCCACACGGACACGACGTTTTTTTGAGGGGGAGATTTCGGAGTGATGGTTATCAGAGATGTGCTGAGGGGCAATGTGTTATGCACAAATATGTTCGGCATGGGACCATTGCGCAGTATGTGGAAGGGGTAAACCGGACCAATAGTGTCATGGCCAAGATTTGCGTAATATTTGATGCGGTTACGCCAAATGCGTTTTTCTTGAATGCGTCGCCATGCACGAATTGATGCTCTGCCCGTCGTCCCGTTCTATTATTGGTTTTATGAATGTGATTGCAGAAACAGAATACAGATTTTTTCGATCTTATCGAAGTGTTTATATATGTGAATGCCATGCCAATCTTTTGCAGGACTTGTTTTATGAAGTTTTTTGCCGATTGCGGGATTCTTATTAATTTTGGTATCCGAAACATGAGCCTGCCGGGCCAAATTTCAGCAGAAACACTAAAATATTGCAAGGCATTTGATCCGATGTCTGTCAGTTTTTATACAGCGGGTCGGTTAAAGGCAGAACTCTTTCCTTGTCGAAAAGGCATACTCATCCGTCGAAACGGACGTTGCAGAGGCCGGCTGGAAATCAGGCCCGTGACGATAATGATTATGGCCAGACAAAATGTACTAAAATTAGCTGAAGCGGATCAAGTAACGCACCTTTACTCATAATAATCGTAACTGATTATAACCAAAATAATTTATATTCTGATAATGAAGACCGACAGAGAATACCCGGCGACTCACTCTATGTCGACCACTTGGTTTGGAATTGACAAGGATGGAAATGTTGCAATCATTGACTTCAATGAAAACGGACCTGTGCCATCTTTTATTGGTGAGGAGTCGCCAGAAAGTGTTATAGCAGATGTTTTCCCTGATAGAATAAGCGACCGCATGACCGGTCTGCCGTTTAATGACCAGCAGGCGTTGTGTCTGATCGATGCTATGGAGGATGCGGACATAAAGAAGCCCGTCGAATTCACACATATTGTACAGATTGAAAGATATTGCAGTTTGCCTTATCGCGGTGAAGACTTAAAACGAATAATAAAGCAATGACCGGGATTGAACTGCTTTCGATTGATCTTTCCAACTGTTGCTCCAAAGAATGTCCGTTTTGCTATAACCGCAGCCGCCTTAATGGAAATATCCTGTGGGCACCGGAGGAGGTGATATCATTTGCAATTGACTGCATTGATAACGGAGTCAAAGCTATATCGCTTGGAGGAGGCGAACCGTTTGAATATAATGGCATTTTCCAAATTATCGATGCCATTCGGCCTCTGGCATATCTTTCCGTCACCACTAATGGCCTGCCGCTGTCGGACGCACGGATATGGGAACAGTTATCGGTCCATAATCCGGATAAAGTTCATATCACCATTCATAATCCGGACGATAGTGATGAGTTGAAAAGGGTCTTGCGGCAATTGACAAAATTAAGTGAAACTGACATAATGCCCGGAGTGAATCTGCTGGCCGATTCGCACAAACTCGAACATTGCAGAATGACATATAAAAAGTTAAGGTCTTTTTTATCGCCGCAACAGATTATTATTGTGCCTATGAGATTCAGGAACACCCCGACTCCTAAGGAATTGGCTTATATAACAGACGGTGAAAATTTCCAAGCCCCGTCTTGCATCATAAAATGCAGGCGACCGGATAATTTCTGCTCAGTATCGTGGGATAAAAAAGTTAATTTCTGCAGTTATGCCGGGGGCAAACAGCCTTTGAAAGAGTTGACATTCCAGGGCCTGATAAACGCCATGGCAAAAATAGACTTTAAAAGCTGTTGTCAGAATTAACATTAATACATGGATAAAAAACATGGACAAGACTTTGATATGCACCTGATTGTTTGCGGCAACGATTCCGCTCCCGGAGAACATGAACGGAAAGTACTTCCCGAATACCGGATGTCACCCGACGGCATCTTGAGATTCAACCGGGTAACCGAACCTCAATCCGCCCGAAATATTTTCACAAACCCTGATTCGGCACTTCCTCATGGGTCGACGTTGAAGTTCCTTCAACTGAACTGCGTTCCGACGGTTCGCAGGCATACAGGAAAACCTATAATACGTAATCAGGAAAAAACAATTAGAGGAAATTCCGTATTTTTGCATTCATTCAAATGAAGATAGAGATATGACAAAGGTATATGTAATGGAAAGCTGCCCGGACTGCACAGCTGCCAAAGAACGGTACGGCAATAATCCTGAGTATGAACTGATAGACATAGGAAAGCGGACAAGTGACATGAAGGAATTCCTTGCCTTGCGTGACAGTCATCCTGCATTCGTCAAAGTACGTGAGTCGGGGAACATAGGAATCCCCTGCTTTGTGAATGAGGACGGTTCCGTAGCCATTTCAATGAAACATTATGACGCTTCCATAAATGTTCCTTCCGTTCATGAGTATGGGCAAGGGACGGCCTGCAACCTTGACGGCACAGGCTGCTGATTGAGATACCGAAACGAAGCGGATGTATGGCCGGGATAATGACAATATTTTTATGACACTGGGCACTTTATTGATTTCTTTAACAGCCGCTTTACAGAGACAGGGAAGCAAATCAGTGACGAGGCATGCAGGCTTATAGCCGGATTGGTTGACAACCATCCATATTATGCACAGCAGCTGGCACAGTTGTCATGGCTGAAGACAAAGAAGAAATGTTCTTCCAATATCGTTATCGAGGCGCATTCTGCTTTGGTAGAGCAGCCAAGCCCGCCTCTGAGAAACGCCATTCACAAAGAATATCGGCAGACACGGACAGGAATTCGTCAACAGTCCGTCGGCCTTACCCTCAATTTCCTTAGTACTTCCGTGCGAAGGCTTAGTTTGGGTCCCCTCCATGGTTTTTATTTGGAAAAACTGCATAACTTTGCACGGCTTGACAACATAAAACCGACAACATGAAAATCGTGGTGATAAACGGAACAGAGAAGCATGGAGTGACTTACAGACTGAAGGAACTTTTCCTGGAACCGTTCAGAAGTTCCGCTGAAATAGCGGAATATATACTGCCGAGGGACTGCCCCAATTTCTGTCAAGGATGCACGAGCTGTTTCACGAAAGGAGAACACACATGCAAAGATTACGGCTATGTGAGAATTATAGAGAAATCTTTGCTGGAGGCCGATCTGATTGTTATGGCCTCTCCGGCATACGCCATGCACGTGACCGGAGCGATGAAAGCCTTGCTGGACCACCTCTGTTACCGTTGGATTTCCCACAGGCCGGCCGCCGAAATGTTCGGAAAACGCGCAGTCGTCATTACGCAATGTCTGGGAGCCGGGGCGCGGACTGCTGCCAGGGACATCAAAGACAGTCTGGCATGGTGGGGAATATCCGATATAGGAGTGTTCTGCGGAGCGCTCTACGGGGACATCGTCTGGGAACGGCTGCCGGAAAAGCGGCGGCAGAAATTGACGTCCGGCATCTGCAGATTGTCCCACGCTTATGCCGAGAAAGACTATACACGTCCTGCACGTACCGGCCTGATGACCCAAATCCGTTTTATGTTCACCCGCCGGCTTCAGAAAAACTTACGCAAAAGAGGACTGGAAACCCTGGACGGGAAATACTGGGAACAGAACGGCTGGCTGTAATGAACCGCCATTGAAAAAGCAATTGCAGTAGTTTTGCATTCATCCCGATAAGAATAAATATATGAAAAAAATAACTATAATAGTTTTTATGACACTTACGGTTTTGCAAATGCAGGCGCAGCAGACCGCCGGCCCTGAGGATGTTCTGTATACAGGTCTGTGCCGCAAGGAGCAGATGCAGGAGGACGGAATAGTAAGGCTCTCCAAAATAGAGGTATATCCAGAATTTCTCGAAACATATATGGAATATGCTACAGAAGTCGGAGCGACATCCCTGAAAACCGAACCGGGAGTGCTGACAATGTATGCAGTGG
This sequence comes from uncultured Muribaculaceae bacterium, assembly GCA_964394295.1. Lineage (GTDB taxonomy): Bacteria > Bacteroidota > Bacteroidia > Bacteroidales > UBA932 > Cryptobacteroides. The sequence continues at coordinate 121,118 of CAYMVG010000007.1, read as the reverse complement.
CCGACAGGGAGAATCCGTGCAATATTACGATTCTCGAAACCTATTCGAGTCAGGAAGCCTACAAAAAGCATATCGCCTCCGGGCATTTTCAGAAATACAAGCAGGGAACGATGCACATGGTCAGGACTCTGGTTCTGGACGACGTGACGCCGCTGAATCCAGCCAGCAGTCTGGTCAGCGTCATTCATGAACAGCATCCGGAAATCTGATATTCTTTTATACTGTAATCTGAAGCATTGTCAAATGGAAGTTCATAATTCCATATCATTCCGAGAAAGAGAGCACTATCGCCAGGATAATCATACCGATAATCAGGACTGCACGAAAGATTAGTCCTAAAGTTTCATGAAAGTTCTTGTCACTGATTTCTTTATCTCTTTTATTATGATATCCGGCAAGTTCCTCCGGAGACATTAGTTTAACTCCCATAATGTGACATAGCTGCTCCGCTGTCATTTCATTTAGGAAAGGGGGCATATCATGCCCAATCCTGGTATAAAACGGACGGTACTTGTCTCTCCTCAGATTGATATTCTCTGAAAGATGAATACGGAATTCTTTCTGATTCAAGCAATCGTGTACGATTTCATTTTTGAGGGAAATATTCAGAAACTCAAAAGCATTTTCAGAATCTTCGGACAGCATATAATTGCCAACCGCTTCCGCAATCTTCTCTTCAGTAAGATAATTAGCATAAAACAGCCTTATTTTCTCAAGTTCTTCATTGTATTTGTGAAGCTCGTAAGAAACATTGTTGATAATTGACCGTGTGGCAAGATAGCCCCTCCCGGCATTGATCAAATCCTTATTATCACCATCCATTCGTTTTACTTAGAGTTAAATATTATTCGCAAATGCACATCAAGATAATTTTGTTTATAGGCTTATGCTCTTACACAAATGATTTCTTGTGTCACGGTTTCCATTGTCAAAAACCAATCGGACACAAAGTTAGTCAGTATTCTCAATATAAAAACCGCTTACAAGGCAATATTCATTATTACATTACAAAATATTATACACACTCCCCTCCCAACAGATTATAACAAAAATTCCGGTACAGATTCACGGCTTGATGTTGCCTTTGCGGATGTTTTCCTGAAGAATCCTGTCGATTACTTCAAAGAGGCGGGCGGAGCCAAGGGCGGTTTTGCTCTGCCGGCCATAGACCTGGGAGGAGGACACTCCGTGCTCTCTCCAGTCCGCGCCGTTGTTGCTGTTGTTCAGAAGGAGCGGCTGCAGATTGTCCATTGCATGGGCGAATTTGGATTCCGGCGTGCCGTATGCCTCGAATTCGTCGAACAGGGCTGTCAGCTCCGACTTCTGGTCATCGGGGAGCATACCGAACAGATGCTCCTTGGCGGCATCCTCACGTGCTTTCTGAGTCTCCAGACCGGCCTCATCGTAAGCGTATGTATCCCCTGCCTCGATTTCCACAATGTCGTGAATCAGACACATCAGCATAACCTTGGCAATGTCGACCCTCTCATTGGCATAATCCCTGAGAAGGTAGGCCATTATCGCCATGTGCCAGGCATGTTCAGCATCATTCTCACGCCGCCCTCCACCGGAAAGATGGGTCTGTCGTAATATATTCTTTTCCTTGTCAATCTCAAGAATAAAATCAAGCTGCTTCTTCAATCTCACGTCCATTGCAAAATCTTTTATAGTCATGCAAAATTACACAAAAATACGGCAAATCATTTCCGCAAAATCATTCGCTTTCAAAAAACAGATATAACGCATGATTTCCGGTTTGTCATGAAATATTACATTCAATCTGATATAATATTCTCAGATTGCACGAAATTACATCAGATGTAATATAATTCATGATATTTTTTGTATATTTGCATCAGATAAGATATAATTTAAATGAGAACATACTTGTCATCCACACTGAAGTCACTCAGGAAAGAATACGGGCTGACGCAGGAAGACCTCGCCATGAAATGCGGTGTAGGCCTGAATTTCGTGCGTCAGCTTGAGCAAGGCAAACCAACGCTTAGGATGGATAAAGTCAATCAGGTACTCGCCATGTTCGGCTACGAACTGGCTCCGGTACGCAAGGAACAGACAAATGAAGAAAGCTGAAATATACTTCAAGAACGTCCTGGCCGGCATACTTGAAGAGAATGAAGCCGGATACAAATTCAGTTATCTGCAAGAGTATTTGGATAGTATGAATGCGGAGCCTGTCAGTCTGACATTGCCGTTATCCCAGGTACCGCATTTCTCCAAGGTATTATTTCCGTTTTTCGACGGACTCATTCCAGAAGGCTGGCTTCTGGACATTGCACTCAGAAGCACCGACATCAGCTCATTGGACAGAATGTACCTCCTGCTCCTCTGCTGCAAGGACTGTATAGGGGCGGCAAGTGTTGTTGCTCTCAAAGAAGAAAATTATGAATAATTGCTTATACTGCTATAATGAGCTAAACGAGGGAGAGAAAGATTTCCACAGGAAATGCTCAATGAAATTCTTCGGTCTGCAATCTGCTCCGGAGCTTCCATATTCTCTTGACGATCTTGACTCGCTGGCGGCCCGAGTCATTCAGGCACAGACCACATTGACCGGAGTCCAGGCAAAACTGTCTCTGCACTTGGACCGGCACGAAAATTCAAAAAGGCTCACAATCGTAGGTCTTTGGGGTGATTATATATTCAAGTCTCAGACCAGCAGGTACAAGACACTCCCTGAAAATGAAGATCTTACGATGCACCTGGCAGAAACAGCCAAAATCCGTACAGTCCCCCACACGCTCATCAGACTTAAGGACGGGACATTAGGTTATCTTACAAAAAGAATCGACAGAGAAAAAGACGGCTCAAAAATTCCTATGGAAGATATGTGCCAACTTACGGGAAGGCAGACCGAGCATAAGTATAAGAGTTCATACGAACAGATAGCGAAGGCTATCGCGAGATATTCGTATGCCCCTCTGCTTGACTTGACAGATTTCTATGAACTTGTGTTTTTCAGCTGGCTCACCGGCAACAACGATATGCATCTTAAAAACTTCTCGCTATATGCTCCAAAGGGGAAATGGCACCTGACTCCTGCCTATGATCTCCTTAATGTCAACATAGCCAATCCGGGTGACAAAGAAGAACTGGCACTGACACTCAATGCAAGAAAGAGGCACATTGAAAGACGGGATTTCCATTCAGCCATGGAAGCCGCCGGCATTGCCCCAAAAGTCTTTGAGAATTTTCTTGTAAAATACAGAAAACTTTTGCCGAAATTCAACGGGATAATCGACAAGTCTTTCCTGGACAGCGAGGACAAAGAATCATATAAGCAAGTCATCGCTGACAGACTTGGACGAATATCGGCAGAATAAAGATTTTTTCACAAAAGCCGGACATGAATATTCGGAAACTAAAGCTAAAAATCATAAGTGAGAAACTCAAAAGTTCACTTTGAGGCCACATTATTACATTCAATCTGATATAACATTCTCCGATTGTACGATATTACATCAGATGTAATATAATTAATCAGCAGTATAAGTATATCTATATATATTTAAACATTCAGAAGCCACTCATATGCGGGGATAATCTCTATTTTGCAGCCGTCAGCAATAACGGTGTCACGCTCGTTGTCCGTAATCAGGTACAAATAATTCTTACAGCGAGTTGTTTTCGATGCCTGCACAAGGGAATCTATATCTCTCTTACGGGTCTTCGGATTCGTGATATCATAAGCCACCTGATACAATTGAAGTGCCTTATTGTCTTTACACAACACGAAATCCACCTCTTTGGAACGCGAACTCCTTTTATAGTAGTAGACATCCTCATTGTTATATTTAGCCCGACGACGAAGTTCAAGATATATTACAGTTTCAAGTCTCCAACCGATATTTTTTCCGGCAAAAGCATCGACTCTGTTATTCATGACCGCCACATCTACCGTATACAGTTTGTTGTCTCTCACTCGCACTTTACTCTTGGGAGAATATTTGCTTAAACTCAAAAGCAGATATGCCGTTTTCCATGTAAGCTATCTTATTATGCAAAAACAGAGTTTCCAAACTTTCTTATGATGCAAAATATGCTTTGAAAATTTTCTTAAAGTACCTGCCTTTTGGGGCAGCAACACCCGTGCAGACAGCCCTCGCCGAATTGCGCACTGAGCGTTATTGTACCTTCGCAAAGATATTGTCAAAAGGAATAAACGGTCTTAAGCAATTGTCCGTTGTACCGCAAATTTAATATATTATAATTTCCTTTATATGGCTATACTACAGCGCATATTTTATAATTTATGCAATATAAATCATTATTATGAATATTTACGACAAAAGGTACTGCGCAAACGGAGAACTGGGCTTTCCATGTGCAAGCCGCACATATTTCGACTCACTATGCCATGAATTCACGTACACCACAATCAAGCAAAAACTGCTTGACATCGCCTATCTGCTATGGAATGGCTACGATGTAAGAAATGCGATTCACGAAACATACAGCGACGAACACCCTTCCGTCAAGGAATCAGATGTACGCCACACCGTCTGCATTCTCCTTTCCGGACTGACAGGACATACTGCAGAAGATACGGAATATATGACAGAACAGCAGACAACGGACGGACTCATAGACATTTTCTTCTCAGAAATTCTACGGAGATACCGTCTCCCGGGAATCGATTCAACAATAAATCATTATTTTAGCAGTACAGACAATATTACAGAAGCTGAAATCAAGCTATGCAACCCATGGGGAAAAGTGGCATACAGGTATGATGGATGCTCATTTTTGCTGTCAGACAGACACAACCTCGTATGCGATGCAGATCTCCCGATGCTGGAAGAATTCAACAGTACAGCAAAAGAAGATTACAAGTATAAACTGAATGTACCTGTCTACCCATGGTATGGCAATCCGCTCAGGGCGAAAGTGATAGTTCTGTCACTGAATCCGGGCTATGTAGAACGCGAATCTACAATTGCGCGTGTACTGATGAATCTGCCGGACAGATATACAGAAGGCTATGCGGAGCACCTCAGGACAATGATAAAATTTCAGTGCTACAACTTTCTGCCGGACGACAGCGGTCTTTCAGGAATGACATACAGGGATCTGGCAAATCTGCACCAGAACTGGTACTGGGAGGACAGGCTTAGAAAAGCTTTTGTCAACGATGATACCGGCCTGACATTCGAGGACCTAAACAGACGGTTTGCTGTCGTGCAATACATAGGTTACAGCTCAAAAAAATATGCTCCGTTCAAAAATGGCAGGATATTGCCGTCGCAAAATTTCACGAAACAACTCATACGCTACATTCATACAAATACAGATGCCATTTTCATTGTTGCACGCAATGTGTCCACATGGAAAACATTTCTCGGAGACATCTGGAATGAGGAAAGATTTATTGAGACCGGTGACTATCTTGGACAGAGGCTCACAAAAAATATCCTCAAAGACAGATTTAGCGAAGTCGTTGCCGCTTTCAAAAAACAGATATAAGTCCGGCAAGTCCTCCAAACAGAAAATCACCCCCGTCAGTTCATTCTGGCGGGGGTGAAATCGTTGAAACAGGACTGTCCGGAAATTATTTGGCGACAGTGTAAGGGACTTTTACGACAAACTCGTAGGTTCCGGGCTGATAGAAAGTCACATACGAGCGGAAGCGTACATACCAGCCGGGAGAACCGGCATAGTTGTCGTCGGGCCACTCGGCATTGTACGGAATCTTCTTTGCCTTGTTGTCGGCCTTCAGCTGCTCGAAATCAAGATTGTCGAATGTCGTATAGACAGTGCCCCTGATATACGAATATGTAAGTCCCACAGGCCACGGAGTGTAAGGGAATTCCAGCGACAGGCCCTTTTCCGGATCGTTCACCCTGTTGACCGCGTAGTCGATATAACTGCTTGTCGTCGAATAGGTCGCATATTCAGAAGGATCGAACAGCCTGCCGTTCTTGTCGTACATCTTGATATAGACCTTGATGCCGACCTCCGGCTCATTGCTCAGCTTCCTTATGGCCATATTCTTCTCCTTGCCGTTGTCTTCGTAGATATTCTGGCGCCGTGCGGAGAAATTGTCGGCGGAGGAGTTTATCTGGTCGTAATAAGGGAAAGTATTCGTACCGTCGGCCGCAGTAATGCAGATTCCGTTCACCATGTCCGTAAGTTCAAAGTCCACGGCCGACTCTCCGCCCGCGCCGGCCTCGAATTTCAGGACCGCATAATCCTTCAGGAAAACCGTCCCCTTTGAATTGGTAACGCTTACATCCACATTGAAAATGTCTCCCGCATTGACACCTATCTTCGCTGTGGACTCCATTGTCCTGAGCTGGCCGTTGATTTCATTGATCATAAGAGGGGCTACATTGACATCCGTGAGCTTGGACATAAGCTGGTCCATGGTCTTGTCCGTCAGATAGTCATACGGAGCAGCCCACATACGGGTCGGGAATTCATCGAAGAAGCCCTCCACGCGGTTGCCGTCCTTGTCCCGCACATTCTCAATCCTGAAATGGCACGGCTTAGTGGAATTGTCGAGCCATGCAGTGCCCGAAGCCACCTTGGTACCGATGGCGACAAGCATTGTATCCGCCCCCTGGAGACGTATTCCCTCTCCGAGATAACCCTGATGCTTAGGCTCCTTGAAGCATGAAGACGCAGCCAAAAGAGCTGCCGCCCACAAAAACATTGTTTTTAACGATATATTTCTCATATTCAAATTTGTCAATCAGATTCAACAATTCAATTACAGCCATGCGTCATTTGTCATCTGTATGCTTGCCATAGAAGAACAGGCTGTGATAATAGAAATGCTCATTGTAGCTCGTGTCTCCGGAATAAAGGATATGCACGATACCGGTATTTGTATGCACATCTGAAATCATCATCCTGTAGGCCTGGTCGCACTCGTCATTGTCAAAGGTGAGATTCGCCCTGTCCAGATAGTTCATCTCCCAGTTTTCCCCTCTCTTGAAAAGGACATGTACAATCTTCGGAGTTGTAAGCAGGAAATTGGAATACTGGAAACCTGCGCCTGCGGCATTTCCTCCGTCGTATGCAGAACCGGGATCCGTATTGGTTTCGTCCAGAGAGAGGTAAATCTCCTGTGAACCGTCCACAGAGGTCAGATATACTCCTCCGGCAGGAATGTCGTCACGTCCCCATTTTCCCGGAAATATATACATTCCCATCTGTGCGAGTTCATTGGCGTCCATGTCCTCCAAAGTAAACGGGACAGAGCCTTCCACACCGTTCCTTACTCCATAGTTCTTGCGTCTGATATAGCGGTTGACAGAATATTTGGACGGACTTATGACCGTCACATCGTCATTTATGACATCCTTAAGCCCCGCTTTCTCGAAGAGCTGAGCCACGACGGCAGTGCTCTCCTCCTGCAGCAGCCACTCGTATGTGGTCATATCGAAATGATTCGTTTCATTGACTGAACCTCCGATGACATCGGTCCTGCACGAGGTCGCTGCCGCAAAGACGGTCAGCAGGCAGACATATAATTGTATTCTTTTCATAATCATTGATATTGAATTTTTACCATCTTGTCTTTCCGTCCCAGTAAGGGGTCTGTCCGATAAGGCGATTCATTTTCATCACAGAAGAACTTACAGGCCAGTAATAGCCTTCCTGGCGGTACTTTGCAGGCGGCATGAGGTGATCGTTAGGGAACCAGTTGTTGCGCACCATATCGTAATAGAGATGTCCCTCGCCGAACAGTTCGCCTATCCTCTGCTGCAGTATTTCGTCTATAAGGTCTGCCGTATCGCCCTTATATTCGCCTATTCCCGCCCTGATTCGTATGTCATTGACAATCGGAAGCGCCTTTGCAGGCTGGCTGTTCTTGACGTATGCCTCTGCAAGCAGCAGCATGACATCGGTGTAACGGAAAACTGGAATATTGGCCTCGGCGAAATATGCGACATATTCATCGATTTTCTTGTCATTGTCGACAGTGAACATTGCATATTTCGTGAGCCATGTCACCTTCGTACGGTCATTCTCAATTCCGCCCGTGTCGTTTACAGGCTCATTGTATTCGGAATCCCACGCGTCAAAGAACAGATGCGGGCGCACATCCCCCGATTTTGTCTCAAAATTATACTCAGGATACATCTTGGCCTTCTGCGTATACGGAACCCAGTCGATCTGGGTGGAACGGTCCTTTACAGGATCTCCGTCAAATGAAGCCATCTTGCAGGTTCTGGCCGTTATTCCCCCTTTGTCGGCACGGTAGGACTCGTTGCTTTCGGACGATATGTTAAGTTCAAAGACAGCCTCTGAAGAACCTCCCCTGTACATTGCCTGCACATTTTCACGGCTCGTATAGCTGACGTATGAGCATCCGCTGCCCTTGCTGAATTCCTCAAGAGCCGTTATGGCAGCCTTGACATATTCTTTCGGCTGTGAGAGCCTGTCCCTCTTGGCAAGAAAGTTCATCCACATATTCAGATGTCCGCACAGGGCAAGGGCCGAGCCTTTGTTGGCACATGTTCCCCACCCCTCTGCGCCCGGCATCGAGAATTCAAGGTATTCAACAGCCCTGTTAATGTCCGCAATAGCGTTTCCGCAGATGACGACATCGTCTGTACGCGGAACGACAACCGGAGAAAGGTCTTCGTCTATCACCTGGCTTGAAGACTCAATCATCTCGCTCACATAAGGAGCATTTCCCCAGATGCGGAGAATATCGAAATAAACCAGTGCCCTGAGGAAATATGCCTCGCCGAGGATTCTCTCTTTCTGGCCCTTGCCGAATTTGTCCTCCGGAATTTCGCCGACTTTCTTTATAACCATGTTCGCCTGGGCCACTACCTTATAGAAATCGCTCCAGTCGGCATAGCTTTCGAGCGAACCCCACATTTTGTTAGTGTTCGCTATGTCGGTATAGATTCCGTTTGTATACAGATAGCTGGAAGAACCTCCGTTCCAGCCGCTGCGGACAAAGCCTGTCGTGGCATCGGCGCGGCTGTACCAGTTGTCGCAGCTTGCCATGAGTCCGCGGTACAGGGCGTATGTGCCGGCAAGGCCTACTTCCGCGTCCGTCTGCGTCTTCCAGAACACTTCATTATATATCAGGTCCACCTGTTCCGGGTCGAGGAACCTTGAACATCCGCTGAATGAGAATGCAGCCAGCAGAATCATCAGATATTTTTTCATATTAACTTTCATCATAAGGTTCATTCTTACTAAAACTGCAACTGTGCTCCGAATACTATAGTCCTTGAAATCGGATAGCCGGAACCGTTATAGAATCCCGTTCTAGACACGAGTCTCGGGTCAAGCACCGAAGACTTCTTCCACATGGCGAGGTTCTGTCCCGTCACATAGACATTTATGCCCCTCATCCTGAGCTTGTCGGTCCATCTGTGCGGCAGGTCGTATGAGAGCGAGACACTGTCGAGGCTCCAGTAATCTCCAGGCTCGAGGAACATGGACGACATACGGAATGACCTTGCTCCGCCGCCTTCCCAGTAATTCACATAAATCATCGGATAGTAGGATCCGTCGCCCGGCTCTTTCCAGAACTTGGACTCATCGAATTTGTAAAGTGCATACTGATAGAATGTTGCAGCATCGTCAAAACGCGAGAGCTGCTGCTGGAGAGTACTGTTCACAATCCAGTGGCCGAAAGCGAAGGAGGAATTGATGCGGAGCTGGAGTCCCTTCCACCTCAGAGTGGTATTGAGACCTCCGGTAATCTTAGGTTCAGGAGTCTTTCCCTCGATGATTTTCATGTCATTCTCACTTTCATAGCCTTCGATTCGGTAGTCGCCGTTCACATCGGTAAAGACCGGCATACCCGGGAATATCCTTCCCTGGAGATTTCGGGCAAGACCGGCATCTGCCGCATTGTATTTCAGGGCCTCTCCGGTGAACGGATCGACAGGAAGGTCGGAATAATAGTCGAGCGTTCCCTGGTATTCATACATATAATACTGGAATGCAGGAGCACCCTCGATGAAGGCATAGTAGCCGGACCTGTTGATATAGTCGCGTCCGCCGTTTCCGAGCTTGGCTATCTTGGTGGAATTTTTGGCGAGGTTGAGCGTCCAGTCCCACTGGAAATCGGATTTCCTCGGGAAAAGATAGCCGGTGAGGGAAAGTTCGAAACCGTGGCTCACCATATCCACAAGATTGGATGACAGCTGGTTGTAGCCTACATAGGACGGAAGCGCAGATGTATAGACCAGATCCGACATATATTTCGAATAGATGTCAGCCGAAGCGTATATCCGGTGATTGAGGAATTCAAGGTCAAGACCGTAGTCCACTTCCTTGGTATGGCTCCAGGACAGGTCCTTGTTGGCTATTTTGTTGAAATCCGAAATCAGGGCCAGAGTGCCGTCGTAGGTCTTTATGTCCATTTTGTCGCTGTACATATAGCCGAGTCCTCCGGTAATCGAGCCGAGGGCGACAAGGGAATTGTACTGGAGAAGAGGGTCATAGTATATTTCTCCGGAAGTACCGAACGATACCCTGAACTTTCCGAAATCCATCCATTTCTTCGTTGCCGCCATCCACGGTTCTTCCGAGAATGCCCAGTGCGCCTTTACAGAAGGGAAATTAGCCCATTTGTTGTTGGCTCCGAAACGTGAGGAGGCATCGCGGCGGAAAACTCCCTCGATTTTGTAGCGGTTGCTCTTGTAGCCGTATGAGGCCATTGCGAACACAGAGAACATATTGGATTTCACGATGTCTGAGAATGCGGACGTATTCTCTTTCTTATATCCCTGGATAACCTTGAGATAGTCTGAAATGCCGTCCTCTGCCTCTGCGCGCAGCTGGTTGAGGTTATTTGAATTGACCTCGGTACCGAGGAGGGCGACAACACCGTGGTCTCCGTTTTTGCCAAAAGAGCGGTTGAAATTGAGGACTGAGTTCACATTCATCGTAGTGGTCATGCTCGCCGACGAATGTGCTACGCTTCTGTTGTCCTCCCTTGCCGCTGCCGGCAGGAAGTAGTCGCGCTTGCCGTAATCGAGCACCATGGATACCTGGTTGTCCCATGAAAGGCCTTCCATGAACTTAACCCTCAGGGTCTCGCCGACTGAAAGTGAATGCGTCCTGTTCTTGTTGTAGGCATCCCCGAGCTGGCCGCTCAACATTCTGAGTTCCTCGTCGGACCTGTAGAAAAGCGACGACGGAAGCTCTGTCGGGGCAGTCGGCATGGCTTTCATTATATCGTTGAGACCGCCGGAGCGGTCAAGATATGTATATCTCATGACCAACTCATTGTGAAGAAATTTGTTAAGGTCGGTGATGAGGCTGGTGTTGAGGTTTGTTCTGGAGACTCCGTAACCGACAAGCACGCCCTTCTCGTTGTAGTGTCCGAGGCTCACACGGTAGGAATTGCTGTTGTTGCCTCCTTCGAGCGAAAGGTCGTAATTCTGTGTCGAGCCGTTCCAGTAGAACATCTCCTGATAGTCGTAGGCATTGTTGAATGCAGGATTGTACTTGTCCGTAAGAACTGCCGGAAGAGTATGTCCCATAATCTCCACAGCCGCAGCAGGGCGTATGTCGAACCATTCCTCGTCACCGAAAAGGTTGTCGAGCGTGGTGTTGAGCATGGCGATTTTGGCCTCGCGCTCCTCGTTTCCGAGATAAACTGCAAGTTTGGAAGGCTTGGTGATAACGCCGTAGCTTGCACGTGCGGTGACACGCGGCGCTCCGCTCGTACCTCTGCGTGTCGTGATGATCACGACTCCGTTCGCACCCCGGGAACCGTAGATGGCAGTTGCGGCTGCATCTTTCAGTATGTCGATTGACTGGATGTCCTGCGGATTGAGGGTCGAGAGGAAATCGTTGTCCGTCACGTTGTAGCCGGCGAAATCCTGCAGGGCCATAGGAATTCCGTCGATAATATACAGAGGGTTGCTGATACCAGTGATGTCATTGGCTGATGACAGGGAGTTGTTGCCCCTGATCACGATGCCGGAGTTGGATGCCCCCGGAACACCGCTTCGTATGACGGTCTGCATACCTGCCGCCTGGCCGGCAAGCATATTCACAAGCGAGACGGACGAGGTGTTGTCGATGGCATCCATGTCGATTCTTGCCACGGCTGCCGATATGTCCCTCATGTTCTGCTTGGTATAGCCGACCGATACGGAAGCGTCAAGCATTACCTTGTCGGCTTTCAGCACGATCGTCATTTCCGGAGCCGCAAGACGTCTTTCGTCATCGTATCCGAGATAGGAAAAGACAAGCATGGTACCTTTGGGAACAGTGATGGCGAATTCACCGTCCACGTCTGTCAGGACTCCTCCTTTCTTGTTGTTTTCCGCATAGACGGCAGCTCCTATAAGCGGCTCTCCGTCATCTCCCTTGACCAGACCGGTCACTTTGACCGTCGTCTTCTGCTGTGCGAGACTGCCGAAAGACAGGAAGAATACAGGCACAAGCAGCAACAGGCGGAGATTTTTACGCAAAGAAATCTTTACCATAATTGTTTCAGTTAATTTATTGTTAGATAATAGTGTCATATAACCGGGAATTCCGATATGCGCAAGGTCGTACAGCCGTAAGGAATAAGGGTTACGGTCTCTACAGGCTGGTCTGCAGTGCCGTTGCCGTACATTTTGCTGTACGGAAGAGGGCCGGCGGAGCTGTTGTGAAGCGTCCACGAAGGAATTCTTTTGGCCCTGGCCTTTATGCTGACAGGAGCGGATTCCGTGTTCCAGTACCAGTCCGCGGAGAGCTTCCCGCTGTCTACCTCCACTTCAAATGCCTTTTCAGCATCCTCAAAATCGATTATTCCGTAGTTCCACGGAGATTCGGGATAAACTTCATAATAGAAATCGCCTCTTACCTTGTCGGCGGAATTGTCCCTCCTGACCCAATTTTCCTTTATGCGCAGCGCGTACACCAAAGGACCGCGCTCCACGGAAATCGAATTCTCATACCACTTGTCCGTGGTGACTTTCATCGGGAACGAAACTTCCACCACATCTCCGTCCCTCCATTCGCGGCTTATGGTCATAACAGAACCCGGGGCGGGAACAGTCTCTTTGCAGCCGTTCACCAGAACTTCCGGAGAAACAGTCCATGAAGGTATCCTGAAATGGAAAGGGAAGGTCACAGGGCGGTCAGTCCCGAATTCAAAGCGGATTGTCCCCTCCATCGGATAACGCGTGACTTCCCTGACGGTGACTGCCGCGCCGGACACTCCGAAATCGGCAGTGCAGGGTGAAAAGGCAAGGGCGGCAATGCCTCCGTCCGGAGTCGTGTACCAGAGATTCTGTACAAACTTAGGCCAGCCCTGGTGCAGATTGGAAGTACAGCATGGATAACCCGTAAGAAAGCCGAACACGAGGTCCGACTCCGCATGATTGATGTCGAAATTGCGGATATCCCTCGTTATCATCACCTGATTCGCCTGCTGGAAATACTGGCGGGCCATGAAATCATCCGTAATCTGGGTGGGAAGCGCATTGAATGCGATTTTCTCCAGATGATCCACGAATGACAGGTCGCCGGTGACCTTTATCATCTCCTCGAGAGAGTACATGAGTTCGACGGCAGAGCACAGTTCAGAACCTTGCGTCGGATTGTTTCCGTGAAGCGCCTCGTCCCCTCCGTACATTCCGCACGGGAAGCCGTTGTATTTCCTGATGTCGGACAGCCCTTTCTTCACGGCATCGATATATTTCTGCTGAGGATCCGCCTGCCACCAGATGACAGGCTCCTTCAGTCCCTGGGCAAGATTGACACAGTGGATTGTGCCGCAGCGCGAGAGTCTGTCCGTATTCAGGAACATATCAACATAGTCGTAGCTCTGGGAATGAAGCAGGGCCGCAAGGTCCAGAAGCCAAGGCTCGCCTGTCTGCCTGTAAAGCCACAAAACCGAATTGAGGTTGTCGCAGGCACGGTATTCCGCCCAGAAAGTCCAGTTACCGAGGGGAGTACCGGGCAAGGTCTCAAGCTGATACCGGAAATACTTCTTCATGAAGCCGATGACTCTTTCGTCCCCGGTTGCGGAATAATATTGCTGCAGATATTTAAGCACCACCATTCTCGGCCACCAGTCCCGGGAATTGTTGCGCTGCAGCCCGCTCTCCGGCCCGTAATCCGTTGAAGGTCCGAAAAAACCGTCCTCCTGCTGGCTGGCAAGCGCCCATTCTATCCACGGCTGCGCTTTCCGCTTCAAAAAATCGTCATCGAGGATATAGGCAAGAGGAACAAGCCCGTCTATCCAGTAAGGCCCTCTCTCCCACTGGTCGCCGTCACCGCCGAGCCAGCCGTTGCGGCTGCCCATTACCGACGGATAAAGCGTATCCATCTGCGAGGTCATGCCGTCACGCTGACGCACCAGCATTTCACGGAGCCAGCCGTCAGGCCGGATTGAGCCGAGCCGAAGCTCAGAATATGCAAGAGGCCGGATTTCGTCCTGCCGCCCGCACGAAGAAACCGATGTCAGCATAACAGCAGCCATAGCAAGAAAGGAAAATAAATACCGTTTCATATCGTGTTCTATTTGCGTTCGTCATATCTTACCCAGACTTCCATGCGGCCTTCTCCACGGTTGTCCCAGGCATAGTACGGAACAAATTTCAGATTGCCGGAATCCTGCACCGCGGTAATGGTGCATACGCCTCCGAGAAGGTCCGGTTCACGCCTGACATCAAAAGAAGCGTCAGCGCTGAGCACAGCCGAAGCGAAATCCGGATTGTCTGTTTCCTCGATGCAATAGACAAGAGGACCGCGGCACACCGAACGTCTGCCCTCGTCTGCCTTGACCCTCGGATCCGCCGCCTCCACGCGCGCCGGCATATCCATACGGAACGACACAGAGTCACCGGACTTCCATTTCCTGTCGATTACCGCATACCCGTCTTCAACCCTAAAGACTGCCGGGCTTCCGTTTACGGCAAGAGTCCAGTCACGGCACCATGAAGGGATGCGTATTTTCAGTCCGAAACGTTTCGGGTGCTCCGGATTCAGACTTATCATGACATTTCCGTCCCAAGGGTAGTCCGTGGACTGGGATACACCGACCGCAGTGCCGGCCAGCGGCACTTCTGTTTTGCTGCCTACAAAAAGATTTATCCACAGAGCCTTGTCCGAAACAGAGTAAATGTAGCCTCCCACAGACGGAAGGAAGCGGGAAATCTGGCTCGGACAACAGGCCGTTCCATACCACGGTTTCCTGTGATGCCCACCGGATGAGGCAAGAGGATTGACATAGAAGAACCTGTCGTTTGAAAGGGAGATTCCGGCAAGAGCACCGTTGTACATCGAGCGTTCCAGGACATCTGTATATTTGGACTCCCCTTTGAGCATATTCATCCTCTGATTCCAGAGAACCATTCCCACAGAAGCACAGGTCTCGCAATAGGCCTCCTCATTAGGCAGGTCATAATCCTCCGTGAAGCCTTCGTTGTGGCGCGACGAGCCTATCCCTCCCGTCTGGTACATCTTTTTATATACGACGTCATCCCAAAGTCTGTCGAGTGCAGGCAGATATCTGCCGTCGCCGGTCTGGGCAGACCAGTCCGCCATGCCGGTGAAAAGATACATGCACCTTACAGCGTGGCCGCAAATCTTTGTCATGTCCGCGACAGGCTGGGCATCTACGTAATATTCAGTGTATTCTCCCCAGTCCGCCTTTCCTCTGCCGCGCTGCCCGAGCAGGAAATGGGCAAGGTCAAGATATTTCGTATCTCCCGTCTCCCTGTAAAGTTTCACAAGGGCGAGTTCGATTTCCGGATGCCCGGGAACCCAGTCCTGCTTCCCCTCGCCGAAACGTGCGGCGATATGGTCGGCAAACCTGCATGCCACATCGAGAAGCGTCCTTTTCCCTGTCGAATGGAAATAAGCGATTCCGGCCTCAATCAGATGACCGCAGCAATACATCTCATGCTTGTCCATATCTGTCCACCTCTCCCCGGGCCGGGCAAGTGTATAATATGTATTCAGATAGCCGTCCTCCAGCTGCGCACCGGCAATGGCCGATATAATTGAGTCGAGCTGTGCTTCAAGCTCCGGATTGCTCCTGTTCTGCAGAGAATAGGCCGCGCCCTCTATCATCTTGTACAAATCGGAATCGTCATAGAACAGTCCCTGCCACTCTCCTTCTTCCATTCCTGCGGCAATACGGAAATTCCTGACTCTCGAAGTCCGGACACTGCACTGGTCCAGACAAAACGGAATAGTGACATCGGCATGGAGCAGCATTCGCGGTCTCCAGAAATCATCGCAGACCTCCACATCGGAAAAGTCTACCGGAACATTTTTAAGCAGAGAGTCATTTTCCGCACATGAAAGCAGGAGTGCGGGAACTGCTAAAATGGAGCATAGTTTATTAAATTTCATCATTATATATTTATTTTCTCACAGAAATGGTTTTGTAGGTATACGGTGTTTCCCCGTTGGCGGGGAATACCACATCCAAAGTCGTGACATCGCCGTTTCTACCGGCTATCCCGGCACCGTCAGCCGATGCAATGCCTGACGGAGCATATATTTTCAGCTGATGGACAGCACCCGGCCGGCCTGAAACGACAATGCAGAGACCTCCGTCACAGCTTTTCTGGCTCACTGCCCTGAAACCTGAGGACGGCATCCCCGGAACGCCTTCATTGACAACAGGAAGCAGGCCCATTCCGGATTCATGCTCAATCTCGACGACAGTCCGCCCTCCGAGGTTCAGCCTTACAGAAGGAACGACATACGAATTGATTTCGGACTCTCCGTAACTCACCGGCTTTCCGTCACAATAGACCGCAGAAATCTTTGAACCGGGAGCGAATGACGGAGAAAAGTCACAGTGCAGCCCCTTGCCGCCGGTTATTGTATATACCGCCTTGCCGGGAGTTCTTTTGAAAGAAAGTGAAATTCTCTTGTCTCCTGCTCTTATTCCGTCTGCCTCGAACTCATCCCAGTCCAGCGGCAGCCGCGGCGCAAGCCCGATCCGTCCGGCAGGGACATCGGCCGAAAAGCCGAGAGTACCCTCCATGAAAGGCATTATGGTCATCGACTCCGACCAGCACTGATGCTGCGTAATGCCGTTGTTGCGGTAGCTGTCGCCGTTGATGACCTCGGCTATATGCCCGAGACTGAAAGACTTGTAAGTCAACAGACTGCCGTACAGAGAAGCGAATCCGCTGTCATAGAAGCCCTCCTTATACTCCGCAAGGGATTTCCAGCCTGTGAACAGAGGCCAGACATGGCGCGGATGATAGGCTCCTCCGCCTGAGGCATCTGACGTTTCATACACGGTTCTCGCACCCCAGTCAGTGGACATAAGAGGTCCGGTATATTTCTCAGCCATTTCATGGGCGCGCTCCCTGTCTAGCACTCCGAAATGGACGGGCACCGCCGTAAGCACAAGGAAATCGTCCTGATATGTATCGTCTTCATTCAATGCCCAGTTGTACCATCCCTTTTCGCTGTTCCAGAATTTTTCAAGCGGCACGGACACCGCCTGCGCAGCTGCACTGTATCGCCTTGAATCTTTCCTGTTGCCTGTCACTGCCGCGATATAAGCGGCATCCTCCAGGGCTGCCTTCCATATTCCGCACAGATAGAACTCGGTCTGGAATCCCCAAAGCGAACCGCCTTCAAGCCAGCCATGTCCTACGCAGGTGTTTTCTATCAGTCCGTCTCCGTCACTGTCTGTGGAGAAACAGTAGTCCATCGCCTTGGTCATGGCGGCATAGCGTTCACGGATGAACCCGGCATCTCCGGACAGCCTCAGATAGGCGGCCATGAGATTGACAAGCAGAGGAGTGGCATCAGCAGCATCGTAATGGATTATTCCGCTCGTGGACATCTCGTGATAAATCTTTCCGTCCGGGGACTGGTGACGGACAAGCATATCTATACATTCCCTTACCGTGGCGAAGTCTCCCATATCCGCGTAAGCAAAAGCCGCCCATTCGGAATCACGGCCGAAATACCAGGCATAGCCCGGTCTGCCGCTCACCCTGTGGCCGCCTCCCCAGCCTCTGCGTGAAGAAGCATAACCTGCCGCGAGGGACGTTCCGAGCCCCGGAGTTTTCATTATGAACTGGGCACAGCTTATCTGCGCCCACCGGAAAGCTTCGTTGAATCTCTCATCAGGAGTTTTCACACGGACGACATTGTCAAGCCACGAGGTGTAATGCCTGTCCGCGGCCTCCACGACTGAGGCCGGCCTTGCCAGGGCCTCCGAATATGCCTCCAACATCTGCTCCTCGGCATCGCAGGCCATTATTATGTCAAGAGCCTCAAGCCCGTCCGTCTCGTATGCGACAACTGCCCCTGCCTGAAGCAGACCGGTCTCTATTCCTTTTACGGAACCTCCGCTGTAGGTGAATCCGTCATATCGTCCGCTCAAGACCGGGTGGCCGGGAACATTGGCCCCCACTACAGACACATACCGTTTGTCTTCATCGCGGAAAACCATTGCGTTAAGTTCGGCCGACCAGCCATAGCAAAGCGTGCCGAGCACATTTTCGTCATAGGGCCACATCATCCTCAGGTTCGACTTGAAGTCGGTATAAAGACGTCTCAGCCCGTCTCCCTCCCATTCATAATGCACTGCCACAAGGGCATTGTCCGGAGAGGCCGTCACGATTTCTTTTATGAGCAGGCCGGAGACATCGTAATTGCGGACGACTGCAAAAGGCCTGACTTCCACAACAGGAACCATGGAACCGAGACACAGCGGCTCCGCAGTGGAATCAGTCTCTATCCACACACGGAAATCGCGCAGAGACATTACAGGATGCGACCATATCTCTTCTATGCCTCCGGTTTCAGGAAGTATTGCCATGCACCTCGGAGATACGACATCGGTATATTCACGGACAGCCTCCCTTGACAGCACGTCACCGGTGAAGGGGAAATTCATTTTCACCGGCATGGCGGCCTGCACGGCATCGTATTCCGCAGAACAGATACGGCAGGAGGCATCATGATTCCTGTGCATGGCTGTGACTTCCGGCTGCTCACACTTCCAATAATTTACCGGACAGGACCCGGATTTTTTCCCGGCCATATAGTCCAGACAATTGAGGGCAAAGGCCTTCAGAATCTCCCTGTCATGATTTTCTTTTCCGAAATACAGACAGCTTCCGATTGCAAGCACAGAGCCTTTGCCCACAGGCGTCTCCCATACTACTTTTTTCTCGGGTCTGAGGAATACATATTCCCACTGGCAGGCAACCACTCCCGCCCCTTCGGCCTGCGGATATTTTCCCGGACCGAAGCCGTTCACTACACATACATTATCTTCTTTGCCATGCCACGGATAAGCACCGCCGTTCAGTCCGTCGAACAGAGGATGGCTGAAACGTGAATGGAAGCCAAACTTGCGTCCGAAGCCCTCATCCACGCACTCATACTCCCATTTGTCGATTTTTTCCGGTTCAATGCCCCATTCATTCAGCAGCCGTACCGCCTCCATCGAGAGAATCAGCCTGCCGCCGTTTTCCACATATTCTCTGAATGCGCAGTCCCAGGCTTCCAGCTCACTGCGCGAAAATGCAGAAGTGTCAAGCCTGTGATACCAGACGGCATCGCAGCCGCGCAATGCTCCGGCATCACCGGGCCGTATCATCCTGACATCGGCAACTTCTCCGGACAGCGCCGCAAGTGCGTCATACTCCTCCTGCGGACAGCCGTCGCCGCAGTCTGCTATCCCGAGCACAATGTCCCTGCCGGCGCATGAGCACAGCAAAGCGGCAAACAGAATGGAAAAAAACAGTTTCCGCATACGCTAAAGCTCATTAAGGAGCTGATGCTCATATTTCTTTGCCGCATTGTAATCTACGACATAATACCACCAGTTGTTAAGGTGAAGGTCATTCTCATCCTGATTGAGTCCCTTGAAATGAGGGATATGG
The DNA here is from genome assembly GCA_964394295.1 of uncultured Muribaculaceae bacterium. Classification (GTDB taxonomy): domain Bacteria; phylum Bacteroidota; class Bacteroidia; order Bacteroidales; family UBA932; genus Cryptobacteroides. The sequence continues at coordinate 101,295 of CAYMVG010000007.1, read as the reverse complement.
CTGAAGAAATACATCATCCATCCCTGCTGGTCGCTCTTCCATTCTGTGCAGTTCACCTTACGGGCATTCTTCTGGACCATTTCCGGATAGTCGAGCCATGAATCCGCGTAAGTATAGACATATTTGCTTCTGTTGCTGTAGTCATAGTCATACTGGCCGTTAGGCGGGAAATGGGTACATCCTATCTGGGCATAGCCGGATTCATATTTCTCATATTCGGAACTGTGGCTGGCATAAAGCTCCCAGTTGTTCAGTTCGGCTTTTCTTGCGGGGAGATTTCCGGCAGCCTTGCTTCTCCAGCTTCCGTAGACCTGCGTCATAATCGACTCGAAACGGTGGCCGTAGCTGTGCAGGGCAAGGTCAGTCGTCCTCTCATAGTTGCAGAACATCACCGTAACGAGTTCCTTGCAAGGCGCACCGGTTGAGATTCCCGGAGAATTGCACCAGAATGCCCCGTTTCCGACAAGCCTCGACTCATACATTCCGCAGCCCGGATGATTGTATACCCATACCTCATGAATCTCTCCGTTGTCACGCATCTTGTCGAAGCCGTAATGCTTGAGCATGCCGACATAATCATATTCGACTCCGGACCCTATTCCGGGGCACTCGGTACCGTTGGCATAGATTGAATCCCTCATGGTCTCAATCGAGAAATATTTTTTCTCAGCCCCGGTTTTGGTGTTGTCAAAGCTGAAAAGCCTCTCTGCACGCACCTCCTTTACCACCTCATACTGTACGACACCGTGGGAAGCTTCTTCAAGGTCCGCCTCAAATTTCTTGACCTGTACAGTCGGATCGTACCACTTCGACCCGCGTCCCCCGACAGTGCACACTTCGTGCATATATTTGTCAGTTCCCGGCATGAGAGGATCTTCGTAAAGGACGGCAACCTTTATTGTAAGCGGGTCGGCAATGCGTTCCTCATAACTCAGGCCGGAACCTTCCGGAAGTCTTTTGACTGTCATTTTCCTGACCTCCTGCTCAAAACCGTCCTCGCGTCCCCAGGCCACTACAGTCCACCAGACTCTCGATGCCTTGTCTTTTTTAAGCCCCAGAGCATCCATTACCTCATCGAAATCTTTAGCATCGACTGACAGAGGATTCCTCATGGCATTGATTTCCTGAAAATCGGACAAGTCCCTGTTTTTGCTGACACGCACCTTATACGCATTCACACCTTCCGCATTTTTCCATTCGAACACAACACTTTCCTGTGCCGCCAGATCGATTTCCTCACCGTCCTCAGGAGCAGCGAGTCCAATTACCGGAAGTTGCTCCGGCTCCTTATTTTCCGACGGCTCCGGCTTATCGCAGGAAACCGGTACGGCAGCCAGAGATACAAAGAGTGCAAAAAGCGTCATTTCTTGAAATATGGTTTTCATACTGTCTATATTTTAGTGTTATTTCTTGATTTTAAGACTATTTTCCAACTCAACGGCCTCCTTGTAGTCCATGACATAGTGCCACCAGTTGTTCAGTCTGCCGTCATAAGGACTTATTCCCTTGAAATGCGGTATATGTCCGAGCCACCACCGCATATACCCCTCATGCGTTCCCCATTCAGTACAGTTCACCGGCCTGGCATTCTTCTCCGGCACTTCCGGATACCCAAACCATTCATCGGCATAGCTCAGCACATAGTTCTCATTGAGGAAATCATAGTCATGAGTGCCGTTGGGCGGGAAATGCACATTCCCGACATTCGATTTTCCCTCATCATACTTGGAATATATCTTGGCATAGCCCGTAAAGCGCTCCCAGGCAGTCAGTTCCTCCTTTGTCCTGCGCTCATCATATTTCCACCAGCCGTACACCTTCATCATGACGGATTCGACGCGATGGCTGAAACTCTCCAGCGCGCAGGCCAGATTCCGTTCATAATTGAAAAACATAACTGTCAGAAGTTCATTGCAGGTGCAGTCCTCCTCTCCTGGCGAATTGACCCAGAAAGCACCCTTGCCCATCAGATGCGACTCGTATGCTCCCGACAGCGGAGTGGAATATATCCATACCTCGTCTATTTCACCGGCATCCCTCTTCCTGTCGAAGCCGTAATGCCTGACCATAGAGGCATAGTCATAATATATATTCCTTTCGAGGGAGACGCCCCATTTGTCCAGATGCAGCAGCCCGTCGAGTTTTCCGATTGAAATATGGCTTTTTGACGGGTCATCCCTGAATACGGTAAACAGGGTGTCTGCCTCGATTTTCTCGACAATCTCATATTTTACCGCCCCGTGCGAAGCCTCGTTTATGGCAGAGGCGAACATTTCAGTCTGAACGCGCGGGTCGTTCCATTCGTAACTGTAGCCGGGAGTCGTGCAGCATTCGTGGATCCTCTGTCCTGTCGAAGGCAGCACAGGGTCTTCATAAACGACTGCGACTTTTATCACAAGAGGCTCTGCCGAACGGTCCCCGGCGCAGGAGGCCGCAAGAATTGATGCTGCAGCCATAAAAATGAGAGGGTGAATTTTCATGTTAATTTTATTTTTCACAAAAGTACGGGCACTGCGCTCCCCGTGACTTAGAGAATCGTATCAAAAAAGAGCAAAATCGTATCATGCACGGAAGATTAATCACAGGCTTGCATACCGATACGGCCGCGGTATTTGGCATACAGTCCGAGGCATACGGAAATTTCGTCTCCGCAAGGTTCGTCAGGATAGAGTTCATTGCCGTGAATCCACTCCCATTCCCACTCGCGGCACAGGCTGTCGAAGTCAGACATGTCCTTTCCTTCGGCAAGAGACCTGTACGCGGCGTCGAAGAACAGCTGCCAGCGGCCGCCGTAGAATCCTTTCATAAGACCAGCCCACTGGCGTGAGGAATAGTCATGGATGTAACAGTCCCGGTCTCCCCAAAGAGTGACAAGATTGCGTGCATTCCTTTCATAAAGGGATTTTTCCTGCGGTGCAGTACCCATTGCCTTTGCGGATTCGAGCCACTTTCCGAGCAGAAACTCCCCGCGCGAAGAAAGCAGCACATCCATATCGGATATAAGTTCCATAAATTCAGAAGCGCACAGCCGGAACGCCTCCGAATCTCCGGAGCGGTATGCCTGCGCCACCTCTTCGTGAAGGCTTGCCGACCAGTCGGCAAGCACCTGACGTGTAAGATCCACAAGGTCATATCTGTAGCCGTCTCTTCCGGAAAGCCTGTCAGCTGAGGAAATGAGCAGATCCCAGGCTCTGACAAGTTCCGCAGGACTGTAGTGCGGCTCTATGCTTATCGCTCCGGACGGCCGCGATGCAAATGTAGGCCTGCCTTCAAGGATGCACCTGTGGCCGCCGTTCTTCGCCCCGTTCTCAAATGCCGTGCGGAAAATGATTTTCCAGGCTTCCTCCGCAGAAGAATCGCTGCAGCCGTATCTGTTGCCGAAGTAAGAACTTATGAATCCGTCTATATCCACAGGAGAATCCCTCCAGACATTTTCAAGCATAAGCGCGTACATGGCCGGGTTCTGGCCTATTCCCTCCATTGTCAGGCCGATGCCCTGCATCTTTCCCGACTGCGGGCTGTGAAGGGCTTCGGAAGGGCCTTTCGCCACGTTTTCCGCATTGCCCGACATGGTAATGTTCTGCCCGAAATTGTGCAGCATACACCATATCCACGGTTTCCCGTAATATGCTTCAGTACGGTTCCATACAGGAAAACATTCGCTCCACAAATCGAGCAGAAGCATCCTGTCGTCAGGTACGGAGGACAGCAGGGCCCGTATTTCATTCTCGCCCCAGAACGAACGTGCATAGTAGAACAGCCAGCCCTGCATGACCCAGACGGCAGCCGGGTCGACACCGCTCATGGATGCGTACACCTTGCCGCTCATTCCGCTGAGGAAAGAGGAGTCACGCAGCGGAGGAAGGTTTTCATTGAAGGTATCGGCCGTATAATAATGGTTCGTACCATAGATTTTTGTCTGCTCCTCAATGAACATACGCCCTATTTCCGTAAAAATATCTTCGTCAGGGTCGAGTATCGCCACCTCCGGGAAATTGACCCATGAGGTCTTGCGGATTTTAAGTTCCGGATATTTTCTCGCCAGGGCCGGAGGTATGTGACCCGTGAATGCGGGAAGCACCGGCGTCATTCCCAGCGCTCTCTCGGAATAAAGGATTTTCTTCTGCAGCCGTTCGTGGCCGTCGATAAAACTTTGCGGCAAAGGTCCGCCCCAACCGTCGAGATTTCCCATCCAGAACCAGTTGAAATATGCCGGTCCGCTGAAAAAGTCTTCAAGATCCTCATCATTCAGGCCGAGCCTGCGGTAGACTTTCTGCCAGACAGAATTCTGGCCGGTCACAGCCAGAGGCATATTGATTCCGTTCAGGGCCATGAAATCTATTTCCTGCCTCCACCTGTCATAGTCCCACCAGCTCATCGAATAATTGAATGTGCAGTAATTGAGGTAGTAACGGTATCTGTACGGCGAGGAAGCCGTAAACTTTTCTTCCGGCAGAGGCAGGACAGCCGGAAGTTCCGTGTCTTTGCCGCACCAGGTATAATGCCAGCCGCACCAGGTCTTCAGGTAATGGTTCAGAGCACTCGCCACGCTGACTCCGTTATTGCCTTCAAGGACAATCTTTCCGGAATCCTGATATACAGAGAACCAGTCCCTGCCGTCTTTCTGAGCGCCTGTTACAACGATTCTGAATTCATCTTCGCGCCCGCCGGTAATCCTGCCGACAAGGGCTTCAGCCGCTTCAGTACTCTCGGCAAGCGAAAATTCCGTCTTTGTTCCGGTATCCCCGGCACATGACACCGCACAGACCGATGCAGCACACGCGGCCGCAAACAGCAAACTTCTTTTTTTCATATATTACTATTTAAAATCTTTCGGCAATATGCCGTAATGCCTGAAAAAACATTTGGAAAAATAAGATGATGAACGGAAACCCACGATGTAGGCGATTTCGCTCACCCTGTACTCTTTCTGACGCAGAAGTCCGGCAGCCCTTTTCAGCCTTATGCTACGGATAAAGTCATTAGGCGTGACGTTAAGGACCTCGGCAGTCTTGCGGTAAAGCGTGATTCTCGACATATTGAGCAGAGAGGCCAGCTTGTTCGTATCGAGGTCGACATCCTCCAGATTATTCTCGATCGTATCTACAAGCATTTTGACAAAGCCGTCGTCAGCCTTTGTATATATCGTTTCCGTACCAGCCTCGTCCGGGTTCTGGACTGAAGACATATAGTCATATTTCAGAAGATTGTCAATTCCGGAAAGCAGCCATTCCAGACGGAACGGCTTGTCCACCACAAGATCGGCGCCTGCCGTCATGGCTTCTCCCCTGACAGACTTGGAGGCATTCTCGCCCGAAAGAAGGATTACAGGCATATTTTTGTAGCGCAGGTCTTCTTTCAGCCGGCTGCACAGAGTGATTCCGTCTATGCCGGGCATAACTATGTCGGATATCATCACATCCACATCGGTGCCGGCTATGATTTCAAGGGCCTGCTCGGCGCAGGAGGCCTTGATTACCCTGAATCTCGATTCAAGAAGCCTTGCGACATAATCCAGGAACGCGGTATCGTCATCCACAGCGAGTATGACTTTCTTTCCGCTGTCCAGCACCCCTGCACCGGTCCTGTTCTCCGGCGCGACCTTTACTTCCTTTAACTCCCTGCCGGAGGAGAGGTTAAAGCTCCCGACATGGACCAGGGGCAGCCTCACCTCAAAGCAGGTCATGAACTCGGCACTTTCATAATATGTGACCGAGCCTCCGTGCAGTTCGCACAATGAACGCACCAAAGAAAGCCCGACTCCGAAGCCGTCCGTACCGCTGTCTATCTTGAAAAAAGGCGTGAAAATCCTGCCGCTCACCTCAGGAGGAATCCTGTCCCCGTCATTAGAGACAATCAATGAAAACGAATCGCCGGAAGCGAGCACTTCGAGCCTGATGACGCTCTCGGAGTGTTTCATTGCGTTGTTCAGAAGATTGCTTGTGATTTTCGTGAACATCTCCACATCTATATCGGCATACAGATGAGGCGGTATGTCGCATACTATCTCTCTTCCCTTGATTTTCGCAGACGGGTCGAAGCGAGAGATGACCTGGCGCAGGACATTCGTTATATCCGAATGTATGAAGCACGGATTATGGGCCTGAAGATTGAGTTTCCTGAAATCGAGAAGCTGGTTCAGAAGATTCATCAGCCTGTCGGCATTATCCCTGATTGTCAGGAGGTTCCTATATTCCGGAGAAGTCTGTCCGGTCTTCTCTATTATTTCATTCAAAGGGAGTTTTATAAGACTCAGCGGTGTCCTCAGTTCATGGGTTATATTGGCGAAAAAGCCTATTTTCGCTTCATATATTTCCTTTTCCTTAATCTCGTTGATGCGGAGCTGGCGCTGCCGTTCATCTTCGGCAATTCTCCGGCGCACGAAAAAGACTGCAATCGCCGCAACTGCTACAATAAGTGCGAAATAGATGCAGAACGCCGGCATGGAACGCCAGAAAGGAGGCCTGACCACGATTTTCAGCGATACGGGTTCATCGTCCATAGACATGTCGCCGCTCCTTATCCTGAACCGGTATGTCCCGGGGGGAAGATTTGAATAAGTGACCCGTCCGGGAAGAGAGACCGGCAGCCAGATTTTGTCCCAGCCCTCAAGGCAGCAAAGCCAGCCGCTGTTGCTTGAAGGCAGATAGTTTATCTCCGTGATGCCGAGGGTAAACGCCGATATGCCGGAAGGTATTACAAGTTCGTCTGTCTCCATGATAGAGCGCTCAAGCAGAGGTATGTCCTCGTCCTGGACTTTCACTTCTCTGTTGTTCACCTGAAGGGAATTGAGCACTACCCTGCCGCGGGAGGACTGTTTGGGAAGGTTTTCGGGCCAGAACGACACGAAGCCGGTGATTCCGCCGAAAAACAGTTTTCCGTCATCGGTGATATATCCGCTTTTGAAATTGAACTGGTCTGAAAGAAGTCCGTTATGCTTTGTGTAGCATACAACTGTGAATGACTCGGGATCGATTCTGAAAAGTCCTTTGTTGGTGCTGCCCCACAAGGCGCCGGAACGGTCGATGACAAGGCTGTATATCACATCGTTCAACAATCCGTTGTGTGTGTCGAACTGTCTTGTGAAGATGTTCTTCTCACGGTCGTACATGAAGACGCCGTTTCCGCCTGTGCCTGTCCACAGGCGGCCTGCCCTGTCGAGGGTCAGGCATACTGCGTCCAAGGACGCAGTATCGGCGGCCACAGGATAATGCAGCCACTGGCCGTTGTTCCGGTCATAGCAATAAATCCCCCCCCGACAACTGCAAGCCAGATATTTCCGAGATAATCCTCACAAATGTCATTGACCTGCCTTGAAATCAGTTCCGGACGCACTCTCTCGAAAGAGTCTGTCCGCGGGTCGTACCTGTTCAGTCCTGCTGACGTACCGACCCATATCACCGAATCGGAATCCTTGAATATCGAGTATATGTCATTGCTCAGAAGCGAATTTTCCTTTCCGGTGTTCCGGTACACACGGTACGCACCTGTACGTATATCCATGACATACAGGCCGCCCGAGAATGTGCCGGCCCACAGTTCGTTTCCGTTCACCATAAGCGCATGTACATTCGTCGCGGGAAGATTCTTGTGCGCGAATGTCCCGGATTCAAGATTCAGGCAGTCGAGACCGGCGTCCTCCGTCGCTATCCAGAGATTGCCGCTGCTGTCCTGGCAGAATTCGCTTATGCATCTTCCGGAAACGGTATTCTCGCCCGGAACAGGAAAGTATTTCTCAAAAGGGCATGACTTTGAAAAATAGTTTACGCCGCCGAAATATGTCCCTACCCATACTCCTCCGTCACTGTCCTCCGCAATGGAATGTACGGCATTGTCCGACAGCGAATAAGGATTGCCTCCTATATGGCGGAAATGTACGGTGGACTTGTCCCGCGGGTTGTACACATATACGCCGGACTCCGTGCCGATCCAGACCAGTCCGTCTGATGCGCGCATGATTCTTCTGACATAAAGCGGATTGCCCGAGTCAGGTCCGCAGCGCATGAAATCGCTGAAAGTTCCGCCGGCCTTGTCGTATATCTGCACGCCGCAGGATGCAGTGCCTACAAGAAGCCGTCCGGACATATACGGCACGATGCATGTGGTCTCCCTGCCGCAGTCTCCTGCAGGCCTGCAATGGTACACACTTCCGTCAGCCATATTCATCCTCAGCAGGCCGCAGGCCGTTGCCATCCAGAGTACATCCTCATCGACGAACAGATCCCTTATCGACACAGCGTCAGGGTCTGCATCCACATAGGAAGCGATGTCGTATTTTCTCAGCACAGAGTCCTTTCCGAAACGGAACAGGGAAGCACCGTCACCGGCAATCCAGATATTGCCCTCCGAATCTTCGGATATATGCCTTATGCAAGTGTTTACGTCAGTGCCGTCCTGGCAGCGCAGGCCGAATCTCATGAATTTTTCCAAAGACGGATTATAGATGTCTATGCCGTTGTCCGTGCCGAGCCATATCCGGGAACCGGCATCCTCATATATGGAAAAGAATCTGTCGCTCCCTACAGTGTCATGGTCTTTGGGATTATGCTTGAATACAGTGAAATGCTGGCCGTCATAGCGGTTCAGTCCGTCCTGCGTTCCGATCCAGACGAAGCCGCGGCTGTCCTGGAGAATACAGTACGCCATACTCTGCGACAGACCTTCATCCACGCTGAGAGATCTTATATTATATACCTGTGAATCAGCCCAGGCTGCAACAGACAATACCGACAATATGCAGGACAGGAAAAAATTTTTCATGGATATGTTTTTTAGACCCAAATCTAAGGAAAATCCGGCTCAGAGATTCACCAATTACTGAAAAGAACTCCGGAAGTCGTGCGGCCTCCGGGGTTCTCTTCATTTGCACTTCGCTGTGTTTCAGTCAATAAGTGCGGTACAGGTTTCAGTTCAGAGAAGCCTTGTATTCTTCTTCGCATTTCGCCGTATAGGCATCAGCATCGGACTGGTTCCACTCCAGCATCTTGTGAGGTATGGTCTCGGCCATGTCAGGATATCCGAGATTAGAGAAATACCATGCCCACTGGTCAAGCTCAGGGTCGAAGCCTTCTGCGGAAGAACCGCACAGAAGCCTGAAGTCGCTCCATACCGACTCGTCGCCTTTCACCGCCTCCGGATCGAATTTCTCATATCTCGCCTGGCCCCAGCCTTTCTCGAATCCGCTGAAAGTACATTCAGTGGCGCCGCCGATCTTTATCTGGGTCTTGTCACCCTGCACCTTCCTGTTCTGGTTCATTATGACATCGAGCCCCTTAGGTATCAGATAGCCGAGTTTTGCGTTGTCATCCGTACCGGCAGGCAGCTGTGCACTTGCACCCTTATTGTTTACATTCGCGAGGATGCACACCTCAAGGCAAGTTGTCGTCCATTTGTGAGGCAGGGCGCCGAAAAGTTTGTTCTGGTCCATATAGACTTCCGCAAGGAGAGGAGTTTCGCCGAAGCCTTCAGGAATAGGTCCCACAAGACCGCAGACAGAAAGATTTACTTTCCACAGCTTAGGGGTATTCCATTCCTTAGGAAGACGCTTGCCCTCGAGATTCTGGCCGCGCATATCGATGAACTGCAGCTCAGGAAGCACCATTTTCTCAGGGAAATCGACAAGAGGAGTTCCGTCAAGAGCCACGACGAAATATTTGCCGTCTTTCTCTTCCATATTGATTCCGCGGAACTGTCCGGGATCCACATTGTACCAGTCCTCGACTTCCGGAGTATCCTCACCGAGCATCCTGCCCTCGACAACAGCCTTCAGGAATTCAAGATCGGATTCGTTTACATTGGACTCCATTTTGGTCTGCGATACGAATATCTCAACGGCATCGAAGTCCCCCACCTTTACATAGAAGGTAGCCGAACGCTGTCTGCCGGATTCATTCGGATCTGCCTCCACGGTAATTTCAGCGTCACCCTTTCCTTTCGAAGGACCTGCTGTTATCCAGTCATAGTCATCTTCGGCTTCGAGGGTCCATTCGTCGGTGAACCAGTCGTCTTCCACATAAAGATCATAGACCAGGCTTTCCCCCGTCGGAGCGGCTTCAAACTCCACATTCACGATTTTCGGAGCTTTGGGTTTTTCCGGTTCCGGCTCTGGCTCGGGTTCAGGTTTGTTGTTGCAGGAAAATGCAATCAGCGAAAAAGCAGCAATGGCCGCTGTCGCGAAAATAAAAGATCTTTTCATAATAATTTTAGTGTTTGTGAGTGCAAATATAGAGCAGGCACAGGCCGGAAAAGTGATAAATTCATATCATAAAAACGCAAAATCGTATCTATTCCGTCCCGATATGCATATTTCCGCACACAATTTCCCGGTTGCGCACTTTTACAGGCATAACAATGGCCCCGGATTTGCTATGATGCCGCCACGTTATAATTGATTTAAGGTTATGAAAAGAACATTTGAAGAAGCATTGGAAAACCGCAGGAGCTACTATATGCTCACGGACAAGTCGCCGGTAAGCGACGGTACGATAAAGGAAGTCATCCGCAAGGCCATCGAAAATGTGCCGTCGGCATTCAATTCCCGTTCTACGAGGATTGTCCTGCTGCTCGGAAGGCATCACAGGAAATTGTGGGAGCTGACTCTGGAACAGCTCAGGAAAGTCACTCCGCCTGCAAATTTCCCGAGGACAGAAAAAAAGGTTGCGGAAAGTTTTGCTTCGGCCTACGGAACGGTGCTTTTCTTCGAGGATATGGAAATCGTCGAAAAGATGCAGAAGGACTTCCCGAGATATGCGGACGCTTTCCTGTCATACTCCGACCAGACTTCGGCAATGCACCAGCTGGCCGTCTGGACAAGGCTTGAAGACCTCGGTTTCGGTGCCTCCCTCCAGCACTACAATCCTCTGATTGACGAGTACATCGTACGCACCTGGGGAATCAGTCCGCAATGGCGGCTTATCTCGCAGATGCCGTTCGGAATCCCGCTCGACACTCCGGGCCCAAAGGAAACCGGCCCTGTCGAAGACCGCTTCCTTGTATTTGAATAAAGATAAGGTTACCCCTGGCCGGTGTTCCATGCCGGTCACTTCACATACCCATTATAACACCAGTCATCAATACATGGCCTGCAAAGCATGGGGCCGGCTAAAAAGTATTAGTCAGGCCCCTTTTTCTCATTTTTATGTGTTGTCAACCTCGCCCTTGTCACCAATTTTTCAATTCTCAGAGAGTTATTCTGACTTTTTAGAGTCTCACAGTCTGAATACAAGATATTGTCAGAATTTGTCAGCAAGGGCCGCGGCCAGGGCACAGCCGTCGGTATTTGCTATGTCACCGGCATTGAAAACGCCGGGAACACAGACTTCGCCTGCAAAATTCCATTTCAGCAGGCCGAAACTGCGTTTGAGAGGAAGCTTAACACCGTCCATCACCGCAGGGTCATGTTCCTCGCAGCAGGTTATTATGCCGCATTTCTTTCCGGCAACATCCTTTCCGCCTACCACAAGCGCGAATACCCTGTCTATCACACCCTTAATCTGCGCCGGAATCGAATACCAATATACAGGCATAGCATATACAATGGCATCGGCATCAAGGATGTGCGGTGCGATAAGGTTGAAATCATCGTCGAATGAGCAGGCCTTGCCGGTCTTATAGCAGGTCATGCAGGCATGGCAGCCCCCGATTTTCATCATTGCGGCATCGAACCGCACCACCTCGTGACCTTTTGCCTCAGCAGCCTTTACAAAGGCATCTGCCATTGCTAAGGTTTCCTGTAATTACAGTGATTTTCATTTCTGTATCGTATCTGAATTCTGGTTGTACGCCTTGGCTACGCACTTCCATTCGCCATTGAGTTTGAGCAGAAGCAGATAGTCAGTGAAATCGATGCGGCCTCCCCATTTTTCCTCCAGCACACGCACTACGGCAACAGTCTCCTCGACGGCAAGCACATCGATCCGGGCCTTGAAATCCCCGCCGGCACCGACAGTATCGACATTGCGGTAGAATTGTTCGATAGAGCCGTGTTCCAATACTCCGTCCAGTATGCCGAACAGCACGGCATCGTCGGTAAAAAGCTGCTTTGCATAACGGCTGTCACCCTCGGCCACGCTCCTCACAAAATTTTCGGCAGCCTTTGCCACCGCCTCGTAATCCCTGATTTCGTTTCTCATATCTATAACTCAAGTTTCGCAAGTGTTAAATATATTAAGGTCAGTGCAGCCTGCGAAACTTTTTTCTCCGCACTTTCCTTATTTACGCAGACCTGTCCATACCCCTGGCCGCCATTTCGTGCTGCCATTTCGTGCTGCCCGCTGCAAAAGTCCACGGCATAGCCTTTTAAACAGATCTATCCGGCACTGAATTTACAGTGCAAAATTATAAGTGTACAACACAGAAATCAAGTACCGAAAAATTATTCATATACAGAAAATTTATTTGGTATATCACATTTTACGGATATTGGCTACCTTTGCGCCATGGCTTACGAAAAGAAAATACCGGTAGACATGGACTGTCCCCTAAGGCTGACAATGAGCCTAATAGAGTCCAAATGGAAATCATGCATCCTCGACGAACTGCGTGACGGGACCCCGCTGCGTCCGAGCGAAATACACAAACGCCTTCCCGAAGCGGTGCCGCGCGTACTGGACATACAGCTGAAAGAAATGGCAGATGACGGGCTTGTGTCGAAGACAATATTTCCGGAACTTCCCCCGCGCTCGGAATACCGTATTACCCCGCTTGGTGCCTCGCTTCTTCCCATCATAGATGCAATGCTGCACTGGGGCGAGGAACACATGGAAATCTTCGAGAAGAAATACGCCTACCAGAAAGACAGATAACATGTACAGGCCCGCGCCAATGGCGGCAGAATTCTGTCAAATGGTTATTTTTAGCCATTTCAAGGCAGGCCGGGAATTCCTATCTTTGTTGTTGCGATATTATAAATGTATTATGGAAACCAATTTTGTTAATGGCCCGCTCCAGTCTCAGGACGGAAAGGGATGTCGTTCGGGCTGGATCGATGTTTTGCGTATAATGGCCTGCATGATGGTAGTGCTCAGCCACTGCTGCGACGGTTTTGTGGCCCAGTTCGACACCGACCGCGCCTCGTTCCTGACAGGCACGCTCATAGGAAGTCTCATGAGGGCATCCGTCCCGCTTTTCGTCATGATGACAGGTGCTTTGCTCCTGCCTCTGCGCTCCGGCACCTCTATGGGAAGTTTTTACCGCAAACGCATAGGCCGCATTGCCGTTCCGCTGGTTTTCTGGTCATTTGCACTTCCGCTTCTGGCCTATGCCTACTTCCGCGGCCCTGGTGCAGCAAGCACGAATCCGTCCGTGGATCTGTCGGCCTATACTTCCGAAGGACTTGTAAACAAACTGTGGACATGGGTGCTGAACTTCAACTTCGACACCACTCCCCTGTGGTATCTGTATATGCTGGCGGGGCTTTATCTTATTATCCCTGTCATCGACGCATGGCTCAGGCAGGCTTCGCAGAAAGACGAGCGCACCTTCCTGTTCATCTGGTCCGCCACACTTTTCATACCATATCTGAAACTGTTCGCTCCGGCCCTGGGCTATACCGGCAACTACGGGAACATGGAGATTTTCGGCGAATGCGACTGGAATGCCTTCGGCACATTCTATTATGCGTCCGGATTCATCGGCTATATAGTCCTGGCCCACTACCTTATAAAATATCCGCTGAAATGGAGCAATGCGAAGCTGTATTCGGTCAATGCGGCATTGTTTGCCATCGGCTATGCCATAACGGCAGGAGGATATGTCTGGATGCAGTCCCGGTTCCCCGGCAATTACGCCTATCTGGAGATTGTCTGGCTGTTCAACGGAGTGAATGTATTCCTTATGACTTTCGCAATGTTCACGACAGTCCAGCGCATGGCCGCAGCTCCGCGTCCGTGGCTTAAATATATAGCCTCGCTGACTTTCGGAATCTATCTATGCCATTTCATATTTATAATGATAGGCTACGACCTGTTCGACATCGCCGCCCTGCCTCTCGTGCTGCGGATACTGTCAATGTTCGTATTCACCTTCACTTCGGCAGCGATTGTCACAGCCCTCATGCGCCTCACTCCTTTCACCCGGCGTTTCGTCGAATAGACGCGGCTTGTGAACTTTTTCGCCATTCGTAATGGCCTATCGGCATAGGTGCGAAAACCAGTTGGCGAAATCAGCTTCAACTACTTGCAAATATATCTCAAGCTATTGCATATACTTCTATCCACTATTTTCGGCAACATTACGGTTCATACGAAAAAGAGCCGTCATCGCTCTTGATGACGGCCCTTTTCATTCTGTTGCGGTCGTACACTTTCTTTGATTTGTGAACCATTCTTCCTGACCGGACCGGATGCCCGTGTCTTTCGATTTCTTCCATTCTCGAAGCACGTCTGTTCGCCAGAATGAAATCTTTTTGAGTAATTCTCAGTTTCTTCTGTTTCATATCATTTGCATTTGAACTGCAAAGATACAAAAAATCAGCCTGACAATTATTTATCGGGCAATTGTTGATTTTCCTCAGTCCGTGCCAGCACTTTTCGTGAACGAATGACAACGAAACACTGCGTCCGTTCCCCAAACAGTGCATTTCAGGAACAAAGCACGACATTCCGGCATGACCGTTACCAAAACAGCACTTTTCGGGAACAAACGACAACAAAACACTGCGACCGTTCACGAAAACAGGCTATTTGGAGCGCGAATGCGTGGTGGAGGCTAACGTTTTATAACACAGAACATTACACTTCAACGGGTGCCAAAGATCCGGCACCCTTCACAAAGCAACTCATTATTCCACAACGAGTTATCCTCCACCGTTCACAAAAGATCTGAAGAATCGCAGGCGCAATCTGAAAGGATTTTCACTAATATCATGACTTCAATGAAACCGGTTCAGGCACGGACGACGACAAAACATCACGACCGTTCACAAAACAGGCCATTTCAGGAACAAAGCACAACATTCCGGCATGCCCCTTCCCAAACGGGCCATTTCTAGCACGGACGATGCCTCCCCCACGATTGTTCCCCAAAACAGGCCATTTTGGCACGGACGATGCCCCCCACGAATGTCCCCCTAAAAAGGCCATTCCGAACATGAATGCGCGGTGGAGGCTAACGTTTTATAACACAAAACATTACACTTCGACGGGTGCCAAAAATCCGGCACCCGTTACAAAGCAAATCATTGTTTCATACCGAGTTAGCCCCCACCATTCACAAAACCTCTGAAGAATCGCAGACGGCATCTGAAACGATTTTCGCTAATATCATTACTTCTATGAAACCGGCTCAGGCACGAACGATGACAAAACATCACGACTGTTCCCAAAACAGGCCATTTCAGGAACAAAGCACGACATTCCGGCATGACCGTTCTCCAAACAGGCTATTTCTGGCACGGACGATGCCCCCCACGAATATTCCCCCCAAAAGCCATTCCGAACATGAATGCGCGGTGGAGGCTAACGTTTTATAACACAAAACATT
>CAYMVG010000007.1:22638-85715 GCA_964394295.1 uncultured Muribaculaceae bacterium | reverse complement strand
ACACTTCGACGGGTGCCAAAAATCCGGCACCCGTTACAAAGCAACTCATTGCTCCATAGTGAGTTGACCTCCACCGTTCACAAAACCTCTGAAGAATCGCAGGCGTCATCTGAAACGATTTTCGCTAATATCAGGACTTTTATGAAACCGCTTCAGGCACGAACGATGACAAAGCCCCATGACTGTTCCCCAAACAGCACTTTTCGGGAACGAACGATAACAAAACACTGCGATTGTTCCCAAAACACTGCTTTTCTGGAACGAACGACAACAAAACACCACGCCTGTTCCCCAAAACACCGCTTTTCGAGAATAAACTACAACAAAACACTGCGACCATTCCCAAAACCACCATAAATATACCCGTAACAAAATGAAAATAATCCGGACAAAACAATTATATTTGTAGGCTGACTGTGCAGAACAGCCTTGCCACTGCACAAAAGGCCGCACAAACGGATGACCTTATGGCCCCAAGCGGCACAGACGACAGGACGGACAACTGCATAAACAACATAAAACCATATAATTCAACATACACCGAAACAAATTTTCAATCATGATAACCGGAACAATCAAACGGCTCGCCACAGCGGCACTGGCCCTCTCACTGGCAGCCTGCAGCTCAAACAAGACTGCAGAAACGGGAAAATTCACAGAACCCCTCGAAGACTCAGCCTGGGATGTATCATCCTGGATTTCAGCGTCAGACGCTCCTGTCGTCACAGGAACAGTCCATGACGGGACACGTGCGGCAGACGGGGCCAGCTGGTTCGTCGCCACATTGAAAAACGGAAAGAAAGCCGTATCCGCCAAATGGATGACCACAGGACTCGGAGTATATGACATATATGTAAACGGCAAACTCATAGGCAAGGAAATTCTGAAACCCGGCTTCACGCATTACGCAAAGACCAAACGCTCATACACATACGACATTACCGATGCCATCAGTAAAAAGGCAGGGGCAGAGAATACCTTCGCCGCACAGGTCACTCCGGGCTGGTGGGGAGACAAAATCATTACTCCCGGCGGACATGACGGAATGATCGGCAAAAAATGCGCATTCCGAGGAGTCATTGAACTGACATTCTCGGACGGAAGCACAGAACTGTACGGAACAGACACCGAAAACTGGAAAGCCGGCATTGCAGGCCCTGTAAAACATGCGGCAATCTTCGACGGAGAAGAATACGATGCACGTGAACTGCCTGGCTACATGACACCGGAAAAACTCCATAAGCCGGAAATAAACAACGAATTCCATGGAGAAATCCTGCCGTCTGCAGGAGCTGAAATCTACCTACGCAAAGACCTCGCCCTCTCCCCTGTCCTCGCATACACATGGAAAGATGCAGAGAATGCAAATGCGGACGAATACGGCAAAGTAAAGATTGTCAAGAAATTTGCTGCCGGAGAAACCATGACCGTACTTCCCGGCGAAACTCTCGTGGTGGATTTCGGCCAGAATTGCGCAGGAGTACCTTCATTCGTATTCAGTGCGGCTGAAGGCACAAAGCTGACCTGCCTCCCGTCTGAATTGCTCAATGACGGAAACGGAGCGAAAAAACGCGGAATGGACGGCCCTGAGGGAAGCGTACACCGCCTGAATCTCCGCTGTCCTGACACAGGAATGATTCTTGGCTATACATTTGCCGGCACAGGCAAAAATGAGAAATACTGCCCGCGCTGCACCTTCTTCGGCTACCGTTTCATATCCGTAACAGCCACAGACGAGGTCAGAATCAAAAGAGTCGAGTCTATACCTGTAACATCTATTTCAAAAGAAATAGAGACCGGCACGATCACCACAGGAAACGAACTTGTAAACAAGCTGATTTCCAACACAGTATGGGGACAGCGTTCAAACTATCTGTCAGTGACCACAGACTGCCCGCAGCGCAATGAACGCCTCGGCTGGACTGCTGACACACAAGTATTTACGGAGACCGGCTCCTTCTTCGCCAACACTGCCCCGTTCTTCCACAAATGGATGCGCGACATGCGTGACAGCCAGAGTGAACTCGGAGGCTATCCGGGAGTCGCACCTCTCGCACAGTACGGTTGGGACATGATGCGCGTAGGCTGGGCCGATGCAGGGGTAATCGTTCCGTGGACGATATGGAAACAGTTCGGAGACACCGAAATAATCGAGGAATGCTGGGAGTCCATGG
The DNA here is from genome assembly GCA_964394295.1 of uncultured Muribaculaceae bacterium. GTDB lineage: Bacteria > Bacteroidota > Bacteroidia > Bacteroidales > UBA932 > Cryptobacteroides. The sequence continues at coordinate 83,541 of CAYMVG010000007.1, read as the reverse complement.
AGAAATTCATGCTCCATGTCGCCAAAAGCAAATATGACCACAACACACTGAAAGAGGAAAACGGCAACTACCAGTGGGCGGACTGGCTCAGCTACGAGCCTCTTGAAAGCTGCAGCGGAAGAGCCTTCGGACATGACGCAAAGGGCAACTGGGGTCCTCACCCTGACGCAGTGGAATACTGGAACTACCTCAGTGCCTCGTACTGGGCAATAGATGCCGGCATGATGCGCGACATGGCTGCCGCCACGGGAAGGGTCAGCGAGACCTGCAAATACGACATGATGCTCACGTATGTCAAATCATATATCAAGTGGAATTTCCTCACGTTCAACGGAGAGTTCAGGACAAAGATACTTAACGATATGCAGACTCCGGCCCTTTTCGCCCTAAAGAACGGAATCCTCTGCGAAGAAGCCCGTGATAACATGATTGCACGTCTGCGCGAGAATTTCGCCAGTCATGACAACTGCCTCCAGACAGGCTTCCTCGGCACATCCATTCTTATGAGTACGCTTACCGACAACGGAATGAGCGATATCGCATACGAGCTCCTCTTCCAGCGCAAGAATCCGAGCTGGCTATATTCCGTAGATAACGGAGCCACTACAATCTGGGAGCGATGGAACAGCTATATGCTTGACAAAGGCATGGGTCCGCAAGGCATGAACAGTTTCAATCACTATGCCTACGGAGTTGTCTGCCAGTGGCTATGGGAGACTGCTGCCGGAATCGCGGCAGATCCGGCAGCACCTGGGTTCAGGCATATAATCATGAAACCTGTACCGGACAAGAGGCTCGGATATGTCGATGCCGAATATAAGTCCGCCGCCGGCCTGATAAAGAGTTCATGGAAATACGAGGGCGATGAATGGATATGGAATTTCACGATTCCGGAGGGCGCGACAGCCGCTGTCACCCTGCCGGGAAGCCAGGAATCCGAGGAATACGCCGCCGGCTCATACACTGTCCGGATTTAACAGGAAAAACAGCTATGGGGCTTTCTGACAAATTCCACAAAATACTTTCGCGTGACGAAAATGACCCGGAAGTGCAGCGCGAGGCAGCAGGACTTGTACTGAATGCACCAGTTACGCCCGAAAGCACAGGCCTGGCCGCCTTGCTGTACCACGAGGGAATCGGAGTAGCGGCGGATCCTGACAAATGCTTCTCCCTGGCGGAGAAAGCGGCAGAAGAAGGTGACGGACTCGGCTATTTCCTGCTTGGATACCTGTGCGGCAACAACGAAATACCGGACACGAAGGAAGGAGGAGCAAAACGGAAATATGACAGCGGAGACGCAGTGCGGTTTTACGAGCTGTGCGCCCGGACAGACTGCCGCTGGGCAGTGCCCGCCCATTCGTGGCTCGGCGGCTACTATCTGAATATGGACCGCGGCGGCGATCCTGAGACCGGCCTAAAACATTACGAAGCCGCTGCCGACAGGGACGGTGATGCAGCCGTGGCATTGTGCAAATACTACTGGAGCATAGCGCGGGAAAATCCTGACAGCTATGGAGATCCGGATCTAAACGGGAAACTGCTGAAGTGGACGAAAAAAGCCGCAGAATTCAATCCGCAGGATTACTCATACATTCTCGGCTGCCTTTATGCCGAGGGTATCGGATGCAACATCAGACAATCCCCTCTTGCAATAAAATACTGGAAAGAGGCTGACAAATACGGTGACAAGCGCGCCGCTGAAGCAATTGTCAGACATATTATGGAGCATCCGGATTGCGGCAACCTGTTACACCGAATCCGTGATTTTGTGAAATACAAGGCAAAAAGCCGACGGATTATGTAAAATCAGAGGGTCCAAACAGCCGGGATTTGTGAAATTGCTTATCTTTACGCCTAAAGAACAAGACTTTATGGAGGTATTGCTAAACAGGAAAACAGATTCATACCTCATGGATTGGAAAAACAATCATGGAAGTAGGGAAACTCTATACATTCCCCTACTTCCTGCTCTGAAAATTTCTGTCCGAAAAATGCAAAACAGGCCGGCATGAAATATTCTGCTGATATACTTCTTTTCGGGACAATGGGAACAATCGGGCAGGAAGTCCATGCTTCGCTTGCGGCGCACGGCCTCAGAGTCGTGTCTGTTCCGTTCATGCAGAATGTGTTCAACGATGAGCCAGGCTACCGCAGGAGTCTCGTGAGGGCAATATCAGAAAACTGTCCGAAGGCAGTCTTCCCTATCGGTAATCCGCTGGCAATGTCCCGTTTCAGGAATCTTGTGGAACAGGGGCTTCCGCTTGGCGAGATAATCAACAGCAGAAAAATCGCCCCGCAGACTGAGGAAGCCGTGGCGAATGCCATTTTCGCAGTGGAAAAAGAGGAAACGGTACGCCTGCTGGACAGCAAGGTGCAGTTTTACGCTCTGGCAAAGGAACTTGGGCTGAGGCAGCCGGCCTTGTTCCACGATGCCGACGCCATCCCCGAAAATACAAGGGCCGTATTCAAGCGCGACATCTCGTTCGGAGGCCACGGCGTCCACCTGCCGCGCAACAAAGAGGCCCTGCGCAATCTGATAGCCCACCAAAGTCCCGGAGAACCTTATCTGATAGAAGAATTCATAGAAGGGACAGACTACAGTTTAGATGCAGTACGCACAGAAACGGAACTGTACTGCGGTGCCTACATGTGCATTTCGTCAAAAGGAAACGGCCCGGCAGAACACCGTGAGCCTCTTGACAGGAATGATCCGGTTCTGGCACAGATGAAGTCATACGCGGAGACAGTCCTGGGACATCTTGGCTATCATGGAATCTGCGGTTTCGATTTCCGGGCAGACAGTTCTGGACAAATATACATAATCGAATGCAATCCCCGTTTCACAGGCGGCATCTCCGCCCAGCTGGCCGCCGGTCTCGACCTCCCCTGGCTACTCTACCGCTCCGTCACCCCGTGAGCGGAAACGCCGGCAGATAATTGACAGTACACCCGATGAATCGTCCGGAATGCATCAACGGACTGCCTGCACACCGAAGGCAAACCTCAGACAGAAAATTCCTCTGAACGGTAATTGCTGTAATAGCGGCCTGTTTCGGCTGTGAATTTCAGTACGCAATAGTCAGGGTCGGACACACCTCCAGGATAGTATTCCGTGTCGCCGTCCTGCCAGATCATTTCCTTGCTCACGGCATCGGTCAGCACCTCCATAGTGCCGCGCAGCATGACTCCCCTGAAAAAACGGTTGTCACAGAAATATATGCAGGCTTTGCTGTTCTCCATAAACTGCCCCACACGGGCGGAAGAAGTATTGGTAGTGAACCAGAAAGTCCTGATACCCTCGCGCTTTCTCGGCTGAAGCATCGCCTTGATGTTCGGATATCCCTGTCCGTCTACAGAACCGAGGAACGCGGTCTTGAGTTTGTCGGCCATATTGCCGACAGTTTGCTCAGGATTTTTCATGGCCTAAATCTCAAAATCACAGGCCACGCGCGACTCGCGCACCTTGTTGCAATAGGCAGACACCTCCTGATGGGCAGGATGAACCTTATATGCAGCCAAATCCTCCAATGACTTAAAGACAGACACAAGGCAGGCATTATAGTTTCCGTCCCCTGCTATATCTATGCCCACCTCGCATTCAAGCAATTCAGGCACGACACCGGTCAAAGCCTCCAGATGCTCTTTCATCCATACCGCATTCTCGGCAGCAGTACGCCCTTCAGCCTCCGGCTTCAGTTTCCACATTACAATATGCTTTATCATAACAAAATATTATAGCTTCAAAAATAACAAACCGGCCTGCGGCATCTGTTTATAAAGTTTCCTGCAAGCCTCCGCAAAAGTAAAAAAAATCCCGCCATACAGCAAATTCCAGGACAGGCGGCATCACTCGGCACCGCTGCGGTAAGCGGCAGGAGTCATTCCTGTATTTGATTTGAAAAACTTGAAAAACGAGGGTATGGACGCAAAATTCAGTTTATAGCCGATTTCCTTGACAGTCAGGCCGGAGTATTTCAGAAGATTCTTCGCCTCCAGTATCACAAACGAATCTATCCATTCCGAAGCAGTCCTGCCGCTTACAGCCTTAACCAAAGTGGACAGATACTTCGGAGTCAGATACAGTTTTTCAGCATAAAAGCCTATATTTTTGTGAGACATGAAATTCTCAGCCACAAGCTTGAGGAACTGCTCGAAAATCATATTCGTCCGCGCCGGCACCCCCCGGCTCTGCAATCCCGGTCTTGACAGTTCCTTGGTCCACAGATTGCCGAGCAGACAAAGCAAAGACGAGCCGATATACCTTATGGCATCCCCGCGCCCGAGCAGCCCGGAACGGCACATATCCGACACAAGCGTATAGTAGTCCCCCATAATCGCCTTTCCATCATCGTCTACAGTGATGCACGGATGGTCAAACAGTTCTATGCTTCTGTCAAACAGACCGTTGAAATTGACCGGCACACCCTGTATAAACTCCCTCGAAGCCGCGACAATCACAGCCTCGCCGTCACCGAAAGAATCCCCGTGAACCTTTACCGTACTTCCCGGCACATAGAAAAGCATCGTATTCTCACGGACTTCAAAAGTTTTCACATTGATGTCCACCTTAAAATCGCCTTTGATGCAATAAAGGGCGGCATACGCATTCAGCCTTGCCGGATAACGCAGAAAATCGGCCAGACGGCTGCCGCTGACACGCACTATCATAAAATCACCAAAAAGCGTTCCGCCGTCTGACAGTCCTGTCATGGCAGCAAGTTCGGGGATGTCTATTTCTGTATATATTCCGGACATATTGTCAGTTCTGTTTATCTGCAAAAATAATCAATCTTTCCTTACATACTATCCGAAATTCCCGAAAACAGAAATACGGATAATTATAAATCCAGTATGAATATCCATCTCACCGCAAACGGTTCATGCTTTGCTGTCATAACGGCATAACGAAAACAAAAACAGATTATGAGAATGAAAAGACATTTAATTATTCTTGCGGCCGCAGTGTTGCCTTTTCAGTTGTCGGGCCAGCAGCGGCTCACACTGGAAGAATGCCGGCAATTGGCTGCGGAGAACAGCAGAGAGCTACGCGAAAGCAGCATCAGAATCGGAATGGCAGCCTGCGACCGCGGCATAGCAAGGGCGAACTACTTCCCCAGAATCAGTGCAAAGGGGGCATATCTCTACAACGGAAGCGAAATATCCCTTATCGGAGACGATGCGTCAGTTTTGCTGAGAAACGGCGGTACACTGATTCAGGGACAGCTTGACGGAAAGATGGATGAACTCACAAAGGCGATAATGAGCAATCCGGCAGCCGCACAGGAATTCATGCAAAGCCCGATGTGGCAGACCGTGATAGGCTCGCTCTCCCGGACAGACCTGTCAGCAGCAATCGACAATATCGGCTCCCGCATAGATGAAGCACTCCATCCCGATGTACAGAATGTGTATGCAGGAATCCTGAGTGTCACACAGCCGGTTTATGCCGGAGGCAAAATAATAGCTGCCGACAAAATAGCGTCCCTTGCGGAAGACCTGGAGAAAAGCCGCTACGAGACACAGTATCAGGAAACAATAGTCAGTGTCGAGAGGGCATACTGGCAGATTGTCTCGATTGCGGCCAAAAAAGAACTTGCAGACAGCTATGCAGGCCTTTTGGACAAAATGGAAAATGACATAAGCATTTCAGTGGCGGAAGGAATCGCGACGGAAGCCGACCTGCTGAGCGTAAGGGTAAAGGCAAACGAAGCCCGACTGCTGCTTTCGAAGTCCTCAAACGGACTTGCCATGGCCAAAATGCTTCTGTGCAAACAGATAGGACTGCCGCTCGACAGCGATATCAGGCTTGCGGACGAAGGAGGCGAAGATGTGCCGCTGCCGGTGCTTTCCGGAATCAGGCCTATGGAAGAGATATTCAACGACAGGCCGGAACTGAAAAGCCTCGGAACTGCAGTGCTGATATATGAGAACAAAGTAAAAATCGCCCGTGCGGATATGCTCCCGACAGTGGCCCTTACCGCCAACTGCCTTGTCAGCAACCCGAATATAAACAACGGTTTCCGGAATGAATTCGGCGGCAGGCTTGCAGCAGGAGTAGTGGTTAATGTGCCCATATTCCACGGATATGAGGCCGCATATAAAACGAAAAAGGCCAGGGCCGAGGCTGAACTGTACAGAAACAAGCTGCAGGATTCCAGGGAAATGGTCTGTCTCGAAGTCTCCAAAATCAGCCGTGAGCAGCAGGAAGCCCTGGAAAGGCTGGAAATGTCAAAGGAAAATATGAAAAGTGCGGAAGAAAATCTCAGGACGGCCATGCTCGGCTTTGAGGAAGGAGTCATTGAGCCGAATCTGGCAATGGCTGCACAGACCGCATGGCTTCAGGCACATTCAGAATACATAGATGCGGGAGTCGCACTCCGGATTACTGCGGCAGACCTGCAGAGGGCACAGGGCGGCATCAGTAAACAGCTCTGAATTTCCAGTGAACAGAATTCAAAGATATTGCAAAGCGAAATAAATCAGTAAAACTTACGTTATATGGAACAGAAAAGAAGCAGTCTTGCCGCAGGAATCACAGGCCTGGTGGCAATTATCGGAATCATCGGTACAGCAGGCTATTATGTATCAAAGCCAAAACCTGTCACAGTGCAGGGCGAAGCGGAGGCAAGCGAATACCGCGTATCCGGCAAAGTGCCGGGCAGAATAGAAATACTTTTCGTAAAAGAGGGCGACTATGTACACAAAGGAGACACAGTAGTATTCATAGACTCACCTGAAGTGAGGGCGAAACTCGCACAGGTAAACGCCCTCAAGGCCGCGGCAGTGGCACAGAGTACAAAAGCGCAGAACGGCGCGCAAAAAGAACAAATCGAGGGGGCATACCAGCTCTGGCAGACAGCCCTCGTGCAGGAGGAGGTCATGAAGAAATCTTTTGAGAGAATCAGCAGACTGTATGACCGGAAAGTCGTGTCTGCACAGAAATATGACGAAGTGAAGGCTAAATATGATGCTTCGGCAGCACAGTCCAAGGCTGCCAAAAGCCAGTATGACATGGCAGTCGCCGGAGCGCGCGCAGAAGACAAGGCCGCAGCGGCAGCAATCGTCGGACAGGCAGACGGTGCATTGCAGGAAGTGAACGGATACATGGCTGAACTTTACCTTACGGCTCCGTGCGACGGAATAGTCTCGGCAATCTATCCGAAAACCGGCGAACTCGTCGGGACAGGCGCACCCGTGATGAGCATCACCGACACCGAAGACGTATGGTTTACATTCAACGTGCGTGAGGACAACCTGCACGGGATGCGCAGAGGAGACTGCATCAGCCTCTGCATACCGGCACTCGACGGCAAAGAAATACAGGCAAAAGTGACTTATATGGCAGTCAGGGAATCATACGCCACATGGCGGGCCACCAAAGAAACAGGTTCTTTCGATGCAAAGACATTTGAAGTAAGGGCAGTACCGGAAACGCACGTTGAAGGGATTCTTCCCGGAATGACAGTTACAGTAAAATGAACACAATCATAGAAACAGCATACAGGGAAGTTAAATTGTGGGTACGCAGGCCGGTCTATGTGCTGGCACCTCTTGCGGCAATGCTGTTCTGCTCCATCTTCTTCCTGACATTTTTCGGGCACGGCACACCGGCAGATCTGCCGATAGCTGTGGTAGATATGGACAATTCCCCGCTTACGAGGAACTTCATACGACAGCTGGATGCCACTGAACTCGGAAAGACGGTGCGCTATGACAATTACAGCCAGGCGCGGGAGGCCATGCAGAAAGGCGAGGTCACGGCAATCTGCGTTCTGCCGGAAAACATGTACTCTGATGTTCTCGCCGGCAGAAAGCCCGCAGCATCATTCTACCTCAACACGATGTACTATGTCGGAGGCATGATGACATACAAGAATCTGCTGACAATGTTCAACCTGTCTATAGGTGCAGTGCAACGCGAGACAATGAGGGCCATGGGCATGGCGGAAGACGCAATCATGGCGGCGATTCAGCCGATACAGACCGATGTGCATCAGATAGGCAATCCAACAACCGACTATACCGCCTATCTGGCAAACATCCTCCTGCCCGGCCTTCTTGAACTGCTTGTAATCGTTACAGTGGCATATTCACTCAGTACGGAGCTGAAATACGGAACCTCGGCAGGCCTCCTGAAAGATGCAGGCGACTCCATATCTTACGTGCTTGCAGGCAAACTGCTTCCGTTCACAGTGATGTTTTCGGCAATGGGCTGCATACTTGTCACGATTCTGTACGGACCGATGAATTTTCCGCTTGCCGGTTCGATATGGGCCATGATGCTGAATATAATCCTGCTTGTCCTTGCGAGCGAAGCATTCGCAGTATTTATCGTCGCTCTGCTGCCGGTGTGCAGGCTCGCAGTGTGCATAAGCGCATTTTTGGGAATACTGGCCTTTTCGCTCTCCGGATTTACCGTGCCTCTGGAGCAGATGCCGGGCTTTTTCAGGGGAATGGCGGCAATGTTCCCGCTAAGGCCGTATTACAATTTCTATGTCAGCGAAACCATATTCGCCTCCGGCTTTGCCCTCTGGTGGAAAGATATTGTGCACTATCTGCTGTTTATGCTCGCTCCGCTTCCGTTGCTTCCGCGGCTGAAAAGGGCATACAGAGACATGAACTATCAAAAGGACTAAAGACATGAAATATATCAAAACATTCCTGCAGGATTTCAAAAGAGTCTTCTGCGATGAACTCAGGGCTATTTTCAAGGACAGCGGAGTGCTCGTCATATTTTTCCTTGCCGGTATCGGTTATCCCGTCCTGTACAATCTGATCTATGCCAACGGCACACTGGAAGATGTTCCGGTGGTTGTAGTGGATGAGGCATGCTGCAGCGAAAGCAGAAGATTCATAAGGGAAGCCGATTCCACACCGGAAATAAGAATTGCAGGCTACTGTGCCACGATGGAGGAGGCAGAGGAGCTGATGAGCCGGAGGAAATGCCACGGCATAATATTCTTTCCGGAGGATTTCGGGGAAAGGATTGCGACAAAGCGGCAGGCCGTGATGAGCATATTCTGCGACATGGGGAGTTTTTTCTGGTACAAGAACCTGATGACGGCTTCCAATCTGGTCATGCTTGGGGAGTTCAGCGAGATTTCCCCTCAGGTCAGGCCGATGGAATATGAAGAAAACAACCCGTACAACAGGAACAATGCCTTCAATTTCTTTTTCATCACGGCTGCTCTGATGCTTGTCATACAGCAGACAATGTTCTACGGCATGGGTATGCTCGCCGGAACGCGCAGGGAGGAGAACACAGGCTTCATATATGGAGCCTCCGGCAGAATCGTGTTCGGACGCGGAGCCGCATACTGGCTCATCTATATGATGATAGGAATGTACATCATCTTTCTTGTGCCAGTAATGTTCGGCATTCCGCTTGTAAGCGATTTCCGCACTTCGGTAATATTTCTTACGGTATATGTCACGGCCTGCATCTTCTTCTCTATGGCGTGCAGCACATTTGTCAGACACCGGGAAACCCCTATTGTCGCCCTGCTGTTCCTCACGCTTCCGGAACTGTTTCTCACGGGATTCTCATGGCCTCAGGCCTGCTTCCCGAAATTCTGGAATCTGTTCTCATACATTTTCCCGTCCACTTTCGGAACCAGGGCATACATCGGCCTCGCAGGCTGCGGAGGGACATTGGAGACAGTCGCCCCGATGCTTAGGATACTGCTTGTACAGACAGCCATATATTTCAGCATATCGCTGATTGCAACCAAAATACAAAACAAACGATGCCTGAATTCAGAGCATCGGAAATAATTTCAAATGTTTCACCAAAAATACAAAAAAATGAAAAAAGTTTTAATCACTCTTGCCGCAGCTCTCATTGCAGCCGGCACATCATCAGCACAAATCAACATCGGTGCAGGCTATGCCGGCACTTCACACAAAATCTCCAAAGGAGACAACAGCCGGTACAACGGTGCCTACATACAGCTCGGCTACAATCTGCCGCTCGGCGCAGGCTTTGAGTTCTCCCCCGCCATCCAGTACAGCTGTGCATTCCGCAATGAAGAAACGACAGCCGGAGGCGGTGCAGTGTCGGTGACTTCCACGAACAAGTATAATGAACATTATCTTAATATTCCGCTCATGTTCGACTACGGATATGAGATAAGCGGGAATGCCAGAATCTTCGTATATGCAGGCCCGACTGCAAGTTTCGGCCTGTATGCAGGCTGCAAAAGCAAAGCCGGGGCATCGATGGGAGGAATCACTGCTGCCACAGACGAAAAGTCAGTCAGTCTTTACGGAGAGGATTCGGACTACGGAAGATGGGATATAAAAATCGGCGGAGGAGCCGGAATCGACATATTCAGGCACTACCGCCTTACGGTCGGTTACGACTATGGACTGATCGACCGTATGAAAGCTGACAATGGCAAACTGCACTGCCACGGTATTCAGGCCGGCTTTGCCTATCTGTTCTGACGGTTTACCGGCCTGCGGCGGAAACAATAAAAAGGTGGTGATCCAAAAGTCTGAATGACTGACCGGTCACCATCTTTCATGTATCTTTTATATATAAGTATTGTTATCCGATAATTCATATTGTTCAGAATTTTTGCTAAATTAGCATCTGTTTTAAGTAAACCGCAACGACAATGAAAAGAACCTTATTCGCAGCAACTTTGGCGACAGCCATCTCCGTGTGCGCATTTGCCCAGAGCGAGGGAAATGCAAAATACACATTCACAGAAGCATCGGACCTTAATCTCATCGGCAAAGTAATAGACACTCCGAACCCGTACCACAGAGTGGACACATGCAGATTCAAAGGCTTCACCAAAGGTGAAAATGACCAGGTCAGAAGCTCGGCCGGACTCGCTGTATTGTTCAGGACCAATTCGACCAGCATTGTCATAGACTCCGAATACGGATACAAGAATTACGGGCTAAGTACCATGCCTCTTGCACTGAGAGGCTACGACCTGTACATCAAGAAAGACGGGGAATGGCTCTGGGCTGCCACAAAGGTCAATCCGGTGGGCCATGAAAACGAAGAAATGGTACTTATCGGCAATATGGACAACAGCATGAAAGAGTGCATGCTTTATCTTCCGATGTACAGCGAACTGTACTCAGTAAAAATCGGTGTGGACAACGGGGCTTCCATCGAAAGCCTTGAATCGCCGTTCCGCCACAGAGTCGCGATTTTCGGTTCCAGCTATACTCAGGGAATCAGTACAAGCCGCAGCGGAATGAGCTATCCGATGCAGTTCATGCGGCATACAGGCATACAGCTTCTCAGCCTCGGCTGCAGCGGCAACTGCAAGCTACAGCCATATTTCGCAGACGTGCTCATAGAGGCGGATGTGGATGCCATCATTTTCGACACATTCTCAAATCCGTCAGCAAAGATGATTGAGGAGCGCCTTTTCCCGTTCATTGAAAAAATACAGGCGGCAAAACCTGATATTCCGCTGATTTTCATGCAGACAATCTACCGGGAGAACAGGAATTTCAACACAGCCAACAATAAGGTTGAACAGGCCAAGCAGGATATGGCCGAGAAACTGATGAAAGAGGCCGTCAAGAAATACAGGAATGTATATTTCATCCGGACCAATGCGACTTCGCCTGACCACGAGACCTCTGTGGACGGCGTGCACCCGTCGGACTACGGCTACACCCTCTGGGCAAAGTCCATCGAAAAGCCTGTCATGAGAATCCTCCGCAAATACGGTATCAAATAGTACCTTTCCTACGCTGCACTGCCCCGTGTGCAGGGAGCGGCAAACTTTCTACGACAAGAGACTGTCCAACAAGTCTCCGGAATTGAAAATTACCCTCGTCAGGATGAACTCTGATGAGGGTAAAAACGTTAAAACAGGACTTGTTGGACAACTCCGGTCTCGAGGATTTGCCGGACGGATTTTCGCCTGTAAAACATTATTCATCAGAATATCGAATCCTCACCACAATCATAGACCGGAAACGCTGCGCTCTGTAAAGGACGAGTAGTTTGCAAGTGCCCATGAAATCAGGCCGCCTATCACCGGAATCAGACTTTTGCCAAGATCCGTCAATGAATACTCTACTCTCGGAGGAACCTCAGGATAGATTTTGCGCTCGACCAGTCCGTCAGATTCAAGGTTCTTCAGAGTTTCAGAAAGCACTTTCGGCGAAATGTCCGGGATTGCCCTGCCTATTGAACTGAAACGGGTTGCCTCATTTTCGGAAAGGACACAAAGAATGAGCATAGACCATTTCCCTGAGAAACGTGAAATCACATTTCTTATGGGACAATTTCCGGTCTGTGTATATTTTTTCAAATTTTCTTGAAATTCCAACTGATTCATATTCAACAAAAGTTACTTTAGGGTAAGTGTCTTACATTTACGTAATGTCTTGCTAATCACGTATTTTAGTTTTACTTTTGCATCACTATCAAAAAGATAGCCGATTACCGCTGTAAAGTTAATAATAATTTAAAAAGAAAAAAGCTATGAGTAACGTAAAAATCGTGGACAAGGGAGAGAAATTCACCCATGCACAGGCAGGAAGCCTGAAGAATCTTGAAAGCAAGGAATTTATGAAAGAGGCAACAGGGGCGACATCCTGTGAAATATCATTCGGATCGCTTCCGTCCGGAGCCGCAGTCCCGTTCTTCCACAGCCACAAGGGAAACGAAGAAAATTATATCATATTGTCCGGAAGCGGAAAATTCCAGGTTGACACAAATGTATTCGACATTTCCGAAGGCTCTGTAATCCGCGTTGCGACTAATTGCGCCCGCAATATCAAATGCACATCCGGTGAAGCTATGACATACATCTGCATACAGGCCAAAGAGAAAAGTCTTGAAGGCTATACAATGACAGATGCCGAAATCAATGAGTGTGAAAATCTGCTCTGATTGCCTCCTCTGTCATTGTGACGCTCCGCCCTTCGGTAGCAGCATGCTGTTTTGCCGCTACCGGCCAACAAGCTGACGGTGGAGGATAACTCCATATATGACAATTACTTACATACTGACGGGTACCGGAAATCCGGCACCCGTCAGTATGTAAAACACTATCTGTCACGACATTACCCTCCACCGCAAAATTGGATGCCGAGCCGTCATTTTGCAAACTTGAAAAGATTTCGATAATTTTGCATCAGGAAAGCATGACAAAAGGCATTACATGAAAAGCATTGCATATATTGACATTGAAGTAAGCCTTAAAGGGCGAATATTGGATATCGGAGCCGTCAAAGAAAACGGTGAAAGATTCCATTCATCCGTTATCAGCGACTTTATACAATTCATATCCGACTGCAGTTATCTGTGCGGCCACAATATCATATCCCATGATATAAAATACCTTAGACCTTTCCTCAGAAAAGATTATGTCCTTATCGACACGCTGTATATGTCTCCCCTGCTCTTTCCGGAAGAGCCATATCATAAACTGCTGAAAGACGACAAGCTACAATCCGACGACCTCAACAATCCGCTCAACGATGCACTAAAGGCCCAAAGACTGTTTGAAGATGAAGCCGCCGCTTTCTCGGCCCTCAGCGAAAAACAGAAAAGAATATATTACGATTTGCTCGGAAGCGACATACACTTCAAAGGCTTCTTTGATTTCGTAAACTTCTCCACAAGCCGCCTGGCATCTCTGTTCCGGCCGAAGGCAGACAATATAAAGGAAGCACTTGACGGACTTGTATGCACAAATGCAGCCATCGGAGACATTTCCAGGAACAGCAGTACCGAACTTGCATACGCAATTGCAATAATATCCACAAAAAGCAGATACTCGATGACTCCGGCCTGGGTCACACTGAACTATCCCGGAACAGAAAGAATCATCCGGCAGTTGAGGAACACTCCTTGCGATGATCCTGGATGCAAATGGTGCAGAGAACGGCTGGACTCAAAGAAAGCTCTGAAAAAATGGTTCAACTTCGAGAGTTTTAGAGAATATGATGGTGAACCGCTTCAGGAAAATGCCGTCGATGCGGCAATCAGAGGAGAATCGCTCCTTGCCATATTCCCTACAGGAGGAGGAAAATCCCTGACATTCCAGCTTCCGGCCCTTATCGACGGTGAGAACTCCAGGACACTTACAGTTGTCATTTCACCGCTGCAGTCCCTGATGAAAGATCAGGTGGAGAATCTTGAGAAAAAAGGTATAGCAGATTCCGTGTATATCAATGGAATGCTGTCTCCGATTGAAAGGGCCGAAGCACTGGAGAGAGTACGCAGCGGAAAAGCAAGCCTGCTGTACATTGCTCCCGAACAGCTCAGGTCAAAGACAATAGAAAAGATTCTGTTGTCAAGGAGCATTTCCCGTTTCGTCATAGATGAGGCGCACTGTTTCTCCGCATGGGGACAGGATTTCAGAATCGAATATATGTATATCGGTGAATTCATCCGCAAACTTCAGAAAAAGAAAGGACTCACCGGAAATATACCTGTCTCATGTTTCACGGCAACGGCCAAGCCCAAGGTCGTAAGCGATATAATCGATTATTTTTCACGAGAAAACGGAATACAGCTGAAGAAATTCACCTCAAATGCCACAAGGACGAATCTGAAATACACCGTCTTGTACAAAGAGACACCAAGGGACAAATATACGACTTTAAGGTCATTGCTCGACGAGAAAAAATGTCCTGCAATTGTATATGTATCAAGGACAAGACTGGCAGAAGACCTTGCCAAAGCCTTATGTGGGGACGGCTTCCGGGCAAAGGCATTCCACGGACAGATGGAAAGCATAACCAAAATAAAAAATCAGGAAGACTTCATCAGCAACAAAATACAGATAATGGTTGCGACCTCCGCTTTCGGAATGGGGGTTGACAAAAGCGATGTCGGACTTGTCGTACATTATGAAATTTCCGACTCGTTGGAGAATTATATCCAGGAGGCAGGAAGGGCCGGCCGCGACCTCAGTTCAATCGCAGACTGCTATGTTCTCTACAACGATGACGACCTGAACAAGCATTTCATTCTTCTGAACCAGACGAAACTTACTCTCAGCGAAATTAACCAGGTATGGAAAGCAGTAAAACTGCTGACCGGCAGGAGGAGCAAAATACACATATCATCTCTTGAAATTGCCAGGACTGCAGGCTGGGACGAGACAAAGGACGTAGAGACAAAAGTCAAGAGCGCAATTGCAGCACTGGAAAATGCAGGATACGTTAAGCGAGGGATGAACAGTCCGAGAGTATTTGCGACAAGTATCATTCCCAAAGACTACGAGACTGCCGCCTCCGAAATCGATTCATGCAAGGATCTGACAGATGAGGAAAAAATCAATTCCAAGCGTATCATAAAATCCCTTATTTCTGAGAAAAGGAGGGCAATGGCCGGAACAGCTGACGCGGAATCAAGAATTGACTACCTGTCCGATATGCTCGGGATAGAAACTGCAAAGGTCATAAAGTCCGTGGAAATCATGCGCAGTGCCGGCATACTTTCAAAGGACAATGACATGACGGCCTATATGCGGAAAAGAATTTCAAACAGGCTTGAACTGTATGCAAGGCTCGAAGCATATCTTATGTCGCTGCTCAATGATTCAAGGCAGACCATAGACCTTAAGGAAGCAAATGAAAACGCCATCGGAAAAGGCATCGGCAAGTCATGCCTCAAAGACATAAGGACAATCCTGTTTTTCTGGACAATCCGTGGTTACATAAGTAAAGAGCCTGACTGTTCTGGAGACAGAATCGAGATCCGGCAGAATTTCCCTGCATCAAAACTCCAGGAACGCTTCAGACTCCGGACAGATATCTGCCGCATCATACTGGCAGAACTCGGAACGCTTGAAAATCTGACGCCTGACAAGGAATATACGACAGTCAACTTCTCATTGACTCAACTTCTTGAATCATTCAATTCACAGTCATCCATATACACCTCCGGCAAAGCCTCAGTCGAAGATATGCAGGAAGCCCTGCTTTTCCTATCGAAGACAGGAATCATAAGCATAGAGGGAGGCTTTATGGTTATATACAACAAACTCGAAATCGAGCGCACGGCAGACAGCAGGCTAAGGTACAAAAAAGAGGACTATCAGAATCTTGACGACTTTTACCGGCAGAAAATCCAGCAGATTCACATCGTCGGAGAGTTTGCAAATATAATCGTCAGGGACTACGGGAAAGCAATGGAATATGTAAGCGACTATTTCCGGATGGATTTCAGGAAATTCACCAGAAAATACTTCGATGCTTCAAGAGAGAAAGAAATCACGCTTAACATAAGTCCCAAAAAACACAGAGAAATATTCGGATGTCTCACAAAAACCCAGAAGCAGATAATCTCGGACAAAGATTCACAGTACATTGTCGTTCCGGCCGGTCCCGGAAGCGGAAAGACATTCGTACTTGCAAGAAAACTCGCCTCCCTGCTCCTTATGGAAGACATTAAGCATGAGCAGCTGCTGATGCTTACCTTCTCGCGTGCCGCGGCCTCTGAATTCAAGAGCAGACTGGAAAGCCTTATCGGCAAGGCTGCCGGATATGTGGAAATCAAGACATTCCACTCGTATGCATTCGACATACTCGGCCAGCGCGGCACACTCGAGAAATCAGATGACGCAGTGAAAGATGCAGTAATGGAAATAAGGGAAGGCAGAGTCGAAACAAGCAGGATAACAAAATCCATACTTGTGATTGACGAGGCGCAGGACATGAGCGGGGATGAATTTGCACTTGTCCGGGAGCTTATCCGGCACAATGAGGATATGCGCATAATAGCAGTCGGGGATGACGACCAGAACATATATACATTCAGAGGCTCGGATTCAAGGCATCTCAGGGCACTGGTCAAGGATTATGGCGCCAAGGTATATTATATGCTCGAGAATTTCCGGAGCAGCAGAAACGTAATCGCCTGTGCAAACAATTTCGTCAAAACAATATCCGACAGGATGAAGACAGCCCCTATCGTCCCTATAAAAGAAGAAAGTGGCTCGGTACGGTTCACCATGCACAGGAGTGAGTGCTTTGAACAGGCAATCATAGAAGACATTGCGGGCGGCAATCTTTCCGGAAGCACCGGAGTGCTGACATCGACAAACGAGGATGCGCTGATTATAGCTGCTATGCTGAACCGGTACGGCAGAAGGGCGCGGCTGATACAGTCAAATGACGGATTCTCACTGAATGATTTACGCGAATTCAGAACATTTTCCGATTTGCTGAAAACCGATTCGGGAAGTGTCATACCCGATGCACTCTGGCTTGAAGCCAAGAAGTCTCTGTCAGAGAAACACAAAGACAGCAAATGCCTTCCTGCCGTACTGTCGTGTCTGGCTGCATTTGAAACAGAATACAGGACAAAATATTTTTCCGACCTGAAAAACTTCATATCGGAATCCAATCTTGAGGATTTTACAGGAAATTCAGGCGTGGACTCAAACGAGATAACCGTTTCGACAATACACAAGTCAAAGGGAAAGGAATATGACAATGTATATATCTCCCTGAAAGGCCTGCCACGTCTTTCAGATGCGGAACGGCGGGTGATATATGTCGCATTGACAAGGGCAAGGAAGAACCTTTCCGTACATTTTGGCGCGGACCTTCCGCTCAACTTCAAATTTACTGGAGTGATTCCCAATATCGACAGCAATACTTACAGCCATCCCTCCGAACTGCTGATGCAACTATCGCATAAGGACGTGGTATTGAGTTTCTTCAAAAACAAAAGCGATTTTGTCGAATGTCTTTGCTCAGGTTCTCGTCTTGATGTCAGCGGAGACTACCTCTGTGCAGAAATCAACGGGACAGCAAGATATGTTGCAAAGTTCTCTGAAAAGTTCAGGGCAAAGATTGCGGAATTGTCAGGAAAAGGCTACAGGCCATGCAGGGCACAAGTCCGTTTTGTCGTTTACTGGCATTATGAGGAGGAAGAGGAAAACTCCGGCAAATGGAACGAAAGCCCGGTTATTCTCCCTGATATCCTGTTCAGAAAAGCATGAACCCTCCAGCAGCGATACTGAAAATCCGCATCCGACGGGTGGAGGGTAACTTTATATGCCACAGCAACTTACGCATTGACGGGTGCCGGATTTTCGGCACCCGTCAGTATGTAAAACGCTATCTGTCACGACATTACCCTCCACCGCACAATGTCGGAAAGTTATTTGACAATCAGGACAGGATTGGAGCATTCCTTGCCGTTCAGAGTCCACTTTTCTTTTGCCGTGACGGCCATGTGGTTCAATTTTCTTGTATATGATATGACATCCACTTTGCCGTCAGGCCATACGATACAGAATTCCGAATCGTCATATTCATTTTCTCCGGCAAACTATCCGAAAGAAAGCGAGTAGCCTCCATTATAGCGTTCAAGCCGGAAACCGGTATATTGAGCCGCATAAGTTTTTGTGACAGGAGAGAGAGCAAGATCGACAACAATGCCCGCATGGGTGATTGTAGTGCCGGCAAGCCATTCGCCCCCGTTGTCCGGATCGAGCAAATCATTTCCGGCTTCATCCTGGACCTGAACATACAGAACAACAGGCTTCCAGTCTATTATTTTACAAGATACTGCAAAAGACATGAGTACGGCCATCCCGGCCAAAGCGAAAATACGTTTCATAATGTCAAGAAATTTGTTCAGTTCTCAAATCAGGCATATAGATGCAGCATATTCACAAAATGTTGCATTGCACATGTCGATTACGGCCTTGGCGACGTGGGCAATGATTTCCTCGCACCTGTCCATTCCGCAGGCGGCATCACGCACGAAGACCGCAAGAGAGACATGACCTCCTCCCGGAAGAAGAATGACTCCTATGTCATTGACTGCGATTATCCTGCCGTCCTTCCTGACGTCTCCTGTCCCGGTCTTGTGCGCGACTGCTGCACCGGCGGCGGCAAGGTATTTCGGAATACGTCCGGCCCCTGTCCGGCACGACGACATTGTGTCCCACACATATCCCGAATAGTCATCATTGTCACGCATGGCAAAGAATGTTTCCAAAAGGCGGGCTGCCGAAAGCGGACAAGTCCAGTTCCGGTACGAATTCATTATGTCCTCGTGCATCATTTTCTCGTTGCACTCAATGCAAAAGTCTTCAATGCCCAAAGAACTGATATACTGAGAAGTCTGAGCCATTCCGCAGATACGGGCGAAAAGTATGTCGCAGGCGTTGTTGTCGCTGTAAAGCAGAGTATAATCCAAAAGCTCGCGGACAGTGAACCGGCCACCTGATGGAAACTCATCGCGCAGCGGACTCCAGGTGTCACGTTCCAGTTCAGCCGCTGCGACCTCCAAAGGCATATCCAGCGGCAGCCCCGACTGTCTCAGACAATCGCAGACGGCAAGAGCCTGGTGGAACTTGAAAACAGACAGAAGCGGAAAGCGTTCCCCGCCGCCTACAGTCAGCGTATCCCCTCCTCCGGAAATCACGGCCACACCGACACGGGCATCGGTTCCGCTGACAAGCTCTGCAAGCCTGCACCGCAGTCCCTCTGTGTCAATCCTCTGCGAAAAACACTGCCAGACCGGCAAAAACAGCATTATGCAAACAAGTCCTTTTTTCATCGTCAAAAAAATCATATATCGTACAAAGATACAGGATTCCGATTTTTTCATTAACAATTTTGACTATATTGCGTCTATATAGGCGGAATCCGATTCCGGCGCGCAAAAATTCCGGTATATTTCCGGACAGAAAACATTGTAAAACCAGTCTGACTGCAATACAAACGGGCACGGCAGACACAACAAAATCTGAAATGAAAAGAATCATCACGGCAATTCTGCTCATAGCCTTGTCAATGACAGGATTTGCCAAAACAGAAAAAGGTGCAGTTCCAAAAGACAGACTTATGACGCTTATCAGCGAATTCAGCGGCAAAGAAGGCTTTGAAGTAGTGAAAATAGGCTCATTCGGAACCGCAGCACTGAAAACAGCCATGCGGGCCTCTGTTTCTGGCGATGACAGCGAGAATGTACGCCAAATGCTGAATGCCATGAAGGGCATCAAGAAAATAGCGATCGTCGAATACAATAAGTGCGATGAAAAGACCCGCGAGGCCTTCAACAAAAAACTCGATAAAATATTGAGTTCCTCAGAATTGCTCATTGAGGCAAAAGACGGGGACGACGCCATGAAAATCTACGGTATAGTCAATGAGGACGAAAATGCCCTGCATGACTTCGTGATGTTCGCACCGAACGACTGCGCCCTCATCTGCCTCTTCGGAAGCATTCCGCTGGATTCCATAAATGAATTTGCCATGAAATAGTGCGAGAAATTACGGACAATTTCCAATAACCGGCAACACAATGACATCCAAGGAGTTCATAGACACTTATCTTCCTTTGGGAGAGGCAATGTACAGGACTGCATTCTATATTCTGGAATCGCAGGACGATGCGGAAGATGCTGTACAGGATCTTTACATAAGGCTATGGAATTCCCGCAGCACCCTTGACACCGTCAAAAATCCGAAGGCATATTGCCTTACTCTCATGAAAAACATCTGCATAGACAGAATCAGGAGAGCCTCCGGAAAACCGGAGCGCGGAGAGCTTCACGACAATATATCCTCATGTGCTGCGACAGATGAATGCACAATAGGCAAAGAGACGGCAAAGCGTATTGCGAAAGCAGTCAGGGCGCTGCCGGAAAGCCAGAGGAAGATATTTCAGATGAAGACGTTTGACGGATTGTCAAACGATGAGATTTCGCGGAAAACGGGAATGAGCAACCTGACTGTAAGGGTTCTGCTCAGCTATGCAAGAAAGACGTTGAAAAAAGCATTAGAACAGGAATAAATATGAAAAACATCAAAGATTTGGAAAACATGAGCTTAGAAACTCTTGAGGCCATTGCGGAGGACAAATCGGTTGAAGTTCCGGGAGACATCCGTGAGCGAATCCTTGAGATTGCCTCGGCAGGAGCCATTGCAGAGGAAGAGAGCGTCATGGCAATGAAAAATGCAAAGCGCATGATGAGATTTATTCCGTATGCAGCAGCTGTCGCCGCTGCCGCTGCCAGTCTGCTGATATTACCCGCTGCTCCGAAAGAGCCGGAAGATACTTTCGACGATCCTCTCCTGGCATACGCGGAACTTGAAAGAACGTTCTCATATATATCGTCAAAGATGGACAGGGGACTTGAAATAGCCTCGGCTGCGGAACCTGTCTTTGAGAAGACATCTGCAGTACTCAATTCAACGGGCAGAAAGAAATGATACCTTTATGTACAAAAAATCATAAACATTAAAGACAAGACAGACATGAAAAAGATATTTATCATTGCGGCAACGATGCTGCTCGCATCTACCGCCTTCGCTCAGGACGGCAAAAGCATATACAACAAATATTCAAATGCCGAAAATGTAAGCGCCGTCTATATTTCACCGGCAATGTTCCGTATGATAGGAAAACTTCCGGACATGGAAGTAAATGATGAGAATCTGAACCTTACTCCGATCGTCAGATCGCTGTCCGGACTGTATCTCATTGACAGCGAGAACCCTGCAATTAATGCCGACATCAGGAAAGACGTAGAGTCGTTCGTCAATTCAGGCTCATACGAAGTGCTCATGGAAGCGAAGGACGGAGGCGAGACAATGAGTATTTATGTAGTGACAAAGGCAGAAACGGTAAAAAGTTTTGTCCTGCTGGCATACGAAAAGGATGAGTGCACTTTCATCTGCATTGAAGGGGAACTCGCACAGAAACAGCTTGAGGAACTGCTTGCGAAATCCATGAACAAATAGACATATTGCTCAAGCCGCAGCCAACATTTGCGGCTTGAGCATTGTCCGGAAAAGGGGCAGACCAATAAGTATTGAAGTTCCTCCAAAAAGTCGGACGGGTCAAACATTATCCGTTAAAAGAGGGACTAAAAAGTCAGAATAACTCTCTGAGAATTGAAAATCTGGTGACAAGGGCGAGGCAGTCCACACATAAAAATGAGAAAAAGGGGCTTGACTAATACTTTTTAGTCTGCCCCGTTTAACCGTGATTTGATTCTTTTATTGTTATAATAAGCGATATATTCATCAAAAGCCTTCATAAAGGCTTCATGCCGTGGTTTCTTCGGCATATATCTTTTCAAAATATGCCCTGAGCCGAGCTTTGTCATTGATTATATCCCTAAGAGTCTTCATGCGCAGGACATTCGGGGATTCCGGAATCCACAGCTGCAGATAGCCGTTCTCGCCATATTTATCATCCAGATGCTCCACAGTCCTGGCGTACTGCTCTTCATAGCCAAGTCCGGGATAATTCGCCAGCCCGTACTGGATTGTCCTGCGTATTACGGTCTCTGGCACGATAAGCCTGTCGGACTCTGCTATCAGTTTGCCGTATATCGTCCTCGGAGCACCTCCGAGCGAGGCCCTGTGGTCTTCCGCCGCATCTGCAATGGTTCCGATTTCATCCGCGCTGAACCATTTTGCAAGATTGCAGTCTTCCCGGATTATCTGTGCCGAAACGATATGATGTGTCTTTCTGTCTGCACAAAGACCGGTGTCATGAAAAGCTGCGGCAGTATAGACCATATCGGGATTTACATCATAATATACACACAGCGCCATAGCCTGGCGAATTACAGCCTCAGCATGATTGCGCCTGTGCCCTTTGTCAAAATTGTCATAGCGGGGAATGATTTCCGCTTCGGCATATTCCCTCAGTTCCGGATTGATTCTGCAGGAAAGTTCCGCACAAAGGTATTCAAGATATTTCGCATCAGTATTGTCAAAAGTGCCGGGTTCGCGGCTGTCGATGTCGAGAACCCCTATAATCTTTCCCCGGCTCCTTACAGGCACGACGATTTCACTGCGCGACTCGTCTGAACAGGCGATATGACCCGGGAACTCGTCCACATCCGGCACCACGGCCGTCTTTCCGGACTCCCATGCAGTGCCGCACACTCCCCTGCCGTACGGAATCCTTGTACAGGCAAGAGGTCCCTGAAACGGCCCGAGCACAAGTTCATCCCCTTTCACCATATAGAATCCGGTCCAAAGAAAGCCGAATTCACGCTGCACCAGAGCAGCCATGTTGGCCATATTGGCAATCATCCCGGCCTGCGGGTCCATCACCGCCCCGGCAGTCCTGAGCAGCCCTTCATATTTTTCCTCTTTTGTCATTTTCTCCTGATTTTATCATTCCGGCCTCCGCCGTCATTCAACTTACGACTGCGCAAAGATAAATGTTTGTATGGAAAAAGACAGCGATTTCCATGATAAACAAACCGTCCCCGAAAGCTTGCAAGGACTTCCGGGGACGGTCAGGCTGCTGCACACACCAAACTGCAAACTATTCTATTGAAGCGGCATCTTCTTCCGCATGACGGGAGAAATTGTAGCCGAGAGCTTCCAGCAGAGGGAACTGATGGGAAATCAGGTCCGAAAGGAAGCGCGGATAAGATTTCACGGACGGAGAAGACCACTGAACCTCGCCGAGAGCCAGCATGCGCGGAAGAAGCATATATTCCAGATGCCATACCTCGCCGATGAACTCTGTCCAGAGATTGGCCTGTACTCCCAGGATATGTCCGGTCTGGGCGGCGGGGATACCGTCAAGAGGATCATAGGAATAGCATTTCTGCAGAGGGAGATAGTTGCCTATCGATATAGGCTCCATTTCCGGGCGGTCATACTGGCAATAGTCAAGGTAACAATAATCGCACGGCGACATTATCGCATCGAAGCCTTCATTTGCAGCCTTTATACCGCCTGCCGTTCCCCTCCACGACATTATCGTAGAGCCTGGAGCGAGCTTGCCTTCAAGGATTTCATCCCAGCCGATGATTTTCTTTCCTTTTGTCACAAGGAAGTCCTGCACCCTTGCAGTGAAATAATTCTGTAGATAATGCTCCGCAGTCCAGCCGTCTTTTGCCTCCAGACCAAGCTCCCTTATTTTTGCCTGACACTCGGGACATTCCTTCCAGCGTATCTTCGGACATTCATCGCCGCCTATGTGAATATACTCCGAAGGAAAAATGTCGCAGATCTCGCCAAGTACATCTTCCACGAACTCAAAAACAGCCTCTTTGCCTACGCACAGGACCTCCGGAGATATATCCCAGAAAGTCTGGACTTCATACGGCCCGCCAGTACATCCGAGGTAAGGATATGCCGCCAAAGCCGATACAATGTGCCCGGGCAGGTCTATTTCAGGAACAATCTCTATTCCAAGACGTGCGGCGTAGGCCACAACATCTTTCAGCTGCTCCTGAGTGTAATATCCTCCGTACCTTATTCCGTCATTGGATTTCATGTCGCGGCCTATCATGGTACCGTTCCTGTACGCTCCTGTTCCGGTAAGCAAAGGATATTTCTTTATCTCCACCCTCCAGCCGGGATCATCTGTAAGATGCCAGTGAAAACGGTTCAGTTTATAGTACGACATCAGGTCCAGGAGCCGGTAAATCTCGTCAAGTTCAAAGAAATGCCGTGAACAGTCAAGCATCATTCCCCTGTAGCGGAACCGCGGCTTGTCCTTTATGTCCACGCACGGAACTTTCCAGTCCGCATCCTTTGAATATGTCCCGGAATATATCCCGGCCGGCAGCAGCTGCATCAGAGTCCGGACAGCATACAGAGTACCGGAATATGAAGAAGACCTTACCTCTATCCTGCGCGGCGACACCTCGACGGAATATTCCTCATCCGCCATGCCGGCAGTATGCACGAAAGCTATGACAGAGCGTCCTTTGGCTGTCCCGGAGGCTTTCCGCAGCAAGGCTGCGAACTCACCTGTCAGCGCCTGCTCCTCCTCCGTCAGCCCGTCTGCAGCGACCCTGGCCCCTGCTGCATTGAAAGAGCCTTCGGCAAAGGTCACATGTTCAGGATAGGGAACCACCGGAAGGGTTCTGTCCGTACCGGCAAAGGCTGTGACAGAAAGAAACATCAGAAAATCAAGCAGCGCTCTCATCTCGTAAGCGATTTAATGCATTCAACCTCAGCCTCAATATACGGAGTACCGTCCTTGCGCAGGATATCGTGGAACCACAGTTCAGGCTCATCGGCATCGACAGGCGTAGCCCAGGCGAAAATCGTATTCGTCTTTCCTGCCACAAGTCCCCAGTTGATCGCCCCCACATTCTCCTCTTTGAGCATCGGCATTATGGTCCCGAAGGTACTGCCTTCCGTCCTGGCCATATATTCGGTGCAGACCATAGGACGCCCGTATGTCTTGAGAGTATCTATCATGTGCCTGTGCTGCCCGTATGGTTCATAGGTATGATAAGTGATTATGTCCGAGTTGGCAAGCTGCCATGCATTCATTTCCCTGAGCCTCGGATTCCAGACTCCTGCAGTAACAGGCTGCGACGGTCCGACTTCACGTGCCCAGCCGAAAATGTCTTTCAGAAGCGGGAAACTGCGCTCCCAGTACCTGTCAGGGTCCTGTCCGCCTCCCGGTTCATTATACAGGTCCCACGCGAAAATCCTCTCATCGTCCTTGAACTCTGTCAGAATATCCTTCACGTAGGCTTCAAGCAGGGCCACAACGGCAGTAGTGTCAGCGGCATACCTGCAACCGCTCCCGCATGGACCGTAATAGAGGATTCCCGGATCCTTTACCCATCCGGAATTATGCACTCCCCTCATCGGGGCACGCTGTTTCCCGGGAGCGGCACTCTCATCCCAGCAGTCATCCAGAAACACAAACATCGTGGATATTCCGTGACCGGACGAAACCTCGAGATATCTGTTCATCCTTTCCTTCATTCCCTTGCTGTCGGTCTCCCAGAGAAGATGGTGCAGAAACACCCTCATGCAATTGAATCCGAGTTCCTCTGCCCAGCCGAGTTCCTTGTCTATCTCATTGATGTCGAATGTCTCTTCCTGCCACATTTCAAGCTGGTTTATCGCGTATGCAGGTATATAGTCGCAGCCGCTCACCCAGCCTTTGGAGGCATACCACCTTTCGGCCTGCTCTGCAGTCCATCTGCCTCCATTGTCTTTCTCTCCCGGACATCCGCAGCCAACAAAAGCAAGGGAAGTCAGAAGCACGATACAAATTCTGTTCATAATTTATTCTCAATCATTTAATTTATTTTCCGGCTACCTGATAAAGAAGAATGTCACCGGGTGCAACCACAACATTTCCGGATTCTGCCACTGCCCTGTTGCCCTCCTTGTCAAGCTTCCACGTCTTGCCAGCAAAACCGATTTCTACTGCCGCCGGGGCTTTGTAGTCCTTGTTTACAATGGCTATATAGACATTGTCCTCCTTTCTGACCTGCGACACGATCACACCCTTGCCGCCGGCTTCCAGACGGGCTATTCCTTCAGGCATGGCTTTCAGGGCTTTTGTGCCGTAAGGAATGCTTTCTCCCGTATGCCATACGCCTGTGACATCGGCACCGAGGAAATATTTCGACATCGCCTGCAGCTCCCTGTTTACAGTCCTGACTCTTTCATATACCTGTGTCGGGGAATTCTGGTATATGCCCCAGTACGTGAAATACTGGAAAGCCTGGGCACCGTAAACAAGATTGCTGAACATCTGGAGACGCAGTTCCTCTACCGTAGGAACCGGATACAGGACATCGCCGAGACGATGCGAAAGGGCAAGGGCGAAAGCCCAGACCGGCAGTTTCTTCGCCCTTGCTATTCTCCTTATGTCCTCAAGATTCTTGTACCATTCCGGCCTGAGCTGGCTTACTCCGCCGATTTCCATGACCGGATAATGGTCAAAAGAAAGGAAGGACACAGGTACGGAGGACAAAAATTGCGTAACCTTTGCGGAATATCCGTCGATATTGCCCCAGGCCCAGTTTGGATACAGGTTCACATAGCAGGGATGACTGCTGTCCGTACTCTTTATCTTTTTCACGATGTCGGCAAGCGTTTCAAAGTCGCTCACCTCAGGCTCATCCTCGATATGATAGCCGAAAAGGGCCGGTGAATCCATCATTTTTTTGACAGCCGACTCCGTATTGGTCAGAAGTTCATTGCTTTTGAGTATACATTTGACACCGGCTTTCTCAGCCTGCGCAAGAGTAAACTGAACCTTGTCGATGCTGTCATACCAGCCGAGATACACATTGATTCCGCAGTCCCTCATCGCACACAGTCTTGTGTATGTATCAGCATCCGAATCAATGCCGGTCCAGGCTATTATAGGGAATTGTCCGTCGACGGTCAAGCCTGTAAGGTCATACGGCTGTACCCAGCCGCTGCCGGCGCTTCCGGCAGGTTCCTTTCCGCAGGCCGCCACCAATATGACGGCCACGAAAAGTGAAACAAATATATTTTTCATATACTACTAAATAACAGGGAGATAAGCATCGGAATACTTTGACAGGGAAATCTCCTTTGCCGAACTGTCAAGATCCAGCATATACAGACCTTCTGTAAATTTCTCGCCAGGGACAGCTATGTTGCCTGACGCATTTCCTTTGTCATCGACAACTATCGGAGTCACGGTTATTGTCTCCGGAGTGGCTGAGGCAAGAGGAGACACCTCGAATCCCCAGCCATAGCCCGAATATATTTTAAGTTCAAAATTCGATTTCAGATATACCAGAGCCCTCCAGTTGTCGGAACCGGTCTTCATGAACGAAACAGTGGAAGTCGCACACACTCCGTTCGGTGAATTGTCGAACCAGTTTAAAGTCTTTCCTTCGCAATAAGGAACCATCGGAAGGGAGCCATTGGCACCTGTAAGCCAC
This sequence comes from uncultured Muribaculaceae bacterium, assembly GCA_964394295.1. GTDB lineage: Bacteria > Bacteroidota > Bacteroidia > Bacteroidales > UBA932 > Cryptobacteroides. The sequence continues at coordinate 55,924 of CAYMVG010000007.1, read as the reverse complement.
ATCGCATCGGCAACGTTCCACTGGAATTTGACAATCAGCCAGTTAATGTCGGCGATAAGATAAACTTCATAATTCTGCACGCAGTTGTGGCCTGTGTACCTCGCGGTATTGCCCTCCACATCATCGAACCTGTCGGCCTGAAGCTTAAGCCCTGACGGAAAATTGACGAACTCGCAGCGGCAGTCCTGCACGAGCCTGACTGCCCAGAATACCTTGTAGCCTTCTGCGGCGTCATCGGCCATTTTAGAATAGTCCAATGTTACGGTATAGTCGATCATCTTGCTCACATTGCCTGTGAGAATGTCAAAGCCGATCCATACAAGCCCGTATTCTCCCGGATCAGGAGTGTCGATTCCAGCCCAGATCTTGCCGTCGGCCTTTCCGTCGGCTGTAACGGCAGAAGACACAGAGAATGACGAGCCTATTCCGTCCAGGCTTCCGTCTGTGCGGTATTTGCCCGGAACGGCAGTCTGCTTCATGGTCACAACCTTTCCGTTATTGTCTGTCAGATAGAGCTGAGAGAAGATTTCAGGAGCCTTGACCGTAACGCTTTCCTCTGCTGACAGTTTCTTCTCTACAAACAGTCCGTCAGTATTTGTGACCTTGACCGTTACCTCCGGCACAAAGTCCTCTGACAGCCCGGCAGCATTTACAGCCAGAGAAAGCTCTTTTTCTATTACGGCATTTTCACCTTTAAGCTCACCCTCCGCAGAAGCAAGTATCCCGGTTCCTTTCATCACGACAACGGAATACGTTCCGAGCGTGCTGCCTTTTACACTTACAGACGCTGTGAACACAACGGATTCGCCTGCTTCCACAGCTGTCTCGCCGGAAACACCCCGCAGCGATGCAGATTCAATTACAGGAGCCTCCGGCTCGACAACTTGTATTTTATCCTCACCGCAAGAAAATGCGAGAGCCGATACGGCCATTACAGCCCATATATTCCTAATCTTTTTCATAATGTAGAATTTATAATAAACAGGGGCCGGCATACGAATCCGCGATGTTTTTATATGCCGGTCCGCAGATTGTTACAACCGGAAAACAGCCATATCCCCGGGAGCAAGTTCGACATCACCGCCTTTGAAACTTACAGTCCCCTGAGGAGAAACCTTCCTGACTCTGCCTTTAAAGGAAATCTTGAGAACAGCAGGATTTACACAGTCACGGTTCTGAACGGCTACATATTTGCGTCCGGCATTTGAAAGCAGGGAGACGATTCCTCCGTCGCCGCTTACCTCGATACCGAGGATTTTCGAATCCGGCATCTCCGTCAGCCTTACAGTAGCCTCCGGAACAACCGCACCGGTGTGCCATACTCCTTTGACATCGCATCCGAGGAATACCGGAGAATAGGCCTTGATTTCAGAATTGACCTGTTTAACAAGGTCGAAAACTTCGGTCTTCCGGGATTTTCCGCTGTCATACATACCGCCGAAGGTGAAGTACTGGATGGCCTGGGCACCGTAAAGAAGGTCGCTGAACACCTGCAGACGCAGATGACCGAGGGTCGGCACAGGATAGAAAGCCTCCGGCGAAGGTGCGCCGAGATGATGCGAAAGCGTAAGGGCAAAGGCCCAGAACGGCCTGCCGTGCCTCTTGGCCATAGCCGAGAACTCCTCGAGGTTTCTGTACCATGCAGGACGCACGACAATCTGTCCGTCCTCAGCTTCCGTCACAGGATACTGGTCGAAAGAATAGAATGGGACATCGACCTTCGAAGCAAAGAGTTCGATATTCTCGGCATATTTGTCTCCGCCCCAGGCCCAGTTCGGATAGAGATTGACATATGAAGGATGCTCATTATCGAGAGATGCAATCTTGCCGACAAGTCCGGCAATCCAGTCGAGGTCCCATGTTTCAGGCTCGTCCCTGATACGCCAGGCGACAAGTGCAGGATGGTCCTTCAGTGCCATGACCGAAGCTTCGGTATTTTCTTTCAGCTCAGGGAAACCGGCAATCACACCGACTCCGCTGGCCTCTGCGGCGTCAAGGACGGCCTTAGCCGAGGATATGTCTTCATATCTGCCTATATACCAGTCAATGCCGCATTCTTTCAGAACCGGGAAGATTTCTTCCGCCTTGGAGGCCGGGACTCCCGACCATGAGATTATAGGTATAGTTTCCTGCGGAGCTTCTGAAACGCATCCGCAGACTGAAGCCGCAGCGCAGAGGAGCGGCAAAACAATTTTTCCGATCGAATCAAACATGTTCATCTTTTACAAATTATAAGGTTTTACAGAAATCTCGGCCTTTGAGCCGTCTCCGCCGGCATCTGCATCGGCAGTAATCACAATCTCAAGCAGATAGACACCGGGAACAAAGTTGCTGCCCGGACGTATATATATCTTGTCATCCGTAATTTTGGCTGTTTCCGGAGTAAGGGATGTCATGGACACGGTCGTGCTCCATTTGATCCATCTGTAAAGCTGGACGGTATAGTCCGCCTTCAAATAAAGGAGGCAGGAGTAAACTCCATTCTCGTCCTTTACGGCAGCAAGGGTAGCAAAACGTACCTTTCCGTCACCGTCAAGATATTTCAGTTCATGTACAGTATCATCGCCGCCGAGAGGGAAACAGGCTTTCTGCCCAGTAACCCAGATCTGTCCTGCAGTATTGAAAACAGAATAATCGACTATCATCCAGTTGTCATCGACATCATAATAGATATTCCAGTCCGTGGTGTGTCCGGTAAACTTCGCGGTCTTGCTGTCGATTATTTCGAACCTGTCAGCCTGGAGCATGGAACCGAGTTCGCCGAAGCCCTCGAACACGACCTCGCAGTCACGCATAAGGCCGGCACGCTCCATGGCAAGATAATTCACACCGCTCTGTTCCATTTCCGTCATCCTGCTTCTGTCCACTACAACCGTATGGTTAATCATTTTGTCGACTTTGAAAGTATAGAGGTCAAAGCCGAGCTTCTTGAATCCCATTCCGGAAGAATCAGGCATTTTAAACGGCTTTCCTCCGTCTGCAATCACAATTGCGTCCCCATTGCCGGACAGGCCCCAGACAAAGCCTGAAAAGTCAGGGGCATTTCCTTTGATTTTCTCTGCCACATAGAACGAATCCCCTACAGAAGCTATCCGGTCGGCAGAATCAGTCGAATAGAGGTACTTGTTCACTTCGGACTTGTCAAGGGTGACAGTTTTGCCGTTCGTACCGACAAGATAGAGTTTCTCAGGAGCGGCAGGACGCGCAACGGAGACATTCCTGTCATTGGCCAGCCTCACAGATGCCGTACCGTTATTGGAATTGACTGCGCTTATGCTTACCTCCGGATAGCCTGACTCCATGAGCGGAGAGAAAGGTATAACCAGATCCATGTCGATGACAACCTCATTGCCACTGACATTCACAGTATTGTCTACCACCGTATTGCCGGCGGACTTCACTCTGATTGAATACTCTTTCAGTTCGCAGAAGTCATCATGGATTCTTGCGTGAAGTTTCACGCTCTCGCCTGCAGTGACCGACTGTCTGCCGTCAGCCGAAATTTCTGCATCCTCGATTACAGGACGCGAAGCCCACTGCGGCCAAACGAGATTCTTGTCCACTCTGTCACTGCACGACGCCAGGGACAGCAATGCCATTCCACAGGCTATCGCCAAACTAAATATTTTTCTCATAATGTATTGTCTGATAGATTATTTTATACTTTTTGCCTTGGCAAGGTCATCTTCCCATCCTTCTCTGCTCCAGACCTGCTGGAGTTCCTTGCCGTATTCAACAGCCTCATCCACTGCGTAGTTCGGAATCGGAATATACTGGTGCGTAGGAATCTTTCCCTTGTATTCGCGGCAGTTCTGCGCATAGCGGTTGAAACGTATCAGGTCAATCTTGCGCATGCCCTCGTACCAGAGTTCGCGTCCTCTCTCGATGAGAAGTTCATCGAGAAAGGCTTCTGCCGAAGCCGTGCATGACGCGGGCAAAGCCCCGAGTCCTGCACGCGAACGCACGGCATTCACTGCATTCACAGCATCCTGCGACGGTGCGGCACCGCTCTTGCGGACATCAGCCTCCGCGAACATCAGAAGCACGTCAGCCCAGCGGGCAAGCGGAAAATCGTTGCCGAAACATGGCGCTGTGGCCGTTTCTGCCGGATATTTGTAAGGCACGTATCCGTCCCATTCCGCCTTCATTCCGATCTGCTCAGGCCCCCACCATTCTCCGGTAGCAGTATAATAACGGGTAATCACGCCCTCTCTCCTGAGATCCCTGGAGTCGAAGTTGTCGTAGAATTTCGGAGAAAAATTGAAGGTCATTCCCCAGCCGGGTCCGCAGACGGCGAACGGAGTGGGGTTGCCGAGGTCATCTTTCTTCGCGCAGTTGTTAGGCATTGCAAGCATCGCGAACGGATTCATGCTTCCCTCCTTCGGGTTTCCGGTAGATGACGGATCGCAGCTGACGGCAGCGATAATCTCACAGTTGAAGTCATTCGCCTCGCGGAACATATCCTTGTAAGGGTTGTCTCCCTGAGTGAAAAGGCTGTATTTTCCTGTGTTCAGTTCATTGTACATGTCAATGGCCTTTCCGTACCAGCCGTCCATGTGATAACCCTCGTTCAGGCAGTGCCTCATTAGACAAACTCTGGCGAAATCACGTGTAAAGCGTCCTTTGTCGGTCTGATTTTCCGGAGCGAACCGGGCAGCGAACGCGAAATCGTCGTATATCCATTGCGACATTTCGTCAAGCGAAGGACGTACGGCATTCTGCAGGGCCTCGGAATTTTCCACATCGGCGGGATCGACGATAACCGGTACAGGGCCATATACATGGAAAAGATTGTACATGTGCAGGCCCCTGAGAAGCCTCGCCTCCGCAAGAATCCGGATTTTCCTTTCCTCGGAAATCTCATTTGCCGGAGCCTTGTCAATGGCACCGATGACATCGGTAAAGCGTGTCACTTCCCTCGTCTTGGGATAGCTGTTCGGCCTGTCGTCGGACAAGGTACCCCTTGAATAATATATGCACATCGAAAAATCAGCCTCGGAAATCTGGCGATAGCTGTTTCCCCATACTCCGTTTACCCAAGGAGCCATCAGATCCGACGTGGCATCGAAGAGTTTCAGCACACCTCCGGCAGGTATATACCACGGGTGCAGGTTTCCGCTTGAACTAAAAAGAGAATACGTCCATGTGTTCACAAAAGGAACGTAGCACGACATCATAAGTGACTCGAAATCATTTTCGGACACAGGGAAATTCTGCGAAGTCAGGACTCCGTATATTTTGGGGTCGAAATTCTTTTCACAGCCGCTGCCGCAAAGCAGTACGGCGGCTATGGAGAAAATATATAATATTCTTTTCATAAAGCTGCCTATTTAAAATTGATTTTAGCACCGAGAGAGAAACTCCTTACCATCGGATAGCCTGCAGGGGAAGAACTGTTTCCGGTATAGATCTCAGGGTCGATTCCGGAGAACCTGCTGAATGTAAACGGATTCTGGGCATCGAAATAGAACCTTATGCCTTCTATTCTGGCGGAAAGAATCTTTCCGAGAACTTTTCCGTCGAGATTATATCCGAATGTTATGTTCCTTACACGGACAAAGGAAGCATCCTCGCGTCCAAGGTCATGGCCGGCATCGCCCGGCAAGACATCGCTCTTTGTAACTGCGATTCCGGGAAGCGTTCCGCTCTGATTGTTCTGTGAGTTCCACAGCAGGTAGGCATACTGGTTGGAGTTCTGAGGAGGGCCGTATGCGAGTCCGCCTGCAGATGCCCAGGCAAAGGCATAGTTGTACTTCGTCGCGCCGAACTGTCCGTAAAGGAAGATGTCGAGATCGAAATTCTTGTATGTAAAGGTATTGCCCAGACCGATGCTGATCTTCGGCAGGACATCGTCCATATAAATGTCCTCTATGCCTATCACTCCGTCGTTGTTGCGGTCCTCGATAATAGGATAGCCGGGACGCTGAGAGTTCTCGCCGAGGCTGTACTGCGAATCAGGCATATTGGACCTGTCGGCATTGATTATGCCTGTCACATGATAGAAGTAATTGGCATTCATCGGCTCTTTGTCACGAATCTGATACTCTTTGTAGTCGTAGTTCTGCGTGCGCTCAAGCCAGTACATATTGTAATGCGTCAGAGTCAGAGCCGTGTTCCATGTGAAGCCGCCGGCATTCCTGATGTTGACAGAATTGATTGCCACGTCCACTCCGGACCTGTAATAGTGTCCGTAGTTTACAGGACGGGTGCCGGTCATGGCGAGAGGCTCACCGGGAGCAACTCCGAGCAGATCGGTCACATCGTTGCGGAATACGTCCACGCTTCCCCAGAGTCTGTTTTTCAGGAGATGGAAATCAATACCGATGTTTTTCATTATCGTCTTTTCCCATGAAACGTCAGGATAGTCTGCCCCTGATTTTATATAAGGGATGTAATTGACTGAATTGTTGTCGAATTTGACATACGAAGGAGCCATCTGATACACTCCGTAGAGGGAAGTTCCGAGATTGTCACGGCCGGTCACGCCATAGCTGGCACGTATTTTCAGAAGATTTATCCAACTGATTCCCTGCATGAAAGGCTCGTTGGAAATTTTCCAGGCAGCCGATACCGACGGGAACCATGCATACTTCTTTCCAGGGAAGAACTTGTCCGTTCCGTCACGGCGTACGGTACCGGAGAGGACATATCTGTCGAGCAGATCTACTGATGCCCGTGCGAACTGCGACCTTTTCTCATTCTCCCACTTCGATGAAGTCGGCGTAAAAGGCCCTTCTGCAGCGGCGATATTGTCCGGGCCTATATTGTCATTGGCATTCCTGTAGTCAACCTCAAGGCCTGTACCGTTAGAGTTGTAGAGTCCTATTCCGAGCACAGCCTCGACATTGACGATATTGGCGAAGCTCTGTCTGTACATCAGCATTCCCTCGACAGTGCGGTCATTCCTTTCGGCATCTCCGAGGTGGCCTCTGGAAACTCCTGCGACTTCATACCAGAGCATATCGGTAGGAACATAGAGCGAGCGTTTTGCAGTCTCATGGTTGTAGCCGTAAACTCCCCTGAGCATTAAAATGTCTTTCCAGATGTTCAGGTCAGCCGAAAAGTTGGCATACCATCCGGAAGAGCTGGTCCTGTCATTGTACAGCTTCATCTCAGCCGGGTTGGCAGTGGTTCTGTACCTCTTGTAATTGCCATCCTCGTCATATACCGGATAGTTCGGCGGGAACATAAGCGCAGACTGGAGCGCATCCTTGCCGACGCCGCCCGCTCCTCCGCCGTCCGCGTTGGAATTGAGGAAATTGTTGGAATTTATATTGAGAATCGAGTTGAGTTTCAGGAACGGGAAAAGCTGGGCGCTGATGTTGCTCCTGAGTGTATATCTCTGCATCTTCGAATTGATTACCGTGCCGACCTGATCGTAATAGTTTCCGCCGAGGTAGTATTTCACGGCCTTGCTTCCTCCGGTGACAGTGACGGAATGATTGTTTATGCTTCCCGGACGAAGGATATAATCAAGCCAGTCCGTATTTGTCGCGCCTGCAATCTGGTCCGGATAGAACAGCGGTGACCAGCCCCCGTCATACTCATTTGCGCCATACGGATACATGTCGTGGTTCATCAGATAGCTCTCCTTGCTGAATATATTGGCAAAATTCATATATTCTTCAGAAGTGAGCGGCTGGAGATATTTGTAATTGCGCACAAATGAATAATTTGTCTCCAATGTCACCTTAGGGGTTCCTTCCGTGCCCTTCTTTGTGGTGATGAGGATGACACCGTTGGCCGCATTGATACCGTAGATTGCGGCAGACGCGTCCTTGAGCACCTCGATAGACTCTATGTCTCCGGGGTTGAGTCCGGCCAGACCGGCCCTGTTGATTGAATTGGGAGTCTCGATCGAACCGCTGCCGACCTCAAGAGAACCTGACGGCATCATCATTCCGTCCACGATGTATATCGGTGTTCCTCCTCCGCGTATCGATATGTCCACATTTCCGCCTGGCTGGGGGCTGCTGATGTTTGCCCTGAGTCCGGCAGCCTTTCCCATGAGAAGCTGTGACACATTGCTTGTCGCGCTCTTGGAGATTTCGTCCGCCTTGACTGTGGCAATCGAGGTCGTGAGGTTTTTGCGGAGTGTCGTGCCATAACCTACGGCCACTGCCTCTTCAAGAAGTTCGGCATCGTCCTCAAGAGTAATTTCCACGTATGCAAGACGGCCGGCCCTGTATTCATAAGGCAGGTAGCCCATTGAGGAGAACACCAGATCGTCTCCGCGAGACACCGTTATGGAGAATGTGCCGTCTATATCCGCGATGACACCGTTCACAGTGCCTTTGACAAGAACGGAGGCACCGATTACAGGCTGGCCGGATTTGTCCATAATACGCCCTGTGAGCACAAACGGAGCACCGTTCTGCCCCTGCGGAACAGGAGTTATGACAATTTTTTCGTTCACAAGGGCATACTTAAGCTGCACCTTGGAAAGTTCTGTCGCGAGGAGAGCCGCCAGGGCGGCATCCTTTACTTTTACCGTGACCGGCTGCTTGCCCTCCACTTCGGAGTCCCGGTAAGAAAATGTGTAAGGCGTCTGTTCCTCAATTGCATTGAAGAACTCTTTCAGAGAGGCATTCGACAGGTCAATGGTGACTTTACCGTCCTGCGCCCCGGCGGAAACCGTCAGAGCAAGGAGGCATACAGCCGCCGAGAGCCAGGAATGCAGAGAAAAAATAATTTTTCGCATACTTACAATTGTTATTAGATCAGTGGGTTAAAATGATATGGTTATCCTTGATTTTGTAGGAGAATCCATAATGTTTTCTGAGGATGTCGAGAATGTCGGTGATGCTCCGGTCTTTGAATGTACCGGTGTACCTGTCTGACAATGAAATGTCTCCGTCACATGATATCTGCACGGCAAAACGCCTTTCCAATATTTCGAACACGTGCGAAAGCGGATCATGAACAAAGACTATGCGGTCTTTCATCCATGCTGTCTCCAGTTCATTGTCGGTTCGGGAAATACTGAAGTTTCCGGCATTGCGGAAGAATTTCAACTTTTCGTTAGGCGCCACCGGCACAGCAGCTCCGTTGCATCTGACGCTTACACTTCCCTCTATAAGCGACATTTCCGAGAAGTCGCTTTCCGGATATGCATATACATTGAATTTCGTGCCGTGTACGGTTATCTCCATATCAGGAGCTGTTACCACAAATTCATTTGCCGGATCTTTCTTTACATCGAAAAAGCCTTCTCCGGACATTGTGACTTTCCTGTTGCCGGCAGCGAAATCCGAAGAATATTTGATGGATGAACGGGCATTGAGCACTACATTAGTCCCGTCCGGAAGCACAATCGAGGACTGGCCGTCATTGCCGGACCTGACAGTGACCTCGCGCGAGGCAAGCAGTTCCTGTTTGGCCGTTTCGTGATTGAGTCTGAGGGAAAGTCCTACAGTGGCGGCAAGAAGCAGACAGGCGGCAATGCCTGTCCAGAAACCCGGCCTGCGGAACAGGCGGAGAATACGGTTCCCGTTCCGGCCGCTGTCCTGTCTGTCATCGGAAAAGTCATTCCACTCGTTCTGGAGAATGCCGGCAAGGGTCTCATCCGAAGCATTTTCTATCATGGATGCAAGGGTATCGAATTCCCCGACGGAAATGTCCCCTGTCATGTATTTGTGCAAAAGTTCCTTCATATATGCATAAGCCCGTTTTGTCCTGACTTATGACATATATCCTCAATGAAGGAATTTATAACATATCAAAAAACGATTTTCTGCAAATTTCCCACAGAATGAAGATTCCGATGATGACAATTTCGTCTATCTCGCCCAAAAGATTTATGAGGTAACGCCTTATTTTGACAAGTGCGGCGGACAGCTGGTTTCTCACGACCTGCTCGCCTATCCCGAGTTCCGAGGCTATGTCCTTTACAGCCACTCCTTCTTCGCGGTTCTTTGTATATATTTCCCTCTGGCGCGGCGAGAGGGTCATCTTAGCCTTTTCGATACCTTCGGCAAAGGTGTCGTAGTCGCACATAATCCGGGCATCGGTGCTTAGCCCTCCGGCAAATTCGACAAAATCCCGAAGAAGAGGATTTCTCATCTGGCGCCTAAGCTCCCTTATGAGCTGATTCCTGGAAATGGAAAACAGATAACCTTTGGCGGAACGGTTTTCATCGAGCCTGTCACGGTTGATCCAAAGGCGCACAAAAGAGTCGTGCACAATCTCTTTTGCAATCTCGGCAGACTTCACGTATGAATAACAGAAATGATAGAGGCCCGGATAATAATGGTCATAGAGAATTTTAAAGTCTCTATTCCCCCCCCCGACTTAATCGATGAAATCAGTTTCTTTTCGTCTATCATTTTCAGAAAGTTATGAATCGTCCACATTCAGCCCCGTCAGGCCATCAGCCCGGTACAATACCGAACTCTTCCTATAACTTGATAATGTTCAACCCGTCCGACTTTTTGGGCATTCCATTCATGAAGCAAGTCCCCAAAATTTGCTCAGGCCCAGACCCGGCAGTCCGCTTCTGTGGTATCGGCAACAAAATTATAGTTTTTTTCATTCTTTGCAAAATAAGCGGCAGATTTTGCATCCGGGCTTCCCTTTCGCCCGTTTATTGCAATAGTTGCTTATACAACCGTACATAACGGACATTCTCAGTTCGCGGCCCACCGGACAATCATTTGACACATTGATGAATATACATACTTTTATTGAACCGGTTCCATAAAAGTCCCGATTTTACTGAAATCGTTTTCAGTTTTTGCCTGCGATTCTTCAGACCTTTTGTGCGCAGTGGAGGCTAACTCACTATGGAACAGTAATTTGCTTTGTGACGGGTGCCAGAAATCTGGCACCCGTCAAAGTATAACATTCTGTATTATAAAACGTTAGCCTCCACCGTGCATCCATGCCCGGAATGGCCTGTTTTGGAAACGGGCGTGGTGTTTTGTTGTTGTTCGTGACTGAACCGGTTTCATAAAAGTCCCGACATTAGCGAAATCGTTTCAGATGCCGCCTGCGATTCTTCAGACATCTTACGAATGGTGAAGGCTAACTCACTATGGAACAATGAGTTGCTTTGCAACGGGTGCCAAATTTTTGGCACCCGTCAGAATGTAATACTCTGTGTTATAAAATATTAGCCTCCACCGTGCATTCATGCTCGGAATGACCTGTTTTTGGAACGGTCGCAGTGTTTTGTTGTCGTTCGTTCCAGAAAAGCTGGGTTTGGGGAACAGTCATGGGGCTTTGTCATCGTTCGTGACTGAAATACCCCACTTGGGGAACAGTCATGGGGCAAACAATAACATTTCAGTACAACTGTCCCAAAACAGGCTCTTTCAGGAACGAAACACTACTTTTCTGTAAAATTGTTCCAAAAACATGCACTTACGGAAACGAACCACGTCATGTCATTCCGACTGTTCCCAGAACTGTGCAGATTGGTATTCATGCTGACCGACAGGAATTTTTAATCTTACCCGGACGCTTCAAAAACAAAACATTTTGGACACGAAATACGACATTTCAGCATGGTCGTTCCTAAAACATGGCTTTTCAGGCACGAACTGCGACTTTTCAGTACGATTGTTCCCAAAATAGTGCCTTTCGGAAACGAAATACTATTTTCTGTATGACTGTTCCTAAAATAAGGCTTTTCAGGAACGAAACACGACTTTTCAGTACGATTGCTCCCAAAACAGTGCCTTTCGGAAACGAAATACTATTTTCTGTACGACTGTTCCTAAAATAAGGCTTTTCGGGAACGGAACACAACTTTTCTACACGATTGTTCCCAAAACAAGCACTTTCGGGAACGGAACACTACTTTTCTGCATGACCGTTCCCCAAATAAGGCTTTTCGGAAACGAACTGCGACTTTTCTGACAGGATTTTTATTCAAATTTTTGATAAGCGGCCCGAAATCCTGTCCGGCAAGTGACGGACGACCGTGACGAAAAAGCAAATAAAAAAAATGAGACATCGCCGCTCGCGCGGGGATACCTCATACTAACCACATAATTAATAACACTAAAACTAATAACCAATAAGTTGTGAGAGTTTCAGAATAGCTCTCGAACCAACTCGGATACAAAGGTAGTCATTATATTTGGATTTGCAATGCTTTTTCAAAAAAAATATTCAAAGTACAGATTATTCCGCGTATGTCATCAATATTTCGAGGGCTTTATTATCTTTGCCCGCGATTTCCAAGGCAAACAGAAATGGCAGACAAGATGACCAAAGAACAGCGCCACAAGTGCATGGCCAGCATCAGGAGTAAGGACACAAGCCCGGAACTGGCCATAAGGAAAGGTCTGCACAAACGCGGCTACAGATTCAGGATTCATGTAAAGAGTCTGCCTGGAACTCCCGACATAGTTCTAAAGGGGAGAAGAACAGTAATTTTTGTAAACGGATGCTTCTGGCACGGTCACAAAAACTGCAAAAAATTCGTCATGCCGAAAAGCAACACAATTTTCTGGAAAACAAAAATTGCCCGCAACGTACACCGTGATGAAATCACAACGGCACATCTGGCTGCATTGGGCTGGAATGTCATCACAATCTGGGAATGTGAAGTGGCAACAGAATCTCTGAAACAGGCTACACTTGACAGAATTGAAAAAGAAATGGCCGAAAATATGCATATGCGCAGTATGCAGGCTGAAAAGCGCACGAAAAACAAGGCCGCAATACAAAGGGAACATGAAGAAATAATGAAAAGGCAGGCTGCACTCGAAGCCGAGATAGACAGGCTCTATCCCCTGCCCTCCAAAATAAGGCAGCTATCCAAAACCGCACTTTCTTTGTCCGACTACATGGAAGAGGACAGCTGACAGGAAAGAATAAGACCGTGCTTCCGGTCTGACCGTTCACATACTTATATACGGCAAAGTCTGTCGGAACATCATATATATTTTGCTGTAACGCTATCGGTTGACATCCTTACTCCTGAGTTCCGGCTGCGACGATGCAGCCTCCGTCAACGCCTCCTCCGGGGCACATGCCGATGATATAGTCGGCATTGCGGATCACATCAAGATCATGCTCAATTACAACTGCCGTTGCACCGAAGTCAATGAGCCGTTGGAGCACTTTGAGCAACATGCGGACATCAAAAGGATGCAGGCCGATAGTCGGTTCATCGAAGACCAACAGGGTGTTGCGCTGTTCGCGGCATATCTCCGATGTGAGCCCTCATCATATAGTACACCTAGCGCCAGAGATGATTTGCCGGATCCGGCCAATCTTTTCGAGAGTTATATCTGTATTTATATTTTTCAGATTGTGGACATGTGCTCCGCACACCTCTTTCATTATATATCTTGCAATATCTTTACGGCCTTATGACAATGCAAATTGCTGCCTATAGGTTCTTAATGAGGAAAGTCAGTGGCAGTCGTGGTGGCTGCATGACTCACCGTTGTCCTGTAATACCCCGGCAAGATATGCTTCAACCAATGCCGTCACATCACCGCTGCATCCGCGTATGACCTCGATACGCTGTGCCTCCAGCACATTTTTGGCACCCTGGCCCATATTGCCGGCAAGCATTACTGTCACTCCCATCTGTTTCAGGACAGAGGCGATACCGCTTTTGCAACCGCAGCCCTGCGGAGAAGCCAGGCGGGATGAGGACAAGATTTTTCCGTCAGCAACAGTAAACACGGTATAATAGGCACAATGCCCGAAATGGTCATCAACATGCCCTTCTTTTGTAGGTACAGCTATTTTCATTTTCTATTACATTTAAAGTCCAGCAGACAAAATTTTTTGATTTTGTACCGACAACATGGAATTGCCGCAAAATTAAGAAACAGTTTGGATTTTATCATTATAACATAGATAAATTATTCCCGAAAGTCAGATAACGGAATTTTGTTTCCCGAATATTATTATATTTTCGAGTGATTTTGTTCAAAATGGGGAGTATGCTCGTTACGCATTTTTACAAATTATGAATTAATAATTTATACTCTATTTTTAAATGGACGATGTAATCTTTGAAAGCGGCTCAAAATATTATGTATAATTGACATTTGGGGTTGGTAAGCCACATAAAGTTATTGATATACTAATAATTGCTATTATTTTAACGAGACCGGATTCATCAAAATCGTGATATGTCAAAATAAGTAAAACACCAAATGTGTCTCAAATGCAATTCTTTATATATCATCAGTTGAGCATTCGCAATAATCACACTCTGCCGGAATGTCACGGTGCGTATATGAAAAGCCATGTTTTGGGGAACGGTCGGGAGGAAATGCCGTATATGGTGGAGACTAACTTATTGTAAGACAATTATTTGCTTTGTTACGGGTGCCAAAATTCCGGCACACGTTGAAGTATAAAACACTGTGTAGCAGAATTTTGTCCTCCACCACGTAGCAGTCCTGTCCTAAAGTTAGGGCACCTACGCCCTCCTGCCCTCACGACTATTCCCCAAAGACCACGTTTGGAAACAGTCGTGAGAAAACGCCATGCTTCGTTCCTGAAATGCCAAGTTTTAGGAACGGAAGGATATGAAGCGTCGCGGGGTGGAGGATAATCTATTGTGAGACAAGAAATTAGTTGACAACGGGTGCCGTATTTTCGGCACCCGTCTGAGTGTAAAACGTTGTGTGACAGAATGTTGCCCGCCACCACGCAGCCAGCATGTCCTGAATCCCAGGCACTTCCGACATGCAGCCTCACGTGACCCAGAATGCACGTCTTCATGAACAGCCCAACAGAAAAATCATCAGTCGGGCACAAATTGTCGATTTTGAGAACAGTCGGAATGAAATGGCGTGGTTTGTTCCCGAAAAGCCCTGTTTTAGGAACGGAAGGATATGGGGCGTCGCGGGGTGGAGGATAATCTATTGTGAAGCAAAGAATTAGTTGACAATGGGTGCTGTATTTTAGCACCCGTCGGAGTGTAAAACGTTGGGTGACAGAATGTTGCCCTCCACCACGCAGCCAGCATGTCCTGAATCCCAGGCACTTCCGACATGCAGCCTCACGTGACCCAGAATGCACGTCTTCATGAACGGCTCGGAAAGGCATCGGGCGGGCCCCAAATAGTCGGTTTTGGGAACGGTCGGACTGGAATGTCATGCTTCGTTCCCGAAAGTGCATGTTTTAGGAACAATCGGAATAGAATAACGCGCTTCGTTCCCGAAAAGCCTTATTTTGGGAACAGTCCGACTAAAATGTCGCAGTTCATTCCTGAAAACGTCTGTTTTGGGAACGGTCGGAATGAAATGACATGTTATGCGACCTTTGCCCCCTCTTTCTTTATCCGCAGTTTCAAGAATGGCAACTCTTTTGACAATTCTTTTTTCAGGACTTTTTCTATTTGTAGCACTACAGAGAAGAATTCCTGCCCTGCTACCACACATAAAGGCCGCCATAGCGCTTTACTCTTTCAGGAACATCACCTCCCAATATCCGCGCAGCCGAAATATCGGAGTATCAACCATTTACGTCCAAATTTACAAACATTCAACAGCCATACCCAATCATTTTAGCCCAATGATTAAAATAACATTTACAATTGGCGTTATTGAGCGCCTTTGCATAGCAAACAGAGATACCGACAACAAACAGGCTTTTGTCAGAGGGCGTTTCGGGATGACAAAAGGTTGAAAGGTTTATGCAAAAGAGCACTGCCGTAGCAATTAAGCACTCCGACATCGGATTAAGCATCCATTTGAAACCGGACCGAAAAGATCGTTCCAGGTAGCCATGCCGTCCGAAATGGAGCATCCGGCAGCAATTGCAAGGATTCCTTTTATATAATATACAAGGGATCAAATACTATAATAAAAGCAGGATTTTTTACACCTTTGTAAAGATTCTTTACACGGGAAACAGCGAAGCGCACCACATAATAGCTTAAATTGCAATATATTATGCAATATGGCATATCAGATGTAACATATCGGGACAAACATGTACAATAGAACAGATGAACAGAAACATATTGACAATCATCGTATCCGGCATATTCGTGTCATACGCATCATACGCACAGACACCTATGACCCTGCATAGCTGCATGCTATATGCAACCGAAAACTCACTCAAAATAAAATCGGCGCAGACAGAGACCGCTGATGCGGAAAGCAACCGCACAAAAGCAATTCTCGACGCCTTCACCCCGAGCATTTCAGCCGGGACATACGCCTATTCCAACTTCGGCCGCTCAGTCGATCCGGAAACAAACACATACGTATCCACCACCTCATTCAACAACGGCTACTCAATATCCGGAGGCATAACCCTGTTCAACGGATTCGAGGCCGTAAACAACATTAAAATATCACAGACCTCTGTAAAAATGGGCCTGTGCAGGCAGCAGCAGACAGCAGACGAGCTCTGCCTTGCAGTAATGGAGGCGTACTGCAATGTCCTATACTATAAACAAATGTCAGATATTCTCTCTGACCAGACCGAAACAGTCAAAGAATCACTCCGCCTCATGCAGCGCCAGGAAGAAATAGGCATGAAAGGCCATTCGGACGTAATCGACATGGAAGCCGAACTCGCCACAAGGGAATACCAGGCAATCAACATGAAAAACCTGTACAACGATGCACTCACAATTCTCAAAAATCTTATGTACTGGCCGGAAGACAGTGAACTCACAATAGAATGCGACTTGCCGGAAAACGGTTTCGGCTGTGTGCTTTCACCTTCGCACGGGGATGAAAAAGCAATCATAGAAAGCAATACGGCCTCGCTGCCGAAGATTGCCATGGCAAAATACACACTGGACAACGCAAAAACGGAACTCAGGAAAGCAAAGTGGAGATTCGCCCCGCGACTGTCCCTGAACGCAGGCTGGTCCACAAGCTACTACACATATCCCGGCCAGGAAAATTATGTTCCGCTGCCATATATGACACAGCTTCAAAACAACGGAGGAGAATACATACAGCTTTCGCTTTCAATTCCTCTGTACGACAGGCTGGGCAATGTCTTCAATCTGAAACACAAGAAAAATTCCTGCCTGCGTGCCAGCCTTGACTACGAACAGCAGCTCCGGGACGTGAAAGCGGAAGTCACCAGAGCAGTCCAGGACAGGGACGGAGCGGCGGCGGCACTGATACAGGCCGACAGAAGGGCTGAAGTGCAGAAAGAAGCATACGGACTGAGCCTCAGAAAACTCGAGCAGGGCCTGATTTCACCGCTGGAATTTCAGAAAGCATCCGACAACTGGCTAAATTCCAATGCGGAACGGCTCGATGCCCTGCTAAAATACAGACTGAAAAGAAGCGTCGTGGATTACTATAAGGGAACAGGCTATCTTGCCCAGGAATGGAACAATTAAAATGGAAAAATTTTAAAAAGACAGATATGGACAGAATTATAGAAAAGAAAAAAGGAATGGCCGCAATCTTCACCGGAAAAGCCCTGCCTTACTGGGCCGGTGCCGCGGCAGTCATATTGATCCTGTGGATCGTACTGCGAAAAGACACAAGCTCCCTTCGCGTCAGTGCCGACATGCTGACAATCAACGAAGTGACCGAAGGTGAATTCAACGATTATATAAGGATAAGCGGCCAGGTGCTGCCTATGACCGCCATACAGATAAGTCCCCTCGAAGGAGGAATCGTGCAGGAGATCATCCGGGAAGAAGGCTCAAAAGTGCATGCCGGAGACGAAATCCTGCACCTCAGCAACGACAACCTCGACCTGCAGATTCTGAATTCCGAGGCAGAACTGGCCGAAAAAGAAAATATCCTGCGCAACACAATGATTTCAATGGAACAGCAGAAACTCAGCGTAATGCAGGAAAAAATCCAGCTGCAGACGGATGTAAAGCGCCTGAAACGCAAATATGAACAGAACAAAGCACTTTATGACGAAAAACTGATAGCCCGTGAAGAATATCTTACGGCAGAAGAAGACTATCAACTTGCACAGCAACGCCTCAGGCTCGTAAGCGAACGCGCTTTCCAGGACAGTCTCTACCGTGCTGTCGAAATCAAGCAGATGCAGGAAAGTCTCGACAACATGCGCAAAAACATGCAGATGATCCGCCGCAGAAAAGACAATCTCACAATAAAGGCCCCGATTGACGGAGAACTCGGCCTTCTCGATGCCGTACTCGGACAGTCGATAACTTCGGGAGCCAAAATAGGCCAGATAAACAATCTCGATAGCTACAAGATAGAAGCCATGATAGACGAGCACTATATCGACCGCATCGCTCCCGGACTGACGGCAGTGTTTGAAAGGCAGAGCGAAGCATACAAGGCGACTATAAGAAAAGTATATCCGGAAGTCCGTGAAGGCAAATTCAAGGCCGACTTCAAATTCAACGGAGCACAGCCGGAGAACATAAGGACAGGACAGACATATTACCTCAATCTTCAGCTCGGGCAGCCGGAAAACGCAGTACTCATTCCCCGCGGTACATTCTACCAGAAAACAGGAGGAAAATGGATATATGTAGTGTCAAAGGACGGAGGAAAGGCCGTAAAGCGTGAAATAAAGATAGGAAGACAGAACCCCAAATATTACGAGGTTCTCGAAGGCCTCAGTCCCGGAGAGAAAGTCATAACCACAGGATATGACAGCTTCAGAGACTATGAAATGCTGGTATTCTGAATGCGCAGGGCACAGAAACAGGCAGCCTTTTCACATTCAGAGACATCGAGAATAAAATTTTTGTCATCATAAATTTGATCATTGGTGTCCGGTAAACGCATATAAAATAGCTGAGCGCAAAGTTTGTTGTCAAAGGACGAATCCATTGCGTAATCATCGGACAGCAACAGAATTTATGAATTGTTTCCGAAAGTATTCCGGAGTGATTTTTTGGAAAAATTCCAAACAGCTTTAAAGAACAATAACAGTTAAACAGAATAAATCATGATCAAAGTTACAGACCTGAGCAGAGTGTTCAGGACAGAAGAAATCGAAACCACAGCACTGGACAAGGTTTCATTTGAAATCGCAGACGGAGAATTCGTAGCAGTAATGGGACCGTCAGGATGCGGAAAATCCACACTCCTCAACATACTCGGCCTTTTGGACAGCCCTACCGGGGGAAGCTATATGCTACTCGGGCATGAGGCGGCAAAACTCAAAGAAAAAGAGAGGACAAAATTCCGCAAAGGCAACATCGGCTTCGTATTCCAAAGTTTCAACCTTATAGACGAACTGAATGTGTATGAAAACGTGGAACTGCCTCTGCGCTACCTCAACATGAGCGCATCAGAGCGCAGGGAGCGCGTCACAGAAATGCTGAAACGCATGAACATCAGCCACAGGGCGCAGCATTTTCCTCAACAGCTTTCCGGAGGACAGCAGCAGAGAGTCGCAATAGCCCGTGCCGTCGTGTCGGGCCCAAAACTCATACTTGCCGATGAGCCGACCGGAAACCTCGACTCGAAGAACGGCAAGGAAGTGATGGAGCTGCTCAGCGAGCTGAATGCCGAAGGTACGACCATTGTCATGGTAACGCACTCACAGAAAGACGCGGCTCTCGCACAGAGGACAATCAATCTTTTTGACGGACACATCGTAAGCGATGTGAAAAATGAACTGTAAGATGGCACGGAACATTTTCAGAAATTCAAAAGGCTCCCTGACATCGGCAGCCCTTAATGTCATGGGAATGGCTCTGGCTTTTGCCGCCCTGTACCTTATACTTGTCCAGATCAGGTACGACTTAGGCTACAACAGGAATTTCAAGGATTCGGAACGCATCTATGCCGTCTCCGTGCCGGACTGGTATGAGGAAGGACGATACATGACACATCTGGGCCGTCCGATATGGGAAGACATGATAGAGAACCTGCCCTGCGTGGAATGCGGCGGCTGCGGTTTCATGATGCGCAGGACATTCGTTGAACTTTATGCAGATGAATCCGGTACGGATAAAGTCCTCTTCGAATTCGCAAAAGCGTCCACGGGCTTTATGGAAACCTTCGGAATAGAAATATCGGAAGGTTCGCTGGAGAACTTGAAAACAGGCTCCGACATAATCATAAAGGAGTCGAAGGCAAGGGAACTCGGCATAGGTGTAGGTTCCGTTCTGTACGAAAAATATGACGGACAGACACAGCCGTACTCAGTTGTCGCAATATTCAAAGATATGCCGGAAAACTGCGATCTGGACAATATCGGCATCATTATGAATATCGGTGACCGTGACCTCGGCAACTTTGGGGAATGGAGCTATAATTATTTCGTCAAACTGCACTCCGCAGAAGAAAAGGAAACCTTCGAAAAACAGGCTTTCCAAAGAATAATAGACCTGTACTCAGGCAAAGCCGAAGACGAAGATATCTCCGAAGAAGCATTGGAGCAGCTCAGACAAAGACTGGAATGCAAACTTTTCTGTGTAGAAGACCTGTATTTTTCAAAACTGGTAAACAGCCCCGGAAGAAGCGGCAACAGGACCACTACTCTGACACTCCTTGCCATAGCTCTCCTCGTCACTGCAATTGCATTCATAAATTTCATAAACTTCTTCTTTGCCCTTGTTCCGGTAAAATTGAGAAGTGTAAACACGAGAAAAATCCTCGGAGCCTCACGTGCAAGCCTCGTAGCCGGCATTGTAGCGGAATCCGCCGCCATGATTGCAGCAGGACTCTTGCTGGCAGGAATCCTGGTCAAAATCTTCACAGGAACCCACCTTGCGTCGCTTATCAGCTGCAACATCGCATTGTCGGCAAATATAACGACTGTCATTATTACCGTTGCCGCAGCCCTCGTGCTGAGCGTCCTGTCAAGCCTCTACCCTGCCCTGTATCTGACCTCATTCTCGCCGGCATTCGCTCTAAAAGGCTCATTCGGCTCGGTCTCAAAAGGAAAGGCATTCAGATATGCCCTCATCTGTTTCCAGTTCGTCACCTCTATTACGCTGATAATCTGCGCCACATTCATATCGATGCAGCGTTCCTATATGATGCACTATGACATGGGCTTCAACAAAAAACAGCTTCTCACTGTGAATACAAGCAGGAAAGTGGCCGATATGCGCCACAGTTGCACGGACAGGCTTATGGAAAACCCTCAGATCGAGGATGTGACCTGGGCCAACGGTTCCATAGTGGCTCCTGACAGAATGGGCTGGGGACGGGAATTCAAGGGAGAGCAGATAAATTACGCATGCTATCCTGTCGCATGGAATTTCCTGAAATTCATGGGCATATACATCGCCGAAGGACGTGATTTCACAGAAACAGACGAACTGTCCGAAACCGGCGTCTATATTTTCAACGAAGCGGCGCGCGACAAATTCAACATGACGCTTGAGGACAAAATGTACGGCCACAACGGACTTACCGAAATAGCCGGTTTCTGCAAAGATTTCAACTTCAAGTCACTGGAATCAGAAATACAGCCGCTGGCCCTGTACATTTTCGGCAAGTACAACCCGTATAAAATATTAAATACCCTATATATAAGAACGGCAGAGAACGCCGACATCGAATCAGTAATCAGACATATCAAGACGGTGATTTCCGAGAGCGACCCTTCCGTTGGCTATGACGAGATTGAAGTAAGTTTCTTCGACGACAAGCTTGACAGCCAGTACGACAAAGAGAAAAAGACATCGTCCATAGTGACGCTTTTCACGATACTCGCCATTGCCATATCTCTTATGGGAGTCTTCGGCCTGGTTATGTTCGATGCCGAATACAGAAGAAAAGAAATAGGCGTACGAAGAGTGAACGGAGCGGAAATAAAGGACATCATCCTCATGTTCAATGTCAAATTCGTGAAGATTGTCCTCATCTGCTTTGTGACAGCAGTTCCTTTAAGCTATGCCGTAACCGATTTCTATCTTAAAAGTTTTGCGTACAGAATGCCTCTGCAGTGGTGGGTCTATGCGGCAGCCCTGGCGGCAGTGCTGGTTGTAACTGCCGCAGTCGTCACTGCCAAAAGCTTTTCCGCAGCCGTTGCCGACCCTGTCAAATCACTGAAAAGCGAATAATTTTCAGTCCACAGTACTCCTGTATTTCAAAATATTTTATAAATTTCAATACCTTGCGTTGCAAGGTATTGAAATTTATTTATATCTTTGCAGCGTATAATAACTGACAATAATGAAAAAGACAGTAAACGCAGCAATCGGCGGATGCAGCTTCATCATCGACGAAGACGCATACGCGGCACTCGAAGCCTATCTTGGAAAGTTCAGAGGAGCCCTCGACAACACATCGTCGAGCAATGAAGTCATGGAAGAACTGGAAATGAGAATCGCAGACCTGCTCAAAGAAAAACTCAGGTCAAGGGAAGTCGTGGACATCAGCATGACGGAACAGATAATCGGCCAGCTCGGATTTCCGGAAGGCTATCGGCAGGAAGGCTGCGGGCAGAAAGAGGACAGAGGCGAAAGCGCAAATCCATTCTCTTCCCGCAAACTGTTCCGTGACACCGACAACAGGAAAATAGCGGGCGTATGCTCCGGCCTGGCCCTTTTCCTCAACATAGATGTCGTGCTGATAAGGGTCGTGTTCCTGCTGCTCCTTATATGCGGAGGTACAGGCTTCTGGGCATATATAGTAATATGGCTGATTGCGCCTGAGGCAAAAACAGCTGCCGAGAAATGCGAAATGCGCGGTCTTCCGGCCACAGCCGAAAACATAAGAAGATTCACCGCCTCAAAATGACAGTTATGGAAAATTTGAACATCATTGAAAACAACCGTACGCAAATGCGGCGCGGCGTGCTGGAATACAGTATTCTTCTGATTCTTGCCGCCGGGGATGAATATGCCTCGTCAATCATACAGAAACTGAAGGATGTCAATATAATAGTGGCGGAAGGCACCACCTATCCCCTGCTTATCAGGCTCAAGAAACTCGGACTGCTCAATTACAGATGGGAGGAATCTCCGCAAGGCCCTCCGAGGAAATACTATATGATTACCGAGGTCGGACGCAAACAGCTCGAAGGCCTCGACCAGGCATGGGAAGAACTGTCCTGCGCCATAGACACTATAAGGAAAGGCAGCGAAAATTCGGCAAAATAAAATACGGCTATGAAAACTACGGAACAGGTAAATATTGCAGGCTATTCGTTCATTCTCGAAGAAGACGCCTATCTCGAGCTGGAAAAATATCTGGCTGACATAAGAAAAAATTTCATACAGGACGGCAATGCCGGAGAAATAGTCCTCGACATAGAGGAAAGGATTGCCGAACTGCTCAATGAAAAATGTGTCCAGGGCGCTCCGGTCGCCATTCAGACTGTCATGGAAATCTGCGGCAGAATAGGACATCCGGAGGAACTTTCCGAGAACGGAAAAAAGCCGGAGCAAAACGACAGGCAGGCAAAGAGTCTTTTCAGAGACAGTGACAACAGAGTGCTTGGAGGTGTCTGCGCCGGACTCGGAGCATATCTGAACGTGGACAAGGTGCTTTTCAGGCTCATTTTCATAGCGGCCTTCCTTGTACCGCTTGTCTTCGGACAGGCTCTGTGCATGTTTTCACTTGTAATATATGCCTGTCTGTGGATTGCCATGCCGGCAGCCCGCAGCGTCGAGGACAAATGCCGCATGAACGGCAAACCGATAAGCCTGAGCAATTTCATAAATATGCCGTCACAGTCGGACGTCGAGCGTGAGGCTCTTGAAATCAAGAACTCGCCTGCCGGCAAGGCGACACGGAGATTCTTCATGAGCCTTACGGGAATCTTCCTGACAATAATCGGCTTTGCAGGTCTTCTCAGCACGATTTTCATACACAAGGCTCCGGAAATCGTCAGACTTATGCAGGAAAGGTACACTTTGAGGTGGGGAATGCTTAGCGAGGAACAGACATTCATGATGAATATTGCCGGAAATCATATTTTCTGGTGGGGGCTGATGGTCATTGTCGGCATATTCTGCATCTGGATGCTTTACAACGGCATAAGGCTCATCTTCGACATGAAGTCTCCTTCCTGGAAACCCGGAATCATACTTTTTGTATTGTGGATTGTAAGCATACTTGTCCTGGCAGTCTGGATTCTCCTGCAGGTCGCCGACACACTCCCGGACATAATCAGGATATAAAACAGGCCCATAACTAATATGGCAAAAAATACAGGAAAAATACTGGTTGTCGATGACAATGCCGGCATAAGGTCGGCATTGAAGATACTTCTGCCACTTCATTTTGAAGAAGTGGAAACACTCCCCTCCCCGAATTCACTCGTAAGCAAACTTGCGGACTTCCGTCCCGATGCAGTGCTGCTCGACATGAATTTCCACACTGACATCAATACGGGAAACGAAGGACTGTTCTGGCTGTCGGAGATAAAAAGACACAGCCCCGGCACAAAGGTCATACTGTTCACGGCATACGCGGACATAGCCCTCGCGGTAGAGGGCATGAAGCGCGGCGCCTTCGACTTCATCGTAAAGCCTTGGGACAACGCCAGGCTCATCGAAATCCTACGCTCTGCCTGTACAGGCAGAAGCGGTGCGGACAACGGCAACGTACAGGATAATGCGGAAATCATGTACTGGGGCAATGGCCAGGCCATGTCCTCACTGAGACACACCATCGAAAAAGTCGCCCCGACAGACGCGACAATACTTATAACAGGAGAAAACGGCACGGGAAAAGATGTACTGGCCAGAGAAATACACCGTCTGTCAGACAGGAAGTCCAAGCCTATGGTTTGCGTCGACGCCGGTGCCCTTACAGAAACACTGTTTGAAAGCGAGCTTTTCGGCCATGTCAAGGGTGCATTCACCGACGCGCATGCCGACCATGCCGGCAAGTTCGAGCAGGCGGACGGAGGAACGCTTTTTCTGGATGAAATCGGAAACATACCGCTGCATCTGCAGGCGAAACTCCTGCGTGCAATACAGGACCGCGCTGTCACGAGAGTCGGAGGGACAAAGCATATTCCTGTCGATATAAGACTGATATGCGCGACAAACCGCGATCTGGACAAAATGGTGCGTGAAGGCAAATTCAGGGAAGACCTGTATTACAGGATAAACACGGTGCATCTGCATTTGCCGGCCCTCAGGGAAAGGCCGGAAGATATAGAACCTCTTGCACGCATGTTTGCCGCAAGATATGCAGAGCGTTACAGGAGAGAGGCGGCAGACCTGTCTCCGGATGCCTTAAAGGTACTTGTGGCGCACAGATGGAGCGGAAATATACGCGAATTGCAGAACTGCATAGAAAAGGCAGTGATTCTTTCCGAAAATGAAACGCTCGAAAAAGACGACATACGTCTTACTGTCCCCCAAGAGGAGAGTAAAACGGTCTATACCGCGGGAGAATCTCTTGAAAGGACAGAGGAAAAGGCGATCCGGGCAGCTGTAGAACGTTTTGGAGGAAACCTTTCATTTGTAGCCAAGTCATTGGGAATCAGCCGTCCCACCTTGTATGCAAAACTGAAGAAATACAATATCTGAAGCCGGAGATCCATATACAAGACGCCAATGACATGGTAACACAAGACGCCATAATTCTTGCAGCAACGGCAGCAGTTTCGGCAGCAGTCACCGCACTCTATGTAAACAAAAGGATGCGGAAAAAGGTCGCATATATGCTCGATGCGCTGGAAGACAAGGAACTGAACTTCCATTTTGACGAGAAAAAGCTGCTGAGCAGAAAATTCAACTGCACACTCAACAGGATACGCAGAATCTTCGACAAGGAACGCAATGAAATCATGGAACAGGAGCGTTACTACGGCAGTATGCTCGACCATGTGCGCACAGGTATCGCAGTCATCGGGACAAGCGGTAAAAATTCGCGCGGACGCAGAATTCCTGCAATGGAGGGAAGTGTGAGATATTGCAACGCCACAGCTCTGGAACTGCTCGGAATATCCTCGCTGAGCAATATAAGGCAGCTGCAAAACATAAGTCCGTCTCTGTACGATGCATTCCGCAAAGTCACGGAGAACCATGATGAAAGAGCCGGATGGTACAACGAAAGCGGCCGCAGGACAATAGCCATAACAGCCTCGGCGGCCACAATCCGCGGAAATGAAGTAAAGATTGTGACATTCAATGATATCAGCGATGAAATAGAAGAGAATGAACAGGCCTCATGGACCAGGCTCATAAGGGTGCTGACACACGAAATCATGAACACGGTCACTCCCATTGCCTCACTCAGCAACACGCTTTCAAAATATCTGGCCGAGAATCCCGTGCCTGACACAGAGATTGATCTCAAGGCCGGGCTTGACACCATCTGCAAATCTTCCGAGGGAATCATAAAATTCGTACAGTCCTACCGCGACCTTACAAAGATAGCCACTCCCGTGAAAAGGGCTTTTCCGGTAAAGGAAATGATTGAAAATGTATTCAGGCTCACGGAAAACCAGGCAGAAGAAGCCGGGGCGGAACTTTCGTTTACGGAAATGAGCGGAGAAGTGCTGCTCTATGCGGACGAGAACCAGATATCGCAAATAATTGTCAATCTCATAAAGAACGCGATACAGGCCGGTGCGTCTGCAATCAGCGTGACGGCTGAGATAGACAGTTCGGACAGCACGATAATACGTGTGGCAAACAACGGCGTTCCCATAAGCAAAGAAAGCCGTGAGCAGATTTTCGTTCCTTTCTTCACTACTAAACAGGACGGTACCGGCATCGGACTGAGTATCTCGAAGCAGATAATGAGACTGCACAACGGCAGCATCGCACTGGCTTCCAGCGATGCCGACTCCACCGTATTCGCCATGGTTTTCAAATAAAAACCGGCGGAATTTCCGCCCAATGGCATAAAAAAGCGACTTAATTGAAACATATTCGGCAATATTGCTTATTTTTGTCAACGTTACTGAAACCATTGACAAAATGACCGAAAGACAACCGCAAGTACTCGACCTTGAAGGCATCATACGTTCAAGGGCCGGAAAAAAAGCAAAGTACATCCCGAAGTGCCTCATCGGGGGCTTCAAGAAAATGGCGCATCAGGATTTCATAAACGGCTACCTTAAAGAGGGCTATGTCGGGGTGGAATTCTGTGAGAACTGCCTCAAATATCTGAATGTGAGCGTTACTGTCGAGGGCATGGAAAACCTGCCGGATGATTCTGCACGCTATACTTTCGTATCAAACCACCCTCTCGGAGCAATCGACGGCGTGACGCTCGGGATGGTGCTCGGCAAAAAATATGACGGCAACATAAAATATCTGATGAATGACCTTCTCATGAACCTGAACGGCATGCGTCCGCTCGGAGTGCCTGTCAACAAGATAGGAGCACAGGGACGCAATCTGCCGAGGCTGATTGACGAGGTATTCCGTTCGGACTGTCAGATGCTGCTCTTCCCTGCCGGCCTGTGTTCAAGGAAAATCGACGGCAAAATCCAGGATATTCCATGGAGCAAGGCCTTCGTGACCAAGAGCATACAGACAGGACGCGACATAGTGCCCATAAGATTTGTCGGAGAGAACTCACAAAGATTCTACCGTGTGGCAAAATGGTGCAAGCGTCTGGGCTTCAAATTCAATTTCGCAATGCTTCTGCTTCCGGACGAGATGTACAGGAGCCGCGGAGGGCACTACCGCGTCATTATCGGCAAGCCTATACCTCACGAAAGCCTTGACAAATCAAAGACTCCTTACGAATGGGCGCAGGAAATAAGGAAGAAAGTATACGAACTCTAAATTCTGACTAAAATGGAACAGATTATTGCACCTGTTGCAGTGGAACTCCTCAAGGCTGAGCTTGTTCCGGCAAGAAAACTGAGGAATACAAACAAAGGCAACAACGAAATATACATAGTCGATGCGCACAATGCCCCTGAAGTGATGAAGGAAATCGGTCGCATCAGGGAGGAAGCTTTCCGCGGAGCAGGAGGAGGAAGCTGCCTTTCCATGGACATCGATGAATTCGACACAATGGAAGTGCCGTACAGCCAGCTCATTGTCTGGGATCCGGAGGCTTGCGCGATACTCGGAGGCTACCGCTTCCTTGCCGGCCCGGACATCAGGCTCGGCGACAACGGCCAGCCTCTGCTCGCCACCTCGCACATGTTTCATTTCTCCGAGGAGTTCATAAAGGACTGGCTGCCTTATACAATAGAACTCGGCAGAAGCTTCGTCGCTCCGCAGTACCAGAGTTCAAAGGCAGGGGCAAAGGCGCTTTTCGCCCTCGACAATCTTTGGGACGGACTCGGTGCGCTGATGCTCCAGAAGCCGGAAATGAAATATTTCTTCGGCAAGATGACAATGTACCCGGACTACAACAGAGAAGCCCGCGACCTTATCCAGCACTTCCTGTTCAAACATTTCCGCGACACGGAAAAACTTGTCGTTCCATACGAGCCTCTTGACATAACTACGGATTCTGCCAAGATGGATTCAGTCCTTACCGGTGAGAATTTCAAGGAGGACTACAAGATACTTAATGCGGAAGTGCGCAAATTAGGTGTGAACATACCTCCTCTCGTAAACTCATACATGAGTCTCTCGCCTTACATGAAGATGTTCGGAGGAGCCATAAACCACGAATACAGCGAAGTGGAAGAAACCGGAATCCTCATTGCCTTCGACGACATATACGAGGAAAAGAAAGTCAGGCATGTCAATTCTTTCATCAAGGACAAGATAAAGAAAATGAAAGAAAGATTTCCGGGTTTTGCAGAAAGGATGGGAGATAACCTGCAGACAATGATTTCACAGAAAAGAAGGCAGGTGCAGGAAAAAATCGAGGCACGGAAGGCCCAAAAGCGTGACCGCAAAACAATGGGACAATAAAGGAGAGGAAACGTCAAAATGGCATTTAAGACAATTCTGTCATTGTTTTGATGCCATTTTTTCTTATATTTGTTATTTAGATAGCTTTTTGCTGTTGGCGAAGCAGGTTTTAATTACAATTTTCAAGTACAAATCATTATGGCACAGGCAACAACGGACAATGAATTCGACGTAATCATTGTCGGAGGCGGCATCACGGGCGCCGGAACTGCCAGAGACTGCGCGATGAGGGGGCTCAAAGTCCTGCTTATCGAGAGACACGACCTGGCTACGGGAGCTACCGGACGAAATCACGGACTCCTGCACAGCGGCGCAAGATACGCAGTAACGGACAGGGAGTCGGCGGAAGAATGTATCAAAGAGAACATGATTCTCAGGAAAATCGCGAGACACTGCGTAGAGGAGACCGAAGGTCTTTTCATTACTCTTCCTGAAGATGATCTCGCCTATCAGGCGAAATTCGTCGAATCGTGTCTTGCAGCCGGAATCAATGCCGAAATCATAGACCCGAAGGAGGCCCTGAGGATGGAGCCGTCGGCAAACCCGGACCTGATAGGTGCGGTAAAAATACCGGACGGGGCCGTAGATCCTTTCAGACTGGCATCGGCCAATGTAATAGATGCCAAACTGCACGGAGCAAAAGTCATGGTGTACAGCGAAGTGACCGGTCTCATCAAAGAGGGCGACACTGTCATCGGAGTCGAAGTCTATAACACGATAACAAAGCGGAATGAGAAATACTATGCCCCTATAACAGTAAATGCCGGAGGCATCTGGGGACAGCGCATTGCGGAAATGGCCGGTGCGAAAATCAATATGTTCCCGGCAAAGGGAGCATTGCTCATTTTCGGCCACAGGGTCAACAATGTAGTGCTGAACCGCTGCCGCAAGCCTGCCAACGCAGACATTCTCGTGCCGGGAGACACAATATGTCTTATAGGCACGACTTCGAGCCGCGTCCCTTTCGAGGAGGTTGACAATATGTATGTTACCGCAGACGAGGTGGACCTGCTGCTTCAGGAGGGTGAGAAACTCGCCCCTTGTCTGGCTTCAACGCGAATCCTGAGGGCATACGCAGGTGTACGCCCTCTCGTTGCCACTGACGATGACCCTTCAGGACGAAATATCAGCCGCGGAATCGTGCTCCTCGACCACGAGACACGTGACGGAATCAAGGGCTTCATCAGCATCACCGGAGGCAAGCTGATGACTTACAGGCTTATGGCCGAATGGGCGGCAGACCTTGTATGCAAGAAACTGAACGTGGACGAGACCTGCCGGACGATGACGACTCCGCTTCCTGGTTCGGAAACCGAGAATATCGAGGAAATATCGAAGCAGACATGGACAAAGCCGGGAACACCGCACAAGGCTACAGTCGGCAGGCACGGAGCACGTGCCCTGAACATCGGACTGAATGATGAATATGAAACTTCCCTCGTGTGCGAATGTGAGGAAGTGTCTGTCGGAGAAGTGAAATATGCCGTAGAAGAGCTGGATGTCCACAATCTCGTCGATCTGAGGAGGCGCACGAGAGTCGGCATGGGAACCTGTCAGGGAGAGCTTTGCGCCTGCCGGGCCGCCGGACTGCTTGCCGATGCCCACAAGTGCACAGAACGCACCAAGAATGACCTCAAGAACTTCATCAACGAAAGGTGGAAAGGCATGTATCCTGTATGCTGGAGCGACACTCTCAGGGAGAGCGAATACTCGCAGTGGATATATTCCGGAGTATGCGGACTCGAGGAAATTGAAAAATGTAATGAGGACAATAACTAAGCAGAACTGGCAATGAAATTCGATACTGTTATAATAGGAGGAGGACTTTCCGGACTTGTATGCGGAATAAGACTCCAGAAAGCCGGCAAGAAATGCGCAATCGTCTCAGCGGGACAGAGTGCCCTGCACTTCTCATCCGGTACATTCGACCTTTTGGGACGCCTTCCGGACGGTACGCCTGTGGAGAATCCGTCTGAATCTCTCGGCAGCCTCAGTCCGGAACATCCATACTCCATTCTCGGAGCGGAGACCGTACTGAAATACGCAGGCCAGGCAAAGGCATTTTTTGCAGACTGCGGAATCAAAGTGGAGGGAGACGCAGAAAAGAACAGCTGGCGCATCACTGCCGCAGGAGAGAGAAAACCTGCATGGCTGACTCTCGGGGATTTCACTCCACTGGCCTCAAAGGATGAAAAAATAGGAAGCAAGGCCCTGATAGTAAATATTCTCGGCTATCTCGACTTCAACACGAAGTTCCTTGCCGACTCTTTTGAAAGACACGGGACAGAATGCCGCATCGCTGCAATCAAACTCGACGAGATGGAGCGCCTGCGCAAGAATCCGAGCGAAATGAGGGCGACCAATATCGCAAGGGTCATGGACAGGGACGGCATCTGGGAAAAGGCTGCTGCAAAGATAAAGGAACTTGTAAAAGAGGAGGATGTGGTCGTGCTCCCTGCCGTATTCGGACTTAAGGACGGCTCTGTGATAGAAAAGTTGCGCGAGGCAATCGGCATAAAGACCGTATTTGCGGCCACAATGCCGCCGTCAGTTCCCGGAATCCGTACACAGATGACTCTCCGTGCCGAATTCGAGAAGGCGGGAGGACGCTTCTTCCTCGGGGATACGGTCACGGATTCGGTTTACGGTGAGGACGGCAGCATAGAAAGTGTCGGAACTGTGAATTTCGGAGACATACGTCTCCATGCAGACAACTTCGTCCTTGCATCGGGCAGCTTCTTCAGCAAAGGAATGATAGCCACACCGTCAAAGATATACGAACCGGTATTCGGCATTGACCTCAGTTATGCAGAGGGCCGTGACAACTGGTTCGACGGATATTTCTGGAACAGACAGAACTACATCTCATTCGGAGCTGTCACCAAGGACGGACTGCACGCAAGCATAGCCGGCAAAAAGGTGGAGAACCTGTACGTAATCGGCTCTCTTTTGGGCGGAAGCAACACACTTTATGAGGGCTGCGGCGGAGGAATAGCGATAACAACGGCAATGGCCGCTGCGGATTCAATCTTGAACAAATAGGAGGAGACTGACATGAATATGCAGGAAAATAACATAAGCGAAAACAATTTTGAGCAGTGCATCAAGTGTACTGTATGTACAGTGTACTGTCCGGTAGTTCCGGTCAATCCCCTCTACCCCGGCCCTAAGCAGGCAGGCCCTGACGGAGAAAGGCTCAGGCTGAAAAAGGGTATCTTTTTCGATGACACCCTCAAATATTGCATGAACTGCAAACGCTGCGAGGTGGCCTGTCCGTCCGGTGTGCGCATCGGCGACATAATCCAGGCCGCAAGGCTGAAATACAACACCCAGCCGCCTAAGCTCAGGGACATGATTCTGGCAAGCACAGACCTTATGGGCAGCATAGCCACGAAGGTTGCCCCTGTGGTGAACATGACGGTCGGAATGAAACCTGTGAAGGCGGCAATGGACGGAATGCTCGGAATCGACAAGCACAGGACTTTCCCGAAATATGCTTCAAAGACTTTCGAGAAATGGTACAACAAGAATGTCAAGATGTTCCAGGACTCTTTCAAGCATCATGTAAGCTTCTTCCACGGCTGTTTTGTGAACTACAATTATCCCCAGCTCGGAAAGGACCTCGTGAGCGTGATGAATGCAATCGGCTACGGAGTGCATCTGCTTGACAAGGAGAAATGCTGCGGCGTGGCCCTCATATCCAACGGTATGACTGACAGGGCGAAGAAGAATGCGGCAATCAATCTTGAAAGCATCCGTAAATCCGTAAATGAGCGTCAGATGCCTGTCATCGGCACTTCGTCGACCTGTAATTTCACTCTCAGGGATGAGTATCCGCATCTGCTCGGAATCGGAAATGAAGATGTCAGGGACTATATAGAGCTGGCCACAAGGTTCATATACCGTCTGGCGGACGAGGGAAAGGTGAAGTTTGTGTTCAAGAAAGACTACAGGGCCAAAGTTGCCTATCACACACCCTGTCACATGGAGAAGCTCGGCTGGGGCATCTTCTCGACTGAACTGCTGCGCATGATACCAGGAGTTGAACTGACTGTGCTGGACAGCAACTGCTGCGGAATCGCCGGTACCTACGGCTTCAAGAAAGAGAACTACCCTGTGTCCCAGGCTATCGGAAAGCCTCTTTTCGACCAGATTAACAAAGTAAGACCTGATTTCGTGGCATGTGACTGCGAGACCTGCAAATGGCAGATAGAGATGTCGACTGACTATAAGGTGAAGAACCCGATTTCAGTCCTGGCCGAAGCCCTCGACCTCGTGGCCACTTCCGAAGCCAACAAATAATTCAGCCGGAGCTTTCCGCACCGGATTTTTTAAAAGCGCACCGCCGGATGTAGTCCCCCAAGGAATCCGGCGGTGCGCTTTTTATTATTTCCATACCCCGCACCTCCATTTCCGTTCCGCTCCCCAAACAACCTTTAACAGGCAAAACATAACGACCGCTCCAAAAACATGGACTTTCGGGAACAAAACCGGACATTTCATCACGATTGTTCCCAAAATCGCACTTTTCGGGAACGAACGACTGCAAAACATAACGACCGTTCCCGAAACATGGCTTTTCAGGAACAAAACCGGACATTTCATCACGATTGTTCCCAAAATCGCACTTTTCGGGAA
>CAYMVG010000007.1:0-22538 GCA_964394295.1 uncultured Muribaculaceae bacterium | reverse complement strand
CGAACGACTGCAAAACATAACGACCGTTCCCGAAACATGAACTTTCGGGAACGGAATGTCATGCCAGTCAATAAACCATGACCTTGACTTTGCCGTTAAGACCGGAAGGAACCACATCCCACCAGCCGTAGCTTTCAATCTGTTCGTAAGTCACGACCTGTCTTGAATTGACCGCGGCAATATTTACATCCTTGAAGATTCTCCACACGACACCTTCACGGTCCATCTGTGCAATCCTGTTGGCCGGAAGATTGCGCACCTTTATGGAAACAGTGTTTTCACCCGGATGCACATACTTCCCGACATTCATCCTGAATGGCGCACAGATTACAGCCCCGGCATACTTCCCATTCACGATGACTTCGGCATTCTCGCGCACATCTCCGAGATCGAGAACAACATCTTCACCGGCACAGTCCAGACTAAAAGAAGTGCTGTACACACCTGTGGCTTCATTTACATCTCCTCCGTCAAGCTCAGTCCAAGGCATCAGACCATCGAGCGTATAGACAGACTGCGGCATGGAAGGGAAACTTCTCTCGAATTCAAGTGTCCACGTATTGGCACTGAGATCGATTTCCTCTTTAGGAGACTTTGGCAGGTACTTCCACGGCTCCACACCTTTGATCCGGCGCGGAAAGCATTTGACAAGGACAGATGCACCGGAAGGCAGATCGAGATGTACAGAAGTTCTGCCGCAGGAAGACTCACGACGGATTTCCGCCATTCCCCTGACCCCTGTCATGGCATCGAAAAATTCGACAGAAGCGGCATCGCACGCAAGGTCGACCCACCTGTCTATGTCCTCAGGTCCGAGATTCGCAATGAAATAGTTTTTCCCGCCGGACTCATTGGTACGCCTGATCATGTGTATGCCTCCGATCTGCATTGCACTCTCGGGAATCACACCGCTTTCATGGACAGCCTCACAGGAAAGGACACAGGCACCCTGCCTGCGCAGTTCCCCGATTTTCTCCCTTGTAGAGGCAGGCATATAGTCCGTTTCCGACGGAAGCACCAGCCCTTTGTAAAGCGTGCCGGACCCGGTGCGCAAATTGCCATTGCCGTCCACAGTCACGTCGGCAAGATAAGTATCGGAGATATAGTCCACATCATAACCTTTTCCGAGTACACCCAGGACATCGGATTTAAACTGGGGCATTGTAAGATTCATCTTATGGATATCCAGCTGCATGAACTGCGTGCCGAACTGGTGATGCCATATATCATTCTCAGGGAAATACATCAGGAAATCGGCATCCGGAGAGCCTGCAGTCAGGAATGCCTGGCAGCGGGCTATATAATCAGCCAGCGGACGGCAAACCTCCCATATCGAAGGATTGGCCGGAGACAGGTTGACCGTGGCATAAAATTTCCAGCCGGGAAAACATATCCCCTCCGGTGAATACGGAGCACCGTGCAAATACACGTGGTTTACACCGCTGGCGAATGCAAGGTCTATCTCAGGCTTGCACAGTGCCAGTGTAGTATGGAAATGTTCCGTAAGCCATGTCAGTGTTTCGCATGAAGTGTAGGGTTTTCCTGTAATATGGGCCGCACTCGAAGCGAACTTGAACACCGCAGGATCGGAATCATTGAGACGTGTGTCTCCGGAGCGGTGCAAGCCGTCGATATCAAACGGGCTCTGTCCGAATGCCTCACATTCAGGTATATCCGCTTCCGCATATACGTCAATCAGATTGGCAGGGGCACCGTGAGCCTGATGACGTGTACGCACGCCGTGGCTGCGCACCCATTCATTCCACGGCTTCACGAAATTCTCCAGATAGAGTCCTGACAATGTCGAACGGTAGTCCCCTATCACCGCCACTGACTCAGGACTGCCGTCATTGCGTGCGAATGCCTTGAGGCGGTCTTCTATCCTGTAGCCATGCTGTCTGAAAAAGGCTTCCGGCAATTCTTCTGTCCATCCTGCCCCATAGACCTCGAAAGAATCATTGAACAGAGTATTGGGCCAAGGACATCCGCAGGCAGCAAACGCATCATCAAATACCTTCACGTATGCCTCCAAGGCCTGCTTGCTGTAATGATCCATCACAAGTCCGGCTCCGCCAGGACCGGCCCTTTTCACTTTCTGTCCTGTGCCTGTCACTATGACGGCA
Source organism: uncultured Muribaculaceae bacterium (assembly GCA_964394295.1). Taxonomy (GTDB): domain Bacteria; phylum Bacteroidota; class Bacteroidia; order Bacteroidales; family UBA932; genus Cryptobacteroides. The sequence goes on along the minus strand of CAYMVG010000007.1, from coordinate 20,415 downwards.
GTCGTGTCGCTGTTGAATGAGAATGTCTTTGCAGCATTCTCCGGAGTAATCCACGGGCCGCCGAAAGGCCAGCCTGTACAATTGCTCATATCCGTCTGAAGTCCCAGACGGCTACATTCCTGACTGACATATTTCAGGGCATCCATCCATTCCTGACTCAGATAGTCCCTGTCGTTCATCTCATTTCCCTGTACTCCGTAGAGAGGCGTTATCTCCACTCCCCCGAAGCCTTTCGCAGCAAATTCTTCAAGATTGAATGTAAGCCCGTCTTCATCAACTGCGCTTCCAAGCCACCACCAGCGCAGGAACGGCCTGTTTTCATTTGTGACAGGATACCAGTCCGCAGATGTGCGGCTGCATGAGACCAACATCAGCATAACGGCAAAACATATCGGAATTTTTCTCATAGACTCAAAAGATACGCCTTAAGCTCCGGCCATCTGTAATACGGGCCGGCCGACGGCTGTAAGGCAGGTATTACGGTTTCCTGCTCATTCACAAGAAATTTCACAAGGCAGTCATCATCCCTGAAATGCCTGCCCTTCGCATAGAATACAATCTGAAGATTGGAGGCTTTCGGCTGCAGCTTCGACATACATATATAATCGGCCGCCTCGTCATAGGTATATTCCCCGTCATAGCCTTCAAGGCCGATCAGGGCCTCCAATGCAAGAAGCCCCGTATCATGGCCATAACGCAGATCCGCTGCCACACGGCTTCCGTCTTTCATGGCAGCATCGGCATCATCCACTATGACATTCAGCAGTCTGCGCGAAGCAGGAAGACGCAGATGCCCTGTTTCGGCTCCGCGCATGTGCCCGTAATACATATCCGTACTGTAGACTCTGGCAATCGGAAGAATCTCATCCAAGGACATATAGTCCCTGATATCGAACATGCAGTCCTGCATTGCTGCACCTTCTGCCCATATATCAAATATTCTGAAACAGAATTCACAAGGATCGGGAATAATCTGCTCCGCCGCGGCGGGAGCGGTAAAAATCTTTGCAAAGAAAGCGGAATAATCCAGATCTCTGCGCAAGACGGCAGCCATGTATTCATTCCTTACAGAATACACAGTGTCAGGTCCCGGATCAGCAAGGTATCTGCGGTGACGCAGGCCTGCCGCACAGCTGAATTCCAGTGACGGGTTCCGCTCTGCAAGGGCAAGAGCCGAATTTGCCATGCTTACGATACATCTGGAAATGTCTGAGCTTACACAATGGACTTCACGGCGTGTCCCTGAAGTCCATACCTTTGGAAAACGCCGGAACATACGTCCGGCTATTTCCCTGTGCTCACGTGCCCCCAGCACGGTCAATTCACCCCACATGCCGTCCGAACAGGCCACAAGGGAATCCACATACACTTTCAGCCTCAGCCCGTCCTGAGAGAGCAGTTCTGCCTTACCGGCCGCCTCAAGCCCATCTATTGCGGGCAGAAGCCTGTCGATGTCGCAATGATAGCGGGAACCGTGACGGCCGTAGTGGCTTATGTAGAACGGCCTGTACCCGGCAGGAGCCTTTGTATCAGAAAGACTGCCGTGGCTGTACGGCAGGAGGATGCCTCGTGTGGACTCAATATCGGCTTCAATGCTCTCCCCTGTAATCTGCGCAGCGGCACCTGCCGGGAGAAATGCAGCCAATATTATATATATAAATTTTTTCCGCATAAAACTGTCAGGTATATCGATTAAAACTTAAGTTCAAGTCCGTCATACGCAGCCTTCAGCGGAGCCGGAAGATTCTTGTCAAGCTCTTTCTGTGTACCGTGCAGTTTGCGTGAAATATGGGTTATGTACACATGGTGCACATTCTTCGGGGCATAACGCCGTGTTGCTTTCAAGACACGGTAAACCTGCTCTACCGTAGCTACACTGGAATGATTGAAGATGCGGTAGTCGTCCTCATGTCCGATTCCCATGGTAGCTTCCATAATCAACCCGCTGACAGGCTTGCCGGCAAGATGGGCGTCAATGCCGACATAACGCGCGGCGAGGCCTACTATTCCGGCTGTATCAGTAGCATAAAGCACACGTGAATCAGTGCTTTCCAACAGATAGATAAGCGACAGTTCATTCATGTCGGAAGTGGCATGGTTGGCGGGGACAGGCATAATGACGATGCCTGCTTCCTCATATTTGCATCCTGCAGCGACAGGGATGATTTCCGGTTCAGGCAGTCCGGTCGCAGCAGCTGCCTTGCGGAAATCATTCCGGGCCCTTTTCACCCATGTCTCCCCGAGATACACTTTCTTTATTCCGAGCAGCAGGGCCGCCTTGGGATCGTAATGGTCTTCATGAGAATGGGTATAGAATATCACCTCGGGAGTACAGCCGTCCGGAAGCATATCTTTGTTGCAGGCAGTATAATCTATCAGAAAACTGTCATTTATAAGAATGCTGCATCTCCTGCGGTAGTCTCCGTTCTCCTCCGGTGCCTTCCAGTCGGCAGCCCCCGTGCCAAGGAAGCGGATCTTTATGTCCGGCACAGATGGAAGCGGGTCCGGATTTGCCTGAGTTCCGGCATCAGCCTTTCCGGCCATTGCAGGAAGGCTGCCGGCAGATGCCGCAACGGCAGCGGCCAAGCCGGCTTTCAAAAATTTTCTTCTGTCCATGGCAGTCTTATTCAAGCACATACGTTTCTATAATATCTTTCCAGACAAGATAGCCCAAGGCATTCGGATGAAGGCCGTCGATAGTATAATTCTCATTGAACTGTCCGTCCGGACCTTTCAGGGCGTCGGCTACGTTGATGTAAGTGACATTGTTGCCTGAGCACCATTTCTCCAGCCATACATTGCAGTTGTCTATCCTCTGGTTGATAGTGGTGCCTCTGAATTTTTCCTGCTGAGGCTTGTCAAGGTTCATCGGAAATATGCTCTGAAGATAAATCTTCGTATCCGGAGAAATCCTGCGGAAACGCACTATCAGTTCCGCTATCATGAAACAGACATCGCGTGACCGCGTCTTGCCGCGCAAGTCATTGACACCTGCAAGGATGAAAAGTTTCGCCGGCTTGCCTCTGGCAATGACATCATAGCGGTCGAACATCCACCTTACGCGGTCTCCGCTGATGCCCCTGTTCCTGATGTTGTTATTACCGAACATATCGGCTATTTCCCATCTGTCGGTAATACTGTCGCCCAGGAACACTATATCGGACGGACCGACAGGCAAAAGCTGGAACAGTCCCCTGCGCACCTCGTTATATTCATTGTAATTTGGAGCGTTAAGCACCAGGGAGTCCACTATGGATTTCCATTTTGTCTGCGCAGAAGCAGATACGGCGGAAAGAACCGTCAATGCAATGACAATAATTTTTTTCATATCTTTTATTTTTTGATTTTGACACAACGCACATTCATTCCTGTCTCCAGACCTGCATACATTTCTTTGTTGTTGCTCTTGTTCGCAAGCCAGTAGTACCGTCCCGTCGCACTGAACGGGGCATCTACCCAATACCGCATATCCGGATTGGCAGAAATAGCCACAGCACCCGTACTTTTGCGGTATCCGCAACTCGGGAACACGATTCCAGAGCGCACTACAGCCACATTTTTCTTCAGTTCGGCATCCCCGCTTATTATAGTCGCGCCGGAAGTGCCCAGGCTGCTCATCTGTTCACGCGACGGCACACAGTAGCCGTAAGGACAAGGATTCGTTTCCTCAGGCCAGTTCTTGCCGCTGCCCGAGGCCGGTGTCTTCGTGTTGTCCGGGAACATGCTCATCGGATAACGCATAAGGTCCGTAAAGGATGAGGACCAGTCGGAAGGATAGGCTGCCAGCACTCCCCAGCTGCCTGTATTCTTGACCTCACTGTTATAGATATAGAACGTGGCGGCCTTGCCCATTGTAAACGTATCGTTGTTGGAGGCGGAGGAATCATAAAGTCCCACGATAGGATTCTTGCATCCCCAGTGAAAATAAAAGCCCATGGCCGCACTGCAATGTTCCTCATCATTGACAGGATCAAAGGCATACGATGCACCTATATTCCTGTCCATCCAGTCATTTCCGCATGATGCGACATCTTCCGGCCCTATTGTGGTCCATATATGCCAGCTGTACTGAATGACGCCGCTGCCGTCCACGACTGCAAGAATTACATTTCCAGGCGTGAAATTCTCAGGCACTGTAAACCTCACACAGCCGTCAGCATACTTTATATCCTCGATAAGAGACGTCAGGACGGCTTCAGGGACACCGTTCCACATACCGCTCGTCGCCCATACCCAGGCGACATCGGAGCCTTCAACAGGCTCACCCTTCGCATCGGCGGCGATGAACATATATTCTCCCGGATCCGAAATCCTGAAGCAGTTCGCATATACATTGCCGGAACCGTCTTCACCGTAATATGACGGCATATTCAGCGATATGACTGCAGAAGGGTTCACATCGATCTCCACCTCGCTTACCTTTCCGGAATATACGGCAAGATTCTCCATAGGATATTCCGTCGCGATACCTGACTGGTCCACTGTTTTAAGGACATATCTACCGTAAGTTCCTGCCGGCAAGACAATATCTACCGTATTGTCATAGCCGTCAGCGGTCATCTCCTTACCGCCGGTGATTTCAAGCGTCACTTCCCTGCCGCCGTCTTCCGGAAATGACAGCACGCCCCCGGACACCTCTGCACGTCCGCATACAGCCTTGTCTCCGCTAACGAAAGTGAAGGAATTGATTACAGCCTCACCTTTGGCACGAACGCGGAGAGTACCCATAAGACCGGCGAACCTGAAATCGGAAAGTCCGCTGGCCGTTGCCGCCATCGGCATATTGACATTGTATCCGTCGCCGACATATTCCTGTTTTCCGGAAACCGTGAAAGACAGCACGCCGTCACGGTACGAAGCATCGGCATCATAAGGGTATAAAGCGATGTAGCCGGAGGACGGCATCAGGCTGTAAATCGACTTGAAGTCATTGCCGTGTCCGCAATATCCGAAGCAGATTGCATCATTTCCGGAGAATACGGCTATTTTCTCTCCTTCATTCCATTTTGCATCCGCGGCTGGCAGGGCAGCCGAAACGACTGTGAAATCCTCTTCGGTAAACTCGGCATCTGTCATTCTGAAGTCATCGATTCTCCTGTCGGAAGACGAATTGTTCACGAATTTGAAATATCTGTATTCGGAGCTGCCGCCGAAAAGGAGTTTTGTCCCGGCAAGTTTCCATTGTCCGTCCCCGGCAACGGTATACGGAATCTTCTCCCATGACACGGCATCCGCACTGCTGTAAAGGACGAAATCCATCGGGCCGTCCTGGCTCCAGCATCCCCAGCTCAGCCTGAACCGGCTGGAGAAACCGGCCGCAATCCTGCTGAATACCACATTGCCTCCGGCCTTGACCACTATATTGGCTCCGCCAGAAGCTCCGTCATACCCTGACGAAGGCTCGTTTCCCGATATATAGGCTTCCTCTCCGCCATAGGCAAAGTCGCCGGTACCGGTTCCGTCCCATGTCTGCTTTGCGTACCTGACGTCGACATCATTCCCGGGAGCCTCGCCGTAGTTGTCGGCAATGACAGTCACATCGCTTCCATGACCGTCCTGAAGAATGAGGAGCGAAGAAGCAGTACCGTCAGCTGTCTCAAACCTGACTTCGGCCTGACGCGGTTCCCCGTCAAGATTAGGCTGCACCTTAAAAGACACATCGGCAGTGCCTGCCGCGCTTCCTTTCGGAGACATCTCGAGCCAATCGTATTCTTCCGTCATAAAGGCCATCCAGTATGTGTTTGAAACGACAGTAACATACGGCACGCCATTATGCTCAGTAACGCCGAGTTTCGTAACCTGAATATTCGGCTCTGACAATGAAAGACTTGCTGCCGCAGGTTCTTTCATCTCACACGCCGCCGCCAGCAATACGGCAGCAGCCATTAACGACAATCTGATAATTCTATTCATCATATGTATTGAATTCTAACGGTAGATTAATTTTTCTTGTACTTACCGGAACCTCACCCTGATAAAGGATTACATCCACCGATGCCGTACCGGCTTGCGGAACCGCATAGAAAATATGCGATATTTCAGTCGACGAATATGAAGACGACGGAAGCGACTTGTTCTTTTCCCACCAGCTTGCCTCGCTTGCATAGACGACAAGCGGATCCTTTACGAATGCAGGCAATACATCCAGGACACCGTTCCCGTCCGTCACCTCTATCCTCAGCCCATTCATTCCGGGATCGCCGCGGAACACATTCAGCAGCACGGCGCCTTCCGGCAGAGAGCCGTACATCAGTCCGTATGCATATTCCGGATTGCTTGCCACAAGATTGGCCATCTTGCCGTTTTCCTCCCAAAACTTTTTGACCGAATTCATGTCATGCACCCGGAACTGCCATGAATCCTCCCTGCCTATGGATTTATATCTCCAGCTGAGTTCCGTTCCGTCTGCCTCAAGGATTTCATAGCCTGAGGGAATGCCGTCCCGTGACACATTGTAGCCAACAAGACTGTTAGTATACCACATACAGCCCCCGAGAGCGGCGACCTTGTGCTCATACATACGGTTTACGGAAAGTCCGGCCGCCTTTACATCGAAAAACTCGTTCAAGTGGCTGTGACCGGAAAATATATGCACCTGCCCGTATGGTTTCAGCAATTCCACAGCCTCACCGTACGAGCCTCTTGAAGCAGCCGTCCATGCCGCTATGTTCCATATCCATTTGTGCATAGGCACATGCACGGACAGCACTACCGGAGTGTCCGTTGAGACATGGGACAAATCCTCCCGCAGCCACTCTATCTGAGATTTGGTAAAACGTTCCGTAACTCCCCTTGTGGCAGGGTCATATATGACATTATCCATTATTATATAATGGACACGGCCAATATTCATTGCAAAATTCGTAGGGCCCATGACTTCCCTGTATATGTCCGCACTGTCAAAATCCGACGTTCCGGAAGGATTGTGGTCATGGTTGCCTATCACCGTATATAGCGGCAGAGGAAAATCCTTTGCATATTTACGGAATGCAGGAAGATCGAAGCCGTGATCCTTCCAGCACACGTCCCATGTCTCGTCACCGAGTGTTATAGCATAAGCCGGCACTGAAATGGAGGCCCTGTATTCGGCAAGTTCCGTAAAAATTGCCTTCGCCTGTTCATAATCCGCAGGCACACGCTCTCCCCGAAGCTGCCAGTCCGCCGAAAAAATCATCTCATGCCTGTCGTCACTGACCTTTTCAAGCGTGAAATCATGTTCTTCAACGGCAGAGTATTCCACTGAGTTCATCCTATGCCAGAAGGCAGGCCATGCCCCGTCGCATTCAGGAGCATAGCCGGAAGGCGACACTATGAAGACATACTTCCTCTCTTTCTGAGACAGCATTCTGTAACGGCCGTCACTGTCCGTCTTCGCCCATGCCGCCCCGTCGCTTACCCAGACACCTTCCAGTCCCTTTCCGGCACAGCTGACCCGGCCTGTGACATTATACTCCAGCGAAACCGGCCTTATGTCAAAAATCACATTGCCGAGATTCTGGTATGCCGTCCCGCGCAGCAGAGACACAGAATAGCGTACACCTGACTTAATCAGGGCGGATACCCCGAAACTGCAATACGAATATGAGACCTCCAGCAGTCCGGCCATTACATCATCATAGCCTTCAGCCGTGAATTTCAGTATGTCCCCCTCCTCAAAGCCCTTGCCTGTTATCGTGCAGACAGAGCCTTCTTCCGCCGGGATGAGCGGCGGAAGGGCAACCCTGTCCACCAGACGGCTTTCATAACAGGCAGACTCGCCCGGGGCAGGCTTCGTGCATCCGCAGAAAAGGACGAGCAGAGAAGCCGCCAATGAAATTATGCCGCACTTTTCCGTCATAGCTCAACAACAGTCCAGTAAATCATACGGTTAGTTCCGGTGGAAGTAATCTTCATATTCTTGCGTCCGACCGCAAGATTGGATGTAACCCTATGACGTATTACAACATTGTCTTTTCCTTTCATTTCATCCGGCAGGGCGAACATGTATTCCCCGCTCTGCCAGTTGGCATTCCAGCTGCAGGCCTCATACCCTGCTATAGTCTTCCATTCAGAGACTGGTGCCGCTTCGTCTTCCGACCATTCCAGCACGAAATCTTTCGGCCCTCCGCTATATGAGGCATTGCTGAATATAAGATACAGCCGGCCTGCCCCGGCATCGAGAGTGCTCATGGTCACTATCCAGGCCTCACCAGGACTGTCTGTCAGGGAAGTACCGGTCGCATTGTACCACTGCTGGCTGTTGAGGGCGACAAACTGATTGTCAAGTGCAGGTGATATTGTCGCCGTATTTATTCCGATATTTTCCATCGCATTCTTCCATACTGACGAAAACGCATTGAAATACATGGAAGTAGATGAAGTCGCCGCAGTAGCACGCGAGAACACGGAAGTCTTGATGACAGCATGTCCCTCATCTGCTTTCACCTGCTCCATATCCGCCTTGCCGGCGAAAGGCCCGAAACGTACAAGCGTCCTGGAAAACGCAGAGGAACCGTCTTCGCTCACCTTGTTGTCCTCATCGCTGCGCAAACGGATATACAATTCCGTCCTTCCGTTCTTCGACTTGCGTCTCGATATTATGCCTGTCACATCGCCGCAGCCCTTAGGCATGACTCTGCAATGCCTGTCAAGGAAAGCCGAGGAGGAAATGAGGCGGATTGAATTTCCGTTCCTGTCGAACAGAATATGCGGATACTGGCGCGAAGAAGCATCTATAAGTTCCGGGAAATCAGTATAGTCAAGGTCAACATAACGGACATCGGCATTGAAATATGTTCCATAAGGCATGGCAAACTGGACATCCTTAAGCGTGACAAGCCTGTTTTCATATTCAGCTATCCTGCTCAGGTCAGTCACCTCGACAGGCCTGACTTCTTCTCCTGCCACGGCATCATGCACATACGCAGAGGTGAGTCCGGTCACTTTCAGAACCCCTGTTTTGCTGTCTGTCATAAGCGTCTGGCCGACAAGATGCAGCTTCAGATGAGTACCGGCCGGATATCTGCAATCCGAAGCCATAAGGAACTCAAAGCACAGTCCGCTGCCGCAGGCATCCTGAACCCACACAGGCACCGAAGCCACCTCCGCCACGAAATTTGCGCCGTCCTTTACATAATGCAGATAATGCTCCTCAAAATTGTATTTCGAGACTTCGCTTATAACTGTGCCCTCCACATATACGTTCCTGTCGATTATACCTTGTGCACCCGTCATTTCCAGCAGTTCGGCTATGGAGACGGCAGCCGCTTTCGAGAAGGCATCCTTGCCGCCTATCTGTGCAATGGTGAAAGAGACGGACAGCGGTCCGGCGGCATCGTCCGCTCTTGAAACCACGACTTCGCAGCTGCGGGACAGATCATCGTCATTGCGTGTCACATTCACTCTCAAGGAATTGTCCGTAATGTCACTGAAACTCAACCAGTCCGCGGACTCATCAGCTTTGCGGACTTTCCACAATGTATTGGTCTTCAACTGTATGTCCATACTGCCGGTTTCAGCGGCCATATTGAATTTGGACACACCGCCCATATCCAGTCCGAGATACGGTTCCGAGCCTGTCTGGCCAATGGTGAAGCTGTCCATTATTTTGCCGTCCTGCATCACATTGAAGACAGCCGCACGGCTTTCGGCAAAGTCGTTCGCATCGACGGTAATCCAGAAACGTCCGCAGCCGCTTCCGCTGTCAGGCCATACGAATATCCAGTCCAGGGCCTCCTCATGCTGCGGAACAATCGTCCAGTTTTCAAGATTGGAGTACAGGGAAATCCGCGGACACTGGCCTGTCTCCGCATACGCCTCATTCAATTTGAGGCGCGTGCTGCCATTGTACACAGTACCCTTGCAGTCATAGCTCAGATTGCCGTCGCCTATCTCGCTTCCGAGATAAAGAAAAGGTTCCCGAATGCCGTCCTCCCTATTGCAGGAGACCGTCAGAATTGCTGCAAGCAGCATAAATTTCATCAAGAATATCTTTTTCATACTGCCGATTATCTAAAGTTTTCTATACGGTATTTGCTCCACCACACAGGAGTCTTCATGTCATCGTCCCCCCTGTATTCCCTGCGCAGGAAATTTACGGCATCCGCATAATTGTCCGGATTGGTGGAAGAAGTGTTGACCGGATATGCCAGACGCCTCGGAAGTATATTGTCGTTCATGGTCGTAGGCAGGATTACCAGATCCGGATAGCCTGTACGGCGGTACTCCGCCCATGCCTCGAAACTTACCCAGAACAGGGCTATGTACTTCTGCATCATTATCTGCTCTATTGTCCCCTCGTATCTTACCTTGGCAAGGAATTGGCTGACGGCAAGTTCTGAAACAGGAGAGCTGTTGCCCGGCATTGCGCTCCAATGACGTACGGAAGCCTCCACTGCCGCTGTATAATATTTCTCAGCCGCGCTCTCTCCGCCTGCGATCAGTCCCCTGTACGCAGCTTCTGCAAAAATGAACAGTACCTCATCGTAATTCATGAACGAGAATGGAGAATTATAGTCGCCGAGTACGTCCTTGTTGAGCATTGCGGCGTTGGAAGTTCCTGCCTCGTCCCTCGAAGGGGCGCCGGATTTGGCTCCGCGCCACACGCCTCCGACCTGGACGAAATATATGGATATACGCGGGTCTCCTGTCGCCGACATATAGTCGACAGTAAATTCCGCCGCACGGCGTCCGTTATTGAACGAGACAGGATTCGACGCGCCGTATGGATTCAGGTCATTGTCCTCGCCAGTAAATCTGTACTGGGCGGAATCGTCAATCGTTGCAAAAACCGGATATTTCGACGGGTTGCTGCATATTTCCTGCATAAGGGCAGACACATCCATGCCGAAGTCCTCACAGCCGCTTGCCCTCATGAGCACACGGAGCAAAAGTGAATATGTGAATTTCTTCCATTTGGTCAGATCGCCGTGATACAGCCTGTCCTTTGAGCGGTGCGAATCGCTCATGGGATATGTGGACGCATCGTACAGTTCACCGGCTTCCAGCAGGTCTTCGGCAAGATGCCTGTAAATGTCTTTCTGTCTGTCAAATGCAGGTTTCACAAGTCCCTCCATGCCGCGGAATGCCTCGCCGAACGGCACGTCTCCGAACGAATCCGTAAGCATCTGCATATAATAAGCCCTCATGGTCAGGGCAATGGCCTTGAAATTACACAGGCCGGGATCATCCTTGCAGAGAGTTATCATGTGGTCCGCGCCCGCAGCCCACCTCGCACACTGGTTCCAAAGTCCAGCGCCGGCCGCATTCGGAATCTGAAAACGGTGGTAAGCGTCAGTCGTATTGGCGGATGCCGTGTGCTGGATAAGTTCTCCGGCAAGGTTATAGGTCTGCCTTACCATACCGTCGCAGCCGGAATACAGGATATTCGGGAGAAGGCTTGCAGGATGTACTGTGCCGACTTCCATATTGTTGGGATTTACATTCAGGGCATCCAGCTCCCGTCCGCATGACTCAAAAACAGCCATGACTGCCAAAGACAGTATCGTTGTATATATAATATTTCTCATACTCTAAAACGCCAATTTAAGGTTAACACCGTAGCTGCGTGTCATCGGATAAGCACACGCCTCGATACCCCTGCTGATAGAACTTCCGGTCATGGTGCTCACCTCAGGGTCATACAGAGGGAAGTCCGTGATACAGAAAAGATTCGTTGCATATAAGCCCACAGAGACTCCGGAAAGCCATTTTATCTTGTCAAGTTTTTTGGCAGGGACGGAATATGACACGTTCAGTTCCTTGAATTTCAGGAAAGACGTATCGAAGACACTCTCCTCGACATTGTTGCGTGAATATTTGTATGTCGTATAATAATCCACTATATCCGTGACGATTGCAGTATTCGGTGAATATGTGCCGTCTCCATTGTCCACTACTCCGTCGACCAGAAGGCCCTCATATCTGCCCTCCAGAGAGTTTTTCAGCTTGCCCTGCGAAGACAGGGCGAAATATGAAATGGAATATGCTTTGCCGCCTATCTGATACGTGAAATTCATTCCGACGGTAAATGACCGGATCCTGAACTGCGTGTTGAAACCTCCCTGCCAGTCGGGATATATGCTTCCGAAATCATAAAGGTCTTCCGGAGTAGTGCCGTTGAGTACAGGAAAGCCAGTCGACCCGTCTATGATTTTCATGCCGCTGCAGTCCACCTTCTTTCCGCTTTCATTGATATAGTACGCCCCCTGCGGAGCACGCTTGTATCCCTGTCCGTAAATACGTCCGAGCTCTTCGCCCGGATGAGAATATATGAATACACGGCTGCCGACAGTATTGGTATTCAGCTGCCATACCTCAACGCCGGGAGCAAGTTCGTCAAGCCTGTTCCAGTTGCGTGAAATATTGAAGCCGATATTCCATTTGAAATGTCTTGCGGATACGGGCATTGCCTCGACAGAAAGTTCCACACCGGTATTAGAGACCTTTCCTGCATTGATATAATGGGCGGAAGCACCGGTTATGTAGTCAGACGGCACCGGAATAATCTGGTCGGTAGTGACCGTCTTGTAGAAAGCGGCATCCAATGAGAGCCTTTTCTTGAAGGCGGAAAACTGGACGCCGGCCTCTGTGCTCATGACATTTTCGGGCTTGAGGTTTGCGTTCTGCAACGTAGACGGAATCACATAGCTGCCGGCAAAGACACTGTTGTTGTATGTGAATGTGACATTGTAAGGATCGGTATCATTGCCGACATTCGCCCATGAAGCACGCAATTTGAGTATGTCAACCCACTTCGGCAGCTTCGCGATCCTGTTCAGGAGAATTCCTGTGCTGACCGACGGATAAAAATATGAGCGGTTGCCTGCCGGCAAAGTGCTGGACCAGTCATTTCTGCCTGTAATGTCCAGATAAACCATATCATTGTATGAAAGAGACGCCGTGCCGTAGGCCGAATAGATTTTCTTGTTGCTGCGTGCCGCTTTCGTTATCAGCTGATCCTTTGAGTTCTGGAGTATGAACACATTTGGTTCATCGAGCCGGGACGCAGTGATTTTGACATCGTTAAGGCTTCTGGCCAGCATACTGGCCCCCAGCATTACATTCAGGTCCCATTTTCCCCCCCACTTATTTTTGTAGGAGAGAATCACATCGTCGTTGTTAAGAAACTGGCGCACAGTCTGTTCCCTGTAATAACCGTCCTTATATGCGTATGAATATGCAGACTTGCGCGATGTGCGGAAATCTGTCGAAAGGTCGATGCCTCCGCGGATCATCAGATCAAGATGGTCATTGAATATGACATTCACCGACGCATTTCCGAACACCCTGTCCTTGTCCATCGAGTTCGTGTGCTCGTTGAGAATCATGTACAGGTTGTCTGTCTGATAGTTGATCAGATTTGTCTGCAGGGCCTGGTCCACCTCTTTTCCCTGGCGCAGGAAATAGAACATCCTGCCAGAATAATATTCATCGGCATAGCTGCTGACCGCCACGGACGGCATATTGTGCATCAGCGAATACATCGGAGAGGCCGTATTGTAGCCCGTAGTAGGCAGATTGCCGGACTCTTTCCTGTAATACGTGACCTTTGCCCCCAGCTTGACATTGCGGCCGGCCTGCTGGTCGAGTGAAACCGAAAAATTCTGGCTCGAATAGCCTATGTTCGGTAGAATCCAGTCATTTCTCTTGTCATTTATGGAGAACCTTATGCTTGTTTCCTTGTTCGGATTATATGTGATTGCCACAGTGTTTGACAAGGTGCAGCCCGTCTTGAATGCTCCGGTATACCAGTCCTGCGCTTCCCACGGAGTCCGTGTATAGCTGCCGATACGCCATGCCCCGTTGTCATTTATCCAATTGGCCGAATCGTAGTTATAGAACATCTGGCCGTCAAACTTAGGTCCGAATGCGAGCCGCGAATAATTGCGCTGTACCTTTTCACCCGTATCCGACATTTCAGCCGGGACAGTCCAGAAAGAAAAATAATTCTGGGCGAGCAGAGACGAGGCATTGCCGTTGCCCGCACCGTACTCATTCTGGAAGTCAGGCCAGAAGCCGGAACGCTCAAATACGGCGGAGGAATTGAAGTGAACCCTGAAACGCTTTTCCGTATCCCTTCCGGATTTGGTCGTGATGACAATGGCTCCGTTCGCAGCCTGTGAGCCGTAGAGGGCTGTTGCTGCCGGTCCTTTAAGCACGGTAACGGAAGCTATGTCGTCAGGATTCAGGTCGCCCGTGCCGTTGCCATAGTCGATCGGGGCATCAGTGTCGCCGTATCCGGAACCGGTTGAGGCTCCTGCCATACCGGTAAGCATAGGCACTCCGTCAATAACGAACAAAGCCTCGTTTTTGTCATGCGACAGAGAATTTTCACCTCTCAATGTGGCGCGTATCGAACCGCCAGGCCCTGTCGCGGCATGTTCAAAATTAAGGCCCGCAACCTTTCCGTTCATGCCGTTCAGCCAGTTGTCGCTCAATGTGCCGCTGATTTCATCGGAATTGAGTTTCGTAATGGCATATCCGAGGCTTTTCTCATCCCTGGTAAGCCCGAGCGCAGTGACCACGGCACTTTCAAGAAAAGCCGCAGCCTCTTTCATCGTGACATTCACTACGCGGCTGTTTCCGTCAATCTTAGCCTCGGCATCCTCATAGCCCAGCAGCGAGAATTTCAGCACATTGCCGTCCGATGCGGAAATTGAGAATTTTCCGTTCGTATCGGTGACTGTTCCGGATGCGGCTCCGGCCACATAGACAGAGACGAACATCAGAGGCTCGCCGGTCTTCGCATCCTTCACAGTTCCTATGATATCCCTTTTTGCCTGCGCCATTGCAGACAAGGACAGACACGCGGCACAAATACACAGCACTGCTTCCATCCAATATGATATTCTGCTTCTTTTCATTACAGTATAAATAAAAACATTACTTGGGAAGCCCGAAAACATCTGTAAGCTCCTGCATCTGTGCAGCTGTCATACCTTCAGGCTCAAAACCCATATTTCTTGCGGAGATATAGATCAGGGCAGCCTTGTTGAGGACATCGACCTGGTCGAAAGCAGACATTATATCGGTATCCACGGCGAATACGCCATGCTTTTCCCACATCACGACATCATAATCCTCATCAATGGCCCGGATAGTGGACTCGGCAAGCTCCACTCCGCCCGGCAACAGGTAAGGAACCATCCCGAGTCCTCTCGGACAAAACGCCTTTGTCTCGGGAATCATGCTCCAGAGCATTTTGGTTGCGGCATCTTTTTCCATCCATTTCCTGCTGTGCGTGAGAGCGACAAGCTCAATCGGATGCGTATGCAGCGATGCACGGTATGGAGAGCCTTTGGCCAAAAGATAGTTGTGTACCGCAAGATGCGAAGGGAGTTCGGAAGTAGGCTTCACAGGCTGTTCCGCGATAATCTCATACGACGAACAGTCCCCGCATATACGTATAATGCTGCCGTTCGCCATAGGGTCGCGCGCCAGATCCCTCATACGTTTCTGAGTGCCTTTGCAATAGAAAAAGCAGCCTTTCAGATATGGAAGCACAGTCCCTATCGGGAAAGGTCCGGCCATGGCGGCACGGCTCTTCACAGCATCGTCTATACTGTCAGTTATATTTACTGTAATGTTGCCTCCGTTTCTCTCGGCCCATCCTTTTTCCCAAAGATAGCCTGCAACCTCGGCAGTCTGTTGAATTTCTTTAAGCATAATGATTCTATAATAATTGAGGCAGGAAAGTACTTAGCACCAGAATGGCAAGGCCGGCTACAAGGACAGCGGCAGTCTTGCGGGACACGCCTTTCCATTCTTTGAGAACAATGCCCCATACATTGGAGAATGTGACATTGAGAGCCATGAGTATGCACCAGCTGAAGGTGATGAGTACCGGATAGTCCGCAAGGAAGCCTTTGCCGAGACTGAGACCGAAAAACTGGCTGTACCACAGAAGACCGGCAAGGACACATGGAAAGATATTTATACTCCACAGTCTGCCGTCGGCATAGTCGCCCAAAGTCCTGTTCCTGAAATTACGGTACAGGCAATAGACGGCATTGGTGAGGAAGCCTCCTGCCGTTACCAGCAATATCGCCGGAAGGCTCCGGAAAATCTCTTTTGTTCCGGCCCAGTGCAGGTCTGCCCCGAAACTAAGCCCGATGTTGAAACAGGCACTCATAAAGCCTGCAAGCAGCGCAACCATGATGCCCTTGCCGAAATTGAAGTCCTTGACAGCAGCCTGTTTCTCTTCCTCAGGCAGTGCGGAAGCCTTCATGGCGCCGGCAACACCGATTACTGCTATTCCGGCCAAAGTCACAGCGACACCTATTATAACCGACGAGGTCAGCTCATTTGCATGGCCTGTCAATACAGGACCGAGTATTGCACCGAGCGCACTGCACGTACCGAGGGCGATGCTCTGTCCCAGGGCGACACCGAGATACCTCATGCTGAGACCGAAGGTCAGGCCTCCGACTCCCCAGAGGACTCCGGAGAGAACCGTAAGAAGTACGGCTTTCGGGTCGGATGCAAACAGAGACATAAGACTCTCTCCCGAAGGCACTGCAAGCAAAGCTCCAAGCAACGGGAAAACGAGCCAGGCAAAAAATCCCTGGACAAGCCAGAATGTCTCCCAGCTCCATTCCCTTATTCTGTTTATTGGCACATAACTGCTGCTTTGGGCAAAAGCCCCGACAGCTATTATGGCAAGTCCGATGAATAATTCCATAATCTACCGTTTAGAGCATATTTCAGCCGAATACCGGTCTATCTCTCTCATGTAGTCCAGACCTGCAGGAACATTGTTGCGCAGACAGAATTCATTGTAGACATCGCCCCATGGCATTGTCTTGGCCTCTTCCAGGTAGGTAAGAACCTTGTATGTCTCCCCTTCCGATTCCCATTTTGCGATCAGTTCCGTTGGCTCGAGAAGTGCACGGAGCATACATTTCTGGGCAGCGCGCGAACCTATAACGTATGCACCGATACGGTTGATTGCACCGTCGAAATAATCAAGCCCGTAATGTACACGGTCAGTCGCTCCCGCACGGACAATCTCGCTGAACAGTTCCTGTGTCTGATCATCCATGATTGTCACATGGTCGGAATCCCAGCGTACAGGACGGCTGACATGGAGCATAAGCTCAGGCACAAAGCCCAAAACGGCGGAAACCTTGTCGGCAGGAGATTCAGTCGGATGATAATGGCCTGTGTCGATTGTAAGTATCTTGTTGTTCGCAGCCGCGTATGCAGTGTAGAAATCATGCGAACCGACAGTAAAACTCTCCAGTCCGATACCGAAGACCTTGCCTTCGATACAGTCTTTCATGTGCTCTTTCTTCACGGCGAATATCCTGTCGAGGGAGTCTTTCAGAAGCGAACGGTAAAGAGAGTGGTTTACACTCAGGTCTTTGCATCCGTCATGTACCCAGACGTTCATGATGCACGGATCGCCCTGCGCCTTTCCCATGGCGTCCGCTATGTCACGGCAGCGTCTGGTATGCTCAATCCAGAATGCACGGATTTCGTCATCCGGACTGGACAATGAAAGATTGCCGCTCTTGGGATGAGAAAACGATGTCGAATTGAAGTCAAGAGGAGTACCGGTCTCTTTCGACCAGTCTATCCACCCGGAAAAATGCTCCACCCCGACCTGGTCACGGTCTACCGGCCTGCCGCCGAATTCACCGTATATTTCATGGAGGTTGAGACGGTGAGAACCGGGAATAAGGCTCTTCGCCTTCAGAATATCGGAACGGAGTTCATCTATATTCCTTGCTTTACCCGGATAATTTCCGGTTGCCTGTATGCCTCCGGTGAGTGTTCCGGCACTCTCGAAACCGGCGACATCGTCCGCCTGCCAGCAATGCATGCTGAGATGGAAGTCCTGCAGACGGGCAAGGACGGATTCAGTGTCTATGCCAAGCTCCGCATAGCGTTCTTTAGCCAATTCATAGGCCTGATGCACTTTTTGATCTTTCATGTTTTAAAATGTTATTGTTTTTATTGATTTAAGTATTTCAGAACGGGTAAGGCCGGCCTGTACCATCACGTTGCCAAGTGCAGTGCCTTCAGAAGGGCCTGCTATGACTTTAACGCCGCAGGCTTTGGCTGTAAGGGCGTTGAGAAAGGCATTCCGGCTCCCGCCTCCCACGATATGAAGGCAGGTGATTTCAAACGGAGCCACACTTTTCAGCATGGCAAAGACCTCCGAATAGCGGAATGCAAGCGACTCGTATATCAGGCGGAACAGCTGCGCATCATTCTCCGGAGCTTTCCAGCCATGGGCTTTCATATAGTTTCCTACAGTAAGAGGCATATCTGCCGGAGAGGCAAAACAAGGATCATCAGGATTGAACAAATGCTCCGGAGCATCAGCGGCCTCAGCCATTGCTGTAATTTCCGTAAATGAATAATCCCTGCCCTCTGCACGTATCCTGGCAAGACACTGCTCCAATATCCACATGCCTGTAATATTCTTCAAAAGACGGGTCGTGCCGCCGGCTCCGCCCTCGTTGGTGAAGTTCAATTCAAACATCCTGTCATTGATAACAGGTTCGCTGACTTCAATGCCCATGAGGGACCATGTTCCGGAAGAAAGGTACGCAAAATGCTCATCCTCTGCAGGAACGGCGGCAACGACAGAACCTGTATCATGTCCGGCCACGGCAACGACAGGCACTTTCCCGAGGCCAGTCCTTCTGCGGATTTCCTCTGTCAGCACTCCTATGACATGCCCGGGATATACAATCGGGGCGAATTTGCCAGCTTCCACGCCACATACATCCAGAACAGCCCGGTCCAGTTCCTTTGTGCGGGGATTCATAAGGGCGGAAGTTGAAAGTATGGTGTACTCGCATACCATTTGTCCGGTCAGCATATACGACAGGGCATCAGGTATGAAAAGAATCCTGTCCACGCCGTCGAGATCTCCTGCATGGCTCTGTGCATACAGCTGGAACACGGAGTTGAAATTCATTATCTGTATGCCTGTACGCTCATACAGTTCTTTGCGAGGCATCCTTGCAAGAAAACTTTCCTGTGCCTCAAAAGAATAGGGGTCGCGGTATGCACGCGGAAGTCCTTTCAGAGAGCCGTCTGCCTTAATGCAGGCAAAATCGACTCCCCACGTATCTATACCTATGGATTCCACGGCCACCCCTTCAGCCGCAACCAGCCTCAGGCCCTCGACTATATTTTCAAATATATTGAAGATGTCCCAATAATATTTGCCTCCGTTCTCCGTCAATGGAGTAGGAAAACGGTGCATTACGTTCATTTTCACTTCTCTGTCTTCAGTGATTCCGGACAGAATTACGCGCCCGCTGGTTGCGCCAAGATCGATTGCTACAAAATATTTCATATCATCAGTTCCAGTGTCATTTGCAAAGGTATTTGGAACTATAATACAATTATTGCTATATTTGACATTAATTCTTTAAATTTTGACATTTAAATTATGCCGGAATCAATACATCTGAAGTATCTTGTGACCAGTCCGCAGGACAAGAAAATAGGCCTGACAGTAACATCAGTGGGTATGCAAAACATTTGTCCCAATGAGGATTACCCGCCAATGAAGCACCCTACGAGATATCATTTTAATCCGGCCAAAGGACGCATATTATATGAATATCAGCTTTTGATTTTGGCTAAAGGTTCAGGATGCTTTTTCAGCAAATCCATGAGTCAGCCCGCGAAAATAAAAGAGGGAGATATGTTCCTGCTGTTTCCAGGAGAATGGCACAGTTACCGCCCTGATCCCGACACAGGATGGACTGAATTCTGGATAGGATTCTATGGTCCCATAGCCGACGGATGGTTCAGCAACGGCATCATCTCCAAAGACCACCCGATTTTTCATGCAGGCAAGATAGAGACAATCAGCAATCTGTACAGACAGGCGATGGAATGTGCCGACCAGCAGGAATCAGGCTATCAGCAGATGCTTTGCGGAATTGTCTGCAATCTTCTGTCTTCGTGCATTTATTATGACAAGAACGCATATTTCCGGCAGGACAGCATACAGGAACTTATTGCGAAAGTGCGCCGGTACATAAATGACAACATGGAAAATGCCACGCCGGAAAAGGCAGCGGCATTCACATCGGTAAGCTATTCGAAGCTCAGGAAACTGTTCAAGCAATACACCGGCCTGACATTGGGGAAATACATTGCGGAAGTCCGCACAAACAAAGCAAAGGAGATGCTTTCGAATACGGATTTTTCTGTAGGCGACATTGCCTCGCAGCTGAACTTTTTCAACGAGGAATATTTCAGCACCTATTTCAAGCGTATTACAGGAGAATCGCCGTCACAATACAGAAACAGAATGCAGAAAACACTTTAGCCCTGACTCCACGCCCGTTCACAAAGCAATGGTTTTCTGGAAGAAGGCAGGACATTTCTGCATGAATGTTCCCGAAATCGCACTTTTCGGGAACAAACGAAGGCAAAACACAACGACTGTTCCCAAAACAAGGC
>CAYMVG010000006.1:0-151529 GCA_964394295.1 uncultured Muribaculaceae bacterium | reverse complement strand
CGTCTCTCGAACGGGAGTGCAAAGGTACGCCTTTTTTTGAATTCTCCAAAACTTTTTACAAAAATATTCACTTTTTTTTGTAAAAAGATGTCTTTCGCCCCTAAAGCCGCATTAACAGAGCATTCTCCTACGCATAAAGATGCCGCTACCTTATGAAAAGCCCCTTACCGGGATTCAGTCCTCCTGTATCGAACTTTGCAAGCCGTTTTCCGGATGCCGAATAGACTGTCATATCCCCTGTGTTTTTATAATCCGATGACGTGACAAACACATGGCCGGCATCAGCAGATATCTTGTATGCATTGTCGATTCCTTCCGCGAACACCCCTTCCCCGGCACCTGTGCCGGCATTATACATATATACTGTCCCAGGCAGAGGATTGTATGAGGAGTCATAACCGGCGCAAAGGACGTACAGCCTGTCATTTCCACCGTATGCCATCGAGCTGATTCCGTCGCAATCCACATTTTTTACAGTAAGGTCTGCCGTTGAAACAGACTGAAGCATGGGAGGACAATCGGAATAATTCCCGAAGCTGCTGACATATACGGCAGTGCCGGAAGAATTTGCAGCCACGAGACATGGATTCACATTCACTTCGATCACAGAGGTTTCTGCAAACAAGGCTGCATCAACGACCGAGAGAGTATTATTATAGTCAGGATAATTATATCCGCCCGAATTGGCGACATAGAGTTTTCCGTCAGCATATGCGACTCCCTCAGGATTAGGGCCGACTGCCGTTATGCGGAGTTTATAATCGTCCGACGGATTGATTTCGCCGAGATACCCCTCGTAATATGTGACATAAATCTTTTTGCCGTCGGTTGCGAAATAGCGCGGCGAAAGTCTGCCGCCACCGGACCCGGCGACGATTTCTTTCTTTATTTTGAATTCCCTGTCCGTCACAAAGATTATCTGCGATGTATTCACGGCTATATAGACATCATCTCCGGCCACAATAATGTCCTGGGCCGTATCTCCAAGACTTTTCCCGTTGTTCTGCAGGAACATATCAACAAGACTTCCGGAATCATCGTCGTATGAAAGCACAGAGGAATTGTTTCCTCCCCAACTGCCCTCGTTAAGGACGGCAAGACCAGAAAGGCCTGAAGATTCATCGTCAGACAAAGGTACTTTCTCACAGGAGGAAAGTCCCCAAACGGAGCAGCACAGGACTGCAAAAAGAATTTTTACACTTTTGTTCATATTTTATGTTTTTTACAGACTGGCAAGAATTGTCCCGCCCGTCCTTGGTTCATTTCAATAATTTATTTTAAGAGTAATGCGCCAGTTCCTGCCGGGCATAGGATAATATCTGATTATTTCGTAATTGCAGTTGCCGATATTCAGCACCTCGGCTCCGGCATAAAACCTGTACCTGTGCCTGTGGCCGAACCGGAATGTACGGTTTACAGATATTCCATGGTCGACATAAGGGTCAATCCGGTTAGCCGGGATATTCTGGGCAAGGCAGTATCTTTCCCCTACTGCAGTCATCGTGTACGAAACATTGGCCCAGGGGGTCTCGATACAGGCTGCAAGGCTTCCGGAATGTTCCGGAGTATATGGAAGCCTGTGGCCGAAATTCTTTGCCTGCCTGTCCGTTACATCGGCTGTATACTGAAACGAATACGAGGCCGCGGCATCAACGGCAAAGCTGTCGGCAAACGGATAGCGGACAGTCGCGGAGACATCTGTTCCGGCCATGCAGGCCCTGCCGACATTGCGCATTTTCCAGATGAACATGGTCGGTATCGCCACGATTTTGTCCCTTACGAAATTATAATAACAGTCCGCCGCAAGGGACACACAGACGTCTTTAATGTCGTGCGACCATGTGAGGCCGAGGTTTGTCTGAAGGGCCTTTTCAGGAACAAGCGAGGCATTGCCCACTCTCGCATAATACAAGTCATTGAATGTAGGCATCCGGAATCCGTCCTTGACCGAGACACGCAGACGCAGTTCTTCTCTGCGCAGAATTTTATATGAAAGGTTCATATACGGCGAAAGACGTTTCCTGTCCGGAGCGGGAGTGCCGTAACGGACTGTTTCATGGGCGAATGTTCCGACGAGGCCGGCAGCCGCAGCCAGTCTTTCCGACGAATATCTGGCGGACAGGGCGGTCATTGATGTATATCTTGCAGGGAACCGGCATTCCGGTATGGTGGCGTCAAGCGAATTGACAAAGAAGTCTTCTGCAAGAACAATTCCCAGGCCTTTCAGCAATCCGTCCAGCACCGCATATCGGACTATCGCGGAAAACGAGTATTCCTGCTGTGCATATCTGTCGTCTTCCGGAGTCTGATAAGCCGCATCGGTGTCAAGATAGCGGTTTCCGACTCTGTTGTAGCCAAGTCCCGCCCGTATTTTAAAACCGCCTCCTGTTTGGTTTGTATATATGGCATTGGCAATAAGGCTGTGTTCCCAAAGCCGTTCCGAAGGATTTTGCGTGTAAAGAACGACAGAACCTGGCAGTCCGCGTTCAGAATCGGCAAACAAGACTTTTGCCGAGAGTTCTCCGCCTTTGCCCATATCTCCGTACACCTTGATTTCGGTGTTAATCGAGGAGACATCGCTGTTCAGTCTCTTTTCGTCCGTCGCAAGGTTTCCGTTGTGCAGGACAAAAGGGTAATCGCCTTTTGAGCGGAGGCAGTTTGCGGATGCGCTCAGAGACCAGCTGCTGCCGATACGCTGACGGTAAACGACATACGGCATATATATCCCGAAAGAAGCCATGCTCATTCTTGCTTCCGCCTGCACCGGTCCTTGAGAGAATTCCGGTTTTACGGAATGTATTTCAAGAACTCCTGCGGAAGTGAGATGCCTTGCACTGCAAAAGATGTCGTCCGGCCCGCCTATGGTCACTTTCACCGATGACACATCGTCAAGATTGAAGCGGCCTATGTCCACATAGCCGTTGCAGGCATCCGATACAGGGACTCCGTCATAACAGACCGCAGTATGCTGTGAGCCGAGGCTGCGCACGGACACAGTCTTCAGTCCGCCTATTCCTCCATAGTCCCTGACGGAAATTCCCGCAAATGTCCTAAGTATCTCATCAAGGTTTCTTGCACCTGAACGCACGATTCCCGATGCCGTCATTGTCCTGACAGGAGCGGAAGCGGCAAGTGCGTCATTTTTGGACGAAGCAACGACAGCACCGTCCAAAGTATCAGTCTTCGCTGAAACAAGGACGGTGTCCGCTGCCGGAGACAGCATCGGCTGCTCCGGCATATATTTGACAGGTGTACCTGCAATGAGCATATACACCGAAATCATAATCGATGACAAATACATTTTGCAGCGTCTCAGCAGATGCCTGGCCCCGGGCACCGTCGGTTGGACTTGACTATGGCAGGTCTTCTGGCTTGTCCGGGCCGTGAGCCTTCCCGTCCCGTGCAGGAAGCGGACAAAACGGCTTCCAAAGACAGTGGCATTGAATTCACGGCTGTTCATAAGGACTTACAGCTGCGGGCACAGTCCGGGATTCTCACCCGGTTCCCTTTTCAGGCCGCCTTAAACGAAATGTCGGCGGCTCACCATAATCCGGTGCAAAGATAACACTTATTTCGGCACACCGACACAAAAAATTCCCGGCGTCTCATGTATATGACACGCCGGGAAGAGAGATTTGCTTTCAAAATCATTACGAGGTACTACTGATTGAAAAGTTTGTCGAGAAGTTCGGCACGCTTCTCTGTCAGAGAGCGTATGCGCTCGATTTCCTCAGGATAGGTCCTGGCCGGCATCTTGGCCTCGCTGCTGTACTGGTAATAGAACTTCCAGACTGTAAAGTTGGCATCTATGCTCTTTGCGGCCTTGGCCGGAATCTCGTCGAGCAGCCTGTTGGTTGCGGCAAGCAGTTCGCTTTTTTTAGCAGCCCAGCGTCTGGCCACGAAGGCACGGAAAGTCTCGTCCTGCCAAACGTGCTGGAACCAGTCGTCGCTGATATTGTTAGGCATCCAGAAGCCGGCATTTATCATAAGGTTCGAAAGCGGCTGATACTGCCAGTGAGGAACACGTGTTTCATTGTCCCAGCCCTTGTCGCAGTCCCATACAGGGCCGAAGAACAGTTTGTCGACTCCCCTGCGCTTGTACATATAAGTACTTGTATAGCCGTCCATATCGCCGGCAAGCTCCTTGAGGATAATATAGTCGGCAAGAGTCTTCTCATCGAAATATTTGCGCCAGCCGTTGTCTGCATCCTTGAAATTGCTGCTGTACAGGGCATTCTCGGCCTTTCCGATGAAATCGGTTATATAGTCATACTGGGCCTGGTCGTAGTCATCATCCTCCGGATACTTGTATGTCATCTTTACACCTTTGCGCGGAGAATAGTGATTGCCCTCGTGAATATCGGTCTCGATGATATACCCGCCAGTAATCTTGTCCGGATTGTTGCCGTCAGAAGCCTTCAGCTTGTCGACTTCGATACGTCCGGGCTTGCGCTGCATCTGATCGCTCATCTGATATACTCCGAAATACTCCCCGTCAAGCTGCTTGGTCTCGTTTGTGTCGGAATAGTAATATTTTCCGGTGAAATAGACATTTATAAGCTGCATACAAGGCGTGAAATTGAGAGCTTTCTCATGATGATAATTCTCGGAAGCATTGAACAATATCCTTGAATATTCAAATGCTATGCAGTTCCTTATCAGGGATTTGTCCATATCCTGAGACATGATGACCCAGCTTTTTTCCTTGGCATGGTTAAGTCCGATCGGGCTGAAATCCTCTGTGAATTTCAGACGGAACGGCTTCTTCGGAAGTCCCCATGTAGAATTGCCGCGTCCGCGCATCTCGATTTTGCCTTTCTCGGCACTGTCCCACCAGCCCTCGCCGGTAGACTCAGGTGTCTTGTCATAAAGTTCTATGTAAGTCTGGACATACCTGTCCTTGCCGGTTATAAGCTCGTCAGGCCTTACATGGAGCACCGGAAGTTCCCTGTTTATCTGAGGACAGTTCAGGCTCACGGAATATTCTTTCGTGTCGCCGTTTTCAGCCTCAACAGTCAGGACAAAGTCATCGGCAAATGATATTGCCGTCTTCCCGGAAATCACCTCTTCGCCATTCACGAGAACCCTGGCCCCGTTGGATGTGAAGGTAGGAATAATCATTTCCGGCTCTGCCTTGTCTATCCATTTGAGATATTTTCCTGTTACGGTCCTTTTTTCGGCATCGAAAGTCATCGGGATTGCCAGGCCGTTCACAGATGCGTCGATCCTGAAAGTAAGGAGGTCGCAGGTCGAGCTTTTCGGAGCGGATGCCCCATCCTGGACGACAGAAATAACGACATCATCGCCTCCAGAAGGTGACAGGATAATCTTGGCCGAACGTTCAGCCATGCTTCCGTTCGGCTCTACCGTCACTTCGAGCCATTTTGTAATTGATGCGAGAGCTTTCGTATCCGCGCCGCCATCTGAATCTGTATCCTGCGGGACACTGCTGACAATTTTTGCCGTACACCAAGCCTTGGATGAATTTATGGAAACGCCTCGGTTTGACGTGACCCGCGTGTATTGCGAGCTTCCGTCAGGGCCAAATGCGAACTCCAGCTTTTCTACTGCGAGATGCGGCTTGTCACCGCCTATAGTCTCATCCGGTTCATCGGCGATATTGTTTTCACACGCATTGAAAGTCAAGGCACACAGGAGTGCTGATGACAGTATTGAAAGGACTTTTGTCAGTTTCATATAATCCAATCGTTATCAAAAAACGAATAAAGATAAATGTTTTTTAATTAAATATAGCCGAGAGCAGACAACAAATTTATTGATTGTATGCCTGGGCGCAGGCGTATATATGCGCGAAGCACAAATATAAAAGGGCCGGGCCAGCAGCTGGTCCGACCCTTCGGATTTGTTTCAGCAAATGCTATTTGTCAGGAAGAGTTACCTCAACCCACTTGATGCCTGCATCACCCTTGTTGTCAGAGCCCTGCTTGCGGATGTCAGTCTCGCCATAGAGCTTGTTGCCGTGGCCGGTAGCATCGGCGACAGTCTCTCCGGAACCTTCAACGAACTTCCAGTAAGCATAGAGTCCCTCGGACTCAGGATCAACCGTATAGAAGTGGTCTTCCGCATTGATTTCCTCGGCAGTGAGGACCCTGTTCCAGATACGGAGTTCTGTCATAAGGCCTCTGAGGTCACGGTTGGCATCGTAAGAATAGCCGAACCACCAGCAACGGTCGCCATTAGGTTCATAGCTCCATTCAGGAGTGAAGTTCACGCCGCTGATGTAGCCGTAAGTAGGCCAGCCTACATACGTTCTCATCTGCCAGTTTGCCTTTTCACCCTTCAGTTCACCGTCTACATAAACCTTGACAGTGGCATTGTACGAATCATCCATTTCGTATGTGCAGGCGATGTGATACCATCTGTTAGGCTCGAATGTATAATCTACGAGATAATTGCCATTGAAAGTAGCGACCTGGAGTTTGTTGATAGGAACGCCGGCGTCTCCGAAGCGGAGCAGGAAGCGTCCTTCTATACCCATGAGGGTACTGATCTCTGAATGGAACTCGCTGACATTTACCATAGCCTCAAGAGTAACGGCCTTGGCTGTTCCGAGCTTCTCCACGGTTCCGTCCCACTTAGGGAACAGACGGTTTCCGGTCATGTCTGCCGCCCAGGTGATAAGGGCGTTCACCTGAGTGATCTGAAGTGTGAGCGTCAGAGGAGTTTCACCGGCCTTGGCATCAGTCTGAGTAAACTTAACTGTTGCTGAACGCTTGGTTCCCGAAGTCATGGCCTTTGCAGTAAACGGCACTCCGGCAGAAGTCTTGGTGCCGTAAGAAAGCCAGCCGCCTTCCTGCTCGATCTCAATCTTGTACTCGACATTCGAGATGACAGGTATCACGGCAGTCTCGCCTTCCACTGCAAGAGTATAGAAAGCCTTGTCTGCATAGAGGACGTGCTTTGCCTCCTGGAGAACTTTCACCTCGACATCTGCTGCGTCCTCGGCTGAAACCGTGATTACAGCCTCGCGGTCATCAAGTCCGCTGAGAGCGTCATAAGCGAATACCATTTTTGCCGTATTCGCCTCCTCACCAGGAAGTGTGACAACATATTTGAACCAGTCTCCGCTTGAAGCAATGCTGTGCTGAATCTCACGGTAACCGACTTCAGTGGACACCATAAGGATAAGTTCACCGCTGTTGTAATCAAGAACGGCTTCCTTAATGTCGACATCCAGCGAAACAGCCTCTTTGGCAAGGCTCTTTACCGAAAAATCAGCCTTTGCTTCGCCTGAGGCAAATATGTATTTAGCCTCCAGGTCATTGCCTGTGGCATTGGGATTTACAACAAACTTCACAATGTCACCGTCCTTTCCGGAAACGGCAGACGGAGTCACCCAGTTGTAGCTCTCAGGAGAAGTAAGAGTCCAGTCTGCCGTGCTCGATACAATCACTGAGAAAGAGCCTCCTTTGGCATCTATTGTCTTGCTTGCAGCAGAGATCTCCACTTTGTCAACTTTTTCAGGGCCTATCTTCTCCTGGCAGCCGAAAAGCGCAAACGCGGCAGCTGCAAAAAGTAAAATTCTTTTCATAAAATTATCGTGTCATTAATTAAAGATCATAACGTTTAGGGTCGTACTTGCCCTCGCCGATTTTGTGATAGACTCCGGTAGGCTCGACAAGATCAAGATCATAGCATCCTTTTGCAAAAGCCTGCATATAGCTCTTGACACGGTTGTAGTTCGCGTTGATTCCGCCTGTGCCTGAAGGGTCGAAGGCAAACCACATGCACCATCCGTAGCCATTCTCTTTGGCTGAACGCGCAGAAGACTCGCTTATGCTGCCGCGGCCGAGGTTACACTCGATTGACGCAAAGCTGCAGTTCGCACGTGTAAGGTCTGAGTAAGGAGATGAAGAGCCGCCGTAATTGGCAACATAGAAGTCGATGAATTCGGCAGGAGTATGGGTCTCGTTAGTCTCCTGGTCAACTACGTTGGAGCACTGGTAGAGAGAGCCCCACTGGAAGTAAGAAACTTCTGTAGGCCATGAGCACTCTTTCTTCATGGCTTTCTTCAGCTCATAGCAGAGACGTGAACCGGCGGCTGACGAAGGGCTGGCAAACCACTTGTTGCCTGTATCAGGATATCCTGAGTACTCGTCGTCGAGGTTCACACCGTCGAGCTTGTACTCCTTGCAGGCCTGTGCGACTTCTTTTGCCCACTCTTTTGCACCCCAGTCGGAAAGCTGGCAGAGACCGGCGGCATCATGGTTTCCGAGGAGACCGAGATATACCTTTATACCTGCCTTTCTGAGCGGCTGGAGATATACGTCAGTTTCGTTGAGAAGGGCCTGTACGTTAGGGTTGTTGTGCAGGTAGACAACATCGTCTGATGAATTGTAGTTGATGTTGGCCGCAAAGAGAATAACCGCATCAAAGAAGTAGGAGCCGTCGGACATCTTGTACTCAAGCGCATTGAGCGGGTTGGTGTCGTTGACCTCGAAATAAAGGACATTCCTGATCGGCTTAGGGTTCTTCCTCATCACGACAAGGTTGACACGGCTGTCATCACCCTTTATTGTAGCTGCTCCTGATTCCACCTTGACAACGAGAGGGACAAGGTATCCTGTACCGAAATCAAGCTCGCTTCCGTCAAGTGAGATTTCAAGCGTATTGGACTCTTTCTCGCCTGCTTTCACGGCAAATTCACCGTCAAGAGTCATCTTGTTTACAGGGAAGAGTTCGTAAGACTCCTTGTTAAGGTAATTGTACTCTGCAAGATAGTCGGCATCCACAGAGACTGACAGAGTGACATTGCCTGTAACGGCTGACTCGAATGTCACATTGACGTTTGCGGAAACAGTTGTCTCGCTTCCGATGAAGATTGAAGAGGAAGCATCTGTGCAATTGAATGTGCCCTTTGCTCCGTCTGTTGCCTGTCCGCCGGCAGGTGCCTGCGTAACGATAATCTTTACAGGCTCGGCATTGCCCGCAGTGATGACGATACGTCCGACAAGCTCCTCGGATGTACCGTTGTCCTTGGCGTTTACGACGAGGGTCTTCTCCCCTTTGGTGGCCTCGATCCATTCAGGTGCGGTAAAATCCCACGAAGAAGCGTCTGTAGTTACTGAGAGCACTACATCGTCATTGCCAGCCGCAGCAAATTCAATCATAGCGGACGGCGATACCGACAATGTGTTCACCTCCTGTGCTTTCTGGCAGGAGAACAGTGCCGCAACAGTCAGCAGACATGCCGCGACACCGTTGAAAATGTTTTTTGGTTTCATAAATAATATTTAGTTTGATAGTGTAACTGATAGTTGCCCGTTATTTAGGGAGACTGACCGGATACCACAGCAGGTCGTGGTCGGCAGTAAGATCGTGTCCATAGATGGAATAGTCCTTTATGGTCTTGCCCTTGCCCTCGCTGAATTTCCAGTAGGCAAGCAGGCTCGGATCAAACTGTCCGGTCTTCTCATCAGGATAGATTTTGTAGAAATGGTTCGGAGCGGCGATTTCCTCCGCAGAAAGGACGCGGTTCCACACTCTGGCTTCGGCAATCATTCCGTCAAGATAACGTTCGTTGTTGTATGAGTAGCCTATCCAGAAACAGCGCGGCCTGTTATCCATCTCATCAGAGTGAGGCACCTTGAAATTGACCGAAGTGAAATACACGTTCTCGGTCTTTCCGTCAGGACCCGGCCTCTGTCCAATCAAAGAACAGTCTTTCTCTATCTTGAGGCGGCCGTCAAGATAAACCTTGACATAGCCTTTGTCGAAAGTCATGGCAATGTGATACCACCTGTCCGCACGAAGCTGGAGTGAAGCATCGGTAAGATTTCCTCTGTATGTGGTGGCATCGTCCACATCCCTCTTTGAAAGTGCGATCTGAATCTGATTCTTCGGCAGCTGTGCATCACCGATACGGATAAGGCAATGGTCCTCGATGCCCATAACAGTCTCGATTTCCTTGTTATTGAACCCGTGGCAGTTGATCAGGGCCTCCATCGTCAGGGTCTCGAGGTTTCCCGCTTCATCGAAGCTGCCCCACTCGGGCCATGCGCAGTTGGAGGTCATGTCGCCGACAACATTGACAAGCGAGGCTTCCTTGATGACAAAATACATTGTCTTGGCCCTTTCGAGCACATCGATGTCGGGAGAAGATACAGAAACAGGAAGGACGTATGTCTTAGTATAGTCCAGTCCCTGATTCACACCGAGTCCTGTAAACGGAAGCAGAGCCTTGCTGCTTGTCACGTCTCCGGACTTTACTACGACTTTCAGTCCGTCGGCTTTGTAATGGCTTTCCGGCAGCAGTACCGCCTCCGGATCATAGTATGCCTGACGGTATGTGTCAAGCTGCTCAGGAGAAGCGGCAAATACAGCTTCGATGTCGTTTGCTTCAGGAGAAGCGATGCCGACAGAAAGTTCACGTGTAATCTCCGTGACACCCTCGTCTGTCGCCACTCTGACTTCACTCTTCAGGTCAGCCTCGATGAAAAGATGATTTTTCAGCAACTTTTCCTCCGTCTCGCACCCAGCAAAAACAATCGTTGCCAAAGCCGCCAATATGATTTTATTAGATTTCATCGTATAATTTTTTAATGATTATTCGGTCACGGCAGGATTCATTATAGAGATTGCGGCGCGCACGTTCCTGTAGATCTGCTCCTGGCGGTAATAGTCATCGTAGGCATTGCCCACACAAACGCCATAAGTCATGAAATCTGAGCGGTCCTTGCCCTTGAGGACCCAGTCAGCCGCAACCTGCGGCGTAGCGCCGTACTGTTCCGGAGTTCCGGAAGAAGGCACTGTCACTTCAAAGATTACGCGCCTCTGCTTCTCAGGCACATAACTCAGGATACGCGTCACCTGCTTGTTGATCTCCACGACAGATGTCGAGCCTTCCGTGGACACGACAATCTGGTAGAGGCTGTCATCGATCAGGGATTTGTACTCCGCATTGTCATAGTCGATGTTGCGGATTGTACCCCTGAGAATCAGGATTGCATCAGGATTTGCCTTGTGCCATTCAGATACGACTGAAAGGAAACCTTTCTGCATCGACGCTCTGTTTCCGGTAGTGTTTCCTTCAAATGAGGCAATTATTCCGGCAAAGCCGTATTTTCCGTAATTCCCGGTCTGGGCAAGGGCCTTTTCTCTGAAAAAAGTCTCGGCCTCGGCAGCGGTACCGGCAGGTTTTCCAGCATCGGCTTTCGAATCTTCAATGGCATTCCATTCTTCTTCTATAACTGCAAAGTCGACATACAAAAGGGTCTTGGTACCTTTCTTCTCATATACTTCCCTGATTTCCGCGGCCTGGGAGGGGTACAGATTGTCCGCATTCTTGATGCAGATAAAATCAGCGCTGTCCGGCATATTCATAAGATGCTGAGGACGTGCCACGGGAGCCTCGGAAGTCCCGAGCAGCCCCGCAATCATGACATTATGTTCACTCTCCTTGTACGCCTTTACCGCAGCCAGATACTCCGAATACGCGGCAGGATCCTGTTCAGAAGGACGCTGAGGCATATAATCCAGATTTTCCGGCTTTACCCAGCCGCTGCAGGAATACAGAACAAGCATCATTGCAAGAATCAATATTTTTTTCATACCTGTTATCTTTTTACTGTTATTTTCCCAATCCAGGCTTGCAGTCCCACCACAGGCGGGTGGCATACTGGTCTTTGCCTTTCAAATAATTGCTGACAGCATAGTCGAGGTTGGCACCGTTGTTCGACCTCTCCGCTATCGGATAAGGCATGCGGCGTGCTCCCAGAACAGGATCGACCTCTCCCTTGTCGCATTTGTTTCCCTCGCCCTCAGCAGGGAAAAACACAGGATAGCCGGTACGGCGATGGTCTGCCCATGCCTCGTTGCCGAGATTGAAGTTCGCGATCCATTTCTGGATAAGAATCCTTTCCTGCTTCTGCTCGGCATCCGCTGCTTCATCCCATTTCACGGTAAGGGAAGAAAGAGGAGTCGAGTAGCTGTTCGCCGCATTGCCAGGATCCTGGTATGCCCCCGGCCTGAGGACATCATTTGCAAGATATGAATCTGCTCCGGAGACACCCCACTGACTGAATGACAGACGGATTCCCTCGTTATAGAAATCCTCGGCAGAACCTCCCATGCTGAATCCGAACACGGCTGCGGCCTCGGCTTTCAGGAAAGCCACCTCGGCGGCGTTCATCCACTGGACAGGATCGGCATCGGTCACGTTGACGCCTGAATACTTGTATCCTACGGAGGCAAGCGACGGCTTTACGATGGTCACACGTATTCCGACATACGGAATATCGTCAAACATCGACGGTATGAAATATTTGGCGCGGCGCGGGTCCTCGTAACTGTTCATATAGTGAACTATGTCTGCCGCCACATGGGTATCCCCGCCGGTATTCGTACCGTCTATCTGGTTGTATTTCACGGCTGTGTAGAGAGGATTGCCCTTGTCTCCGAACGCCTTTGGCTGCAAAGCGGCATTGTCTGCATTGGAAGAGAATACACCGATTACATGGTTGACAGCCTCCTCGGCATATTTCTGCGCCTTTGCCGGATCCGCATAGACAATCCTCATCGCAAGACGAAGCTTCAGAGAATTTGCGAACTTGCACCATTTCTCGGCTGTTCCGTCATATACAGGGTCTGCCTTGGGAGAAATCATTCCCAGACGGTTCTCAGTCAATACTGCAATGGCCTCGTCAAGGTCGGCAAACATTCCGTCGTACACCATTTCCTGCGAATCGTACTCGACGGCCAGCTGCCCTCCGACACCGATTTTTGAATATGGCATCGGGCCGTAGGTATCCGTCACACGGTGCATGGCAGCGACTTTTATGACCTTGGCAATGGCGAGCGTAATCTCATCGTCCGTCAGGCCGTCCAGCTTGCGCAGGTTCGTATAGAGCGTAGGTATAATCCTGTCACTGGCAAGAAAAACCCTTGTCCAGTCGTCGGTAGCATTGAAGTTGTCAATAGTCCTTTCAAATCCTCCCGTAGTCGAATAGTATCCGCCCATAGGCCCTCCGAGAAGGCAGTCGGTGAACTGGCAGGTATTTATATCCGTAGATACCACTGTCGAACTGATGGCAGACAAAGTAGCGGCTATTGCATAGCCGTCACGCTGCATATCCTCATCGCTGACCTTATAAGGATTTGTGTTTATATTCAGATAATTGCCGGTGCAGGCAACCGGAAGTACCGAAAGCATCAGTATGCCGGCTTTCAATATATTTTGTTTCATTTCTCGGCAGTTGTTAGAAAGTGATTCTTACGTTAAATCCGAAATTGCGGAGCGAAGGCATCATAAAATGGTCGATGCCCTGATAATAGTTGCCGGTTGTGGCGACCGATTCCGGATCAAAAGGAGCCTTGTTGTAAATCATCAACAGGTTCCTGCCGACCAGAGAAAGGGTAAGGTCGCAGACATTGGAAAGCATCTTGCGCGGGAAAGTGTATCCGACGGAAGCCTCCTGCAGACGCACGTTGGTAGCGGAATAGGTGTACGCAGTCGGAATCGGGTTTGAACCTCCCACGGAGCTGTACCATTTGTTGGCATCCACCCAATCCGTACCGTTTACAAGAAAGCCTCCTGCATCACGGGCAGCGGCAGAAGCCTCGGACACTCCGTAATAGTCGAGAAATGCCTGGGTGCTCGAATAGGCGATTCCGCTGATACGTGCGGTTATCAGGAAGCCGAAATTGAAATTACCGGCCCTGAAATCGTTTCTCCACGACATATTGGCTTTAGGAAGCACGCTGCCGAGGCGTATATAGTCAGCTGCATTTTCGATGTTCCTGGTTGCAACCGTTCCGTCTTCCTTGACATAGATGTCGCCATTTGAGTCATACTGGAAATCCGTAAGCGAATAGAGGTCTCCGAGAGTGCCGCCTTCCCTGAGTATGAAGTGCGCCTGCCCGATACCGTCCATGTCAAGCTGGTCTACAGTGAAATATTCTCCGGTAGCAGCATTGAGGACATTGTTGGCAAGAGACATTATCTTGTTGGCATTCGTTGAAAGCGTATAGTTGGTATCCCACCTGAAGAGGCCCCATGTATGGTTGAAGCCGAGATTCAGTTCCACTCCTTCGTTAAGCACATCTCCGGACTGGATATAAATATCCGATGCTCCGGAACCTGTCGAAACCTGCGGGTTGAAAGTCTGGTTCAATGTGTTGGTGTGATAATAGGTCACATCCAGACTGAAATCCCTGAGGAATCTCATGGTAAGTCCGACCTCAAACGAGTTGGTCAGTTCAGG
Source organism: uncultured Muribaculaceae bacterium (assembly GCA_964394295.1). GTDB lineage: Bacteria > Bacteroidota > Bacteroidia > Bacteroidales > UBA932 > Cryptobacteroides. The sequence goes on along the minus strand of CAYMVG010000006.1, from coordinate 137,307 downwards.
CTTCAGGTCATACATATCATACAGAGTCTCGGCATTCCAGCCGAGGTTGCTCGCATCCCACCTGTATCTCGGATTTGCAATATATCTCTCGAAAGCCGTACCCACGGAAGCAAACGATCCGCGGATCTTGATATACTCCAGATTTTTCGGCATATTCGGGATTATTTCGGAAAGCACGACTGATGCACCCACTGAAGGATAGAAGAAAGACTTTCTGTTGGAATGAGGACCGGCAAGCTGTGAAGGCCAGTCATTGCGGGCCGTCACCGTAAGGTAATATGTGCCTTTGAACCCGACCTCGGCCGAGCCGAACACCGACTGGGTCTGCTCGCGCCATCCCTCCTGGAACCTCGTTGTCCTGGATGAGTTGGAGAGGTTCTGTATATTGAAGACATTGGCAAGGCCAGCCCTCTCATCGGACATTTCTCCGTCAGCGATAGGGCCGCGGTTCTTCATGGCATCATTGAACATATCTGAAATCGAGGCACCGATATTGGCCTGGAAAGTCCAGTCATCGCCGAAACGCTTGTTTATGTTTGCAAGGATATCGGCATAGACCTGGCGGTCTTTCGTCTGTGCAATGCCGTACAGACCGTTTATCGATCCTTCGGTAAGCTGGTTGAATGTCGTTGCGTAGAATTTCTCGGTATATGTCGTAAAGGACTGGTCCATACGGACGCGGCCTGAGACGCTGAGCCAGTCGAGAATGTCGTATGAAAGAGACGCGTTCAGCATGAAGCGGTCCTTTTTGTTCCCGCGCAGGTTGCGGTAGTTTATCCAGTACGGGTTCTGCATAGTCAGACCGGCATCACCCACAGGCCAGTACTGTGTATTGAATTTCCTCGACGTGTTATAACGCTCGAACATCCTTACGGCAGCCCAGTCTTCTCCCCTCGGAAAGATATATGCTCCGACCAAAGGGTTGTTGTATGTTCCCTGGTTGGTCATATTCATATCATTCTGGAGAATATAGCTTGCACCGACATCGAGGTGCATCCTGTCGTTCAGGAAAGCCGTGGTATTGCGGAACGTGAAATTGTACCTGTGATAGCCGTTGTTCGGAACAATTCCGTATGAGTCGATTGCCGAACCTGAAAGGTATGTCTGGTTCTTGTCGTTTCCGGTTGAAAGCGACACGCTCTCGCTGTGTACGAAGCCTGTCTGGAAATAGTCTTTCGCCGGATCATAGCCAGGATTGTTGGCACTGTTCATCAGATTGCCCCAGCTGCGCACATTGGAGCCGATCGAAGAATTGAGGTCGCCTGTTCCGTAGCGGTTCTGGAATCGCGGAAGCACGAATGGAGTCATGACCTCAACGCCTGCCGAAGCAGTGACAGCGACCTTGCCGGCCTGTCCCTTCTTTGTGGTCACGACAATGGCACCGTTGGCCGCATCCGATCCGTAAAGGGCAGCTGCGGCAGCTCCGGTAAGCACGGAGATGGATTCTATGTCATCCGGGTTGATGTCGGCGATAGGGTCGGACGATCCCTGAGAATCGAACTGTGTGCCGCCCTCCTTTGCGGATGTGTACATAGGGACACCGTCTATGACATAAAGGGCATTGGAAGACTGGGAAATCGACTTCGTACCCCTCATTACCACCTTTGTAGCACCGCCGACTCCCGAAGACGAGGCGTTGATATTAAGACCTGCGACCTTGCCGTTGAGGGAATTGATGAAGTTGGCATCTTTGTTGGCCGCAAGGGCATCGGCATTGACCTGCTGCACATTGTAGGAAAGGGCCTTTTCGGAACGCTTGATGCCGAGGGCAGTCACGACAGTGGCCTCCATGATGATGGCATCGTCCTGCATCGTGACATCAAAGACCCTGCGCAGGCCGATCGGAAGTTCCACTGTGCTGTATCCGAGACAGGAAAACTCCAGCGTTGAATTTTCAGTTCCGGCAGGAAGCGCAAAGGAGAATTTTCCGTCGAGATCCGTACTGGAACCTGTCGTAGTGCCTTTGATCAGCACTCCGACACCGATTATAGGTTCGCCGTATGAATCGACGACTGTTCCGCTGACTACATTACTTCCTGTTCCCTCCCCCCCCCGGAACGGTTTTCGGAACTTTGTTTGAAATGACAATGTGCATGGCCTCTATCTTATAGTCCACGCCATTGTCTTTGAAAAGAAAGTCCAGGACATCGGAAACCGGCCTGTCCGTCATGTTGATTGTGACATGACGGCTGACATCGACATCCTTGTTCAGGAAAACGAATTCCGTCTTCTGCTCGATTTCGCGGATGACCTGCGAGACCGGAACATCCGTCATGTTGAGCGTCACGGTCGTCTTTTCCTGCGCATAGGCAGAAAATGCGGACACCGACGCAATGACGGCAAGACACAATCCGGTGATTTTAATCATTATATTATGCATAAGACAATTGTATATAATTGGTTACTTATCTTATTGTTATTGTCCCCGTAACCCTGTCCCTCTCAAAAGTGAAGTCACAGGACTGCTGCAGAAGGTGCAGGGCGAACTCGACCCCTTCCGAAACACGTATCTTTCCGCTCATATACCCTCCTATATCCTTACGTTCAAGAACAATCTTCACATTGTAGGCATCCTCGAACCTGTGCATAAGCTCCTCGAAACCTACGCCGCCGATATTGATGTAGCCGTCTATCCAGCTCACGACATCTTCGGCAGGAATCTTCGTGACTACAAGATGGCTTCCGACACGGGTCGCCTTCTCGTCAGGCCTGAGGATAACCTGTTCGTAATCATCTCCGCCGAGGGTCGACACCTTCACTTTTCCGCGCAGCAGCGTCGTGGAGAAATGGCCGTTTTCCTCATCGGCATATACGTTGAATTCCGTACCGAGCACCTCGATCATAGAGTCGAAGGTCTCGACGCGGAACGGACGGGAGCCGTCATGCTCAACATTGAGGAAAGCCTCTCCCGAAAGCCTGACCTGACGCGCATTCTTAGGAAACACAGGAGGATATTCCAGCCGCGCACCGCCGTTGAGGAACACCTTCGTCCCGTCGCTGAGCACGATTGACATACTTTGTCCTGCAGGAACCTCCACCACATTGCAGACCGACGACAGCCTGTCAATGGCCATTTCCTCTCCGGCATATCTGCCGGCATAGCCTGCCAAGGCTACAAGTACCAGTGCCGCAGCCGTCCCGCAGACCGCTTTCCACAGACTGCCTCCCGGCTTCCGCAGTTTCCCGGCTCCCGCAGCAGGGACATATCCGGCTTCCTGAAAGGCCATAGCATTGTACACGGCATGTGCGTCATCGAATTCCTTCTGATGCAGCGGATCGGCCTTGAGCCATTCTTCTATCTGGAGAATATCTTCCGTGTCGGCGGAATCATTGAAGTAGTTATATAGCTTTTCGTCTTTCATCGGTCTCAATTATGCGGTTTTTTCTCAACGTAATATAATAGACGAATAAACAACTGTGTTCTACATAAATTTCTTCACTTTTTTACTTTTTTTGCCGAACTTTGCCCCAAGCGAAAAAGTCATGAGCGGAAAAGGCACAAATAAAAGGCATATACTCACTGAAGAAGAATTCAGTGAACTTTTCCGTGACCTCCGGCCCGTGTTCATCAGGATAGCCAATTCATACGTCCACGACTATTCCGTCGCAGAGGACATAACGAACGACAGTTTCATCAGGCTGTGGGAAAAGAGGGATGACGTGTACACTGACAATTACCGGTCGTACGCTTTCCGCATAATAATCAACAAATGCCTCGATTATCTCAAGTCCAGTCAGGTGCGCAGCAATGCCCGGCAGGACATAAGCGACCTTATGCAAAGGATGCAGATATATGAAATCGCTTCGCTGAGAAGCTGCAATCCCGACAAAATTTTCGCCTCGGAAATCGAAGACATATTCAGGGAGACAATCGAAAGGCTTCCGGAACTCACCCGCGAGGTCTTCACGTCAAGCCGCGTCAACGGCAAAAACTACAGCGAGATAGCCGCAATTTACAATCTCACGGTGCGCCAGGTCACCTCACACATCCAGTATGCGCTCAAAGTTCTAAGACTGGCTCTCAAAGACTATATCAGTTCGCATTAGCGGCTGTCTGCATTTTTCTCATTATTTGAAAAAAAATCATACTTTTGCAGCCTTGTTCCGGACACGTCAGCCGGACCAGAGGCACAGCGCAAACAGAAACAACTGATTTTCAGTCATTAAAGCAAAGACATGGCATCATATCTGCAAATATTCAAAGTATTCGCCAAAATAGGAGCGTTCACGATAGGCGGCGGCTATGCAATGCTTCCAATCATAAGGGACGAACTCATACGCAGGCAATGGATGCAGGAGGAGGAATTCACGGACATAATCGCCCTGGCGCAGTCAGCACCGGGCCTTCTTGCCGTAAACATATCCATATTCACCGGATACAGGCTCAAAGGCACTGCGGGAAGCATCGTCGCCACACTCGGAAGCATCCTGCCGTCATTCATCATAATACTGGCGATTGCAATGGCTTTCAGCGGATACCAGGACAATCCCGTAATAATAAAAATCTTCAAGGGAATAAGGCCTGTGACTGTCGCTCTGATAGCCATACCGATGATAAACATGGCAAAAAGCGCGAACAGGACATGGTGGGCGTGGCTTCTCTCCGGAGCGACCCTTGCTGCCGTTGCCTTTCTGAAGGTGTCACCTATATATATATTGCTGACAGTAATGGCATGCGCTGCCGCAATCGCCTGGCGCAATGAAAAGAAGGAGGGCGGGAAATGACGTTCTTAGGCATTTTTTCCGAACTTTTCATGACATTTTTCGTAATCGGACTGTTTACGGTAGGAGGAGGCTATGCGATGCTTTCGCTGATACAGACACAGGTGGTTTCCGTCCACGGATGGCTCGACGAGGGCACTTTCACGGACATTGTGGCAATCTCCCAGATGACTCCCGGACCTATCGGAATAAACTGCGCCACATACGTAGGCTATGATGTGTTCGCCCGCGCCGGGGCAGGTGAGCTGCTCTGCATAATGGGCTCTTTCACGGCTACGCTCGCTGTGGTTCTCCCGTCGTTCATGATAGTCCTGTTCCTGTGCAGGGCATATACGAAATTCAGCGGCAACAGAATATTCGCCGGAGTCATGAAAGGCCTGAAACCGGCAGTCGCCGGACTGATAGGCGCGGCTGCCATAATCCTGATTACTCCGGACAACTTCCCTGACTGGAAAAGCTGGACACTGTTCGCAGCTGCCTTCATAGCATCCATGCGGTTCAGGCTCAACCCTATCGCGGCAATCATAGCAGGGGGAGCCGCAGGAATGCTTATATATTGACTTTCGGAAAACACATACAGACAAACCCGATATAAGATGAACTGGCTGACAGATCTATTCACTCAACATACATTTACACAGGCTATCCTCGTGATGTCGCTGATATGCGCGGCAGGAGTTGCACTTGGAAGTATAAAAGTATACGGAATCAGCCTCGGCTCCACTTTTGTATTCTTTGCCGGCATCGTTGCCGGACATTTCGGAATGCAGATCAATCCCGACATGCTCGCTCTCGCGCAGAATTTCGGACTCATCCTTTTCATATATTCGCTCGGCGTTCAGGTCGGTCCGGGCTTTTTCTCTTCCCTGAAACGCGGGGGCGTAAAGCTGAATCTTCTCGCACTGGCACTTTTGGTGCTCGGAACACTGATGATGCTCGCGATAAAGTGGACGACCGGAATGCCTCTGCCGGAAGTCATGGGACTTTTCTGCGGAGCGGTGACAAACACCCCGATGCTCGGAGCGGCACAGCAGGCCCTCCTCCAGACCAGTCCCGAAGCCGCAGACACTGCCAACAATATGGCAATGGCCTGTGCGGTAGGCTACCCCTTCGGCCTGCTCGGCGTTATTCTCTGCGTTGCCATAGTGAAGGCGGCAACAGCTCCGAAGACAGTACAGAAACAGTATGACCCGTCCGTAGACAATACATTCGTAGTGGAGTACAGAATAAACAATCCTGCCATATTCGGGAAAAGCATAAAGGACATACGCAAGACCGCGGATGTCCAGTTTGTCATTTCAAGGGTATGGAAAGGAGGGAAGGTTACAATACCGGCCTCGGACACAATCCTTGAAGAGGGCGAGCACGTGCTGGTCATATCAGGCAAAAAGGACGTGGAAAAAATCAGGACTATTTTCGGCAACCGCGAGAATGTGGACTGGAACAAGAAGGACATCGACTGGAATGCGATAGACAGCCAGCTCGTGTCGCGCCATGTCCTTGTCACAAAACCTGAGATAAACGGTGAGAAACTCGGCTCTCTGCGGCTGCGCAACTCATTCGGCATCAATATCACGCGTGTGAACCGTGCCGGAATAGACCTTCTGCCCTCACGCTCCCTCAGGCTCCAGATCGGGGACAAGCTGACTATTGTCGGAGAAGCCAAGGCGATAGACAATGTGAGCGTCATACTCGGCAATGAGTCCAGAAAGCTGAAAAACCCGAATCTGCTGAACATTTTCATAGGAATCGTACTCGGACTGATTCTCGGAAGCATCCCGATTGCAATCCCCGGCATGAGTTCGCCAGTCAGGCTGGGCATAGCCGGAGGCCCTATAATCGTGGGGATACTCATGGGAGCCTTCGGACCGAGATTTCATCTGACGACCTATACTACGATGAGCGCGAACCTGATGCTGAGACAGCTGGGAATAACAATCTATCTTGCCGGACTGGGCCTCAGCGCCGGTGCGGGATTTTTCGGAAAGGTCTTTACAATGGAGGGCCTGCAATGGGTAGGCATCAGCTTTGCCCTTGCGACTGTGCCCGTGCTGATTGTGGCGTTCATCGCATCCGTATTCTTCCATACGGAATATGCCAGGAATGTGGGAATGTTATGCGGAAGCATGGCCAATCCGATTGCCCTGAATTATGCAAACACTACAGTAGAGGGCGACGAGCCGTCAGTGGCATACGCTACGGTCTACCCTATCAGCATTTTCCTGAGGGTGATTTCCGCCCAGATAATAATTCTCATATTCTAAGCCCGACTTTGCGCAATTAGAGGAAAAGAATACGTAAATGGCGTTTTTTGAGGCTCGCATAATCTATATTTTTGCAAATTGCTAAAAACTAAAACCAAACTGATATGAGAATAGGCGTTGATTTGGGAGGGACTAACATAAGGGCCGGACTTGTCGATGGAGGAAGGCTCATAAAGAAGGAAAAGGTACGATGTCCGTCCGGAGGCACCTGCGACGAAGTGCTGGAGGCCATTTCAGGTGTAATAAATCTTGTAATGGAAGACGGTGTGGAATCGATCGGCATCGGAGTGCCTTCCGTCGTGGACACAAAAAAAGGCATAGTCTACAATGTTGCAAACATACAGTCCTGGAAAGAAGTGCCGCTCAAAGCCATAATGCAGGAGCGTTTTTCCGTTCCCGTAAACATAAACAATGACTCGAACTGCTTTACGCTCGGTGAATGTATGTTCGGACAGTGCCGCGGATACTCCAATGTCATAGGTCTTACAATAGGCACCGGAGTAGGTTCAGGAGTCGTCATCGGCGGCAAGCTTTACGAAGGCAACAATGCAGGAGCAGGAGAAATAGGTTCATTGCCATACAACGGTTCAGACTATGAAAGCTGGTGCAGCACTCCGTTCTTCCTTTCCAAAGGCACGACAGGAGCGGAAGCAGCCGCCAAAGCAGCCGCAGGAGACGCTGCCGCATCTGAACTGTGGAAAGAATACGGACTCCATATTGGAGAGCTTATAAAAGCCATTCTGTATGTATATGACCCTGAAGCCATTGTCATCGGAGGAGGACTGGCTGCCGCTGCGGATCTTTTCAAGGCGCAGATGCAGGACAGTATACGCACATTCCAGTACAGAAAAACAATGGAGTCCGTAAAAATTTTCTTTGCGGAAAATACCGACATGGCACTTCTCGGAGCTTCCGCGCTCATCGGGAAATAGCCTGTCTATCTTACGATAATCTCATCGACAAACGTAAATCCTTTGCGCCCATGCGCACCGTGCCATTCAGGAATGGATTCCAGTGTCTTTGAAGTGACCCTGATGTATTTTGCCGAAGTCTCCGGGAAGTTCACGGTATATTCCTTAAGTCCGTCGGGATCATCCCGGCCCTCTACAGGGAACTCGGCACGTGCCGCCTCCGTAAAAGTCTCATTGTCCTCGGAAACATAAACAACAAGGTCGAGAGGATTGAAAATGTCATTCCATTTCTGCACAAGCGCACTGAGGGTAACGCTGCTGTACACGGCGGCCCCGTCCATCTCAACCGTAACGTCTACCGGAGTGCCGAACCAGCCGGCCCATGCTCCGGTGGCGTATGAGAATGTTCCCCTCACTCCGTCCACAAGCGATTCAGGAGCACCGAATCTGTACTTCGGCAGCGGTTCCGAATTAAGCACTGCAGGACGTCCCAATGCCTTGCTGTCAGCGAATTTCTGGACAAAAGTGCGGGTTTTCATGTTGTCCCTGACCACAATGGCCTTAAGAGTACAGCCGCCGGATATCCCGACAGGACCTTCATAAAGAGCGGAATTGCCGTCCGGCTCTGTCCCGTCCAGAGTGTATCTTATCGGAGCATCCCCCTGAGTAGAAAGAACCGCCTCCACGCAGTTCTTCTCATTGTTCACGCGTACCTGACAAATTACCTCAAAGACGTGCTTTGCATAATTGCAGTCCATTTTGTCATAAATCGCGGCCAAATGAGACAGTCCAGCAAGGAAACGTTCCCAGTTCTTGTTCTCCGGAAGAGTCCACTGCACCTCGCTGAGAGCTGCGGCACGCGGAAGAAGCATATACTCCAGATGTTCGTCGGAAGCGATATATTCCGTCCACATGTTGGCCTGAACGCCGAGGATGTGTCCGCAGGCCTCGGCATCAATGTCACCGGTGAAAGGCTCGTATGAGTAGACTTTCTCTACCGGAAGATAGCCGCCGATTCCAAAAGGCTCGTTGTCTGCATCCAGAGACTGGTAATAGTCGAAGTAGAAATGGCTTGTAGGGGTCATGATTGCATCATGTCCGGCCTTTGCGGCAGCTATTCCGCCCTCGCTTCCCCTCCATGACATTACTGTCGCATTCGGAGAGATCTTGCCTTCAAGGATTTCGTCCCAGCCTATAATCTTGCGTCCCTTTTCATTCAGGAATTTCTCCATGCGCTCAGTGACATAGCTCTGGAGATAATGCTCGGCATTGAACCTGTCGTCGTCCTTAAGGCCGAGTTCCCTGATCCGTGCCTGGCACTTAGGGCATTTTTCCCATCTCACCTTTGGACATTCGTCGCCGCCGATATGTATGTATTCAGAAGGGAAAAGTTCCACAACCTCTTCAAGGACACCCTCGAGAAAATCGAATGTCGCCTCATTTCCGACACACAGAACATCGTCGGCAATGCCCCACTGCCCCCATACATCGTATGGTCCCCCAGTACAGCCAAGCTCCGGATAGGCTGCCAGTGCCGCAAGCATATGACCCGGGAGGTCGATTTCAGGAATTATCGTTATACCCTTTTCCTCAGCATATTCAATCACTTCCCGCACTTCATCCTGAGTGTAGAAGCCTCCATAAGGTACACCGTCGTATTCTCCCCAGTTCTTCCCGACCATAGTGCCCTTCCTGACCGAACCGACTTCGGTAAGACGCGGATATTTCTTGATTTCAAGCCTCCAGCCCTGGTCGTCGGTAAGGTGCCAGTGCAGTGTGTTCATCTTGTGCACCTGCATGATGTCGATATATTTCTTTACCTCGTCAAGGCTGAAGAAATGCCTTGAAACGTCAAAGTGCAGTCCCCTGTATGCGAAACGCGGAGCATCCTTTATGACAGCGCAGGGCAGAGTCCAGTCAAGGTCTGCTGCTGCGGTACTGCCGTATATCTCGGCGGGAAGCATCTGTTTTATAGTCTGTATGGCATAGTTGAAGCCACGGAACGAAGAAGCCTTTGCAACAACAGCCTTTCTGCTGATTCTCAGTTCATAAGCCTCGTCTTCAATCCCGGAATCAGCAACAAAAACAAAGCCGTCGCGGGACTCCCCTTCCACAATTCTGCTTTCCTTTCCTGAGACAGCGGAAAGTTCTCCCGCAAACCAGCTGAGCGCTTTTACAGTAAGTTCATCTACATTTCCGCTGTAATGGAACTCCGCGCCGGCAGCCTGAAACCGTCCGCAATTCAGTTTTACATCGTTCGGATAAGGCGTGACTGTCAGGACACTCTCATGTTTCCCGCATGAGGCCGCAGCCAAAGCCGCAGCCAGCGCAATGCCGGCAAATTTCATGTTACGTTTCATAAAATGATGATTAATTATGTGTTTTATATCGTTCTAATTTACAACTATTTCATCTATGAACAGCCATCCTCCGTGCGACCTGTCGCGCATAGCGTCGTATCTGACATAACGCGCCTGGACATCGCAGACCGTATCAAAGCTGCGGAACAGGAGATCCGGACACCTGTCGGAAACATCATTCCATACAGTAGCAACAGGAGTGAACGACACTCCGTCGGCAGAAACCGAAATCCCGACTTTCAAAGGCATGAAAATGCCTGGTCCGACGAGCTGCAGAAAAGTTCCGCCTATATAATTAACCTGCATCACCTCACCGAGATCCACGGTAACATCCACATCGCTCAGAAAACCCTGCCAGCGTCCGTCACCGTAGGACCATCCGCCAGCCTGTCCGTCCGTCAGAGTGCCGTCCCCGGCTCCGGGATAAGACGCGTGTGCCGGATTTGCATAAGCAACAGGGGCACCGGCTGCCTTGTGGGCAATCCCTGTCCCGAAGAGTTTTCTTTCGCCGTACTCATCCTCTATGCGGAAAGTCGTATAGCCGTCCTCACGCATGAGTTCAAGCACCGGCAGCACCCTCGAACGGAAAGAGTCGTAGTCCCTGTCCTCCCTGGCACTCCAGCCGGTCTCCGCAAGGGCAATGGCCCTCGGCCAGTACATATATTCGGCATGGCTGTCTGACGGTATGTATTCAGCCCACAAATTGGCCTGCACTCCCAAAAGATGCGGAAGCCCCTCCGCAGGCATTTCATCGGACTCTGGCTCATACATATAAACGGCCTCAAGCGGGAGATAGCCTCCTATAGACTCGGGCTCTTTGAACGGGGCGTCCTGGGCATGATCAAGGTAGCAGGCATTGCCCGGGCACATTATGACATCATGGCCCAATTCCATAGCAGCGATTCCTCCGCGTGTGCCGCGCCACGACATGACTGTCGCTCCGGGGGCAAGTCCTCCCTCAAGAATCTCGTCCCAGCCGACAATCCTGCGCCCTTTGGAACGGACATATTCGCCTACTCTCTTTATCATGTAGCTCTGGAGTTCATCCGCATCCGCCAGTCCCTCGCTCTTCATGCGTGCAAGGCAGTCCGGACAAGTCTTCCAATGCTCTTTGCCAGCCTCATCGCCTCCGATATGGATATATTCGGAGGGAAACATTTCCATCACCTCGTCCAGAACAGTCTCAATGAATTCAAAAGTCGCTTCCTTGCCCACACAGAATTCCCCCTGAGTATATGGAAGTCCGCTGCATGAAAGTTCCGGATAGGCAGCCGTCACCTCCTCGCTGTGTCCCGGCATTTCGATTTCCGGTATGACCTCTATATGGCGTTCCGCTGCATATTCAACAATCTCGCGGATGTCGTCCTTGGTATAATATCCCCCGTATGCACCGGCAGAGCCTTCCTCGGCATAATGTCTGTCGCCGGCCCACCATTCTTTCCATGTCTCCTGAGGTCTCCACGCGGCAAAGCTGCAGAGCCTCGGATAAGCATCGATCTGAAGCCTCCAGCCGGCCGCATCCGTCAGATGAAGATGCATACGGTTCATTTTGAACGCTGCCATTGCATCGATCTGCTTTTTAAGAAAATCCACGCTGCGGAAATGCCTCGACACGTCGAAGTGCATCCCGCGGTACGGAAAACGGGGGCTGTCGCAGATCTCGCAGCACTCAATTTCCTTTATCCTGTTGTTCCCCGTCATCTGAAGCAGGGTCTGGCGGGCGTAAAACACTCCTGCCTCTGAAGACGCCTTCACTGAAATTCCCCTCGGAGTGACTTTCATACAATAGGATTCGGGACTGTCCATGCCACGCTTCACATAAGTGACCTTTACGGACGGCTCATCCTCAAATCTGTAAGTACCTCCGGTAATTGAATAATGGGACGGACGCGGAATCACGGTCTCAGGTCCCCGGGCAAATGAAACTGACATGCAAAAGAATGTGCAGGCAAGGCCCAAAAGACAATGTGTGAAATATTTATGCATATAAAAAGACAGTTTTCTCATATCTATGCAAATATAGACAAAAAACTTTAAACGGCGCCGGCTTATGCAAAACAAGGGACAAACAAAGGACAGCTCCTCCTGCCGGCCCCGAGGGGCGCGGCGAAAGAACTGTCCCGGCAAAAATCAAATCAGTCTTCCTCTACGGCCAGACGACGCCGGCATCTGCGAGAGGAATCTTCTCTATCCACACGAAATTCCTTGTCGTGACAAGGTCGTGTCCGTTTCCGGTAAGGTCGGCGAAAACAGTCTCTCCGGCCTCGTTCTGAGTGCAGGTATCCTTCTCGAACGACCAGTAGCCGACGAGACCGTCGCTCTTGGCGGAAACGCCTTTCATGTTTCCGGTAATCTGCGCTGCAGAACGTACAGTAGACCAGATGCGGGCCTCATGAGGTATAATCTTGCATCCCGCCCACCATGTATCGACATCGGTTCCATGTCCGCCGCCGCTCTTTATGTCGCCGCCGAACCAGCCGATGACAGCAAATGACGGATCGATCGTACCGTCTTTCTGTCCGGCCACGGCACCGTTCACGTACAGGATAGCCTTTGTTCCGTCGTAAGTAAGGGCAATGTGCTGCCACTTGTTCGGTTCGTATGCCTTGTCAGGGTTGAAATACCAGCCGTCACCCTGGAACTGTACCCATGAGTGAGCCTTCACGCCGTTCTGGTCATTCTGAGGATCCTCGAAACGGAGAAGCACAGAGTTGGAGTTGGAGAACACATCCCTGTTGCGGTTGGCAGTATTGCTGACCTGGAATCTCGCCTCAATCGTAAACTTGTTGAGAGTCTGTCCGAACCCGGAATCGGCAAGGCCGGTCTTTCCGTTAAACAGAGGGAGAGAAACCGAAACCTTAGGCACCTCAAAGGCAGCCACGTAGCAGGAAGTGACTTCCGTTGCCGCGACACTTCCCGAATCCGGCACAAGTCTGACAGGGACGGCATAGGTACCGGGCTTCATGGTCTCCGGACAAGGCAGCAGATTCAATGCCACCGGCTCGGAAGTATATTTTCCGGCAGGCACCGTAACAGCCGGCCCGAAAGTATAAAGAGTGTCAGGCATAAATTCATAATCAGTTCCCTGCTCCTTGTTGTAGCGTGCGAGAACGCTTTCGTCAAACACCAGTCTGAAAGAGGCATCGGACGACACAGGCTCATTCAGGACTACGGTAAGTTCGAGTTTCTTTCCGTCGGCCGGATATTCGACCTTGGAACCCGCAATACCTATTGAACCCACACACTCATTGAGGAACGCATGGGGAGCGATATTGTTGTACTTGGCATTGTCACAGCCGGTGCCCATAAAAACGGCAGAGACTGCTGCGGCAAGCCCAATTATTTTATTTTTCATAATCGTCATTTTGTTTTGTTATCAGTTTTCCGGGCCATAAACTTCAATCTCGTTGATTGAGAGATAGTAAGACACATAGAGTACCATTCTGACATAACGTGCCCTGACAGGTTTCTTAAGCTGGATATACACCCAGTTGTCCGAATCCATGACAGGAGAGAACGTATTTGAAGACAGAATGTCCCAATTGGCCCTGTCATCGCTTGCCTGAAGTTCGCCCACGGTGAAGCGGTCATAAGTCGAACCGTAGTAAGAATGCCAGCGCAAGCCCGACACTTCATTTTCCTCTCCCATATCTATAACGATATTTCCAGGATTGAAGTATGAGGTGTATGTGTATGCGACCACAGACCTTTTGCCGTCGAACAGAGCCTTCTGCTGATCTTCTGTGTCATTGTTCCAGCATCCCGTCCATCCGCTGAGGTTCAGTCCGTTGTAGAAATTGGCCCTCCATGCGTCAGTCGGCTGCAGTTTGACTCCGGTCAGAGAAGAAGCCCCGGGAGTCACATAGTCATACAGTATGTTCACTTTTATATAGCGGACAAGCTCTCCCTCGGAACGCCAGTACGAATCTTCAGGATATGTGATTCTCACAGGCACGAGATAATAGCCCCTCTGGAGTCCCGTCACATCGACAGAAACAGAAGCATCGCCGGAAGAGGCGGCATCGGCCTTTATGTCTATGCCGGACAAAGTGACCCTGGATGCATCGAGAGAAAGGTATTTCGTTCCGTTATTTTCATTGTACCCATCGACGAGCGACGGGTCGTATGCAAGCGTAAACTTGTCATCCTTGGTCGTCCTGCCGACAAATGAAAGTTTGAAGACATCTTCCACCGCAGCCTGCGACACAACTCCGTTGTCGTCAAGCTCCACAGAATATGAAACCTCTGCACCGGAGAAGAAACGCACTTCAAGTTCAGTGAGGCCTCCTGCAGGATTCTGTGCCTGGATACCCTTTCTCATCCATTTGTAAGACGGATCGTTGACAGCCTCGTTGTCGAAGCGGTAGCCTCCGAAACCTCCCTTGCGGAAGCCGTTGGCAGGCTGCCACATGGCCATTCCGAGCATAGACGGAATCTTGTTCTTGTCCTGTGTGACACCGTCCCTTGTCCTCCAGAAGAAACCTCCGTTGAGACCGTCCACGGCACTCTCAAGGTTCTCCGTGACAACAAAACGGCGCGTGACCTCTTCCTCGGACAGTTCTCCTGCGAAAAGATTGACCATCTGCTGGAGCCGTGTGTCCATGTTGGCTTCGGAACCTGTAGCCGTAGGGCTTGGAGTACCGCCGCTGACCGTATAGGCCTGCGACACGAAATAATCGAAACATCCGGCAAGTTCAGCCGAAAGATTGTAAATTTCACCGTCTACGACAAACAGAAGGCCTGTTCCCGATTTAGGGCCGAAATATTTCGACAGTTCGGTGAAAAGAATCCGGGCATATTCGCGGTTCTCGTCCAATTTGCCTTTTACACCGTCGATATAAGGCTCGAAGTCGATGTCAAGTCCGTCGTAGCCATAGAAAGCGACAGTATCGCTTATGGCCTTTGCATATTTGGCGATTGAAGCGGCAATGGCATTGTCATCACCGTCCACCCAGCCCCAGAACGCCTCGCGTTCCTCTTCCGAACCGTCATATTCAGCAGGAGTAAAGCCTTTTCCGACATACTGGCAGAAAGTACAGATAAGCACCTTTGTACCCTTGACCTTCTGCACGAAGCGCAGATCCTCCATTCTTTTCGGGGAAAGATTCCTCGAATTGGACCATAGCGAGACCACGTCCATCGAATCAGGAATACCGGTAAGCATTCCGTCTGTCGTCAGAGCAGGCTCGTCCCATCTCGAATACCAGCCGAAAGAGATTTCATGGTCACTGGCCTTGTACTCCCTCAACGCCTGATAGTAGGCATTGTCTTTGTCTGTGACAGTCAAGTCAGTGTGACCGATTTTGACTGTCTCCGGAGCAAGCCAGTCCGCACATCCTGCCGCAACTGCCGCTACCGAAGCCAGCAGAATAAATCTTTTTATATTTTTCATATTCATCACAGTCTATTTGTTATTTTTTAACCCAGAAAAGGTCAACGGACTCATCATCCCTGCCGCCGAAGTATTTGTCGACAGCATTCCTGCAATTGTCCGCATTGAGATTTTTCTCTGTATAAGGATAGCGGAGACGGCGAAGTCCCCTGGCCTCGTTTGCAGAAGAAATGACCCCTGAACTGAGATTGTTGATTACAGGCGCAAGCTCAGGATAGCCGGTACGGCGGTATTCAGTCCATGCCTCAAGACCCATCTGCCAGTTGGCAATCCATTTCTGCGTGATGATTTTCTCAAGTTTAACGGCATCTGACGCAGACTCGTCCCAGGCAATGGTCACCTGCGTCGCACGTGAATACGGAGCGGAAACCGACGAAGGGCCCGGATCGTTGTCATGGCTTCCCGGAACACTTTCATTGTCTGAAAGATAAGCGGCAATGGCAGCAGAACCTACGCCGTACATCTCCATTGAAAGAGTGATTCCCTCCTCATAAAGCGCCTTCGCATCACCGGTAACAAGTCCTTCAAGAGCGGCCTCGGCAAGCAGGAACTTTGTCTCGGCAGCCAGAAAGACAGGAAGTGCCGATTTTTCCTCCAGATTCGGAAGGGAGTATCCGCTGACTTCGTTCTTGTTGAACGAACCGCTGCCTGAACGCATACCGATGAATCTGCCGTCCGCACCGTCAAAAGTGGACTTCGTGAAATATTTGTCCGCACGGGGATCGCTGTAGCCGGTCATATAGTCCACAATAGAAGCATTGACTCTGAGATCGCCCCAGTTTGAGGACGCAAGTTCATACGGATTACGCTGGATTCCCGGAGACATCATTGCATTCTGGGAATTGCTTACAATCAGGCCGGCAGGATGATTGACAGCCTGCAGCGCCGCCTCGGCATTTCCGGTGCGCACAGCGGCACGCAGAATGTATGAGTTTGCCAGCTTTGCCCAGAGAGAATAGTCACCGCCATAGAGGAGGTCGCTGCTTCCGAGCGGCTTTGAGCCGGGCATTGCGACAGAATAGGCATAGAGAATGTCAGCGGCCTTGCCGAGATCCCCGATGATGTTCCTGTACACATCCTCATTGCTGTCATATTCAACGTACATGAGGCCTTTCTGCACCTTGCTGTAAGGAATAGGGCCGTAGCAGTCGGCCACACGCATCATTGAGGCTGCCTTTACAAGAGTTGCAAGGGCATACCAGTGGCCCTCGCCGCCTGTGGCCTCGAAAATGTTGAAATAGTTTCCGTATATGTCCTCGAAAACCGTATTGAACGGAATGGCATTCCAGCTGTCGGACGCATTGAAAGTGTCAAAGTTCTGTCCTCCCCAGCGGTTTGACAGGGTGAAATATCCTCCGAGACTTCCGACCATCTGGTCAATCATCTGGGAATCATTCTGCTGCACATACATAAGGGCGTCGATCATGGTCGGAAGGAGGATTGAAGGGTCCTCGCTCCGGACTGCATAGGGATCGGTGTTGTATTTCTCATAGTTCTTTGTACAGGACATGAGGAACAGTGCAACAGCAGCGACCGAAAATATTTTTAATGTCTTGTTCATCTTTCTTTAGAATTGGAGTTTCACATTGAATCCCAGATTACGGGTGCTCGGCTGCATGAAGAAGTCGACTCCCTGGTAGTAGTTGCTTGAAGATGCACCTGTCAGTTCAGGATCGAACGGTGCCCTGCAGTAAATCATTGCAAGATTCCTTGCGACGAAACCGACTGTAAGCGAAGCCTTGTCACGGAACCATTTTGCAGGAAGCGTATAATTGAGCGTGAGCTCCTGAAGCCTTACATTGGAAGCGTCATACAGGTAGTATGCGCCGTATCCGCCTTCCGCCGTCGAAATTCCCTCGAAATATTTCTGTGCACCGAGCATACCGCCGTTTACAGGAATTCCTCCTGCATCGCGCATCTTTGCAGATTCCTCCGACGCACCGTAATAGTCCAGAATACCCTGGGTTGCGGAATATACAAGGCCTCCTACCCGGGCTGTAATCACAAAGCCGAGGGACACGCCCTTGTAGCCGAACGTATTGGACCATCCGAAATTAGCCTTGGGCGCAAGCGAACCGACTTTCACCGGCTCTGTTTCACGCATTCTGATGCCTCCTTCCGGAGTGATATAGACATTTCCGTTTGCATCACGGTCAATGAAATGCTTCACATAAATGTCACTCATTGAGCCGCCCTCCCTCAGACGTATCTGCGGAGCGACATTGCTTGATCCGAGATAATCCTGCTCGATGTCCGTACAGTCCACAGGGGTACCGTCCACAGGATCGGGGATTCCGTGTGCCAGCTCTATGATTTTATTCTCATTGAAAGTATATGTGAAATGAGTGTCCCAGCCAAATCCGCCCCATTCATTGCTGTATCCGAGGGCAAGCTCGACACCCTGGTTCCTTACGTTACCGGTCTGGGCGATGAAGTTCTTGTATCCGGTCGAAGACGCAAGAGGCGCATATATTGTCTGGTGGTAAGTGTTCGAGCGGTAATAAGTCACGTCCAGAGTCAGGCTGTTGAGGAAGGCCATGTTGAGACCGACTTCCCATGACTTGGTGTCCTCCGGCTGAAGATTGTAAGCCGGATACGTGTCCGGAGACTGCCAGTTGTGCGACTGCTCATTATACTTGAAGCTCGGATTGGAAAGATAGCGGTCGATAGGGGAAGATACCTTCGCATACGATCCCCTCGCCTTCAGGAATGTGAACCATTCCGGCAATTTCACCATGCCGGAAACCACGGCAGAAAGACCCGCAGACCAGTAGAAATATGACGAAGTGCCTGTATATGCCAGCTGTGAAGGCCATTCATTGCGGCCGGTCAGCGTAAGGAAGAGCATATTTCTGAATCCCACTTCAGCAGAACCGAACACGGCCTGGTTCTGGTCGTGCCAGCCTTCCTGGAATGACTTGAATGAAGCGGCAGTGTTGAGATTCCTCGTAGTAAAGAGGTTCGCAAGCACAAGGTCGCCGGCAGAACCGATTTTCTCGTAACGCTGGTCATTTATGGAAGCTCCGACATTTGCGATGAGCCTCCAGTCTCCCCAGGTCTTGTCGGCATTTGCAATCACATCGCCGTAGAAAGTCCTGTCCGTGTCAGTCGCATCCGAATATCCTCCGTTTGTGCCGCAGAATGTCGTCAGGGTGCTTGCATAAAAACTCTCCGTGCTTCTGTAGACAGACTCGTCCACTCTTACACGTCCTGTGACATTGAGCCACGGGGCTATGTCATATTTCAGAGACGCATTCAGCATATACCTGCGCTTGTTGTTGATACGCGGGTTCCTGTACTGAACCCAGTAAGGGTTCTGGATCGAATGCGCGCCAGGACCGTACGGCCAGTACTGAACGGCCATTCCGACACCTGGATTGTACCTTTCATAAAGGCGCACCTCGTCGAAATCGTCTCCGCGCGGGAAAAGATACAGTCCAGTGAGAGGGTTGCGGTATTTTCCCTGGGACACCATATTCTTGTCATTCTGGAGAATCAGGCTCGCACCGAAATCAAGAGTCACCCTGTCTTTAAAGAATTTGGTGGTATTGCGTGCAGTGAAATTGTACCTGTTGTATGAATTGTTAGGCACGACTCCGGTGGCATTTGTCGTAGAAGCGGAAATATATGTCTGGTTCTTGCTGTTTCCTGTTGAAAGCGAAACAGTATTGATGACATTCGTTCCGGTATTGAAGAAGTCCTTTACGTTGAATGTACTGCTGACAGGATCACCCCAGCTGGCACTTCCTGCCGATGAACCGTAGCGGTACTGCATCTGCGGAAGCATGGTGGCCTCCGAGAAAGTCGTGCTGTTGCTTACGGCAATGCTTGTCTTTGACTCCGAACCGCGCTTCGTATTGATTATTATGACTCCGTTTGCAGCCTCTGAACCATAAAGGGCAGCAGCGGACGGGCCGGTAAGCATACTGATCGACTCGATGTCGTCAGAGTTTATGTCGGCCGCAGACTCCGAACCGACAGATCCGGAATAAGCTCCTCCGGTACCTCCGAGATTCTTGTTGTACATCGGAATACCGTCGATCACATACAGTACATTGTTGCTTTTCTGGATTGATTTGGTTCCCCGCATCACGACTCTCGCGGCAGAACCCGGACCGGCGGCGCCGGAACTGATCTGGACACCGGCGACTTTTCCGACAAGCGAATTGACAAAGCTTGCGTCCTTTACAGCAGTCAGTTTCTCGGAACTTACGGACTGCACGTTGTAAGAAAGAGTCTTCTGCTCCCTCTTGATGCCCAAAGCCGTCACAACGACTTCATCGAGAAAAACAGTGGACTCGCTAAGAACGACATCGAGGGTTGTCTGTCCGTTCCAGACAATTTCCTGAGTCTCGTAACCGATGATTGATATGACAATCACATCACCCTTTTCAAGGCCCTTAAGCGAAAAATCTCCGTCAATTCCTGATGAAGTTCCTTCAGAAGAACCTTTAACAAAGACCGCTGCTCCTATGACAGGTCCGTCGGAGTCAGTAATTATGCCACTGACTGCCCCCCCCTGAACGGAGACTTCCTGGGCATAAGCACCAGGAAGGGTCATAACATCCGCCGCTGCAAGCGAAAAGAAAGCGAGACAGCAGACGATGAATCTTGACTTAATGTTTTTAAGCATAAATTAAACAAGTTAGTGTGTTCTGTCCTTAACATATTTTATGTCAAGGTGGACAAATATAGGAATTTTTTCATGATTCCACGCCCGTACAGACAAGATTCAAACTTTATCCGCCGTATTGATTAATATTTTAAATTTCGTTTTCCTGACGGAAATCGTCAATCTGGGCAAGAAGTTCTTCCGTCCTCCTGATCACTCCTCTCCTGAAGCGAAGCCCTATCGCAAGGCCGGCCAGGCCTCCGGCAAACGCCCCTGCGAGATAGTAGACAGACACCTTTCCGCGCATTATGCTCTCGGCGGCAAACCATGTAATCCATACCGTCACCATAGGCAGCGCGATTCTTATCCATGTGACATAGTGCCGGTTCAGTTTCCTTACCTTTGTGCCGATTTCAAGCATAGATGCATGGCCCATGTCAAGAGCCCAAAGTTCACGATGGTGCGTCCATGTCATGAACACGCAGAAGGCAAGCATTGCCCCGGTGGCTCCGCAGAACCAGTACGACATTCCCGTGGTGTAGAAACTGAACACACAGAAAGGAAGCGCGAGCAAGCCGAAAATCAAGATTGCCAGGCCTCTGCCGTTCAGGTCGGAGACTCCGCCGCTCATCACCGCACGGATATGTTTTTCATTAAGCATCGACTGATTGTACAGTTTTTTCTGGAGCAGAAGCATCTGAGCGCGCATCTGCTCGATTTCATTCATGTTCGTTTCCATAACAGGTTATTTTAGCCAGGGATTTTCTTCAGCTGTTCCTTTATTCTGAAGAGTCTGACGGATACGTTCTTGGCAGTGATTCCCACAATCTGTCCGATTTCATCATAGCTCAGATTTTCGAGCCAGAGAAGCACAATAGCCCTGTCGAACGGGCCGAGCGCACTGATTCTTTTTTTGAGCATACGGATCTGTCTCGTGTCCTCGTCATCGTCGGAAAACAGATTTATGTCCATGTCGAGGGGAACAAAGTTCATTTTGCGCCTTTTTCTCTGGGCAGAGATGCAGGTATTGAGACTCACGCGCCACACCCAGGTGGAGATTCCGCTCTCACCGCGGAAACCGGCCCAGCCTTTCCACAGATTTATGAGAATATCCTGAAAAAGGTCTTCGACCTCGCCCCCGTCTTTTGAGAACATATAGCAGACCGTATAGATGGTACTCCTGCACTCTTTGACCATACGGGAAAAATCTGTTTTCAACGAATCCATCATCCTTTCAGTTTTGCACATTAGACGCAGAGGACAGCAAAAAACTACATACGCCGGACAAAATTATTCAAAACAATTTCCAAGACCGGGAGCGGCGGCATATCCTCTCCCTGAAGCGGAGGAAACGGAGGCATCAGATCGGGAACCAGATAAACACAGCACAGTCCCAAAGCGCATGTGAAACGACAAGGGCACCCAGACGATCAGGAAACAGACGGTATCCCAGTCCCCAGACAAAACCGGCGACGAGTGCGGCCATGACAAGCATGAAATTGAATTTGGAAATATGCACCAGCGCATACACAAGAGTTGTCACGACGAAGCCGACATTCCTGTTCCATTTGCGCGACAGGCTCTCCTGAATATATCCCCTCCAGAAAATCTCCTCCGCCGGTCCTATGACAAACAGCATGAGCAAAGACAGCACCAGGGGATTCTCCCCGTCCTTCATGCCGTATATCATGTCCACCTGGCCGCGGGCAAAACCGAAAATCATGGAAGAGAGCCTGTCGCCGATCCAGAAAACTCCCCAAAGGACAGCAGCCAGCACAATCCCTGCGGCTATGTCCGGAAGTCTGAACCTCAGGACTCCGGAAAGCTCCGGACGTCCTGCGAACGAAAGCGAAGACAGTACGACAGCCGAACAGGTCATCAGGACCCAGAAATTTATATGCGGAGAAGTCCATGGCGAAAACATCACTGTCCACAGGACGGCAGCAATGACAATTCCGGCCGCCGGACCGGCTTTGCGTATCATGTCCATAACGAAGCGACAATCAGAACAGGCCGCCTGCGGCAAATGCAGCAGCCAGAAGCAAAGAAAACATCAGCTGGAGATTGGCAGTCCTGACATCGAGGTCGGCAATTACCGAAGGACCGCCATCCACGGACTTCCTCATAGTCCTGACGCAGGCCACCGAAACAGGAAGCGTCAGAAAGAC
This sequence comes from uncultured Muribaculaceae bacterium, assembly GCA_964394295.1. Taxonomy (GTDB): domain Bacteria; phylum Bacteroidota; class Bacteroidia; order Bacteroidales; family UBA932; genus Cryptobacteroides. The sequence continues at coordinate 114,878 of CAYMVG010000006.1, read as the reverse complement.
AGCGATTGTGCAGACAGGCATGATTCCGGCAATCGAGCAAACACCGACCCAGATATACGGAAAAATCATTTCAAAACCGTAGACCAGTGCCGAGGCCTTTGTGCCGAGCCCCATCGCCATGGTAGTAATTCCGCATCGTCTGTCTGTGGCAATGTCGCGTGTGTTGTTGCTGTGCAGTATGCCGTCAGTAATAAGCCCGACAGGCAAGGCTATCCAGAGTACGCTCCAGTCTACCGCACCGGTCATGACGTATGCCGTGCCGAGAGTCGGAAGAAAGGCGTAGGCCGCCAGTATCGCGAGGTCGCCGAGCGCATTGTATTTCAGAGGAGGATAAAGCAGCGTGCAGGCAAGTCCGCCCAGGCCGATCCACAGAAGCGGGAGACCTGTCAGCGCGAGCAGGCCGATGCCGCCGGCACAGGCTGCAAGAGTAAGGCATACCGACAAATTCCTTATTTCATCGGGAGTGAACATTCCGGTGGTCAGTGTCTTTGCTCCGAAAGTGTCGTCCGCATCCACTTTTCTGCGGTAGTCGAACCAGTCGCTCCAGGTGTTTCCCGCAGCATGGAAGACCACGACATTGACTAACGCCCAGAGGCCGAAAAGCCAGTTCATTCCGACGGCTCCGCTCCAGAACAGATAAGCTGCAGAGACGATTACAGGCATTGCAGACGCCGGAAAAGACCAGGGTCTTACTGCAATAATCCACTCCTGGAAAGTATGTTTGCCCATACAATATCTTTTAAATTGATTTTATCGGCGTAAAGGTATAAAAAATATTCCGTGTTTCAGCTTAGCCGGCAAAAAGTTGGATGCCGTCCGATTCACATCGGGCGGCATCCGCAATTCTAACCTAAAACTTAACCTATGAAAAAACTATTCGGCAGAATTTATTGCCAATTCCGTGCCAAACTTCACATCAAAGGAGTATTTTCACAATATCTTTTATGTTTTTTACGACAATCACTCTGTCTGACTCCGGCATTTCCATCATTTCATGCACCCAAACAAATTCATGGGGCGTGTTTATGGCAGTACCGCCGATATTTATGACAGGAGCGATGTCGGACCGGACGGAATTTCCGACCATAAGAAGCTGATGAGGCTCAAGGTCGTTTTTCGCGGCAAGTTCAAGGTAATTTCTCTCGCATTTGTTCTCCATCACTTCTATATGATGGAAATATTTCTCCAGACCTGACATTCTGTATTTGGACAACTGTTCCGTAAGGTCACCCTTGGTGGCCACTGCCATCGTATAATGCCCGTGAAGAGCCTCGAGCGTCTCCACCACACCTTCGATAAGCATAAACTCGTGATAGGCCAGATCAGTGATTATCTTCTTTATGCCGTAATATATATCCGAGGACAGACGGCCGCCGCAGATTTCCATTGCGGCATCGGTCATGCCAATCATATAGGTCTTTGAGCCGTAGCCGAACAGCGGGATATTGTCTTCCTGCCTGTCCCACAGCATCTTCTGCACGCCTTCGGGACCTGTATACGGCGCCAGCAGCCTTATGAAGCTGTCCTCCGCCTCACGGAAAAACCTCTCATTCTCCCAAAGCGTGTCATCCGCATCGAAGAATATGTGGCTGAACTTATTCATTTCCCGGTCTTTTTTTTCTCGGCATTCCTGCTGCGGTGTCTATCGGAGCCGCATTTGTCAAAGCAGGCTCACTGACTGCCGGCTTTTCGGCCTTCTGCTCCACAGGCGTGATTCTTATAATCATGACATCATCATTCGGCCTGTCATAGCGGTCTACGGGAACAGAAGCGATTTTGTCTATCACATCCAGCCCTTCCGTGACTTCCCCGAAGACAGTGTATTGCCCGTTGAGGTGAGAGCAGTTTTCAGGGTTGTGGACAATGTAGAACTGCGAGCCGGAAGAGGCTTTCTTCGGATTGGCCATATCCGACTTCCTCGCAGCGGCAAGCGCACCTTTTTTATGAGTGTACTGCTCCACGAATTCTGCCGGGACAGTGTAGTCAGGGCCTCCGGTACCCCACTTGTCGATCATGGCGGTATCCTTTGAATACGGGTCCCCGGTCTGAATCATGAAATCCTCTATGATTCTGTGGAATCTTAGCCCGTCATAGTATTTTTCAGACACGAGTCTGACGAAATTGTCCCGGTGCTTCGGTGTCAGGCTGTACAGCCTTACCCTCATTTTGCCGTGAGATGTCACTATGTCGAACTCAGGCTCTGCAGCTCTTTTGGCCTCCATTTCAATTGCTGTTTTTGTGCTGTCGTCCAATTCCGGCTGCACATTCCTGTTTCCGTGCACGCAGGAGCACGAAACAGCGGCGGCCATTGCAGCGGCGACTGCGATAAGAAATTTTATATTTTTCATTTGTTCCGATATTTCAAAAAGCGTTTCACCATTATCCCGCAAAAATAATTATTTTTGCGCTCATTATGGCAAATCCTTTGAAACAATTGGCAGGCCAGACCATGATTTACGGTCTGAGCACTATACTCGCCAGAATCATAAATTTTCTTTTCGTACCTATATATACAAGGGCGCTGTCACCGGAGAACTACGGAATAGTGACAGAATTCATGGCATATATAGCCGTACTTCAGATTGTGCTTGTACTCGGACTGGAAACTGGCTGCTTCCGTTTTGCGAACAAAGAGGGCTACAATCCTAAGACTGTATATTCCAGTGCTTTCGTGACGGTATTCTGCATCAGTGCTACTTTTCTCGCCCTTACAATCGCTTTCGCGTCCCCGATTGCCTCGGCACTCGGCTATGAAGGCTGCGGAGCCTGCATCAGATATACCGGAGGAATACTTGCACTGGACTCGGTGACGGCCATACTCTTTGCAAAGCTGCGCCAGGAAGAAAAGGCCCTTAAGTTCGCCATTTTCAAGACGGTCAAAATCCTGACTGAAACAGCCGCGAACTTTTTTCTGTTCCTGTATTTCCCGAAATATTGCGCAGGAATCGCCGCCAAGGCCGGCATTGGAGTCCCGGCCCTCACGTCTTCTGATGTTTGGCTGCTGCATTTTGTGCCTGCAGTGCCTGATTTCAGCTATGTGATTTTCGCGATTTTCATCAGCTGTATCGTCTGCGCCCTGCTTTTCATTCCGGACTTCATGAAGCTGAGTTTCAGACTGGACAGGAAGCTGCTCGGACAGATGCTCGCCTACTCGCTTCCGCTTATGGTCGCCGCCCTTCCGGGAGTGATAAATGATTTTCTCGACAGAATACTTTTCCGCTATTTCGACACGAACGCCCAGGCGTGGAGAGCGAATCTCGGAATCTACCAGGCGGCGGTCAAACTGGCCGTAATAATGAATCTGTTCATACAGATGTTCCGCTATGCCGCAGAACCGTTCTTCTTCAAGAAAGCGAAAGACAAGGACTCCAGGGAACTGTATGCCTGCATACAGGAATATTTCACGGCATTCTGCGGTCTTGTATTTCTCGGCGTGATACTTTATATAGATGTCATATCCCTCATCCTCGGCCGGAATTTCAGGGATGCGGTCGGGGTCGTTCCCATAATGCTGATTTCCTATATGATACTGGGAATGCTGTACAATGTATCCATGTGGTACAAACTTTCGGGAAAAACGGATATGGCAATCTGGATCACTCTGGCAGGCCTTGCGGTAACGGCAGTTGTCATCATGGTTTTCATGCCGGCATATTCATACTGGGCAGCCGCATTCGGACATCTCGCAAGTTATGTGGTGATGTTCACGATAAGCGCAGTCCTTGGAGCAAAATATTATCCGATTCCCTACCGCTGGGGACGGCTTGCGGCAATAGTGCTGGTCATGGGGGCCGTATACGGGATTTCCACAGCAATTGACAAGGTCTTTTTTCAGGGAGTTGCAATCGGAAGCGCCCCTGCGGGAATGATTCTCGCAAAATTAGGTGTCCACACCCTGTTTATAACAGGATATGCCGCCCTCGCATGGATTGTCATACGAAAGGGCGGCAAAACCGTGTCCTTCTAAACAGGACACTACCCGGCAAAATACACTTTCTTCTTATTTGTTCCAGAGGTCCGGCACGGCCTCATGCCCTCTGGCGCTTGCCGGAGGATTGCCGAACGGGGCGGCAGTTCCGCAATGCACGTCATAAAGCAACTTGGCTGTCTCAGCCATTGCGGTATCATTTAACGGAGTCAGACACAGCAATCTTCGGCTCTGCTTATTTTACCTGCATCAACTCATTAAATGAAAGCGTTTCCATCTGATTTGTACAAATGATAATCACACTGGATTCGCCAGCCGTTTTTAATAATTTCGGGACTTTCGGGAATGGAATACGACATTTCAGCAAAACCGTTCCCAAAACAGGGCCTTTGGGGAACGAAACACTACATTCCAGCACGACCGTTCCCAAAATAACCCTTTTCGGGAACAAACTACGGCATTTCAGTACGATTGTTCCCAAAACAATGCATTTCGGGACAGACAAGTCAAGGTTCACCACACCGAAAAACAAGAAAAAGGATGACCAAACCGCTTTGGCCATCCTTTTACAATATGCGCACGGCACAAGGCCGGCATGTCATGATTAGTCGTTGAGAGACAGTCTCTTGAAGCAAAGAATCTTTGCATCCTTGTCGGCAGCGGCAACAACGTCTTTCACAGGAGTCTTGCCGTCTCCCATCTGGTAGCCCTGCTCCTCGAGAGTCTGCTCCTTGAAGAACTTCTGAAGACGTCCCTTTGCGATGTTCTGAACCATCTGCTCAGGAAGGTTTGCCGCCTTCTCTGCAGAAACAGTCCTGATGATCTCACGGGCCTGCTCAGCCTGCTCAGGAGTAATCCATCCCTTGGCAGTGTTGGACTCGATGTGAGCCTCGCTGTCAACATGGGCAGGATTGATTCCGGCCTTGCTGAGAGCTGCATCGACAGCTTTCTTTACAAGCTCTTCCCTGGTCTTGTCGACAGCAACCTTAAGCTCGTTGTCGATAACTTCCTGAGAGCAGTCTGCTGCTGAGACTGCAACCGGGTTCATTGAAGCCACCTGCATTGCGACTCCCTTTGCTACCTGAGCATCGAACTCCTTGCTGAATCCGACAACAGAAGCGAGCTTGCCGTTGATCTTGTGGATATAAGATGAGATGTAAGGTGCCTCAACAGTTTCGTAACCTACGATTACGTGCTTCTCTCCGGTCTTTCCGGTCTGCTCCGTAACGGCAGCCTCTACAGTCCTTCCGTCAGCAAGGACGCAAGCCTTGAGAGCCTCGGCATCTGCAGGGAAATTTGCAATCGCAGTCTCGGCAATAGCCTCTGCGAGAGCCTGGAACTCAGCATTTTTGGCCACGAAGTCAGTCTCGCATCCGAGGGCCACGACGATAGCCTTGTTACCATTGACCTTAGCGATGACAGCACCTTCAGAAGTCTCGCGGTCAGCCCTTTTGGCTGCTACGAGCTTGCCTTTCTCGCGGATGATTTCCTGCGCCCTTGCGAAATCGCCTTCGGCCTCAACAAGAGCCTTTTTGCAGTCCATCATACCTGCGCCAGTCATTTGACGAAGCTTTGCAACGTCAGCTGCTTTAATCTCCATTTTGTAAGATGTTTAAAGAATTGATAACTTTGGATTACTCAGCGTCAGCTGTTTCGGCAGCCTCTGCGGCAGGAGTTTCCTCTGCCGGCTTTGCTGCACCCTTGCGTGCGCGGAGCTTCTTGCCTGCAGGCTTTTCCTCTGTCTGCTCAGGGGTTTCCTTTTCCTTTTCGAGCTTCCTTTCTTCCAATCCCTCCCTGATGGCACCGCAAAGAACATCCATGATGTATGCAATGGACTTTGCAGCATCGTCATTTGCCGGAATCACATAATCAATCGGAGTAGGATCGCAACAAGTATCAACCATAGCGATAACCGGAATATTAAGACGATTTGCCTCTTTTACAGCATTCATCTCTTTCTGCACATCCACTACGAAAAGGGCTGAAGGGAGACGGCTGAGGTCTCTGATAGAACCGAGGTTCTTCTCCAGCTTTGCTCTCTGGCGGGTAACCTGAAGACGCTCACGCTTTGCGAGAGTGTCGAAAGTTCCGTCTTCAATCATCTTGTCGATGGTATTCATCTTCTTGACAGCCTTGCGGATAGTCGGGAAATTGGTAAGCATTCCGCCCGGCCATCTCTCTGTCACGTAAGGCATATTTACAGATCCTGCCTTCTCGGCAACGATCTCCTTTGCCTGTTTCTTTGTGGCTACGAAAAGTACCTTGCGGCCTGAACGCGCAAGCTGTTTGAGTACATTTGCAGCCTCATCGATCTTAACTATACTTTTATGCAGGTCGATGATATGGATCCCGTTCTTCTGGTCAAAGATGTACGGTGCCATCTTAGGGTTCCATTTTCTCGCCAAGTGTCCGAAGTGAACACCTGCATCAAGCAATTCTTGGAAATTTGTTCTTGGCATTGTTTTGTTTGTTTTCTTTTGTTTTTAATTGGCCGCACAGGCTGTTGCCTTCGCCTGAGGGTCTCTTTTCATCAATCCGAAGCAGCGGCACAGAGGCCGGTCTCCGAGATTTTCCGCAGCCGCGGCAATCATCAGGCAGCTTCCGGAAATTCGCATCTCCCGTGAAGGTCCCGTGATTTGGTACCGGACTGTACTGTTTTGTAAATCAGACGGCAAATATTAACGTTTGCTGAACTGGAAGCGTCTACGTGCACCAGGCTGACCAGGTTTCTTACGCTCGACTTCACGTGCATCACGGGTAAGGAATCCTGCTGCCTTGAGGGCCGGACGATAAGCCTCTTTGTCCACCTCGCAAAGTGCGCGGGCGATACCGAGTCTCAAAGCCTCTGCCTGACCTTTGATTCCGCCTCCGTCGAGGTTGGCCTTAACGTCAAACTGAGCTGCAGTGCCTGTTACCTCGAACGGCTGGTTTACAATGTAACGGAGGGTGTCCTCTCTGAAATAGTCATTGAGTTCACGGCCGTTGATTACAATGTTACCTTTACCAGGCACGACATAAACGCGTGCGACTGCTGATTTACGTCTTCCAAGGGCGTTTACTACTTTCATGCTCTGCTTAAATTTCGTTTAATGTGATTGTTTTTGGGTTCTGCGCCTGATGCGGATGCTCATTACCTGTGTAGAGGTAAAGATTGTTGATGAGCTTCGCACCGAGACGGTTCTTAGGAAGCATGCCTTTGACAGCCATCCTTACGAGTTCGGTCGGTTTCTTTGCGAGAATCTCCTTAGGGGTGCTGAAACGCTGGCCTCCCGGATATCCGGTATGACGAACGTACACCTTGTCGGTCATCTTCTTGCCTGTGAGCCTGATCTTGTCCGCATTGAGGATGATGACATTGTCACCGCAGTCCATGTGCGGAGTGAAAGACGGCTTGTTCTTACCGCGAAGAACGAGCGCGACTCTGGAAGCAAGACGTCCGAGCACCACGTCGGTAGCATCGATCACAACCCACTCCTTCTTGATATCGCCTGCTTTGAGGGATACCGTTTTGTAGCTCTGTGTGTCCATCTTGTACTTTTAAATGGTTAATACTTAATAAAAATGCGATCCCTACACTACATAGGGGGCGCAAAGATAGAAATAATTTTTTGTTTGGCAAAATCCTGCCTTTGCTTTTCAAGTCACAGGCTCAGGAAAATCAAAAAATGTCCTGCATATTATTGTTTATTTCTTTATTTTTTACGAAATTGCCGTGCTTACCTGATAAGTCGTACTTTTATGGTGAAAGACCGGTTTTACACGGGACGCATAAGAAATGTCCTGCTTACAGTTTCTATTATACTTTCCTGTATGGCCGTCTGCAGTGCGGGAAATGACAGGGACTACAGCCTGTTCCGAATAGATTGCCAGACCAACCTGTCCCACAGCGCAGTCCTCTCCATATTTCAGGACAACTCCGGACTGATGTGGTTCAGCACATACGACGGGCTGAACAGCTATGACGGCAGGGAAATGATCGTGTACCGCTCAGACTTTTCAAAAAAGACCACGCTTTCCAACAATGTAATCCATTCCGTCTGCCAGGCCGACGGCAACTGTCTGTGGGTAAACACTTACCTGAACCTGAACCGGTTCTGCGACGACTCTGTTCAGGAAATATACGATTTCGGAAAAGATTATTCGATACATTCCAATTCAGCCGGAAACACATACCTCATAGCCTCGGACAGCCTTTATTATTATAATGTGCACCACGGCAGGTTCATAGGGCTCGATGCCAAATTCCGCAAGGGAAGTTCAGAGACAGACAGGAGAGTATTTGTAACCGAAGCCGGCGAACTGTGGTATTTTCCGGAAGACTCGGGCCGGATAAGAATCTATTCCGTATCTTCGTTCGGCACGGACTCGCTTTCGGTACGTCTATCAGAGTCTTTCTACGATTTCCACTCAAAAGCAGTGTCGGAACTCTTCCACCAGGACGGCACGGTCTGTTTCATAGACAGTGACAACGACCTTTGGATGTATGACATAACCCGCCGCTCAAAGATGTATATAAGGAATATGGCGGAACTGAAGGCGGAATACGGCGACATAAACGGCATAGTGCCGTTCTATGAGGACATATTCATAGGATTCAGAATAAACGGTCTGGTCAAGCTGCTCGCCTCCGGCAAATACTCGGCAGAGGAAGTGGACAAGAATATGCGCATATACGGCCTGTACAAGGACAGCGGCCAGGGCGTTCTGTGGGTCGCGACGGACGGCAAAGGAGCTGTAATGTATGCGCACAACAGCTCCATAGCCACGAATCTCATGCTCAACCAGATCTCCGGAGAACTTTCCCGACAGGTGCGCTCGATACTTGCCGACAGAAAAGGCGGCCTCTGGTTCGGCACTAAAGGAGACGGACTTGTGCACGTCCCGTCTTACCGGACAGCCTTAGATGACGGATATCCGGTCAAGGCCGAAGTCTTTTCGACTACAAGACGTGTCCCTGCAGGCGAATATGTCAGAAGCAATCAGGAATTCCAGGTTTACGCGCTGGAACAAAGCCGTTACAGGGACGGATTCTGGGTTGGCACCGGTGATTCCGGACTCATGTACTTCTCCACCGGACACGACCGCCTCGATGCAGTATCAGGCGATTACGCTCCCATGATCAATGAGATACATGCCATTGTGGAGGACAGCGACAGTGTGCTGTACCTTGCGACATCCGGAAACGGATTCCACAAAGTCAGAATAGAAGGCGGAGGAACTCCGCGGATAAAGGATGCGAAGCGTTTCACATTCTATGACAAGGGACGCGAGGTTGAAATGTTTTTCCCAATGATTGCGGACGGTGACTCTGTACTGTGGCTCGGCAGCCGCGGCAACGGTCTCGTGAAGTTCAACAGGAAGACCGAAGAGTATCAGGTAATCTCGCTCAAGGACATACTTGACAAGTCTGTCGATGACATACTCAGTCTGTGCGTCGCTTCGGACAACAGACTGTATGTAGGCACTGCGTCGGGACTCGTGATCATCGAACATGAAGGGGATTACCTCCATGCCTCGTATGTGGGACGGGAGCACGGGCTGTCAAATGACATGATACACGGAATCCTTGAGGACAAGTCCGGATTCCTGTGGCTGTCGACCAACAAAGGGCTTATAAAATACAACAGGGACGACGGTAAGTCGCACACATATTATTATAGCGGAGGCATTTCCGTAGGAGAGTTCAGCGATGACGCCTACTGGTGCAGTCAGGACGGAAGCGACCTTTTCTTCGGCGGTGTCGACGGACTGCTGTGGCTGAACCGGGAGACCGACTTCTCTCCCGGAGTCAACAGGGACATTATCCTGAGGAGCATGAAGATTGACAGGAAGACCGTCAATCTGTCAGACCATTATGAATCGCGCCACGGTGAACGCACAATACGGGTCGGGACAGGGCCCGTATCCTTTTCCCTCCTGTACGGTGTCCCGGACTTCCTGACAAGCCGGGACATTGAATACTCCAGCATACTCGAGGGATATGACCGGGACTGGTCTGTATTCAGCGTAAGCAACGAAGCCTCGTTCTCATCCGTGCCTCCGGGGAACTACACATTCAGAATAAGGTATAAGAAAGATGTCTTCGATACGGACTACAGGATATTCTCTGTACCGGTACGGATCGTGCCGCCCTGGTACGGTTCACCGTGGGCTATCGCGCTCTATATTCTTATGGCCGCCGTTGCGCTGGCTTCCGCAGCCGCTGTCCTTTACCGCAAGGGCGTCTTCCGTATGTCAGCGTCCGCAGCCAATGATGCAGGTTCAGCCGGCGAAGGGCAGGAACTTGCGGACCGTCTCGCCGTAATCTGCCACTGCTGTGACCGTCTCCGCTCAGGCAATCTGCCATACGGTGAGATGAGACAGGCCGTAGACATGATCACGGATACCGTGAGCGGCATTCTTGCCGACGGACAGCCAGACTCGGCCTGTTCCGTGCTGCCGTCCGAATATGTCATCTGCGGCGAGGAGAGGGTTGCCGGAGTGATTGCAGATGTCGCGGCAGTACTTGAACGCGGTGGAAAGAATCTCTCCGCAGTCAAAATCGATGTACCGGAAAATCTGTTTTTCCCTTTATATATAAATGCTTTCAGGAGAATCATGTATTCCTGCCTCGGCCGGCTTTCATCGTCAGGAAAGGCCGCAGCAGTTTCAGCCGCAGCATCATCCGACGGCTTCCTCCGCGTTTCATTTGTCTCGGAAGATGCGGAAGAGCTGGCGGAAAACCTGCGCAGCAGGCACGGATCAGCGGCAAGGCAGCTCGGAATCACTGTGGACAGCAGTGCAGACGGCCTTGCTCTCACATTCCCGAAACCAGCCGACAAAGTGCGGGAGGACAGTTCAAAGAAATCCATCGTTCTGCTCGGGGCCTCTTCCGATCTGTCATGGCTTATCGGCGACATTCTGTCTGCCACATATAATGTAGAGACCGCAGACGCCCCTGAAGAGGCATTCAGAATGGCCGCACGTGCATCGACCGCCCTATTTATGGTAGACATGAGGCTGTTCGAGGGCCGTGAAAGGGAGTTCCTGGAACTTCTCTACCGCAACAGGGCTTCTGTATCCAGGGTTTCGTTCCTGCCAATGTTCACCCACCGGACGGAAAACTCCGTCTGCCGCGAACTTATCCTTATTTCGGACGCATACATGATGCTGCCTCATGATATAGTGATGCTCCGCAACATAGTTCACAAAGCAATCTTCGGCAAGGGAGACATTGTGCATCTGCAGGTCGAGGACATAAGCATTCTCGGAGGAAAGCTGTTCTACACAAATGACGAGGATGCAGGATTCGTCAGAAAAGTGATCGGAATAATTGACCGGAGTCTCGACAACGATGATCTGGGAACCGTCTTTCTCGCAGACAGCGTGGCGATGAGTTCAAGCCGGTTCTACAGAAAAGCCAAGAGAATATTCGGCATATCTCCGGAGACGCTTATAAAGAATTACAGGATGGAAAAGGCGGCGCGGCTGCTTCAGGATGAAAGCCTCTCGATTGCCGATGTCATTGCCGACGTCGGCATACAAAGCCGTTCATATTTCTACAAGGAATTCGCGAACAGGTTCGGAATGACCCCGAAAGAGTACCGGGAAAAGTTTTGTCCCAATTCGTCATTGAAAGATACAAATAACTGATTTAAGACATATTGCATTGTGCTCGAATCTGACACGATGTACTCTTTTCCGACATTTTGCTTTTGATTGTTGAGAGGAAAAGAATAGCTTTTATAATGTCGTAATTTGTATTCGGACAATAGTCCGTCAATTCGATATTATTAACTAAAGCTAACAATCAAAAGCCATGAAATTATTTTCATTTAGACTGTCTGTCAGGCCGCTCTGCTGGATTGTGTGTCTGTTTGCACCGGTGTTCTCACTGTACGCGCAGACATCATCTGTTACCGGCCGTGTTTCTGACGAGAAAGGCGAGCTTCTGATCGGTGTAACTGTACAGGAAAAAGGTACGTCCAACGGTGTCATGACAGATGCCAACGGACAGTACACTCTGAAACTGGCTACGGACAACCCGGTACTCGTAGTATCATGTATTGGATTCAAGACGCAGGAAATAGCCGTCGGCAAAAGAAAAGTTGTCGATATAGCCCTTGCCGAAGATGTATCCGAACTCGATGAAATCGTAGTGGTCGGTTATGGTACACAGAGGAAAATCTCGGTTGTCGGTTCACAGTCATCCATGAAGATGGACGAAATCAAGATGCCGACGGCAAGCCTGTCTTCCGCAGTTCAGGGACGCATTGCCGGAGTCGTGTCGGTACAGCGTTCCGGTGAGCCGGGACATGATGAGTCGGACATCTGGATCCGCGGTATATCAACCCTCGCCGGCCAGAACTCGAAACCGCTCGTTCTCGTGGACGGTGTGGAGCGCAGCTTCAACAACATAGACCCTGAGGACATCGAGTCGTTTACCGTACTCAAAGATGCTTCTGCAACCGCCGTGTACGGTGTGCGCGGTGCGAACGGTGTAATCATCATCAAGACCAAGCCCGGAAAGGTAGGAAAGCCGCAGTTCAGCGTCGACTATTACGAAAGCCTCGTGACCCTGACAAAGCGTCCGGAGCTTGCCGATGCCTATACATATATGGATGCAGCAAATGAAGCGCACATGAACACAAACGGCACGCTTCTCTATACTCCGCAGTATATAGAGGCGACAAAGAAGGCCAACGGCGTACTCCCGAACGACGACTATGTGAAATACAATCCGTACCTCTATCCTGCCGTAAACTGGAACGAGGAGATATTCAACAAGTTCGGCAACAGCCGCAGAGCGAATGTAAGCGTCCGCGGAGGTGTTCCGAATGCCACTTATTATGTGTCGCTCACATATTACAATGAGAGGGGTCTTACACGTACCGCACGTATGGAGAACTATAATGCAAACATGCGTTATGACAGGTACAACTATACCGCCAACCTCAACCTGCGCCCTACAGAGACAACTGTGATAGATCTGGGATTCAACGGCTACATTTCTTCTGCGAACTATCCTCAGCAGTCCACTGCATCCCTGTTCGCATCCGCAATGTCGATCAACCCGGTTTATCTTCCTCTGATGATGCCGGACGGCTCTGTTTCAGGAATTTCATCCAACGGCGACCTCAGAAACCCTTATGCAGACCTTGTACGCAGGGGATATACGAACGAGATGAACAACCAGCTGAATTCAAATATCCGCGTCTCGCAGGACCTTGGATTCTGGAACTGGAGCGAGGGCCTTTCTGCAAATGCCCTGCTTGCGTTCGACGTGACCAATGCACGCAATCTGTATTACCAGAAACGTGAGAGCACCTATTTTTTCTCAGGTTCGAAAGACCCTGTCACAGGCCTGTGGAATCCCGATGTATATGCAGCTGACGGAATGTTCAACATGAACAGGACATATACTGGAGCCAACGACCTTTCATTCAGCAAGGCACAGGGAACCGCGAAAAGCGTCTATTTCGAGGCTTCACTCAATTATGACAGGACCTGGGGGAAGCACAATGTGACGGGGCTTTTCCTGTATAACCAGAAAATCTATACCGCAAGCGATCCCGGAGACCTTATTTCTTCTCTGCCATACAGGCAGCAGGGCATAGCCGCAAGGGCTACATATTCTTATGCAGACCGCTATCTTGTAGAGTTCAATGCGGGATATAACGGCTCGGAGAACTTCTCCCCTGAGAACCGCTTCGGATTCTTCCCAGCAGGAGGTCTCGGCTGGGTACTCTCAAATGAAAGTTTCTGGGGCAAAGGCAAGTTCAGCGAAGCCTTCTCATTCTTCAAGATCCGCTATACCGTAGGTCTTGTCGGAACAGACTCGGTAACAGGACGCCGCTTCATGTACCAGGACCAGATGGGCTCTGCATCGGGATACTATTTCGGAACCGGAGTCAATGGAGTCTCAGGCTGGGGATTCAACAAATACGGTGCTAATGTAACATGGTCGACTTCACTGAAACAGAACCTCGGCTTCGACTTCAAGTTCATGAAGGATGCGCTTTCCGTATCGGTCGAGCTTTTCAAGGAGCACCGTACAGGAATCTTCCTTGAGCGCAAGACAATCCCTGACTATTCAGGATTCGTCGAGATGCCGTATGCAAACCTCGGTGTCGTGGACAACAAGGGTATCGACATGAATCTTGAGTACAATGCAAGAATCGGCAGGAAATCTTTTGTGACAGTGCGTGGAAACCTTACATACAATGAGGACAAAATAGTTGAGAATGATCAGCCGAGAGCTATCTATCCTTGGCAGGAGACACGCGGCACAAATGTCAACGGCCGCTGGGGCTGGATTGCGGAAGGACTGTTCACAAGCGAGGATGAAATTCTGAATTCGGCCAAGCAGTTCGGAGAATCTTATCCTGGACAGCTGTCGCAGGTGGGAGACATAAAATACAAGGACCTCAACGGCGACGGCGTCATAGATGACTATGACAAGTGCCTTATCGGCCAGGGAGACGTTCCTAAGCTTTACTATGGTTTCGGAGCAGATTTCCAGATCAGCCAGGTGTCATTCGGCTTCCTGTTCGCCGGCAATGCGTTTGCCGACAGGTGCATAGGCGGAGATGCCATCAATCCGTTCTCAGACCAGGCCGGCATCTCGAACCTTTATGCCAACATCACCGACAGGTGGTCTGCCGATGACCCGACGAACCAGAATGTATTCTATCCGCGTCTGCACTACGGTTCCACTGCCAATGCAAACAACAACAAGGTAAGCACATGGTGGCAGAAAGACATGAGTTTCCTCAGGCTGAAACAGGTAAGCGTATCATACAATTTCCCGGCAAGAATGCTTGAAAAGACTTTCATCAAGGGTGCAAGCATCTATATGATGGGTACGAATCTCCTGACTTTCTCGAAATTCAGGCTCTGGGATCCTGAACTGAACACAAACAACGGCTCTGCATATCCGAATGCAATGACTGTGGCATTGGGCTTCAGCTTCAAATTCTGATAAGGCAGTAGTGTAACATTTCAAAAATGAAAATTATGAAAAGAATATTTTTAATATGTGCTGCTGCCCTCCTCGCCGTCATGGGAACTGTTTCATGCGAAGGCTTTTTCAATCCGATTCCGGGCGAGCAGTACGATCTTGACAACACATTTACGGACAGGCTCAAGACAGAGGAGTTCCTGAACAATGTCTACAGCTATGTGCCAGACGAGACCAATGAGCGCAGCGAAGCAGGAATATGGACTGCAGGCTCACTCGAGGCAGACATAACCTGGAACGGCAATTTCGCCACCGACTGGGCGCTTGGAACAGTCTATCCGTCTTCCGGCAAGGTCAACAAATGGTTTATAGAGTATTATAAAGGAATCTCAAAGGCCAGTACATTCATAAACAATGTAGACCGCTGCAATGAGGCGAGCGCAAGCGACCGCAAATACTGGAAAGCACAGGCAAGGGGCCTCAGGGCGCTTTACTATTTCCTCATTTTCCGCTCATACGGCCCTTGCGTACTGCTCGGCGAAGAAGCCCTCGCAATCGACACGCCTCTCACAGAACTCCTTAAGGAGCGCAATACCGTGGATGAGTGCATAGATTTTATTGTCAGCGAATTCGATGCGGCCGCAGAGGATCTGCCGTCGCAGTACAGCGGCTCCAATCTCGGACGCATAGATGCCGCGGCCTGCAAGGCATACAAGGCAAAGGCCCTGCTTTATGCGGCCTCCCCTCTTTTCAACTGCAACCCGATGTATGCTGACGTGAGAAACAACGACGGGACACAGCTCTTCCCGCAGGACAAGAGCAAGGAACAGCTGAAATGGGAACGTGCGAAAGAGGCCTACGAGGAGTTTCTGAATCTGTATGACGGACAGTATTCTCTCGTGACAGTATATGTGAACGGAAACAGCGGACAGATCGACCATTATGAGTCATTCCGCCGCGCCGCATCCATTACCGACTATGCCGACAATACGGAGCAGATTTTCGTGCGTCTCTCGGACCATGACCTGTTCTCGTACCAGATTACCCCGTATCATGTCAACTGCCAGGACGGCAACATGAAGGGCGGACTCGGATTCGGCACTACACAGGAGATTGTGGACATGTACTTCACAAACAAGGGACTGCGCATTGTGGACGATCCGGACTACAAGGAATATGAAGGCATTCCGTCTGCCCAGTTCTACGGTTCAGCGTCAGATTACAACGACCCGTTCAATCCTGACAGGAACCTGTTCAAGGCAAATTCAAACAAAACGCTCAAACAGTGGGAGAACAGGGAGCCCCGCTTCTATGTCTGCGTAACCTTCAACGGCTCTACATGGCTTAAGACCGACACAAACGACGGACTGGTCACTACCGAACTTTCGCTCAACGGCAACTCCGGAAACGCACAGGCAAACTGGGACGCGCCTTATACAGGCTACGGAGAGCGCAAGATGGCTCCTGTCACCGGACGCCATACTTCAAAACACTGTGCAGTCCTCCTCCGCCTCGGAGATATGTATCTCGGATATGCGGAGTGTCTGAGCGCCTGCGGTGATTTCAGGGGAGCAATGGAATATGTCAATAAGATACGTCACCGTGCCGGCGTTCCTGAATATGGCTCAGGCGTCGACGGCAACGGATTCCAGCGTATCATATATCCTTTGTCACGCGAAGAGGTCGACAAACGCATCCACAGGGAGCGTCTCATCGAGCTGTCGTTCGAGTGGAACCGCTTCTTCGATGTGCGCCGCTGGAAAGTTGCCGGAATGTCAGTCGGCGACGACTGGTATTACCCTTCATACCACAGAGGAGGAGAGGGCGGCGAAATCCACGGCATGAATTACAGGCAGGATCCTCCGGCCTTCTTCGAAAAAGTTGTTGTCGAAACACGTGCATTCGATGACAGACACTACCTGTTCCCGATTCCGGAAGAGGATATCCGCAGGAATCCGAAGATGGTACAGAACTACGGATGGTCGTCATCCGCTTCCGAGACAAATTAGAACAACAGACTTCAGAAAAAGAATATGAAGAGAATATTTCTGTCAGCAGCCCTTTTCTTCTCCTGCATGGTGTCATTCGCACAGCAGGAGCCGGTGGACTATGTGAATCCTCTCATGGGAACTGACTCCAAAATCTCGCTTTCCAACGGAAATACATACCCTGCGATAGCTTTGCCGTGGGGTATGAATTTCTGGATGCCGCAGACCGGCACTATGGGTGACGGCTGGGCATATACATACGGCTCGGACAAAATCCGCGGCTTCAAGCAGACGCACCAGCCGAGTCCGTGGATAAACGACTACGGCCAGTTTTCCCTCATGCCTGTGACAGGAGAGCTGCGCATAGACCAGGAAAGCCGTGCCTGCTGGTTCTCCCATAAGGCAGAGACAGCCAAGCCGTACTATTACAGCGTATATCTGTCCGAATACGACATGACAACGGAGATCGCGCCGACAGAAAGATGTGCGTATTTCCGCTTTACCTTCCCTCAGACAGACAATGCGTACATAGTTGTGGACGCATTTGACCGCGGCTCCTATATAAAGGTTATTCCTGAAGAAAACAGGATTGTCGGCTACACCACAAGAAACAGCGGCGGAGTTCCGAGGAATTTCCGCAACTGGTTCGTGATCGAGTTCGACAAGCCTTTCGCATCGTCGATGGTATGGGCGGGCTACAAGCCTGTGGAGGATTATCTCGAACTGAAGTCCGACCATGTGGGCGCAGTAGTGGCCTTTTCGACCGAAAGAGGCGAAAAGGTACATGCAAGGGTCGCATCGTCGTTCATAAGCCTTGAACAGGCCGAAGTGAACCTCGGCGAAATCGGCGGCAGGACTTTCGAGCAGGTAAAGGAAGATGGCAGGAAGGTATGGAATGATGTCCTCGGCCGTATAAAGGTTGAGGATGACAATGCAGACAGAATCAGGACATTCTATTCATGCCTGTACCGCTCGGTACTTTTCCCGCGCAGGTTCTATGAGATTGACAGGGACGGCGGGGTCGTGCACTACAGCCCCTACAACGGAAAAGTCCTGCCTGGCTATATGTTTACGGACACCGGATTCTGGGACACTTTCCGCTGCCTGTTCCCGTTTGTCAACTTTGTCTATCCTTCGATGGGCGAGAAGATGCAGGCAGGTCTGCTGAATACATATCTTGAAAGCGGATTTTTCCCGGAATGGGCAAGTCCGGGACACCGCGGCTGCATGATCGGCAACAATTCCGCATCTGTCGTGGCCGACGCATACATGAAATCCGTCACAAATGCGGACGCGGAAAAGATGTATGAGGGCCTCCTCAAAGGTGCGAACAGCGTACACCCGCGCGTCAAGTCTACCGGACGCCTCGGATATGACTATTACAACAGTCTCGGCTATGTACCTTACAATGTCGGAATCAACGAGAGCGCGGCCCGTACACTTGAATACGCCTACGACGACTGGTGCATCTACAAGATGGGGCAGAAACTGGGCCGTCCACAGGAGGAACTGGACCTTTACGCTTCACGCTGCCGGAATTACAGGAATCTTTTCGATCCTGAAACAAGGCTTATGCGCGGAAAGAACCAGGACGGGACCTTCCAGTCCCCTTTCAATCCGTTCAAGTGGGGCGACGCCTTTACAGAAGGCAACAGCTGGCATTACACATGGTCGGTTTTCCATGACGTACAGGGGCTTATCGACCTTATGGGAGGAAAGGAGGAATTTGTTCACCGGCTTGATACCGTATTCGCCCTGCCTCCTGTATTCGACGACAGCTACTACGGCGGAGTTATACACGAAATCAGGGAAATGGAAATCATGAACATGGGCAACTACGCCCACGGAAACCAGCCTATACAGCACATGATATATCTGTACGGATATGCCGGACAGCCGTGGAAATCCCAGTACTGGCTCCGTGAAGTGATGAACAGGCTCTACAGGCCGACTCCCGACGGATATTGCGGCGACGAGGACAACGGACAGACTTCGGCCTGGTACGTATTCACGGCACTCGGATTCTATCCGGTATGTCCCGGAAGCAACGAATATGTCATCGGCGCACCGTATTTCAAAAAGACTGTCATAAGTCTGGAAAACGGGAAGACGCTGGAGATTTCGGCTCCGAAGAACAGTGACGCGAACCGCTATATACGCACGCTTTCATTCAACGGAAAGAACTACACTAAGAACTATTTCAATCATTTCGACCTGCTGAAGGGAGGAAAATTAGTGTTCGGGATGGATTCGGTCCCTTGCCTGGACAGGGGTATAAAAGAATCTGATTTCCCTTATTCATTCTCACGTGAAGCAAAATGAAAACCGGAAAGATAATATCATTTATGGCTGCAGTGGCGATTATGGCTGCGGCATCGGCACAACCTTCCGCATACGTGAATCCGATGATAGGTACTGACGGCATGGGACACACATTCCCCGGCGCCTGCGTTCCTTTCGGAGCCGTGCAGCTGAGTCCGGACACGGAAATCGTCCCGCATAACATAGACGGCAGGTATCAGGCTGACGCCTACCTCTACTGTGCCGGCTACCGTTATTCGGACAAGACAATCGTCGGATTCAGCCATACGCACCTCAGCGGAACAGGACATTCTGACCTGGGAGACATCCTGCTGATGCCCGGAACAGGAGAGATACGTCTCGTGCCGGGTACTGCCGGAAATCCGGAAACAGGCTACCGCTCGCGTTTCAGCCATGAGACGGAAAAAGCCGCACCGGGATATTATGAAGTGACGCTCGAAGACAGCGGAGTGCGTGCGCAGCTTACTGCCACTCCACGTACCGGAGTACACAAGTACACCTTTCCGAAAGGTTCCGACGGGCATCTCGTCCTCGATCTCGGACATGGCATCTACGGCTACGAGGGCAAGGTTCTTTGGTCTGTCATGAGGGTCGAGAACGACACACTTGTGACCGGATACAGAATCACCAACGGCTGGGCGCGCACGAACTACATCTATTTCGCAATGTCTTTCTCGCAGCCGATAACGGAATACGGCTACAAGGACAGGGCTGATGTTCCGTACAACGGATTCTGGAGGAGATTCGACCTTGAACACAATTTCCCGGAGATTGCCGGACGAGATGTCGCCGCCTGGTTCAGGTTCGGCACAGCGGCAAATCCGGAGCTGGAAGTCAAGGTCGCAATCTCGGCCGTAAGCACTGACGGTGCCGTCAAGAATCTTCTTGCCGAGACCTCCGGCAAGGACTTCGGGCAGATTGCCGAAGATGCACAGGCACTTTGGGACAAGGAACTCTCCGTCTTCGTGGCGGAGGGAACGGAAGACCAGAAGACAATGTTCTACACATCGCTGTACCATACGATGATAAATCCGTCGGTATATATGGATGTCGACGGAAGCTACCGCGGACTCGACCACAATATCCACAAGGCTGACGGATTCACCAACTATACTGTTTTCTCATTGTGGGATACATACCGGGCAGAACATCCGCTGATGAATATCATTCAGCCGGAAAGGAGCGCAGACATGGTGAAGTCGATGATACGCCATCAGCAGCAGAGCGTGCACGGTATGCTTCCGGTATGGAGCCACATGGGCAACGAGAACTGGTGCATGAGCGGCTATCATGCGGTCCCGGTGCTTTCCGATGCCATTGCCAAAGGCGTCGCCGAAGCAGAGGAGGAGGCCATAGCGGCCATGACTGCAACATCTTCCGTACCTTATTATGCAGGACTCGGAGACTATATGAGGTCGGGGTACGTGCCTCTCGACAAGAACGGCACGGCTGCATCGACAACCTTGGAGTATTCATTTGACGACTGGACGATATACAGCGCGGCTCTTGCCGCAGGCATGGAAGATGTCGCGGCGACATACCGCAATCGTGCATTGAATTACAGGAACATATATGACCCGGAAACAGGCTTTGCACGTCCGAGATACAGCGACGGGACTTTCAAAAAGGATTTCGATGTGCTCCAGACCTCAGGCGAGGGCTTCATCGAGGGCAATTCATGGAATTTCTCATTCCACGTGCCTCATGATGTATTCGGAATCATGACACTCATGGGAGGAGAAAAGGAATTCACACGCAAGCTCGATGAATTGTTCTCCATGCACCTTCCTGAGAAATACTATGCCGACAATGAAGACATTACCGAGGATTGTCTTGTAGGAGGCTATGTACACGGCAATGAACCGAGCCATCACATCCCTTATCTGTATGCATGGACGGCGCAGCCGTGGAAGACCCAGTACTGGCTCCGTGAAATCATGAACAGGATGTACAGGAATGACATACACGGACTTGGAGGAAACGATGACTGCGGACAGATGTCGGCATGGTACATTTTCTCCGTAATGGGATTCTATCCTGTATGCCCGGGCTCTGAACAGTATGTGCTCGGCGCGCCTTACCTGCCATATCTGAAACTTCATCTTCCGAATGGCAATGTGCTTGAAATCAAGGCACCGGAAGTGAGCGACAGGAACAGGTACGTGCGCGGTCTGACCATAGACGGAAAGCCTTATGACAAACTGTATGTAACTCACGGAGACATAATGAAAGGAGGAGTATGGGAGTACAGTATGGGTGCTTCTCCTGACAAGAGACGCGGAAGACAGGCCGAATCAAAGCCGTACTCGCTGACTGACGGAAAAATTAACCGATAAATGTGATAACTGATGAAAAATATATCTATGTTGTCAGCCGTATTTCTGCTCGCGGCTGCCGGCTGCGCTTCAGGGCAGAAAACTGACAGCCGGGCCGATATCTGGAAAGACTACAATGTCGGCAAAGTGACCTTTGTGGACAAGGCGGAGGGAACAGAAGGCTCGGAAATATATCATGCGATAATCGCCGATCCCGACTCATATATACAGGAGCAGGCACGTACTGTCCTGTCGATCCTGTATGATTCTCCGAATGACAGCATAACCTCCGTAAACGAAATCTACTATACCATAGAGGATACGGACGGCATTTCGGCCAAAGGCGGCGGAGACGGCTATGTCAGCATCTTCTACAGCACAAGGCACGTGGAAAAATCATTTGCCGACTGCGACACCGCCAAGGTGCTTTTCGAGACAAGAGGTGTGCTGCTTCATGAGCTTACCCATGCATATCAGCTTGAACCACAGGGCGTAGGCACTTACGGCACGAACCGTGTCTTCTGGGCTTTCATCGAGGGTATGGCGGATGCAGTAAGGGTAGCGGGAGGCGGTTTCGGCCCTGATGCACGGCCAAAGGGAGGCAACTATATGGACGGCTACCGCACGACCGGATATTTCCTTGTATGGCTGAGGGACAACAAAGACCCAGAGTTCCTCGTGAAATTCAACAGAAGCGCCCTGGAAGTCGTTCCATGGTCTTTCGACGGAGCTGTCAAACATATCCTCGGGGAGGAATACGACATAGATTCCCTCTGGCAGGAATATCAGGTCGCAGTCGGCGACATAAAACTATAAAGGAGCGATTTGTATATGTCATTCTACAGAACATTGATATTAAGCCTGTCTGTACTTGCAGCCTTGCCTCTTTCGGCACAGACCGCAGGGCTTGCGGACTATGTCAATCCTTTTGTCGGAACGGACGGCTATGGCAACATCTATCCCGGAGCACAGGTTCCTTTCGGAGGAATACAGATAAGCCCGGACACCGATGATGACGATTACGACACCGCGGCCGGCTACAAATATGCGCATCCCACAATCATGGGATTCAGCCTTACACACCTGAGCGGAACCGGAATACCTGATCTCGGGGATTTCCTCTTCATACCGGGGACCGGCACAAAACATTTCGTGCCGGGAACTCATGAGGACCACGCAAAGGGATACCGCTCCGCATATTCGCATGATGAGGAATGGGCCTCCCCAAACTACTACGGAGTTGTCCTTTCCGACTATGGCGTAAAGGCCGAGATGACCTCGGGGCTGCGCAGCGGAGTGTTCCGGTTCACCTATCCGAAGTCCGACGAATCATTTATCATGATAGATATGGACCATACTCTGTGGTTCTCATGCGAATGGTCTGACATCCGTATGTTGAACGACTCCACGCTTACAGGGTACAAGCTCGTGAAAGGCTGGGGTCCGGAAAGACACGTGTATTTTGCGGCGGAATTTTCGCGCAAGCTGGATTCGTTCCGCATAATGCAGGACGGGAAGCCTGTAATCTACAATACGTCACGCTTCCGCAGCAGTCTGGAGGCCTGGGGAAAGAAACTCATGGCCTGTATCTCTTTCGCGACAGAGGAAAATGAGGAGGTAATCGTGAAAGTGGCGGTCTCGGCAGTGAGTGCGGAGGGTGCGGTGATGAACCTCGGGGAAGTACGGGACAAGTCTTTCGACCAGATAAGGGCCGCCGGAACCGCAATGTGGGAAAAGGAGCTTTCCAAATACGAGGTCAGGGGCGACAGGAAGACTTTGGAGACATTCTATACTTCCGCCTATCATGCGGCGCTTCACCCTTTCCTGTTCCAGGATTCGGACGGAAGCTACCGTGCATACGACAAGAATATAGCGAAAGCGGAAGGGTTCACAAACCTGACGGTATTCTCTCTGTGGGACACCTACCGCGCACTGCATCCGTGGTTCAATCTCGTACACCGGGATATCAATGCGGACGTAGCCAACTCCATGCTGGACCACTATGACAGAAGTGTCGAGAAAATGCTTCCGGTATGGTCTTTCTACGGAAACGAGACATGGTGCATGATAGGCTACCACGCAGTGTCCGTGCTTGCGGACATGATTGTAAAAGGCGTTCCCGGATTCGATTATGAAAGGGCTTTCATGGCGATGAAGACAACGGCGATGAATCCTCATTTCGACTGCCTGCCCGAGTACCGCGCCAAAGGCTATGTACCTTTCGACAAAGAGGCGGAATCGGTTTCCAAGACATTGGAATACGCATACGACGACTACTGCATTGCCCAGGCTGCGAAGGCACTTGCGGAAGCGGCAGGAGATTCTGAGAAAGCCAGGGCCTACAAGGAAGACTATGAATATTTCCTGAACCGCTCGCTTTCCTACCGGACACTCATCGACCCTGAGACAAAGTTCATGAGAGGACGTGACAGCAGCGGAGAATGGAGGACACCTTTTGCTCCGGTTGCCTATCAGGGCCCTGGTTCGGTGCACGGCTGGGGTGACATTACGGAAGGATTCACTCTTCAATACACCTGGTATGTTCCTCACGACATACGGGGATATATCAATGAAGCCGGCGAGAAGCTCCTGCTGAAAAGGCTCGACGACCTGTTCACGCAGGAACTTCCGGAAGACATTCCGGGCGCACATGACATTCAGGGACGCATAGGTGCATACTGGCACGGAAACGAGCCTTGTCACCATATACCGTATCTGTACAACTGGTTCGGACAGCCGTGGAAATGCCAGATGTGGGTTCGCACTATTGCGGACAGGTTCTATGGCAACACCCCTGATGCGCTCAGCGGAAACGATGACTGCGGCCAGATGTCCGCATGGTATCTTTTCAATTGCATGGGATTCTATCCTGTAGCCCCTTCAAGCAATGCATACAGCATAGGTTCTCCATGTGTCGAGGCACTGACAGTCACAATGTCCAACGGCAGGAAAATAGAAATGACGACAGAGAACTGGTCGGCCGGGAATGTCTATGTGAAGGCACTTTATGTCAACGGGAAAAAATATGACAAGTCGTATCTTGAATATGATGACATAAAGGACGGGGTACGGCTCAAGTTCGTGATGAGCGGCAAGCCGAATTACAGGCGTGCCGTATCAGGCGATGCGGCCGGCCCGTCGGTTTCCGCAAAAGGAAATACAGGGAAGCACAGAACAGCAGAATGACAAATAAATTTATATCATGAGACATAACTGTTTACATACTTATGGAAAAGTACTGGCGGCATGTGCTGCCGCAGGAATATTCCTGACGGGATGCGAAAAGGCTCCGGAGGATACATATAAGGCCGTGCCATACGCATATATCGGCCAGAAAGGCAATATGCCGACTCCGGGCACAGTCTCCGTAGAATACTCGGATTCTCCGAAAGGTTCGGAAATAGACAAGATTGTCGACGGAGACTACAGCACCTGCTTTGCCACGTCGCATGACAATTTCAATGTGATATGGAACGGTGACGCCTCTGTCGCCGCCATGTCATACTTTATTGTCTCCGCAGCGGACATGCCGGAATCGGATCCTGCATCATGGGTGCTGTCCGGTTCTGCAGACAACAAGTCATGGAAGACCCTGGACAGCCAGTCAGGAGTCGTATTCTCGGAAAGAGGAGAAACAAAGACTTACGAGCTGTCCAACACCGCAGCCTACAAATATTACAGGCTGAAAGTCAGGGCCAACAACGGAGGAACGGCCACACAGATTGCGGAATGGGGACTTGCTACCGATTCCCGAATTGCCGAGTTCACGGACATAACGGCCAGGATTCCCGAACTTGCGCAGTATTTCGGAGGCTGGACGGATTCTCCGGATTCCCCTATGGGCCAGCATATAGCCTCCAGATCAAGGGAAGCGAGTGCGGATGACCTCAGATGGCTTTCAAACGCTTCGGAGAATCCTGATGTCGAGGCATCCGGCGACCTCAGCGTAAGCAAGGGATACAGCTGGAGGCAACGCAATGTCACGCTGTATCCTTTCGGAAACCCCGTGCCTGCAGATGTAAACCAGCATGCTATCGGCGACTGCAGCCTGTGCGCTGTCCTCGCCTCGTTCGCATACCTGCATCCGGATTTCATAAAGGATATAATCAAGACCGGCGGTTCATCGTTTACTGTCGAAATGTTCGATCCGAAAGGAAAGCCGGTTACAGTAGGAGTCAGCAATGAGTTCATCTGCGACGGAAACGGCAACATAGCACAGCTTTCCGGAAAAAACAATACAGCCACATGGTCATCAGTGCTTGAAAAGGCTCTGATGAAATGGGAGCAGGTATACAGGGCCAGCTACCCTATCGCAGGAATCGGCACAGAGCACGCCGCACCTCCGTTCACGGGAGAAGGCAAGAGTTTTTCCGTAAGTCCGGGCTCAGTCACTCCGGAGCAGCTTTCAAAGATTGCGAAGACCTCTGTCGAACTCGGATATGTAGGCATAGGAGGATTTACAAGGAGCGATGTGGTTGCGGAAGATCCGTTCAAGACTGTAAGCGGCCATGCCTTTACAATCATGTATCCACAGAAAAACAATGCCCTGTTTGCAATGAGGAATCCATGGGGCGGAGCTGCCGGCAGTCCTGACGGAAAGGAGGACGGAGTAATGAATATCTATGATGACCATACTGTGCCGCCGCTTGTCGACTTCCGCATCGTCTATCCCGGCAAGCTGTCCGAATACCCCTGTGCAGCGGCGCCTTACACACCGCCCAGTTTTAGCCATCGCAGTTTTTGGGTATCGCCCGGGATGCTTTCACGCTACGGACTGGACAATATTCCGGCTAATGAATAACATAAATAATAACGCTTTAATTCAATAACTTATGAAACGAATTAATGTAATTTTGATTATGGCATCCGTGCTTGCACTCGTATCGTGCGGCCTTGCCGACCCGTGGAAAACATGGGAAAATGAGGGAGAACTGCCTTCGGACCGTCTTCTTCCTTCCGATTTAAAGGAGACCTTATGTCTTGCCGACTGGTGGAAATGCTCATACGGGAGTGAAGATTTCTATTTCCAGTTCATAGATGACGGTACGGTGGAGTCAAATTCGACTCTGCTCCGCGATGCCGAGAGCACTACATACTATATCAACTGGGAGGAGCCTTATTCATTGCTCCTTACAGTTGTAGGAGGAGGCCATTTCAGCTATCTGTCTTCCGGAAAGGAGGAAACTTTGGTGGTGACAGCTTTCGATGACGCGGAAATAAAGTGCAAAGGCAGCGAAAGCGGTGCTGAAATCACCTTTGTGCCTGCAACATCTTCAGATGTAAACAAAATGGTGGCGGCAAAGGCCGATGAATACAAGAAAATGGAAGTCGCAGAGAAAATTGTCAACGCAGGAATGACAACCGGTGCCATCTGGGCTTCAGGAACTCTGGTCGCCCACTACTATGTCGACCTTTCCGAATACAAGGCATACACTGCACGTTTCGACATACTGGAGAACAATGTGCTGACACACAAGACAGTTTCCGTGACCGTAGGGCTTGACAGCAGAATCAACCTTGCCTCAGCGATATCCGTGGCAGGAAAGCCGATACAGTCGATTGCTCTGGATACAGAAAGCAAGTCCGTTTCCGCCGGCAGCGGCTTTACGGCCTCTGTCAGCAATTCCGGTTCATGGTACATTGGCAACGACTACAGGACATACGTGTTCAGGTCCCCTTCTTCCGATTCACGCTGCGGAGGATGCGATGCGATCGTAAGCGAATTCAATGCACAGTCCGATAAATTCGCGTCTATAGAACTGAGCGACAGGGGCGGACGTCCGTTCTTCACCATTCCGAACAACTGGGATGACGGAAGAGGATATGTGGCAATCTATTCAAACTCTGCCCCTTACGTTGACAGCAAAGAGGCCGACAAAGTCTATTTTTCCAATGGTTCAAGGCAGGAAATGCCTTACGGAGGAGATTCAAAATGGATTTCATGGACAATGGAAAACTACCCTGCAATCATAGGAACCTATTTCAACGAGGAGGGTGTCATCATAATAAAGGACGGCGACCAGACAATATGGCTTCTCAGCCCTGTAAACGGCAACTGGTTCAAGGCCGCAAAATAATTTAACGGAAATTAAATAAGACCGAATATGAAAAAGATTTTTATACTGCTTTCACTCGCACTGGCATCTGCAGCAGGATGCTCACAGAAAGACCCTCTCGAGAAACTCGGTTCTCTTCCGGAGGACAGGCTTACCCCGAAAGATGTGGAGAATGTCCTCAGTTCGGCAGAGATGTGGAAACTCGACTATGCCGGCCATACTTTCTATTTCTCATTCAACGGAGAAGGCGAACTTTACTCTTCATCTGACTTCGAGAAAATGGGAGTTTCCACGACATACACTCTCGGCTGGGCTGATTTCCATACCGTGAAGATTGATTTGGGAAGGGGCCACTTCAATTATATTGACGAATCTGCCAGAGAGACTTCATTTTCTGTAGGAGAAAACAGTTATTCCGCAGAGAGAATCATTGCCACAGGCATGACTACCGATAAGGAATTCGTGTTCGTACCGGCGACTGAGAGCGAGGCGGCGGCTGTCACAGGAAAAGACGAGAGACTGGCAGAGTCATACGCTGAAATCATGCAGTCCGTATCAAGAATCAAGAGTTCCGGCCTTGTTTCAGGCTCGATATTCTCAGGCAACAGCTTCATCGCACACTGGGCGATAACCGAAATGACCGATGACGGCGACGGAAGCATCCGCTTCGACATACTTGCAGACAGAGTGCTGACACACAAGACAGTAAAGCTCACTGTGCTTCCGGGCAACGCACTCAAACTGCTTGAGCCTGTATCTGTGGACGGAACAGACATCACTGACATTGCAATGAACACTTCCGCCAGGACAGCATCGTTCCAGAACACTCTGTCAGGAATTTCCGGTGCCGGTATCGGAGACTGGTTCGCCACAGGAGACTACAAGACATTCCTGCTCCGTCCGGACAGTTCGAGAGGTGATGCCGACGATGCCATGTGGCAGTTCCTTACATCCGCTACCTCCGTTTCGTACAGTCAGGTCGAGATAAGCGACAGGGGAGGGCGTCCGTTTGTATTCTGCCCGAGAAACCATGACGGATATGCCGGCTTCTTCTATACGCTGAAAGTGTCCTCCGACTTCGGTGACCTCGTGAACTACAGTACTACATACAGTCCTTCATGGGTTTTCCAGGAGAACGATTCTTCATGGTTCGACGACTGCTACAGGACATTCAAGACTTTCCTTGACTTCTTTACGGCAAGCGAAGGCATTATCATCGTAAAAGGCCCGAATGTTCCTGACAGCGGCTCAAAGATATGGATTCTGAGTCCTGTCAAAGAAACATGGATAATGGCTGACAGGGACGCATAGTCCGGCAGTTCTGCCATCCTGAACATTAAGACAAGCCGCAGCGCGACCTTGAGCAGGTCGCCGCTGCGGCTGTACGTTTGCCGGAACAAAGAACGGGGATATGCCGGACTTTCCGTCAAATAGAAAGCACATTCAGTACATTTATCAGCTCAGGGTCGATAGGCTTGTCGATGCGTATCGCCTTGTTGAAAGGAACATATACAATCTGGTCATTCTTGACACCTATCATGATGTTCCTCTGTCCGTCCTTCAGGGCATCGATCGCAGCGACACCGAGGCGGCTCGCAAGAATCCTGTCCTGGGCTGTCGGAATGCCTCCGCGCTGGAGATGGCCGAGAATGGTCACACGCGCCTCGAATTCAGGATACTCATGCACAAGACGGTCTGCATAATAGTGCGCTCCTCCTGTACCGTCCTTCTTGCTCTCGGACACAAGGACAATGGAACTGTTCTTGCTCTTGCGGACTCCCCTGCCGATGAATGTGGCAAGCTGGTCCACATCGGTCTTGTCCTCAGGAATAATGGCGGCCTCGGCCCCAGTGGCAATCGCCGCATTCTGGGCGAGGAAGCCTGCATCGCGTCCCATTACCTCGACGAAGAAAATCCTGTTGTGGGAGTTGGCGGTATCACGGATTCTGTCGACGCAATCCACAATAGTATTGAGCGCAGTGTCATATCCGATTGTGGTATCTGTGCCGTACAGGTCGTTGTCGATTGTTCCCGGAAGGCCGACGCAAGGCATATCATACTCAGATGCAATAATCTGCGCACCGGAGAGCGAACCGTTTCCTCCGATCACGACAAGCGCATCGATTCCGGCCGCCTTAAGGTTTTCGTATGCCTTGGCCCTGCCCGATTCATCCATGAAATCCTTGCTTCGCGCAGTACGGAGAATTGTTCCTCCCCTGTTTATCGTGCCGCTGACACTTTCCGAAGTAAACTCCTTTATTTCATTGTTTATCAGGCCCTCATAGCCACGGTAAATTCCCTTTACTTTCCATCCGTTATAGATTGCAGCCCTTGTGACCGCACGGATGGCCGCATTCATTCCGGGAGCATCACCGCCTGAAGTGAGGACTCCTATTGTCGAGATTCTTGCCATAATGATTTTTGTTCTAAATTGCTGCAAATCTACAAAATTGAAACCGAACATGAAAATTTTTGACGACAGGAAAATAAAGGCCCGGATTGTCGTCATGTTTTTGTATTTTTGCCATCCGTATTTCGAAACCCGAGCGTATGAAAATAGGAAACATAGATCTGGGCGACAGGCCGCTCCTGCTTGCGCCGATGGAAGACGTCACGGATGCTTCGTTCAGATTCATCTGCAAAGAGTTCGGCGCAGACATGATGTACACTGAATTCATATCTTCCGACGGACTCATCAGGGACGCGAGGAAATCCCTCGAGAAACTCGTCACATACGATTACGAAGCCCCCATAGGCATACAGATATACGGAAACATTCCGGAAGCCATGACAGATGCCGCGGTCATGGCAGAAAAGGCGGCGGAAATTGCAGGGGGGCACGGAGCGGACATAGTTGACATAAACTTCGGCTGTCCGGTCAACAAAATAGCGAGAAGAGGCGCAGGCTCCGGCATGATGCGCGAACCGGACAAAATGGTCGAGATAACCAGACGCGTAGTGAATGCCGTGAAACTTCCCGTGACCGTGAAGACCCGTCTCGGCTGGGATGAAGACTCGAAAATCATCGTGGAGCTTGCCGAAAGGCTCCAGGACACCGGCATACAGGCCCTCACTATCCACGGGCGCACCCGCTGCCAGATGTACACCGGTGAAGCCGACTGGACTCTCATAGGGAAAGTGAAAGAGAATCCGCGCATGCACATACCGATAATCGGAAACGGAGACATCAATTCTCCGCAGAAAGCGAAGGAGGCGTTCGACCGCTACGGCGTGGACGGGATAATGATCGGCCGCGCGACCTACGGCCATCCGTGGATATTCAGGGAAATACGGCACTACCTCGACACAGGTGAACTTCTGCCGCAGATGAGTGTCAGAGACAGGGTTGAACTGGCCAGGCGGCATCTCGCGAAATCAATTGAAATAAAAGGCGGGCGTGTCGGTATTCTTGAAATGCGCAGACACCTCTCATGCTATTTCAAAGGTCTTCCCGACTTCAAGGAGACAAGGCTGAGGCTCGTGACCCTCAACGATCCGGAGGAACTTTTCAGCACCCTCGGAGAAATCGCGGAAAGATGGGGCGGCGAAGATGCCCCTGAAGCAGGAAACATATACGGAATGTAAGAAATTGTTTGGAAATTTTTCAAAGATTCTTTTATGTTTCTTTCCGGTGTTTCCGCCTGACTTTTTGCAGTCAAATAGCTCTGCTATTATTTTCAAAAAGTCACATTGAAACACTTTCGGAAATAATCCATAAAATTTATAATGACTAAATTCAAAACACTTTCTAAGGTTTTTTAGTACTTTTGCATCCGTATTTTCTGAACGGCAGATTATGACAGACAAAATATTGCTTTTCCCATATTGGCTCGTATTGAAGCTGCGCCACCTGATGTATGACTGCGGACTGCTGAAAGTTCACAGGACACAGGTGCCTTCTATATGTATAGGGAACATCACTGTCGGCGGAACAGGAAAGACACCGCACACGGAAATGCTTCTCAGGACGCTTCTCGAAGACGAAGACTGCAGGGGGCTGAATATTGCCGTACTGTCAAGAGGCTACAAGAGGAAGACAAAAGGATTCCAGCAGGTTCCGGCGGACGGCACGGCAAACGACTACGGTGACGAGCCTCTGCAGATAAAGAAGAAATTCCCGCAGGTCACGGTCGCAGTGGACAAATCGAGGACGGAGGGATGCAGATTCCTGACCTCGCCCGAATTACTGGAGACCTCCCGCAAGGCCAGAAAATGCAGGCACAGGAATATGCCCAAGGCAGACCTGATAATACTTGACGACGCATTCCAGCACAGAGCGGTAAAGGCTGACATGTCAATCGTGCTTGTGGATTACAACAGACCTGTCTTCAATGACCACCTGATTCCGCTCGGACGGCTGCGCGACCTTCCCGAAAGAGCGGACGAGGCCGACATAATCATAGTGTCCAAATGCCCCAGGTACATGAACGGCTGGCAAAAGGGTTCATGGGCGGATGCCCTCGGAATCAGCGGCTACGATGCCGGCTCATGCAGAGGGACAGGACGCGGCGGAAAATCTGTATACCTTTTTTTCACGACAATAACATACGATACTCCGGAAACCGCTTTTCCTGAGGGCGACCACAGATACCTTTACGCCAAAAGACTGATACTGTTTTCCGGAATTGCCAATGACAAGCCGCTTGTCCGCTATCTGAGCGACAGATACACAATAGCGGGCTACTTCAATTTCCCTGACCACCACAAATTCACACAGGGGGACATCAGGTCAATACGGAATGCTGCAGAGGCCTTCCCTACCTCAGTAATCATGACCACGGAAAAAGACTGCCAAAGGATAAGGGACATAAATGATGTTCCAGAAACACTGAGACAGAGGATGTTCTATGCTCCCATAAAAACGGAGTTTCTCTGCGGACAAGACAGACAGGTCTTTGCTTCTGCCATTAAAAGCCTGATCGGCAGGAATCAGACTTCTTCGGACTTGTCCGAAATCACATTGTCCTGAACCTGCACGGAAGCCTCGTGTATGGCATTGAACACCGTATTCAGGAAGTCTTCGCCGAGACCGTATTCCCGTCCTTTCTCAACGACTTTCGCCAGAACAGAATCCCAGCGGGAAGTCTGGAGAATGGCAATGTTGTTGTTTTTCTTGTACTCCCCTATCTGACGGCTGACCTTCATTCTCGATCCCAGCATATAGAGTATGTTCTCGTCGATTATGTCAATCTTTGTGCGCAGCTGGTCGATGTTCTCCTTCCAATCCGGAGAATCCGAATCCATATCCCTGACCACAAGGCGGTTGTACAGCAGATCCCTGAGCTGCTGAGGCGTAAGCTGCTGTCCTGCATCGCTCAATGCGCACGATGGATTGCAGTGCGACTCCACCATAAGGCCGTCAAGTCCCAGATCGAGCGACCTCTGCGATATTTCCTGTATATATTCCCGTGAGCCGGCGAGATGGCTCGGATCACAGAAAAACGGCAGCTTGGGATAACGGCTGCGCAGCTCTATTGCAATCTGCCACTCAGGATTATTTCTGTACTTTATTTTTTCGGCGGTGGAAAAGCCTCTGTGAATTACTCCCAGTTTCCTGATTCCAGCCCTGTTCAGCCTCTCGAGTGCTCCTATCCACAAGTCCAGGTCGGGATTGACAGGGTTTTTGACCAAAACGGGAATGTCCACATCTTTCAGGGCATCCGCTATCTCCTGCACCAGAAACGGATTCGCCGTTGTCCTCGCACCAAGCCATACAAGGTCGACACCGTATTTCAGACACTCGAAAACGTGCTTTTCATTCGCGACCTCTGTCGCAATCTTAAGGCCGAATTCCCGCTTGGCTTTCTGCATCCATCTGAGTCCCGGCACACCTATGCCCTCAAATGAGCCGGGATGAGTCCTCGGTTTCCAGATTCCGGCACGGAACACATTAATTCCGAATTCCTTAAGTTCTCTGGCGGTCTCCATTACCTGTTCTTCCGTCTCCGCACTGCACGGGCCGGCAATTACATTGGGGCGAGGCTCCGTAAACATTCCCCACTCACTCAAAAGTGCGATGTCAAGTCGTTTTATTTCTGGCATAATCTTAATAATTTCATCTGATTTATCAATATTCCTCATATTTTACCTTATTATTCTGCGGATGCGGTTCGCATCCGCCATCAGTCCGGCGACAGCCTCTGCATCACCGCCGGCAATCGCCTCCCGGAACAGGCTCATCTTCTCCATATAGGTGTCCACTGCCTCAAGGATATTGTCCCTGTTCTGAATCAGAATCGGAGTCCACATGTCCGGGCTGCTCTTTGCCAGACGCACTGTGGACGAAAAGCCTCCCGAAGCGAGGTCGAATATATGTTTTTCGTCCTTTTCCTTGTCCAGGACCGTCAGCGCAAGGGCAAACGAAGTTATATGTGAAATGTGGGACACGTATGCCGCATGCATGTCATGGCCTGCCGAATCCATTTTCAGGACCCTCATGTTCAGGACGGAATACAGTTCCTCTACAAGGGCAATTGCCTCAGGCGCCGAGTTTGCGGAATCGCATATTATGCAGGCATGGCCGTCGAAAAGTCCGGACATGGCAGCCCATGGACCGCTGTATTCTGTTCCGGCCATAGGATGGGTGGACACATATTGCCGGCGGGCCGGATGTTTTCCCGCACATTCGGCCAGGGCTGTTTTTGTGGAACAGACATCTATCACCGTTTTCCGTCTGCCGCAGGAACAGCTTTCAGCTCCTGGACAGGATATGCGGTCGAGCACATCGGGAAGGAGTTTTACGGCCGTGCCTGCAGGAACGGCAAGCACGATAATATCGCTCAGGGCAATGCACTCCTCGTATGAGACGAGCCTGTCGATTATGCCTATTTTCTCCGCAGCGGCGGCATTTACCGGATCTGCCTCGAAACCTATTGTCTCATCGGCAAAGCCGCGGCGTTTCAGGTCTATCGCCATCGAGCCTCCTATCAGACCGGGTCCTATTATTCCTACTGTCATATTTTGCAGATTGTAAGTTATTATTTATCCAACAAAGCGGAGATTTTGTCCGCGGCCTTTTCAAGGGAACGGACCGGAGCACAAAGGGAAACTCTCAGATAGCCTGCACCGTTGCCGCCGAAAATGAATCCAGGAGTTATAAAGACACCGGACTCATAGAGTATCCTGTCCGATACATACTGCCCGGCAGTCATCCCAGCCGCACCTGTGACGGAATAGCCGTCCAGCAGAGGAGAGTCAGGCAAAATTTTGCCCCAAAGAAACATACCGCTGCTGTTCCTGTCATATCCTGCACCGATAAGGTCGAATATCCGTCCTGCGGCATCCTTTCTTCTGCGGTATTCGTCATTAAGTCCTGTAAACCATTCCGGTCCCTGTTCCAAAGCCTCCACAGCAGCGAGCTGCACGGGTCTGAACATTCCCGAGTCCATCTGGCTTTTTACTTTAAGCACCTGTGAGACCAGGGCGGAGTCGCCGCCAAGCATGCCTATGCGCCATCCGGCCATATTGTGAGCCTTGCTGAGCGAATTGAGTTCAAGACAGCAGTCCTTCGCTCCGGGAACGGCCAGTATGGAAAGAGGCTTGTCGTTCAGGATGAAGCTGTATGGATTGTCATTGCACACCAGGATTCCATGCCTGCGCGCAAAGTCCACAAGACGCGAGTAAAGTTCCATTGAGGCCGGAGCACCGGTCGGCATATTGGGATAATTGGTCCAGATGATTTTGACTCCGGAAAGGTCCATTTCCTCGAGGGCACCGAAATCGGGCATCCAGCCGTTTTCCTCTTTAAGCTGATATGTGATTATTTCAGCTCCGGCAAGCCGCGAGGCAGAAGTATAGGTCGGATAGCCGGGATCAGGCACGAGCACCTTGTCGCAAGGGTCGACGAAAGCAAGGGATATCAGCAATATGCCCTCTTTTGAGCCTGCAAGCGGCTGGATTTCGGAGTCCGGGTCAAGCTCCACTCCATAATATCTCCTGTACCACTTGGAAAAAGCATTGCGCAGCTCCGGAATTCCCGTGTAGCTCTGGTAGCCGTGGGAGGGGCGGAGCTGTGCGCCGGCGCACAGCGCGGCAATTGCCTCCTGCGGAGGCATGCCGTCAGGCGAGCCGATGCCGAGATTTATCACGGCATCCTCGCCCCGCCCCTCCCGCTCAGCATTCATCCTGGCTATCTCTTTCAGTTTGCGTGAAAAATAATATTCGCGGACATCTTCCGTCCTTCTTGCCGGTTTTACTATCATAGTCTGATTCTTATTAAGTTCGCAAATTCCCAAAACCTAAACGGCAGATACATATTCGCCGAGAATATTCAAATCCTCCATAAGAGGACGCACTGCGGCCAAAGCCTGAGTATAGCGTTCCCTGTCACTGAACTTTATGTCCACATAAAAGAAATACTGCCACTCATGCCCCGGTATCGGCAAAGACTGTATCCTCGTGAGATTCATCCCGTAGAAAGACAAAATCGTAAGCACGTGCGCAAGAGAACCCGGAGAATGCGGAAGCGTAAAACACACGGAAGCCTTGTCCGTCTTCTGCAGGTCCACCTCCAGACTGTCGTCCAGTATCAGGAACCTCGTGAAATTCTGCTTGTATGTCTCTATTCCCTCCGCAAGCATATCCAGGCCGTACAGTTCGGCCGCAAGCGACGAAGCCACGGCCCCCACTCCACGCAGCCCGTTGACAGCCACATCAGCCGCACTCTTGGCCGTGTCCTCCGACTCCACCAGCTTTATCCACGGACAAGCCTTGAAAAATTCACGAGTCTGATTTATCGCCATATAGTGAGTCCTGACCTCTTTTATATCCTCTATTTTCTGCCCCGGCAAAGCCATGAGATTCTGCTGTATGCGCAGAAACACCTCTCCCTTTATCTTTCTGCCGAACCTCCTCAGCAGTTCAAAATTCGGAAGCAGACCTCCGGACACAGTATTCTCTATCGCCATTACGGCGGCATCGGCCTCTCCTGAGTCCATACAGCTGTACAAATCCTCAAACGTCAGACACTCGACTATATCAGGAGCCGCAAATCCGCAGTTCCCATAAAAAGTACGGGCAGCCTGCTCATGAAAGCAGCCTTTCACACCCTGTACTGCAACTCTTTTCCCCGAATCTTTCATTTTCCAAAAACCTGACAATCACCGGCCGGACCATTCCCCTGAAAGAGACTTGCCCCAAACCGGCACAAAACAACGACGGTTCACATTTCAAAAAAAGGCTGCCCGAAAACACCGGACAGCCTGATAACATTCAATTATCCCGACATACGACATCCGGCCCGTCACCTTTTCCGGTAACAGAAACAGAAATAACCGAAGCCG
The DNA here is from genome assembly GCA_964394295.1 of uncultured Muribaculaceae bacterium. GTDB lineage: Bacteria > Bacteroidota > Bacteroidia > Bacteroidales > UBA932 > Cryptobacteroides. Next base: position 78,049 of record CAYMVG010000006.1, on the reverse strand, counting down.
CTAAATCGAAACAATCCCATAATCCTCAAAAATCAGACAGTCATTATCTCCTTTTCCTTTGCAGAAACAATCTCATCGATCTTCTTTGCAAAAGCATCCGTCTCCTTCTGGACATTCTGCTCATACTCTTTCTGCATATCCTCAGGCATACCTTCTTTCTGGGCTTTCTTGAGAAGCTCCATGGCATCTCTGCGGGCGTTCCTGACAACGACCTTGGCATTCTCGCCGGCTGCCTTGGCCTTCTTTATGAGCTCCTTCCTGCGGTCCTCGGTAAGAGGAGGTATGTTGCAGCGGATGCTCTCGCCGTTGTTCTGCGGAGTCAAGCCAACATTGGCATCGATGATAGCCTTTTCGATAACCGGAATCATCTTCTTCTCCCACGGCTGTATCATAAGAGTCTTGGCATCCGGAGCAGTCACGGAAGCCACCTGCGGAACAGGAGTCGGACTTCCGTAATAATCCACAAGGATATTATTGAAAACCATCGGATTGGCCTTTCCGGCACGATATGTCTTAAGGTCTTCCTCAAGGAAAGCCACAGCATCGCCCATTTTGTCTTTGGCGCCTGCCAGAATTTCTTTAGCTCTTGTTATCATATTATAATAAGGTTTTTTAATTTCATCAAAAACGGCCATGCGTGCTAAACATGAACCACTGTACCGATTTTCTCCCCTGACACAAGGCGGCTGAGATTGCCTTTCACATTCATGTCGAACACGACAATCGGCATATTGCCCTCACGGCACAAGGCAAAGGCAGTCTGGTCCATGACCTTGAGACGGTCTTCGATGGCCTTGTCGAAAGAAAGCTCGTCATATTTCACTGCATCGGGATTTTTTTCCGGATCGCAATCATATACACCGTCGACTCTCGTCCCTTTCAGAAGCGCATCTGCACCGGTCTCCAGCGCCCTCAGCGCCGCTCCCGAATCTGTAGTAAAATAAGGGTTTCCCGTTCCCCCGGCAATAAGGGCCACGCCTCCGCGCTCCATGACGGCAACAGCATCGTCCCTCATATAATATCTTGCGACAGGCATCATGGGAGTCGCAGTGAAAACTTCCGCCTCGACGCCCTGTGAGCGTATGGCCATCGCAAGTCCCAAAGAATTTATGACCGTTGCGAGCATGCCCATCTTGTCGCCGTTCACACGGTCAAAGCCTTTGCCGACCCCTTGAAGACCGCGGAAAATATTGCCGCCTCCTATCACAATGGCAACCTGAAGTCCACCCCTCACGGCAGCCGCGATTTCTTCCGCATAAGCGGCAAGGCGGCCTTCGTCGATTCCCTTTCCGGCATCGCCTCCAAGACTCTCTCCGCTCAGTTTGAGCAGAACCCTTTTATATTTTCCCATATATTGCAGTTTCAAGTTTTCAAGCAAACAAAAGTACCGAATTATTATGAAACTTGCAAGAAAGAATATATCTTTGCACACTTGAAGTGCAATTATTCAGTGATAATCAAATTTTGTAAAAAGATATGGCAAACATTTTCACATCTTCAATCGGCAAGAAACTTATCATGAGCATAAGCGGCTTGTTCCTCATCATCTTCCTTCTTCTTCATCTGTCAATCAACTTTTTTTCAGTGATTGACACATTCACGGGAAAATACGGTGCTGCAGACGGATTGTTCCAGGCCGGCTGCGATTTCATGTCACTTCCGATTGTGACCGTAATGGTACCTGTACTTGCATTCGGCTTCATCATCCACATCATCTACGCCTGCTACCTCACATGGTGCAACATCCAGTCAAGGGGCGGCTACAAGCGCTACGAGGTCGCAAGTAAGGCAAAGACAGAGTCATGGGCATCAAAGAACATGTTTGCTCTCGGCATCATCATACTCGGCATCATTGCATTCCACCTCACACACTTCTGGGCTGATATGCAGCTTAAGGAGTTCATGGGGGAAGAGGCTGTGAATCCGTATCTGCTTCTTAACACTACATTCAAGTGCTGGTGCGTGCTGCTTCTGTACATCGTATGGTTCTGCGCCCTCGGCTTCCACCTTACCCACGGTTTCTGGAGTGCATTCCAGACAATCGGACTCAGCAACAGCATCTGGGAAAAGAGGCTTATGGTAATCGGCTACATCTTTACCGCAGTCATCGTTCTCGGCTTCATCACAGTCGCAGTAAACGCCTTCCTCCATGCAAACGGCTTCATCGGCTGCTAAAAGAAAACACATACATACAACAAAAAGTCAGACATTACCAAAAATGTCTGACTTTTTTGTTGTCCGTCCGAGCCATCAATCCTCCGGTCATGATTACCGCTCCAGCCGCAACGTCTTGTCACGGAGCCATGCTGCTACAGGCGGAGGAAGCAGAGGGGCAAGGGTCTTGTACACTTTGTCGTTATAATCATTCAGCCAAATCAGTTCGTCTGCGGAAAGCAGGTCTGCCACGACAGCGGAAGTATCTATATGACAACAGGTCAGTGTTTCGAAACATAACCAGTCGCCGAACTCGCTGCTGCCGGCCTCACGGCACAGAAGCACATTCTCATGCCTGATTCCGTGCATACCTTCACGGTAAAGTCCCGGCTCATTTGAAGTGACCATGCCGGGCAGCAGAGGCTGTCTGTTGAAATTCTGCCTTATATCCTGCGGCCCTTCATGTACGCAGAGCCAGAAACCGATTCCGTGTCCGGTGCCATGCCCGAAATTCCGGCCGGCGCGCCAAAGCGGGGCACGTGCCAGTACATCGAGCTGGCATCCTGCTGTACCGCGCGGAAAAACGGCAGTTGAAAGTCCTATCATACCTTTGAGTACCAGAGTATAATCCTCTTTTTCCAAATCCGTGCACTCACCAACCGGAACAGTCCTCGTGATGTCTGTCGTACCCGTAAGATACTGTCCTCCCGAATCGACAAGGTACAGGCCACGCGGACGTATCACAGGAGAATTTTCCGAAGGAGTCGAGTAATGCGGCAGAGCCGCACCCGGACCGTATGCGGATATATTCTCAAAACTGTCGCCACGATAGCCCGGTATGGCGGAACGGAAGCCTGACAGTCTGCATGAAGCCTCGTATTCGGTCACTTCACGGCCGGCGGCAAGCTCATTTTCGAGCCAGAACAGAAAAGATTCCACAGCCACACCGTCATCTATGTAGGTCTGCCTGAGCGAAGCCGTCTCAGATTCTGTCTTCACAGCTTTTTCCAAAATCACAGGGGAAGTCCCGCAGACAATACGTGACGTGCCGTATATACCGCAAATATGGCAATACAAATGATAATTCAGGGTCGACGGATCAACAAAAATTACCGCATCCGAATCCTCTGCCGAAACATCGGAAAGAATGAATTCGGCGGCATCATAATCTTCAATGCCTATTCCGTCGATCTCCAGTTCATTGTAGCTGTCCGCCGTATCCGGAAAGGTGTCCGCCAAATCAGACTTGCGTACAAACCACTTGACATAATCCTGTGTCACAAGAAGATAAGATATGACCAAAGGATTATAGCTTACATCCGAACCGCGCACATTCAGCAGCCAGGCAATCTCGTCCAATGCGGAAAAAAACATCCTGTCTACGCCATTAAGCAACATCCATTTACGCAGCCATGACAGCTTCTCGATGCGCGGAATGCCTCCGAAACATTCCACATCAAGCGTCGTCACCGGAGTTACAGGCACAGCCGGTCTCGAAATCCAAAGCCCGTCAAGCATATCCGGCACATCCACGACAACGCCTCCGGCACCGAGGGCAGCCGAAATATCCCTTACGGAATCGACGCTCTGACACAATCCGTCCACTGCGACAACCTTTGCCCTTCCTGACAGCCACTCAGGTATTCCCACCGCATCTGGAACACGTGTCTTATGAAGTTCAACACCAGTCCCGGCAAGCTGATTGACAGCCTGGACGAAATATCTGGAATCAGTCCAGAGTCCGGCATGGTCTGCCGTTATGACAAGCTCCCCGGCCTCGCCTGTAAAGCCGCAAAGCCATTCAACCTGTTTCCACCTTATTGCCGGATATTCATCGGCATGGGGGTCGGAACCGCTTACGACAACGGCATCCCAGCCGTTTTCCTCCATAATGCCCCTGAGAGAGGCTATCCTTTCCGCGAATATGTTATTTCCCATGAACACAGTCCATAATATAGGTTAGTCTTGTAAATAACGCAATAATTCGACGCAATTGCAAACATTTGCACAAAAAAGTCCCGGATTGCAGCCCTTGCGAAAGGATTGCAAACCGGAACTTCAGTGCAGGACAATGTTTCCTACAATTTTCTTCTTATTGCACGTACAACGGACAGAAGAATTGCAGCACCGCTGAATGAGGATGCAGCCTTGCCGACAGCCATTGTCGCAAGCCTTCCGGGAGTATAATAAGACTTTGCCTCCGCGAAAACTCCGGAAAGGGTCTTTGCCTTTGCATCCGCCTGAACTTTGAGAATCCTTCGGCATGACCTCAGCTGCTCGCGGTCCTTTATTGCGCCGTAATCAGTCTCTATCATAAACAATGCTGATCAAAAGTTTAATGAACATATTGACAAACAGCTTCTTGCGGAACAGGAGCAGAATTCCCATCAAAACTATCTGAATTCCTCCCATTATGAATGCACCTGCGGCATAGCTGCCTGTCAGGTCTCCAAGAAGCAATACGAATCCGAAAGTAAAAGCTATGAGGGCTACCATAAGGACCAGCAGAATCAGCACAAGGGCAAAGATTCTCCCCAATCCGACAGACAGTCCCTCGACAGCTCCCAGCTTCAGGTCTTCGGACTTCAGTTCCAAATACTCTCTGGTCTCTGAAGAAAGATTCTCAAACGGTGTCTGCATATCAGATTTCTGTCTGTGCGAGTGCGCTTTCTATTGCATCGAGCCTTTCCGCAAGTTTACTTTTGGCTGCAGACGCAGCATCGGCAGCTCCTTTCTTGATTTTGGCACGTGTGTTTTCTCCTGAATCCGGAGCAAGAAGCAAGGCTGCGGCAGCTCCTGCCAAAGCACCTGCGATAAACCAACCGATTGAATTTACTGCTTTCATAACTTCAAATTTTAAATGTTAAACCGAAGTCAGAGTATATCAGAAATTATACCATCCGAAACAAAATAATGTTCTTCCGGTATAAAAATTTTTCCTTTTGGCGTTTTCTTGAGAATTCCTGCCTTCAAAGCCCTGTCTAAAGCGTGAACGCTGCAATGCCTTGTGAGAAAATCACCGTCGATTCCGTCCGATGTCCTCAATGCGAGCATAATCTTTTCCGTTGCCAATTCCTCAGGCCCGAGTTCCTCAAACCCCGACACTGCGCTGAAATCTCCGCATTCGGCGGCAGCCAGATAGGCATTCAGGTCAGGATTGTTCCATCGGCGTACACCGGTTCCGGACTCCCGGCCTGCTGTCCCCTCAGCAATGAAACTGTGTGCCCCCGGTCCGAGGCCGAGATACGGGATGTGACGCCAATAGGCACTGTTATGCACTGCCTCGCGGCCGGGAAGTGCGAAATTGGATATCTCATAATGATGATAGCCGGCCTCAGCCATGGCCTTGCACAATATGGAATACTGCCGGCTGCACGCCTCGTCGGATGCCTCGGTATATTTCTTTTGCTCCACAAGACGGGCAAGGGAGCTCCCCGGCTCTACGGAAAGCTGATAGGAAGATATGTGCGAAGGCAGCCTGCCGCGTGAAGATATGGAAAGCGCCCGGTCTATCGTGCTTCTCCAAGTGTCATCGTCCAAACCGGCAATGCCGTATATAAGGTCAATGCTTATGTTTTCCACACCGGCATCCTCCAGAATCGAATAGGCCTTGCAGGCAGCTGCAGAATCATGCCTGCGGTTCATCCAGCGCAGAATACGGTTGTCGAACGACTGCACCCCCATACTTATCCGGTTCGCCCCGAGACGCAGCAGCCCATCGACGTAGGCCTCGCCTTTCTCAACAATGTCATCAGGATTGACCTCGACTGTAAATTCAAGGAAATCCCCCTCATGCCCGGCTGCACGAAGGGTTTCTGTCAATGAGGAGAAAAAAGAAAGGGGCAGCACCGATGGGGTGCCGCCTCCTATATATAAGGTATCCGCAATATCCGATATCTCTCCCCGGCGCGCCATTGCCTCTTTCGAAACGGCAGATGCAAATCTTCCGAAAAGATTTTCTTCGGCTTCCCTGCCTCCGCAGTTCGCGGCAACTTCGGAATAGAAGTCGCAATAGGTGCAGAAACTTCTGCAGAAAGGGACATGAACGTATATCACGGGACTTCGTTCCGGACTGAACTTTAACGGAGCATCAGTTCTGTGCTTCCGAGGAATGCATCCGAGGTATATGCCTCTACAGTATATATGCCCTTCGCATATTCCTGTATGTCATTCAGGTATATTCCCAGCTCCACTTCCGAACCCTGATAGTCTATTTCACGCGAAGCAGAGCTTATCATGGCTGTTCCCTCGTAAGTGAAGGTCTTCTGGGAATCATTGAGAAGAAGCACACCATCCGGATCCTTTATGCGTATGTACACGACGACAGGGCCTTTCTTCGCAAGATCATTTTCAACAAGGCTCAGAGTCGTGAGAAGATATTTGACACGGCTGCTGCGGTCTGTCACCTTGTTCGAAGCATTGTATGCCTCAGCCCTCAGCCCCCTGGCCTTGATGACGGCACCTGCCGCAACCTGGCCAGACAGGCTCTCGACAGTCTTCGACAGTTCCTCTGAACGCCTCCTGTTCTCTGCGGCTTCCTTCCTTGCGCGCGCGGCATCGGCTGTAAGCTGTTTGTTGAGAGAGTGGAGCGAATCTATCTGTTTCACATAACCGCGCATGACGGTCCTCAATGTTCCGAGTTCCTTCTCATACTGGCGTATCTTTGCCCTGTTGGTAGCTTCGGTCTTCGTCAGTTTTTCGATGAGAAGCTGCACTTCAAGGCGTGATGAATCCAGCTGAAGGTTAACATCCTCATAATCCGAAGACAACGAGGCATAGTCATTGTTCAGTGTATTGAGCTGTACGATAAGATCGTTCTTTTCGCTTTCAAGCTCTTTCTCCACAGTGTACTTGTCATACCATGTATATGCAAGAACTCCTGCCAGGATCGCTGCAACAGCAACGAGGGCATACATGACTTTCTTAAGTTTCTGTTCGTCCATGATAGTGTCGGTTTGGATTGTTAAATACTTTTCTTTGGGGTACAAAGTTAATAAAATATCGGATTTTGCAAGTTTATGCTTCGCATATATACACCCGCCCCTCGGCGAACTGACAAATAAATTTGACGTTTACTCATGAGTTTTGCTATATTTGTGTTTCATAAATCAAGGACACAAGATGAAATACTTTATCAGATCTGTAAAATATTTTTTCTATTTCAGTGCAATAACGGCACTTATAGTCACAGTTCTCGTCATGACAGGGGCCGTCGGCAGCAATGTTGATGAAATCTTTGACGGCGGATACAGCGCACTGTGGAAAATTGCCGTATTTTTCGCACTGGTTGCGGCTGTATATCCGAAAGTCGGCTTCATGACGCGGGACGTTCCGGCGGGAATGGAATGGGACAGGCTCCGCGGTGAGGTGACAGCGTTCTTCTCCGAGAGGCACTATATACTGGAAAAAGAGACCGGAGACACTCTTGTATTCAGGTACAGAAATGTCTTCGGACGTATTGTCAAGATGTGCGAGGACAGGATAACGGTCACCTGCACAGAAGGAATCCTCAGAACAGAAGGTCTCAGAAAAGACGTGATGAGACTGTCTTCAGGTATGGAGCACCGCTTTTCACCGGAAGCAGAGTGAATCAGCCGGCGTCGAGCATCTTTGCGGCTTCGCACAGGGCTGAGTAAAAATCTTCACCGAAAAAATGCTCTATCGGTTCGCGCAGAAATTCGTACACGCGGACTTTTTCTTTCCTGCCTTTTTCGAAGGCATCCTTGCAAATGTCCCATTTGTGGAGATTCAGGGCACGTGTTCCGTTGCTCAGCTCCGTAACTCTTATAGGATAAAGCCAGCAGGATATGGGTTTCCTGAAATCGCCGTTTCCCTGGAACCAGCAGCGCTCCATTGTGCAGAAGCAGTTCCCTTCGTCATCAAACATAGTATAGGCACATTCTTCGCTTCCTGGAACGAGAGGAGTGACCATATCCCCGTCAGAATCTATCTCGAAAAAGCCCTTGGCTGCAACTGCGGCACGTCCCTCCTCCTGCATGAGAGGAGAGAATATCCTGTAGTTCTTTTCAATGGCCTCAGCCTCGCATTCTTCCATAGGGGCGCCGCTGTCGCCGATTACGCAGCAGCAGCCTTTGCATTTTCCATAGTCGCATGAAAAATATTCCGTAAGTATCTCTTCCGATACCAGACAGTCATCGATCTGAATTATTGTTCCGTGGTACATGATTATTTCACAAATTATTTAACAATATATTCCACTTTTGTTCCATCATTGAGAGATGATATCAGCTTGCGTATTTTGCCGGCATCGGCAGCCTTAATCTTGGATTCGTATCCGACCGTAAAATCCTTTCCGTCAAGATACCTCAGCACAATTGCATTCCTCCAGTAAAGCGGCCCCGTCATCTCCATGGCGAAGCAATTCATGACATAATCCTTGTACGCAGCCAGACGGACGGGCGATATATCCTTTCCGGACAGCCCCGACAGCACCGAGCGCACAGTGCCGATGATGTCCAGAAGACTGTAACCGGGAACAGGAACAACTGAAACCATTACACTGAACCTTTCTTCCGGATAAATCTTGCACGTATATGAAACGTCGGCAGAAACTCCAGTTCCGGCAAACGCATCCGTAAGCGCCTGGTCTATCGCCATTGCGGCAACAGGCGCCGCCATATAATTCTCGGCAGTCATAGGCAGACGCGCAGACATAGCGACAACCGCCATAGGGCTGTCTCCCCCGACATTATATGTAAGCCATCCGGACAAAGGCTGATAGCGCACAGCCGGCCTTCTGAAAGCGACATCCTTAGTGCGGAATCCTCCGGCATAAAGGGACACAAGTTTCCTCAGAGAAGTCTCATCCATATCGCCGACAAGCACGAGAACACCGTCATTTGTCCTCGACGACAGTGAGCTGAACAATTCTTCCGCCTTTGAAGCGATTCCCGGATTAAGATTCGGGAGAGATTTGTATCCGGAATAATTATAGTCCGGACACATGAGACTGTCTATCACGGCCAGAATGTCCGTACGTCCTCCCGCAGCCTGTCCAAGGCGCAGTTTCTCGCATCGCAGGTAATATGAAAAGGCCGTGCTGTCCGGCCTGCGTTCATTTGAGAAAGCAAGAAGCGAACGAAGAAGCAGCTGCATCTTATTGCGCGGGGCCATGCCGCTGACTATCGTGTTCGACAAATTCACTTCCGTATTCATGGTGACATCCATCGAAGCGAGCAGTTTCTTGAAATCACGTCCTTTCAGACCGGCGATATAGCACAAGTCAGGATAATCGGACATGAAGGCACCCTCGCCGCGGCCGAGTCCGTCTATGCTTCCGTATCCCCCGTTCAGGGCAAGACTGTAATACATTTTGCCGCCCGTAGCCATTTTCTTGTATACGACTCTGAATCCGTTGGAGAACGTCCATATCTCTCCGCCGGAAAGATGGTCTTTCCTGACAGATTTCATCTTCACTTTCGCGCCGGGTTCAGGAAAGGCCAATGTATCCGCCGCACTGTAAGAAGGCTGGGAAACGTACGGCCTGCCGTGCGAGGCTGTCCATACGGAGTCAAATACAGTGCGCACATCGAAATCATCCGCACATCCTGTATTTACTGTCAGATTTTTTGACCCGTCCAGCAGAGCCGACGATATGCCGGAAAACAATCTCAGCATGGTCGTGTCGGGAACATTCCTGGACAAATGGAAGTCCAGCCTCTCTTTTGCAGAGGCAAGCGAACCGTTGTAAAGAAAGGCTGCCTTGCATCTGTCGGCATATTCTGAATTGGATTTTACCGGTACGGCAGCAAGTGCGGCCATAGATCTGAGACACGCAGTCTGCGCCTCTTTGAATTCGCCGGCCGAAACTTCGCCGGCATCGAGGACGGAAAGCTCCGAAGACAGCACTTCAAGGGCGGCACGGGCATTTTCGCCGGCCACGGAAACAGATACGGAAAAGTGCTCGTCAACAGGTCCGTCAAGGCCCCCGTACCTCCTGCACGAAAGATTTGCAAACGGAATGTCCCTGTCTTCCAGAGCAGAAGTTATCCTGTCACGTGCAATCAGGGCCAGTTCGTCAACGGCAATTCCATATATGGCGGGCTGTACAGTGTTCATATACTCCGCAGGTGTACGCGGAGATCTCCAGGTCAGAGAAATTCCGAAAAGTCCGCCGCAAGTGTCGGCACAGCTTACGAATTCAGTTTCGGGATTTTCCTCCCACATATATTCAGGCCGCGGCTGAGACGTTCCGGCCATGCACATATATGATATCATCCTGAGTTTTTCCGTGACGGAGGCGGGATCGATGTCGCCGCATATTATAACGGCCTGGTCTGAAGGCGCATACCATTTCCTGAGAAATTCATCGCCGGAAACCCTCGGACGGTCAACTATGTCAGCTATCATCAGAAGCATGGAGTCGGTGACGGCTTTTCCTCCGGAAAGCATTACATCACTGAAACGGTACACCGTCGCGTCTTCGGTCACATTCACGAAACTTCCGCCGGAGGGCTTGCAGCCGTAGCGTGCAAGAAAAGAGGCCGGAGAATAAGGCATGAAATGCGGAAGCGCCTCAAGCGATGCAGCCGCTTCCACCCGGCAGACTTCTGAGGGCGGCACGGTAGCAGTGCCGGTCTTCTGGACAAGCATGAAATCCGCAAAACCTTTCAGAGTTTTGTTGGAGGCCACATAATATGCCATTCCGTTCGGAAGCACGCCTAACGACACGGACGGATCCGAAGGAAGTGACGGAATTCCCGCTGCGGGCATAATCAATGGCAGGAAAAGTCCTGCCGCAACTGTAAATATCTGTATAAACCGCTTTTTCATAACAATTACCATAGCAAGGTGCAAAAATAAAACAAAAAATTCCTATTTTTGCATTTATCTGACTTAACGGATAATTATGTTAAACAAATAAAATAATTCCATGAAGAAAATTTTCCTCTTTATCGCTGCAGCTGTAGTGGCAGCAGGCAATCTGTCCGCACAGGACATCAACCAGGTTACAGAAACGTTCAACAATGGTGCCATGGAACTGAACATGGGCAACAAGGATGCAGCCCTGGGATATTTCCAGTCAGCGCTTACAATGGCGGAAGCACTTGGAGAAGAGGGTGAAGAAATAGCAGACAACTGCAAGACCACCATTCCTGTACTGATGCTTTCCATAGCAAAGGACCTCATCAAGGCAGAGAACTTCGATGCGGCTGTCGAGCAGCTCAACAAGGTAAAGGAAACAAGTGCCCTGTACGGAAACAGCGAGTCGATTGAAGAGGCCGACACACTTATCGGACAGGTAAATATGCAGAAGGCCAACAATCTTCTCAACGCCAAGGATTTCGCAGGAGCGGCAGCAGTCTATAGCGACATCGTGGCAGCCGACACGACAAACGGAATGGCGGCCCTCCGCCTCGGAATGGCCCTCAACGGAATCGGAAATTTGGCTGAAGCCGAGCAGGCTTTCCTGCTCTCGGCAAGGCACGGCCAGGACAAGCAGGCTTACAAGCAGATCTCAAACATGTATGTAAAGGTCGCTGCTGCAGAGCTTAAGGCAAAGAACTATGAGAGCGCAATCAAATCCGCCCTCAAGTCAAACGACTATCTTGAAAACGCAACAGCAATGAAAGTCGCAGGTACTGCTGCTTCATCCCTCAAGAAAAACGCTGAGGCAATCGAATATCTTGAGAAATATCTTGAGCTGTCGCCTAATGCAAAAGACGCCAACCAGTTCAAATACACTATAGCAGCCACTGCACAGCAGATGGGCAACAAGGAGAAAGCAAAGACATATTACAATATGATTCTCAGCGACCCTAAATTCGGCCCGACTGCAAAAGAGCAGCTCGAAACCCTCAAATAATATGAGGCAGCTCGAACTGCTTGCTCCGGCAAGAGACATCCAGATCGGCATCGCGGCAATCGACTGCGGTGCCGATGCTGTGTATATAGCCGGTCCGCAGTTCGGGGCAAGGCAGGCTGCCGGAAACACAATCGCGGACATCCGGGAACTGTGCAGCTATGCCCATAGGTTCGGGGCACGTATATTCGTGACCATGAACACAATAATTTATGAAAACGAAATCGGGGATGCATGGCGGCAGATGCTTATGGTGCAGGAAGCCGGAGCCGATGCACTTATAGTGCAGGACATGGCAATCCCCGAAATGGCGCGTAACGGCGGGCCAGAATCAGACGGCAGCGGTACGGATTCATTCGGGAAATATTTCAGCATACCGCTGCACGCATCGACTCAATGCGCGATACGTACACCTGAGCAGGCGGTTTTCCTTGAAAGTCTCGGTTTTTCAAGACTTATCCTCGAGCGGGAGCTGTCACTGGACGAAATCCGGGCGATACGGAAAGCCGTAAGCTGTGAGCTGGAATTCTTTGTGCACGGAGCCATTTGCGTATGCTACAGCGGCCAATGCTATATGTCGGAACATATTTCAGGCAGAAGCGCCAACCGCGGAGCCTGTATCCAGGCCTGCAGATCAAGATATGACCTGGCCGACGCTTCGGGAAAAATCTTAGTGAGAGACAAGGCTCTGCTTTCGCTTAAGGACTATAATCTCAGGGACAGAATCAATGATCTCGCGGAAGCCGGAATCACTTCGTTCAAGATAGAAGGAAGGCTCAAAAACATCTCGTATGTCAAGAATGTTGTCAGGGACTACTCGTCTGCAATTGACGGACTGCTCCAAAAGAATCCCGGCAAATATGTAAGAGCCTCATTCGGGCAGGTTTCCGGAGGCTTCGTGCCAGACACCGGAAAAACATTCAACAGGGGCTATACGGAACTCTTCCTTGACGGCAGGCGCGGCCGCTGGGCCAGCATGGACGCGGCAAAGTCGATGGGAGAGGAAATCGGCACTGTCGTATCGCTCAACCGCGACAAGTCGGGAATCAGAATCAGGCCGGCTGCAAAAGGCCTTGTCCTGCACAACGGAGACGGCTTTTCCTTTGTGGCGGAAAACGGCGATGTGGCCGGTTTCCGCGGCGATGTCTGTGAAGGCTTTTCGATACGCTGCAAAAGTACTCCGGCACTTTTCACCGGAGCAAGGCTGTTCCGGAACATAGATTCCGCATTTGAGAAAGATATCGAAAGGCAGAACTGCAAACGTGAAATCAGCGTGCTTGTTTCGGTCTCTTTTCACGAGAACGGCGGAAGCTGGGTTCTGACAGCAACGGCACAAACTGAGGACGGCCGGGTAATCACTGAAAAATTCGATGCAGGAACGCAGACCGCAGACAATCCCGAAAGAATTGTCCGGATGCTCAGGAGCCAGCTGTGCAAATCAGCCGGAATATTCCGGTTTTCCCTTAAATCCGCCCCGGAAGACGGTCCTGTCCCGTTCATGGCCGCATCCTTCATGAACTCGGTCAGAAGAACTATTGCGGAAAAACTGGAATGTCTTCCTGTACTGAGCCGCAGGCTTCTCCACCGGCAGCTGCGCCCGGCCGAAAGTGCACCATTCCCGGCCGGGGAAGCCTCTTACAAAAACAACATTTCAAACAGTCTGGCGGAAAGTGTCTACAGGAAAGCCGGGGCGGAAATCACCGGGAAAGCATACGAGCTGTCACATCCTGAAGATGCCGAGCTTATGAGGACACGGTACTGCATACGGTATGAAACAGGACACTGTCCAAAGCATCATCATGCGAAAGGCGGACCGCTGTATCTTCTGAACAACGGCAGACGTTTCGTACTGAATTTCGACTGCGCCCGCTGCGAGATGACCGTAAGTGCGGAATAGCACACCGCATTCAACCGGTCCCAAAACATAATCAAAAGTCCAGAACTTCAAAAGTGAGGTCGACATCCCCGAAATGTCCGGTAATGTTGCTGTTGGACTCAAGCCATTTGTGGGCAAGCTGTCCCCTCCACACAATGTCATCCCTCGACTTGAACGGGAGTTTTATCTCCACCCCGTAACTCTTGGATGCCACGCGTACAAGTGCAGTACAGTTCCAGTCGGTCCATGTGCCTCCGTCATCCTCTATAATCATTAAGGCGCAATGGGTCATCTGTTCAGTCCATTCTGACACAAGCACGGCATTGAAAGGCTGCGGAATACCGACCTGATTCCGTTTCACCACTATCATGAAGTCAGTGACAGTCGGACTGTAAAGACGCATCTCGGCTTCAGTGGATGCACAGAAATCCTCCACAGCCCCGGTCTTTACGAAGAACTCGGACGCACCTGCAAACCAGGAGTCATAATTGCGGTTCATGGTAAATTCCTTAAGGACCAACGACTTGAACTCCGCCGAGCGGGTAGGCTGTATAGACTTGGCTGGTTTTACGACAATGGTTCCGCCTCCTTCTCCCCACTCGGGATCCTCCCTCCTCAACATCTCCAGACTGGTATAACCGGCATCCGAATTCCTGTTCACGACCCACACAGGCTCTTTCCGTGCAGTCTCCTCATCCACCACGACCGTCTCCACATGGCGGAACCCGTCTTCATCATAAAATAATCTGTATCCCACATTAGTCTCAGACCCGTCCTCCGGATCGAATGTTATTATCGGCATCGATTTCCCGTCCCAATTTTCAGAAAAGGGCCAATATATCTGTATGTCGGATTCCGTAAGGGCGTCAAGATAGGCCTCAGGGTCGTAAGAAGCCGTCGTTCCGGAGGCCCTTGTTGCAGTCCGCACGCGGTCAGCGATAAGGTCACGCAGCGGAACGGAATAGCTCCCGCCTGCCCTGGTCTGAGGATCTCCGACACCTGAACCCGGATTTCCGAAAATCCTGTCCATAGTATATTCCTCGTCATAGCCGTTTCCGGAAGAAGAACACACCGCATCGTGAACCTCTGCGACATGGGCCGTCTGCAAAGGCAGTTCCGACAGAATCACTGCCACCTCCTCCAGCGGAACAATCGGAATTTCATTACCGGGAATGTGCTTTGCCGGATCATTGTCAAGCACTTCACAGGCCGCAAAAGAAAGCAGCAGCACGGCCTGGACTGCAAAATTGAAATAAAATCTGTTCATATCAGTCATTCATTTAACTGCTGCAAAGTGACTGATATTTATCCGCGTAACGAAAAAGTACGCGGATAAATTGAAAAAACACCCCCAGACGCATTTCCAAAGGGGTTTTTACCTCTTATATTTTATATGGTTTTTATAAATTTCACAAATCTGTCACGGCCGTTGAGATCTTTTTCGACAGAAACATTCAAGAATCCGGATTTTACGAAGACTTCCGAAGTTTCCCTGCCAAGGGCTTCATTTATTTCAACCATGCCGAAACCTCCGGGCCTAAGGACAGCTGCGGCCCAGCAGGCTATTGCCCTGAAAAACACAAGCGGATCGGCATCAGATACGAAAAGAGCCAGATGCGGTTCATGCAGCAGAACATTGTCCCTCATCACGGCTTTCTCTCTGTCAAGCACATACGGAGGATTGCCCACAAGCACATCGAACATTCCGAATCCGTCCGACGGCCCGGCAAGCACGTCCGCAAGGATAAACTGCGGAGCGGAAGCGCCAGACACCATCATTTCCCGGGAAAAGTCCTGAGCAGAAGCAACCGAAAGGGCAGATTCCGAAATGTCCGCAGCAACGACCTCAGTACCGGGACATTCCAGCGCCAGAGTCCAGGCTATGCAGCCGGAACCGGTACACAAGTCCAGAACACGCCCTGCCCCCTCCTCTGCCGAGTAATACCGCAGCTGTCCGGCAGCCTCCCTGCACAAAATTTCAGTTTCAGGACGCGGAATAAGCACAGACGGGCTTACTTTGAACTCTCTCCCGTAGAAAAAGGCCATGCCGGTGACATACTGGAGAGGTTCTCCTGAGGCCAGCCTGGCGAAAGCGCTGCGGGCGGCTGACACATCCTGAGGAGATACCAGATATTGCGGATCCAGAATGTGGGTATAGCGCTTCACGCCGAGAAGATGTTCGAGATAAAGAAAGACCATTTCCGGGGCTTCCCTTTCAGGATAAACCCCGGAAACGGTCTGTTTTCCCTCCTTTATAAGTTCTGTGAGGAACATTACGAATTCTCTATGACAGAGGACAGGAACTCCGTCATCGAAAGACCGGCAGCCCTGACCATCTGAGGCACGAGAGATGCCGAAGTCATTCCCGGTATGGTATTCATTTCCAAGAAATAAAGTCCATCTTCAGAAGCAATGTAGTCAACCCTGACAAGACCTGAGCAGCCGAGCTTCTCATAAATTTTCTTTGAAACCTCCCGGATATTGTCCCTGAGTTCATCCGGAATCATGGCCGGACATATTTCCCTGCTGCGGCCTTCGTATTTTGCCTGATAGTCGAAAAATTCGTTTTCCGTAACAATCTCTATTACAGGCAGAGCCACGGGACCATTGCCGCTGTTGTACACTGCGCATGTAAGTTCGCGTCCCGCAACGGCAGACTCTGCAATAAGCATTTCACCCTCGGAGAAAGCCACTTCCACGGCCTTGCCGAAATCAGCGATGTCCTTTACCTTTGACACACCGAAACTGCTTCCTCCGTCGGTCGGCTTCACGAACATCGGGAGTCCGAGTTTTTCCACGGCTTTTTCGGCCAGACCGTCCGTGCTCTCACCTTTCCTGAGGAAAATGTCATCCGCGCATTTCACGAAATCCACGTTCTTCAGATAGCTCTTGCATGAGAACTTGTCGAAAGTAATGGCAGAGACAAACGCACTGCATCCGCTGTGAGGAACACCGAGCATCTCAAGATACCCCTGCATCAGACCGTTCTCGCCAGGAGTGCCGTGCTGCATTATATAGGCATAGTCGAACTTGACTTTCCGTCCGTCAAGCACGACAGAGAAATCAGTTTTGTCAATCTCCGGACGGCTGTCCTCCGGGAACGCGACTCTTGCGGCACCGCGCATACGGCAGGCCGCCAAAGTCCAGTGTCCGAACCGGGCGAAAATCTCATATACGTCATATTTTTCACCGTCTATCTGCGAGGCCGTAAACTCCCCGCTCCTGAGCGAAACCTCCCACTCCGAGGAGTCGCTTCCATAAATCACTGCAATTGACCTGTAACCAGACATTGTAAATTACGTTAAAATCCAAAAATCTCGAGTTCATCCTCCTCATAGTCGCTCTCGGCGGACCCGGACCCTGCGACGGACACATCACCGTCATTGCAGCTGAGATCCCGCGAGAAACCGACAGGCACATCGAATGCGGCTTTGTCACAGAAACGTTTCAGAGACGGGTCTTTCACTACACTCTGCATAAAATATCCCCATATAGGAAGAGCCGATCCTGCACCTCCTCCGTCGCCAATCCTGCTGAAATGAACCTGCATATCCTCGAAGCCGACCCATGCTCCGGCAGTAATCTTGGGAGTATAGCCGATGAACCAGCCGTCCGCATTGCTGTTGGTCGTTCCTGTCTTGCCGGCAATCTGCCCTTCAAGGCCGAATCTGCTACGGAGCGCATAGCCGGTGCCGCTGTTCACGACTCCCTGCATAAGATCCGCCATAAGGTAGGCTGTATTTTCGCCGAGCGCCTCACGGCGCGACACAGAGAACTCGGAGAGCACATTTCCCATATTGTCCTCGATTCTTGTGACAAAAAGCGGAGCGGCATACACGCCCTTGGACGGGAATGTATTATAGGCGGCGACCATTTCATAAAGGGATATGTTCGCTGCCCCGACACAGAGAGGCGGAACCGGATCAAGGTAGCTTCCGATACCCATCTTGCGCATCATCTCTACCATTGCCTCAGGGCCGAACTGCTTCATAAGATAAGCGGAAATATTGTTGGAACTCTTTGAAAGTCCCCATCTGAGAGTAACCATATTGCCGATATATTCGTCCCTGTCGGTACTCTTCGGAGTCCATACCTTGTCATCATCTATTATAAAGGTCTGCGGCACATTCGCGACTTTGTCGCACGGAGACATTCCCTCCTGCATGGCCAGGGTATAAAGGAACGGCTTGATTGTGGAACCGACCTGGCGTTTGCTCTGGCGCGCGTTGTCGTACTGGAAATTTTTGAAGTCCGGACCGCCCACGTAAGCCTTGATATGGCCGCTCACCGGCTCCATGGCAATGAATGCGGCACGTACAAACGCCTTATAGTAGCGTATCGAGTCATCCGGAGTCATAACAGTGTCGACATACCCCTTGTCGTTCCAAGCAAACAGCCTCATATTCACAGGCTGGGTGAAACTTTTGGAAATCTGGGAGTCCGACAGGCCCTCGGCCTTCATCCTGCGGTATCTGTCACTGTCACGCCTCGCCCTTTTCATGATACCGTCTATCGTCTTTTTCTCGACATCGTTCGCAAAAGGCTTGTCTGTCTTCCATTTGACCTCTCTGTCGAAACGCTTCTGCATATCCTTGCCGATGTGACGGGACACGGCCTGCTCGGCATACTTCTGCATTCTGGGGTTTATGGTAGTGTAGATGCGCAGGCCGTCACGATATATGTCATAAGGCGAGCCGTCCGGCTTTACATTCTTGTTCAGCCAGCCGTAAAGCGGGTCGTCCGCCCACAGGAGGGAGTCCACGGCATAGTCCTCGTACTGGCTGTATGACGACCTCCTCGGCTCTTTCGCACTCATTGTACGGCGCAGCATATCCCTGAAGTACAGTCCGGAACCTGCGGTATGGTCCTGTACCTGATAAGAGAGCACAATCGGAAGTGCACTTAAGGAATCGCGTGCGGCCCCGGTCAGATACCCCGCCTTTTCCATCTGGGAAATCACAAAGTTCCTTCTCGACATGGACTTGTCCGGATTGATTGCAGGATTGTATCTCGTCGGCTTGTTGACCATTCCGACAAGTGTGGCGCTCTCCTCTACGGTAAGGTCTGCAGGATTCTTTGCAAAAAAGGTCTGGGCAGCAGCCTTTATACCGTATGCGTTGCTTCCGAAAAAGACCTGGTTCATGTACATGGTGATGATCTCGTCCTTGGTGTAGTTGCGCTCCAGCTTGACCGCGGTAATCCACTCTTTGAGCTTTATCCAGACCATGCGAAGCTTGGAGACTCCGGGAATCCTGCTGCTGACATCGGCACGCGGATAGAGCGTCTTGGCAAGCTGCTGGGTAATAGTACTTCCGCCGCCCTGGCTGGAATCGCCGCCGAGCAGAGTCTTGAACAGGACGCGTCCGAGGCTCTTGAAATCTATGCCGGAATGCTGGAAGAAACGCACATCCTCCGTAGCCACAGCGGCATATACAAGGTTCGGGGACAATTCGTCATAGCTCACGTAAGAACGGTTCTCGATATGGAATGTGGACAGAATCGTCCTGCCGTCATCGGCAATCACCTGCGTCGCGAGTTTGCTGTCCGGGCTCTCAAGTTCCTCAAAAGAAGGGATGTCGGCGAACATCCAGACCAGACCTATAAGCATTATGAGCGAGGCTACCGGAACAGTGAACAGAATCCAGAACCACTTGATTATTTTTGATTTCAGATTGTCATTCATATTATAATCCACACCGTTTCGCAGCATTAATTCATTACTATACTTAGGATTAGGTTGTCTGCGAAACTCATTCCCACAACACAATCCTGTTATATGCCGTCTTTTTATTTTGCATAAAGACCGACAAAATTAGCAACAAAATTTGGAAAATTCCCCCGTTTGTCCCTTACTTTGCAATTTCTTTTTGAATTAAAGTTCGTTAACTGCGAAACTTTAGAGTTGGAATTGAGGATACACAGAACAATATGGAGGGTAAAAATTTAGTAATCGTCGAGTCTCCGGCAAAGGCCGGGACCATCCAGAAATTTCTCGGCAACGATTTCATTGTCAAATCCAGTTTCGGACACATCAGGGATCTTAACGAAAGCGACTTGAGCATAGATGTCGAAAACGGTTTCAAACCGGAATACGTGATTCCCGCGGACAAGAAAAAGGTCGTCTCCGAATTGAAAAAGGCTGCGAAAGAAGCATCTGTAGTATGGCTCGCATCCGATGAAGACCGCGAGGGAGAAGCCATATCGTGGCATCTTTTCGAAACGCTCGGCCTGGATGAAAGCCGGACCAGACGCATTGTCTTCCATGAGATAACAAAGAATGCAATCCTCAATGCAATCGAAAACCCGCGCAGCATAGACATGAGCCTCGTAGACGCGCAGCAGGCCCGCCGTGTCCTGGACCGCCTGGTAGGTTTCGAACTGTCCCCGGTACTCTGGAGGAAAATACAGCCGAAACTCTCGGCCGGCCGCGTACAGTCGGTAGCCCTCCGCCTTGTAGTGGACAGGGAAAGGGAAATACTCGGATTCAGCAAAGAACAATATTATAAGGTAAGCGCAGTGTTTCATCCGGAGGGAACTGCAAAGGGAACTTTGGTCAAGGCGGCCGCCGACAGGAAATTCCCGGACAAGGAAGCGGCAAGGGCTTTTCTTGAAAAGTGCATTGGAGCGGTATTCTCGGTATCAGACATAGAAAAGAAAGAAGGAACCAGGACACCTGCCGCCCCGTTCACCACCTCCACCCTTCAGCAGGAGGCCGCACGCAAACTGAGACTGTCCGTAAGCCAGACAATGAGCATCGCCCAGAAGCTGTATGAGCACGGACTCATCACCTATATGCGTACCGATTCGACGAACCTGTCCTCTCTGGCAATAAACACGGCGAAAAAATTCATCTGCGAAAACTTCGGACCTGAATATTCAAAAGTAAGACAGTACAAGACCAAGGCAAAGGGAGCGCAGGAGGCCCACGAGGCAATCAGACCGACATATATCGAAAACACCTCGATAGAAGGAACGGCGCAGGAGCAGAAACTGTACGAACTCATCTGGAAGCGCACTGTCGCCTCACAGATGTCGGATGCACGCGTGCTCAGGACAGACATAAAGGTAGCATACGACAAAGGCCCGGAGAAATTCGACGTACAGGCAAGCCAGATTCTCTTCGACGGCTTCCTGAAACTGTACACCGAAAGCCCGGATGAACCGCAGCAGGACGACCAGACAGTCATTCTTCCTGAAATGAACATCGGGGACATAATGTCAGAAAGAGGAATAACCGCCGAATGTAAATTCACTTCCGCTCCGTCGAGATATTCAGAAGCGACCCTTGTCAAGAAGCTTGAGGAACTGGGAATCGGACGTCCGTCCACGTATGCTCCGACAATCTCGACCCTCACCAAGGGCCGCGGCTATATCGTCAAGGGAGACAAGCCGGGAGAAAAGCACAATGTTACAAATCTTTCGCTCAGTAACGGGACAATAACCGAATCATCGGCGACAGAGACAACCGGTGCGGAAAAGAACAGGCTGCTTCCGCAGGACATAGGAATGATTGTGACCGACTATCTCGTCAAGAATTTCGGGACTATACTCGACTACGGATTCACTGCCAATGTCGAAAAGGATTTCGACAAGATTGCAGAGGGCGAAATGCCGTGGAACAATGCAATAAAAGACTTTTACGGCCCGTTCCACACTAAGGTTCAGGAAACTCTGAGCAACAAGGAATACAGTCACGTAAGCCGCGAGCTCGGAACCGACCCCAAGGACGGCCAGCCGATAGTGGCAAGATTCGGCCAGTACGGGCCATACGTCCAGAAAGGCGAGGGAGACAGCAGGCTTTATGCCAGCCTCGCTCCGGGCCAGCTCATCGAAAGCATCACTCTCGAAGAAGCGCTGAAACTTTTCGAGCTTCCGCGTACCGTAGGACAGCATGAAGGAATAGACATCATCTGCACAAAGGGACGCTTCGGCCCTTATATCAAATACGGAGACAAAAACATATCGCTTCCGCGAGGTGCCGACCCGCTGAAAATAGACCTGGCCTCATGCATACGGCTCATAACTGAAAGCATGAACAAGAAGACAGGAGGCATAATCGCGGAATTCAAGGAGAGCGGCATACAGGTAATCGACGGGAACTACGGTCCTTACATCAAGCACGCCGGCGGCAATTACAAGATTCCGAAAGGTGTTTCCGCGGAAGGGCTGACCGAAGAAAAATGCAAGGAAATAATAGAAAGCACAAAACCTACAGGTAAAAGGAAACGCCGCAGCTGATACAATCGCAGGCCGCAGATATTGCCATTTCGCATATTTTTTGTTATATTCGCCTTTTGGAACAATTAACAAATGAATTATGCCGAATTACCAGATTGACAGAATTGACCAGAAGATTCTCTCTTTCCTTGTGAAAAACGCAAGAATGCCGTTTCTTGAGATTGCGCGCGAGTGCAACGTTTCCGGAGCGGCAATCCACCAGAGAGTCAAAAGACTTGAAGCAAACGGAGTCATAACGGGTTCACGCCTTCTTGTCAAACCGCAGGCGCTCGGACTGAATGTCTGTGCATTTGTCAGCGTATCCCTTTCAGAGGCCAACAAGTACCCGGAAGTTATCGAGTCTTTCAAAAAGATTTCCGAAATCGTCGAATGTCATTTCGTGACCGGAAAGCACGCCCTGCTCATCAAATTGTTCTGCTTCGACCATGACCATCTGATGCAGATTCTGCTGAATACCATTCAGAAGATACCATACGTACAGCAGACCGAGACGCAGATTTCGCTCGACCAGGCAATCGAACGCCAGGTGTGGGTAAAAGACTATCAGAACACAAGCTTCTCGGCAAGTGTAAAGGAAAGCCGCAGGAAATCAAAGGAGAACAAAGAAAACAAGGATTAGCCTTTCCTCATGTTCAGAACCGCCTCGGCAACAACAAGGTCATCAGGAGCCGTTATCTTCAGATTAAACCTCTCCCCCATTGTGAAGGAGAGTTTTTTTCCGTATGCAGAAACGACTGATGCGTCATCTGTAAATGCCATGTCATACGGCCGGGAATAGGCAGCCCTCAGTATTTCGGAATGGAAAATCTGCGGAGTCTGGGCGGCATACAGCTGCTCCCTGTCGACACGAGCCCCCTCGACTTCGCTCAAAGAGACCGCTGTACCGCCGCCGGTCTTTTTTTTATGCAGCACCTTCATCGTATCGACACATGGGACAACCGGGACAAGTGCAGGAACGGTCCCGGCAAGTTCGAACATACGTCTTATAAGCTCCGGAGTAACAAGAGGGCGCACACCGTCATGTACAGCCACAACGGCACCGTCCGGAATCCTGGCAAGGGCATTCTTGACGGAATGGAAGCGCGTGATTCCTCCTCTTGCGATAATCTGAGGACACAGGAATCCGTTTGAAAGACAATATTGTTTCCATGGCTCCACATACGGTTCCTGAAGCACAGTGACCACAGTCACGTCCGGACAGGCGGCAAGGAATGCCTCAATGGATCTTCTCAATATCGCTTTTCCGTCTATTTCAAGAAATTGCTTGGGCGTATCGGACCCCATTCTGGTTCCGCTTCCGGCAGCCATGACAATCACGTATTTTTTTCTTTCCATGAGCTGTTGTTTTTGAATCCCGCGTTTATAAATAATGTTTGCGGAAAACCTCTGCAAAATTAAGAAAGTGTTTGAATTTTTATCATTATAAATTTCATGAGTTATTTCCGAAAGTGTTTCTTTCTGACTTTTTGAAAATGATAGCAGAGCTATCTGACTGAAAAAAGTCAAAAAGGGAACACAGGAAAGAAACATAAAAGAATTTTATCAAAAAATCTAAACAGTTTCTAAGAAAGTGTTTTGATTTTTTTATACCTTTACCGTCTATTTGATTAACGTGAAAAAACAGCTGAAAAATGGGATTTTCTTTCCTGACCCAAGAGATCGCAATGGATCTCGGAACCGCGAATACAGTCATCTTCCAGAATGACCAGAAAGTGCTGGATGAGCCGAGCATCGTAGCCATAGACAACAACACAGGCAAGGCCATCGCACTCGGACAGAAGGCCAAGCTGATGCAAGAAAGGGAAAACCCCGGCATCAAGACTGTGCGTCCGATGAAGGACGGGGTCATTGCGGACTTCAATGCCGCAGAAATGATGATCAGGGGCTTCATCAAACAGGTGAACAGCAAACGCCGGTCAATATTCACTCCGAACATAAAAATGGTGGTCGGCATTCCTTCCGGCAGTACAGAGGTGGAAATCAGAGCCGTGCGCGACTCTTCCGAGCATGCCGGAGGCCGTGACGTATATCTTATCTATGAGCCTATGGCATCTGCGCTCGGAATCGGACTCGACGTCGAGGCTCCAAAGGGCAATATGGTCGTGGACATAGGAGGAGGCACGACTGAAATCGCGGTCATTTCCCTTGGCGGAATCGTGGTACAGAACAGCATCAAGGTCGCCGGAGACGTGTTCACCGGAGACATACAGAATTATCTCAAACAGCAGCACAACATCAAGGTAGGCCAGATTACGGCGGAGAAAATCAAGATAGCGATCGGTGCGGTGATTCCGAACCTCGATGAGGAGGAGCCTGCTCCATACGAAGTGACTGGCCCTAACATCATGACCGCCCATCCGGTGCATGTGACCGTAACATATCAGGAAATTGCGCACTGTCTCGACAAATCCATTGCAAGAATCGAAGCAGGCATACTGCACGTCCTTGAACAGACACCTCCGGAGCTTTATTCCGACATCGTGGAGAACGGCATCTACCTTGCCGGAGGCGGCTCGCTTCTGCGCGGTCTGGCAAAACGTCTCAGCGAAAAAGTGAACATACAGTTCCACGTTGCCGACGATCCTCTGAGGGCTGTTGCACGCGGAACCTGCCTTGCGCTCAAGAACACGGATAACTACACGTTCCTGATAAGGTAGAATTTTGCGCAAAGGCAATCCCATATACAACATAACCGCTGCCGCCGTCTTCATAATTCTGGAGGCAGCGGCAGTGTATATGCTCAGCTATAACGGAACAGTGCAGAAAATCTGGATTTCACGCGGAATCCAGAAAATTTCAGCCACCGTATGGGGCAGCGCCCAGGAGATAAAGGAGTATTTCATTCTGAAAAAGCGCAATGAGGAGCTTGCACAGGAAAACCACAGGCTGCGGCTGCAGCTGTCCCGTTCAGAGGCAGATAAAGCGATCTCCGGAGCGGACGGCGAAATCGCCGGAGACTTCCGGTACATCTGCGCCGACATAATGAAAATAAGCAACAACACCCAGCACAACTACATGATAATAAATCGCGGACGGGCAAGCGGAATAAGAGAGGGAGCCGGTGTGATAACCGGCAAAGGTGCAGTCGGGGTGATTGATGCCGTAAGCGAAAACTATTCATATGCGAGGTCATTCAAGAACCATGACATGAGCATAAGCGCCCGTCTTGGCAAAGACGGGGCCATAGGTCCTCTGATCTGGAACGGAATAGACAGCAACGGTGCAATCCTGAAAGAAATACCGCATCATGTGGCATTCCGTACAGGAGACACAGTGTACACAAGCGGCTACTCTTCCATTTTTCCTCCTGATATCCCGGTCGGAGTGACAGGAGAAGCAAAAATCGTCAACGGGGCGACTTACGAAATAAGAGTCGAGCTTTTTGAGAATTTCTCTTCTCTGCGTCATGTCACTGTCGTGGAAAATCTTAACAAGGAAGAACTGGAAGAATTGGAAAACAGAATATGAAGCCTAATCAACATTTCGGACTGCTGTATTTCCTGCTTGTCATAGCACAGGCTGTCCTGAGCAATTTCTGCCACCTCGGGCCGTTTGTCATGCTTTCGATGCTGCCCGCAATGGTACTGTGCATACCTCTGAACATCGGCACGATACGGTGTATGTTCATTGCATTTGCCAGCGGACTTTGCGTAGACCTGCTTTCAGAAGGCCTGGCAGGACTCAATGCCGCTGCGATTCTTCCCGTGGCACTGCTCAGGAAACCCATAATCAAGTTTTTCCTCGGTGAAGACCTCCTTGCACGAAATGATTCGTTCTCATTCAAAAAGAACGGCCCGTTAAAAATATCCGCTGCGCTTATGGCCACTCTCATCATATATATAGGCATATATGTACTGCTCGACGGGGCCGGAACACGTCCGGCATGGTTCATCATCACGAAATTTTTTGTTTCGCTTGTCTGCTGCTTTATTCTTTCGCTCATCGTTACTGCCAAACTCACCCCTGATGACAGGAAGGAGGGGGCAAGATGAAACTGAACAGACAGAACAAACTCCTGATAGGCCTGTGCACAGCGGCCGTCATACTTGTCGCCCGGCTTTTCACCATACAGATAATCGAGGAAAAATACAAGACCGATGCCTCCAACAATTCCATGGTCTATTCCATCATATATCCGACCAGAGGCATAATACATGACAGGAACGGCAAAATACTCGTAGGAAACAAGGTGGCCTATGACCTTATAGTGACGCCAAAGGAAGTGGAGGAGTTCGACACCCTTGCCCTGGCCTCAATCCTGGAGGTCAGTCCGGATTTCATACGGGAAAAGATGGACGAATTTTACCGCAACCGCAGGAAAATCGGATACCAGTCAGTCGTAATGTTTAAACAGCTCGAACCTGAAAGGTACATGAAATTTGCGGAACTTGCATATAAATTTCCGGGGTTCAGAGGTCAGGCCCGAAGCATAAGGGAATATCCGTTCAACGCAGGAGGCAATCTGCTCGGCTATGTCTCGGAAGTGAACGCCAAATTCCTCAAAGAGCATCCGGATGAATACCGGGCCGGAGACTATGCCGGCATGACTGGAATCGAAGCGGCAAGGGAGAAAGAGCTTCGCGGAGAAAAAGGCTACAATATCTGGCTCAGGAACTCCAGAAACAAAATAGAGTCCCGGTACAAGGACGGGGAACTTGACAAGGAGGCAGTTCCCGGAGAGAATATAACTACGACTATCGATGCCGGCCTGCAGCACTACGGACAGATGCTCATGAACAACAAGGTGGGAAGTCTCGTCGCAATAGAACCGTCAACCGGTGACATTCTGACGATGGTGTCCAGTCCCGGAATCGATGTGGATATGCTGGCGGACTTCGGACAGCACTACAATGACATCCTTACCAATCCGTACAAACCGATGTTCAACAGGGCTATCCAGGCCCCGTACCCTCCCGGCTCGGTATTCAAGTTGGTGAACGGTCTCATAGGACTTCAGGAAGAAGTCTTTACCCCGAACACTATGTACCCGTGCAGCATGGGATACCATTTCGGCAAGAGCAAGCTCGGATGCCATGCGCACAAGTCACCTATAAATTTCGAGGAATCCATAATGATGTCATGCAATGCCTACTATTGTTATGTATTGCGCAATATCTTAGAGAACAAACGTTTCGATTCCATTGACGAGGCCATGGACACGTGGAGGGACTATGTGATGAGCTTCGGATTCGGCCAAAAGCTCGGAAGTGATTTTCCGGCAGAACTCGGAGGTTTCATCCCGGATTCCAAATACTACAACAAATATTACCGCAAGGGAGGCTGGAAAGCCACTACGGTCATTTCCCTGTCAATCGGCCAGGGAGAAATCGGCTGCACTCCCCTGCATCTCGCAAACCTGTGCGCTACAATCGCCAACAGGGGCTTTTATTATATCCCTCACATAATAAAGGACTCCGAAAACGTGACGATTTCGGAAAAATACAAAGAAAGGCATTATACGAAGGTGGACACCGTGCATTTTCCGAAAGTCATAAACGGAATGTACAGGGCCGTAAACAGCGGCTTCGGCTCCGGAGGTACGGCCAGCATTGCGGCAGTAAAGGGTCTGGACATCTGCGGCAAGACAGGAACGGCACAGAATCCTCACGGGCATGACCATTCGGTGTTCATCTGTTTTGCGCCAAAGGACAATCCAAAGATTGCAGTTGCCGCATACATCGAAAACGGAGGTTTCGGAGCGACATGGGCTGCACCGATAGCGTCGCTTCTCACCGAAATGTACCTGAACGGCGAAATCGGGGATGACAGGAAGGCCCTGGAAAAAAGGATACTTGAAGGAAATCTTCTTGACAGAGTCAAAACGAAAAAATGATTATGACAGATACCGCGGGAAACAATGGCAGAGGCTTCATCAAGACTGTAGACTGGAAGCTCATAATCTGCTATCTTATACTGGTCCTCATCGGATGGGCCAACATATATGCTTCCGTGCACTCGTCCGAACCGGCATCCATCTTCGATTTCAGCAGCAGAAGCGGCAAACAGTTCGTATGGATTGTCACGGCCTTTGCCATAGCCATAACAATCCTGTTCTTCATAAACCCGAGGGTGTACGAGGGACTTTCCCTGCCCATATATGCAGCCACGATCTGCCTTCTTGTCGCGGTTATTTTCTTAGGAATCGAGGTAAAAGGCTCAAGGTCATGGTTCGGCTTCGGCCCGGTCAGATTCCAGCCGGCCGAAATATCCAAGATTTCAACATCGCTGATGCTGGCCACGGTCATGAGCCAGTTTGAATACAAAATCGGGAAATTCAAGCATTTCGTCGCCACGGCCCTCATAATCCTCGTCCCTATGGCGATAATCGTGCTGCAGAGCGAAACCGGCTCGGCTCTCGTCTACGTCGGCTTCATCTTCATGCTGTACAGGGAGGGGCTGTCAGGCTGGCTTATCTTCATGGTCGGAATGGCCATACTCTTATTTATTCTGACACTTACCGCATCTCCTTATACGGCAATCCTGACCCTTGCGGCAATAGCCTCTCTGTGCATCTGCCTGTACTCAGGACGTTTTCTGAAGTGGCTCATCATAGGTATTCCCGCCATTGCAGCGCTTGCCGTCACTCCTTATATGCTGACAACTGCCGCCGAATATTTTGCAGACGGCAGTCCTGAGGCCGTCCAGGCTTCAATTTTCACCAGAATCAATCCGCTTTACATCCTGTTCGGAGCAATTGCAGCAAGCGTACCGTTCGCGGTAATACACGCTTTCCGGGAACGGAACAGGTTCACATATCTGGCACTCGCGGCTGCGGCCGCCGGAATAATGCTCGTGTTCTCTGCGGACTTCCTGTTCAACAAAGTGCTTCAGGACCACCAGCGCAAACGTATAGAAGTCCTGCTCGGAATGAAAGAAGACCCGGCGGGAGTCGGCTACAATGTCAATCAGTCGATGATTGCAATCGGTTCCGGAGGCATTGCCGGCAAAGGCTATCTCAACGGCACGCAGACCACTTACGGCTTCGTACCGGAGCAAAGCACCGACTTCATTTTCTGCACAATCGGAGAGGAATGGGGCTTCATCGGCTCTACCATAACCATTCTCCTTTATGTATTCCTAATATGGAGGATAATACACAATGCGGAACAGAGCAGGGAATCGTTCACGCGCATATACGGCTATTGCGTGGCCTGCTGCATATTCATGCACCTTTTCATAAATGTAGGCATGACCATCGGCCTGATGCCTGTGATAGGCATACCGCTTCCTTTCATAAGTTACGGAGGCTCGTCGCTGTGGGCATTTACGGCCATGCTGTTCATTTTCATTGCTCTGGACAGCAGCGGAAGAAAATATTTCTGAAAACGCACTGTTCTTTGTGCCAATCACCTGTCTCAGGGACATCCTCGGAACAGGTGCAATTTGTCATGGTAATTCCTGGAATAAGGAAATAAAGTTAAAACTTTACAGAATATATCTGACATTACAAAAATTTCATTAGTTTTGTCTTCGTGAGCATAGCGACAACCACTTGATTTTCATCTGGCTCATGTTAAATTAAAGACTAAGCTGTTTATGAAAAACAATCTCTTAGTGATATTTCTATCTGTACTGATACATAGTGCAGCTGTTGCGCAAGAGCCGCGATACGCTTCATTTATGCATATACGACGACGGAAGAAAATATGATTGGGATGAATTCCCGGATGACGAAGGCCGGGAACTTTACGTATTTGACAAAATGCAGATGTACAAAATTGTGGTTGATATAAATAATGCACAACGCTTAAAGCGGATGCCTGTCGGTTCCCGTTATGCAAGGACGGTGGAGACATATCGTGTTGTCGACATAAATGGACGGCTTATTTTTGAAACGGCTTATTTTAATGACGGCAATATTGCTATACCGTTATGTCATTATCATGATGCGGAAGGGCGAATTTTGGATGTGATAAAACATGATAACATACTTTTCAGGAAAGGTTGTCGTGCCCTAAAAAAGTATCGGGGTACCAATGGTATTATATCAGTTGCTGCCTATGTATATTATGATACAGGGAGTGGAGAATATGAAATACGCAATATCGATGAATATGTAGATGATGAAATACGAGGACGGTTTACCAAACTGTTGGAAAAACATATCGGACATATTCTGCGGAAGCAGAATATAGACGGCAAGGGTCTTATTTTGATTTACAGTCAAAAGACTCAGAAATTATGAAACCTATAATTATAGTATTGATGCTTTGCCCTCTCATGCTTTGCTGCAGGACTTCTGCTTCCGGGGCAGTCTTTCCGGTGAGAACATATAGACGTTTCAATGTAAGGGACTGGGTAGTTTCTTCTGACAATAATGTATTTTCGTATGACCTTTACTATAATTCACCGGTACTTGAAAATACAGTGCCGATGTATGCCGGAAATATAAGCCAGTGGAGCTGGAAACACGCAGATGATGTCGTGGAAAACAGTTATGCCATTTATTATGATAAGCTTGGACGATTGTCGTCAGGATTATTTTATGAGAATGGAACAAGATTGAGCGATAAGAATGAAGAGAGTATTACATACGATTTGAATGGTAATATACGCAGCATGCGCAGGTGGTCTGATTCAGGACAGCTAACGGCTGAATACTCCTATGGCTACAATAAGAGCAACCGGCTGACAAGCATTCTTCTTGAACCGGTGGCTCCATATCCTCGTGCGGTCTATGATTATGATTTGAACGGAAATATAGTTTCCGATGGCCTTCATGGGTTGTCTTTAGGCTATAACCATCAGAATCTTGTGAATGAGATTCGTTCTATTGCAACGGACAGCATACGGGTGCGTTATTCTTATCTTCCGGATGGAACAAGAACAAGTGCAATGTATGATGACTCCGGGATTTCCGTAGGGCAACTTTATGTCGGCAATATGATTTTCAAAAAGTCTGGTGAGACTTTAAGTTTTGAAAGTGTGCCTTTCAATGGTGGACGGGTCGCTACTTCGGACTCCGGTGCCATGTCTGTCCGGCTGCATCTTCTTGATCATCTTGGCAGTGTACGTGCGGTTGTTGACGGCTCGACAGGTTCTGTTCTTGAACGCGATGACTATTATCCTTTTGGAACGCGTTGGGCTTCTTCTTCACCGACTCTGTCTACGAACTGGTGGCGTTATAACGGTAAAGAATTGCAGACTTTTGCAAGTGTTCCTTACATAAATTACGGGGCGAGGATGTACGATTCGGACTCCGGCCGCTGGTTCGTTCCTGATCCATTAGCGGAAGAATACTGTTCAATCAGCCCGTATGCTTTCTGTGCCGATAATCCGGTCAACTTTATCGATCCGGACGGGGAGATACCGTTGTTGACCAATTTAGTCGGCGGATTAGCTTCTGCCGCAGTCGATTATGTCGGACAGGCAGCAGCAAATGTTATTACTGGCGGATTTAATGCTGATGTATTTACAAATATTGATATCGGAGACATTGCCATATCTTTTGCAGAGGGTTTTGTGACAAGTGGAGGCAATCTTGTTAAGAAAGTTGTGACAAAAACTGCCGTTGCAGTTGTGAGTGAGATTGCCCGCAATGCTGTTGATGTGAAAATAGATAATGATAATGATGTGACTGTTAAGACAAACTCTGTATCAGAAACAGCAATTAAAACAACTGTAGGTATTGCATTCGGAAGTGTTAAAACAGGTGTTAATGTAGCGCCTCTGAAATCCAAGACTCCAAATTCTGCTGTTAAGTCAGCCAGAGCAAAGGGACAAGGTAATGGATTATCAAAGGATAAGGCTAAGGCAATTGCAAAAAAAACTAAAGCAAATAATGAGACTAAAAAAAAGATTAATAAAACATTGACAGACAACACTAATTCTACACTGGGGAATAGCGTTGGTTCAATCGTCAAAAATGTCTTGTTTCCATAAAATAAAGAGATTGTTATGAACGATGAGTTAAATGTCGCAAAAATACGCAGTCAGGTGCGCCGTGAAAAGAATCGCAGGAGGCGTAAGCGCAAGAATGAATTTAAGACTCCGCCCAAAAAGTGGGATATACCGTTGACATGGAAAGGGCTGTTTCTTACTTGCTTCGCTATATGGTGCGCGCAGATGATTGCCGTCAATGTAATCAACAATCATAAACTTGCCGTTTATGGTGAAAATACAGTCGCTTATGTATATAAAAAAACTCAGAACAGGGGAAATATTTGGCGGTCTTATTATTTTGAAGTGAACGGTACGCTCTATCGTGGCAGGTCTAATGAAGATTGGGTCAAAGTCGGTGACAGCATAATGATAGTTTATCTCCAGTCCGATCCGTCGGTCAATAATAGTTATACCAGAATAAAACGACAAAGAGAACGATTTCAGGGGAGGCAGGAGCGGCGCAATGAGCGTGCCAGAAGAAAATGTATAAAGTGATTCATCCGGACCGAAGTATAAAGAGAAGGAGTATGAGGTATTTGGTAACTGAGATTGCTCTGTTGTGCATAAGTGCAGCATATGCACAAGATTCGTTGCGCCTTTCATTGCCTATATATGAAATTACCGATCAGGCAATGAAGATTATTGTTGACGATGCCTGCCTCAGGAATGACAGGAATGTCACATTTTTCTTTATCGATATGTTCCGCACAAAAGCATCAGCGTATACAGAAATCTTGCTTACGGGAATGGACAGGCGCTTCATGTATCATTTTGTGGACCAGAATTATAATGGTGTGGTGGAACATGACGGTTTTCTGTTCTTCGTAAACGGTGTACAGGAGCGCGACCTGTTGCGCAATAGCTGCGATACGCTTCATTTATGCATATACGACGACGGAAGAAAATATGATTGGGATGAATTCCCGGATGACGAAGGCCGGGAACTTTACGTATTTGACAAAATGCAGATGTACAAAATTGTGGTTGATATAAATAATGCACAACGCTTAAAGCGGATGCCTGTCGGTTCCCGTTATGCAAGGACGGTGGAGACATATCGTGTTGTCGACATAAATGGACGGCTTATTTTTGAAACGGCTTATTTTAATGACGGCAATATTGCTATACCGTTATGTCATTATCATGATGCGGAAGGGCGAATTTTGGATGTGATAAAACATGATAACATACTTTTCAGGAAAGGTTGTCGTGCCCTAAAAAAGTATCGGGGTACCAATGGTATTATATCAGTTGCTGCCTATGTATATTATGATACAGGGAGTGGAGAATATGAAATACGCAATATCGATGAATATGTAGATGATGAAATACGAGGACGGTTTACCAAACTGTTGGAAAAACATATCGGACATATTCTGCGGAAGCAGAATATAGACGGCAAGGGTCTTATTTTGATTTACAGTCAAAAGACTCAGAAATTATGAAACCTATAATTATAGTATTGATGCTTTGCCCTCTCATGCTCTGCTGCAGGACTTCTGTTCCGCAGGAAAGCACGGCATACGAATACGAAAAGGCGGAAGTGTACTATGCGAAAGCCCCGAACTGGTATCGTATGGGATGGAACATAAAATTGGGATCCTTTTTCGATAAGCAGGCGCGGGACATGCTTTTCAGCAGGTTCACCATATCAGACAGGGATTCCATAAGGTATATTGAAAACCGTCTGAGCAAAGGGGAGATGACTTTCTCTCCGGCATACAACTACTGGTCTCCGCGCATCATCGTACTGCTGCACAGTCACGACAGGGTGGACACACTGATTACAAGCACATATACAGACGAACCCATGCAATTCAATTCCTACGTCATGGAAAACACGACACTGACCCTTTATCTCACGGAGTGTGTCGGCAGACATGACAGGCTGTGGGCATACGCATTGGACAGGTTCTTCTACAACGGGAATATGCAAATGTTCACACGTGAAGGCGAATTCTTCTTTTTAGAGGATGATTCGCTTAATGAGATAAATTGGGAGTATAACTATGATTGGATGAAAGTCTATCACTAAGGCCTATAGCCAAATAAATAATACAATAACTATGAAACGACATACAATTATATGCCTGCTGTCGGCATTACTGAGTCCCTGCATTGCCGACCGGAACAGCACTGTGCCGCTGGATTCGGTAGAGGTGTACTATCGTCCCACAGCACCGTGGGGCTACCTGCGGTTTGAAACATACGGAATTGACAATCTCATTTCAGGAGACCGCGAAAAATTCAGGATACAGTGCGGAGACTCACTGGAATGCATCTACCGAATGTGCGCGGATTTCAGGCCCGATTCATCAAGACAAGAAAAGTATGAGGATGCCGTTATTGTCGCCATTCTGAATTACGGCGGCCGGACGGATACCCTGGTCACGAATGCATATCCAACATTCAGGATGACCTACAATTCGTGTCCGGTGCATGATGAAAATATGGCAATGTATCTGATTGAGGCTGTCGTACAGCGAAATGCCTTATGGAAAGAGGCCTATGACTCACTGTATTATAACGGCGATTTCAATTTCCTGTCCAGAAGCGGAATGTCACAGGAGCAATGGTTTTCCGGATATTTGATGGAAGGTTGTATGCATAATCATGTGTATATGTCCTCTCCTGATTACATGGTATGCCTCGATTTCAAAGAATATGGTCATTATGATACTTATCTTTTTGACGAGTCCGCGTATTTTGAGGCAGACTCTCTCGATTCATCTTTCCTGAAACGTGACGATGTATTTTTGCTGAACGACAGGAAAGACCTTCCTCCGGAAATTGTATATGACATCGTACATGTTGACTCCAATCTTGTCTACTGCCGTTTTCTTCCGCAATACAAGAGGAATGAATTTGCCATAAATTACCATTGTTTTGGAAACTTTTATGGTTACAGGCCTGGCTGGCTGACAGGATATTATCGGTATTGGTTGTCCACAGTATACCCGGAACAGGAGCGCAAAAGAATTTTCGGGGCAAGGGAATATCCCCCGAAGAACAGTGTCTGGCGTGAATTATACGAAGGGACCTTGTCCTCCTACTTTCAAGAGCGCATTGTGGCAGAACAGACGACAGACTGTGTCCGGCTTAACTTCCGTGAAAAGATGCGCATGATCTTTTATGAGCTTGAACTCAAGATTTCTCATGCCCGCCATAGAAACAGGCATCCGGATACCCGGCCTCCCGTCCAAACCTTGCCGCTCGATGAAGCCATGAGGATGTGCAATAAAATGACACTCATGAACCCTGTTCTTTATCTGCCTTTTCCCCTCGGTAGTTCGGCATACATATTTGACAAGGAGCGTGCGAGAAATTTCGCAGAGGATTCTTTCTACTGTGGCAAAAAGAATTTCTATGCCACATATTATGAGCTTCCCGCCGCTCCGGAAGCAATGTGCAGGATAATATCTTATGACTCCAACGGTGTTCTGGCTGAAATACTGCCGGAAGCCAATGAATTACAGTATCTGTTGACGCTGATTCCCGAAAACGCAAAAATGGCCAGAGGCCACGTCTTAAATTCGGAAAATTATTCAGAACTTCTTCGCGGACGTAAACTTGCATCATCACCGGAATGGGCAAAAGTCAGAACGGCGGATAAGGTTTCGCATGTGATGAAAGAGTATGATCCGCAGATTTTCATCAACGCTTTTCCTCTTGTGAGAGCCTACGTCAAAAGTCCTGAGTTCAGAAACTGGGAAGCTGCGCACTACGTTAAATAGACTTTAACTTTGCCAATATGAATTCCTTAGTTACACAATGACGGGTGCCGTTTTCGCAGCACCCGTCAATATATAATTAATTATCAATCAGTATTTTTGCCCTCTACCTATCAGATTAGAGGTTCGCCGGTCATCGCCTCAGGCTGGCTGATTCCCATGAGCTTGAGGATTGTCGGAGCGACGTCTGCAAGTTTGCCGTCCTTAACCGACTCCACACCTGCATTTATCACAATGAAAGGCACCTGGTTCAGAGAGTGCGCCGTATTAGGCGTTCCGTCCGGATTGACGGCATAGTCTGCATTTCCGTGGTCTGCGGTCAGAAGAACGACATACCCGTGTGCGATTGCAGCCTCAACCACTTTTTTCACGCAGTTGTCCACTGTCTCCACAGCCTTGCATATTGCAGGGAAGACTCCGGTATGTCCCACCATGTCGCCGTTTGCGAAGTTCAGGATTATCAGGTCATTCTTCTCTGTATCGATTGCCTCGACAAGTTTCTCGGTAACTTCCGGAGCACTCATCTCAGGCTGGAGGTCATAAGTCGCGACCTTGGGAGAATTTACAAGTATGCGGTCCTCATTCTCGAAAAGAGACTCTGCACCGCCGTTGAAGAAGAAAGTCACATGGGCATATTTCTCTGTCTCGGCAATGCGGAGCTGATTCTTTCCGGCCTTTGAAACGACCTCTCCGAGGGTCTCGCGTACATTTTCCTTGTCGAAAAGGATATGAAGTCCCTTGAATGAAGCGTCATACGGGGTAAGACAGCAATAATACAAAGGAATAGTGTGCATGCCCTGCTCAGGCATATCCTGCTGGGTAAGCACAGCGGTAATCTCGCGGGCGCGGTCGTTGCGGAAATTGAAGAAAATCACGGCATCGCCCTCTTTAATGGTAGCAAGCGGATTTCCCGAAGCGTCTGTCATTACAATCGGCTTGATGAATTCGTCGGTAACTCCCTCGTCGTATGAAGCCTGGATAGCATCGGTTGCAGAAACAGCCTTTGTGCCCTTGCCCTCTACAAGCATATCATAGGCGACCTTTACTCTCTCCCATCTCTTGTCCCTGTCCATTGCGTAAAAACGTCCGCAGACAGAGGCGACCTTACCTGTGGATTTTGCCATTTCGGCCTCCAGAGCCTCCACAAAGCCTTTTCCGCTCTTAGGGTCAGTGTCGCGGCCGTCCATGAAACAGTGCACGAACACGTCTTCAAGTCCGTATTCCTTTGCCACGTTCAGGAACTCATATACATGCTCCAATGAACTGTGCACGCCTCCCATTGAGGCCAGTCCCATAAGGTGAAGCTGTTTGTTGTTGGCTTTGACATAGTCGTATGCGGCCTTGATCTCTGCGTTCTGAAGAAGCCTGTGCTCGCGGCAGGCGATGTTGATTTTCACCAGATCCTGATAGACGACACGGCCGGCACCGAGATTGAGGTGACCGACTTCAGAGTTGCCCATCTGACCGTCCGGAAGACCGACATATTCACCGCAGGCCTGAAGCCTTGATGTAGGATATTTCGCTCTGAGTGAATCGATAAACGGCGCGCCCTGAACATAAATGGCATTTGAGCTGTCATGCCTGCCCTCGCCCCAACCGTCGAGGATCATAAGAAGAACTTTGTTGTCCATAATATTTGTTTTTATTATTTTGCGATTTATCTCGGCAAAGATACAATTAATATTCTAATTTTGTAGGTTGAAACTGCGCGGAGTGCAATCCTTGCGCAATAAGTGAAAAATAAAAATACAATACATGTCAAGAAGAAACAGCAGCGGAAAGCCCGGGGCAAGATTCCGGAGAGGCAGAAAGAAAGCTGAAAAGAAGATTTTTCCGCAAGTGGAAGGAAAAGTGCAGATGACCAGAGAAGGATTTGCATTCATAATAGTCGAGGGTGAGGAAAATGATGTTTTTGTGAGGGCGTCCGCAATGCACGGTGCGCTGAACGGCGACCTTGTACGAGTGGCGGTCAAAAGGGAAAAAACCGAAACGCAGAAACGTGAGGGAGAGGTTACTGAGATAATAGAGCGGTCGCGCAAGCCTTTCATCGGAGTTCTGCACATTGTGAACGGACAGGCATGGGTGCTGATGCAAAGCAGGTTCATGCCATACGACATATCGATACCGTTCGCGCAGGAGACAGACCAGAGCATACGCAAACGCTTTTCAAAATACATGCGCAAAGAAGAGCCAGTGAATGAAACCGGCTTTCTGATGCCGGCCGGTGACGGCACATATACAATAAAGGGTGTATATGAATCCTCCGAGGACGGAAGCCCAAGAACCGAACTGAAGGCAAAGTCCGGAATGAAGGTGGCTGCAGTAGTGGATTCATGGGCAAGAAACGAAACTATACCGAGCGGCCATATAGTGGACGTGCTCGGCGAACCGGGAGAAAACGACACGGAGATGCACGCGATTCTTGCAGAATATGCTCTCCCCTACCGCTTCGAGCCTGAGGTGTCCGGTGCTGCGGATCTCATATCCGATGTGATTACCGAAAAAGACATAGCATCAAGACGGGATTTCCGCAATGTGCTGACTTTCACAATAGATCCGGCAGATGCGAAAGATTTTGACGATGCGCTTTCATACAGGAAACTGGAAAACGGCAACTATGAGGTAGGAGTTCACATTGCAGATGTTACGCATTATGTGCGCCCTGGTTCTCCGGTGGATGACGAGGCCCTCAAAAGAGGAACATCCGTATATCTTGTGGACAGGACAGTGCCGATGCTGCCCGAAAAACTTTCCAACAAGCTGTGTTCGCTCCGTCCGAACGAAGAAAAGCTCACATTCTCAGCCGTTTTTGAACTGACCCCGCTGGGACGAATCGTAAGCCAGTGGTTCGGAAAGACCGTCATAAACTCTGACTGGAGGTTTGCCTACGAGACTGCACAGCAGATAATCGATGCAGGCAAGGAGGCAATGGTGACTGAACTGAGGGGAGGCACTGACGGGCGTAGCGATTACGGTTCCGGCAAAGCGGAGGCAGGAGAGGCGGCAATGGGCGAAGGCGTGACTACAGGACTGATTATACCGGATTCTCTCAAAGAGGCTGTCCTTACCCTGTATTCCATTGCATCCAGACTCAGAAGAAAAAGATTTGCCGGCGGTGCGATCAGCTTTGAGAGACCCGAAATGAAAGTGGAAGTGGACGAGAAAGGCCGCCCTGTGAACATATACCAAAAGATTTCACGCGAGGCAAACTGGCTTATAGAGGAGTTCATGCTTCTGGCCAACAGGTGCGTCGCCGAATTTGTGGCCACAGGATGCAAGGGCGTCGGGCGCAAGGCAAAGACCGGAAAATCACAGGCAAAGACTTTCGTATATCGCGTACATGACGAACCGAATCTCGAGAAGGTCGAGAATCTGCGCAGGTTCATTTCAAATTTCGGCTACAGGATAGGTCCGGCAAACAACGGAAAAGAGATTTCAAAGGAGCTGAATACGCTTTTCAATGCCGCAAAGGACACTCCGGAGTATAATGCAATCGAACTGCTTTCGCTCAGGACCATGGCCAAAGCCCGTTATGATACGGAAAATCTTGGACATTACGGACTTGCTTTCAAATATTACACACATTTCACATCTCCGATAAGAAGGTATCCCGACATGATGGTGCACCGGCTTCTGGAGAAATATCTCGGAGGAGAAGACTCCGCCGACAAAACCGTATATGACAAACTGTGCAAGCATTCTTCAGAGAGGGAAATCGTAGCTGCCGAGGCTGAAAGAGCCAGCATAAAATACAAACTTGTGGAATTTATGCAGGACAAGGTGGGCTATGAGTTCGACGGCAACATTTCCGGATTGACGGAATGGGGAATATATGTCGAGATAAATCCGACAAAAATCGAGGGTATGGTGGCTCTGAGGGACATCAAAAGCGATTTCTTCGAGTTCGACCATGACCATTACAGGATTGTCGGCAAACGTACACACAAAGTATACAATCTGGGCGATCCGGTGCGTATAAGGGTCAGCAAGGCCAACCTGGAACAGAAGCAGCTCGACTACGAATTCGTTGGAACAGCTGCGGAGAAGCACCAGGCAGAACCGGCAGAAGACAGTTCAGACGGAACCTTGACAGGCAAAACCGGCAACAAGGCAGCCCGCAAAGAGAAGATACGCAAGGCAATAAGCGAATCAAAACGGAAAGCAAAGACAAAGAAAGCAAAGAAACAATAACTGCAAGCATAATGAAAAATAACATCAGAACTATCGTCATTGCGGCACTGGCCCTGGCCGGCTGCTGCAATGTGCCATCGTCCAACACACAGTATGTCGATACAAGCATAGGCACAGGCGGACACGGCCATGTCTTTGTCGGTGCGAATGTACCTTTCGGACTGGTACAGCTCGGTCCGACAAGCATTCCGCAGACCTGGGACTGGACCTCAGGCTATCACGTAAGCGACTCTACCGTAATCGGTTTCTCGCACACCCATCTGAACGGAACCGGCATAGGAGACCTCTTCGACATCACAGTAATGCCTGTCACAGGCACAGATCTGACATTTGCCAGGGGCACGGAAGAAGACAGCAGGTCGGGACTGTGGTCATTTGCAGACCGCTCAAAGGAAATCAGCAGGCCGGGATATTACAGCGTCCCTCTCCTGAGATACGGCATCACGGCAGAGCTGACCGCAACGGCAAGAACCGGTTTCCACCGCTATACCTTCCCGCAGTCCGACTGCGCAGGAATCGTATTCGACCTTGAAAACGGAGGCTGCTGGGACAAGCCGACCGACACCTTCGTCGAGGTGTGCGGAGAAAATGCAATCAGAGGATGGAGGCATTCATCCGGCTGGGCCAGTGACCAGAAGCTCTTTTTCTACGCAGAATTCTCAAAGCCGTTCACGGATTTCGAGGTAATTGACAAAGAACGCGACGGCAAAACCCTGCCGCTGTACGCGAAGGCCGGATTCTCCACAAAAAACGGCGAGCGGATAATGCTGAAAGTGGCACTCTCACCTGTCAGCACCGAAGGGGCAAAGGCAAATATGAAAGCCGAACTTCCGGGCTGGGATTTCACTGCCGCTGCGACGGCTGCAGAAAAAGCCTGGGACGGGGAACTGTCAAAGATAAACATCACGACCGCTGACAATGAGGCGAAAAAGGTATTCTACACAGCGCTTTACCACACGATGATTGCCCCGTCACTCTTCTGCGACGTTAACGGAGACTACCGGGGAGCCGACGGCAAAGTCCACACCGGCGCCGGCTTCACGAACTATACGACATTTTCGCTCTGGGACACCTACCGCGCCGCAATGCCTCTCATGAGCATAATACACCCTGAGAAAGAGGCCGACATAATCAACACCATGCTCAATATCTATAAGGAGCAGGGCAAACTTCCGGTATGGCATCTTATGGGCTGCGAGACCGACTGCATGGTCGGCAATCCTGGAATTCCTCCTGTGGCCGATGCAATCACAAAAGGCATAGGAGGCTTCGACAGGAATCTTGCCATAGAAGCAATGACAGTCTCGGCCCTGCGCCCTGACCGCGGACAAGATCTGAGGATGAAATACGGCTACATACCGTGCGACCTGTTCGGCGAATCAGTAGCCTACGAACTGGAGTATGCACTTGCCGACGGAGCACTTGCCGCCGCTGCGGAAATCATGGCTGCGGAAGCCGAAAAAGCAGGAGATGCAGAAAAGGCCGGGGAATATTCGGAAATTTACAGGCATTTCAGTGAAAGAAGCAGGTCATATACAAACATCTTCGATGAGGAAACACGCTTCATGCGCGGAAAGGACAGCAAGGGCGTATTCCGCACACCGTTCAATCCTTTCGCCTCGACCCACAGGGCAGACGACTATTGCGAAGGAAACGCATGGCAGTACGTATGGCTCGTTCCGCACGATTTCAAGGGATTGACGGAATGTTTCGGAAACAGGAACGAACTCATCGGAAAACTCGACTCGCTGTTCACCGTATCATCCGTTGTGGACGGCGCCGAGACTTCTCCGGACATTTCCGGACTCATCGGGCAGTATGCCCACGGCAATGAGCCGAGCCATCATATACTGTATTTCTATACACTCGCCGGACAGCCCTGGAAAACAGCCGACAAGGTACGCCAGGTGCTGAATGAGCTTTACCGTCCGGAGCCTGACGGTCTTTCAGGAAATGAGGATGTCGGACAGATGTCTGCATGGTACATTCT
Organism: uncultured Muribaculaceae bacterium; assembly: GCA_964394295.1. GTDB lineage: Bacteria > Bacteroidota > Bacteroidia > Bacteroidales > UBA932 > Cryptobacteroides. Next base: position 36,164 of record CAYMVG010000006.1, on the reverse strand, counting down.
CTCATCCCTCGGTTTCTATCAGGTCGAACCTGCCGGAGAACGCTATGTCTTCGGTTCTCCTCTGTTCGACAGAGCCGAAATAAAAGTGGCGGGCGGCACATTCACCGTCATTGCCAAAAACAACAGCACGACAAACAAATATATCCAGAGAATAAGCCTCAACGGCAAGCTGTACACCAAAGGATACATAGACTACAGGGATATAGCCGCAGGCGGGGAACTGATACTTGAAATGGGTGACACGCCGAAGGTCTGGTACTGTCCTGATGAGCCGAAGGTGTACGGAAACCAGCGCCCGGAGCCGCAGAACAGGCTCTTCGTCTCGGAAGCCGTGGAGAAAGAAATTGCGGAAGTGACGGCAATGCTTGAAAATCCGCGCCTCGCATGGATGTTTTCAAACTGCTATCCGAACACTTTGGACACGACCGTACACTACGGGGATGATTCTGAGGGAAATCCGGATACCTTTGTATATACGGGAGACATACCGGCAATGTGGCTCAGGGATTCAGGCGCACAGGTCTGGCCTTACCTGAGATATGTCAACACTGACCCTAAGGTGCGCAGAATGATTGCCGGAGTCATCAACCGGCAGTTCAAGTGCATCTGCACAGATCCTTATGCGAATGCGTTCAATGTCTACCCTACCGGAGCGGCGGACGACACCGACTGGCCGGAGGCCGATCCATACGTGTTCGAGCGCAAATGGGAAATAGACTCGCACTGTTATCCGATCAGACTGGCATACGAATACTGGAAGAAAAGCGGCGACACTTCCGTATTCGGCAAAACATGGGAAGAGGCAATCTGCAGGATTGTCGCGACAATGAAGGAACAGCAGCGCAAGGAGGGACACGGAAGCTATGTGTTCCTGCGTACAACCGACCGCCAGCTCGATACGAAATGCGTTGTCGGCCGCGGCAATCCGGTAAATCCGGTCGGTCTGATAGCATCTGCCTTCCGTCCGTCCGACGATGCCACTACCTTTGAATTCCTGATACCGTCCAATTTCATGGCGGTAAGCTCACTGAAAAAGGCGGCGGAAATTCTTGAAAGCGTGAACGGAAACGGGGAACTTGCAAGAGAATGCCGCGCACTTGCCTCTGAAGTCAGCGAGGCACTGAAAGAATATGCCGTATATGATCATTCCGAGTTCGGTAAAATCTATGCCTTTGAAGCAGACGGATTCGGAAGCAGATTCCTGATGGACGATGCCAATGTTCCGTCTCTGCTTGCAATGGCATATCTCGGAGATGTTCCTGCCGATGACCCGGTCTACCTTAACACAAGACGCTTCGTATGGAGCAGCGGCAACCCGTATTTCTATCGCGGAGCAGCCGGCGAGGGCATCGGAGGACCGCACATAGGAGTGGAAATGATATGGCCTATGAGCATCATGATGAAAGCCTTTACATCGGACGACGATGACGAAATCCGCGACTGCATCGCACAGCTCATGACAACTGACGCAGGCACCGGATTTATGCACGAGTCTTTCAGCAAGGACAATGCCGCTAACTTTACAAGGGAATGGTTCGCATGGCAGAACACCCTTTTCGGGGAACTGATCCTGAAGATAATCGATGACGGACGCCTCGATGTCCTGAACAGCATAATCTGACAAGGACTGATTATTCCGGATTTCCCTGAAACCCGCTGAATTTTTCTCATTATAAATTTTATGAGTTCTTCATTTTTTTGAAGTACCTTTGCAGACTGTATAATGAGTATTTAAACAAAACTGACAATGACAGAAAATTTGAAAATTTTCGGAAACCCACTGCCGGATATGCCGTGGGAGGAGCGCCCGGAAGGATGCAGGGCCACAATGTGGAGATACTCGGCAAATCCTGTGATTCCGAGAGACCTTCTTCCTGACTCCAACAGCATTTTCAACTCTGCTGTAGTTCCTTTCGGAAACGGCTTTGCCGGAGTGTTCCGCTGTGACGACACCAACCGCCGCATGACCATCCATGCAGGATTTTCAGAGGACGGAATAAAATGGGACATAAATCCGGAACCTGTCAGGTTCGACTGCGGCATACCGGAAATCGGAGAATGGGTGTACGGATATGACCCGCGCGTCACCAAGATAGAAGACAAATACTATGTGACCTGGTGCAACGGCTATCATGGCCCGACAATAGGTGTGGCATGGACGGCTGATTTCAAGACCTTCCATCAGCTCGAGAACGCCTTCCTGCCGTACAACCGAAACGGTGTCATGTTCCCGCGCAAGATAAACGGCAAATTTGCCATGCTGTCGCGCCCGTCAGACACCGGACACACTGCTTTCGGAGACATATTCTATTCAGAGTCTCCTGACCTCGAATACTGGGGACATCACCGCCATGTAATGGCACCGGCCCCGTTCGAGACAAGCGCATGGCAGTGCATGAAGATAGGGGCAGGCCCTGTTCCTATCGAGACTTCAGAGGGCTGGCTTCTCTTTTTCCACGGAGTCCTGCACTCTTGCAACGGCTATGTATATTCTTTCGGTTCGGCCCTGCTCGACCTCGAACAGCCGTGGAAAGTGATTGCGCGAAGCGGACCGTATCTTATCTCTCCGCAAATGCCGTACGAATGTATGGGAGATGTTCCTAACGTGACTTTCCCTTGTGCGGCCCTGCACGATCCGGAGACAGGACGCGTCGCCGTTTACTACGGATGCGCGGACACAGTTACCGGTCTGGCTTTCGGACACATAGATGAAATCATCAAATTTACGAAGAAAACCAACATCCTATAAAACCATTTCATTTCCGGCAGCGCTGCGGACTTTTTCGGCAGTGCTGCCGGAAATGCATTAAACCACAACTCATGGCACTGAAACCGATAATATCCGCAGCAGCCGCTCTTTTCTTCATGGCTGCGTCAACGGCATCCGGAAAGGTCACGCAATATGTGAATCCCTTTGTCGGAACTACAAATTTCGGAACTACAAATCCGGGGGCGATATGCCCTAACGGAATGATGTCCGTGACACCGTTCAATGTCATGGGCTCGGACCTGAATGTATATGACAAAGACAGCAGGTGGTGGTCTACGCCATATTGCTTCGAAAACAAGTTCTTCACAGGTTTCTCACACGTCAACCTGAGCGGTGTGGGCTGTCCTGAACTTGGCGTCGTGCTGACTATGCCGACCACAGGCCCCGTATGCCCGGACCACCATATCTACGGCTCGGAATACACCGGCGAATATGCCGAACCGGGCTATTATGCCTGCGACCTCACTGCATACGGTATCAGGGCAGAAGCCAGTGCCACCATGCGTACATCCGCAGAACGCTACACTTTTCCTGAAGGCAGGAGCAACATTCTTGTGAACCTCGGCGAAGGACTCACCAACGAGACCGGTGCATGGGTGCGCAAGGTAAGCGAGACGGAAATCGAGGGAATGAGGCTTGCGGGAACGTTCTGCTACAATCCGCAGGCCGTATTTCCAGTATATTTCGCAATCCGCGTCAGCCGCAGGCCGGCGGAAAGCGGCTTCTGGAAGAAACAGCCGCCGATGACAGGCGTAGAAGCCGAATGGACACCGGACAACGGGAAATATAAAATCTACACAAAATACGGACGCGAACTTGCAGGCGACCGGCTCGGCTACTGGTTCTCGTTCGACACGGAGGCAGGCGAGCAGATCGAGCTTCAGATGGGAGTCTCGTTCGTAAGCTGCGAGAATGCCTGGGAGAATCTGAATGCTGAACAGGACGGATTCGGATTCGACAGAGTGCGCAGCCAGGCAGCCGCAAAATGGGAAGCCGACCTCTCGCGCATAAAAGTGGAAGGAGGCTCGGAAAAAGACAAGGAGGTGTTCTACACAGCCCTTTACCATGCCCTCATCCATCCGAACATTCTGAACGACGTGAACGGTGAATATCCTCTTGCTGAAAACGACGGGACAGGCCGTGTCCCTGCCGGCGAGAACAGATACACAGTGTTCTCTCTTTGGGACACCTACCGCAACCTGCACCAGCTCATGACTCTCGTCTATCCGGAAAAACAGCGCGATATGGTGCGCTCGATGACAGGAATCTACGACGACTGGGGCTGGATGCCGAAATGGGAGCTGTACGGACGCGAGACCTTTACAATGGAAGGCGACCCTGCCATTCCCGTTATTGCAGACACCTGGCTGAAAGGACTGCGCGACTTCGACATAGAAAAAGCATACGAGGCCTTCATCAAATCTGCCGGCACTCCGGGAAAGGACAATCTGATGAGACCGGACATAGACCCGTACATCGAAAAGGGCTACATTCCGCTCGGCTATTTTGCCGCCGACCTTTCCGGAGACAATTCAGTGTCGCACGCCCTTGAATACTATATCGCCGACCATGCCCTTTCCCTCCTCGCAGCCGACCTCGGAAAAACCGAAGATGCCGAGACTTTCAGGAAACGCTCGCTCGGCTACAGGCATTATTACAGTCCCGAGTCCGGCACATTCCGCCCTATATGCATGGACGGCAAATTCATGACTCCGTTCAATCCGCGCCAGGGAGAAAATTTCGAGGCAGTGCCGGGCTTCCATGAGGGCAGCGCATGGAATTATACGTTCTATGTGCCTCATGATGTCTACGGGCTGGCCAAGATAATGGGAGGACGCAAGGCCTTTGTGAAAAAACTGGCAGCGGTCTTTGAAGACGGACTGTACGACCCTGCGAATGAACCGGACATAGCATATCCATATCTGTTCAGCTACTTCAGGGGCGAAGAATGGAGGACGCAGGAGCTTGTGGACAAGCTCATCGACAGGCATTACACTACGCTCCCTGACGGAATACCGGGCAATGACGATACAGGCACAATGTCCGCCTGGGCAATATTCTCGATGATGGGCTTCTATCCGGACTGTCCGGGAGAACCGTCATATACGCTTACGACTCCGAGGTTCGACCGCATAGAAATAACTCTTGAACCGACACTGTGCAACGGCCACGACAAAATCGTCATCACTAAAAAAGGCGGAAAGAAAATATCCGGCATCCGCCTCGGAGGCAGGAACTACGGCAAATACCGTATCAGCCACAAAGACCTGACCGAGGGCAATACCCTCCATTTTGAATGTAAATAAAGACACATAATTATGACAAATTACAAAACAGATTCACGTATCGTCCTGACTCTTGATGCAGGAGGAACAAACATGGTATTCGGAGCGATGAAAGGAGGCGAATTCATCGTTGACCCGATAACGCTCCCGTCACAGTCCCATGACCTCGAACTGTGCCTCGGGACTATGGTAAAAGGTTTTCTGGAGGTGATGTCACAGCTTCAGGAGAAACCTGTCGCTATCAGTTTCGCCTTCCCTGGACCGGCCGACTACCCCAACGGAATCATCGGCGGCTATCTGCCGAACTTCCCGTCTTTCAGAGACGGAGTAGCTCTGGGACCGTTCCTCAGAAAAAAATTCGGAATTCCGGTGTTCATCAATAATGACGGCGACCTGTTCGCATACGGCGAGGCCCTCGGAGGAATACTTCCCGAAATCAACGAAAGGCTTGAAATGGCCGGCAGTGCGAAACGCTACAAAAATATGCTCGGCTACACCTTCGGAACAGGTTTCGGTGTAGGTATGATTGTGAACGGAGAGCTTAACCGCGGAGACAATTCATGCGTGGAGACCTTCTGCCTCCCTCACAAGAAATATCCTGGAGTCATAGTCGAGGAGGGTGTCGCAGTCAGAGCTGTCAAAAGAGTGTACGGAGAACTTTCCGGCGACAGGGAGCACAACCTGGAGCCTAAGGATATCTTCGACATCGCAGAGGGCAAGCGTCCGGGAAATGCCGAAGCAGCCCAAAAGGCATTCGCAGAAATGGGAGAGGTAGCTGGAGATGCAATGGCAACAGCCGTCACCCTCACTGACGGACTTATCGTGATCGGAGGAGGAATCACAGCCGCACGCAAATACATCATGCCGGCACTCCTCGAATCGCTCAGGAGCAAGATCGGAACTCTCTCGGGCGACCGGCTCGACAGGGTTCAGATGAAAGTCTATGACCTTGACAACGAAGAGGAGTTCGCAGAGTTCGCGCGCGGCGACCAGAGACGTCTCAAGATATTCGGAAGCGACATTGAGGTCATTTATGACCCGCAGAAGCGTATCGGAGTGGCCATCTCGAAAATGGGTGCAAGCAAGGCTATTTCAGTAGGAGCCTACACCTTCGCCCTCAACCAGCTCGACAGACAATAGCATCCGGAGTAACTTCCGGACATTGAAAATATAACAAGAATCTGTCTGATTTTTTCAATGATTTATAATGACATAAATTCAGACAGATTCTAAAATTCACCAAACAATGGCAACATCCATGTATCCTCTTAAATTCAACACAATATTCAAGACAGTCGTCTGGGGAGGCGAGAAAATCGCCCCGTTCAAAGGCGTGGAAACAGATCAGCACAACATCGGCGAGAGCTGGGAACTTTCCGGGGTAAAAGGAAATGAGTCAGTTGTGGCCGAGGGCAGTCTTGCCGGCAAGACCATAACGGAACTTGCGCAGGAATACAAAGGAGAACTTCTCGGTCAGAAAGTTTATGAGAAGACCGGCACAGAATTTCCTCTCCTGATAAAGTTCATCGACGCCCGTGATGACTTGTCGATTCAGGTACATCCCGACGACAAACTGGCAGCAGAAAGGCACAACGGGTCAAAAGGAAAGACTGAAATGTGGTATGTCGTGCAGGCCGACGATAAAGCCCACCTCATGTCCGGACTCACAAAGGAAATAACTCCTGAAGAATATGCTGCAAAGGTCGAGGACAACACAGTCACAGAGGTTCTGCATGACTACAATGTACAGGCAGGCGATGTGTTCTTCCTTCCGGCAGGACGCATACACAGCATCGGAAGCGGCTGTTTCATTGCCGAGATACAGCAGACTTCCGACATCACATACAGAATCTATGACTTCGGCAGAAAGGGTCTTGACGGCAAGCCGCGCGAGCTGCACACGGAACTGTCAAAGGCGGCCATAGACTACAATGTGCTTCCGGACTACAAGACAGAGTATTCCGAGAGAAAGAATGCCGAGAACGAGATTGTATCCTGTGAATACTTCACGACTTCGCTATATGACCTCGACAAGCCGTTCACAAAGGAAGTCAAGCCTCTGGATTCTTTCCTGATAGTAATCTGCACGGCAGGCAAAGGCACTCTCACTGATTCCGAAGGCAATTCAACAAGCCTCCGTCAGGGCGAGACAGTACTTGTCCCGGCCGGCACCGGCTCAGTGACATTCACACCGGACGGAAGCCTCAAGCTCATCACCAGCTATATCAGGTAATCCGGCCGTCGTCACGCACAACAAGAAAAAGACTGGCAGAAATAACTGCCTTTAATAGACATATAAATATGAAATCTGCATACAATATACTGTAGCTGTTTTTTCCATGTCTTTTATTTTCATGTGCGCAAGAAGAATACAGTGGGCTGACTTGGGAGGAACACTTGATTGTCGCGTCAGAAACAATTGAAGGATATAACGGAATGACTAGGCTATGGATTAAAAGAAACGGGAATCCTGTATGGGAGATGACAGATAACAATGTGAAAGGCTTTGACCATGAAACTGGCTATGAGTATGTCGTGGATGTCAAGGCAACAGTAATCCCCGACCCGCCACAAGATGCTTCTTCATGGGAATATTCACTGATCCGTGTCATCTCAAAAGAACGGAAGACTTCTGATGTGCCGATTATAACACAAGATCTTTCAAAATGTTCAGTATGTCGAAGTAATCCTAAATAACATCAGTTCGACGAGATTATATGCAATAGGGCGGCCAAAATTCCGGAGGCCGCCCTATTGTATATTTTTAACATTGGGAACTATCACTATCTATATTTTGTCAGAGCAGTCCGTACAATCCATACAGAAGAATGAGGACAAGACAAGATGAAATCATCTGCCGTCCCTGCGGGCCTTGCGTTTTTCGTAGCGGAGCCGGTACCGTTCTATGATACGGGCTTCTTTTTCGGCCTGTTTTGCAGCTGCGGCAAGCGACTTTCTCTTCCTTTTGCGCTCTTTTGCCAGACGCTTTTCCTCCTTAGCCTTCGCCTTGTCCATATCATGCTTCTCCCGTTCTTTCCATTTGGCCTCCAGAGCCTCCTGTTTTTTCTTCCGGCTCTCTGCCTTCAGCCGTGCCTTCTCCTCTTTTGCATCAATACGCTTTTCGGCAGCAGAGGGAACAGGAACCGTTACGGAAGCTGCCGTATCGGAAACTGCCAGCGAATCACGTCCTGCCGAAGGGTCCGGCCCTATCTTTGGCTTAGATGCCGTTGAATCCGGCAAATCTGAGATTGCGGCAACATCAGGCACAGACACAGAGTCAACCGGAGCGGACAACGAATCGGACACGACACGCACCGGCTCACTGCGCTCAGCCTCGCGGAGACTCCGCAAGGAATCCCTGACATGAATCTGACGATACACATCTTTCATATAGCCAGGAAAATATATGTCAGTCTGGCTGAAACTTGCCCTCGGACGTGCTGCATAACGCGCCCTCTCCCCAGGGCGCAGCGAAAGAGGAGTAACGGCATTGCGGTCCGCCGGCCTCTTGTCCGGATACCAGCAGAATCCCTTCAGGCGACGCTCATCATCAGACAGGTTCACGACAGGATAGCCGTCATTCTTGGCATCCTCAAAATAATAGATACGCTGAATCTCGCCGTCGGCGAAGATTGCGGACAACATTTTTGAATCCGTCTTGTTGACAGTGGCAAGGGCATCATTCTCCTCCAGATAGAACAAAGCGGAAGCACCTCCGAGTACATCGAATCTCTTCAAAGAACCCTGGTCATCGAAATATGCCATCATCTCCGTACCTTTTATCTGGTCAAAATGAGCAGTGTCCTCCTGTATGGTTATAAAGGCTTCGGACATAAGCATGGCCTTGTCCATGGCCTGATTCCTGACTGAGACATATACGCTGTCGGCCGTGTACTGGCGTGTGCCGTCCTGCCAGATAATAGGCTCACGGAAAAGCTGTGCAAGCGAATCAAGGTCACTGTAAACCAGTGAATCGCAGGAAACCTGCATATCCTTCTTGTAAATTTTCACCTTTCCCAAAGCAAGCAGGAAACCGATTTTTGACGTATCCGGAGCCGCGGCCTCAAATGAATCGGAGACGGCTGTACCAAGAGAGTCCGCAACCGGCAAAGGATTTTCATCGGCCTGGGGCTCTGACGGCTTGTTTTCTTTCTTTTCCGGCTTTCCGGACACAGGAGGACGATAATTCGGGTCTTCCTTTGCAGCCTCCTCAGCGGCTTTTGCAGCAGCCTCGGCAGCCTGTTTCCTGAACGTTCCGACAGGATCTACCAAAAGGTCATCCGTTCTCTTTTGGGCCAGAACCACGGACATGCTGTCCACATCGCACCTTCGCAAAGTATAGTAAACAAGTTTCTGCGCTCCGAGATAGACTGTATCTATGACTCCGTTCTCATTTGTCTGCGAAATGACGGCAGGCTTGCGGGTCATGGTGATTTTCGAAAGGGAATCCAGGTATTCAATCCTTCCGGCCAGTCCGAAAACATTTCTTGTGGTATCAGTAAGCTGGGCATTGCCGAGCATCTCCACATCGGAAGTGTTCCTGTAAAAAAACAGACTGTCGCACCATCCCTCCTGATCCGCAGACATGAGGTGGACTCTGTCAGAGAAAAAGAACCTTTCGCTCTGACGGTCATACCAGCCGTTTTCGGAAGAAAGCATATTGTCCTCTTTCCAGACATCCGTTGCAGAACCGAATGTGGCGAAATCACGGTCTGACTCATAACGGAGGGAATTTGTCTTCACGAAGATTGAATCGGTAAACATATTCACATTCTCCGAAAAAAGGAAGGTCTTCATTTTGGAATCGTAAGTTCCCCTCAGGCTCTCGATAATCTGCCCGTCCTTGTCTCTCATGGACCCGCCTCCCTCGAATACGGCAACGGAGTCGGCTGTGTTGTAGTCAAGGTGACGTGTCCTCAAAGTGTTGCGGTCCTTGTCCGTAAGCTGCACGACCGAGCCTCTGAACTGGGCAAGATCCTCATCGATTATATACGTAAGCCTGTCACTTGTAAGCACAGTCTCCTCCTGCAGGATGCTTACCTTGCCCCACGCCTCTATAATCTGGGTTTCAACGTTCCACAAGGCAGTGTCGCAAAGAAGAAACGTACCGTTGTGAAGAAAACGCGCCGGACCTATTACCTTACGGTACCTGTTGCCCTCGACATCCATCATCTGAGCGGATTTGGAACTGAGGAGCACGACAAGGCTGTCACGGCTGCCGTCTCCGCCGCCGGTGCCGCGTGCCTGACCGTAAGACATGAACGACAGACATATTACAAAAGCCGACAAAGCCGCAGCAAGTCCCTTAGAAATCCTCATAGGCTACTTGCGTATCTTTTCATACCAGCCGTCACGCTCAAAGACACAGTCCTTGAACAGAGGGTCGATGACAATATATGTTGTCTTAATCTTGGAATCAATGAAATTGCTGATGGCCTCCATCTGCTTCTGTTCCTTTGCAGCCTTCATCAAAAGCGAATAGTCGCTGCTGAATGAAGCAGGATGAGACGGAATAATCTTGTCCACTCTTATAATCTTGTAGACAGTGTTTCCGCTGCGTCCCTCATTGTCAAGCGATTCAAACGGCTCTGAAACCTCCCCCTCTTTCAGTTCCTTGATTGCCGCATAATCCTGAGGCTTGAGCTGGTCTATCTCAAAATATGACGAGCCGGTGTTAGGATCGGCCATCTGACCGCCGTTCGTCCTCGTCGCAGGGTCTTCGGAATAGAACCTTGCGGCAAGTTCAAATGTAACGGCATCGCTGGCAAGTTCAGTCCTGAGGCTGTCGAGTACGCGGAAACCTTTCTCACGGTCATCCGAAGTGTACTCCGGCTTGAGAAGAATGTGACGCGCGTTGAACATATCCCCTTTCTTGTCAAGCACCTCTATGATATGGAAGCCGTCCGGAGTCTCCACAATCTGGGAAACCACACCCGGCCTAAGAGCCATTGCCGCATCCGAGAATGCAGGCCAGAATATTGACTTAGAGGCCATTCCGAGTTCGCCTCCCTTCCTTGCACTGCCGGGATCCTGTGAGTAGATACGTGCCAGGGTCGAGAACTTCTCCCCGTTGATGATACGCTCGCGGATAGTAAGGAGCCTTTCCTTTACGGCCAGTTTGGCGGCCTCACGGTCAGGATAAATACATATCTGGCTCAGCTGGTACATGACAGGCACTACAGGAATGTCTTCCTCCTCGATTGAAGACACATACTGCTCCACATCGTATGGGGTAAGCTCCGGAATCTTGGACGCGATTTCGTTCTGCATCTGCTGCTGGAGCGTCTGGTCCTGAATGGCCTCCCTCCACTCCTGGCGCAGCTTGTATATCGGCTTGCCGAACTGTTTCTCCACCTCGGCATCCCCTCCGAGATTGGTCCTGAGCATATCTATCCTGTTGCGCAGCTCACCTTCCACCATATCCGTATTCACGGCAATGGAATCCAGACGGGCCTGCATCAGAAACAGCTTTGCAGACATCATCTGCTCCAGAATCTCACATCTGCCGCTCCTGTCGGACATCATGCCGTAGGCCCTCATCATCTGTACCTCCTCCTCGAGCTGCGAGATCATTATCATCTCATTTCCGACAACCGCTATAGTCTTGTCTATTATACCATCAGGATATTTCTGTGCCGATACGGCCAACGACATTGCGGCAAGCACTGCCGAAACCGCAAATCTCTTGATGCAGAGAATGTTCATATCATTATAAAATTACAAATTGTCCACTTTCGCGCGCGTCATTAAGCAAATCCCGTTCCAAAGAAGAAATCAGTTCCTGCTTGCGCGCACTTATTATCATGTCCCGGATCAGAGGTGTGCAGAACTCCAGCGGAGCAAGCCCTCCCACACCTGCCATACGGGTAACAAAAGCCACATTGGAAACACCTGTGCTGTCTGTCCGCTCTATCCATCCGGGCTTTATCACGGACATCACGGAAGCCGACTCATATCCGAACTCACGTGCGAGTACAGTGGCATCTATCCAGTCATCGTCCCACGTCTCGAATCTGAAAGCCGCAGAAAAAGCCATGCTGTCCGCATCGACGACATCAGCCGCAGAGGAGGAACACATCTTCATCTTTATCGGCTTCAGCAACGGAGAATCAGAAGGAATACTCATGAAACGCGCCTTAACGGCAGGTCTGCTGAGAATGAATTTCTCAGGATTTCTTTCATAGTATCCCGATATTTCGACATCCGAAACAGTAGTGTCGAGCCTTTCATTGACATAAAGCTGCTCGTAACGGTATTTCAGCAAAGAAGTCCTGTAGTCCTCAAGCTCCCTTGCGACATCTTTCTCAGACTTGGACAGCTGTTCCTGCACCACTTTGAGAAACACCTTGTCCAAAGCCCATATATTGATATATTGCGCCGCAAGCCTTGCGCTGTCATCAGGATTTATTCCGTCAGGAATTACACGTCTCAGCTCACTCAGGCGCAGTTTTTCTTTTCCGACCGAGGCCACGGCAGGGTCATCTCCGAAAAACTCCGAAATCGCCCTGCACGACCCGAAGGACAACAGGACGACTCCGAAAGCCACGATTATGTATATTGCCCGCCTCATCAGCAGACTATCTTGAATAGTTAGGCGACTCCCTCGTGATGGTCACGTCATGCGGATGTCCCTCGACATAGCCGGCATGGGTGATGCGCACGAATCTGGCACCGCGGAGAGTCTCGATGTCCTTGGCTCCGACATAGCCCATACCTGCACGCAGGCCGCCGACAAGCTGGTAGACAACCTCGGACAAAGTGCCTTTGTAAGGAACCTGGGCCACGATTCCCTCCGGAACAAGTTTCTTTATGTCATCTTCCATATCCTGGAAATAGCGGTCTTTCGACCCCTGCTGCATTGCCTCAAGAGAGCCCATGCCGCGGTATGACTTGAATTTTCTTCCGTTGAGTATGATTGTCTCTCCCGGAGACTCCTCGACACCGGCAAAGAGCGAACCTGCCATAATGGTGCTCGCACCCGCTGCAAGAGCCTTCACGACATCGCCGGAATATCTGATTCCGCCGTCTGCAATCACAGGTATGCCCGTGCCTTTCAAAGCCTCGGAAGCCATCATGACAGCTGAGAGCTGAGGCATTCCGACACCGGCTATGACACGTGTCGTACAGATCGAGCCAGGTCCGATTCCGACCTTGACAGCACTGACACCGGCATCGGCAAGGGCTTTGGCCCCTTCTCCGGTAGCGACGTTTCCTGCGACGATCTGCATTTCAGGAAAAGCATCGCATGATTTCTTTATCACTTCAAGCACACCTACGGAATGTCCGTGCGCAGTATCTATGACAACGGCATCGGCTCCTGCATCCGCAAGCATTCCGATGCGCTCTATAGTATCGGACTTCACACCGACGGCAGCCGCAACAAGAAGACGGCCCTTTGAGTCCTTCGACGCTATCGGATTGTCCTTGATTTTCATGAGGTCTTTGTAGGTGATAAGTCCCACGAGCTTGCCGTCGGCATCCACAACAGGGAGCTTCTCGATTTTGTGCTGGCGGAGAATGTCGGTCGCATCAGGCAGGCTTATGCCCTTGTTCGCAGTCACCAGATTGGAAGAGGTCATCACCTCTGAAACCGGTATCCTGAGATTGTCCTGGAAACGGAGGTCACGGTTTGTGACAATTCCTATGAGAAAACCGTTGGCATCCACAACAGGAATACCGCCGATATGGTGAGTCGCCATCATTCCGAGAACTTCTCCGACAGTAGCCTCCGGACGTATTGTCACAGGATCGTATATCATGCCGTTTTCCGCCCTCTTTACACGGCGCACCTGATTCATCTGCTCCTCGATCGTCATGTTCTTGTGGATTACTCCGATACCGCCGGCACGCGCCATCGCAATGGCAAGCTCTGCCTCGGTAACCGTATCCATCGCAGCGGAAACGACAGGAGTCTTCAGAGATATATCCTTAGTGAATTTGGTAGAAACATCCACACTTCTCGGCAAAACCTCAGAACGTGCAGGAATCAGCAAAACGTCATCGAAGGTAAGTCCTTCGGCAATCTGTGAATTTACAAAAGTCTGCATCTCGAAATAAAATTTGGCAAATGTAACCAAAAAGATTGGAACTTCGCATGATTGCAGGAGGCTCTTTCTAAAAATTTGTTAAAATATTCAACTTTCCATTACGTTCCGGCTGATTCAAGCTATGTTTCGTAACAATTTATAAACGCATAACGGCATATCCAACAAACATTGCCACAGAAAAATCAGCTATTATATTTACCCGACAAAAACTATGACCCGAACGTAACACTCACAGTGCCCTCGTAAGATTGTCTGTTGTCAATAAAGCGTATAGTAAAATTATGATTCTTTATTGCAGGGCGCTCAATAAAATGGAAAGATATCTTATCATCCAGAAGCAACTTCAAATCATCAGGTGCCAAAGTATCCAAAGTTTTGTAAACCAAATGTATTTGAGGTCTACAATAAAAATACTCATCATAAATCGGAGGATTTCCCACTGCTGTATTATAATCACTCCAATCGTATGTCAGTACACTTCCGCTCTTAAGCCAGATATACGGAGAGAATGCCATAATGGCAACTTTTCCTGCAAGGCTTTGCCCGGCAGGCACATCATTGAAATCGGCATCACTTGTTATCTCAATCCTGCGGAACTCATTCACATACGCCACATACCCACCGGGAGGCTGAACTTGATTAAAATGACAGTCATCATATACTCTCTGCAATGAATCACCTTTACCATACAGAAAATCATATTTACCGCGACTTCGGATACCATCAGAATCATATATTCTTGATGAGATAAACTCTACATCTGTCATCAAGGCATAATAACTGATAAGATAATCGGTAATTACCGGGTCTCCTCCGCATGGTCCAGTCATGCGTTCAACATTGCATCCCACAACTATAGAAGCCAAAGACAGGAGCAGTATTTTTAATTCCGCTTTCATTTTCTTATGTCGCAATTCATCAATAGATTATATTGATAATAATTTTCTATACCAGATGTCTCTGTTGTTTTTGATCTGGTGACAGGACCTCCTGGTGAACTGGCATCAAATTTAGAATATAAATAATAACCGTCTTGGCTTCCGCCCCACCCCCAATTGCAATGCACCAGGTTTTGTGTTTCCGTAAAAGAGTAATCCAATTGGTCATCTACAAACACAGATACGTTTCTATTGCGGCTTAGTACCTGGTCTGCGACCCATAAATGACCTCCGGAATATGTCGTTTCTGTTTTCCAGACGATCCCTAAAGCCTTTGTCTTTGTAACATGCTTAAAACTGTATCCGAAAAGAAGTGCCGGGCCAGAAGACACATTACTTCTTAATGTATTGAAATCATAATCTTGGAAATTTCCTTCTTTGGAATAACCAAAATTCAAGAAAGTGCGTCCTATATTTTTCACATATGCATAGGTACCATAGACTCCATACTCTGCTGCAAGATTATTTGAATCCCCCAACGCCGCGACAAAACGCTGGACAAGCGTCATTGCCTCCGGATATTCATTTTTGCTGCCTGAATTAATGATATTTTTCATTTTCGACCAATCCCAATACGTTCCATTATAAAAACAGCTGTGTTTCCAATAATACATTATCTGGGCAACAGCTATCGGGAAACACCCTGCAACCGCCTTTTGGCCATCCGATGTAAAACAGTATTCGTTAAATGGCTCCTTTTGATCCCATTTACACTCCAAAACTGTACCGTATGCCACAGAAGATGTCCAGTCATGGTATTCAAAATACACAGGTTTACCGTCAGGTGTCGTAACCCCCGGCACGATTGTAGACCTTGTATTAGGAAGATACTCCTCCGAACAAATAACATTTCCGTCCTTATCAGCCACCGGCATACCTGTACAAAGACGATAGTATGTATCCAGGTTACTCATCATCATGAAAAAGCCTGGATTGTCAGTTTCTGCATTCTCATCCAAATGCCCCTTATCAATCAGGCACAGCACCGGACCGACTCTTCTGTCACCCGACATTATGGCAAATCCACGGTCATCACAAAAATTGAACACATGAACAAAAGGCTCATCTTCACACTCTCCTGATTTAGTCAACATCCGCCCTCCTTTCGAAAAGTGGCTTTCTATAGTCTTTGGGGGTTCACCTTTGGTTACAAGTTCGACTTTTTCCATAAAAGCAAGCAACTCCTGTTCTGCTTCTTCAATTGTTACAACAAATGTGTCATTGAAATCTTCATATTCAACATTGAATTGACAAGAATCCTTATCACACGAGCAAATAAAGATGACAGATATCACCGAGATAAGATATTTTTTCATAACAACGTGGTCATTAGTTATCTGCGAACAAATTTCGTAATTTTGTCTTAAAAAACAAGTATCCTGCACACATAATATCTGACAATGAACGTATATTTTCTAAGCGCATTTCGGACAAAACATCACCGCTGTCCAAGCAGACGGCCCTGAAAAGTGTCCCTTTCCTCCAGCCTTTTTTCAAGCATACGCAACAGCTCCGCATTCCTGACAAGCCCCCACGGAGTCTCATTCACAAAACGCGGCGGCACCTCCCCCGCAAACCTCTCTATAAAAAGTCCCGGGCGCAGCCGTTCAAGCATATCCGTGAAAAAGTCGATATAGCCGTCGAGAGTGAACCGTTCAAAATCTTCGGGACTGGCCGCATATTCCTTTTCCATTGCCGTACCCCTCACAATCTGCAGCTGATGGAATTTTGCGGACAGCAGCGGCAATTCGTTGATAAGTCCGCACTGTTCCAGCATCATTTCCCTGCTCTCCCCGGGAAGCCCGAGGATGAAATGCGCCCCCATTGGAATTCCGCGCTCAGCCGTAAGCTCAGCCGCCATCCGCACAGCAGCGAAATCATGGCCGCGGTTTATGCGCCGGAGGGTTTTGTCACAGCATGACTCGATTCCGTATTCTATAATCACGACCGGCCGGCGTCTGATGCCGCCCGCAAGAGTCCGCTCCCAGTCCGTCAGCACCCTGCCCCCGGCAAGCTCCGCCAGAAAATCCAGTTTCTCCTCATCCACGCAGTCGGGGCGTGTCCCTATCACGATACCGACGACAGAAGGATGCGACAGAGCCTCCATATACAGGCCGCGCAACCGTTCAAGAGAGGAGTAGGTATTCGAATATGACTGGAAATATGCAAGGTAATGCCCGGCATTGCGGTATCTTACCTTATGGAACTCTATGCCCTCGTCGATCTGCAGATGCAGGCTTTTCCCGGATGTGCTGTAAGACGGGTGAAAGGCGGCATTGTCACAGTACGTACAGCCTCCCCTGCCCACTGTACCGTCCCGGTTAGGACAGGTAAAGCCGGCGTCTATCACAATTTTCTGAAGACGCTCGCCATAAACCCTTTTGAAATATCCGACAAAAGAATTGTAGCGTTTCCCGTCAGGGAATCCCATATCATAAAAATCACACGGCATAATCTGCAAAAGTAGTCATATTTTTCTTTATTTTTGCATTTTGTGCACTGCGGCGTCGCACGGATATCGGAACAGTAGCCGGATACACGGAAACAGCAAATAAATACACAGAGTATGAAAAAATTAGGAATATTGTTTATAGTATCGCTCATTGCCACGGCAGGGGCTGCCCAGACCAAAAGGATGGCTGTGACGAATCTGTCAGAGGTGAACATGAGGGAAAACCCGGAATATACCGCCGAACTCGGCAACCAGGCTCTGATGGGAACGGTGGTCGAAATCAAGGCGGAAAAAGGATACTGGCGGCAGATGACCACGCCTGAGCCTGAGTCGTATACCGCATGGTGCACCGAACTGGGACTTACCGAAATGAAGCACGACAGGCTCGCGGCCTACATCGCAGCTCCCAAGTACATCTGCACGGTACTTCACAGCAGTGTGCGCCAGAGTCCTTCCGAAAGTTCCCAGCAGGTGTCGGACCTGTCTATGGGCGATCTTGTCAGAATAGTCATGACAGAGGGCAAAAAACCGAAGCCGTCGGTAAAAAAGGGCTGGGCAGAGGTAATGCTGCCGTCTGGAGCAAAGGGCTGGACACCGCTTTCCGACATAGCTGAGGCGGAATCCTGGGCCTCCGGGCGCAAAGGCAATCCGGAAGCGTTCATCGCTACGGCCAAAAAACTTCTCGGAGTCCCTTACCTGTGGGGCGGTTCATCGAGCAAAGGACTTGACTGCAGCGGACTTACACAGCTCGTATGGTTTATGAACGGCTGGCTCATTCCGCGCAATGCATCGCAGCAGGCCGCGGCCGGACGTGAAGTGGTGATGCTGGCCAACCACGGAATCACTCCTGATTCGGGGAAGATGAAGGCGGAAATGCAGAACCGCATCAGGCACATAAAGCCGGGAGACCTGATATTTTTCGGCACACCGGAAACTTTCTTCAAAAAGGAAAGCGTGACCCATGTGGGAATCTATCTCGGAAACGGGAAATTCATACATTCGTCCCACTATGTCAGAATAAGCTCGCTTATCCCGGGAGACGAGGACTACTATGACAATTCCTATAAGCTGATAAAGGCCAGAAGACTTTTCGCATGGGAGGGAGACCTGATGCTTCCGGCAGCAAAGAGTCCGGCGTATTTCATGCAGAATCAATAATTTTTATTACCTTTGTGCGGTGCTATACAGCATAGGCTTATATACAATTAAATTTATACTGACATGAACCTTAGAGTTTTCAAAAAAGACATTGAGTATTTCGTTGGGGAATTCATTGATGACTGCGCTCTTTTCACCGCACTCAACCCTCACAAAGATGCAGACGAAATCGCACAGATAGTTGACGAAGCCGTTGAGCTTTACAATGACCTCAAGGCAAAGGCGAACCATCCCGAAGGACCGAAAAAGGCCTACTACAACGCTCTCGTAAAGGAGATGTTCGAGAAGCTCGACGTTCTCTGCGAGAAACTCAGCACAATCGTTTCAAAGGAGAACTAAGTTTTCCGACAACATCTCACAGACACTTGCAAGAGGGCGACTAAAAATATCGGATTTTAGTCACCCTCTTTCGTTTTTTCAAAAAACGGGCCCTCTTGCCCCCGGCAGACTATCGTCTGCGGCCCCTATCAAGGGTATCCCGGACCTGCGGTCAGGTCTCTTTGGGACTTTTACTCACACTTTTATTGCCGATACCGCTTCATGCAAATCTGGACAATCGCATCAGCCGATAATACGCCATTGATAATGATTGCGCATAAAGACAGCTCTCCATTGCCAAAAGCAATATCCAGACTATTAAACAGTATTATTGCAATATCTACTGCGGGGGGGGCAGAAGATGGAAATCATCTTTCAAGATTAAAGCTATTGACTTTCCTTCATATCTTTTTTCCACGAACCATTTGACAATTCCCGAAAGGCCGGCCAAAGAGCAGCACAGAAAAAAAAGCGTATATCTGCCCCCTATCATGAAGGCCGATACCATTGTCCCTATAAAAACAACAATGCTCAGCAATAAGGACATTCCTGGATCCTTCAGTTCCTGCGGAATGTTAAAATGCCTCTTTGTGAAAAAACAGAATATTGTAATGACGATAAAGACAATGCCTGTCACTATGCCATAAGACTTCGGTATAACAAAAGAAATCAGAATGGCCAAAGCGGTTACAAAAGAGAAGTATATTATGCTTCCCAATATCCGTGAAATATTATTCTTACGCATACCAATAATAATTGCTTCTTATAGCTATTGAGCCAACAGCTTTTATATAAGTTTTATTGTCGGCATTAAGATCAGAGTTGTCAACTAAGTCAGCAAAAGCATCTTCGTATTCATCGACTATGTTCTCGTTCATGTTTGAAGAACCAATCAAAGAAGATGATAAAGCAAACATATTACGTATTTCAGTCTCTGATAGATTAGTTCTTTGCACCAGAAAGTCATTTAAATAATCCTCGCAACTCTTCTCTGCACTATCAGTCGCCATGACGTATGCTATTCGTTCAACTTCAGCAGAAAATTCTTTCATAAATGCTATATATTCTTCATTCTCACATAAATCATCCACGATATTATACTCTTTGGCATTTGCCAATGATTTAGAATAAATTGCATCAAAATCTATACGACCATCATCAGTAATGCAATTAACGCCTTGAAAAGCCATCTTTGACAAAAGGAAATTATGTACTTCACCTATAGTAGCGTCGTCATTTAGCCGATAAATAGCAGTGTCACTGTTAGGTGGGGACTCTATAATTTGACATCCAGAAAAAAAATCGTGGCCATAACCAGCAATTAAAGATGCAACTTGTGATCCGACTACACCTCCGTATTTACTTCCAACCAAAAATCCGACAACAGCACCAGCAGGCCCTGCTGCCGCTCCAATCCAGGCACCAACGTCTGCCCCATATTATTACCGGCGACATATCCGGCAATATCCGCCGAGGCTTTAATCGTATCCTTTCCTGCTCCTTTAGTTTTAACTATTCCACAATCACAATTCAATGATTCTATACTTTTTATGAGATCATCGAATGCATCCTGCTGTTCGGTATATTCATTCGCTATTCTAATTTCACCTGTTTTAGCACATGACGAAAGAAAAAAAACAGAAGCTATAATTACTATTAAAAATATTTGTTTTTTCATAAACATTTCGTTTTAAATTTATAAAAATTTCATCAATGATTTATACTGCAGAGCGTATCAGCGGCATACATAAGAGGATTATATTTTTGCCCCTTACACTAAAATTAACGTCCTCAGTCTCTCTGTGTAACAACCGGCAATGTATGCTTTTTGACATAGCGGCATATTGGGCATAGGCTGGTATTGTTCATCGAGAAACCAGGCATCACGCAATCCATTGAGCAGTGCTATCGCCGCTCGGTTGTTCAGCAGTTTGGGGAGATTGGCAATAGCGGCATCCTCCGTCTGGTCGGCAGCTTCATCCGGTGTCGCACCGACAACCTTCGTCCGACCTTTCTTCTTGTCATTATCTGCCAATGCGAACAGATAGACCTCTGCATATCCGCCGAAGACCAATACAACACCACCGAAGGTAACAGCGAACAACTTATTGCCGAAACTCAGATAGAGCAACCCCGCAAACAGAGCGACTACCACCATCACGGCAATCACTAAAAGTGTTTTCAGATTCGGTTGCATAGGTTCTCCTGCATTCACTGGTGCTTATCAATCCTCGTTATCCGCTTTGAGTTGCGCCGCCTTCTTCTCCGCCAGCGCTTGCCGGGCATTTATCGGCGAGATGACCGAGCGTCCCAACTGATTCTCCAGTTGCTTGTGGGCAGCCTTTGCTACACTGCCGCCGCTTTGGGCTACGCGCTTGCTTTGATTCAGTCCGTGCGGTTGCTGCTGTTTGGATATTTCCGTAGTGGCGGCCTCCGCCAGCGTGTTCAATGCCAACTCGATATTAGTCATGTTGTCGCGCAGGCTCTCTTTCCTCAAACCCTTGAACTTCTTGTAGTCCTTGGTCGTCAGACCCGACCACTCCTGCGTGATGATGTCCGTGAGCATGGCATACTGTTGCCCCTCGATACCGCGACGCTGCCACTCGTCGGTCAGTTCCTTGCGCACCTCGATGCTTTTCAGACGCTGGTTAATCCACTGCTCGGAATATCCCAACCGTTTGTAGTCAGTCATCGCCTGCTGTATGGAGAGTTCCGGATCCTGCATCTGGTCCATGCGGTCGCTGGCAACACGGGCCATCCACAATTTGAACGGCTCGGCCTTTGGCGAGGGTATCGACTGAATCAGCCGGAACAACTGCTCAGTATCGGCAACATCGGTCAGACGCATCTTGCCGTCGGCAGCCTGCAATTTCAAAGCGTGACAATTTGTCACGGTTTCATTTCCTTCCGCTTTAAGACGCTGTTTCAGCTTTCGCCAATAAGCGGTAGCGTCCACACTGTCGGTCAGCACCCCGACAACATCGACCACCGAGAAATACCATTTCTCGTCTTCGTCGTCCCACACGGTGCGCACTTTGCGCTGCTCGAATATCTGTATGGCCTGTTTCTGCGTCATAATCATATACTTTTATGCAAAGATAGGAATTATTCGGTTATCTGCCGTATTGTCAATCAATCGAATATATTGTCCACGAGACTCACGGCATCGTCTTTCTTCTTGTTGACGATTTTGGCGTATATCTGTGTGGTCTTGACATTGGTATGGCCGAGCAGTTTGATGGCAGTAATACAGTGCAGGTCATAGACCTCTCTGCGCTCCCAATATGTATAAAAGGTGTCGAGCCACGAGGAAAGCAATGTGCTACGATGTTCCTGTTCCTCAATCTCCGTAAGTTGGGCGGACAACATTACCGACTGACGCTCCCGCAGAATAGCTTCTCCCTTACGCATGGTCGCGGCATTTGCACGTTTAATATGCACTGTAATCTCCGGTTCGAGATAGAGCGAAAGGAATTCGCGGCGGTAAGCAATACCCAGTTTTCCTGTATCCCTCTTTTTCGCATTGTTTCACAACGGTTTCATCCGTTGCAAACTGTATGAATATTTTTCCGAAATGAGAGACAAAACAAGTAATAAAAATAGACCCGCAATATGATTTTTAAGGAAACAGATAGAAAAGACTGTATTTTTGTAAATATCAAAATAACACTATATTACATAGTTTATTTTCATTTGTCCAGCTCTTGTTTGCATAGTAATGTATATTATGCTTCCCAATATCCGTGAAATATTATTCTTCCGCATACCGATAATTTATAGCTGTCGGACCAGCTGCTTTTATAACAGAACAAGCGTATATAACTGCTGAATATATACAATTTGCCTCTTGAGAATCCGGCATTTCAGAAAAGCCGGATTCAACAAGAGGCAAAAATGTCAGATTATTTTCCGGCGAGATGTTTTTCCCAGGCCCATGCAGAGGCCAGGGTCTCCTCGACAGTACGCTCGGCTTTCCAGCCCAGCTCCTCGTTGGCAAGTGTCGTGTCTGCCCAGATTGCGACCACGTCACCGGGACGGCGCGGAGCAAATTTGTAGTTGAGCTTCACCCCGTTCACTTTCTCGAACGCAGTAACCAGCTCATATACAGAGACAGGACGGCCTGTTCCTATGTTGAATATCTCATATCCGTCCTTCATCTTTCCGTCAAGCATCCTCGATACGGCGGCGACATGGGCCTTTGCCAGATCCACAATGTCTATATAGTCCCTGAGGCAGGTTCCGTCCTCGGTAGGATAATCATTTCCGAAAATGCTGAGGCACTCGCGCTTGCCTATGGCAGTCTGCGTGATAAAAGGGACAAGATTGTTCGGAACGCCGCGAGGAAGTTCCCCGATCAGAGCTGACGGATGCGCACCTATCGGGTTGAAGTAGCGCAGGGCTATTCCTTTCACAGCCCCTTTGCCGCCGTTGCCGTCATATCCGGCTGTCGCGGAAACGACATCGCGGAGTATATCCTCGGCCATCTGCTTGGTATTGCCGTATGGAGAAGTAGCAGGAAGACGCGGAGTCTGCTCTGTTACAGGAAGATGCTCTGATTCTCCGTAAACCGTTGCAGAAGACGAGAAGAGGACATTGCAGCCGCCATGAGAAACGGAAGCCTCAAGAATGTTCAGGAAAGAGAGAAGATTGTTGCGGTAGTACTTGATAGGCTCTGCGACTGATTCCCCTACTGCCTTGAATGCGGCGAAATGAATCACTGCGTCTATCTTATAATCGGAAAAGAGTTTGTCAACGGCGGCATAGTCACAGCAGTCGATTTTCTCGAAAGGAATGTCATCCACACCGGTAATTTTCTTGACACCCTCAAAACAGGTTATATCGCAATTGGACATATTGTCTGCCACGACGACATCATAGCCGGCAGCAATCAGTTCGACAGTCACATGGCTGCCGATGTAACCGGCACCGCCGGAAACAAGTACTTTTTTCTTCATATCATTCAATATTTTCTTTATGTTTAATCCTGTCTGACCATATCAGGCACGAGCACAAATATAGCATATAAACTTGGAAAAGGATTGGTGAATTTGTATTATTTTTGCCGGACAAACGAAACAACTGTTTTATCCGGACATCATGAAATCATCGGCCAACAACATAATGAGGCATGCAGCACTTTCATTGGCAGCACTTTCATTTACTGCAATTTCATACGCCCAGGCAACTTCTGCAGCCGTAAACGGCAACATTCAGGCAGTTGCCGAGGAAATAATGCACGACCCGGCATTTTCAGGCTCATCAGTCAGCGTCTGCGCCATGACAGGAGACGGCCATACAATAATTGACATAAATTCAGGAACAATGCTCGTCCCTGCATCCAACATGAAACTGCTCACGACAGGCACCGCGCTGTGTGCGTTAGGTCCGGAATATACATTCTCGACGTCCGTAGGATACAGCGGAGAAATAACGGACGGCGTACTTCACGGAGATGTCTACATAACCGGAGGAGGAGACCCCACCCTGGGTTCTAAAGATTCCATTGCCACGGATATAAACAGGGTATTCGCCCAATGGGAAGGAATGCTGAGAAAAAGCGGAATACTGGAGATAGACGGGCATATAATCGGTGACGGCCGTCATTTCAACGGCATGGGGGAAGAACCCACATGGCTGTGGAACGACATAGGGACATATTACGGCACAGGAACAAGCGGACTGATGTTCTACGAAAACATGCAGTCCTTCACTGCAACCCCGGGCAAGGCCGAAGGAGAGCCGGTCGAAATCTGCCCGACGTATCCGGATGCCCCGTGGATGACATTCAGATACAGCTGCACGACAGGAAAGGCCGGCACAGGAGATCTGCTTTATATGTACACGAGCGACCTTGCCCCGATAGCCGAGATAAGAGGAACTTTCGCCGTGGACAAAGGACGCAAACGTGTGGACTGCAGCAACAAATTCCCGGAATACACCTGCGCGAAATATTTTGCGGACTATCTTGCGGCTCACGGCATTAAGTGCACAAAAGGGCCGGGTGACTTCAAACTGTGCAGACCGGATGGATGCAGCGGACCGTCTGCAATCATAGGCGGCACCTGTTCCCCTGCCCTGTCGAGAATAATTTTCGAGACCAACCACGCAAGTAACAACCTGTATGCAGAAACGCTTCTGCGCACTCTCGGAAAGACTCTCAGACAGGATGCCGGATATGCCGCCTCGCTCGAAGCCATGGAAGACGTGCTTAAAGACATAGGCACCGCCCCCTCAAAAGGACTCCATGCACAGGACGGAAGCGGACTGTCGCGCCAGAATTACATTTCATCCGGCTTCTTCTGCCGGTTCCTTACCGCCATGATGGACACGCCGCATTTTGAATATTTTGTCAATTCTCTCCCGTCGCCCGGAGAAAACGGGACTCTAAGATACAATATGAAAAACACTGTGGAGCAGACACGAAGCCGCATAAAAGTCAAAAGCGGTTCAATGAACGGTGTGCGCTGCTACAGCGGATATATTATACCGCAGGAGGGATGCAAGGATGAAACTGTTGTCTTCTCCATACTCGTGAACAACTGCACGGCACCGAACTGGAAGACCAGACCGCTGCTGGACAGGCTTATGGAAGAACTGGCCGCAATGAACTGAAGCCGGCCGTCATTCTCCTTTGAACAGGGAGCGGCACAGGGAAGTCACATCTGACACTCTTACAATCTCGATTCCTGCCGTCTGTTCCTGACTGCCGAAACTTGACACGTATATTTTCTTGAATCCGAGACGGGCAGCCTCTATGATACGTCTGTCAGTCTGTGCGACCGGGCGCACTTCTCCGCTGAGACCGATTTCACCGGCGAAACACACATCGGAAGGTATCGCAAAATCAAAATTCGACGACAGGACCGCACAGATGACGGCAAGGTCGCAGGCGGGATCGCTGACCCTGAGGCCGCCTGCCATATTCAGGAACACATCCTTGACACTGAGTTTGAACCCGGCCCTTTTCTCCAGGACTGCAAGAAGCATATTCAGTCTGCGGACATCGAAACCTGTGGCACTTCTTTGGGGAGTACCGTAGGCAGCTGAGCTGACAAGGGCCTGAACCTCGATCAGGAACGGACGAACCCCGTCGAGCATGGCACTGACTGCCACTCCGCTCAATCCCTCTCCGTGCATAGGAGTAAGCATCTCCGAAGGATTGCTCACCTCACGCAGACCTTTGCCAGTCATCTCGAACACGGCAAGTTCGGATGTGGAACCGAAGCGGTTTTTGATGCTGCGCAGAAGTCTGTATGTCCCCCTGTTGTCTCCCTCGAACTGCAGGACGACATCGACAATATGCTCCAGAATCTTGGGTCCGGCAATGCTTCCCTCCTTGGTTATGTGGCCGATAAGTATGACAGGTATGCCCGTGTCCTTGGCAAAGCGCAGAAGCATCGAAGCGGTTTCCTTGATCTGGGTGACAGAGCCTGGCGATGATTCCACTTTCTGGGAAAACATTGTCTGGACAGAATCCACGACCATAAGGTCAGGCATTATGGAACGTGCCTGTGACAGGACATTCTCCATGAGGGTCTCGCTGTAGATAAGGCAGCCGGAGTCATCTCCTCCGATTCTGGCAGCCCTCAGCTTCACCTGCCTGGCGCTTTCCTCGCCTGTTACATAAAGGGTTTTCAGGTGCGGACAATTGAGCGGAATCTGCAGCGAAAGCGTGGATTTTCCGATTCCCGGCTCGCCGCCTATAAGCACAAGCGACCCCTCCACAAGCCCGCCGCCGAGGATACGGTCGACTTCGGCATTGTTCAGGGATCTGCGCGGCTCCTCTGAGGAATCTATGTCGGACAGCGGAAGCGGTTTGCGCGAAGCACCCGGAACAGAAACCTCCTGCACCGGGCTTTTTCCTCCGGTCACCACAGTTTCCTCAACCATAGTGTTCCATTCACCGCACGCCGGGCAGCGTCCCATCCATTTCGAGCTTTCATTTCCGCACTCTTTGCAGAACCATACCGTTTTTGTCTTTACCTGAGCCATATTACAAATTTAGCAAAACATACAAATTTATAAATTATTCCGGAAGTGTCTGTTGATTGTGTCATGATTTCCTCCCGGCGTGGCACAAAAAAAGATATTGTTCTTTTCAGGACAATATCTTGGCATTACGGCATTGCCGTGCTTTTGCAGCAAAGACTACTCTGCTTTGTTCTTGCAGCAGTCCTTTGTATCCGCTTTGTCGCAGTCGGCACATTTCTTGTCGCAGTCAGCGCACTTTGCCTCATCGCAGCCGGCACATCCGGTCTTGCTCTCTTCGCACTCATCGCACTCTTCACACTCGCCGCAGCATCCTCCGCAGCACTCGGTCGCAGCATTGTCAGCTTTATTATTGCAGCAGTTGCAGGCACATGAAGAAGCAGCGAACATGGCGGCTACTATTGCCAAAGACATAAATACCTTTTTCATAGTCACTCTTAAATTAAAAATTAAACAAAATCACTTGCAGGCAAATGTATTCCAAAAATCAGTCAAAAACAAGAAAATTTCTGTTTTTATGATCAGCGGTTCAATTTGAAAATCTCCATGTCCTGAATTTTTCCGTCGTCTATGTGAAAGCGCAGAGCCGTCCTTACGATATGAAAGCCCTGTATGCCGGCGGCTCCGGGATTGATTACCATCATTCCGCCATAGTGCGGATCGCGCATGACTCTCAGAATATGAGAGTGGCCGCATACGAAAATGTCGGGACGGCATTGTTCGATGAGCTGCCTGGCCCTGATGTCATATCTTCCCGGATAGCCTCCGATATGTGTCATGAGCACTTTCATGCCGCCGCATTCAAAGAAGCGGTACATCGGGTAATCATATATCAGCGATCTGCTGTCACAGTTGCCTATCACTCCGGCAAGAGGCTTGAAAGCTGCAAGGTCTGCGACAAAGGCGGCATCTCCCCCGAAATCGCCGGCATGCCAAAGTTCATCCACAGGTTCCAGAAATTCCCTGAATTCTTCGCTGAACACGCCGTGCGTGTCCGATATTAATCCTATAAACATATCTACATTTCAAATAGCTAATTATATTAAGGTCAGTGCAGATTGCGAAAATTTTTCCTCCGGCCTTCCTTTTTACGAGGGACTGCCACTTTCCGGCCCGGAGACGGGTGTCCGCAATCCAAAGACCTTTTTAATAACAAGTGTAAAATTGTTCATTATACAGCAAATTTAGAAATTTTTCCTTTATAAATTTATCTGCCGTTTCTCTGTAAAATGTATCTTTGCACGGATATTTACGGCCCTGTTATATGGAACTTTTCTATACCAATGACATAGATGACGGCCTTTGCCGTCTCGGAAGCGATGAATCTGCGCACTGCATCAAGGTGTTGAGACACCGCTGCGGAGATATGATAAATATAATCGACGGAAAGGGCACACTGATGAAATGCAGGCTCACCGACTGCTCACCGAGAGAAGCGACCGCAGAAATAATCGAAACAGAGCAGGACTGGGGAGGACATCCTTACACACTGACCCTGGCTGTAGCCCCGACCAAGAATTCCGACAGGTTCGAATGGTTTGCGGAAAAGGCCTGTGAGATCGGAGTGGACAGGATTGTCCCGATTATCGGGCAGTATTCCGAAAGAAAGGTGTTCAAGACTGCAAGGACGGAGAAGATTCTGACAAGTGCGGCGAAGCAGTCGCTAAAAGGGGCGATACCGCAGATCTGCGAACCTGTCAGCGTCAGGGAATTTGTAGGGACGGCCGCGGGAGAGAACGGTGAAACACTTAAAATGATTGCCTATTGCTTTGAAAATGACAGCCATCCGAGGATTTCAATCAAAGATGCCCTGGCAAATTTCAGCGGAAACCGGATTACTGTAATGATCGGTCCGGAGGGAGATTTCTCTCCGGAAGAGGCAGAGCTTGCAGTCGGTGCAGGTTTCATTCCGGTTCATCTCGGCACTTCACGCCTTAGGACGGAAACCGCAGGGATAACCGCTGCGGCAGCCGTCTATCTCAGATATATGTAATCTTTCAGTGCGGTAAACCTCGGCATCTTCACCCAATTTTCAATTCTCCGGGAATTGTTCCTGCCTTCTTGGGCCCCCTGTCATTTGCGGATTATCTCTATCGAATAGTCCAGGCCGACCTTTATTATAGAGGAGGCTTTGCCTGTCGCGCCTTTTTCAAAAGCGGAGTCCACAATATAGTCCGCAGCCTGCCTTATCTCCTCTGAGATTCCGGCAAAGTCCTTCGGGGCAGGTTCTCCGGAAATGTTGGCCGAAGTCGACACTATCGGACGGCCCAGCCCCCGGACGAGGGCACGGCAGAATTCTGCCGTCGTCGGCACCCTGATGCCGACGGTGCCGTCCTCCGCCACTACATTGCAGGCCAAAACGTTCCTGTCCGCCTTGGGAAACTTTCCCTCTGACGGGCCCTCCCCGGCAATCGCGCCAGGATAGATTATCGTCATGGGCTTGTCATTCACCTCAACAAGCCGGACAGCCATTTCCGGAATCTCCCTGACATAACGGCAGACCATGTCCAGACTGTCCGCAAGCAGGACAAGAGACTTGCTGTCGGAACGTCTCTTTATCTCATAAATCCTGGCCACGGCCTCCGGGTCGGTAGCATCGCAGCCAAGCCCCCAGACCGTATCTGTAGGATAAAGTATCACACCTCCGCTCCGGAGGACTTCAAGAGCCTTTTTTATTTCCTCTTTCATAAATTTCACAATTTAATTTCCGAAACGACAGGATAATGGTCGGAAAAGCCAACCCTGTCAATCCGGCATGAAGCCACACGGCAATCATCCGGACATAATATATAGTCAATCCTGAGCAAAGGCCAAAACAGCGAATATGTAGCCCCGAAACCTTTTCCGGCTTCCACGAATACGTCCTTTCTGCCCTTTTTCAGCTGCTGATATGTATATGACATCGGATTGTCATTGAAATCACCGCAGACAAACGCATCAAGATGACAGCGGCTTATGTTTGAAAGAACCTTGTCCACCTGCTCCGGCCGTCTGGTTATGGCACGGTTCATCTTATGGCCTGCCGCCACAACAACATCCGTATTTTTTCTGGAAAGGCCGCGCATAATGCCGTCCGGCGAAATCGCATAACTCTCCAAATGGCAGTTATAGACGCGGAACACCCTGCCGGCCGCCTTATAATCCGTAAATATCGCAAGATTGGCAGTAGAATCGAAAACTATCTTTTCTTTGTCCCCGTCCTTAAAGGCTGCGAACCTGCTGAGGGTGACATTGCCCAGATAACCGCGCTCACGGTCGCTGCGGTATGCGCGCAATTCCACATTGTATCCTGGTATTTTTTCACTCAGATATGCCTGTATGTCCCTTTTGCCGGCTTTCTTGTCCCCGGCCATATAAAATTCCTGAAGACAGATTATGTCCGCATCCTGTTTCCTTATGAAACTGAATACGGAGTCTGCGCATTCGGTCCTGCGGTCTTTCCCCCAATATTTGAACTGACCCACATTCCATGTGATAATCCTGACGGTATTCCCGTCCTCACATTCCTCTGCATTCCCTGACAGCTGAAGGTATCTTCCAAGGAACAGAAATGACGGAAGCAGGGCGAGCATCGGAATTACAAACGACCCGGACCTGCGTTTCAAAGCCCATATCAGAAGAAAGGCATTGACTATGGACAGGGGCACGAACAAGAGTCCGATGACAGAAAACAGCCAGAATCTGGCCGGATTCACAAGCATCGAGACATACGACAGCAACAGAAGAGCCGCCGCAATCAGCATCACCAGACGCGATGTAAGTCCCAGGAAAATGTTTTTTGACATTTCGCTATCCTATTATCATACCTGTTCCGTAGCGCCTAATCATACCGGCTGTACAGAGTGTGTCTTTTTTTCCAGAACATCATAAGCAGGAAGCCGAAAATCAGGCCTCCGAGATGCGCGAAGTGTGCGATTCCTCCGCCTGTCCCGGTAATTCCGGTCAGCAGTTCAATCGCACCGAAAATAAGGACGAACCATTTGGCCTTCAATGATACCGGAGGGAAGATCAGGGTAAGGACGGAATCGGGATAAAGCATGGCATATCCCATAAGTACACCGTATATTGCTCCGGAAGCTCCGACTGTAGGAGTCATTTTAAGAGTGTGGATTGCCTGCGCGGCCGGCATAGAGCCTGTTGCGGCTTCATTTACCCAGTGCAACATCTGGAGCCATTCCACTCCGGTATGGACAAGGGCCGCACCTATTCCTGTAACGAAATAAAACAGCAGGAATTTCTTCGCCCCCCATACCCGTTCAAGCACGCTTCCGAAGATGAAAAGCGTGTACATATTGAAGAACAGATGCCAGAATCCGCCGTGCATGAACATGTGCGTAATACATTGCCACGGTTTGAAAAATACCGAAGTGGGATAGAACAGCGCAAAGGTCTTTATCATGAAATCCTCGTTCAGGAAAGTCATGACCATGACAAGCGCATTTATAAAAATCAGATTTCTCACGGCCGGAGGCACATTTGAAAGGAAGCCTCTTCTTCCGCCTTCGTATGAATAGTATCCGCTCATTGTATTTTCGTTAAAATTTACGTTCTATTTCTTCTGCGGAAATGATCGTCATTATTTTCCTTCCGGAACTTGTATATTCGGAATTGCCGCAGGCGAAAAGCCGGTCTATCAACCTCTGTGCCTGTGCAGGATTTGTGACCGGTTCACTTGAAGATGCGCCCAATTTGGCAAACTTCGATGCCATATTGGCAGTCATAAGCTCCGTAAGGGCACTGTGGTCATCCGACAATATGAATATGAGGTCGGAAATCATGGCCTGCACCTTGCCAGGCTCGACGCTGTACCCCTCAGGCACTCCTCCAACCACAATCGTATCTGTCCCGAAAGGCGTTATGTCGAAACCAAGCCCCGACAGCATCTGCTCATGTTCCGCGAAAAGGCACATATTTTCCGCCCCCACAGGGACGGAAACAGGAAACAGCGCAGTCTGTGTCACATGGGAGTTCTTTGAGAGCACCTCGAGGAAACGCTCGTACAGAATCCGTTCCATCGCACGTGCAACGTTGATTACCATAAGCCCGGAACTTGCCGCTGTGACGATATATTTGCCTTTGAGCGTAAGCACTGCCTTTGACGGCGCAAGCCTGTCTTCGAACAATTTCCCGTAGTCATCATGTCTTTCAATGAAACGGCCGGTCTCAGGATAGCCACCCGAATGTCCTGCCCCTGCTCCCCTAAAGCTCTCGTCCGGCGAGCCGCCGTCAGGAATTTCAACAGGCATTCCATCCTCTGTTCCAGGCAGGAATGTGTTTGTGAACGGAGAATCCACAGACGGGAAACCGTCATTGTCAAAAGGATTATAGGAGGAGTCCGTCACGGCCCGGGGTTCGTTTACTGGACGGAATTCCTCAAATCCCCTGCTGAAAGCTGGAATCTCAGGCACGCCCTCGCGGTCGAAGTCAAGGCTGCCTCCGAATGAGTTTTTGCCGAGCGACTCCTTTATGCAGGCAAACAATATCTGGAAGATTACATTGTCGTCCTCGAACTTTATCTCTGTCTTTGTCGGGTGTATATTCACATCGACGGAATGAGGGTCGACTGTAAGATAAAGGAAATAAGACGGGGTCAGGCCGTCAGGGACAAGGTTTTCATAGGCTTTCATGACAGCCTTGTGGAGATACGGACTGCGGAAATAGCGTCCGTTGACAAAGAAATACTGGTTTCCGAGTCCTTTCTTTGCGGCATCCGGGCGCCCGACATATCCGTGCACCCCGACTACGGATGTTTCTACATTCACATCCACGACATCGTTGGCGACATTTGGTCCGAGAATGTCCTGAATCCTGTATTTAAGCGATTTGGCCGGTTTGAGCACATATATGTCACGGCCGTTGTGAGTCAGTGTAAAGCCGATTTCAGGGCGCGTCAGGGCAACTCTTGTAAATTCGGAAATGATATGCTTGAACTCAACATTGTCCGATTTGAGGAATTTCCTCCGCGCCGGAACATTGTAGAACAGGTTGCGTACGGAAAAACTGGAGCCCCTCGGAGCGGCAGTCTCCCGTGTGTCGATATGACGCGAATCGGCGAATTCAACAATGCAGCCCAGTTCATCCTCCTCGCGGTGCGTCTTCAGGGTCACTTCAGCAACTGCGGCAATCGAGGCGAGCGCCTCTCCGCGAAAACCGAACGTAAGTATATTGTTAAGGTCGTCCGCAGAAGACAGCTTTGAAGTGGCGTGTCTTTCAAAACAGAGGACAGCCTGGTCAGGCGACATTCCGCAGCCGTTGTCGATTACCTGTATCAGGGTACGGCCTGCATCCTGTATTATCACAGTTATCTGGTCCGCACCTGCATCCACGGCATTTTCCACGAGTTCCTTCACCACAGATGCAGGTCTCTGCACGACCTCCCCTGCGGCAATCATATTCGCTATATTGCTCGGTAAAATCCTTATATCCATATCCTGAATCTTATTGCCACAACAGAGGATAATACTTGGCTATCAGGAATATAACGGCAAAAGCCAGCAGAAGGGCAACCACACCGATTATCCTCTGATACCTGTTGGCCTCCCTTGTCATCTGATAATTGCCGTCACGGAAACTTCCGGAAATGTATGATCCGGGAGCGTACTCTTCTTTTTTGCCGGCTCCGTCGACATGGCCGAACATTTTCTTGCGTTCTTCTTTTTCCGGGTCATAATAACGCGGCTTATAATTGAACACCCTGTGTTCCTGTCTGCCGAAAAAGCTGAAATTAAATCCCATATCATTTTATTTAGAAGCAAATCAACATATCGCGGCGGCCGTCATGAGACTTCCGCCGGAACGCAAATTTAACAATTTTTCATAAAACAGCCCGTTTTTTCCCGTTAACGTAAGGAGCAGTCTAAATTTGTGTCACTGACGGACGGTCAAATCATTGTATATTGTATATTCCAAATCGAAAAGCAAAATTCGGGATAGAATTTACTCATCAAAACACTTCTCACTCTTTCCGGAAGGTACGATGATAGCAAACACCGGTCAAATCATTCTCCCTATTGTTTGAAAAAATTGCAAACAGTTCCTATTTTTGCGGTAATTATTTTGACGGGATGGGGCGGCTATCCCCGATATTTGACAAATATTAAACAGGGCATATGGATATAAGAATAGGCAACGGCTACGACGTTCATGCACTGGCAGAGGGACTTCCGCTTTGGCTCGGAGGGATAAGAATCGAGAGTCCGTTCGGCTGCATAGCACATTCCGACGGCGACGTGGCGATTCACGCGCTCTGCGACGCCCTCCTCGGAGCACTCGCACTTGGAGACATAGGAAAGCATTTTCCGGACACTTCGGACGAATTCAAGGGAATCGACAGCAAACTGCTTCTTGTACGTGTCATGACGCTTGTCAAGGAGCGCGGCTGGGCTGTAGGCAATGCAGACATAACGATAGCCATGCAGAAGCCGAAACTTGCCCCGTACATTGTCGCAATGAGGGAATGTCTGGCAGGAATAATGGGAATCGGCATAGACAGGGTGTCTGTCAAGGCGACTACAACCGAGAAACTCGGTTTTGTGGGCCGTTCCGAGGGCTGCGAGGTCTATGCTGTGGCATTGCTGGTGAAAGAATGATGAAACGGATGATTTCGTTGCTGTTGGCGGCCGGAGCGGCTGCAATGGCAGGTTCCGGTCTTATGTCGTGCAAGGGACCGGAACATGGAGGCGGTTTCACTGACGCTGAGCTTGCCGTGATAATGGCCGGTTTCCATAAAAGCGGCATCGAAGCCACCATGGCCGGCAGCTGTTTTGAATCCGGCAACGAAGAGGACTGCATAATGAAGGTTCTTACCGTAGATGACAGTCCCGGTCTTGCTGTTCTTCGTGCATCCAGTTCAGACCTGTCGGCAGAAGCTCTTTGCAGCGACAATTTCAGGATTCTGGCCGGACGTATGCTCAGGACCGTCACTCATCCGTCACAGGACGGAGTCGGCATTGCCGCACCTCAGGTCGGAATAAACAGGAGGGTTATCGCCGTCCAGCGTTTTGACAAGCCGGGAGAGCCTTTTGAAGTTTATGCCAATATCCGTATCGTGAATCTTTCAGACTCTACTGCAGTTGGGCGCGAGGGCTGTCTTTCTGTGCCTGACAAATATGGCGAGGTGGAGCGGTCACAGGAAATCGTCATTGAATATGCCGACATTGACGCCGTGCAGGCAGCTATGCAGGCCAAGGGAAACAACGGCAGGCGGCCGAAGAGGACAGCAGCGGTATTCAGGAAGGCATCTATGTCCGGGAAGGCAGTTCCAACTGTTACCGACACGGTCAGGGGATTCACGGCCGTGATATTCCAGCATGAAGCCGACCATCTCGACGGCATCCTTTATACAGACAAGGCCAGTGTCGTCCAGGAGAGGTAAGCGGTGGAGAACAATATCCTGTCACACAGCATTTTACACCCATACGGGTGCCGGATTTTCGGCACACACCCAAAAGTAACCAACTATCCTTCAATAAGTTATCCTCCACCCTCGCCATGACCGTTTTCCAAACAAGGCATTTCTGTAACGGACTACGACATTTCTGCACGATTGTTCCCAAAACAAGCCTTTTCAGGAACGGAACACGACATTTCAACACTACTGTTCCCCAAATAGGGCTTTTCGGAAACGAAACACGACATCCCAGCACGACCTCACAAACTTGTACGTTCTTCAGCCACCCCGTATGTGATATGCTCTGTTGGGCATATATTACAGGTTAGCGGTGCAGGTTGGTCATCCAGACTACCAACCTGACACGCCCTAATGGATAAGGAACACGACACCTCAACACGACCGTTCCCAAAACAAGCACTTTCGGGAACGAAACACAACATTTCTGCACGATTGTTCCCAAAACTGGACTTTTCGGGAACGAAACACGACTTCCCAGCACGACCTCACAAACTTGTACGTTCTTCAGCCACCCCGTGATATGTTCTGTTGGGCATATATTACAGGTTAGCGGTGCAGGTTGGTCATCCAGACTACCAACCTGACACGCCCTAATGGATAAGGAACACGACACCTCAACACGACCGTTCCCAAAACAGGCACTTTCGGAAACGGAACACAACATTTCTGCACGATTGTTCCCAAACTGGGCTTTTCAGGAACAAAACACGACTTCCCAGCACGACCGTTCCCAAAACATGGTTTTTCGGGAACGAAGCATGGCGTTTCTTCACGACAGTTTCCAAACGTGGCCTTTC
>CAYMVG010000005.1:0-162868 GCA_964394295.1 uncultured Muribaculaceae bacterium | reverse complement strand
ACCCAAGACCCACAGCTTAGAAGGCTGTTGCTCTATCCAACTGAGCTACCGGACCGGCCGTTTGCATGGTTCCGGAAAGACCGGATGCCATAAGCGGATGCAAATGTACATATTTATTTATTAATGGCAAAATAAAATATTATGTGCTGTTTCCCTGTAGAGTCAATTGGCAAGTGCAAAATTAAGCAATTCTTTTGAAGAACTCTTTTTAGGGGGGTGGAGAACCCGAGTTTTTTACGAGGTCTGCTCTCGACAAGCAAGCGCGAAATTAAATGAAATGTTGGAACAATTCTCTTTTAGGTGTTGAATAATTAAGTTTCTTCCGTGGTGCATATGCGCTATTTTCAATGCATCCACAAATTTCGCACTTCGATTTGGAATCTACATGTACTGTTTCTGGTTTTTGAAATGCGAAAATGCACATTCCGGCAGTATATGCCGGACAAGACGTGTCCATATAAGCCGTATTGCACATCAAAGTTGTGTATCATCCAAATAATTCCTAACTTGCAGGCAATAGGGCAGGAGATGCCTGCAGGATATGCAATAAGTTTATAAATATGGAAAGAATAATAGAATGTGTCCCGAATTTCAGCGAAGGACGCGACATGAAAATCATAGACGCCATTGTGGAGGCAATCAGGAGAGGCGGTATGGCGGCAGATTGCACAAATCCGGGAGTCAAGGTTCTGAACATAGACCCTGGCGAGGCCACCAACCGTACCGTAGTAACCTTTGTGGGCAGTCCCGAGGCAGTCGTGGAAGCGGCATTCCAGGGCGTGAAATGCGCCGGAGAGCTGATTGACATGCGACATCACCACGGTGCCCATCCGCGTTCCGGAGCGACGGATGTGCTTCCTCTTATACCTATATCCGGAATTACGCTTCAAGAATGCGCTGAACTGGCAAGAAAGCTGGCTGAGCGCATTTTTTGCGAGCTGAGCATACCTTGCTACTGCTATGAGTCCGCTGCTTTCGTGCCCGAAAGGAAGAATCTGGCTGTCTGCCGGGCCGGGGAGTATGAGGCCCTGCCGGAAAAAATCGCCGACCCTGCAAGGCGTCCCGATTTCGGGCCTGAGACCTTCACGGAAAAGGCTGCGCAGTCCGGTGCAAGCAATGTCGGTGCAAGGGATTTCCTGATTGCCGTCAATTTCAATCTCAATACCACCTCCACAAGGCGTGCGAATGCCATTGCCTTCGATGTACGTGAGAAAGGCCGGCCTAAAAGGGAGGGCAACCCGATTACGGGAAAGATTGTACGGGACGGGAACGGCAATGCCGTCATGATTCCCGGAACGCTCAAAGGCTGCAAGGCAATAGGCTGGTTCATCGACGAATACGGTATAGCGCAGGTCTCGATGAACATCACTGACATCAATGCTGTCCCGCTCCATGCAGCCTTTGACGAAGTCTGCCGGGCGGCGCAGGCGCGCGGCCTGAGGGTGACGGGTACTGAGATTGTCGGCCTTGTTCCCAAGAGGGCGCTGATTGAGGCCGGGAAATATTTTCTTGCAAAGCAGAACCGCTCGGCAGGCATTTCGGAGGCTGAAATCATGAAAATAGCCATAAAATCCATGGGGCTCGATGATCTCAGACCGTTTGAGCCTCGTGAGAAAGTCATTGAGTATCTTATTGAGGATGAAAAGGCAGCTGCGGAAAAAGAAAGGCTTGTGCGTATGTCGTGCAAGGGTTTTGCAGAGGAGACCGCTTCCGAGTCTCCTGCTCCGGGTGGCGGCTCGATTTCCGCCTATATGGGTGCGCTCGGTGCTGCCCTCGGCACAATGGTGGCCAATCTTTCGGCCCACAAGCCGGGGTGGGACAGCCGCTGGAAAGAATTTTCGGACTGGGCCGAAAAGGGACAGTCCTCAATGAAGGAACTGCTGGCACTTGTGGATGAGGATACTGCCGCCTTCAATCGCATAATGGCAGCCCTCGGTATGCCAAAGGGTTCTGATGATGAGAAGAAGGCACGTGAGGATGCTTTGGAGGCAGCCACCCTTTATGCGGCAGAAGTGCCTCTGAAGACAATGGAGGCCGCATTCGGCTGCTACGGACTTCTCAGGGAGATGGCGGTTGAGGGCAATCCGAACTCCGTTTCGGATGCCGGTGTCGGGGCCTTGGCCGCGACAGCCGCAGTGCGCGGAGCGCACCTCAACGTCCGGATCAACGCTGCCGGACTGAAAGACAGGGTGAAAGCCATGGAACTTCTTGACAGGGCCGCAGAAATTGAAACTGCCGCCCTTGCCGCCGAGAAGGATATACTCGATGCCGTGAATTCCGGGATTTGAAAGGGAAGATACGGGTGAATCATGTTTGCAGCCATGCTTTCAAACGTGGATTTACGGCAGGCCTTCCATACCGGTCCCATGTGACACAAATAAATTCGTCTTGTATACACAAATTATATGACCGATTTTCAGAAAGAAATACTGGCAGGCATACCTGAAGTCCTGCCTGCTCCGAAAGAATACGCACCGGAGATAAACCATGCCCCTAAGCGCAAAGACATACTGACGTGCGAAGAAAAGGCCCTTGCGATAAAGAACGCGCTGAGATATTTTCCTGCAAGGCATCACAGGGAGCTTGCGGAAGAATTTGCAGCCGAACTCCGTGAATACGGCCGCATATATATGTACCGTTTCCGCCCCGGTTACGCGATGTATGCCCGTCCGATAGATGAGTATCCTGCAAAGTCACGGCAGGCTGCGGCAATCATGGCGATGATACAGAACAATCTCGACCCGCGCGTGGCACAGCATCCGCATGAACTGATTACATACGGCGGCAACGGGGCCGTTTTCCAGAACTGGGCGCAGTACCGTCTTGCGATGCAGTATCTTGCTGCGATGACTGATGAGCAGACGCTGGTGATGTATTCCGGACACCCTCTCGGACTTTTCCCGAGCCACAGGGATGCGCCGAGAGTAATAGTCACCAACGGAATGGTGATTCCTAATTATTCGGGCCAGGACCACTGGGAGCGTTTCAATGCCCTCGGAGTGTCCCAGTACGGCCAGATGACAGCCGGCTCATATATGTACATAGGGCCTCAGGGCATAGTACACGGCACGACCATTACTGTGATGAATGCCGCCCGCAAACAGCTCCAGGCCAAAGGTCTGCCTGCTGTGCGCGAGAATATCGGAGGCATGCTGTTCGTGACCGCAGGCCTTGGCGGAATGTCAGGAGCGCAGCCTAAGGCCGGAGTCATATCGGGCGTTGTCAGCGTAATTGCTGAAATCAATCCGCTTGCCGCGCGCAAAAGATATGAGCAGGGCTGGGTGGACGAGATACATGAGAGCCTCGACGAACTGATTCCCCGTATAAGGAAAGCCTGTGCCGGAAAAGAAGCCGTGTCACTCGCATATCAGGGCAATGTGGTGGATCTGTGGGAAAGGCTTGCCGACGAGGAAATTCAGGTGGACCTCGGCTCTGACCAGACTTCCCTCCATAATCCGTGGGCCGGAGGCTATTACCCTGCAGGATACAGCTATGACGAATCAAGAACTATGATGGCAGAGGAGCCGGAGAAATTCCGCGAATGTGTACGGGCATCTCTCCGCAGGCACGCCGCCGCAATCAACAGACTGGCAGACAAAGGGATGTATTTCTTTGACTATGGCAATGCCTTTCTGCTGGAGGCTTCCCGTGCCGGTGCCGACATAATGTCGCCCGACGGAGGCTTCCGCTATCCGTCATACGTTCAGGACATAATGGGACCTCTGTTCTTTGACTATGGCTTCGGGCCGTTCAGGTGGGTCTGCATGTCCCAGAATCCGGAAGATCTGGCGAAAACCGATGCCATTGCCGCAAAGGTGCTTAAAGAGATTGTCCGTACCGCACCGGAGGAAATACAGGGACAGATGCATGACAATATCACATGGATAGAGGAGGCGGCTAAAAACAATCTTGTCGTAGGCTCTCAGGCCCGTATCCTGTATGCCGACTGCGAGGGACGCACTAAGATAGCCCTTGCATTCAATGAGGCGATACGTACAGGGGAGATTACTGCTCCGATTGTGCTGGGCCGTGACCATCATGACGTTTCCGGAACGGATTCGCCTTTCCGCGAAACCTCGAACATATATGACGGCTCTGCCTTTACTGCCGATATGGCGGTGCAGAATGTCATCGGCGACGGTTTCCGCGGAGCGACCTGGGTGTCGATCCACAACGGAGGAGGCGTAGGCTGGGGCGAAGTGATGAACGGAGGCTTCGGAATGGTGATCGACGGCAGTTCGGATGCGGACAGGCATATAAGAGAAATGCTCCTGTGGGACGTGAACAACGGAATAGCCCGACGCAGCTGGGCGCGCAACGAAGGGGCGGTAAATGCAATCAGGCGCGAAATGGAGCGTACTCCGGGACTTAAAGTCACCCTGCCCAACTTTGCGGATGACTCTGTTATAAAGGAGGCTCTGAAAGACAGTTGCCGGTAAGCGGCATTCCTGTCGTTAATACCGTGGATGAGAAATAATAACCAATTGACATATGACACATATAATATCACATAGACATCTGGCAATCGGAAGAGTCGCCGGGATACTCAGTAAAGGCGAAAAACTGGAGCTTGGGACCGATGCCCGTGAGGCCATAATAAAGTGCCGCAGTTATCTCGACACGAAGATGGAGGACATAGGTCATCCTGTATATGGCGTTACAACTGGCTTCGGCTCTCTCTGCAATATAACAATCCCTGCCGAAGACCTTTCGACGCTTCAGCACAATCTCGTTATGTCCCATGCCTGCGGAACAGGAGACAGGGTGTGTCCGGAGGTCGTCCGCCTCATGCTGCTTCTGAAAATCCAGTCGCTTTCATACGGTCATT
The DNA here is from genome assembly GCA_964394295.1 of uncultured Muribaculaceae bacterium. Classification (GTDB taxonomy): domain Bacteria; phylum Bacteroidota; class Bacteroidia; order Bacteroidales; family UBA932; genus Cryptobacteroides. The sequence goes on along the minus strand of CAYMVG010000005.1, from coordinate 158,040 downwards.
CGGGAGTACAGCTTGCCACCGTGCAGCGTCTTGTGGATATGTTCAACAACGACATCCTGCCCCTCGTCTATCAGCAGGGTTCTCTCGGAGCATCCGGCGACCTTGCCCCGCTGGCCCATCTGAGCCTTCCGCTCATAGGACTCGGAGAAGTGGAATATAAAGGGAAAGTCCGCCAGGTGCCGCAGCTTTGGGAAGAACTCGGCTGGAAACCGCTGAAGCTGCAGTCCAAAGAGGGGCTGGCCCTGCTTAACGGAACGCAGTTCATGAGCGCGCACGCCGTATGGTCGCTGATACAGGCCGAAAGACTTTCCGGCTGGGCGGACAAAATAGGGGCTATGTCGCTGGACGCATTCGACGGACGCATAGAGCCGTTCTGCCGCCAGGTCCATGAGGTGCGTCCCCATCAGGGACAGATCGATACTGCCGCAAGATTCAGGGAACTTCTCGAAGGAAGCGAAATCATAAGACGGCAGAAAGACCATGTGCAGGACCCGTATTCGTTCCGCTGCATATCTCAGGTTCACGGTGCTTCAAAAGACACGATAAAATACGTGAAGTCTGTGATAGAGACTGAAATAAACAGTGCGACCGACAATCCTACGGTTTTCCCGGACGAGGACCTGATCGTGTCTGCAGGCAATTTCCACGGCCAGCCGATAGCCATTCCTATAGATATGCTTACTCTTGCACTTTCGGAGCTTGCAAATATTTCCGAAAGACGCATCTACAAGCTGATATCCGGCCAGCGCGGACTTCCGGCTTTCCTCGTGGCGAAGCCCGGGCTTAACAGCGGCTTCATGATTCCTCAATATACCGCTGCCTCGATCGTGAGCCAGAGCAAAGGCCTGTGTATGCCTGCATCGGCGGACTCGATACCGTCGTCGCAGGGGCAGGAGGATCATGTGAGCATGGGCGCGAATGCCGCGACAAAACTTGTCAGGGTCGTGGAAAATACCGAACGCGTGCTTGCAATCGAGCTTTTCAATGCTGCGCAGGCTCTGGAGTTCCGCCGTCCGCTGCGTTCTTCCCCGGCGATAGAAAAGATTCATGAGGCTTTCCGCAAATCCGTGCCTTTCATCGAAGATGACACATATATGCACCCTCATATCGAGGCTGCGATAAAGTTCATACAGTAAATATGACAATAATAAAGAATATAGGCAGGATTGCCGGCATTGTGCCGGAGGGCGTTCTGATGAAAGCCGGTGCGGATATGAACGTTGTCGGCAGTCTTGAAAACGGGTATGTCGTGATCGAGGACGGCAGGATTGCGGACTTCGGCAATATGAAAGACTGTCCTGACTGCACGGACGCTGCCGATAACGGCACGGACAATGCCTGTGCCGCTGGGATAATCGATGCAAAGGGTGGCTGGGTACTGCCATGTTTCTGTGACTCGCATACGCATCTTGTCTATGCCGGCTGCCGCGACGGGGAGTACCGCGACAAGATCGCCGGCCTGTCATACGAGGAAATTGCGGAGCGGGGAGGAGGAATACTCAATTCCGCCGACCTGCTCCATGCCACCTCCGAAGAGGAACTCTACCGCCAGTCTATGGCACGGATACAGGAGATTATGGCAAAGGGTACGGGTGCGGTGGAGATAAAGAGCGGCTACGGACTCCGCACAGAAGACGAACTTAAAATGCTCCGCGTGATACGCCGCATAAAAGAGACCTGTCCGCTGACCGTAAAGGCTACTTTTCTGGGGGCGCATGCAGTAGGACGTGCCTACACAGGCCGTCAGGATGCTTATGTGCAGCTGATATGCGATGAAATGCTGCCGGCTGTCGCCGCTGAGGGGCTTGCGGACTATGTGGACGTGTTCTGCGACAAAGGCTTCTTCACAGTGGAGCAGACCGCGCGGATTCTTGAAAAAGCCGCTGAGTACGGCATGGTGCCGAAAATCCATGCGAATGAACTGGCCGTATCCGGCGGTGTCCAGGTCGGAGTGTCGCACGGGGCGCTTTCTGTCGACCACCTTGAACGGACCGGCGAAGCGGAAATCGAAGTCCTCAGAGGAAGCGGAACAATGCCTGTCATGCTTCCGGGCTGCTCCTTTTTCCTCGGTCTGCCATACGGAAATGCAAAGGGATATGTTGAGGCAGGCCTGCCTGTGGCCCTTGCCTCGGATTACAACCCGGGCTCCTCTCCGAGCGGTGACATGAGATTCGTAATGGCCCTCGGATGCATAAAAATGCGTCTTACGCCGGAACAGGCATTCAATGCCTGCACGATAAATTCCGCATACGCGATGGGAGTCAGCGATACTCTCGGTTCGATAACCGTCGGCAAAAAGGCGAACCTGATAATGACCCGTCCGCTTCCGTCACTGGCTTTCCTCACCTACAGCCACCATACTCCGTTCATCTGCAGTGTGATTGCGGAAGGCCTTGAATTTCGCTCAGAGTGACTTTGAACCTTGCCTTGCTTCCTTTCCTGACTGTTGTCGTGAATCCTGCCCTGCAAGTGCCTCGTTCAGCATAACCTGGAATGAAGTACCGTATCCCCAATAGCCGAATCCCTCCGGATATCCTCCGTCCGGAGCATAGCATTTCATTGCCTTTCTGTTGGATATCAGGCTCTTTTCTATGATTGAGACCGCAAAAGCTCAAGTCTCTGACCGGAGCATCTCCGAATGACTATATCAGATCCGTCAAGCTGAAACTGGCCGCGCATCTGCTTAAGGACGGGCACTACAAAATCAATGAGGTCTGCTATATCTGCGGCTTCAACAACGCCTCTTATTTCACCAAATGTTTCTATAAGCAGTTCGGTGTGCTGCCCAAGGAATATCTCGGCAAGGGGCAGCGCACCTGACGCTGCATTTTAGTCGACCTCGACCTCGCCTGACAGTCTTATGTCTGCCGATGAGGCGCCTGCCATAATCATATAGCTGCCTCCCTCAGTCGTGAAGTCATGGATTTCTGTGTCGAAATAGGCGAAGGCATCCCTGCCGAGGTGTATTGTCACCCTTTCGCTTCCTCCTTTCTTTATGAATACCTTGCGGAAGCCCTTCAGTTCTTTTACAGGACGCGGAACCGACGGCGAGACTGCACCTACATAGACCTGTGCCGTTTCTGCAGCATCATATTTTCCGTTGTTGCTTACAGTGAACGAAATATCGAAACCGTCGCCTGACGGAACTACATCCATGTCGGAATATGCAAAATCCGAATATGTCAGTCCGTAGCCGAACGGATAGAGCGGCTTTGCGCCTGTCCTGTCGTATCCGCGGTAGCCCATGAACACGCCCTCCGAATATATCACATACCTGTTGGTGAATCCGCGCTTTGTCTTCGGCTCCCCAGGATAGTAGCTGCTGTATGTAGGGTTGTCCTCAGGCCGGGCCTCGATGGACATTGGAAGCCTTCCTGACGGTGAAATCTTTCCTGCAAGAATATGGGCTATTGCAAGTCCGCCTTCCTGTCCCGGATACCAGCCGAGCAGAACGGCGGCGGCCCTGTCGTGCCAGCGCGTCATGTCGACTCCTCCTCCCGCATAGATTACCACTACTACATTGTCATTGTGCTCCAGAGCAAATTCAATCAGTTCATCCTGGCCCTCCGGCAGGCCGAAAGTCCTGTCGCTGTTTTCTTTTTCCGTCTTGGTGTCAAATCCCACGGAAACGATGACGGTACCTGCTTTTTCTATGGCTGCGATATTCTCCGCACTGCCGTAATTGCCGCCGTCGGCAGAAAGTTTCGTCACATTATATTTCGGTCCGAGCTGTGAAAGTCCTTCCGCAAGCGATATCGAATAGAGCGGGTCGACTTTTCCGCTTCCGCCTCCGCACGGAATCCTGTCCGCATTGGGGCCGAGGATTACGATACTGTTCTTCTTGCCCGGCTTAAGAGGCAGGACGCCGTTGTTTTTCAGCAGTACAGGCGATTCGCAGGCCATCCTGTATGCCACCTCCCTCGAATACGGATTGTCTTCCGATATGCTTTCGTCTTTCTGGGGCCTGTCGAGAAAACCGAATGATATGAGCGTCTGCAATATGTTCTGCACCTTCTCGTCTATTTCGGATTCTTTTATTGCGCCGGATTCAATCAATGGCATTATGTCATTGTATGTCATCACGAAAGCCCGCGGCATTTCAAGGTCGAGCCCTCCCTTTACAGTGCCGAGGGTCGAGTATGTCGAAGTCCAGTCGGACATCACGAAACCGTCGAAGCCCCATTTCCCTTTCAGAGTTTCCTTTATCAGATACGGGTTTTCAGCCGCATGTACATTGTTCACGAGATTGTAGCTGGTCATGATCGAGCCGACCTTTCCCTCGCGGACGGCAGCCCTGAACGCAGGAAGATAGATTTCATTCATCGTCCTCTCGTCGGCGTCGGAGCTTACATGATGTCTGTCATATTCCTGGTTGTTCAATGCGAAATGCTTGGCAGTGGCCATGACACCCTGAGACTGCACACCTTTAATATAGCTTACTGCCATTCTGGAAGTCAGATAAGGGTCTTCTCCCATATATTCGAAATTCCTTCCGCAGAGCGGGCTTCTGTATATGTTGAGTCCGGGTCCGAGCAGAATATGCACTCCGCGTGCCCTTGCGTCCTGGCCGAGAGCTGTTCCCATTTCATAGACAGTTTCAGGATTCCATGTCGCCGCAGCCGCCACACCGCAGGCGAACAGAGTGCTTTTGGTGTTGTTCCTTACTCCCTGCGGGCCGTCAGCCATCCTGATTGCCGGGATTCCGAGACGTTCGACGGGCATTATGTGGAAGCCGTCGCTGCTGCCTCCGATATAGCTGATTTTTTCTTCAAGGGTCATTTGGCTGACCAGTTCCTTTGCCCTCTCCTTGTGTTCTGCGGTGATTTCCTGTCCGCAGAGCATCATTGCCGATGCAAAGAGCGCAGCTGATGTAAAAATGGTACGTTTCATTATGTTATATGTTGCTTGGTTATTTCCCCTGTAAATTGATGCGGAAGCAGTCATGAAATATGTGCGGCTACAACAACAGATACTTATAAGACGGCCAACCGGGGTGGAACACACAAGCGGAAATGAACTTTTCCGCAACATTGTTTTATTTTGTAAAATATTGCTTTATAAAGGTTTATAATGTCGTTTTGTTTTCATATATTCGCCGGCGCGTTTAATATTTTCAGATATGGCGGGACAGAACGAACAGGATTTGCTGGCTGACCTTTCCTCCTCCGGGGGAAAGGATGTATCCGCGTTCACTGCCCTTTACCGCCAATATTCCGGCAAATGTTTCTCGTTCATAAATTCTCTTACGAAAGATCAGGAAGTCTCCAGGGACATGGTGCATGACATCTTTGTCAAGGTATGGCTTCGCCGTGATATAATCTCGGGGGTGGCTTCATTTTCGTCATATCTGTTCCGGATGGCTAAGAATGCCGTCCTCGACTATTACGACAGCAATACTATCAACAGAAAGTATGTGGCCCATCAGCTTCTGTTCCAGGAGGAATTCCGCGCCTGCGTCGAAGAAAAGGCCAATCTGGATGATTTGCAGCTCCTGATCTGGTCGGCTGTGGGGACAATGCCGGAACAGCGCCGCAGGATTTTTATAATGAGCCGCTACAACGGCCTTCCCAATGCCGAGATCGCCGATGTGCTCGGCATAAATGTGCGCACTGTGGAAAACCATATCACAAATGCGCTTGCGGATATTCGCGCCGCCCTCGGTCGTGTATGAAAATTTCTGCATTGCAGCCGTGTGTTCCGGACGGCTTGTCCGTCTTTTTATGAAAAAGCGTGTATATATGACCCGAAAGACGATAGAGGAAATAATCGCCGCATATCAGAAAAACGATGTGCCGGAGCAGGTCAGGGAAAGTTTTGAGTCCTGGATGCCCGATTCGCGTGACCGCAGGGAAAAGCATGAGGTGCTGGAGGAAATATGGGACAATATTCCGGAAACCTGTGTGGCCGGGCTGCCTTCGCCGTCATCAGTTATCGAAGCGGCCAGAAAGCGTGAAATAAACGGAAAGACGTCCGGACGAAGAAGGCTTCTGTGGTTCACGTCTGCGGCAGCCGTGTTCTTTGCCGTCATATCCCTTGTCCAGTTCATGTCGGGAAGCGTTCAGGAAACCTGCCTTGCATCTTCGGAGGGTGCCAAAGGCTATTTCGTGCTTCCGGACGGCTCGAAGGTGTGGCTCAACCGCGGAAGCAGGCTCTATTATTCCGGCAGTCTTGAAGGAAAGACGAGGACGGTCCGTCTTGAGGGAGAGGGCTTTTTCGATGTCAGCAAGGATGAAGCGCATCCCTTTGTCGTTGAGGCTCATGACATGAATATAACCGTGCTCGGAACGGAATTTACAGTGTCGGCATACAATCCTGACAGAATAACGGCCTATCTTCAGGAAGGCTCTGTCCTGGCAAGCGGGCCGGGGCTGGAAAAAGGGATTGTGCTTTCACCAGACCAGTCCATAACCTTTGACCGTGAAAACTCAAGATATTTCCGCAGGCCGATAAAGTCGGTGAATCATACCGCATGGACAGGAGACCGGCTCGTGTTCAACAAGACCTCCCTTGCCGACATTTGCGAGACGCTCTGTCACTGGTACAATGTGGACCTTGCCTGTGATGACAGCGCATTCGCATCAAGGACAAAACTGTCTCTTACGGTACGCCAGGAACCCCTTTATGAAATATTGAGCGCCATCGGGCATCTCGCGAAGGTCACGTATGCTTCCGATGACGAAGGCCATATAACCATAACACCTTTATTTAACTAAATTCAACCGATATGCAAAGAGGAAAATTCATTCTTCTGGGCATCACGATTCTGTGTATGCTCTCCGGAAGTGTTTCCGTCCATGCTCAGCAGGCCGGCCCGAGGGTCACGCTGAATATGCAGGAAGTCACTGTCCGGGATGTTCTTAAAAGCATCGAAAAAAGCACTGATTTCGCATTTTTCTATAATGATGCCGACTTCAACGCGAATGCTCCTGTCACCGTCAGGGTAGACAATCAGCCGGTCGAGTCTGTGATTTCTCAGATTCTTCCGGGTTTCGGCTGCCGTTTTGAAAACAAGAAAATAATACTTTTCAAAACGGCTGCGGATTCACAGGCGAAAGTATCTTCCGCTTACAGACAGTATGAGATTTCCGGTATAATCACCGATTCGGCCGGAGAGCCGCTGACGGGAGCTTCCGCCATAATCCGGCACAAGGGCAGGCAATACGGAGGAGTTGCCGGTGCGGATGGAAAATTCAGCATCGTTCTTTCAGAAGCTCCGGCGTCTTCTGACTATATAACGTTCAGTTTTATAGGCTTTTCTGACGAGACGGTCCCGGTAGGTACGCGCTCCTGGTTCGACATTGTGCTTAAAGATGATTCCCAGCTTCTTGCCGAGTCTGTCGTCGTGGGCTACGGCGTCCAGAAAAAGGTGAACCTGACAGGCGCCGTATCCGCTGTTTCAGAGGAAACCCTCAAAGACAGGCCTGTGGCCAATGTCGGCCAGGCTTTGCAGGGAATGATTCCGAACCTTAACATTACCCAGAACTCCGGCCGTCCCGGTGTCGGCTCTACCTACAACATCAGGGGCAACACATCTCCGAACGGCGGCGAGCCGCTGATTCTCGTGGACGGTGTGGAGACATATCTCGACAGGATAAACTCCAACGACATCGAGTCGATTACTGTCCTCAAAGATGCGTCTTCGGCTGCAATCTACGGTGCCAGGGGAGCTTTCGGAGTCATACTGGTCACGACGAAAAGCGGAAAATTCAATGCCGCGCCGAAGGTTTCGGCAAGCGCCCGCTTCTCTATGTCCGACAACACATCCAGCACGGACTATGAGACAAGGGGATATTATTCCGCATATATAGCCGACCTTTTCATGTCCACAAAAGGCGGTGTCCCTTATACCAACTACACAGCCTACGACTATCAGAGGCTGTGGGAGCGCAGAAATGACAAAGTCGAGAATCCTGAGCGTCCGTGGGTCGTAACCGAGATGAGGAACGGAAAGCTTTCCTATGTCTATCTGGCCAACTTCGACTGGTACAACTATATGTTTGACGATTCCCGTCCTACGCAGGACTACAATGTCAACGTGACCGGAGGCTCCAAGACAGTTTCCTATATGGTCAGCGGCCGCTATTACAAACAGAAGGGAATTTTCCGTGTAGGCCCGGACGACTATGATTCGTTCAATGCCAGGGCAAAGCTGGACATACGCATCAAGCCGTGGCTGAAACTGTCGTCTAACACCAAATTCTTCAACGGCACATATTCCTACCACGGCAACAACTACAGAAGGGCCACTCTTCATGCCCTTGCCAGCTTTGTGCCTATGAATCCGGACGGCACGCCGGTATCCCATACCGTCCTGACAAACTCATCTTCACATTACATAATGGACGGATACAGTGCGATGCTCCTCAAAGGAAAGCAGTGGGGCAAGCAGCGCACGACTGAGGTCACTACATCATGGGCGCTTAAGGCCGACATCACCAGGCATCTGTCTCTCAATGCCGATTTCTCATACAAGTTCGGCTATCTCAGAAGGGGATACAGGGATGCCACTGTGGAATATTCTATGTATCCGGGAGTCATCGAGCAGGAGTCGCTCAGTTCTTACAGAGACCGTCTGAGCGACATTGTATATGAGCAGAACAACTATGTGGCAAACGCATATATCGCTTACGACAACACATGGAAAGAAGCACATCATTTTACGGCTACCGCCGGCTTCAACTATGAGGCGCGCCGCTACAAGGACTTGTCGGTCAGAAGAAATGACCTTCTTACGGAGGAACTCTCGGACTTCAACCTCGCGACAGGCGAAATCGACGTGCTTACGGGAGGCATAAGCGAATATGCCCTTGCCGGTATCTTCTACAGGTTCACATACGACTACAGGTCACGTTATCTGTTGGAGGTCAACGGCCGCTATGACGGATCCTCACGCTTCCTTAAAGGCCACAGGTGGGGCTTCTTCCCGTCCGTGTCGGCCGCATGGCGTCTTTCGGAAGAACCGTTCATGAAAGCTGCGAAAAGCGTTATGAACAATGCCAAGATAAGGCTTTCGTACGGTTCTCTCGGCAATCAGAATATCGGATACTACGATTATTACCAGACAGTAAACACCAAGGGCAACATGAGCTATACCTTTGACGGCAAGACGCTTTCCGGCCATGCGGTGGTGGACGATCCGGTATCTTCAGGCACCTGGGAGACTGTCGTTACGAAGAACCTCGGCATCGATCTCGGCTTCCTTAAGGACAGGCTTACTTTCTCCGGCGATATGTACATAAGGGACACGAAGAATATCCTTACGACAGGAAAGCAGCTCCCTTCAATCTACGGAGCTTCCGAGCCTAAGGTAAATGCCAATGACATAAGGACAAAGGGCTGGGAAGTACAGGTCGAGTGGAAAGACTCGTTCATGATAGGGGAGCACCGCTTCGACTACAGCATAGGAGGAAATCTCGCTGATTTCACGGCCAGGTACACCCGTGCCGACAATCCTACCGGAATCATATCCGAGCCTTATGTCGGCAAGCAGCTCGGAGAGATCTGGGGTTTCCGTGTCGGAGGCCTGTTCAATGACGACGCAGAGGCGGCCGAATATGCCTCAAGAATCGATATGTCCCAGGTCTGTGCGGATTATTATGAGTCAGTCGGAGACTATGGCAAAGGAGTCCGCGGAGGAGACATGAAATATCTCGACCTCGACGGAGACAATGTACTTACTTTCGGAAGCTCCACGCTCGATGATGCCGGAGACAGGGTAATCATCGGAAACTCCCAGCCGAGATTTCTGTACGGCTTCCACGGAGGCTTCAATTTCTTCGGCTTCGACTTCGCGATTTTCTTCCAGGGAATCGGTCACCAGGACTGGTATCCGGGAAATGACAACCAGAGATTCTGGGGACCGTACTCACGTCCTTACACGACTTTTGTCGGAAAGGATTTCATGTCCGATGTGTGGTCCGAGACAAACAAGGATGCCTACTTCCCCCGTGCAAGAGGCTACTCAGCACTTAACAAAGGTTCTTTGTACTACACCAATGACAGGTATCTGCAGAATCTTGCATATCTGCGCCTTAAGAATCTGACAGTGGGATATACCGTGCCGAAGAAGGCTCTTGCCAAGGCCGGCATAAGCAATCTCAGGGTTTATTTCAGCGGCGAGAACCTGTGGTACACCAGCCCTTTGCGCTCGAAATATGTCGATCCTGAGTTCCTTGCCGTGGCAAGCGACAAGAACGGAGACACATACTCTTTCTACAAAACTTTCTCATTCGGTGTTACACTTGACTTTTAACCGTGACAATTGATATGAAACATAAATGCTTATTATCGGCCATCTGCCTTGCGGCAATGGTTTCCTGCAGTGATTTCCTTACGCGGGTTCCGCAGGACAGGCTTACTCCGGAAACATATTTTACGACCGAAACAGAGTGCCGTCTCTATACAAATGAATTTTATACCATCTTGCCGGGAGGATCGGACATATATTCCGAAGAAGCGGACTATATCATTCCTCTTAGCCTTTCCAAGGAGGTCATCGGAAACAGGACAGTGCCTGCTACTGCCGGCACCTGGAACTGGGATATGCTCCGTGACATCAATTTCTTTCTTGAACATTCGGGCCAGTGCAAGGATGTCGTGACAAGGAACCAGTACGTAGGCCTTGCACGTTTTTTCAGGGCATTCTTCTATTTCGAGAAAGTCAAGAGATACGGCGATGTTCCGTGGGTTGACACTCCGCTTTCAGCAGACGACGAAGCCCTTTACAAAGGCCGCGACGACAGGAAGACCGTAATGCGTCATGTCCTGGAAGACATTGATTTCGCAATCGCCAATCTTCCGTCTCAGAAAAGCGTGTACACTGTTACTAAGTGGACAGCTCTCGCCCTGAAATCGAGGATTTTCCTTTTTGAGGGAACTTTCCGCAAATATCACGGACTCGGAGACTGGGAAGAATGTCTCGGTGAAACCGTTTCCGCAGCGGAGACATTCGTGAAATCCTCAGGCTATACCCTGTATTCGGAAGGTGAAAATCCGTACCGCGACCTTTTCGCGAGCGTTAACTCCGACAACACGGAGATTATTCTTTCAAGGGCCTATGCCGCCGCTCTCGGACTGGTGCATGATGTCAACGGCCGTTACACCTCACTTTCTATGGGCCGTCCGGGTCTGGCGAAAGATGTCGTGAATATGTATCTGATGAAAGACGGCAGCAGGTTTACGGACAAGCCGGGCTACAAGACCATGAATTTTGTCGAGGAGACCAAAAACCGCGACCCGAGGCTTGCGCAGACAATCAGGACTCCAGGCTATAGGCGCATAGGCGGCACCGTGACTGTAGCCCCGAATATGGCGGCCACAATGACCGGATACCAGCTTGTGAAATATGTGGGCGAGGCCAGATATGACTCATATAAATCTTCCGAGAATGATCTTCCGGTGTTCAGGACTGCGGAAGTTTACCTGAACCTTGCCGAGGCAAAGGCCGAGCTTGGAACTCTCACCCAGTCCGACATTGATGCCACTGTCAACAGACTGAGGGGACGCGTCGGCATGGCAAGTCTTGATATGGACGCTGCAAACGGCAATCCTGACCCGTACCTTTCCGATGCTGTTACCGGATATGCCGGAGTGTCGGGCGCGAATGCAGGTGTCATCCTCGAAATCCGCAGGGAAAGGACTGTGGAGCTTATCGCTGAGGGTTTCCGTTATTGGGATATAATGAGGTGGAAGGCCGGCAAGCGTTTCGAGAGGCCTTTCTACGGCATGTATTTTCCCGGTGCCGGAGAGTACGACATCGACGGAGACGGCAAGACCGACTATGTGATATACAGCGGAACAAAGCCGACAGAGATGGAGGGAATCGTCTATGTGTCTCTTGCTGAGGCGAATCTTTCACCGGAGGGCTATCTGACCTGCCACAGTGACATTGCCAGGAAGTTTGATGAAAGCAAGGATTATCTATATCCGATTCCTACAAAAGACATAGTCCTTACTTCTGGGGCAATCAAACAGAATCCGAACTGGGAGGACGGGCTCAGCTTTGAATGATGCGTGAGCAGGAATCTTTGTTAGCATGAAATACGAACGTTAAATTTATTCTGAAATGAGAAAATATATCATATTGTGTTTAGCTGCTGTGCTGACGGCCCTTTCATGTGTGAAAGGACCGGATATGCCGATGCAGACACTGAACGTCGACAAAGACGCTATAATCGCCCCTTCAATGGGTGCGGAATATACGCTCTATGTCGACAGCAATACTTCATGGAAAATGAAAGACCTCGATGCCGAGTGGATTGTACCTTCTGTAGTCGAGTCCGTAGGTTCTTCCGGACTCGTGCTTACAATCGCGGAGAACAGCGGAGAGGAACGTGCCGGAACGGTCTGCCTGACTTCGAATGACAATGGAGTGTCGGCTGAAATAAAAATCGTGCAGTCCGGAGCCGAGGCTGACGGCTTCATATCCATAAGCGCGCTGAGGCAGATGGAAAAGGAAGACGCCGCAACTACTGTGAATGCGCCTGATTTGAAGATAAGAGGCTTTGTCGTGACTGATGCCGACGGAGGCAACTGGCTCAGCGGACAGATTGCGGCTGAGGACTCGTTCAAAGAGCCTAATTCAGGAATCAACATACAGATTGAGGGCGAATGCGAAGCCTTTGCACAGGGAGAGGAGATAGCCGTATCTATAGATCAGGCAGTCCTCTCAAGAAATGACGACGGCTTCCTTACGCTTGTCCCCAAGTCCGTTCCGGCAAAGACAGAAAGCACACCTGTTTCTCTCAAGCCGTTTACGGTAAAGGCTTCTGACATTGCAGCCGGACTTTACGAATCCATGTATGTGAAGATTGACGGCTTCCAGGTAGTGGAGTCCGCTGTCGGAGGAACTTTCGCCACTTCGCCTGTCCTTGAGAATGAGGATGCCGAATATGTGCGCATGATGGTCAGCGGAGATGCAGTGTTCTCTGTGGACAGTTACAATCCGGGCGTAGGCTCTGTCAGCGGAATAGCCGGCCCTGCCGGTGAGGTTCCGGGCATCTGGCCTGTACTCAAAAGCAGTGTGGTATTTTCGGAAATGCGTATAGGTGTCAAGCCGGGCATCAGGAAACTTCCGTATGTATTCTCCTTCTATTGCTCTGAGCAGACCAACAAAGTGTCCAAATATCTGCGTTTTAAGACATTGGACTACAATGCAACCACTCAGCTGCTCCAAGGCACGATTGCAGAGGAGCTTGACGAGACCAGGGGAGTATGGCTCGATGTCACGGTCTACGGTTCGGACAAATCGAAGATTTACGGCCCTAACTACTGGGCTGAACCGGGAGCGCATGACAACATCAATACTTCAGGCTTCGTGTCTCTTGAATGTAAGACAACGCCTACGGCGGAGTGCGGATGGATGCTCAATGTTCCGCTTCAGATGGAAATGCCTGCTGATTTCAATGTGTCTTTCGGACTTTCTGCCAATAACAAATATACTCTCGGAAACTGGGCCGTGTCATGGTCGCTTGACAAGAAGGAGTGGGAAGAGGCCGGCAGGATCGTGATAGAAAAGCCTAAGACGGGAGGAAGCTATTATATGTATTACACTGTTCCTGTGCACATGCCTGCACCTGCCGCTTCCGGATCTATGCTTTATATAAAGATTGTTCCGAAGGGTTCGGACGGTACTGACGGTTACAAGAACGCTGACGGACACGGTTCATCATGCTATGTCTGCCTCCACTCGGCAATCATCCTCTCGCATGAGGAAGAAGGAAACACAGCTGTGCCTGCCGGTGCCGTATATTTCGAGCCTTTCGACAAGCTGACCGCCGGAATGGACTATTTCGTCGGCGACATGCTCGGAGGACTTGCCAACTATTGCGCTGACGGCATCGACAAGTGGAGTGCGGAGAAGAAGCGCGGCCTGACCGGCTCGTTCGTGATGGAGCGTCCGGGATATGCCCAGATCGGCTATGTGAATACGGAAACGGCATCGAGCAGGTCTGTGTATGTGAACAATACCGGCTCTCTCACGACTCCTGCGCTCGGCAAGGGAGGAGACCTGAACCTTTCATTCAAAGCCTGCACATACCGTACACCTGCGATAAGGCCTAAGGCCGTGACCACGACTCCGGATGTCGGAAGTCCCGATATTACTTCTGTTGTAGTTGAAATCATAGGCGGAGGCACAATCGAGGGCAATACTTCGGTGACTGTTACGGGACTCCCTACGGCATCTTTCAAGACCTTCCGCCTTAAGATTGACGGGGCGACTCCGAATACGCAGATATGCTTTACCAGTGCCCCTGAGGAAGGCGGTTTCTCACGCTGGTTCATCGATGACATCCTTGTTACGGAATAGGATGCCGGCATGATAAGTTAAAATGATATAAAAACACAAATAAAATGAAAATGATAACCTATATTATCAACCTGTTTATGTTCCTGTCCGTTCTGCCGGGTTGCGGCAGGGCATTGGACAATGCAGACTTTATTCCTGACTATGAGTACAATGCGTCAGGAAATGTGGAGACTCCGGATGAACCGGATGAAACCGTTCCGGACAAGGTGGAAGCCAATCAGCTGAAAGTCATTTCTTTCAATGTCAGGGTAGGCTCTGCTGACTCTAATACCAAGAATGCATGGGATCAGCGCAAGGCGGCAATACCGGCCATTATCAAGAAAGAGAATCCTACTGTTTTCGGTGTACAGGAAGCTCTGAAGATGCAGATAGATTACATGAAGGAGAATCTTCCGGAGTATGATGCCGTGGGAGTCGGACGCGATGACGGAAAGTCTTCGGGAGAGCACATGTCTATATTCTGGAAAAAAGATGTTGTTACACTTGAAAAATCCGGAACTTTCTGGCTTTCACAGACTCCTGATACGCCTTCAAAAGGCTGGGAGGCCAACTACTACAGGACGGCCACATGGGCTGTGTTCAAGGTCAATGCCACAGGAAAGAGGTTCTTCTACATGAATACTCATCTTGACCACCAGGCCCAGCTCGCCAGGGAAAACTCAATCGTACTTATATGCAGCAAGATACAGGAGCTGAATCCTGACGGCTATCCTGCAGTCCTGACAGCTGACTTCAACTCGAAGACGACCGATGCTATATTCGATCCCCTGAAAGCTGTGATGCAGGATGCGAGGGCCACAGCCCCGATTACAGACAATCTCGGTACATACAACGGCTGGGGTGCATCCGATTCAGTGATTGACCATATATTCTACTCCGGACTCACTGTGCAGAGGTACAGGACAATCCGTGATGCCTATCTCGGCATAAGGTATGCTTCGGACCACTATCCTATTTCTGCAATGTTTGAATTTATGGATTAATCCGTAAAACCGGGAATTTGTCAGGAAAATTCTTTTCGGTAAAGCCGGCCCGTAAACTGTGTTTGCGGGCCGCTTTTCCGAAATGTCGGCATCGCATGACAGCTCCCCGAATTTGAAGCCGCCCTCAGCGGAATTCAAAAAGGCATGACCCAGGCGCAGATTATGGCAGTCATTTCCGCAATCAATAAGTAAATTAAAATCGTCGGTTGCAACCGACGATTTATCAACCATCAACGCAAAGTTGCGTAACTCTGCAAATTATGAGTAACTTTGCGGTTAAATTTACATATATGCCTCTTACTAAAGACGAAATACGATCGCTATTGAGCGACATTGAGAATGAACGTGTCGAACGCACGTTATCCACTGACAATACTAAGAAAATGTCAGAGGCTATCTGCGCGTTTGCCAATGACATCCGAAATTCAAAGAAGCCCGGTTATTTCATCATCGGTGCCGACGATGATGGCAACCTCGATGGACAAACTTTCGATGACGAGCAGTTACGCTCATATTCCGGACTCTGAAACACCGGAACAATCCTTCCTCCACCTGCCATGATGGTCTACAAGGAGACTTTCCCCGAGGGTAAAGTCGCAATTATTGAGGTTCAGCCAAGTGTAAACACTCCGGTGAGATACAAGGGCGTAATCTGGATAAGGGTCGGAGCAAGGAAAGCGGAGGCAAATACGGAGGAAGAAAGGATACTGACTGAAAAGGGCCAGATTCACAGCTCTTCCTTTGATGGTAGCCCTTGCCATGAAGCTACTATTGATGACATTGATATTGATCTTTTCAAGAACGAATATCTTCCCAAAGCCGTATCGCCGATGCCGGCATCCTTCTGCTCAGTGAGAATCCTCAATATTATATTCCGGGTGCATACATACAATATGTCAAGTTCGCAGGAACTACACGTGCCACAAAAGTTCTGAAGGAAAATCGCTTCAGGGGCAATCTGATTTTCATGCTCAAAGAGCTTGAATACTTCATCAAATATTCAATCGAGAATAAACGGCCTGAGTTTGTGAGCATATTGCGTGAAGAGCCTCGTATCAACTATCCGCGGGAGGCTATCCGTGAGCTTGCCATGAATGCGGTCATGCACAGAGCGTATAACGGTAACAACTCACCTATAAAGTTTTACGAATATAGCGATCGTATTGAGATTGACAATCCCGGCAATCTATATGGTAAAGTAAATTTGGAGAATTTCCCTAACGAAACAGACTACCGTAATCCCAATATAGCCGAGATAATGCTCAATCTTGGCTATGTCAACCGCTTCGGCAGCGGAGTGAACACGGTTGCTACCCTTCTTGAAGATAACGGCAACACACCGGCGGAGTTCCTCCTCAGCGATTATACGACTTTCAAGGTCTTGGTCAAGAATGCAGATGTCATAGAAAAAACTCCGAATGTCTCAGTAAATGGCATCGATGGCACCAATAGCGGAACGATTGGCACCAATAGAAACTCTGATGTCACCAATGATGTCACCAATAATGATGAGATCCGAAGAGAAGCAATAGTTGAAATGATGAGGAAAAATCGGCGCGTTAGTGTAACCCAAATCGCAAAAGAATTAAACGTAACGCGAAGAACAATTTTTAGAATCATTGATACTTTGAAATCGCAAAATCGAATTAAACGAGTAGGCGATTTAAAATCCGGCACATGGGAAGTCATTGACTAAATGCGATAATTGAAATACTCTACAATGGAAGAACCATTAATATCTAAAGAATTGACAGAGGCATTCCGCCCTATAGCGGAAATGAATAATGCCTAGTTTCGGCAGGTTAAAACGATGCTTGCCGGATTTATAACCAAACAGGAGCGCGACTTAAACTATATGGACGAATACATGGATGCCCTATTCAATTTCATGGATCCGTTATCAGATACTGAGATGCTGATGCGGCAGTATTACGATTATATTGCCACATTCAATGAAGCTGAGGCCAAAGAACGGATTGACAGCCTTGAAGACGACATGGGGTACATGACAAAAATTGTTTATGCTGCCGGATTGCTTGCTAAAGAACTGCATAAAGGTCAGACTGACAAAGGTGGAAATGATTATTTTGAATCGCACTTGCTGAATGTAGCCGACAATGGATTCAATTGGAAAGAAAAAGTCGTGGGATTTCTGCATGATGCCGCAGAGGACTGTAATGTGACTGTTGAAGATGTCATGGCAAGGCTCGATGCAAAAACATCGGAAGTGGCTGATAATCCAAAAGAAAGTTGGTGGGAGGAATGGATGGAAGATATAGCTCCATATCCCTGTGAAATAACTCATTCAATAACCGATGAGGAACGCGATGAACTAAAAACCGCCTTGACCCTTCTTAATCATCATACAGTACTTTCGAGAGAAGAATACATTGAGCGGATATCCAATAATCGCCTCGCGTTGAGAGTCAAAATGTCTGATTTGAAGAACAATATGGACATAATCCGTATCCCGCAGCCGACTGAAAAAGACTATGCGCGAATAGAACGCTACCAGAAAGAATACCAGAAATTAATGAGCGTTCTTCACAAAGATCTGGACCCGTTAATTTAAGAAATTAAGAACATTGCATCTGACATACTTCACGATATTAACGAAATATTCCTGCATAACTTTCCCGGAAAGAGAAAAGGTACGGAAGATACAATTACACCTAACGTGAGCCGGTTTCACAAGCAGCCTCAGTCCTGTGCCAGAAACAGGAGCGTAAACGTAGTTTGCGGGACTTATTCCTTTTCCGGCTGTCCGCCCCATGTCGAATAGGGGCATTTCATAAGGGCCGAATTGTAATAGCGAGGGTCGCCTGTGACCTCTGTTCCAAGCCATTGCGGCCTGTCGAAATATTCATCCTCGCATGACAGCTCTATCTCGGCAATGACCAGCCCTGCATTGTCTCCGAAAAATTCATCCACTTCAAAGATGTGTCCTCCGTACTCTATGATATGACGGTTCTTGTCGATGCTTCCCGGTTCGCAAAGCAGCATCAGCTCCTCCGCTTCCCGGAGGCTTATTTCCTTTTCCCATTCAAAGCGCGACATTCCTTTGCTGTCGGCTGCTCCTTTAATTGTCAGACAGCCTTTGTCATCCCTGATTCTGATCCTTACGGTGCGTTCGGGCACAGAGCTGATGTAGCCCTGCACGATATGTATCGTATTACGTACGAATGGCCGGAAATCTCCGGCCACCAAGAATTTTCTTTCCGTTTCCTGTGCCATTTCCTTTGTCGTGCATTTGCGGTCATTTGCGGTTCTTCACCATTTTCCCGGCCAGTTCTATGCCTGTCACAAGGCAGAATCCTGCTATGGCAAAAAGAATCGCGCTTCCTGTCTGAGGGTCTTCAAGTCCGTAATAGCCGGTGTTGTTCCACGGCCATACCTTTACCAATGAGCCTATTATGAAGCCGGCAAGTACGACAAGGGTTTCTTTGTTGTACTTTGACAGAAGCCAGTGCAGAAATCTTGAGAAAGACAGGATGCCTACGACTGCTCCTGCACCGAACACGCACAGTGTCAGAATGTTCTGTCCCACGTTTTCACCTGCTGCCAGCTGCGATATGCACCTCATGATATATTCGTATTTCCCGAATAACAGCAGGATGAAGCTGCCCGATATTCCCGGCAGAATCATTGCGCAGACTGCTACGGCCCCGCTTATGAAAATGAACCACAGACCGTCCGGAGTTTCTGTCGGAGACAAAGTGCAGACAACGGCTCCGAGTATGCCTCCTGCAATCAGCAGCAGTATGTCCTTCGGTTTCCATGACTTTATTCCGCGAAGAATGAAGATGGAGGAAGCTGCGATAAGCCCGAAGAAAAATGCCCATGTGCGTATAGGCTGGTTCGCAAGAAAACACTGCATCAGACCGGCGAGCGAAATCACGCTCAGACCTATTCCGATGAAAAGGCTCAGAAGAAAATTTCCGTTTATATGTTTCCAGAAATCCCTGAATCTGCCTTTTGCCAGCAGTCTGACAGCTTCAGTGTTTATGGACGCGAGCGAACCGACGAATTCGTCATATATTCCCATTATAAAGGCAATCGTTCCTCCGGACACTCCCGGTATCACATCGGCTGCTCCCATACAGGCGCCCTTTACTGCCACTGTTACGTATTTCAAAATATTCTTCATCATCTTACTTTGTCCAAGAAATCCGTTATCGCCGCAAATACGCGGAGCGAGTCCGGCTTTGTCTTGCCGGCATCGATGCTGTCTCCTGTAATGATCATGTCATAGACATGGCCCTTGTAGCCTAAGCGTCCTATTTTGAACCGTGCCTTTGTACATTTGCTTATAAAATCTATACAGAAATCCCCGTTGCCGACAAGGGAAATGAATATGTCGCTCTGCTCACCGAGAAGATTCATCAGCTTGCTCAGGTCAGGAGTCCCCAGCCAGTCCGTTTCTTTTCGGAATACAGTCGTATCGGGAGCCGTCAGCATCTGGCTTTCATTTTCTATTTTCCTGAAATCGAGAAAATACAGGCCCACTTTCATATTCTTGCGGCGGCCCCATGCAAGCACTTCTTCCCTGAGCCTGTCAAAGCACGGATCCTCCACGTCGAGGACTGCATTTACTTTCCGTGCATCCGTCAGCGGAATGAAACCTGTAGGTATACGGCTGGCGAATTTCCTGATTTTTTTGTGCCTCAGCGTATTTTTGATAAAGTCGAACATGGTTATTCTGCGGAAGAATTTGCTGCGATGAGCTTGCGTATTTCCTGTTTGGCTGCCCTCCAGCGCGGAATGTCTATTTTTGTCCCTATTACTTCAACGACCTTGGCCGCTATTATAGAGCCTATTTCTCCGCAGACCTTTAGAGGCATTCCGAGAGAATGGGCATAAAGGAAGCCTGCCGCGTAGGTGTCCCCGGCCCCTGTGGCATCGACGGGCGAGGCCGGCCATGCCTCTATATAGTGATATTCGTCTCCGCTTTTGACCATCGAGCCGTCTTTGCCGACCTTGACTACGGCTATTTCGCAGTGTTTTGCTATCTCATCGAGGGCAAGCTTCGGCTCCATTTTGGTGAAGGCCTTGGCCTCTGTCTCATTCGCAAACACGATGTCCACGTATTTCTCCACTATATCGTGCAGGAAAGCGTCGTTAGATTCCACGACGTTGTATGAGGCCATGTCTATCGATATTATGCACCCTGCATCCTTGGCCATTTTGACAGCTCTACGGATAAGGGCCTGGTTCTGTACAAGGTAGCCTTCGATGTGGAAGTAGTCGTACCCCTCGAAATATTCCGGCTTGAGGTCTTCCGGCACAAGTTCGAGCGCAGCGCCGAGATAGACGGCAAAGGTGCGTTCTGCATTCGGGGCCGTGATGAACACCATTGCCCTTCCGGATGAATGGACTCCTTTAAGCAGAGTGGATTTGATGCCGTACTGTTCCTGGTCGCTTTTGAAGAGGTGGCCGAGGTCATCGTCCCCGACCTTGCCGATGAATCCGGATTTCATTCCGAATATGGCGGTTCCTGTTATCGTATTGGCAGCCGAGCCTCCTGCCACAAGCTGTACGCCCATTGGCTTGAGGGTCTTCCATATTTTGTCGCCTGTTTCCATGTCGACGTGCTGCATGCTGCCGCGCGGCAGATGAAATTCTTTCAGAAAAGTATCGTCGGGAAGGACAGCCAGGATGTCTGTCAGTGCGTTCCCGATTCCTAAAATGGACGCCATGTTTGTCACAATTTTCATTAATAGCAACAAAGTTAGCAAACTTTTGGATATGGAAACTGTTTTATGGGTATCTAAATAGCGTATCGGAAATTGTCGCCGCTTCTTTTTTGACGGATTTAAACAGCTTCATATTTTTGTCATAAAAACAAACACCATGTAGATTCTAAATCGAAATGCAACGTATGATACTTGATTTACGATAGTAAACATGTATATTCCAAATCGAAGAGCAAAATTCGGGATAGAATTTACTCATCAAAACACTTCTCACTCCTTCCGGAAGGTACGGTGATAGCAAATGTATATTCCAAATCGAAGTGCAAAATATGAGTAGGGATTTACGGTATCATAACATTCCTTTCTCATTCTGAAAGGTACGGCGATAGCAAACATGATAGCAAACACCGGAAATAATTTTGAGAAAGTTCAAAACAGTTCCTAAATTTACCGGCTGTTTTCAGAAAATGTTATTATGGACGGAAAAGTCACTGAAATATTGAAATATGCAATATCGGCAGCAATCGCGGCCGTGCTGCTTTATTTCTCGTTCAGGGGAGTGAAGTGGGATGATTTTATCCGCGGCCTGGAACATTGCAGGTGGGGCTATGTCCTGCTGTCGATGGCTGCCGGGGTCATGGCGTTCTGGCTTCGTGCCGTCAGGTGGCGCAGGCTGCTTCTGCCGATAGACCGTGAAACAGGGCTTCTTACGGTTTTCAATGCGGTAAATATCGGATATATTGCCAATTTCGTTGTTCCGCGCATAGGGGAGTTTGTCCGCTGCGGAGTGGTTAGCCGCAATTCCGCCGGGAAGCGTGCGTCTTATGAGAACGTTCTGGGGACGGTCGTCGTGGAGAGGGCCTGGGATCTGGTCTCTATGCTGGTGCTGCTTGTGGTTCTGCTCGTAGCCAAATGGGATATGTTCGGGGCATTTTTTGTGGAAAAGATGCTTGCCCCTCTGTCTGAGAAATTCAGTATATGGCTGGTTCTTGGCTGTATTGCCGCCGTCGTTGCCGCTGCGGTGTGGGGAGTATGGAAATTGCGCGGAAGCAATGCCTTGTCCGGAAAAATATGGAATATGCTCACAGGACTTTGGCAGGGGCTGGCAAGCTGTATGAAAATGAACGGCAAATGGCTCTTTTTTGCTGATACTGTGCTGATCTGGGCAATGTACTGGCTTATGGCTGCGGCAGTTATGCGGGCAGTTCCGGAACTTGACGGCTTGGGTGCCGTTGATGCTCTTTTTCTGTCGCTTGTCGGAAGTCTCGGCTGGGTCGTGCCGGTTCCGGGAGGCTTCGGTGCCTTCCACTTTGTCGTGTCTACGGCTTTGTCCACAATCTATGGAATACCTTTCTCTTTGGGAATAATCTTTGCGACCCTGTCCCACGAGGCGCAGGCTGTGACAATGCTTGTTTTCGGCGGAGGCTCTTTCGCCTCGGAGGTTTTCCGCCACAATAAAAAAGAGAAGATATGAAACTTCAGGTCAGACATCTTGCAGAACAACGGCGTTTTGAGTGCAATGCCGACGGCCATCTCGCTTCGGTCGAATATGTCGTGGGAGACGGTTACTTCGACATTATCCATACGTATGTGCCAAAGGCCGTTTCCGGACGCGGAATAGCCGCGGCTTTGGTTGAGGCCGCATACGCCTATGCCGATTCACTCTCCCTTGAAAAACGCGGAAGCTGCTCTTATGCGGCGCTTTGGCTTGAAAGACACAAATAATTATTTCAGGAAGTTTTTTGGGGCGGGGACTTTGGGAAAGGTCGCGAGTGGTCAGGCAAATCGTCATGCGTACATTTGATACTCAGCTGCTCGGCATCCGGAACGGCAAACTGAACTGCCTGCCGAAAAAGGTCTCCCAAAGGGATATGAAATATTTTTCAGGAAAAATTCAAACAGGTTTCTTGTATTTGGCACAGACTTTGTTTAACCTCTAAACCGGTTAGTTTAGTTGTTAATAATAGGGTTAGATTTCAGACGGAGACAGCCGGTGACGGTTGTCTCCGTCTGGCTTTTGTGGTATATTTGACATGCAGGTTGGATAGAGTGCATCGCTGCTTGTCTTCTGGAAATCATGCAAATTTTGTGAAATGGTGCTTATACTGCAATAATAATGAAAAACAGAAAGAGAAAAAGTAACTGTTTTTTCACCATTAGGACCCAGTGCAGGTTATTGGCCGGCTTGGATATCTTGAAATGGTTGTCATTATGGCGGCTTTGGTTCCCGGTTTCATTAAAGTCGTGATATGTTGTAAAAATAAGGAGGCGTCAAAGGGAGTCCAAATGTTTCTTTGGACACCATCAGGTGTGGCGTTTGCCAATAATTACCGTTCGGGGACGGTCGTGCAGAAATGTCATTGTTTGTTCCCGAAAAGGCTTGTTTTGGGAACAGTCGTGTTGAAATGTCATTGTTTGTTCCCGAAAAGGCTTGTTTTGGGAACGTTCGTGCAGAAGTGTTTTGTCTCGTTCCCGAAATACCTTGTTTTAGGAACAGTCGTGTCGAGAGGTCGTGTTCCGTTCCCGAAATACTTTGTTTTGGGAACAATCGTGCAGAAATGTTGTGTCTCGTTCCCGAAAATCCTTGTTTTAGGAACAGTCGTGTCGAGAGGTCGTGTTTCGTTCCCGAAAAGGCTTGTTTTGGGAACAGTCGTGTCGAAATATCGTGTGTCTATGCCTTTCAGTCTGCGTCCGGAAACTGAATCGTCAGCTCGACAGGGCAGTGGTCCGAGCCGAAAATCCCGGAATGGATTTTCGCGTCTCCGATGGAACCACGCAGATTGTCTGACACCACAAAATAATCGATACGCCACCCGATGTTCTTCTCACGCGCCTTGAAACGGTAAGACCACCAGGAATATGCGTCCACCACCTCAGGATAGAGATACCTGAACGTGTCCGTGAATCCGGCTGCCAGAAGTTCCGAGAATTTTCCCCTCTCCTCATCTGTGAAGCCGGCATTCCGTCTGTTGCTCTTCGGATTCTTCAGATCGATTTCCTCGTGGGCTACATTCAGGTCTCCGCACATTATCACCCCCATCTGCCTTCCCTCGCTGTTGGTACGTTGCGCAAGACCGCACAGATAGGCCCTGAAATCATCCTCCCACTTCATCCTGTAGTCCAGCCTCGCAAGCCCGTCCTGTGAATTGGGGACATATACGCACACAAGGAAAAAGTCTTTCATCTCCAAAGTTATCACCCTTCCCTCATGGTCATGTTCGTCGACACCTATCCCGTATGTCACCGATACAGGCTCATGCCTGGTATAGACTGCAGTACCGGAATAACCCTTCCTGTCAGCAAAATTCCAGTATGACTTGTAGCCGGGAAATTCCAGATCAAGCTGCCCTGCCTGCATCTTTGTCTCCTGCAGACAGAGAAAATCAGCGTCCAGCTCAGCAAAAATGTCCGAAAAACCTTTGCCGCAGACGGCCCTCAGGCCGTTCACATTCCATGATATAAATTTCATAATTGTATCTGTACATACCCGTCTGTACGGACCGGGATTTCTTTATAAATTGATATATTTCAAACGTAAGTCTACGGTAATTCCTCCCATATAAGGTCGCGGGCAGTAAGCAGACAGTCCAGTGGCCTTTTGCCGCGGGCAGCATGGAATGACAGACGCGAGCGGTAAGCGGGCAGCACAAAGTGGCGGACGTTAGCGATAAGCGAACACCATGAAATGACGGCGTATTTAGGAGGAACATGGGGCAGACTAAAGGTATTGGCCAAGCCCCTTTTTCTCATTTTCCGTGTGGTCAGCCTCGCCCGTGTCGCCAAATTTTCAATTCTCAGAGAGCTGTTCTGATTTTTTTACCTTCAACGGCAGTTTGACGATCCCTCTATGCATTAATTTAAAATTACCGTAGGACAAATCATTTATTTCGCCGAACTGACGTTAAATTGCACTTCCGTCAAATTCTATTGTCAGTCAAGAGTCCATTCAACACCGTCCTTGGTGTCCTTGATGTTTATTCCTATAGCCTTAAGATTGTCACGGATACGGTCGCTTGCCGCCCAGTCCTTTGCCGCCTTTGCCGCCTTGCGCTGCTCGATGACCATTTCCATAAGGCCGTCTATCGTTCTGGCCGCCTTGCTGCCTCCGCCGTCCTCGTCCTTCAATCCGAGCACTCCGGCCACTACATTGTCGAACAGCTCCACAAGAGCCTGCATATCCTCCCTGCCCAGAACGGTTTTCTTGTCCTTTGCAGTATTTATGATTCTTACGGCATCGAAGATATGCGACAGGGCAACGGGCGTGTTAAGGTCATCGCACAAAGCCGTATATGTGTTCTCTACAATCTCTGCCACCTCTTTTCCGGCCGTTACAGTCCCGGCTTCCGGAGCGGCCGATGCAAGGAATTCACCGTATTCAAGCATGTTCGCACTGTGCCCCTCAGTTCCTGTCACAGAAGACTTTACTCCGGCCGCGCCAGCAAGTTCACGCAGATCCTTTGCGGCCTGGAGTATTCTTTTCAGACCTTTCTCTGCCGCCTGCAGTGCCTCGTTGCTGAAATCCAGCGTTCCGCGGTAATGTGCCTGCAGAATGAAGAAGCGCACGGTCATAGGGGAGTAGGCCTGGGCCAGCTTAGGATGCTTTCCCGAGAACAGTTCCGGCAGGGTTATGAAGTTGCCGAGGGACTTGCCCATTTTTTTGCCCTCTATCGTGATCATGTTGTTGTGCATCCAGTAGCGGACCCCTCCCGTGCCTCTCGATGCCGTGTTCTGTGCAATCTCGCACTCATGGTGCGGAAACAGAAGGTCCATTCCGCCTCCGTGTATGTCAAATTCCCTGCCGAGATATTTCTCGCTCATGGCCGAGCATTCGAGATGCCATCCGGGGAAACCGTCGCTCCACGGTGACGGCCAGCGCATTATGTGTTCGGGAGACGCTTTTTTCCAGAGGGCGAAATCGTATGACGCCCTCTTGTCCTGCTGCCCGTCGAGTTCGCGTGTGCCCTCCTTGACTTCTTCAAGAGTGCGTCCAGACAGAATGCCGTATTTATGATCCCTGTCATATTTCAGCACATCGAAATATATCGAACCGTTGCTTTCGTATGCATAGCCGGCGTCAAGAATCTTCTGCACGAGCGCGATCTGCTCCATTATATGTCCGGACGCGTGCGGTTCTATGGAAGGCGGTGCCACATTGAGCCTGCGCATGGCCTCGTGATATTTGAGTGTGCAGGCCTGTGCCACTTCCATAGGTTCGAGCTGTTCCAGCCTTGCTTTCTTTGCAATCTTGTCTTCCCCTTCGTCTGCGTCATGTTCAAGATGACCGACATCCGTGATGTTTCTTACGTATCTTACCTTATATCCGAGATGCTTCAGGAGTTTTACAAAGACATCGTAGGTTACGCCTGGCCTTGCATGGCCGAGATGCGCATCTCCGTAAACTGTCGGGCCGCAGACATACAGTCCGACGTGTCCCTCGTTTATAGGCTTGAACAGTTCTTTTTTCCTCGAAAGCGAGTTCGTGATATATAAATCTCTCATGATGATATATTTTCGCAAAACATACAAATATAAGCAAAAGAAACCATTCGGTACTCAAATTCCGCATTTTGATTGCAGACTTTTCCTCTTCCAGCAGGCAGTTCAGAAACGGTATCTTACCGATATGGACGGTATGAATCCCAGCAGCCCGTTGTCATAGAATCCTGTCTTGCCTTGAAAATCAACTGTTTTTCCAGTCGCAGGAGAACGCATGTGCCCATTGTTGGCGTGTATGCCGAAGCACGGGCGTATATCTACCGACAGCTGTAGCGGGAACGTGAATTCGTATTCAAGACCGACCTGCACTGCCGCTGCAATCATGAATCCATTGTCTTCAAAGCCCGTGATGTCGTCCCCGATTTGGTAGGGTACAAGGTCATTTACGGCTCCGAGCGAGATTCCCGGTCCGGAATACAGCGACCAGGTTCCCTTGCTGCTCCATACCGGGCGTGCCCAGATGAAATTGTATGTTGCAGTGGCTGTTATGCCGGGCCTTCCGTTTGCGTTATATCCCAGATCCAGGGCCATGTCCCCCTGGATGAATTGGTTCATGTTTATGCCGTGCTGATATGAGGCGCCGATTCCGCCTGCTCCGGTGCGTATGCCCATTGCCCGCGGACGTGTGCCTGCTGTTGCGGCAAGAGATACGGATAATATCAGGACAGCAAGTATTAGCTTGTTTTTCATGTTTTTATGTCTGTGGTTGCGTCGGACGGCAATAAAAAAGATGACCGGAAAACAATCCGAATTCCGGCCATCTTAAAGTTCTGATAATTCCAGCAGTTTAGAATCTGTAGCGTACGCCTATTGTCGGAACGAAACCGTAAAGTCCGCCTCTATAGAATGCTGCGCCATTGCTGTTGGCAGCAATACCTACCTGAGGCCTGAGATCTACAGAGAGCTGGAGTGGAAACCAGAATGTATATTCCAGACCCACCTGTCCGACAACAGCCGCATGGAAGAAATTCCCGCCAATGAAATTGAATCCGAGTGCCGCACCGGGGCCGGCATAGAATCCCCATTCTCCTCTCGATGTCCAGTCCGGCTGGGCAATCATGAAGTTATAGGTTGCGGTCGCATCGAATGAACCGAAGCCGAAAAGTCCAAGGTTGGCCTCCACGAAGTCCGCATTCTTTACAGTGTGCTGGTAGCTGGCCTCTAATCCCCATGAGAGGCGGCCTCCGATTGCTCTAGGCTGAGCAGAAACAGCTGTTGCAAAACCGAGTACAAGAGCTGCGATGATAATGATTTTTTTCATCTTGTCTATAAATTTTGTTGATTAGTTAATAGATTATTCGTCCAGAATGCAAATATAGTGAAAAACTTTTCTGTACATATAAAAACGACAGCTAAATTACAGGCCTGGATTTATAAACCGGACAACAAACAAAAGGAGTTGTCTGACAAGTCAGATTTTAACGTTTTCACCCACGTCAGAATGAACTCTGACGTGGGTGATTTACAATTTCGGGGACTTGTTTGATAGCCTCCCTGTACTGTCCCGGAACCTGCGTCCCGGTATTTATTTCAGCCTAAAACATTTCAGGCTCATTGTTCTGCTCGTCGAAATTGCCTCCGAAACTGTCATTTTTCGGTGCACGCTCCTCGCGGTGAGGACGGCGGTCATTCCTTCTGTCATCGCGACGGTCATCACGTCTGTCGTCTCGGCGGTCACGGCGGTCAAAACCCCTTCTGTCGTCACGGCGCGGACCTCTGTCGCCTCTCGGCCTGCGCTCCGGCTCTACATAGCCCTCCGGCTTCTCGATGAGAGCCTTGCGTGACAGCCTCATCTTTCCGGTCTTCTCGTCGATTTCGAGCAGTTTCACATCCACCTCGTCGCCGATGCTGAGCACATCCTCGACTTTCTCGGTCTTCTTCCAGTCTATCTCTGACACATGGAGCAGTCCTTCCTTGCCCGGGAGAATCTCGATGAAGGCACCGAACTCCAGAATCGAAACGACCTTTCCGTGATATACTGTACCGACCTCAGGCACGGCGCAGATTCCATTGATCCAGTTCAGGGCCTTGTCCATAGACTCCTTGTTCTCTCCGAAAATGTCCACAACTCCCTCGGATACTCCGTTGGTGTTCTCCTCTGTGATTGTGATGACAGTACCGGTCTCCCTCTGAATCTTCTGGATTACCTCTCCGCCCTTTCCGATGATGGCTCCTATGAAGTCGCCAGGAACACGGATCTGGATAATGCGCGGTACGAACGGCTTGTAGTCCTCACGAGGCTCGCTGATGGTCTTCATCATCTCGCCCATAATGTGCATCCTGCCCTGACGTGCCTGCTCGAGTGCCTTTGCAAGCACATCGTATGAGAGTCCGTCCACCTTTATGTCCATCTGAGTGGCTGTGATACCGTCCTTTGTTCCTGTCACCTTGAAGTCCATATCTCCGAGGTGGTCCTCGTCTCCGAGTATGTCGGTAAGGATTGCATAGCGTCCGTTAGGGTTCTCCTTGTCAGTAATAAGTCCCATTGCAACGCCTGCAACCGGTTTCTTTATCTTTACGCCGGCATCCATAAGTGCAAGGCAGCCTGCGCAGACTGTAGCCATTGATGATGAACCGTTTGATTCGAGTATGTCGGAAACTACGCGCACTGCGTAAGGATTCTCCGGTGCCATAGGAATCATAGGCTTGAGTGCCCTGTATGCAAGGTTTCCGTGTCCGATCTCGCGGCGTCCGACACCCCTCTGCGCCTTTGCGTCTCCGGTTGAGAACGGAGGGAAATTGTAGTGCAGCACGAACTGGTCCGTACCCTGGACGAGAACTTCGTCACGCTCTTTCATGTCGAGCTTTGTTCCGAGAGTCACGGTAGAGAGCGACTGGGTTTCGCCGCGAGTGAAGATTGCGGAACCGTGTGCGCAAGGCAGATAGTCTGTCTCGCACCAGATAGGGCGCACCTGTGTGGTGCTGCGGCCGTCGAGACGGATTCCCTCATCGAGAATCATGTTCCTCATAGCGGCTTTCTCCACTGCGTGATAGTATCTCTCGACCATCATCTTCTTGTCGTCGCGCTCCTCCTCAGGAATTGTCTGGTAGAACTCTTCCTTTAGTGCCTCGAATGCGTCGGCCCTCTCATGTTTTGCAGAGCCTGACTTTGCTATTTCGTAGCATCTGTCGTAGCAGAAGTCCTGTACGGCTTTGCGGAGATCTTCATCGTTCTCCTCGTGGCAGTAGCTTCTCTTGACAGTCTTGCCTACAGCCTCTGTAAGTTCCATCTGGACCTTGCAGTGCTTCTTTATCTCTTCGTGTGCGAATTTGATTGCTTCGAGCATATCCTGCTCGCTGACCTCGTTCATCTCTCCCTCGACCATCATGATGTTGTCGTATGTTGCGGCTACCATGATGTCGATGTCGGCTTTGTCCATTTCGCTGAAGTTCGGGTTGATTTTCAGCTTGCCGTCTATTCTTGCGACCCTTACCTCTGAAATAGGGCCTTCAAACGGAATGTCGCTGACAGCAAGGGCTGCGGATGCCGCAAGTCCTGCAAGTGCGTCCGGCTGGATATCCTTCTCTGCGGATATCAGATTTACGGTTACGAACACTTCTGCATGGAAATCCTCAGGGAAAAGAGGTCTGAGTGCCCTGTCGACGAGTCTTGCGATAAGGATTTCGTAGTCTGAAGCCTTGCCTTCGCGCTTCATGAATCCTCCGGGGAATCTTCCGGCCGATGCGTACTTTTCCTTGTAGTCCACCTGAAGCGGCATGAAGTCCACATCTTCTTTTGCGTCTTTTGCACAGGTTACGGCAGCAAGAAGCATTGTGCCTCCCATTTTTACGACTACTGAGCCGTCTGCCTGCTTGGCGAGTTTCCCGGTCTCGATTTCGATTACCCTGCCGTCGGATAATTCGATTTTCTTGTTTATGATATTCATTTTTTCTTGTTCAACCTGCCTCCCCCTTTGGGAGTCATTATTAAATTCTCTCTGTTCCGTCCATACGGAGTCCTGTTCGGCTCCTACATATAGTTACGTCTATATATTGTTCTGCCCGTCAACGCCGCAGGTTGATTTGTTAGCGTTTCCGGAGCGTCTTTGCGTGAAAAAAGGGGGAAAACCCCATTGGTATATCCCCCTTTCGCCGGTTCCTACTATGATGTAGCTTATCGACGGAGGCCAAGCTCCTTGACGATAGCTCTGTATCTCTCGATGTCAATAGACTTGAGATAATCAAGTACACGACGTCTCTTACCTACAAGCCTCAACAGAGAACGACGTGTAGAATAGTCTTTCTTGTTGTTTCTGAGGTGCTCGGTAAGGTGAGCGATACGGTAGGAAAATAAAGCCACCTGGCTTTCAGGAGAGCCGGTGTCAGTATTAGACTTTCCGTACTTCGCGAAAAGCTCCTGTTTTTTCTCTGGTGCCAAATATTCAGCCATTGCGAAAAAAATTAGAGGTTAATTAATGGATATGCTTATGTCATTGTGGCAAAGCGGGCGCAAAGATAGTTATAAATTCCAATAAAACAAATCATTTGGACATCAGATGACGGAATTTTGTATCTTTGCTCCGCCTATGAGTGAAAAAATTTACAATGATCCGGAAATCGGAGAGATCAGGCTGCGCAAAAGTCTGCGCGGCAGAAAAGTAAGTATCCGTGTCAGTCCGTCACACGGCGTTGTCATCACAGTGCCGTATTTCACTTCTTATGACGCAGGGCTTAGGTTTTTTCTGTCGAAACGGCCATGGGTCCTCTCCACGCTTAAAAAACAGAAAGAGGCTGCCCGTAATGTGCTGAGCCTTTCCCCGGAGGAGACGGAGACTTTGCGCAAAAGGGCCAAGGAATGGCTTCCTCAGAGGCTTGCCCTGCTTGCATCCGCCTATGGTTTCCGTTACAATTCAGTTGCCATAAAAAACAACAGATCGAACTGGGGCAGCTGTTCCTCGCTCAACAATATAAATCTGAATCTGCGTCTTGTGGCCGTTCCCGAGCCTTTGCGTGATTATGTGCTTCTGCACGAGTTGTGTCATCTGAAACACCGCGACCACGGGCCTGATTTCCATCTCCTGCTTGAAAAGCTGTGCCGCGACAGAATGTCTGTCGCACGGTATGAAGATGAACGTGACGACAGGCTGAGGGCCGATATCCTGGTCTTTGCCTCGCGGTCACGCGCCGCCTTTCCTGTCAGTCATCTTCTCGAAAAGGCCATACGCACTTACCGGCTTGTGTGAGATTTTCTGAACGGAGTCCTATATCCGTCTGCCCTTCCATTTGCCGCTTCTGAGGTATGTGCCGCACAGGATGAGCATGGCGGTAGCATATACATGTTCGGCAGTCCAGCAGACTGCAATGCCGGCTTTCAGGATAATGACCACTATTGTGCAGTAGATCAGATATATTGCCAGGGCAACCAGTTCAAGCGCGAAGATTGTCTTTGTGTTTCCTGTGCCTGCCGATGCATTGAAGCAGATGTTTCCCGGTATATTTATAATGTATGACGAGGCCATCACAAGCATTGCCGGGACTGTCGCGCCGATAAGGTCGGACATATCCGTGAAGATGCCTATGACGTGTCTCGGGAACACTGCGAAGCATACGAGTATGACTGCGATTATGCCGTAGGCCATTGTGATTACCCTGCCGACAAGGCGCGGCACACCGTCCTGCAGGCCTTCGCCTATCATGTTGCTGACAAGGGTGCTGCAGGTTGATGAAAATGCCATGAGTACTACCCATATTATTCCCGATACATTCCGGACAATGTTGGATATTGCCAGGGCGCGTTCTCCGAGATGTTCTACATAGAGGAAGAAAATGAACCATGTGGCTACCGAAATGAATGATTCCACCATTGTCCATACTGACAGGGACAGCATAGACTTAAGTTCATGCCAGTCGAAATGCGAGGGGCTGTCCATTCCGTACTTTTTTCTGTCTGTCCTTAGTCTTGTATAGACTATGAAGAATATTAGTGACACGAGTTCGGCCAGTGTCGAGCCTATTGCGGCTCCTGTTATCCCCAGTGCCGGGCAGCCGAATTTGCCGAATATCAGAATCCAGTTGAACATTACATTTGACAGGACCATT
Source organism: uncultured Muribaculaceae bacterium (assembly GCA_964394295.1). GTDB lineage: Bacteria > Bacteroidota > Bacteroidia > Bacteroidales > UBA932 > Cryptobacteroides. The sequence goes on along the minus strand of CAYMVG010000005.1, from coordinate 125,521 downwards.
ACGATTGAGTTGAACGTAAGGGTCTTTGTCTGTGTGGTTCCGACATAGAAGGCTCTGAACATCGCCGTGACGAAAGCGAAGAACAGTCCCGGTATTCTCCATCTTACATAGCTCAGTGCCGCGGTCATAATATGTTCCGAGGAGACAATGCCCGACATCAGCACAGGGGAAAACGCTTCCGAAAGCACTGTCAGGACTGCGGCCAGGGCAATGAGGAAATACACTCCGTGCCAGAATATTTTTCCTGTCTCTCTGTGGCGTCCCTCTCCGTTTCGTCTGCCGATAATTATCTGTGCCCCGAGGCTGAATCCGAAGCCAGTTATGAATATGACCATATAATAGACTCCGGCAATGGCCGATGCACCCAGCTCGATTTCGCCGACGCGCCCGAGGAAGGCTGTATCGGTCATTCCTATCAGCTGTTCCATGATGAGACTGACAAGAATAGGGTAGGCTACTTTCCAGATGTTCCTGTAGGAGTAATTGTTTGTATTGGCGGTGCTGCTCATGATTCTTTGGCTTTTGTCGTTTCCGTTTCCATGTTTCCCGTACTGTGGAATGTTCCGGCATAATGAAAACGGGCGGCAAAGATAGCTCTTTCCGCCCTCTGTTGCAACCTGCCGCTTTCCTGTCCGACAATATACAGCCATTTAGGTAGTATGTCGGACACTTTCAGCCGGTGCCCGCTGTGTTACACTTTTACACATTGATAAATGTGGACGATTAAAAAGTTGATATGCTCCCCAAAAACCGGACAATTTTTTTTGGGAGGGAGGCTGTCTGACAAGTCTTTGAAATTGAAACCTATCCTCGTCAGAGTTTATTCTGATGATGGTGAAAACGGTTAAAACAGAACTTGTCAGATAGATCCATTTCTCATTTTATGTGTGGCCGACCTCGCCCGTGTCACCAAATTTTCAATTCTCAGAGAGTTATTCTGACTTTTGGTTCACCCTCATTTTATGACACCTCAAGAAAGCGTTTCAGATTTCCGTCTGCGTTTTTTTATTTTGTGAGGAGTTCCCGAAAAGCCTTGTTTTGGTAACGGCCGGGGTGTTTGTCATCGCTCGTGTTTGAAAGTGCCAGTTTTTGTAACGGTTGCGTTGTCTTGTCGTTGTTCGTTCCCGAAAGTGCTCGTTTTGGTAACGGTTGTGTTGTTTTGTCATCATTCGTTCCTGAAAGTGCCTGTTTTGGTAACAGTCGTGTTGTTTTGTTGTCATTCGTTCCTGAAAAACCGGGTTTTTGCAAACGGGGGGCTGAAATTTTGTGGACGGTGGAGACTAACTTGGTGTGGGATAGTGAGTTGCTTTGTGACGGGTGCCAAAAATCCGGCACCCGTCGAAGCGTAATATTTTGTGTGATAGAACATTAGCCTCCACCACAGCCTCCCTGTCCTGAAAAGCCACACGCATCTGCCTTGCATCAATCCATGGTACCGGAATCTATGCCGCCAATTGGCCGTGCCACCTTCTGATATGTTCGGTGTGAGGGTCAATGCAGACTGGCCGACAGAGAATATACCTGTCCACGTGCCCGTTTCTGGTAACGGTTGCGTTGTTTTGTCGTCTTTCGTTCCTGAAAAGCCATGTTTTGGGAACGATTGTGTTGTTTGGTCATCGTTGGTTCCCGAAATGCCATGTTTTGGTAACAGTCGTGTTGTTTAGTCATTGTTCGTTGCCGAACAGTCGGGTTTCTGCAAACGGGCGGGCTGAAATTTTGTGAACGGTGGAGGCTAACTTAGTGTGGGATAGTGAGTTACTTTGTGACGGGTGCCAAGAATCCGGCACCCGTCGAGGCGTAATGTCTTGCGGGACAGAATGTTAGCCTCCACCCATTATGCTGTAACTCTCTGACAGTTAGTGTTATGTGCTTCTGTTGTCCTTTTTGTGGCGAGATTGGAACGGGAATATGGGAAATAGTCATTATATTTGTTGCAAATGCCGCTGGCACAGCCTGCTGTCTCATCGGGAAAGCGGCACTTACATGCCAATGAATTCAAAATACAGATATTATGAAAAGATTTTTTATCGTTGCAGCCTTTATGGCTGTGTCTGCCATTCCCGGTCTGGCCCAGCAGAGGGCAGGAAGTGCGGAGGGAGGCATCTCGGCGGAAATGCTGGAGCAGATAAGCAAGGGTTATGCAAACACTCCTGCTGACCGTGCGATCAAAAATGCACTTGCCGGTACTGCAATCAATGTGCTTGCAGTCAATTCCGAAAATGTCGCCATGATCGACACTCATTTTTCTGACCGCGTGAAGACCAAGGGAATAACAGACCAGAAATCTTCTGGCCGCTGCTGGCTGTTCACCGGACTAAATGTCCTTCGTGCCCAAATGATAGACAAATACGGACTCCAGAGCTTCGAGTTCTCACAGAACTACCTTTTCTTCTATGACCAGCTGGAGAAATCCAACCTTTTCCTGCAGGGAATAATCGACACAAAAGAACTTCCTGCCGATGACAGAACCGTTGACTGGCTTTTCTCCAACCCTCTCAGTGACGGAGGACAGTTCACAGGTGTCTCCAATCTTGTCACCAAATACGGCCTCGTGCCGTCCGATGCCATGCCGGAGACATATTGCAGCAACAATACCTCTCAGATGTCCATGCTCATGAAGCTCAAACTGCGCGAGGACGGACTCAGGCTCCGCGACAAATGGTCCGAGGCTGTGGCTGCATCTGCAAAGATGTCCAAAAAGGCGCGTGAGAATGCCATGAAGGCTGCCGAAAAGGAACTCATGACCATGAAGACCGCTATGCTTACGGAGATATACCGTTTTCTCGTGCTCTGCCTCGGTGAGCCGCCTGTAAAATTCGAGTGGGCTAGATACAGCAGCGATGACATCCTTGTCAGCCGTAAGGAATACACTCCGAAATCATTCTATGAGGAATATCTCGGTGAAGACCTCGAAAACAACTATATCATGGTCATGAACGATCCTTGCCGCGAATATGGAAAGGTCTATGAAATCGACTACGACCGCCATGTCTATGACGGACACAACTGGCTGTACATCAATCTTCCGGTCGAGCGCATCAAGGAAATGGCAATCGCTTCAATAAAGGACAACACAGCGATGTACTTCTCTTGCGACGTCGGAAAATTCCTCAGCCGTACCAAAGGTACACTTGATATTGGGAACTTTGACTATGAGTCCCTTTCGGGCTTCACTTTCGGCATGGACAAGAAAGAAAGGGTGCAGACCCATGCCAGCGGCTCGTCACACGCGATGACCCTGATTGCCGTCGATATAGATGACAAGTCCGGACTTCCTGTGAAATGGATGGTGGAGAACAGCTGGGGAGCCTCTGCAGGTTACAAAGGCTGTCTCATAATGACTGACGAGTGGTTCAACGAATATATGTTCCGTCTTGTCCTCGAGAAAAAATATGTGCCTAAGGACATACTCGACATGCTGAACCAGACCCCTGTCGCCCTCCCTGCCTGGGACCCGATGTTCCTGCCGGAGGAATAAAACAAGGCAAGACAAAATCATGTTTTCAACACTTTGCCGGTTTGGTCGGCCTTTCCTTTTTGTCGTTGTTTTGCTTTATTGTGTATTTGGGTTGCACCCTTGTTTACTTTATTGTGATTTTCTTTGTATTTTTATATGACAAAGCAAATGTAGGGATACAAAGAAGGTAACACAAGAAATGTAGATCTGTTCAGCGTGCAAAATGATTTTATTGCGTTTGTTCGCCATGACGAGGAGACACGCACGTTTACCAGTTTAGGGGATTTGAAGAAGTATGTGAACGACAATGACTGATAAAATTTGAGACATGGGGGCTATATACGTATTGCAGGGCATATTGTTATACATTTATGCGTTTGACCACAATCCGCGCCGCACATTCACGTCCGGAGTGCGGACGGAGAATTTACAATAACGATAGAAGACCGGATTGTCGAGGAGCGGGCCAAAGTTCGCACGGTGCATTTGGTAAACGAGTTCATCGATGCGCACAAATCCGAGATACTGGAGATTTGGCACAAGGCACAGAGAGGGGAGAAGATAACAAAAGTAAACAGATAGGAGGAAGCAATATGTTAAGGGTTACAGATGTGGAATACATTGGCGGCTATACGCTGCTCTGCACTTTCAGCACTGGAGAAAAAAAGACGGTGGACCTGTCACCGCTTTTGCAGTTCCCGGCTTTTGAGGACTTGAAAGACGTGCAGAATTTTGTCCAGTTCGGTTTGGACGGCACGATATTTTGGGCAAACGGTGCCGACATCGCCCCCGAATACCTGTACGAGCACGGCAAGGCGGCATAACGTCACCACTGTTCATCAGGCAGACACCCCCCCGATAAGGTCATGAAACGGCCCAATCGGGGGCTTTCTGTTGAAATGTTATGCCTATCTTACACTCGTGGAGTAAATTAAATCTGATTATCAATTTTATATACGTATTTATGTTCCTGCCGGAGGGATAGGCAATATAAATAAACTTGTGCGCAGCTCACGTTTGGCTGCGCACTTTTTTCATGTCTTGTGCAGAAATCTGAGATTGTCAGTCAATGTTGTGATATCTCACATAGACATTAGATTGACAATGCCATAAAACACTTGTCTACATCTGCGAGTGTTTCTGCTTTTATAACTGTAGCATTTGTCATCTGCTTTTTCGTGTTTTGAGTTGCCATGACGGCATTCAGTACCGCTTCTATATCAGATGGCATATTTGCAATCTTAATTTCAAACTCTTTGTCTGAAGGCTTAAGAAAGAGGTTATAGAATTCATCCATAAAGCTTCTTGTTGCAAAGTTAACTCCGGTGAAATCTATTGTTATATCTGTTTCCGATGTATTTTTAATATAATTGTAAAAATCCTGTGCCGGCAATCTTGACATTAAGTCTACATTAAGGATCTGTGCAATAAAAAAAGTTCTCATACTTCTCCCTCCATTATTCTACATATTCTATATAACGAAATATATCGTTGTTGTTTAGTGGAATTCTCAAAGCAACTATTGTTCCTTCGAACCGTATTTTTCCAGGTAGTTCCAGATAACCAGATGCTTTGGGTGTTTTTCCATATGTCGTATTTCCCGATAACATCATATATTGTCCGCCCAAACCGTTTATCAGCATTCTTTTTGAGGTCTTTATTCCATATCCTCTGTTTTCTGCCTCGGGACGATTTTTCGTTGAAATGCCGCTATTTGCCGCCCGCATAGCCTCAGCATCAGAACATATTTCACAGTTCGGCTTGTTTGCATAGCTCCCTAATAAAGTTATTCCTGTATCTCCGATACAAATATCAATATACCCATGCGTGGGATAACATTGTGCAAAGATATATCCTTCTGCAGAATAGGAATGTTCGATAATATTGTCAACTATTTCTGCAATCATATATTTGATACCGGTCAAAATGTTTGATTCAAGTTTTGACTGTTTGGTCAATATAGATTCAACAGTAGATATTATATTGTCTTTGTCATCGACTCTGTCTTTTGTGGCAGGAAAGCAGACTATTGGTATATAGCCTTTCTCTGCAAAACTTTCCATAAAAGCTGAGAACTCAGACTTTCTCATTTCTCCGGAATTAATGCCCAATGAATCCAAATGAATACATGTCATATAATTGTTCAGATTCCGGAAAGTGATTTTCTTTTTGTTACGTTTTGTATATATTAGGAGCGGAAGCACAAATGTCGGAGTAATGAATGAGGTTTCAGCAAAATCCAAAACGATATCGTCATCTGGATTTTCTGCAATCGCATTGCAAATTCTCAAAGCTGCACTTAAGCCTGACGACAGCTTTTCCGGTTTGACATTTATGTTTGCATTAAGTACCATAATAGTAATTTACATACAAATAAACACATTAATTGATAAATAAACAAGCATTATTTCAGCGTTGTTAGAAATCGTATGTTACCATTATCTGTAATTATCCTCTCAGGTGATTGCCAATATCCCTGCCTGGGACCCGATGTTCCTGCCGGAGGAGTAGGCTGAATACATCAGTATATTTCAGGGTGAATTCCTATTTAAAACAATTATTGGAATTCACCCGTTTTTTGTTTGGGCGGTGCCGTTCATTTCAGGGCAGGTGCCTTGTGGCCAAGTGATTTCCGGTTATATCACAGCCGTAACGAATACGATAAGGATTACAATAGGGGCCACATACCTTATCAGGAAATGCACGAACGGGAAAATCCTCGCGTTGAACCTCAGGGTCCCGTTGTTGGTGAACTCATTGCGGACGACAGTCTTGTCTATCTTCCAGCCGACCAGTATCGTGAAAAGAAGTCCCCCGAATGTCATCAGGAAATTCGAGGTCAGCATATCGCAGAAACCGAAGATTGTATGTCCGAATATCCTGATGTTCCCGAGCCTGCCGAAAGACAGGGCGCATAATATACCCAATATCCATGCAAACAGAAATATCGCAAGTGTCGCCTTTCTTCTGGAAATCCGCTGTTCTTCCACGAGGTAGGCCACTCCGACCTCAAACATGGATATTGCAGACGAAAGGGCGGCGACTGTAATCGATATGAAGAACAGTATGGCCGTAGACGCCGAAAGGAAAGGCGACACAGCCCTCATCTTCGCAAAAATATAAGGAAGCGTTTCAAATATAAGTCCCGGCCCGGCAGAGGGCTCGACTCCGGAAGCGAATACTGCCGGCATTATCGCGAAGCCGGCGATCATTGCAAACAACAGGTCGAATCCGGCAGTTCCGAGTCCCGATACGAAGATGTTTTCCTTATTGGACACGTATGACGAATATGTGAGGATGACTCCCACGCCGAGCGAAAGCGAGAAAAACGCCTGTCCCATTGCGGCAGCTACGGCTGCCGGTGTAAGCTTGCTGAAATCAGGCTTCAGCATATACCGTATGCCCTCCTCTGATCCCGGCAGGGATATGGAGTATACCATAATCAGAAGCATCAGGACAAAGAGCAGCGGCATGGTGATATTGCTGAATTTTTCGATTCCGTTTTTCACGCCTCCGAGAATCACGATTGCGCAGCCCATAAGGAATACACTGTGGCAGAGGACCGGACCTCCTGCTGAAGTGGAGAATCCTGCGAATTCGGTGGCTGCATCCGATATGCTTGCGGAGTGGAAGTCGAGTGCGACGGATTTTATGAGATATTCTATGCTCCAGCCTCCGACGACACTGTAATACGACAGGATTATGACGGGGGCGATAATTGTGACAAGTCCGAGATTGCACAGCTTAGTGCCCGGAAACAGCTGCCTCAGTGCCCCGAAGGTATTTTTGTGCGTGGCCCGTCCGATTATCGATTCCGACAGGAAAATGGGCAGGGCGAGGAAAACGGAGCATACGATATAGACTGTCACAAAGGCTGCGCCTCCGTACTGTCCCACCATATACGGGAATCTCCATATATTGCCTAATCCTATCGCTGAGCCGGCCATTGCCATGATTATGGCAAATCTGCTGCCGAAGTTTTCTCTGTTTACGTCCATTTGTAAGTTAAGTTTTATGACTGCCTGTGTTTCAGGTTATTCGGGTTTACATTGCAGAAGCGACATTGCAGCTTCAATGCTTATGGCGTCCTCTGCCCTGAAATTACCGCTCCTGCTGCGCTGCAGACTGTCAAGATGTGCACCTGAACCGAGGGCTTCGCCGAGGTCGCGCGTAAATGCCCTTACGTATGTCCCTTTGCTGCAGGCCATTCGGATGACTGCATGCGGCAGTCCGAGGGCGGAATTGTCCGTGACATTGATTCTTGACGATGCCCTGGAGACCGGTTCCGGCAGGGGAGCGCCGCTGTTCTGACCGGGGATGCCGGCATCATCCGTGCCGCTTTCCTGCTGCCATCCGGTTTCTCCCGTGAATGAAAGCAGTTCAAGTTCCGTGATGTTTATCCGTGACGAACGTATCAGTTCTTTTGCCGCCTCATCGAAAGTCCCCTCATTGACCGCATTTTCAAGAGCATCTTTGCCGGCTTCCCGGAAAAGTTTGCGGGCAAGCTCGTATGCACGCACTCCGTCGACCGATTTGGCCGAGAAGAGCGGGGCGATCTGGTCCTGTTCCCCGATGAAGCCTGCAAGGGCTGCCTTTATTCCGTCTTCTGTTATATGGGAATGTGGAAAGAAACGGTCTATTTCCTTTTCAAGGTCGTATGACGGGGTTGTTGCCCCGAATGTGATGCCTGCGATATATTCCTTGTCGTGAGACTGAAAAGTTTCTGCCATTTTCGTAGCATTGCCTATGCAGACAAGGAGGACACCGGTAGCGAGTGGGTCGAGCGTCCCTGCATGGCCGACTTTCAGGTTTTTCTTCCCGAAATGGCGGATTGCGGCGAATTTTACCTTGCGTATTACATCGGCGGATGTCCACCTGTACGGTTTGTCAACCGGTATCACTATTCCCTCAGGATAGTCCGCGATGTACCTTGACAAGTCTGTCGTGTCCCTGTTTACGATAAATGGTATCATTTTTCCGGTTTTGCTGTTCCGCTGCCTGCCTTTTCCTCCCTGTGGCGTCTGATTGCCCTTGTGTGGAGTACCGCTGCGGTGCATTGATGCTAAAAAGGTATCTTGTCGATGCGCTTTTGATGGCGGCCTCCCTCAAAGGCAGTGTCAAGCCATGCGTCAGTAATCCTTATTACTTCCTCAAAAGGGATGAACCTTGCCGGCATAACGAGTACATTCGCATTGTTGTGCTGTTTTACAAGCCTGCCTATTTCTTCGCTCCATGCCAGTCCGGCGCGTATGCCTTTGTGCTTGTTCAGTGTAATGGCCATGCCGTTGCCTGTTCCGCAGAATGACACTCCGAGGCCGACTTCTCCGTTTTCCACAGCAGATGCAAGAGGATGCGCCACGTCAGTATAATCCATGCTTTCTGTGGTGTCAGTGCCGAAATTCACGATTTCATATCCCTTTCCGGAAAGATATTCCGAGAGCCTGTTCTTATAGTCCACACCGGCGTGGTCATTGCAGATTCCTATTTTCATCGTCCTAAAGTTTTGCTGATTTTGCAAGAATCAGGTGCCAACTGGCACCTGACGGAATTCAAGCCTGCAAACTTACAAAAAATCACCGTAACGGCAAAATCGTTGCAGTTTTTGCGAAAACTGTACTGTCCGTTCCTGCCGCCTGTATCCCCGAATAATTTTACTGTTTTATATTCATGTTCCGCCGCTTTCGGGAATTCATATCAGCCGGAGGAGCTTGGCCATGCGGCAGGCCTGGGCTGAATTGGAGGCCCTGAGGCTTGAAAGGATATTCTGCCTGTGGCGGCTGACCGTATGCAGGCTTATCGACAGCTTTGCGGAGATTTCCTTGCTTGACAGCCCCTCGTCTATGAGGGAAAGTATCTGCTGTTCCCTTGCGGACAGGATTTTTGTGTCTGCGGCCCGGTTTATCGGAAGCATTCTGCCGGTCGGAGAATGTACTATCGAGGATACCGTGCCGGACAGGGCAGGAGTGTACAGGCACAAGCCGAAGCGAATAGCCTTTCCCGCCCGGAAATAGAATATCCGGTGGAGTACGTGCCATTCTTTGCCTGAGGCATCTTTCATTATGACAGCGCTTTGCATATAATGTTCCTCCGGGGCGGCTCCGCTGTGTATGAAGTCGAAGAAACATAATTCTTCAAGCTGTTTCCTTTCGAGGTCTTCCTGTGGAATCCTGCCGAGAATCTCGTCTTCCCATATAGTGTTCAGCCGGCGGTAAGTGCCTTTGCAGGCGATTCCGAGCGTTTCCCCGAGTCCGCCGTAGAATATGTGGCTCACTTTTTCTTTGAGGTCGCTCAGGACGGCAATCGCATTTTCCGTTGAGGCATATACGATGGCAGTGTCGAGGTATGACTGAAGTTCGGACGCAGTGTCTTTGTCCATGAATTCCTGGATGAGGAGCTTTCTGTCAAGGGTTCTGTTCATAATGGTTATTTTTGACTATTGCCTGGGCGATGCGTGTCACATAACTTTGCAAAGTTAAAAACAGTTTGGACTGATTAAAATATGAAAAAGATTATTTTATTGTTTATTGCGTGTGTTTCTGCATTTTCGCTCAGTGCGCAGACACTTGAAAAAATGCAGTGGTTCAATGAGCCTGAGTCATGGAAAATCGAGAAGGGCGGGAAGCTTGTCATGGATGTCACTCCTCAGAGCGACTACTGGCGCATATCCCATTATGGATTTACGGTAGATGACGCTCCGTTCATCTATACTGTCAGAGGCGGAGAGTTTGAGGTAAAAGTCAAGGTATCCGGAGAGTACAAGGTGCGTTTCGACCAGGCAGGACTTATGCTCCGTGCCGACAAGGAAAATTACATCAAGACCGGAATCGAGTTCGTGGACGGAAAATACAATCTCAGCACCGTAGTGACTCACGGAACAAGCGACTGGAGTGTCATTACTCTCGACAAACCTGTTCCTTATATCTGGATAAAGGCTGTGCGCAGGCTGGATGCAGTGGAGATTTTCTATTCATACGATGACAAGGAATACACGATGATGCGCAACTGCTGGCTTCAGGACAACACTCCTGTCGCAGTCGGAATGATGGCTGCCTGTCCGGACGGCAACGGATTCAAGGCGGTATTCGAGAATTTCAGCATCAGACATCTTCCTGATGCCCGCCGTGTGGAATGGCTTAAGAACAATCAGTAGCAGAGCGGCGGAGGGCAGCACGTTGAGTAACAACGTGCTGCCCGAAAGCGGGTGCCCCTAAACGGCACCCGCTTTCGTATAAGTTGCTATTCAATAGCAACTTACCCTCCATCTGGTCAGCACAGGAACAGAATAATCAGCTGTGCCGTCAAAACTCTGAGAAACATCGTCAGAGGATAGACCGTTGCATAACTGATGGCAGATATATCGCTGTTCTTGTCCTGCTCTACGGCAAAGGCAAGTGCAGGAGGATTGGTACTTGCTCCTGCAAGGACTCCGATCAAAGTCAGATAATCGAGTTTCAGAGCAAATCTTCCTATTATTCCGGCAAGCATCAAAGGAACGAATGTAATGGCGGCACCATAGGCAACCCATATCAATCCTCCTTTATCGGTCAGCGTGCCGACGAATCCTTTGCCGGCTTCCAGTCCTACGCAGGCCAGGAATATGCAGATGCCGATTTCACGAAGCATCATGTTGGCACTTGCAGTGGTATAGGTGACGACCTTAAGTTTAGGCCCGAAGTGGCTGAGCAGGATGCTGACGATAAGCGGTCCGCCCGCGAGTCCCAGTTTGACCGGCTGCGGTATCCCGGGGAATGCTATCGGAATGCTTCCCAACAGGACACCGAGTGCTATGCCGATGAAAATCGGTATGAGATTCGGTTCATCGAGCCTTTTGATGGAGTTGCCGAGCACTTTCTCGACTCCTGCCACTGACTCTTTGCTGCCGACCACAGTCACCAGGTCTCCGTACTGGAGACGGAATTTTGGCGATGCCTTGAATTCAAGTCCGGCCCTGCGTATCCTTGTGACCGATGCTCCGAGTATCTCCTCGAAATTAAGTTTGCCCAATTCCATCCCGTTGAGTTTGCGTCTGCTGATTATGAACCTGCGTGATATGAATTTGGTATCGGCAGCTTCTACATGCTTGCTGATTATGATTTTTTCTGCAGCAGTCTGTTCCTCTTTCTGATTGATGCGGGGGCTTTCCTGTATCTCATGGCCGCTGATGATATTGCCATTGCTGTAAAAGCATTGCTTAAGCAGGACAAATGTAAGGATTGCTCCGATGACTCCGAGAGGATATGCCACTGCATAGCCCAATGCGATGTCTGGTGCATCGGTGCCGAAACTGTCCGTATATGCAGCCTGTGCCGCACCGAGACCGGGGGTGTTCGTCACGGCTCCGGACATTATACCTGTGATGGTAGTGGCGGGAATCTTAGTAATGTAATGCAGCGCGATTGCCGTTGCAGCCCCAGCAAGGCAGATGAACACTGCCAGGAAGTTCAGTTTCAGTCCTCCGGAACGGAAGCTTGAGAAGAATCCCGGCCCTACCTGCATGCCTATGCTGTAAACGAACATTATCAGTCCGGACTCCTTCATAAAATGCAGAAGATCGGCATTAAGAGTCATTCCGAAATGGCTGAAAAGAATCCCGGTGAATAGAACCCAGGTAACACCGAGCGAAATTCCTGCCACCTTTCTGCGGCCAAGAAGCTTGCCGAGAGCGATGACTATGGCGAGTATTATTATGGAGTGGGCAATGCCTCCGCTCCAGACGTCGGGGACGCCTTTGAAAAGGTTATTCAAAAATTGCATATAAATCAGTTATTTACAGCCATTTCCCGGATAGCTCCCTGGCAGTGTTCGTGTCTCGGAGCATCTTTACGAATGCTTCCGCACTGCGTTTGCGGTATATCCGCTTAAGGGTATGGACACAGCCCTGCATCTGATTGTCAGGCAAGTCGATCGGTACGGCTGTCAACATGTCCCTGTCACGGATTGTGGCAGCGGACAAAATTGTCAGAAGGTTGTTGTGCTGCACGATATCCAGGAGGATATTGGCCTCGTTCAGTTCGAGGCATACATTCAGGTCGGAGTGTTCGATGCTGATGTATTTCTCGATGGTGTTGCGGGCCTGAAGTCCCTTGGCCGGTATGGCAAGACGATGAGGCTTGAGGTCGGCCAAAGTGATAATTTTCTTTCCGGCAAAAGGATGGTCTTTCCTCATTATCACGGACAGCTTGTCTTCAAACAGGCTGTGGGACTCTATTTCATCATAAGGGCGGTTTGGCTTGAAGGCAAGGACAAAGTCTACCTCGCGGTGCCTGAGCATATTCATCAGTTCCTCCATATTTTTGTATCTGATATTGAGTTTGACTCCCGGATACTGTTTTATGAAGTTTTTGATTGTCTCGGCCAGAATAGGGCTGAAGGAATATGTGACACCTATGTTAAGCTCCCCGGTGAGCAGTTCCTTAAGATCGTTGATCTGTTCTTTGCAGGAATTGGCATCAAGGAGAGTCTGACGCGCAAGCGGAAGAAGTCTGCTTCCGCTCTCCGTAAGGCTCACGGTGTGCGAATCTCTCTGGAAGAGTACTGTACCGAGTTCGTCTTCCAATGATTTAATTTGCTGCGAGAGTGTGCTTTGTGTCACGTAAAGGCGGCGTGCCGCCTCCGAGAAGTTCAGGGTCTCCGCAGTCTTCACAAAATATTTCAGCTGTCTGAGTTCCATAAGTCCTCTGTTTGAATTGACGGTACAAAGGTAGGCACTCCGTACCGGTATTGCCATAATCTGTAACGATTATTTGCGATAACTGCAATCGCTTTCTTTAATGGCTGCCGGATGGTAAAAGGCTTGACATACGTGTTGTCAGTCTTCAAGCCCTTTGTAGTATTCCAGAGCAGTTTTTAGATCTTCCTCATTGTTGATGTCAAGCTTGACCATATTCTTTGACTGGAGGTTGGCCTTGGCGCCGGCACTGTTTATGACTTTGCGGCTTGCAAGAACATCTGCGATTCTGAGGATGAATGCGAGTACGATTACTGCTGCGATGATGATAAGTGCTTTCATGATTCGGTGCTGTTTTGTTAATTTGTTGTTTGTCGTCTTTCCGGTACTTCCGGACCGACGATGCAAAGGTATGGCACGAATCACATTTGCAACAGCTTCTGTTAAGGATTATTGCGATAGCAGTATGAGGCTGGTGCTGTTGCAAAGGCAAACCGTTATCATTTTTGCAGATAGCTGTTATCCTTTGTCGGATTCTGTTCTGGAGGTAAATCGCGGAGGATTTCATGTAATAAATTCTTTACGGCATGAATCTGCCTATTGCCGTTATTGAAGATACAATATGGCCGGTCATCAGTAATTCAGAATTTTTAGGCTGGTCTGCTTCTGAAAAGTACAGAAAGAAACAAAGGCTTTTATCATTCTTCGTCTGAAACATGTTATCAGAACGCTGCGGATTCAATGCTGATGATGTTTGTGGATACAGACTCTGCTACATTGCCGGATCTTGGCTGACCATGTGGCTGCAAATGGAGTCATACCTGACACCTGTCTTCGCATAAGCTGCTGCACTCCGATCCCCGTATATGCGTCCTAAAAATTCAGTGACAGTCCGATGCCGCTGGCGGTCGCTCCGAGATTCAGACTGAACTCTCCGCTTCCTGAGCTGTAGTTCCTGTTATAGTCGTCGGCAATCCTGCGCAGTCCGCGCTTGCCTTTGACCAAAAGAGGTATTCCGGCACCAAGCCCGCCTGCACCGGCGATGTAGCAGACTGCCGCTCCTACCAGTGCCGGATCACCGTGGTCCTGGCTGACTGAATAGCCGAAATCGAGGGAAGGAGGAGTCATGCCTCTGTCGGCGACAGTATTGGCTATATGCATTATTATTCCTCCGGCCATTAAAAATGAACCGACAAAAGTCAGTGACATTCCCCAGGCATAGTTCCTCTTTGCCGACATATATTCCTTTCCGTATAGCGAATATCCGATATAGTCGGCGATTTCCTCCTGTCTGAGGCGCTCCTGATTATAGTAATAGTGGCCGTTGTGATATTTAAGGCCGTGGTTGCAGTGCTGCGGCGGAACGGCACCCGGATATGACCGGAACTTATCCGGATTATATGGAGCTGTCTGCGGAAATACGTGCTCCGTGCCGTTTTCGAGGACAATTTTAATCACTCTCCATGACGGAATCCTGTAATTGGGACCCTCAGGATTGTCAAATGTCTTGTACAGTACATAGTCTTCCCCGATTTCTGTGACCTTAGCGGCAATCGGCTTTGTATCGACAGTATGTATATAATCCTGTGCAGACAGGCATATCTGAAATGAAAGCGCCAGGACAGATACTGCGACTTTCATCATAAAATCAGTAATTGCTTTCATAACAACTCAGGCTTTTTGCAAACTTAGCAAAATATTCCTCCCGTTGTTCACTTTCAGGCAATTTTATATGTCCCTGAAAAATTCCGATAGCGTGAGTCCGTGGATATCTATTATTTTCAGCAATGTCTTCATTGTAATGTTCGCTCCGGTCTCGATTCTCCAGTATTGTACACGGCTAAGTTCATGGTCCCATGCAAAATTTTCATGACTTGTATAGCCTGCATCAATCCGCAATTGCTTGATTTTATTCGCTATTGCCTGTACTCTTTGGTCTTCTTGCTGCATATCAGATGATATTTACAGCGAAATTATTTTATGTAACCTTAAAATATTACAACATATATTAAACATCATATATGTAAATTTAATATCTTTGCACAACTGTTTTGCAGTTAAAATGCAATATCTGCATTGCAATAAGGCAAGCCTGTAAAATGTTAAATTTTTAAATGAGAATGTTTATGAAACGAAGTTTGTTGTTTCTTGCCGTAATTCTGTCCGCAATTGTTCTGTCCGGATGTTCAAAGGAACTTAAAAGTTTGTCAGGAACTGTATGGGAAAAGAATGAATCCGGTTTAACAGTGACCTTGTCATTTACAAAGATCCAGTGCGAGCGCAAAATGGTATCGAATTACGACCCCTCAGACTATGAGACTTCATATTATTCCTATGAATACGATGCTTCAATTGTCATGATGTATCCGGAAGATGAAAAAAATGCGGCTCTGAAGGGTATAATAAGCGATAACACAATGAGTGTGGTGAATCTGTCTACTGAAAAAACAATAGGTATATTCAGAAAACGCTGATAAACAATGCTTATGAAACGAATTGCACTTTTTCTTGTATTGGGCTGCCTGTTATTTGCGGCAGTCGCATACGGACAGAATACTATCAAGTTCCTCGGTATTCCTGTTGACGGGACAAAGACAGCCATGATCAGCGCTTTGAGAGCCAAGGGTTATACCTATGATTCGGTAAATGATGTTTTAAAAGGTGAATTTAACGGAACGAAAGTTCTGATTTGCGTTCAGACCGTCAATAACAGAGTCTGGCGTTTGGCTGTTGTGGATCAGTCTTCTATTGATGAAGTTAATATTAAAATCAGATTCAATAGATTATTGCATCAATTTTTAAACAATGGGAAATATATAATGTATGGTGGTGAGGAACTGACTGATAAAGATGACATCTCTTATGAAATGATTGTAAATAATAAAAGGTATGAGGCACTATTTTGTTTGAACGATAAAACTGTGAATGGAGAGGTTTGGTTTACTATAGGTCAGATTGGTTCTCAATATCGTATTGCAATGTTCTACGAAAACTTAGATAATGCTGCCAACGGAGAGGATCTTTAATTGTTTTTGGTGGAGGGCAATTCGCTGACGGATAGCGTGTTACGTGATGACGGGTGCCGGAAATTCGGCACCCGTCATCACGTAATTTATTGAAGCATAGCGACTTATTCTCCACCGGGCGCTCCGCCCGACAGTTTCCCGGACACTCCGCCTGACAGTCCGTTAGGCAGCGGTTGCGGAGGCCTGTCCGCCCCCGCCGCAGCTTATCCGAGTTTCTGTCTGATGTTTTCAATGCGCTTTGCAAACTCATCCCGTCCGATGAAGCTTACAATATCGGCGATTCCCAGGCCGCTCGATGCTCCCACGAGAGCAAGCCTCAGACAGTTCATCACCTTGCCCATAGGCCATTCACGGCTGCGTATGAACGCCTCCACAGGATGCTCGATTCCCTCTTTGGTGAGCTTCCCGATTCTCAGCTCGCTTCCCGGCACGGAAGCCTCTCCGTTCTCCGCCTGCAGCACAGCCGGACCGTATGTTCCGTGTCCGCTTATTATGAAGTCAGCAACCTGGAATGCCAGACTGTAATTCTCCTCCTTCCAGAACTTGGCCGCATCCTTCTCCGCATACTCGCCCGGAGTCACAAACAGATACGAAGCGATATCCCAGAAATCAGCCACGAACGAAGCCCTTTCCTGAATGAGAGCGACGACATCCTCCACATATCCGCGTGTGAAAATGCCGTTTTTGAAGTCTCCGCCGCGCTGATTCATCTCAGAACCGGCCGTCAATGCACATTTCGGGCAGTCCACAATCCGGAGTCCGTGCGACTCAAGCACAGGAATGAACAGCCCGGCAAGCTCACCGGCACTTTTGGTGCGCAGATACTCCTTGTTGTACCACTTCGCCTTGTCCGGATTGAAGCGCGCTCCGGACTTGATTACCCTTTCGAGCGAGAACGCCCCGATCAGTTCCGGCATAGTGAACAGCTCGCGGTCATCTCCCGGATTCCAGCCCAGCATTGCAAGCAGATTCACGAACGCCTCAGGGAAATATCCGTCCTCACGGTAGCCGCGCGAAGTCTCACCCTCGGAATTCACCCATTTGAGAGGAAACACAGGGAAGCCCAGACGGTCTCCGTCCCTCTTGCTCAGCTTGCCTTTTCCGTCCGGCTTCAGCAGAAGCGAAAGATGGGCGAAGCGCGGCATAGTGTCCTGCCAGCCGAATGCCTCATACAGCAGATAGTGCAGCGGAAGCGACGGCAGCCATTCCTCACCGCGTATGACCTCCGTAATTTCCATGAGGTGGTCATCCACAATATTGGCAAGGTGATAGGTAGGCAGTTCGTCAGCCCTTTTCCAAAGCACCTTGTCATCGAGAGTG
Source organism: uncultured Muribaculaceae bacterium (assembly GCA_964394295.1). Lineage (GTDB taxonomy): Bacteria > Bacteroidota > Bacteroidia > Bacteroidales > UBA932 > Cryptobacteroides. The sequence goes on along the minus strand of CAYMVG010000005.1, from coordinate 108,051 downwards.
TCAGTATTGATTTCCACGTGGCCGCGGATAAGGTCGTCCATCTTCACGACCCTGTTCTCCGGCATCATGAACCTGATGGTCCAGTCCGTGCGGCTCTCCAAAAGAGGCCTCCATTCGCTCTCCGGCATTGAAACAGAGTTGCGGAGCGACATTCTCGTGATATGATTATAGATGAATGTCTCCTTGTTGGCCTCCATTTCGGCCCTCTTGGCATTCAGTTCCTCGGAAGTGTCGAACGCATAGTAGGCATAGCCTTTTTCGACCAGCTCCTCGGCATATTTGCGGTATATTCCGCGTCTCTGCGACTGCCTGTAAGGCGCATGCGGATGTTCCGGTGAAGCTGTCTCGACTACATTTCCCTCCGGATCCACGCCTTCGTCCGGAATGATTCCGCACCAGTTCAGCGCTTCGATTATGTATTTTTCTGCTCCGGGTACGAACCTCTGCGAGTCGGTGTCCTCGATTCTTATTATAAAGTCTCCTCCGTGCTGTTTTGCATAGAGGTAGTTGTACAATGCCGTCCTGACGCCGCCCATGTGGAGCGGACCTGTCGGTGACGGTGCGAATCTAACTCTTGTCCTGCGTGTCATATAAAAATTCCTATTCTTTGTTTGTCCTGAAACTCTTCCTCTTTATGGCGGAGATTTTTTCAAGGTCACTCTTGTTCTCTCCCTCTCCTATAAGCAGCACCGGTTTTCTTGCCTCGCTGCTGAACTCCAGCCGCTTCTTTATGCTCGAAGTATTGAAGCCGATTTTCTGGCTTCTCATCTCAGGAAGCTCTATCCCGTCTTCTGTAGCTCCGCAGTTCTTGTTGTATTTGAAATCGCTGTCGATTACGATTATATTGCCGAGCTTTATGTCGGTAATCTCCTCCAGCCTTCTCATTTCAAAGCCGGTGGCTATCACTGTGATGTTCACCTTGTCCCCGAAGGCCTCATCGCGGTCATACACGATACCCCTTTTGAATCTGTTGGTATTTTCTCCCATCTGCTCATTCATGAGCCGGTCAATCTCGGCAAGGTCGTCCATCATAAGGCCGTTGCTGTTGTAGCCGGCCGTGATGTTCAGAAGCACATTCCTTGCCGTCTTGATGTCGAAATCATTCAGGAGAGGGGAGGCCAGGGCGCCGTTCACCGCGTCCGATATCCTGTTCTTGCCGTTTCCTGTACCGCATCCCATAAGCGCCAGTCCGCTGTTGGTCATCATGGCCTTTACGTCCTTGAAATCCACATTCACGTAGCCCGGACGGCTGATGATTTCTGTTATTCCCTTTACGGCAGTGGCAAGCACCTCGTCCGTTTTCGGGAAGGCGTCCTGGATCAGCATGCCGCCGTAGTGCTTGTATATCTTCTCATTGTTGATGATGAGGAGGCTGTCCACATTTTTCTGAAGCTCATTTATGCCGTCGATTGCCTTGGACATGGATTCATTGCCCTCATTCTTGAACGGCAGAGTAACCACGCCGACCGTTAGTATGCCTTTCTCCTTGGCCATTGCCGCTATCACAGGTGCGGCTCCCGTACCTGTTCCGCCGCCCATTCCTGCGGTGATGAAAAGCATATCCGTGTCGCTGTTCAGGACTTTCTCCTCAATCTCGTCCTGTGAATTCAGGGCTGCGTTCCGGCCCTCGGTAGGATTGCAGCCGGCCCCGAGTCCCGACCCGAGCTGTATCTTGACCGGCACAGGACTGTTGTCGAGAGACTGTGAGTCTGTGTTGCAGACAATGAATGTACATCCCTCTATTCTGTTCTTGTACATATAATTGACGGCATTGCAGCCTCCTCCTCCGACTCCTATGACCTTTATTATAGAGTTCTCCGGAATCCAGTCGGCAGGCAAAGCCTCATTCTCCAGGAAGTCAATATTAATGCTGTCCATATCTGTTTTCTTTTAATTGATTATGCTTCTTCCGACGATACCTCGTCAATCAGCCTGTCGGCACCGTCGCTTATCTTTTTGCCGACCTTCTGTGCCTTTCCCCAAAGCACATTGATGATGTTTTTCTTAGGGCGCTGCGGCCGTTTGACTTTCTCTATCTCGTCATCCCTGAAAAGGCTGCCCTGTGCCTCTGTCTCCTGCTTGCCGGTGCTCTTTGCTGCCTCGTCGCCGGCCGCTGCTTCGGTTTTCTGTATCCCGGCCGTTTTTTCTTCCGGCCGTTCATGCGCGGATGCTGCATTTTCAGCGGCGGCAGCAGGCTCAATTTCAACTATTGTCTCCCTTGGAGCAGGAACGGTGTCGGTCTGTACGCAGTTTCCGATTCCGTCCTCCAGAGCAGCAAGTATCAGTCCCATTGAAGTAGCGGCCGAAGTGTCTCTGATGCCGTCCACGCTCTGGCCTGAAATATGGGTGACAGGGTAGCCTGTCCTCACCTTGTAGCCCGAAAATTCAGTTATAAGACTTCCTATGTTCGCGATCTGCGCGCAGCCTCCGGTAATCACTATCCCGCTTCTTATTATGTCAGCCATTCCGCTCGCGTTGATTTCATAGAGCATGGCATATATGATTTCCTCCACTCTGGCCGTAATGATTTCCGACAGGTACTTGACCGGCAGCTGCTTGTCCGCATCCGCCCCGTTGCTCCTGATGTGAAGAATTTTCTCGCTCAGATTCTGGAGCTTGTCAGGCATACAGGCACCGAAGGCGAGCTTGATGTTTTCCGCAAGCTGCTCGGAAATCTGGCATTCGGTCTTGATGTCATCGGTAATGTTCTGGCCTCCGAAAGGTATGGATGCATAATGGCGCATTATGCTTCCGTGATAGATGGTGAGTGAGGTGCTTCCCCCGCCGAAATCTATGAGGGCCACGCCGTTTTCCATCTCGGAGCGTGTCAGCACAGCCTTGGCCGTAGCATCTGCCGTAAAGTATTTTTTCTTTGGTGTGATGCCGGCCTTCTTGAATGCAATGTCTATATTCTGCAGCTCCTTCTTCCTTCCTATGAATATCTTGAAATTTCCTTCAAGTATATCGCTGGTCATGCCGATTATGTCCTCCTCTATAATCTGGAAGAAATTCTCTCCGTCCGAAAACGACTGTGCCACAGCTCCGTAGATGGCCTCTTTCTTCTCGTCTTTGAGAGGATAGGTGTCCTGGGCGAAACTCTTGAGATTCGCTATGTCCTCAGCCGTGATTTCGGTTTCCTCGCCTCTGTCCATGACCTTGCCGATATTGCTTTCCTGCCTTACAGGATATTTCGGCATGCCGACTATGGCCTGGGTTATCTTGATGTTCAGGTCTTCCTCGGCATTGTGTATCAGATACTTTATCGGGCCGGTCGTCTGCAAAATGTTCCAGACGCCGCTATATTTGACACCTGCCGAAGGCGTTTCTTTATAGTAGACGATCTGAACGTCCTTGCCGTCTACTTTCGCAACCGTGAGGGCCGTCTTGGATGTTCCCAGGTCCAGGGCCGCGATGTGTGTTTCTGTGAGATCAGCCATTTCCTTAAAATTTTGTATTATCTGTTTTTATTGTCATGCCTGCATACTATCTGCCCTGCGAACCTCAGGTCCACGGACTTGTATCCTCCTGCCGTCTTGTCTGCGATTCCGCGGTAATACAATTCCATTTTGGAGAATTTCTCCTTTATGTCCGTCGGAGCACCGAAAATGAAACGCTCGTTTCCTTTGCGCGGAATGAGAGTAAGGTCACCGTTCCTGCCGACGGTTATCTGAACTATCTTGTCCTTCCAGACTCTGCTGCTTTCCATATAATTCACCATTTCGGTCATCCTCCTGAGCCACAGTTGCTCCTCCTCGGTCTGCGGTACGCCCTTGAAACTTCCGCTTATGTTCAGCGGTATGTTTCCGTCCACAATCTGCACACGGGAGGCATAACTGCTCTGGAGCGGAAACAGGAAACCCCTGTTGTCGGCATAGATGCCGTCCTGTCCTTTCTGGAATCTTACGACAGGCTCCCTCTGGGTCACTTTCACATGAAGACGTCCGTCCCTTGTCGTATATGCCTCGCTTTTCTTCACTGCGCTTTTCCCGTCCACGATTCTTTCGATTTCCACAAGGTCGAGGTTCTCCACCAGCATACCTGCATATCCGGGATATTCTTTGTCAAGATATTCTTTAACATCGGATGCAGTAACGAATTTATTGTCCGCGCTGTCTGCCACCTCGACCGAAAGTCCGGTGCAGACGACAGGTTTCCTTGCCGCGGCTCCTCCTATGTACGCCGCTGTCAGGCATACGGTCAGGATTACGGCAAAAATCGTTGCTGCAATATGTTTTATAATTCTTGACATTTCCTATCTGTTGCTGTGTTTTTCATGAAGCAGGGCGGCGACAGGCTCAATCAGTCTGTCTATGTCGCCTGCACCGAGGGTTATGAATACTTCATTGTCACCGATTTCCATCTTCCCGAGACAGTCAAGCAGCTCTCCTTTCTTTATCAGGACTTTGTCCGCTGCGGTAATCCTGCCGAATATGATTTCCGAAGTTATTCCCGGAATAGGTTCCTCGCGTGCCGGATATATATCCAGAAGAACGACCCTGTCTGCAAGGCTCAGTGCCTCTGCGAAACCTTCGTAGAAGTCGCGTGTCCTCGTATAAAGGTGCGGCTGGAAAATCGCAGTATATCTCGCTTCCGGATAATATCCCTTTATGGAACTTATCGAGGCCGCAATCTCGTTCGGATGATGCGCATAGTCATCTATATATACGAGTCCCTTTTCATCGAGGATTCTGTCGAAGCGTCTCCTGACACCTGAGAACGAGGCCAGGGCCTCTTTGATTTTCTCCTGTTCTATTCCGTATGTCAGGGCAATCGCCGCAGCCGCCACTCCGTTCTCTATGTTCACCCAGCCAGGCACGCCAACGGTGCAGTCTGCAATAACGCCTCCAGGGAAATGCAGATTGAAATGCCCGTCGGCCTCCAGCGGCTCCGCATAGAAATCCGCCTCGGGATTGTCGTATGAATATGTCATTATGGCCGCCTTCGTGTCTTCCGGAGTTATGTCCAGACCGTATTTTATTATTAGCGTGCCGCTGACCTGCGACGCAAAAGCCTTGAATGCCTCGCGTATATGCTTTTCGTCACCGTAAATGTCGAGGTGGTCTGCATCCATCGAGGTAATGACGGCTATTTCCGGGAAAAGCTGCAGGAATGACCTGTCGAACTCGTCTGCCTCGGCCACGATCACATTGTTGCGGCTGAGGAGCAGATTGCTGCCGTAGTTTTTGGATATGCCTCCGAGAAATGCGGAGCAGCCCTCTCCGGATGCCGTGAAGATATGGCTTGTGAGAGTGCTTGTCGTTGTCTTTCCGTGCGTGCCGGCAACGGCCATGCACCTTTGTCCCTGCGCGATTTCTCCGAGCATCCTTGAACGCTTGATTACGCGGTAGCCGTTGTCCATGACATAGTTCAGCTCGCCCATATCCTTGGGTATGGCCGGAGTATATACTACGGTCGTGTTTTCCTTGTCCTGCGGAATAAAACTGATGTCATCGGTATAATGTATCTTTATGCCCTCGTCTTCAAGAGCCTGAGTTAGGGAGGACGGAGTCTTGTCATAGCCGCTCACGGCATAGCCGGCCGCATTGTAGTATCTTGCGATTGCGCTCATGCCTATGCCGCCGATTCCTATGAAATATATGTTTTTCTGCTCTTCCATTGTAAATCAGATTATTTTGTACACTTCTTCCGCTATTGCCATGGCCGCGTCCGCCTTTGCCATAGCTCCTATGTTCTTTTCCATTTCTGCAATACGCTCCGGGTCTTCAAGCAGCCTGCAGGCCTCGGCCATCAGCTTTTCCACGGCTTCCGAATCCTTGACTATGATGCCTGCACCCTTTTTTGCCAGTGCCATTGCATTGTGGGTCTGGTGGTCTTCTGTAACATTCGGCGACGGCACGAATATGGCCGCCTTGTGTGCCGCGCACAGTTCGGATATGGAGCTTGCTCCGGAACGCGAGACGACTACATCGGCAGCTGCATACGCAAGATCCATGCGTCCGATGAAATCCGAATACTGTATCCCGGAAATCTTCTTGCCCTCACGGGCGGCCTCCTGCATGAATGTATCTACCGACGGCTTGTAATGCTTTCCGCACTGCCATATCACCTCGACATTCTCCCCTCCGGGGCAGCCGTCGTCTATCCACTTCTTCATCGCATTGTTGAGGGTGCCGCTTCCGAGGCTTCCTCCGACAATCAGGATATGTCTTTTTTCAGGCGCAAGCCCGTAGAACCTGTATGCCTCCGCTTTCATCTCTCCGTCTGCCGGAACAATTCCTTTCCTGATAGGATTGCCGGTCATCACTATCTTTTCGGCAGGGAAGAAACGCTCCATGCCGTCGTATGCAACGCAGGCCTTTGTGACTTTTTTGCTGAGGATACGGTTGGTCAGGCCGGCAAAACCGTTCTGTTCCTGTATAAGAGTCGGCACGCCAAGCCTTTCCGCCGCCCACAGCAGGGGAGCGCTGGCATAGCCTCCTACCCCGATCGCTACGTCAGGCCTGAATGTCTTTATCAGCTTCTTCGACATTCTTACGCTTTTGGCAATCCTGAACGGAAGAGCCAGATTGGCAAGCGTAAGTTTTCTCTGCAGCCCTGCTGTCGGCAGTCCGACTATGCGGTATCCGGTGGCGGGAACCTTTTCCATTTCCATGCGCCCGAGGGCACCGACAAACAGAATCTCCGTCTCCGGATTCAGCTCCTTGAGTTTTTCCGCTATTGCAAGAGCCGGGAAAATATGTCCTCCCGTTCCTCCTCCGCTGATTATTGCCCTTATTTTTCTGTAATTCATATCTTTGCCTGTTCTGTGCGTATTGCGCTGTTTTCTTCCTTCTTTATGTTTTCGGCAATGCTGCCCTTGTCATTGTCGGCCTTGTCCTCCACTGCCTGTATCTTTTTCTTCGCCATGCGGCTGATTGAAAGTATCACTCCGAATGCCGTACATGACATCAGGAATGCACTTGCTCCGTCGCTTATCAGCGGCAGCGTCTGTCCTGTCATCGGTGTCAGGTCCACATTTACGGCTATGTGCATGAATGCCTGTCCCGTAATCAGTACGGCCAGACCACCCACAGCGGTTTTGGCAAACCTGTTTCCGCACAGCCTCGCTATAATCGAGCTTCTGGCCAGCAGGCTGACATACAGTATCAGGATGAATAGCCCTCCGAAAAAGCCGTATTCCTCCACTAAGAAGCTGTACATGAAGTCGGAATATATGTGCGTTACGCAATATTTCTGCGTACTGTTTCCGCTTCCCTTGCCGAGCAGCTTTCCCTCATGCAGGGCCAGTTTTGCCCCGTAAGGCTGCCTTATTTCGTCCGCGGCATCATAAAAATCTTTGGTTCCTGGCTTCAGCTGCTTGAGGCGCTCCGTTGAATAGTCCGCATCCATCCTTTCAAAAAGAGTGGCCATGCGCGGCATGAATTTCCCGTCAGTCATTTTGTGCAGACAGGCCATTGAGCCCGCCATTACGACGAGTGCCGCGCATGCCAGGGCGATTTCTTTCCACGGCATATTGCCGATGAGTATGGTAGCCACGAGGATTGCAGCGATGAACATGGCACTTGAGTTACTGCCAGGAGCGACCATTGCGCATATCAGAAGCGCAGGGCCGTAAATGTACAGGCACCGTTTCGCGAACGGCTTTCCCATAAACGACAGGTGAGGATACTGCGACAGGATATTGGCCAGCATGAACGTGCCGCTTTCCCTTTTCTCCGCAATTGCCTTCCGGTCATTGGCATAGGCATTGGTCGCCCAGGCAAGGTACATTACCATTACGACTTTGACCACCTCGAATACGTGCACCTGGAAACCGAGTACTCCGAGGGTACGCCATGCCTGGTTTATGTACTGGGCCTTTATTATGCCGAGGTTCATGTGACAGTCCAGTATCAGCAGCAGCACGAATGAAAGGAAGAAGCCGAACTGCGACAGAATCCTGAAAACGCCTATTTTCTTAATATTGTACAGCCCTATGATAAGCATGAGTCCCATAAAGGCGGTTATGCCGTGGTTTCTCATCACCTGCAGACGGCTGTCCGACGGAAGCAGAGGGGTAGAGGAGAATATCGCAAGAATGGAAATGAGTATCAGCAGCAGCACGATAATCCAGACGACCTTGTCCCCTTCAATGTCGTCAATAAAATTCCACAGGCCTTTCTTTGCGGCCTTGCTGCTGTTACTGTCTTCCATATTCCTATAATTTTCTTACAGCCTCCTTGAACTGTCTGCCCCTGTCCTCGTAATTCTTGAACAGGTCGAAGCTGGCACAGCACGGCGACAGAAGCACTACGTCCCCTGGACATGCCAGCTTGCTCGCGAGATTGACTGCATCGGCCGCCGAGGTCACGTCATAAATCACCGGCGCGGCTTCGCCGAATGAGGCGTGCAGTTTCGCATTGTCTTTTCCCATACATATCAGTGCCTTGACCTTTTCCTTTACGAGAGGCACAAGCGTCGAATAGTCATTGCCTTTGTCCGTTCCTCCGGCAATCCATACCACAGGCCTGGTCTGGCATTCGAGCGCGTACCATGCAGAGTCAACGTTAGTCGCCTTTGAATCATTGATATATAATACGTTGCCGACACTAAGCACCTTTTCCAGCCGGTGCTCTACCGGCTGGAATGACGACAGCGCGCTTCTGATGGACTCATTGTCTATGTCCATGGCCTTGGCGGCAATCGCCGCGGCCATTGAGTTGTATATGTTGTGCTTTCCTCCGAGAGCCAGTTCCTGAAGGTACACGTCGCATTCCTCGTCTTTGTACCTTACGATCATCCTGTCGCCCCTGACGAATGCGCCCTGGGAAACTTCGTCTTTCTGGGTGAACGGAAGCTGCCTCGCCTTGACTACTATCCTGTTGAGGTGGCTGACCGTAATCTCGTCGTCAGAGCAGAAAATGAAACAGTCGTCGCTGGACATATTGCGCGTAATGCGGAACTTGGCCCTGACATAATTCTCCATATTGTAGCCGTACCTGTCGAGGTGGTCCGGAGTTATGTTCGTAATTATCGCGATGTCGGCCTTGAAGTCATATACATTGTCAAGTTGGAAGCTGCTCAGTTCAAGCACATAGATGTCATGTTTCTCGGTCGCCACCTGATAGGCGTAGCTCTTGCCGATGTTTCCCCCGAGTCCTACGTTCAGCCCCGCCTGCACGAGCAGGTGATATATGAGCGAGGTGGTCGTTGTCTTTCCGTTGCTTCCTGTGATGCATATCTTTTTTGCAGAGTCATATCTTCCTGCAAATTCTATTTCCGATATGATGCCTATTCCGCCGTCTATGATCTTCTGCACCATAGGCGCGGTCTCGGGAATGCCCGGGCTTTTTATCACCTCGTCGGCATTCAGTATGAGTTCTTCCGTATGCGCCCCCTGCTCGAAAGGTATTTCCCATTCGTTCAGTACAGACACATACTTGTCTTCGATTCTGCCTTTGTCTGACAGAAATACGTCAAAACCTTTGACTTTTGCGAGGACGGCCGAACCGACTCCGCTCTCGCCACCTCCTAAAACAACTATTCTTGGCATGTTCTTCTATCGTATTTTCAACAATGCTACGGTCACGGCGGCAAGGATTACCCCTATGATCCAGAATCTTGTGACAAGTTTTGCCTCAGGCACCGCCTTTGAGGACGAACCCCATTTGCATGGAATTCCCTCTTTCTGGAAATGATGGTGCAGCGGGGCCATCTTGAAGATTCTTCTGCCTTCTCCGTATTTCTTTTTAGTATATTTAAAATATCTTGTCTGCATTATTACCGACAGGCTCTCGGCGAAGAAGATGCCGCAAAGTATCGGCAGAAGCAGCTCCTTCCTGATAAGGATTGCAGCCACTCCGATTATTCCCCCGAGCATAAGGCTTCCTGTGTCGCCCATGAACACCTGGGCAGGGAAGGCATTGTACCAGAGGAAACCGATGAGTGCACCCACAAAGGCCGACATGAAGACCGCAACTTCTCCGCTTCCCGGTATGTACATTATGTGCAGATATTCCGAATTCAGCATATTGCCTCCGAGCCATGCGAAGATTCCGAGGACTACGCCGACTATTGCGGACGTTCCGGTCGCAAGACCGTCTATGCCGTCGGTAAGATTCACTCCGTTGGAGCAGGCTACAATTACCATTACTATCATAATTACGTAAATGGCCCATTTGCAGTACCAGCCTGCCCTGCCTTTGAACGGTGAGAGCCATTTGTAATCGAATTCGTGGGTCTTGATGAACGGAATCGTTGTCTTTGTGCTCTTCACGACATTCTGCCTTGCTGTGTTTTTTGCAGTTTCAGACAGTGCGGCGGTACCGTCATGAGGCCCGGAAACTGTTTCCGCGATGTTCTGTCCGTCTGCAGCGGAATTCGGCCTTGTCACTATGTCGCCGCTGAAGCATACGGCAAGTCCGATTGCCAGGGCCATTACGCTCTGGGCTACAAGTTTTGCCTTAGGGCTGAGTCCGTCCTTGTTTTTGCGGAACACTTTGATGTAGTCATCTGCAAAACCTATGAGAAAGAACCATACGGTGCTTATCAGCAGCAGGATTGTGTATATGTTGGCCAGGTCCGCAAAAAGAAGAACCGGAACAACGATTGAAATGAATATGATAATTCCTCCCATTGTCGGTGTGCCCTTTTTCTGCATCTGGCCCTCAAGCCCGAGGTCGCGTATAGTCTCTCCTATCTGCTTTTTCTGCAGCCAGCCTATCAGTCTTCTGCCGGCAAAGACAGATATGAGCAGGGCTGCCGTAAATGCAAGCAAAGCTCTGAACGACAGGTAATTGAGTAATCCCTGTCCGGGTATGTCGAAATCTTTCAGAAAATTGAACAGATGATATATCATTTTGAATGTCTTTTACAGGTTAACGTATTCTTCAAATATTTCTTTTACAATCTCTTTCTCGTCAAAATGCGTCTTTTGGCTTCCTATTATCTGGTAGGTCTCATGTCCTTTTCCTGCCAGCAGTACGGCTGCTCCATCGCCGGCGAGCATCACGGCTGTCCTTATCGCCTCTTTCCTGTCCTCGATAAACAGTGACTTTGCCCTTCCTGCTGTGTCCATGCCCTGTTTTATGCCGGCCATGATGTCCGCTGTCCTTTCGCTCCTGCTGTTGTCCGAGGTCACGATGATTCTGTCGGCATATTTCTGCGCTATCCGGCCCATTTCAGGACGCTTGGTCTTGTCCCTGTCGCCTCCGCAGCCGAACAGACATATCAGTTCCCTGTCCGGTGATATTTCCCTGAGTGTCTTCAGAACATTCTCGAGAGCGTCAGGAGTATGCGCGTAGTCTATTATCACGGAAATGTCCTTCGGGCCTCTGAGGTTCTCGAGCCTGCCCGGGGCAGGGGACAGTGCGCTTATTGCCGTAAGGGCTTCGTCGCTGTCAGTCCCGAGCACGACAGCCGTTGCATATATCGCAAGCAGATTGTAGGCGTTGTGCATGCCTATGAGCCTGCTCCATGTCTCCTTGCCGTCAATCTTGAGCATCATTCCCTCGAAGCTCTGCTCCATAACCTTGCAGGTATGGTCGGCTATGCTTCTGCATGAACAGGTCACAATCTTGGCCTTTGTGTTCTGCATCATGACCATTCCGTTGCGGTCATCTATGTTGGTTATCGCAAAGGCGTCCGCAGGCAGGTTGTCGAAAAACAGTTTCTTGCATCTTAGATATTCGGCAAAAGTCCCGTGGTAGTCGAGATGGTCGTGCGTCAGATTGGAGAATATCCCGACCCTGAACCTGAGTCCTTCTATCCTCTGCTGGTGCACGCCTATCGAACTTACCTCCATGAAGCAGTATTCGCATCCGTCCTTTACCATCTCGCTCATCAGGGAGTTGATTGTAAGCGGGTCGGAAGTAGTGTTTACGGCCTCTGTCCTCTTGGCTCCCACATAGTTGGCTATTGTGGACAGCAGACCGCAGTTGTAGCCGAGAGCGGTGAACATTCTGTACAGGAGAGTCACCGTAGTCGTCTTTCCGTTTGTACCGGTGATTCCCACGAGAGTCAGCTTCTCGGACGGCCTGTCATAGAAATTCGAGGCAATCACGGCAAGGGCATACCTTGAACCCCTGACCTGTATCATGGTCACTTCACCGGCAGCGGCACAGCCTTCGGTCTGTTTCACCGCCGCTTCCCTGTCATCATATACCACTGCGCAGGCACCCTTCTCTATCGCTGTACGTATGTAGTCATGACCGTTTCCTGCAAAACCTTTGACTGCAACGAACAGCGAGCCGGGACATACCTTTCTTGAATCGTCGCAGACGGAAAGCACCTCTTTTGATGTGCTTCCCGTCATGCCTGTTATTCCGCAGTCCTGTATTACTCTGTCGAGTCTCATTTCAGTGTAATTTTAATCGTTCCGCCTTTTTTCGCGGCAGCTCCCGGTCCCGGACTCTGGCTTGCCACATGGCCCGTTCCGGAGTAGCTGCACTTGTAACCGTTGTTCTCTATCGCGTATATCGCATCTTTAAGTCCCATTCCTGCCAGATTAGGAACAGGCGAACCTTCCGTCCGGCTTGTGTTTATATATGCTCCGTCCATGTCCGGCATCTTGCCGTCCGGCTTTATATGCAGACTCCAGTCTGTCTCGTACGCCCAGATTCCGTCCACAATGTCCTTGAATGTGGAGGCCGGCGTCTGTCCTCCGTACACGTTTACTCCAGGAGGGAGAAGTCCGGAATATGTGACCACTATCGCGGTATATTTCGGGGCATCGGCAGGGAAAAATCCTACGAATGTCGCCTGGTGCTTTTTCCTGCCCTGACTGTCGGTGTATGGGTCGCGGCTACCCTTGCTTTCCTGAGGTGACAGGTGCATTCTTGCGGTTCCCGTCTTTCCTGCTACCGTGCATTTCGCATTCTTCAGCTTTTTGGCCGTTCCCTCCAGCGTGACCATCGACAAAGCCCTTGTGAGCGTGTCGGCCGTTGCTTTGGAACATATCGAATTGAGGAGCACAGGGCCGTATTTCTTTTCTGCAGCACCGTTCCTCTCGATCTGTTCGACTATATACGGCTTCATCATCTTGCCTTTGTTGGCAATTGCGTTGTAGAATGTCACCACCTGGAGCGGTGTCACCCTTACGGAATAGCCGATTGCGGACGACACAAGGTCGGATATTGTCCATCCCTTATCGGTCGGGTCCGGAATCCTCGGCTTTCCGCTGCCGCGTTCGGCAAGTTCGAATTCAAAGTTCGCGTCAAGATTGTATGAGTGCAGACGGCTTGTAAACTCCTCCGGATTTGAGCCGTAGTTGTCCTTTACCAGACGCCTGAACACATAGTTTGACGAAATCTTGAAACCCTCCACTACAGGAATGGTGCTTTTGCCGGTCCGCCTTTCGTAGTTCGTTATATATTCATCGGCAGGAATGTCTTTCATGTCAAGCATCTTTCCGTGGTTGGTCGGAATCTCCGTGCCGAGTCTCACTTTTCCGTCCTCAAGCAGGGTCATGAGGGTTGCGGACTTGAATACGGAACCCGGCTCGGAAGGCCATCCTGCCGCCATGTTGAACACTTCCGAATAATTACCGGAACCGTCCTTCTGAAGATTGACCATAGCCTTTACCGCTCCTGTCCTGACATCCATTATCACGACGCAGCCTCCGTTGATATGGCCCTCTTTGGCCATATTCTCCCTCAGCGCCCTGTCAGCAATGTCCTGTATATTGATGTCCAGCGTAACTCTCACGTCTTTTCCGTCCTCTGCCGCCACATAAATGCTGTCCATGTCCTGTATCAGTTTCTTCTTGTCGGTGCGCCTCTGCCATTCCACGCCCTCTTTGCCGTGAAGTTCATAGTCGTACCTGCCCTCTATTCCTATGTGCCTCGCAGTCGTGTCCCTGTTGTTTTTCACATAGCCTATGACTCTCCTTGCCAGTGAACCGTACGGATAAAGCCTGCGGTCTTCCTGCTCCACAATCATTCCTCCTCTGTACGAAGGCTCATTGAAAAGAGGAAGTTCCTGAAGTTTCAGCAGTGTGCCGTGGTCTATGTTCATGGCAATGCTGCGGTGCTGCATCTTGCCTGCCCTGCCTGCCATAATGCGGTTCATATAATATGCAGAGTCGCGCCCCTGCACGGCAAGCACTGTGGACAGTCCCTTTGAAAGCTGTCCGGCCTTCTTTATCCATTCCCTTTCTTTCTCCGCACCTTTTGCACCGTTCTTGTCATTGTCGTCTTTCTGCACATAGCAGTCCATATATATATTGTACAGAGGAGTGGATATGGCAAGCAGCCTTCCGTTGGCATCCAGTACCGTACCTCTGCGCGGCTCGATGACCGTGCGCGTTTTCTGGGGACGGAAATAGTTCACATACTTAGGGTCAGGCTTCCATATATACTGGAGATAGATGATCCTTCCGGCAATCACTATCGATACCAGAAGGAGCAGGGTGTACAGATACATCAGTATCCTGCTCGGCCTAAGTTTGTCCCTATCCGATGTACTCATCTGCCTTTTATTATATATGCCGGCTTCTCAGGGGCAGTGACCTCCGAGCCGGCTTCTTCAAGCATATTCACGACTGTACTTATTCTGCTCATCCTTACGAACTCGTAGGTTTTCTGCGCATGGTAGATTTTGTACTGTTTCAGAATCTTCTGATTCTTCTCGACCTGCACCATAGTCTGCTCTATCTTGTAGTTCAAAAAGATGTTTATCCAGCCTAAGGCAAAAAGGAACAGAATATACGGCAGCAGCTTGTCCACTCTCAGCATGAGAAGGATGTCGCCGCTCCATATCGCTTTTATGACGGTCTTTGCCGTCACTTTGTTTTTCTCTTCTGTGCTCATCTCGCCTTTTCTGCAATTCTCAGTTTTGCGCTTCTCGCCCTTGTGTTAGATGCGATCTCGCTCTCCTGCGGAAGCACCGGCTTGCGGTTTACGGCCCTTAGGGGAACATCGGCATTTCCGAAGAAATCCTTTACGACCTCTCCTCTGATATTTCCTGCCTTGATGAAATTCTTCACCATCCTGTCCTCGAGGGAATGATATGTAATCACTGCAAGCCTGCCGCCGGGTCTGAGCGAGCGTGCCGCTCCGGACAGGAATTTCTCAAGAGACTTCATCTCCTGGTTCACCTCAATCCTGAGGGCCTGGTATACTTTTGCGAGAAATTTGTGCTCCGCAAATTTCGGAAGTGCGCTTTCAATCGCCTTTCCGAGGTCTGCCGTTGTCTTTATAGGAGCTGCCGTCCGGGCCTTGCATATAAGCTGGGCCAGCCTGCGGCTGTTGTCGACTTCTCCGTACAGACGCAGTATGTTTTCTATGTCTTCTTCTTCGTATGTGTTGAGAATGTCTTCGGCGGTCTGTCCCGCCTCCTGGTTCATCCTCATGTCGAGCGGAGCCTCATATCTGAACGAGAAGCCTCTTTCTGCCGTATCGAACTGATGCGAGGACACTCCGAGGTCTGCCAGTACTCCGTCTATCCCGTCCCTGTATCCTAAATGAAGCAGATGGTTGTATATCCACCTGAAGTCGCTTCTGACAAGTGTAAGCCTGTCATCTTCAGGTCTGTTGTCCAGCGCGTCACGGTCACGGTCGAACGCTATGACACGTCCCTCGGGAGACAGCCTGCCGAGTATTTCCCTTGTATGCCCCCCTCCTCCGAAAGTGGCATCTGCATATATTCCCGAAAGGGAGCCGACCAAAGCTGAAACGCTTTCATCAAGCAATACTGGAATGTGGTATCCGGACATTCTGCGACCTCCTGTTAGATTTTATATGCGTCCCGATATTTTCTTTCCAAGCTGGCGGAATTCCTCTGTCGACAGCGTACTCTTTCCGATTTCCTCTTTCGCCCAGATCTCCACCTTGTAGTCCACGCAAAGGAAGACCACCTCCTTTGTGATTCCTGCAGATCTCAGGATGTCTTCCGGAATGGTGATTCTTCCGAGTTTTGCATCCGGTACAACGGATACCGTATCGCTCATGTATGTCCTCCAGTATCTGATATGTTCCTCATTGAAGGCAAGGTCGAGTTTCGACCTGACTGCCTGTGACATATTTTCCCATTCCTGCCTTGTGTACATTTCGAGGCAGTTGGAGTACATGTCTTTTCTTATGACGAACTCTTTCAGCTCCTCCGGCACGGCATTCTTGACGGCAGCGGGGATAACAACTCGCCCCTTGTCGTCGATCTTTGCGTTGTATTTGCCGAAGAATCCTGCCATAGCCATACTGTTGAGTCTGGCAAAAATAGAAATAATTTTCCACTTTCTTCCATTATTTTACAAATTTTTCCACAAATTGTTCAATGCGACTCCGGAAGGCTTTTCAGGGCATCTTTTTTTTGCTTATTTTTGCATCTGAAGACTTGTAATAGAAATAAAATATGAGATGCCTTTTTTCGCATATCGCATCAGCGGCATTGCCTGCCCTGGCCGCTGCGGCAGCAGCTGTTTCAGTCATGACATCGGCTGTATCATGTTCCGGACACTCCGGAGATTCCGAGCCTGTGTCCGTTGGACAGAAATGCGAAACCGTCATGTCTTCGCAGGACGGTGTACTTGGCTTCAGTCCTGATTCTCTTTTAGTTACCGAGGGCACTGTGAAGAACGGACAGTTCTTTTCTTCGCTTATGACTTCCCTCGGCCTGACTGCAAAGGAAGCATACGATTTGACCCGGGCCTGCGATTCTGTGTTCGATGTCAGGACTCTCAGGGTAGGGAATACCTACAGGGCCTATTACAGCGGCTCATGTACCGACAGTCAGGCTGAGAGTTCCGGTGTGGAGAATTGCCGGCGGCCGGAATATGTCGTATATGAAAGCGGCAAGGCATCAGGAGTCGTTTTTGCCTGCCGTCCGCCTTACCGGGTCTGGACTTATGAGAAGCCGGCAGAGACAGTGAGCCGCTATGCCGATGTGACAATAAGCTCTTCTCTGTGGAATGACATGAGGGCGGCAGGAGTGTCTCCGCTCCTTATACTGAGCCTTTCGGATATTTATGCCTGGTCGATTGACTTTTTCGGTCTGCAGAAAGGAGACCGTTTCCGTGTACTTTATGACGAGAGGCTGTGCGACGGGGAGATTCTGGCTGTCGATACTGTCCGATATGCTGTGTTTACTCATGCTGGCGTGGATGTTCCGATGATAATGTTCAATCAGAAGGACGGAGGGAACATCTGGTGGAACGACAAAGGGGAGAGCATGAGAAAGGCTTTTCTGAAAGCTCCGCTTAAGTATTCGAGAATCAGTTCCGGTTTTTCATACTCACGCCGCCATCCGGTCACAAGAAAGGTTCAGCCTCATACAGGGGTAGATTATGCAGCTCCGAAAGGGACTCCCGTAATGTCGATTGGAGACGGGGTAGTGACAAGCTGCAAGTATGAGGGAGCCGGCGGCAATGTGGTCAGAATCAGGCATAATTCAGTCTATACGACCGCCTATCTCCATCTGTCGGGATACGCTTCCGGCATTAAGTCCGGAAAGAGGGTGCGCCAGGGAGAAGTCATTGGCTATGTCGGTTCGACAGGCCGTTCGACCGGACCTCATCTTGATTTCCGTGTATGGAAAAACGGTTCTGCCATAAATCCTTTGAAAATGGAGTCGCCTCCTGCAGAACCGCTGAAACCTGAGAATATGAGTGCCTTTGAAGCTATGAAAGAATCGTGCAGGGAGCGTATAGATTCGCTTCAGGCGCGTGCCGCCGTTTCTGAACTGATCGACTTGCTGTAGTGCCGGTGCGCTACTGCGCTATGAATCTGTAGACGATTTCTCCCGGCTGACGTGCCGGGGCAGTCCTGGATGCAGAGAAACGTGACAGCCTTGCTGCCCTTACAGCAAATTCCCTGAGACATTTATCCGCAGATGAAGTCTCTTCCAGCACCTTTGCATTGACAACTCTTCCTGAATTGTCGACAGTGATGATAACAGTTACCTCCCCGCTTCCGTAACACCTGTATGCAGGTATTTTCAGCAGGCTGGCCTTGCGCCCTTCCAATGTGTATGACACGACAGACGGGCCGCTGTAAACCTGTTTCGGCTCTTTTCCGACGTCCTTGCCCGGCAGCTCGACTGTTTCATTCCTGGCATCCTCCTCGACGGCATTGCCTGTAACTCCCCGCAATTCACCGGCCAGTCTTTCTGCATCGCGGTACAGCTGGTCCGCATCCGTGCCTCTGTCATCCTTTAGATATGAACCGGCATCGACAGCTATATTCCTTACCTGAGTGTGGCCTGCCATACGGGCCTCTGCAAGTTTTTCCTCCAGTTTTTCAAGCAGGTCTTCCTCCAGTGCCATCTGCTGTTCTCTCCTTTCCTGTTCCTCCTGCTTCGAGAAGTCCAGCACAAAACTTTCTTCGCGTCTTACAGTGGAGTCTATCTGATAAAGAAGCAAGACAATTATCACCGTGAGATGAAATATCACGGTGATAAACAGACCTGCCTTGCTTTCTTTTCCTGTATACACTTCGCGTTGTTTGACGTCGGTCAGACGGTTTGTTTTTTATGGCAGTCGGCCAGTGATTTCTCTATTGTTGCCGAGATAATGTCGATGGCCACCTTGTTGTGTCCTCCCTGAGGAATTATTATGTCCGCATACCTCTTGCTCGGCTCGATGAACTGGAGATACATCGGCTTGACAGTCTTGCAATAGCGCTCTATTACGGCATCGACGGTCTTGCCTCTTTCAATAATGTCCCTTGACATTACCCTCATGAGTCTGTCGTCATCGTCCGCATCGACAAAAATCTTGATGTCCATCAGTTTGCGGAGCCTTGGATCAGTGAATATAAGGATTCCCTCAATTATGATCACTTCCGCAGGATTGACTTTCAGGGTCTCGGTCTGCGAGCGTGTGCAGGTGATATAGGAATACACAGGCTGCTCGACGCTCTTTCCCTCGCTCAATTCCCTGATCTGCGCCCTGAGAAGTTCGAAGTCTATCGAATCAGGATGATCGAAATTGTGGACTTTCTTTTCTTCTTCGGTGCAGTGGCTCAGGTCTTTGTAGTAGGAGTCCTGCGGAATCACCACGACTTTTTCTTTCAGTTGCCTTGTTATAGACCTGACTACTGTAGTCTTTCCTGAGCCGGAACCTCCGGCTATACCGATAATCAACATATTCGTCCGATGTTTTAGGTTGGTTTTCTGCGGTTTCTAATATTCTGCGTTTTTCGGAGTACGTGGGAACGGTATCACGTCGCGGATATTGCTCATTCCTGTCACGAAAAGGAGCAGCCTTTCAAAGCCGAGTCCGAAGCCGCTGTGCGGAGCCGAACCGAACCTTCTGGTGTCGATATACCATTCAAGCCCCTGTCGGCTCATTCCGATTTCATCTATGCGTGCCTCGAGTTTCTGGAGCGAAGCCTCCCTTTCGGAGCCGCCGATGATTTCGCCGATCTTAGGGAAGAGCACGTCCATTCCCCTGACAGTCTTTCCGTCGTCATTCTGCTTCATGTAGAATGCCTTGATGTCCTTGGGATAGTCCGTAAGAATCACGGGACGTCCGAAATGTTTCTCCACAAGATACCTCTCATGCTCGCTCTGCAGGTCGGTGCCCCAGCTTACAGGGAACTCCCATTCCACATTTGCAGCCTCGAGAATCTTGATTCCCTCGGTATATGTCAGGCGAACGAATTCGGTATCCGCAACACTTTTCAGCCTGTCCACAAGTTCGTTGTCATATCTGTCGTTGAGGAACCGGATGTCCTCGGCGCAGTTGTCGAGCGCATACTTCACCAGATATTTTATGAACTCTTCGGCAATGTCCATGTTGTCGTTTATGTCATAGAATGCCATTTCCGGCTCCACCATCCAGAACTCTGCAAGGTGACGCGGAGTATTTGAGTTTTCAGCGCGGAAAGTAGGTCCGAAAGTATAAATCTCTCCGAGCGCCATGGCACCAAGCTCGCCCTCAAGCTGTCCGCTCACGGTCAGGCTCGTCTCCTTTCCGAAGAAATCCTTGCTGTAGTCGACTCCGCCTTTCTTGTTCTTGGGCAGATTCTCCATGTCGAGGGTCGTGACCCTGAACATTTCTCCGGCTCCCTCGCAGTCCGATGCAGTGATGAGCGGAGTGTGCATATAGACGAAACCTTTGTTGTGGAAGAACTGGTGGATTGCGAAGGCCATCTGATTCCTTATGCGGTATATCGCTCCGAACGTGTTTGTCCTCGGACGCAGATGTGCTACCGTTCTGAGAAACTCGAAAGAGGTATCCTTCTTCTGGAGAGGGTATCTCATAGGGTCGCACTCTCCGTACACTTCGATTTCGTTTGCCTGGATTTCGGTGCTCTGTCCGCCTCCGAGGGATTCGACGAGCATTCCGCGCACTCCGATGCAGGCTCCTGTCGTCACTTTCTGGAGGACAGTCTCATTTTCCGGAGACTTGTCGACTACTATCTGTATGTTATTGATGGTGGAGCCGTCATTAAGGGCGATGAACGCCACATTCTTGTTCCCTCGTTTGGTCCTTACCCATCCTTTTGCAAGAACCTCCTTGCCCGGCTCGCTTTTGAGCAGGTCTTTGATTTTGGTTCTGATGATTTTTTCCATTTGTATCGGTGATTTTACAATATTTTTCCTTTGATGTCAGTGTTGTCCATTCTTCCGCTGAACTTCTCCGCTCCCTTGCCTATTGCAAATACCGGAACTGGCGAACCTGTGTGGGCCATTGTTGTCCAACCTATCGAACATTCTTTGTTGAGCTCCCTGTTCTGCCGGTAGTCGAGAGTGTTCTTGCAGCCTCCTTCTGTCCAGCTTGCCTCAAGTTTCTCCCAGTTGACGGTTTCGTGATCGCAGCCGAGGGACAGTCCGCCTGTCTCGTGGTCGGCAGTTACGATAATAAGGGTCTCATCGGGGTGTGCCAGATAGAAGTCGTATGCCACTTTTACTGCATCATTGAACTCGAGTACATCCATTATCATCGGCATTGTCTTGTTCTCGTGGGCGGTCCAGTCAATCTTGCCGCCCTCGCACATGAAGAAGAAAGGCGAATCGCTGCCGATGAATTCCATACCCATAGAGAGCATCTGCGACAGACTTGCATCTTCTGCTTCATTGCCGTCGCCCACATAGTTGTCGGCATTTTCGCTGCGGTTGCTTTCCTGACAGAAAACGATTCGGTCATATTCGCTTTCGGCTGTCCTGAACTCCTCGGGGCCGTAACATACTTTGTATCCGTTCTTCTCGAGATATTCGTCTGTCGGTTCCGCCTTTCCGTCCGTGTCCCTGAAGTCTATGAATCCGGAAGATGCGAAATATTCAAATCCGCTTTCCGGTATCTGACGGCTTATGTTGTAGTATTCCCCGCGGTCCTGGGCATTTGCATAAAAGGCGGCAGGAGTGGCGTGGTTGATCGGGACGGTCGTTATGATTCCGATTTTGTATCCGTCGTCCTTCAGTTCGTATGCAATGCTGCGGAGGTTTTCCCCGTCGGCATTGGTGCCGAGCTTATGATTTTTTGTCTTTGAGCCGCAGGCTATTGCTGTTCCTGAAGCCGAAGAGCAGGTCACATGCTTGTTGGCTGAGAAATTGGTGGCTGTTCCGTAGTACGGGAAACCTGTGAATACGAGCTGCTCGCCTCCCAGTTTGCCTTCTTTGTATGAAAGATATGATTCAGCTGTCGCGACATGGTTCGCTCCCATACCGTCGCCTATGAAAAGGAAAATATATTTTGCCTTTTCTGATCCTGTGTTATTATTTCCTGTTCCGCAGCATCCTGCAACTGAAAAAAACATCATGGCCATAGCCATTATCGACATCAATTTTAGTTTCATAATCATGTTCTTTATTTCTCAACCTGCAAATTTACACAGAAATATCCAATATTGGAAGTTGCTTTGATTTATCTGCAAAAAAAAGTGGCCGTAAAGTCATATCGACTTTCGGCCACCTTCCTATTATTGCAACAGAATACTCTGTTATTCCGCTGACTTTCTGGCTGAGTACATGATTTTAAGCGCAGAGCACCTGCGGAGCTCCTGCTTAACGTCTGTGACGATACCCATACGGGTGTTTTCGTCAGCCCTGATTGCCACTGTCATGAAAGATCTGTCTGCTTCTGACATCGCGTCACGCTCGGCAGCGATGAAGTCACGGATTTCATCTACAGTCTTGAAAGAGTCATTGAGCTGGATTCGGGCATCGTTACCGTACTGTGCCTGGAGATGTTTCACAGGTGTTCCGATATTGATGTACGAAGTCAGGTCTTTCCTTTCAAGCTTGGCGATTTCTGTCGCCTCCGGAAGTTTAACCACGACTTTGTTTTCTGTCTCGCGCATTGTGGTTGTCACCATGAAGAAGAACAGCAGCATGAACACGATGTCTGAGAGTGAACCGGAAGAAATTCCCGGCATCTCCTTCTTTCCGCTTTTTTTGAATTTTGACATAACGTTCTCCTCCTGTTACTTTTGGTTGATGTCCTTAGGTTCTGCCTCGGAGATGTTCTGAGGCACTGCCTTTCTTGCGATTGTCTGATGACTCTCGTCCAGAGCTGCATATGGCTTGCCGTAGTTCACCCTCGACCACTCGTCACGGAGTTCGTTGATGGCTTTCACAAGTTCATTCTGTACTGCGATATATGCCTGATAGCTTGTACCGCGGTCGTTCTGGAGAGATATTACTCCCTTGGAAACCATGCACGGGCCATATCCTTCGATTTCAATTTCGGATTTTTCCGGAAGGTTAGGGTCGTTTGCAGGGTTTGTAAGGAATTCCTTGATCTTATCTTTCAATTGGCTGACATGCATAGGCTCGGTACCAGCAAGAAGTCTGTCGGCTGAGTTAATCTTGACGATGATGATGTTTCGACGATTAATCTTCTGGTCCTCCACTTTCTGATTGGGATCAGGAATCGGAGGAAGACGACGCTGCAGACCCATATCCTGATTCATTGTTGTTGTCATCAGGAAGTAGCAAAGCAAGAGGAACGCAATGTCCGCCGTTGAACTTGAATTGATTTCTGGTGTCTTTTTACCCATGATGTCCGGTTATTTGCGTGTTGCGGTGATGATTCCTCCAACCAGAATTGAAAGTATTGCGCCTCCGCAGCAGAGATAAGTGAGATTCAGAATAGTATCTGTAAGTTTGAGTGTCGCGTCTGACACTGGCTCGCCGAGATATCCGACGGCTGGAGTGCCTGGGGCAAGCAGGTAGGCTGCACCTACCACAGCAACGATGGCCACAATTCCGACAACGAGCTTGAGAAGATTCTTCGGATCGTTAATCGTATTGATGACAACCACGCCGAGAAGAACGGCGAGGATAGCCACTGCTACCATTGCATACGCCCAGTAGAGTACGTAGTCAACTGGTGCATCTTCGTTAACCTCGAAGCCTACGATAAAGCCGTAAACTCCAATGAATGCACCGAGGACGAGCAGTACCCATGATATCCATTTGATAACTTTAGCGTACATTGTGTTCAAATTATTTCTTTTCCTGATATTTTACCAAAACGTCTATGAGAGAGATTGAAGCGTCCTCCATTTCGATGGTGAGGGAGTCAATCTGTGAAAGGATGTAGTTGTAGAAAAGCTGAAGGATAACGGCAACGATCAAACCGCCCACAGTAGTGATCAAAGCGACCTTCATACCACCTGCAACGACGTTTGGAGACATATCACCGGCAACCTGGATGGCGTCGAATGCCTGGATCATACCGATTACTGTTCCCAAGAATCCGAGAGAAGGCGCGATGGCGATGAAGAGGGAAATCCATGAAAGACCGTTCTCCATCTGGCTCATCTGTACTGAACCGTAAGAAACGACAGTCTTTTCAACAGTCTCGATTCCCTGATCCATGCGGAGAAGACCCTGATAGAAGATGCTTGCTACAGGACCGCGTGTATTGCGGCAAACTTCCTTGGCAGCCTCAACTCCACCTTCCTGAAGCGCAGCCTCGACTTTGCAGAGGAGCTTTTTGGTGTTGGTCTTTGAAAGTGAAAGATAAAGTATACGCTCAATTGAGAGTGCAAGACCGAGGATAAGACAGATGATTACGAGGGCCATGAAGCCTGCACCACCTTCGATGAACTTGGTCTTGAGGGCCTGATGCAAAGGAACTTCCTCAGGTCCGTCGAGTGTTGTCTCAGTAGCCTCAGTTACCATTTCAGTAGCTGCGGTTCCGTCAGCAGGCTGCTCGTCCTGAGCTGCTGCATTCTGTGCAGAAAAGGCCATCACGCCCATTACTGCCAAAAACATGAAAAATTTTTTCATAATTGTTTTTGTGTGTTTAATTAATTTAAAGTTATTGAATCGTTATCAGTAATTTCGTGTTTTGGCAACGGTATAAGCACACCCTGCCTAAAATCCGGTGCAATTTAGCAATTAATTTTCAATCAGCAATAATTATTTTGATATTTCGCCCCTCAAGTTATTTTCAAGCCCTGCCTTGACTTCGCCGTTGTCGGAACTTTTGCCCATGAGATAGAAAAGTTTCGCCAGAGCGCTTTCGGTCGTGCAGTCATAGCCGCTGACCGCGCCCGCGTCTTTCAGGCATTTGCCGGTGGCATAGATGTCCATATTTACGCAGCCTGTCCTGCACTGGCTTATGTTCAGCATAATTTTGCCTTTTTCCGCCGCCTCATGCACAAGTTCAAGGAACCATTTCCTCGTAGGGGCATTTCCTGCACCGTATGTCTCGATGATGACCGCGCGTGTCTCCGGTCCGCACAGTATGTTCCTCACGACTTGCGGCGTGATTCCCGGATGGATTTTAAGTATCGACACCCTTGTGTCCAGATTTTTGTGGAACAGAGGCCGCTTCTCCCATGAGTCCGGCTTTCTTATGAGGGCGGTGTTGTAGCGTATGCTTATTCCGGCTTCCGCAAGAGGCGGCAGGTTTTCCGATTTGAACGCCCTGAAATTGTCTGAATTTACTTTGCTCGTCCTGTTGCCCCTCATCAGCAGATTGTCGAAGCAGATGCACACTTCGGGAACGACTGCATGTCCGTACTGGTCCTTGGCGGCGGCGATTTCCACGGCCGATATGAGATTCTCTTTCCCGTCGGTCCTCGGAGCTCCTATCGGCAGCTGGCTTCCCGTAAATATCACAGGCTTGGTCAGGCCTTCCGTCATAAAGCTCAGCGCGGAAGCCGAATATGCCATTGTGTCTGTACCGTGCAGTATCACGAAGCCGTCGTAAGAGTCATAATGACGCTCGATCATCTCCACTAAGGCCATCCAGTGCGAAGGCTCGATGTCGGATGAGTCTATCAGAGGGTCGAATGTGCAGGAGTCTATCCTGTATGCGAATTTGCCCAGCTCGGGCACCTCGTCGAGTATTTGGCCGAAATCGAACGGCACAAGCGCCTGCATGGCCGGGTCTTCTTTCATCCCTATCGTGCCTCCTGTGTATATCAGAAGTATCGAGGACTTTTTCATAGATTGAATAGTTTTTGTGCGTTTTCTGTTGTCCTGGCCGCAATCTCCTCCATGTCCATGCCGGTAAGTTCGGCAAGTTTTGCGGCTATGAAGGGGATATATGCGCTTTCGTTGCGTTTGCCACGGTATGGCACGGGGGTGAGATACGGCGAATCCGTCTCAAGCAGGATTCTGTCGGCCGGAATGTCCTTTACAGTCTGTGCTATCGAGGCCTTTTTATAAGTAAGTACTCCTCCTATCCCTATATGCCATTCCCCGATCCGCGAGAGTTCCCTGAAAGTTTCCGCGCTGCCGCTGAATGCATGGAAAACACCGCGCAGGCCGAGACTCCTGTACTCTTTCAGTATCCTGAGCAGCGGTTCCGTGGCCTCTCTCGAATGTATTATTACGGGAAGTCCGGCTTCGGATGCCATTTCGAGCTGGACGCGCAGCACCTCTTCCTGCTCTTTTGCGAATTCCCGTGACCAGTACAGGTCCATGCCTACTTCTCCGACGGCCCACACCTTCCGTCCTGTGAATGACATGACTTTTTCCAGCTCCTGCTTCCAGTCTGCCCCGACTGATGTAGGATGCAGTCCGATGCACGGGAACAGCGCTCCTTCGTGGCGTTCCGCCAGTGCAAACATTGAATCTCTCGTGCTGGAGTCGATGTCCGGAAGTATCATTTTTGTCACCCCTGCGCTTGCTGCCCTGTCAACGGCGCCGTCTTCCTCGCCGGAAAAAGCCTCGTCATAAAGATGGGTATGGGTATCTGTGAATTCCATTTGCCGTAGTTTATGAGTTGCCGGCAAATTTAGAAACTGTTTGGAACTTTCTCAAAAATTCTTTTATGTTTCTTTTCTGCGGGATTCAACGGAATCTCCGCTGCACAAGGAAGCATCTTCTTAAAAGATCCGTCGTTATGAAGCCGTCCGCCTCCAGAATTCCTGCGATGGCGGCCGCCCTGCCGTAGTCTATGCCTGCTGTCTCAGCTACCTGCCCTATGCTGATTCCCCGTTCGCTGCGTATCGCTGAAACCATCTTCTGCATAAGGCCTATGTCTTCTTCTGCCATGCTGCCCCTGTATGCGGCGCAGATGATCTCCGGATCAGAAAAAGATACGGCTTTTTCCATTTTCCTGAATCCGAGGCTTTCCGCCAGTTCTTCAGGAGAAGTCAGCACTTCTGCGATTCTCTCCTTTATCAGGCAGTTGCATCCGCGGGAACGGATGTCGTCAGCTCTTCCCGGAAGCGCATATACTTCCCGGTCGTATGAAAAAGCGAGCCTTGCCGTCATCATTGCGCCTCCCTTAATCTTCGATTCGATAATGACAGCCGCCCTGCCGAGCCCTGCAATGATGCGGTTGCGCCTGAGAAAGTTTACGGGCAGCGGGGCCGTGCCCGGAGGAAAGTCCGTCACAAGGGCGCAGTCCGCTGTACCGGCAATCTTCCGGGCGAAATCAGTGTGCCTGTGCGGATATATTCTGTCCGGCCCTGTAGCCATTACGGCTATTGTGGGCAAACCGTACTGCACGGCGCCGATATGGGCGCAGATGTCTGTGCCTATGGCGAGGCCGCTTATTATACATGTGCCAGGATTCGCGTCAGCCAGGGCTGCGACGAGTTTTTCGCACCATTCGCGTCCGTATGGGGATATGTCACGTGTGCCGACTATTGATATCGCCGTGCCTTTCCACAGGTCGTCATCCCTGCCTGAGCTTCTGATGTACAGACCTGCCGGTGCATCGGGACATTCCCTGAGGAGGGGAGGGTAACCGTCCTCTGTCCAGCCGGTGAACCTTATCCCGTCTTCGGCGAGTTTTTCAAGCGATAAGGCCGCCTCGTCAAAGGCCTGCCTTGTGATTTTCCGCCTGTGCCTTGAATAGGGACCGAGCAGACTGTCCAGTTCTTTGTTCCCGAGTCTGAAAATCTCCGATGCGCTTCCTGCGCGCGATATGAGTTCCAGGGCAATCTTCGGCTCGAACCCGAAAATCCTGCCCAGGGCGCAGAGGCTGATTTTTTCGTCATTGTTTGTCATGACGGCAAAATAAAAAAGAAAAACATCTTTGCGGAAAGGACGCAAAGATGTTTTTCCTTTTATTGCTGAACTTTTTTCTGTTTTTTAAAATCGTGACATTTTTTTAAATGATCAGAAGCGCATCTCCGTACGGACCGAACTTGTAGTCCTGTTCGAGAGCAGTCTTGTATGCCTTCATGACATTTTCATAGCCTCCGAATGCGGCTACCGACATGAGCATGGTCGAGCCTGGACGGTGGAAGTTCGATACGATGGCGTCCGGTATCGCAAATCTGTACGGCGGGAAAATGAATTTGTTGGTCCATCCGTCGTATGGATTCACTTCATCGTTGGTCGTGACGTATGTTTCGAGTCCGCGGATTACGGTTATGCCGACAGCAAGGACTTTGTGTCCCTCGTGCTTGGTCTTGTTGATGATTTCTGCGGCTTCTTCCGTTATTATGAGCCTTTCCGAATCCATCTTGTGCTTGGACAAGTCTTCCACATCGACTTCACGGAAGTGTCCGATTCCCATGTGAAGTGTAATGAATGCCTTGTTTATGTCTTTGAGAATCATTCTGTTGAATAATTCTCTGCTGAAATGCAGACCTGCTGCGGGAGCGGATACTGCTCCTTCGTGCTTGGCGAAAATTGTCTGGAAATTCTCCCTGTCCTCCTCTGTGACCTGCTTTTTCACCCAGTCGGGAACCGGAGTCTGGCCGAGTCCGAACAGGGTTTCCTTGAAATCCTCATAAGGGCCGTCGTAGAGGAAACGCAGAGTCCTTCCGCGAGACGTCGTGTTGTCGATTACCTCGGCAACGAGGCTCTCGTCGTCTCCGAAATACAGCTTGTTGCCGATTCTGATTTTTCTGGCCGGGTCCACAATCACATCCCAAAGCCTTTGCTCCCTGTTGAGTTCCCTCAGAAGGAATACTTCTATGTCTGCTCCGGTTTTCTCTTTGTTGCCGTACAGTCTTGCCGGAAATACCTTTGTATCGTTGAGGACGAAAGTATCGCCCTTTCCGAAATATTCTATTATATCTTTGAAAAGTCTGTGCTCGATTTCTCCGGTAGCCTTGTGAAGTACCATGAGCTTGCATTCGTCGCGCCATCTCGGCGGCTCGGCGGCGATTTTGTCAGCAGGAAGCTGAAACTGGAATTGAGATAATTTCATATCTGAGTTAAAAATTAACAGCAAAAATACATTATATTATACGATTGTTTGCCGTTTTTGTTTCACTGTCCCTGCAAAATGAGGAAAAATCATACTTTGGCTTCTCTGAATACCTCTGTAATAGAAGGGTAAGTAGTCAGCAAAAATGCGGGGAGGCTCGATTTCGCTACCCATGCTGCCTTTGATATGTCTTCCTCGCGCTGCGGAGTGAGGTCTGTCGGGTCGGTGTACAGCATGTCGAACCACCATGTGTGTTTGAGATGCCACTGACCGTTCCGCCTGTAGCAGTGGTCAGTCACGCAGATGAGATCCCGCAATGCGAGTTTGTCTATGCCGGTCTCTTCCATGACTTCGCGCAGTGCTGTCGCGCTTATGTCTTCTCCTTCCTCCTGATGTCCTTTCGGAAGATCCCACAGCCCGTTTCTGCTGATGAGCAGGAAATCTCCGCGCCTGTTTGACACGAGGCCCCCTCCTGCGTTCACCTCCTTGAATTCTGCGCAGATTCTGCGGTATGTGCACTCCGGGTCTTCGCTCGGTATATAGATTCTGTTCAGTGTGTCCGATACTTCAAACATTCCGATGAGCGAATGTATGGATGAGTCCTTACGCCGGCAGAAAATGATGGCATTGGGGTCGGAAAGGGCCTGTTCATTTGGAGGACAGATTATTATGCATCTCTTTTCAAAGTATATTTTGTGCATTTGACCTATAAATTTATTATCTTTGCGCAACTGCGCTTAATGCCAGGAAACCTGTTTCCGGAAAACGGGCGGTTTCCGAATATGAATTCTGCCTGCAAATATAGGCAGAAGAACCGAAAAACGATATAATATATTTGAGTTTTGCAAGTTGGGTTAATCTTAATATAATTAGCAGTTTAACACTTGCGGAACCTGAAAAACTTGAGAAAAGATATAATTATGGAATCTGTAGAAAAAGCAGTTGCCGAGGCTCTTCTGGACATTAAGGCTGTCATGTTGAGGCCTGAAAATCCATTTACATGGGCTTCCGGCTGGTTGTCGCCGATTTATTGTGACAACAGGAGAATCCTTTCCTTTCCTGACATAAGGGAAAAGGCCTGTTCCTGGATGGCTGATATCATTATGAAGCAATATCCTGATGTGGAAGTGATAGCAGGTGTCGCCACCGGTGCGATAGCTCACGGCTATCTTGTGGCCCATATTCTTAAGAAACCTTTCATTTATGTCCGCCCGAAGGCAAAGGATCACGGCACAGGCTCCCAGATAGAGGGAATACTCACGAAAGGGGCCAAAGTCGTTGTCGTTGAGGATTTGATATCGACCGGTAAAAGCAGTCTCGCTGCGAAGGATGCTCTTGTGGCTGCCGGTGCGGATGTGCTCGGTATGGTGGCGATATTCTCCTACAATTTCAATCAGGCCCGCAAAGCGTTCGAAGATGCCAATGTCGAACTTACCACATTGTCGAATTACAATACTCTCATTTCCGTCGCACGCGAAAGGGGGTATGTGCAGGATTCGGATATGGAACTCCTCAAGGAATGGAGATATTCTCCTTCGACCTGGGGCAAAAAGGAATAGGTATGGCAGTTGAGATAAAGAGCAAGAGGGCGGTTGTTTCCAAGCCGCCGTACGAATTGTATATGGCTTTCGCGGATATGCGCAATCTTGTGAATTTTTTGCCTGAGGACAAGAAAGAAGGGGTGGAGGCGGACTTCGATTCCGTCCATGCGACGGTGCAGGGATTCAGCATTGGGGTGAAAGTCTCCCGGCGCGTGCCTTATTCAAAGATTGAGTTCGAGGATGACGGCGCGCCGTTCAAATTCAGGCTTTCCATGCTGTTTGACGCTGCTGCGGAGAATCCTTACAAGACCGATTTCGGAATCGAGGTGAATGCGGATCTCAATTTTATGATGAAGGCCCTGCTCGGCACGAAGATCAAGGATGCCCTTGACAAGGTGGTCGATGCTATGGTTGACATATCCGAGGGCAGGATGCCCGAGGGATTTGACCCCAACGTATGCAGGTAAAGGAAACATTCGGAAAATATCTTGAAGAAGCGATAGGGAAGGACAATGCCCTTGTCGCTTTTTCTGCTTTTGACAGGCCGGCCTCTGCATCTGTGCGCATGAATCCGTTCAAATGTGCGGCACATCCGGCAGGGCGTCCTGTTGCATGGAGCCGGCACGGCATAATGCTGGACGAAAGGCCGGTTTTTACCCTCGACCCTCTGTTTCATGCCGGTGCCTATTACGTCCAGGATTCGTCATCGATGTTTGTGGGTCATGCGTTCCGCAGTATTCTCGGACGTACAGATACTGTCGGCAGGCCGGTAAGAGTGCTTGACCTTTGTGCCGCTCCCGGAGGAAAGACGACTGACATTGCAGCTTCGCTGCGTGAGGTTTCGGGCGGAAATTTTCTGCTCGTGGCGAATGAGGTCATGAAAGCGAGAGCCGGTGTGCTTGCGGAGAATGCCGCTGTGTGGGGAGACCCCAATGTGGCGGTCACTTCCGATGACCCGCGTTCTTTTGCTGCGCTTCCGGGATTTTTCGATGTCATCGTGGCCGATGTTCCGTGTTCGGGAGAGGGGATGTTCCGCAAGGATGCCAATGCTGTTGAGCAGTGGTCAGAGGACAATGTCGCCCTCTGTCAGGCAAGGCAGAGACGTATCATCGCCGATGTGTGGCCTGCTCTTGCTCCGGGAGGTTTTCTTGTGTATTCGACCTGCACATTCAACCGTTATGAAAATGACTGCAATGTGGAATGGATCGCTTCAGAGCTTGGAGCAGACTGTGTTTTTGCCGATTCTGTGCCGTCGGATTTCTCTGGCATTATAAAGACAAGGCTCGGATGCAGTCTGGTTCCCGGGTTTGTCGAGGGAGAAGGTCAGTATTGCAGCGTACTTAGAAAATTTGACGGCGGTGCCCCCGTATATGCCGACGGCGGGAAAAATGTACAGAGGCGCACATGCCGTCCGCATGAAAGGGCATCTGTGCCGGTGGAGGCCGGCAGTCTTGTCAGTGTGGACTGTGACTTCCGTCTCAGAGGGGACACTGTCATTGCTGTGCCGGGGACAATTGCCTCTGATGTGGCACTGCTCGGTGAAAGTATGCATCTGATAGCTTCAGGCTGTGCCGTAGGTACATTGAAGGGGAGTCTGCTTGTTCCGGATGCAGACCTTGCCCTTTCCTTGATTTTCCGGAGGGATGCGTTTCCGTCAGTGTCAGTCGGACGCGGGGAGGCTCTTGCATATCTCCACCGAGACCCTGTCTCTTTTCCGCAGGCTGAGAAAGGCTACCTTATTGTTGAATATGAACATCTGCCGATAGGTTTTGTCAAGAATCTCGGCAACAGATGCAACAGCCTGCATCCGCAGAGCCGCCGCATCAGAATGGATATAAACAAATGATTATGCTTAAAAGACTTGTATCATCCGCTGCGGCCTTGTCCGTATGCATGTGCGCCTTTTGTCAGACCGGCAAATATGAGCGCAAATATGATCTTCTCGTGTCGCAGCTCGGCCCGGCCGGGGTAGGTGTGGAGACGGTGCTTGACAATTGGGAGGCCGAGGATTCTACTGACACAAAGATGCTGCTCGGACGTTTCAGCTATTATTTTGCCAAGGCACGCACTTCTTCGATAGAGCAGAAATCCCAAAAGAAGTACCTCGGAATGGATCCTGTGCTTACATTAAAGGACAGCACAGGCAATGATATTTATTATTATCAGGTAGATGAGTTCGATGACGAGCTGTATGCAAAAGCCGTTAAGGCTGCCGACAGGGCAATCAGCCTGCATCCGGACATGATCGATTTCCGTTTCCTCAAGGCCAATGCATACATTGCCTATGAAAAGGAAAGTCCTGACATGGCCCTGTCATATCTGAAGGAACTTGCCGTGGAGGGGGCGGCAAGGAAAGAGGTCTGGGATTATTCCGGGACAGAAGCAGGCGGTGACTTTTTTGCCGATGCCATGCAGGAGTACTGTTACAGCCTCTATTCCATAGGGACTCCGTCGGCCTATGAGGCGTTCCGTTCTCTGTCCGAGCTTCTTGTGAAACTGTATCCGGACCATACAGGCTTTATAAGCAATATCGGCTCTTATTATATGATAGCCAGAAAGGATTACAAGACAGCCCTGAAATATTACGCAAAGGTTCTCAAAAAGCGTCCGGACGACTATACCGCAATCAAAAACGGCGCTTTGGCCTCGCGCAAGGCCGGAAACAAAAAGTCTGAGCTGAAATATCTGGAGCTTCTTGCTGAGCACGGTACGGAAAACGAGCGTATTGCAGCCAAAGGCCGCATCCAGGCTTTGAGGGGCGGACGATGAATCTGTTATTCATATCACGCAGACTCCGTTTCAAGGGAAAGTTCGCTGCGATTTCTATTGCAGTGAGTTTTCTTGTGATGATTCTGGCGGTCTCCGTCTCATCGGGTTTCCGTCATGAGATACAGGACGGTCTGACGCAGATTGCCGGAGATGTGCAGCTGATGCGGCCTGACATGAATTTTCTTGACGGATCTTCACCCTTGGATGCCTCGCCGTCTTATCTTCCTTATGTAGAGGAACTCGGATTTGTCGGGGAGGTTAGTCCTGCTGTCTACCGTGCTGCAATAGTGAAAAACGGAGACGGAATTCACGGAGTACTGGTCAAGGGCATTAAGGGCGGTGCGGCTGCTGTCCACGAAAAATTGGATAATGACTCGCTTTCGCTTGCAGTTTCCATTCCGTCCCGTCTTGCGCAGGCGTCAGGACTTGCACCGGGAGACCGTATGCTTACCTATTTTATTGGTGACAGAATGAAAGTCAGGCAGTTCATGGTTGCTGCCGTGCATGAGACAATCGCCGGTACGGATGACAAATTCCTCGTTTATGCCGATATTGACGACATGAGGAAGCTCAATGGATGGACAGAAAACGAGGCTTCGGTTCTGGAGGTTTCCCTTGCCCCGTCATGGCGCACTGAGGACAAGATACGTGCGGCGGAACAGGAAATAGGGTTTGCCGTCAACGCCGTTTTGTCCGACGATGATGCCGGAGTCGTGGCTTCTTCTTCTGTGTCGAGGTTTCCTCAGATATTCGACTGGCTCGGTCTGATTGACTTCAATGTCTTTTTCATCCTTGTACTTATGAGTATTGTGGCCGGATTCAATATGATTTCCGGACTTCTTATCATGTTGTTTGAGAATATACCGACAATAGGTTTGCTGAAGGCTGTCGGGATGAAGGACCGGGACATAGCGGGAGTATTCCTGTCGAGTGCGGCAGTGCTTGTATTCAAGGGAATGGCCGCCGGAAATCTGATTGCTGCATTTCTGTGTCTGCTTCAGGACAGGACAAGGCTGCTCAGGCTTGATCCTGAAAACTATTTCGTGTCCTTTGTCCCGGTGCACCTCGACTTCGGAATGATTCTCGCTGCCGATGCCGCTGCCTTTGCTGTCATAATGATTTTTCTCCTGATTCCTTGTCTTTTCATCTCCAAGGTCGATCCTGCAGACACGGTTCGTGTGAAATGATTGTTATTTCTGCGGACAGATTCTGCAGATTGCCCCGTATAGAGACATTATGTTGTTTACATATCCGATTGTTTCTTCCCCTTTGAATTTGCTGAGGTCGAGGACGGGATCCTTGCACACGAGCGGTATTATTCCCGCTACTTCTTCCCATTTGCACGGGTCTGCCTGCATTTCCGTAGCCAGGCAGCGCAGATATTTGATTCTCCCTTCACCGGCATTGTATGCTGCCAGAGTGAATTTCAGCAGTTCGTCGGGTTCCAATTCATATTTGCTGAACATTTTCTGAAGTCTTTTCAGATGGCTCGTTCCTGCGAAAAGATTCATGTCAGGATCTGTAAGATCGTCGATTCCATAATGTTTTGCCGTCTTTGGCATAACCTGCATCAGTCCCCGCGCCCCTCTGTGCGACTT
The DNA here is from genome assembly GCA_964394295.1 of uncultured Muribaculaceae bacterium. Lineage (GTDB taxonomy): Bacteria > Bacteroidota > Bacteroidia > Bacteroidales > UBA932 > Cryptobacteroides. The sequence continues at coordinate 73,696 of CAYMVG010000005.1, read as the reverse complement.
TGAACTTATCGAAAATTTGGACTCCTGATATACAAGAGCCGCAAGCAGCCTCCAGTCCCATCCAAGTCCGGTGGCATATTTCTTTATCAGGTCGTCATAGGGGCTGACAGTCTTTGACAGTTCACCGGCATCCGCCCTTTTTATCGGATTGAATTTGCGGAAATATTTTGACCTCAGATTTTCATAGCAGCCTGTGGCCTTTGTCCGGCTGAGCCAATTGTTGAACTGACGTATTTCGTTTATGTGTCCTTCTGCCGTGGCGAGGGCGGAACCGGCCGTGATGCTGTGCGATATATTCAGATCCTCATGCAGGGAATGTATTTCCGGACGCAGGACAATGATGTCGATGATGCCGTTCCTCAGGGAATCGATCCATTCTTCTCCGTGGTCACCTTCCGCTATCGCGGTCATCGTGAAGCCGTTTTCGTCTGCAAATTTCCTTAGAAGCTCATAGCAGAAGCCGCTGACCAGGCCGTTCGCTCCCTTCATGTCGTCACCGAGACTGATGACGCACCGGATGTGCCTGTCCACGAATACGTTCGTGCGCGTATCCGTCGGAATCTTTTTCCATTCAAAGATGCCAGGGGCAGTCAATACCATAAGGACCGTTATCAGAAGGCATCTTACAGTTGCCGCGGTGTCTTCTTTCAGCCTTGTCATCCTGCTCATTTTAGGCCCGACTTGCCTCCCGGTGACAAGCCCTGAGGGAGGCCTCCCGATGATTTGCTGCCTGAACCCTTTCCTCCGGAGCCTTTGCCGGAAGTACCGGAGTGAGCCTTGCCCGGCTGCACGTAGAAAGGCCACATTATTCCTACTTTAAGCGCCCTTTGCGGGCCGATGTAGCCTGCAGCAGTGAAATAGTCCGCAGATTTGTTCGGCCATCCCATATTTACGTTGACGACTTTGACAAACAGACAGGCCGTTTTCCACTGTATGTTCACAAACACGTCAAGATAAGGGCAGTTGCCGAATTTCTCCTTGTTCTGGTTGTGGAATACTCCGAGAACAGGATTGTATGCAGGAGCATACCACGATGTCGTGAAAGTGCCGTTTACTCCGGCCTGCATCTGCATGACATTCTTTACCACGTCGAACTGGAAATAGTATCTCAGGTTCAGTGCCAGCATAGGAAGCGGCAGTACGTCCGGATTTGACGAAAGCTGGAACAGGGCCTGGTTTTCCAGATGGAATTTCCAGATTCTCACGTCTTTCCTCAGGGATGCAGTCATTACGCTCATCGGCACACTGTTCTGTCTTGCGATTCCGAGAGTGTCATAGTAGATATTGTTTCCGAGCAGGGCATAACCGAAAGAGGCTTTCAGATCCCATCTCGGAACAGCAAGCGATGCCTCGAGTTTGGTCGTGGATATTTTGCTGAAATCATTGTCCCAGAAATAGTGGTTCGTGTGCAGGTGCTGCTGATAATAATCCGGCTCTTTGAGTCCGGTCTCAAAATGCACGTCCAAAGTGAGAGGGCTTTTCCTGTCGCGCCTGAACGGATATGCGCTGAATGATATATCCGCATCTATACCGAAATCGTTTATTTCGTATCCGAGGAAATTATAGTGTCCCTTTGCCTTCCATGTAAGGTATTTCTTGAACTGGCCGTTCGCTCCGGCATACAGATATACTGAATTCTGCACCACGTTTGAACTGCCTTTTACGTAGTTGTCGGGACTGAAACTGTAATAGTTGGCGAGCTTGTCACCGAGCCCGACGTCCAGTCTGGAGACTATTCCGTCGTTTTTCCACGGCTGCAGTCTTAGGAAAAACCTGTTTTCGAGTCGCATGACCCGAAGCGAGTCCGCGCTCTTGGCAGGGTTCAGATAGAAGCGGTCATTGAAAAATTCGCGGCCTGCCGCATCGGAACCTGATATTTCATCCGTATATTTTTTCCTGAAGACGGAATATTCGCTGCTGTGTCCGATGAAAGCTGTCGTTATGTCTTTGGTTTCCTGTACAGTGCCTTCGTCTTCTTCGTCATTCCCTTCATTGTCTGACGCATTCTCTGGGCCTGCATTTTCCGGATCTTCCTGCATCAGCAGGGCGGCTATTGCAAGAGAGTCTCCGCTTGCCATGATGCTGTCTCTTCTCGCATTGTCTTTCTTAGCTTCCTTTTTCTCCTTTATCCTGTCGATGAAAGAGAAAGGTATGCGGTAACTTTGGTCGAGGAAGACCGTGTTCTTTTTCAGCTGGTTGCCGGCGCCTTTCAGATAAACCTCTATTTCACGTGCATCCACCGTCGTGTCACGAATCCAGAATGAGTCCATCACACCTCCGTTCTCGCTTTTTTCCACCTTATTGTAGATGAAGCCGGCGTGCATGAGATAGCGTTTCCCCATATAATTGGTCGCGGCAACGAAGCCCCTGTTTCCGGTGTCTTCCCTGCGGAGCATACCGTTGCCTCCGAATCTTTTGTATTCGAGCAGTATGTTCAGTTCAGGTGTGATGTTCTGGGTGGTAAGCACTTTAATGTTGGACTCTTCCTTTTCTTTGTTGGAAAACAAGGTTCCCCAGTACGCAAGTTCTGTATAAGGTGTTTTCGTGTTGTATTGCAGAAGCGTTTCCGGCGAGCTGCTGTATATGCTGTAAGGGGTATAGAAAATCGCATTCTCCTCATCCTGTCTCTTGAAATAGTTGTAAAGTTGGACAGGAGATCCGATTACGCCCAGCCAAGTCGCGTTCACATCCTCCTTGAAGAAAGGGTAGTCATGGGCATTGCTGTTATATGAGGTGTCGAATTTCTGTATCTCCAGATTATGAAAATATCTGTCATGTTTCCATGTGACGATTCTCTTGTACTGGAGCGAGTCCGGTATTGCGAATGTTTCGAGAATGCGCGGTGTGGCCTCTGTAATGCTGTCCTTGCGTGCGCGCAGACTGTCCTTGACCTGCATCTTTCTGTTGATGGCGGCTATTTTTGCCGGCAGTGCCTGCTCATAGTCGTATTTTTTGCGCTCGCGCTTGCTCAGCGACAAGTACCATGCGCTGAATTTGGCCTGTGCGATGTCGGTGGAGTCTTTTATGTAGAGCGAGTCGAGCCTGTGCAGTTCAAGGCTGTCTCCTGCCTGCATAAGGGAGTCCCGCATCCGGTATCTTGTCACGGAATCCCTGAGAGCAATGTAATATTTGAATTTCAAAGGGTCTGTTTCGCGGAGCGAATCGGGCACCTGGATTGTGTCGCGTGCCGAAATGACAAGTTCTTGGTAAAAAGTGCTGTCTGCGGCTGCGCCTGATGAGTCTGTGTACAACGAATCTTCGCCTATGTCAAGTGAATCATATTGCACGGACACGACAACAGTATCCGCAGATACATTAATTCCTGCAGACCTGTATATGCTTGTGCCGAACGATTGAATCGCCGCGATTGAGACGAGCAGCGCAGGCAGCCATGTTTTTTTAAGCAGACTCTTCATACCAAAACCTCAAAGGTATGAAGAATCAGCGAAATGAGCAAATCGATATGCCTTCCTCAGCCATTTCCTTAAGCGCGTCCACATGTCCCTGCCTGTCTACGTATGCAAGGCAGTCTTTCAGAAGGTGTACCTTGAAGCCGGCTTTCATGAGGTCTTCACAGGTGTTGCGGACACAGTATTCAGTCGCTATGCCGCACACATAGACATCCTCGGCGTCGAGCAGTCCGAGAATCTCGCCGAGCGGCTGCCCGGCACTGTTCATGCCCTCGAATCCCGAATACTGCTCTACATTTTTGTCGCATCCTTTGACGAATACGAGTTCTTCGTTGACATAGTTGCGCAAGTAGCTGTGTATCTCGCCTCCGTGCGTGCCGGCCACGCAGTGTGCCGGCCATATTCCCCCGTTTTCCCTGAAAGAAGAATGGTCGGACGGATGACTGTCGCATACGAACAGTACAGGGAACGTGTCGAGTATTTCCGTACCGTCGCCCTCGCTCTTGCCTGTCTTTGACTCTATGAAGCTGCAGGTTTCCTTTATCGCTTCTTCTGCATTCAGACATGCGAGACTTCCGTCTATGAAGTCGTACAGCATGTCAACTACAACTAATGCCGGATTTGTCATTTGATGCTGAAATTGTTTATTTCGTTTACGAGTTTTTCGATAATGCTCATTTTCAGATTGTACAGTTCGTCCGATATGTCCACTTTGTAATAGTGGGGGTTTATGAGCCTGCGCTCACTCGGACTGAAATGCATGAGCGTATTTTCATAGTAGGCTTTCTTTTCGGCAAGAGTATGCACAGGAACGCATCTAGTCCCGTTTTCGATGACTTTCTGCTGGAGGGCGAAGGCCGTATATTCTCCGGCTTCAAAAGTCTTTGACTTGTAGCGGTCGAATTCGTCGCAGATTGTGAATGCTTCTCCTGACTCTATCTTTCCGCTCAGGGAATCACCGTGCAGACAGGTCACATCCGCCTTGTAGATTTCACCTTTTTTAATTCTGTAAGTTATCTGGAAGCCTGGATTTATCAGTTTGATTTTGTCCTCAGAACGTTTCAGGACAGCTTCATTTCCGATTTGTACCAGTTTGTACACATTGCCGAAGCACGGTGCCGCCTTGCTGGTGGCAATTGCGTCTCCCACTCCGTATGAGTCGATGCAGGCTCCCTGTCGCTCCAGATCCGTAATGAGATATTCGTCAAGTGAATTTGTCGCGAAAATCTTGCAATGCCTGAATCCGTTTTCGTCCAGTATTCTTCTGCACTCTATTGACAGGTATGCGAGGTCTCCGCTGTCGAGTCTTACGCCGTAGCCGGACTTGTAGCTGTCGTCTATTCCGTTCTCCCTGAATGCTCTCATTGCGTTTTTGATGCCGCATTTAAGTGTGTCGTATGTGTCGATGAGCAGTATCAGCGGCTCGTTCAGATGTGTCTTTATGTATGTACTGAAAGCCGTGTGTTCTCCCTCGACCGTACATCCGAACGAGGTCACATAGCTGTGCGCCATAGTGCCTGTCGAACCGTAGTCATACATTACTCCGGTGAGGATGTTGGAGGTGCTTTTGCAGCCTGCGATTATGGCCGCCTTTGCACCGTATGTCGCAGCCCACGGTCCGTGTGCGCGGCGTGAGCCGAATTCGCTGACCGGCCTGTTGGTGGCGCGGCATACCCTTGATGCCTTTGTCGCCACAGCCATCTGGTGATTCATTATGCACAGCATGGGGGTCTCCAGTACCTGAGCCTCAATCAGCGGGCCTTCGACAATTATTATAGGCTGGTTCGGGAACGCGATTTCTCCTTCGCGCATGGCATATACGTTTCCCGTGAACTTCATTGAGGAAAGATAGCCCCTGAATTCGGCATACTCTTCCCCCGGCAGGAACTTTTCGAAGAACTCCGGCTCCATATTGCCGAGATTCTCTATCATTTCCAGAACTTCATCTACACCGCTCACGACAGCCCAGTTGTTGTTTTCCGGAGCTTTTCTGTAAAACAGGTTGAACACAGCGGTCTTGTCTTTCATCCCGTTGTCATAGAAGGACTTTCCCATGGTATACTGGTACTTGTCCGAGCAATATGCGTTATTCAGCATCATTATAAATGTCAGATTGTGCCTCACGGACAGAGGCATTTTAAATTATCAGCCGGCAAATTTACTCTTTTTTGCCGAAGAAGTAAACTGCAAGACTGTTTATTTCATGCCGGTCCGTTGAAATGCCTTTCCCTGCCTTTTTCTTGGGGTGGAGGGTAAGTGGTTGAAGGATAGGAAGATATGTGTTGACGGGTGCCGGATTTTGGGCATCCGTCAGTGTGCAAATCATTGCTGCTTAGATATTTATCCTCCACCTTTTGCGCACAAGCCGTTAAAAACCGTTTGGAAATCATACTCTTTTGTGTTCATTTATTCGATATGTCCTTACCAATATCTGATTTTCAGGCTGTCATTATTTTTTTATCATCTCTCAAAAGATCAATACGGCTGTATGCCTTCCTCTATAGATCTGTAAAAATTCAAAAATCCGACAGACATGAAACTGTGCGGACTCGGTTCCGGAAAATCTGCTTTCTTAACCCATTGCGTTGTCTTTAACAATTCTGCCAAATCATTGCAGAGATCCAGCCTGAATTCATCTGCCTCGCCTTTTTCGTGACGGGTTGCAGTCATCCTGATCTCCTTTATATTTAATTCTTCATCAAACAGTAAGTATGCGTATACTCTCAAGTTAGTATAGTCATATTCATTATGCTTATAATGATTGCGGTAATATATTTCTTTCATCCTTGCCTTCAATGAATCCCGTCCGATTGTACATTCCACATATCCTCCTGCATAAGGCACTGCTTTCAGGGTGTCGCCCTGCTCCGTGAAATAGTCATATCTGGCCAAACCTGTAATCTGTTTTTCAGATGCCACCTCATAATTAAGCCAATGCCATTTGTTTGCCTGTCCGGCTACGTTCAATACCGTGAAAAACAGTAGTGCCCAAGCCGTTAAAAACCGTTTAGAAATCATACTTTTTGTGTTCATTTATTCAATATGTCCTTACCAATATCTGATTTTCAGGCTGTCATTATTTTTTAAAATCATCTCTCAAAAGATCAATATGGCTGTATGTCTCCCTCTACATATCTGTAAGAATTCCAAAATCCGACCGTCATGAGGCTGTGCGGACCCGGTTCCGGAAAATCTGCTTTCTTAACCCATTGCGTTGTCTTTAACAATTCTGCCAAATCATTGCAGAGATCCAGCCTGAATTCATCTGCCTCGCCTTTTTCGTGACGGGTTGCAGTCATCCTGATCTCCTTTATATTTAATTCTTCATCAAACAGTAAGTATGCGTATACTCTCAAGTTAGTATAGTCATATTCATTATGCTTATAATGATTGCGGTAATATATTTCTTTCATCCTTGCCTTCAATGAATCCCGTCCGATTGTACATTCCACATATTCTCCCACATAAGGCACTGCTTTCAGGGTGTCGCCCTGCTCCGTGAAATAGTCATATCTGCCCAAACCTTTAAACTGTTTTCCTGCTATGTCGTAATGAGACAACTTCTGTTTGTTTTCCTGGCCGAAACTGTGCAACATTGTAAGAAACAGTATCGTGCAAGCCGTTAATATCCGTTTAAAAATCATATCCCAATCTTTTTGTATATGTCATATTATGATATCCTTCATGATTTTTGTTTCCTCAATTCTCAAAAAGCCAAACATATCTGTCCCTAAAAGTTAGAGAAAACAATAATTGAAAAACTATATGGACATGGTTCAGGAAAGCCATCCTTTTTCATCCATTGTGTCATCTTGAACAGTTTACAGAAATCATTGCATATATCCAAAACAAATTTATCTGTTTCTTTGCAACGGGAATGTGTCACCATGCGTATTTCATTTATATTCAATTCTGAATCGAATAATAAGTGTATAATAATACGCATATTATAGTAATCATATTCATGATGTTTAATATAATTGTCATAATATACTTCTTTCATTCTTGTGTTCAATGAATCTCGTCCGATTGTACATTCCACATAATCTCCGATATATGGTATTGCTCTCAGAGTGTCACCTTGTTCCGTGTAATAATCTGCACGGAATCTTCCTTCGTTTGCCTGGTGCATATATAAAAATGGATTGCCGTTGACATCATGTACAGGACTATTGCTGTTCTGCCCTGATACGTGCAATATTGCGAGAATCATTATTGCGCAAGCCGCTGAAATCCGTATCTGTTCCATATTCTGAAAAATGTGCTGCTGTCTATAAGTATGTCTTTCTTAAATGGCAAATGGGCTGTCGAAACTTCATCTGCCTTTAGTTTACCCTTTAAAGCGTAAATATTTGAAATCTTTTGTTGTATACCATATATGCTTTATCTAATTGGAGAATGAATTTATAATATTATTGTCGTACAGTGAATGCCGCTATTGCATCGAGATTCATCTTTGCTATTTCCCTTAGTCTGTCATCTTCCGATTGCATAACTGTGGAGAAACGTTCAATTGCATCTTCCATCCTGCAGGCGAGCATATCGGATATACCGTCATGGAAAAGTGCAAGGTCTTTATTTCCTGCAAACGTCGAAATGGCATCTGCTCTTAAATCATCATCCCAAAATTGATAAAAATTCCTGCTGCTTACAACAAACGGCATTACGTTATGAGGAATATAAATATTATAACAACTGTAATAGTCGCTTCCGTATATATTCTTGATTTCAACTATATATTCATTGTAATCTGTTCCTCCTCCCACGCATCCAATTGCTTTTAATTTATCCCTTTGGGATTGAATAATCTCTTCATATTTTGGACTGAATATGATACGGCCTGTGGTATCGATAGCTCCACGATTCAGAGAGGCATTCCAATGGGTTGATATGACCGCCCATCCGCTGTCCCCAAAACGTGAAGAATAAATTACATCGGGAGGATATGCAAAGATAAATTCAAGTTTTTCATCATAGCAAAACATTGTCGGAACATCGGAAACATCAACAAGAACAGTTTCTGCTATTATACGTCTAATCTTAAATTCATTGCGTAGATATCTTCTTATTATATGAAATACAGGATAAGTGCTTTTAATGATTCTTCCCGAGGAATCCCGTATTACAATCGCCTGAGAATTTCCGGCTATTCCATTCATTTTTCTGAACCTGTCATATTTTCTTTGCAGCCGGCTTTCTTTTCCGACATGCTTCATGATATATCCGTTCTTGACTATTGATGATTCCGGGCTTATCTTTTGCGCAGACATATTGCCCAATGCAAAGAACGTCAAAATCAGAAGAAATACTGTTTTTTTCATTTTTTCTGTCTTTTAAAATCATAATATCTGTGCCTGCGTTGCAGGATGAAGTTGTTGCCTGCGACTTCATACACATCCGAACAACGCCAGTATACATTTATATCGCACGGTTTCAATAGGTATTCATCGTAAAACCGTCTCCAAATATCTGCACTATAGTTATTCTCATTGAAGAAATCGCTGCAATCGGATAACCCGTATGACGAGACACCGATAATTTTATTCCCTTTTGCCGCGGCTCCCAATATGATTGTCTTTTCCGGTTCTTCCGGAATATAATTGAACCAAATTTTATCACTACAATCTCTAATGAAAACTACGAAAGTATCAGGGTTGTCTTTTGTCTCATCAGCTTGATAATTGGGCATTACAGATACAAAGACAGAATATACTACAGTGTCATGCCCTCTAAAATCCTCAGTCTCGGCAATAAAAGCATCCAGTGAGTCCTGCATGACCTTTGATTTGAATACGTTCCTAAAGATATCGACGGTATCGGTCATGGTACTGACATCCACTGAAACCTCTTGCCTCTTCGGGCCGCAGCAACAGGAGACAATCAGAATAGCAATAAATAAAAACAAGTACTTTTTCATATTATCTGTTGTTTCCATCATTTTTCAGACCATTCGTTAAGCAGTTCCATATATGCGGTATGCAATATTTGGACAATGCGTTCAGAGTATGATGAATAACATTCTAACGTATCAAGATATTCTTTGAAATACGATTGGTTGGAAGCCTCCGGATGCGGAGTACTGATAACATATTTCCAGAAAGCAATCAATTCGCTGTCGTTTTTTCTCTCAAACACTTTCATCCATACGAGCGGGTAATTTAAAGTCAGTTTCCATACTCCATAATGGAAAAAATTGGCGGCATCTGCCTCCCAATGTCCATCTTTGGCAATTCCATAGAGTTTTTCAAAATGTTCAATGGTTGGGGCAACACAGGATTTAAAAAGAAATTCTATATGCCGGTATGATTCGGAGTAAAGTTCTTTAGGAATTTCTAAAGAAGTATCGTATCCATACAGCTCAATAAATTCGTGAAATGTATCAGGAAAAGCGTTCCAGAACAATTCCGTGTCATTCTCGTTATATGCCTTTTTCAGCATATCCCCTTTGCGTGGAGAAATAAATGAAGAACATACAGAAACTACTCCCATAAAAAGCAGGACTGTTGTTATTCCGATGCTGTTTATATTTATGTTTTGTCTCATTGTATCTTATTGTTTATAATTATTCTGGCATTATTTCAATTCCTGTCGTTGAGATATGTTTTTAATTCGTTAAATTTACTTCTGCTGTTTGAAATAAATCCATTCCAAATCTCTCCGTCCGTCACCATATTGCCGTCCGAATCACAGGAATATATGAACAGTGAATCTCCGTCAGAGACGTACTCCATGCGGTTTCCCGAGTATCCGAAAGACAGCTCTGCCGAATCGTCAGCGGTCGTTGCATCTCGGAAAGCCTGAAAGGTCTCTTTTATAACGATGTCTTCGTAACAGAACGAGACTGTCCTTATCCACTAATTTATATATATCCGAGCATGGCATGTAAACATTTATTTCGGAATTCTTGCGTATTAATTCCGGCATATAATGTCTATGCCAAATCTTTGGACTATAATTATTCTCCTGAAAGATATTATAGCAATCATCAATTCCGGTGCACGATACACCTATCACTTTGTTGTCATTTATTGCCGCTCCCAAAAATGTAGTTTCTTCCGGTTTATCCGGATCATAATTGAACCAAATTTCATCACTTAAATTAAATATCAGGATTGTGTCAGGATTCTCTTTAAATGTATGAAAATGTCCCTCTCTTATAACTATTGGATATGATTTGTATATATATGCCGAATATACCAGCGTATCACATATCAAAAGGTTTTCAGTTTCATTTAGAAAGGCATTCAAGGAATCCTGTAAAGTCTTGGATTTGAACACATGTCTGAAAACATCTATAGTATCTGTCAGGGACTCCTGCGGCACAACATATTTTTCATGATTATGACAAGACACGATAGAGAGCAAAGTTAAAAGAACAGCTGATATCTTTTTCATGCTATCTGTTGTTTAAGGTTCCGAAATAAAAGCTTTTGTAATTATAGATTTTACGTATATACCGAGCATTATGGTATCCGACAAAATAAAGATTTGCGCTATTGGGGAAATACACATAGTTTAAATGTATATGTTTTCCATTTGTTTTTGCATCATTAATAACATTATCCCAATCACTGTCTTTTACAACACCTTCTGGCCAATATCCCATAGTTTCAATTTCTTTATTTGCAGATGTCTGTACATCCGGATGCGAATGTACAGAAGCATCCGGCTTTCTTTTGCGCAGATAGATTGCCTCATGCAATGAACATCAAAATCAGAAGAAATACTGTGTTTTTCATTTTTTCTGCCTTTTAAAATCATAATATCTGTGCCTATGTTGCAGGATGAAGTTGTTGCCTGCGACTTCATACTCATCCGAACAACGCCAGAATGCATCTATCTCGCACAGTTTCAATAGGTCTTCAAAATAAAACCGTCTCCAAATATCTGCACTATAGTCATTCTCATTGAAGAAATCGCTGCAATCGGATAACCCGTATGACGAGACACCGATAATTTTATTCCCTTTTGCCGCGGCTCCCAATATGATTGTCTTTTCCGGTTCTTCCGGAATATAATTGAACCAAATTTTATCACTACAATCTCTAATGAAAACTACGAAAGTATCAGGGTTGTCTTTTGTCTCATCAGCTTGATAATTGGGCATTACAGATACAAAGACAGAATATACTACAGTGTCATGCCCTCTAAAATCCTCAGTCTCGGCAATAAAAGCATCCAGTGAGTCCTGCATGACCTTTGATTTGAATACGTTCCTAAAGATATCGACGGTATCGGTCATGGTACTGACATCCACTGAAACCTCTTGCCTCTTCGGGCCGCAGCAACAGGAGACAATCAGAATAGCAATAAATAAAAACAAGTACTTTTTCATATTATCTGTTGTTTCATATTATCCGTTACAATCTTTTATAATTCCATTATTATTTTTCATATCTGCTTTTTCCAATATGTATGACTTTTAAACTGTCTCTGCCAATTAAACGGTAATGCCTGACACTTGGCCTTACTATATCGCATAAAGACTCGTCTGGCGCGTAGTCATGTTCGTAATAAAGTTTCTTGTCCAGTACATCCAAATTGAATATTTTTTCCGGCTCATCAACATCATAGCAACATACGGCTATTATATGCCCGTTTACTTTTCGTGCTCCAAGTATACGCAATTTGTCTTCTTTAAAATTAAAGTTAAAGTTTGCAAGAAGAACTCCGTATGTAAGAATAACTCCTTCTGCCGTCAGGACTATGTCAGTTTCTTTTTTAACATCATTATATGTGCAGGCTACTGTGTATATAGTAGGACCGAATGGGTTCGGGATGCTGTCAATGGCATTCATGAATTTATCCAGTGAGTCCTGTAGAGCCTTGCTGCGGAAAACTCCGGCAAAAGGGTCCGGCTTTTCCGTAAGGTTTTCTTCCACAATCTGTGAGTTCCTGTTTCTTCCGCAGTTGCTGCAGCAACAGATGCCGATAATTACGGCAATCAGAGTCAGGCTGGTGTGTTTCATATTATTTGTTGTAAAACATAGTATGTTTACTGATGATTTTCTCATCTTGTGTCAATCCTCCGTATCAGTTCCAATTTTCCTGCAGAATACCTGTAAATATTATAAACACCTCTGACACAAATATCATATACAGGTCCATTATATGACATAAAGAAATCATAGTCTGTTCTCTTGAGTATGAGCAGGTTCTCATCTACAAGTTTCGGCAAATCATCAAAATGCCTGTAAAACAAGACAACCGTCTTGCCGTATTGCCTGCATCCTCCTTTAATATAGAGCGTTGGCTCGGTTTCCTCGTCCAAAGGTATTTCCTCAACCAAACCAAAACTTAACATAAAAGAAATCGTGGTGTCATTGGGGCTATTCTGCTCAACAAAGACCAGATAAACTGTAGGGGCATTGTATGGGGTGTCGCGTGTATAGTAATAGTTTTCAATGAATGTCTTGAGCGAATCCTGGACAACATTGTCTAAAAACAGAGGTTTATTACAATTTTGAGCAAAGATATCGACGGTATCGGTCATGGTACTGACATCCACTGAAACCTTTTGCCTCTTCGGGCCGCAGCAACAGGAAAGAAGCAAAATAGCAACAAATAAAAACAAGTACTTTTTCATATTATCTGTTGTTTAAAGTTCCGAAATAAAAATGTTTGTAATTCATGATATCACGAATGTATTGTGGTTTTTTGTATGCTACAAAATATAAATGACTGCTGTTGGGGAAATATACGTAATTCAGTCGGGTGTATCTGCCATTTTGCTTTATATCATTCCTGACACTATGCCAGTCACTAGGGTAAATTATACTGACTTTACCGGATTCCTGCTCTAATCCCATAGAATATAATTCCTCTTTTTCAGAAGTACCGATTCCCGGATGCGAATGTACAGAAGCATCCGGTTTTGCAAGCCCGTAGTCTTTCCATCCTCCAACTCTGTCTTCATCATGTTTCGTCCCCAGTGTGTATGTCTCCCCATTCTTGTGAATTACCCATTCTGCTTTGGTGTTGTCAGCGGCGAATTTGAAAACCTTGAATATGTCATTGATTCCTGTGGTCGATGTGAACGACGAAAAGTTTGAGGCATTCTTGTTTGCAAGAGCCTGAAGTATGTCACTGTTGTTTACCTTAATATGCCTGTCTGTAAGATTTCCGTCTTTATCCTTAAAATATAGCTCATCCTCTTCGCTGTCTTCTTCCCAGACTAAGAATCCCCATGTGTCAATGCTCCATATATCCATTCCGTCTGGATCAATAAGATTGACCGGGTCATTCGCACAGAACGCATACGGACCGGTGCCGGGATATTTGCCGGCCAGAGGATCGACGGAGTTCCATCGTGCAGTGAACGGGTCGTACATCCTCGCCCCGTAGTCGAGCAAACCGGTGCTTGCAAGTCCTGCTACCTGTTCCGGCTTTCCGTTGAACTGCCAGCGTTCCAGAGAGGATTGCGGGATGCCGTTGTCCTGTGACTCTGCTGAATACCTTGCCGGTCTGAACGGCATTCCGAACGGCAGATAGTCTGAGCGGCTGAGTATGGCATCCGCAAGGCTCTGTACTTCGGATTCCGTAATGTCCACCGCCATGCGCACACTTCCGAGATAGTCCCTCACAAACCATACATCCGCGAACTCCGTGGAGTCCTTCGCACAGAACCGTCCCTCTCCGTATGCGACACTCTCCACAGCCTCTCCTTCCGGGGAGACCGTATATATGAAAGATCCCCTGAATTTCAGGCCCTTTCCTGAAATGCTGTCAGTGACTTCAGTCATGGTTCCGTCTGCCAGATATGAATAACTCAGTGAAGCCGAATCCTTTATCCGGATTCCTGATGGCAAGTTAAGGAAATTGTATGACAACTCCAAATATCTCCGTCCGTCCCTCACCATATTGCCGTCCGAATCATAGGAATATATGAACAGTGAATCTCCGTCAGAGACGTACTCCATGCGGTTTCCCGAGTATCCGAAAGACAGCTCTGCCGAATCGTCAGCGGACATGATCCTCTTCATCGAAAGCAGATTCCCGTTTGCGTCATACTTCATGTCCCTTTCCTCGTATTCTCCATACGGCTCCCTGTCGTCACCGGTGCGTTGCGTATCGGAGAGGCGGCCGTCATGGTCGTAGTAATAAGACATATACTGATAATCCTGCATCGCATCCGAATATCCGATTTCGGAAATCCTGCCGGAATAGCTCGGCACAGAAACTTGCAATGTCGGGTCATAATATTTCAGTGCCTGGAGAAAGGCGGTTTCTCCGTATGCCTCACTGTCAAAACGTGACAGCGCCCCCTGGAGGTCGTATGCGTACATCTCCGATATCCTGTCATCCACCGAAACTGATTCCGGCCTTCCGAGTGCATCGTACCTGTATCTTATTTGTGGATAAGCCTTTCCGTTCAGTATCCTGTCGCAGCTGGTCTTTCGCCCGAAACTGTCGTAGGCATATTCCATGACGATCGCATCCGTTTGTCCGTCCGGCAGTTCATGCATTTCGGATGACACAAGTACGTTGCCTGTAAAATCGTACTTGTATGAATAAGTGGACTTTGAGCCGTCATCTGCGGTCTCCGCTATCTGGATGGTCCTTCCGAAGCAGTCGTAGAAATATTCCCTCTGCACATATCCCGATTCGGATCCTGACTCCGCATCTCCTGAAATTTCAGGTTCTTTATACAACGTTTCTTTGTGCAGCATCGTCATGCAGTGCCGCATGTCCAGTGCCGCTGCATTGCCCGTATACCGGTCCGGACGAAAACCTGATGTATCCTGCATTTGTGAAACCGAGTAATATGATGCCTCACGAAGAGTGGATGCGATAGAATCCATGATACGGTATGGGTTGGTACCCAGGTACAGAAGCCTTAGAATTTCATCAGGTGTCTTATGAATTGTACAGTAACTCTCAAGTATGATCCTGTTCATATTGTCATATTGGATGAAATGGTATTTGCCCTCCTTTCTCATATTTTCATTGGCATAAAATACCGGGCGGTTCCGGAGATCATAGAAAGTCCATTCATGTCCTCTTCCTGGAGTATGGCTCTCGATTATGTTTCCGAAAGCGTCATACTTGTACGTGAAACAATATTTAAAGGCAAATTCACCGTCCAGCGGGAACTTCTCTGGCATTGCCAGGCTTCCTTCCGGCTGTATTGCGCACACGAGGCTGTCCTTCAGGTCATAGACGAAATATGTGTCATACCTTTGACCTGCATTGAGCCTGCGCGACATAATCCGCAGCCCGAACGGATCGGTGAACACGTACGATGTATCTGCGTCCTCATTGACAATTCTTGTACATTCGAGAGTACCTGGAGAATAATTCCCCAGGCATTTTACGGAATCCCCATGCTCCTGAGAAGCATATACGTACTCCAATCTGCGTACACTGTCAGCATCGGCATTGAGCTGATATTCAAAGCGTGTCTTTTTGTCCGCGTCCCAGTATGAGAATCCCGGCTTGCGTACAGAAAGCACTCTGCCGTTCGGGTATGATTCGAATGTCCTTTTTATGAACGGCCAGTCTCCTTCTTCTCCATAAGTTTCGGAATAATACCCAAAATCTTCCCCCAGAGACTCCGTTGCGTATTCCATGGTGTTTCTCGATGAAGGATACGGCAGGTAGCTCTCCGCATCGGAACGTCTGAGGTCGTCATAGACAATAGGAGTTATAAGGGCATGTCCGTCGCCGGATGCCCCTCCCTGCTGTATCTGCACCGGGTATCCGAGTCCACCGTAATATATGACGCGAGAAACGGAAATTTCATCATTTTCAGACAGCATTGTCTTAGTTACAGTATAGTTGTCTCCAAAAACATAATCGGTTCGCTTCATTTCGAGGATGCCGTTCATATATATATTCTTGGAGGCATATGAGGCGCGGACCGAATATGTACCCTGCGCGGATGTCGTAAACCAGTCAATCGGTTCTCCTGTTCCAGTAGTTGACAGTACTTCTGTACCGTTGCATAACAATGTATATGTTACTCCCGGCTGTGAACCGGACAGCAAAAGTGTGAAGTCTTTGTCGTTTATCCATTCTCCGATCAGGTTGAAGCGTTCAAGCTCCCCGGAAGGATCTCCGGTTTGTGTCAGTCTGACTGTCCGGCCTCCTGCCGCAAGGCAGAACATTGTGTCCTGCCGTCTTGTACGCATAGAAAAATTTGGCGCACACAGGAACTGCAGATTGATTGTGCTTATTCCGTTCTGCACGTTGCTTGCTGTCATCTTTATTTCAATGCCATCGTCCGGCATCCACCGGTCCGGAATCCCGACAGTGTTCATAAGTCCTGCTATATAAGGATATTCTTCCTCCTCTATTTCCAGGTATGTCTGTATGTCATATTCAAAAACTCCTCCTTCCGGAGGGACAATTATTTCTTCCGGAGCATTGTTTATCGGTTCAAGACTGTCTTCGTTAAATATGTCGTACCATGATATATAAGAACTGTATATACTGAATCCGAGATAGCTGTTGTACACTGAATAGGCTCCCTTTTGCCAAAAAGGACCGAAAACAAGGGCTTCATGGCCGTTTCCTGTCTGCGTGCTTCCGCCTATTATTTCTTTGTCTACCGCCATACTATATTCAAGTTCGGGAGCGTATCCGCTTACCGTAAATGTCTTTCCGAATGCCGGATTCGGGAAAATCCTTGAATCGGAGTCCGGTACAGGCTGAAGCCCGTCCGTGCCCTGTATAATCGAATGCAGTTTCCCGTCACCGGTTTCGATTATTATACGGCGCCACTGCTTTTCTTCAGGAACACTGTTTACCGAAATGACAAGTCTGGATGGAGTTGTCTGTGTATGAAAGAGACTGTGGATGCGAAAGTTTTTTTGACGGCTTTCCGGACTGGGATTGCGGTGCGTAATTTGTTGATAACGTGTTGCTTATGTGTTCCCATGGGTTGGGTTGCCGGTATTTGTGATTATATAAAATGCTGTCAATAAGATTGTTGCCCTTTTTTATCCCGTTGCGTTTTGTCGTATCCTGGTTTTTCGTACAGTCTGGTTATGTGGGCATTGGGTCTGGATTGAGAATGGAATTTACGGACAAAAGCAGGCACTTATGCTGTCGCTATGGAAGTATTTATTAAATTCGCAGTTTGTTTGATATGTGTTATGTGCGTAAAATTGCGAAAATTGTTTACGGAACGTTTCGGGACTCAGCCTGGGACGGTTTCTCCGATATGCGGTTCTGCAAGCAACAGATGCTATTACCGTCTTGCAGCGGACGGGATGTCATGTATAGGCGTAGTCGGGACTGACCTGCAGGAGAATCGGGCCTTCATCTCGCTGGCGGAACATTTCAGGGCCGAAGGCCTGCCTGTTCCGGAAGTCCTTGCCGTAGACAGCGATGCCGGAGCCTACCTGCAGGAGGATCTCGGTGACACTTCGCTGTTCAGTCTGGTAGAGCAGTCCAGGGCAGGGGGCTGGTCTGACTCTGTGCCGCGTCTTCTGTGCCGGACAATGGCCCTACTTGCAAAGATGCAGACTGCAGGAGCGGAAGGCCTTGACTTCGGAGTATGCTATCCGCAGCAGGCCTTTGACCGCAGGACCGTGATGTTCGACCTCAATTACTTCAAATACTGTTTCCTGAAACCGTCCGGCCTTGAATTCAATGAGATTCTGCTCCAGGATGATTTTGAGGCACTGGCCGATGATCTTCTGGCCGATGCTTCGGGCAATACGTTCATGTACCGCGATTTTCAGGCAAGGAATGTAATGGTCCGTGACGGAGAGCCTTATTTCATCGATTTTCAGGGAGGACGGAAAGGTCCTTTGCATTATGACGTAGCCTCGTTCGTATGGCAGGCTCGGGCGGCCTATCCGGAAGAGCTGCGCACCCGGATGACAGAGAGCTATCTGGATGCCCTTTCCGGGTATATTCCGGTTGACAGGGAAAAGTTCATGGAGCGTCTGAGGCTTTTTGTGCTCTTCAGGATGATGCAGGTGCTCGGGGCATACGGTTTCCGCGGATGGATAGAGCACAAGGCGCAGTTTGTCGTGAGCATTTCTGCTGCCGTCGCCAATCTGCGCGATTTGCTTTCAGTGCCTTTCGGAAGGTATCCGTATCTGTCTGGTGTCCTGAAAGATATGTCCGGACTTCCGCGTTTCGTAGACGACAGGAATGAGGACGGCCGTCTTGAAGTCAAGGTTTACAGTTTTTCATACAGGAAAGGGATTCCTGAAGATGCCTCCGGCAATGGGGGAGGCTATGTCTTTGACTGCCGCTACATCCATAATCCGGGGCGTTATGCCGAATACCGCAGCCTTACCGGAATGGATGAGCCGGTAATACAGTTTCTCGATGAGGGAGGTCAGGCGGCTCAGTTCCTGAAGAACATCTGCGGTATTGTGGACTCTCATGTGGAGACATATATCCGCAGAGGATTCACGGACTTGTCCGTGGCTTTCGGGTGTACGGGAGGCCGGCACCGCTCTGTCTATTGTGCCGAACACCTTGCGGAGCATCTGGCTGCCAAATATCCGGACATCAGGGTAAAACTCATTCACCGTGAACAGAATGTCACCAGATGGGTGCAGGCCAATTCATTGTGAAGCTTTGATTTATATGATGAAGGGTACCGGAATACAGGCGCCTGTCAGTAAGCAAAATATTGAATATTAAAACAATATCGTCAAACCTGTTTTATGGAAAGTGAATTCAATGAAATTGAACTACCTTATTTCAAACGAAGTTTGTATTAAGTCCTTCCATATTAGGGTCGCGAGCGATAAGCAAACAGTCCTGTGGACTTTTGCAGCGAGCAGCCGCGGAGCGGACGGACGCGGGCGACAAGCAAACAGTTTGCAGCGGGCAGCACGAAGTAACTTTTGTGGGCATATATATCATAAGCATGACGATATATCCGCCTTAGCAAAAAAAAGAGAAGCATACATAAAAAAGTAAAACATACATAATAGCAATAGTATATCGTCAAACTGATGAAATCCATGATATTCGCGGCAGGGCTGGGAACCCGCCTCAAACCGATAACCGATACCATGCCGAAGGCCCTTGTGCCGGTGTGCGGACAGCCTCTCATAGAACATGTTATGAGGAAGCTGATGACCTCAGGAATAACTGAGATAGCCGTGAATGTCCACCATTTCGCGGACATGGTGGAAGACTGGCTGGCCGGACGGGACTGGATTTCACTGTCGGACTGCTGCTCCGGAGATGCGTCGCAGTTCTGCAAGGACAGTCACCCGTCCGGTCGTGTAATACAGACTCCTGCCGGAAACGGAAAAATGACAGTATATGTCAGCGACGAGAGAGACTGCCTGCTGGATACAGGGGGAGCCGTCCTCCATGCCCGTCCTTTCCTTGACGGCTGCGGCAGCTTTCTGGTGCACAACGTGGATATCCTTTCCAACTGCGACCTCGGATGGTTCGCTTCACAGGCAAGACCTGATGCCGTTGCGACCCTGCTCGTAAGCCGGAGGAAAACGAGGCGCTATCTTCTTTTCGAACCGGAATCGATGCGTCTTGCCGGCTGGACAGACACCGCCTCAGGCAAGGTGAGGATGTCCTCTGCCGGCATAGCTCCATCCGATTGCCTGCCTTTCGCCTTTTCCGGAATACATATAATGTCAGACCGGATTTTCGGTATAATGGAAGACTATGTTCGTGAAAAAGGACTTGCCTCATCAGACGGTCCGGCCCGGTTCTCAATAACTGACTTTTACATTGAGACAGCTGCTCACTGTCCGATATACGGTGTTTGCTGTGATGGCCTGGAACTGCTCGATGTCGGCAAACTCGATGCCCTTGCTCCGGCAGAGGCTTTTGTCAGAAACTGGAACATTTAAAACAAATGCGATATGAAATTTATAGGAAACATTCTTTGGTTTATACTCGGAGGATTCATCATCTCCCTGTACTATTTTGTGATAGGCCTTTTGTTCTGCATTACGATTATAGGTATACCTTTCGGCCTGCAGCTTTTCAAAATGGCCGGTTTCGCGCTATGGCCTTTCGGAAATGACATCCTCTCCGACACCAATGACGGAGGCTGCCTTTCCATAGTCATGAACGTGATATGGATTCTTGTCGGCGGTATTGAGATAGCGTCGCTCCATGTTACATTCGGACTCATCTGCTGTGTGACGATAATCGGCATACCTTTCGGCCTGCAGCACTTCAAGATGGCCCTTCTCGCCCTTATCCCTTTCGGCAAAAAGATAGGATAGCCGCATCTTTCGACCAACCTGGTACGGCAATATGCCTTGCAGGACATATATTAAGACTTAGCGTTCCAGGTTGGTAGCAACAATGACCAACCTGGAACGCTAAGGAAACAGAATAAGCTATTCCGTACATCCGATTATTCCACACTCATCGGAGCAACCCTGTCACAGCCTCCAAGAGCCTCTTTTTTCTTAGGAATCCCCTTTAAGAGAATGACAGCGCTTGCCACAATAAGCACACATGCGGCATAAGTCACGGCATAGGCCCACGGACTCATCACATCCATAAAGGTCTCGGCATCCTTAAAGGCTGGTATCTGGCTGAAAATTACAGACATCGTATTGTTGACACAATGCATGAGCATAGTCAGCCTCAATGAACCTGTCTTGTAATACACGTACCCGAAGAGCACGCCAAGACAGAACGCCGGTATCGCCTGCCAAGGATTCATGTGCAGAATTCCGAAAAATGCTGCGGAAATCGTAATGGCTGCAGCCGGACTGCAATGCTTCAGCAGGCCCCTGAGCACGATCCCGCGGCAGAGCCACTCCTCAAAAAACGGTGCGAAAACAGATACGGAAATAACTGTTGCCCACAAAGGTCCGCCTTCGAGCATCTGATCCATAACATCCTTCAGCCATGCCGGCATTTCCGGAAGAAGAGCCGTCACAGGTTCCGTCAGAAACGCAAGTGCTATTGTCGCTGCCGATACGGTAAAAGCCGTGAAACTTCCGGACTGTACTCCGAAATTGCTGCTGTCCAATGCGTAGCCTTCGTCAAAAATTTCATTCCTGCGGCTGGCCGCAGAAGCATACAGCATAGGCGGAATGAACATCACCGGATATGAAATCAGTATTCCGTAGTCCTGTACGAATCCCGCCGATATTGCAGTCAGGCCCAGAACTAAGAAATTTCCGATAAGTGCTCCGACAAAGAACAATGCCAGCATTATCAGCATGCCTTTTATGTCCGGAAGATAGTATGAGTATCCGGAAAGTATGCTGTATGACGGTTTTCTTTTCTGTGTCCTGAACAGTCCCATGCTATTTGCTGTAAAGCGGAGTCGGATAGATGCCCTTGTCTGCGAATTCCCGGAACTTGGCCACAACTCCCGGCCTGTCCTCCTTGAATGTCACGCCGAACCACCTTGAAGGAGTCGCAAGCAGCTCTGTCTTGCCTGTTCCGTCCTTGATCATGCAGTCGATAGCGTAAGGAATATAGAATTCGGCTTTCAGCTCATTGATGTTTTTCTCAAGGAACTTTCCGAATATAGCTTCGCTTTTCTCAAAATAATCAGGAGTGAAACCCCACATATTCATTGAGCAGAGGGCCTTGGCTGCAAGCTCTACCTTCTCGCCATTTCCGTTTTCTCCGTAAATCCTGCCGTCTTCCGCCTTTGCGATATTGTGATGCTCCTCCACATGAGTCAGCACACAGTCAGCTCCGGCTGTTCCGATTCCCCTCGACACTCCGCCGGATTCTGACAGGGTATTGTCAAGTTCAAAGCCTACAAGTGCATATTTTCCGCTTTTGCCTTCGTGTGCCCTGAGCCAGTCGGCGATTACCTTGAATGACTCCTTGCCGTAATAGTCATCTCCGTTTATCACGGCAAACGGCTCATTGATCGCATCCTTTGCCATAAGGACAGCATGTGCGGTTCCCCAAGGCTTTACACGCTCCGGGTTGAGGGTGAAGCCCTCGGGAATCTTGTCCAGCTCCTGTGTGACGAAACTGAATTCGAGAGGTGTGCCGTCAACGCATTTCACATTGCGGTATCTCTCTTTGACAGCCTGTTCCATCTGCTCCTTGAAATATTCCCTTACGATATAGACCACCTTGCCGAATCCGGCCTGGACGGCATCGTAGATAGAATAATCAATAATTGTTTCACCGTCAGGACCGAGTCCGTCCATCTGCTTCAGTCCGCCGTAGCGGCTGCCCATTCCGGCAGCGAGTACCAAAAGTGTAGGTTTCATTTCTGTTTATTTAATGTTATTTTGTCTATATAAGACTCATATTTGGAAAAAATCCCTCAAAAATAATTATTTTTGCCGACACAACCCGATAAATACTGCATAAAATCGATAAAAATTGTCATGGATGTAAAGAAAAAGATAATAGATGTTTTTACCGGAGAGCACAGGAAATTTGCCTGGTTCGTATCGGTGGTGACAGTTTGCTTTATATGTTCATGGCTTTTCGGATCCGGGAACACCATTGTCCATTGGGCAAAGGCAAAGCGTGAAATACGCCGTCAGGAGAAACTTATAATCGAGTACCGGACGGAAATAGAAAAAATGGATGCAAGCATCATAGAGCGCACGACTGATGTCGATTCTCTGGAAAAATTCGCCAGGGAGCAGTTCAACTTTGCCGCTCCCGGCGATGATGTCTATATTATAGAATAATTGCTTAGAAACCGGTGTAACTCATCGGACTGATTGCTCTCAGTTCCTCCTTTACACTTTCAGCCACATCGAGGGTTTCTATGAAATCGGCGATGACCTCGCGGTTGATTCCTGCACCGGTGCGTGTCAGCGCCTTGAGTGTCTCGTACGGGTTCGGATAATTCTCCCTGCGCAGAATGGTCTGTATCGCCTCTGCCACGACGGCCCAGTTTCTTTCAAGGTCTGCACGGATCGCATCTTCGTTGAGTATCAGTTTGCCCAGTCCCTTTTTGAGCGAATTGAGCGCGATAACCGAATGTGCCACCGGCACTCCGATGTTGCGGAGCACTGTCGAATCCGTCAGGTCGCGCTGAAGCCTTGAAATAGGGAGCTTCATCGACAGGTGGGTATATATCGCGTCGGCCATTCCCAGATTGCCTTCCGCATTCTCGAAGTCTATAGGGTTCACCTTGTGAGGCATTGCAGACGAGCCGACTTCTCCGGCCTTCACTCTCTGGCGGAAATACTCCATCGAAATATAGGTCCAGATGTCCCTTGAAAAATCTATCAGTATGGTGTTTATCCTGCGCAGACAGTCGAAAAGGGCGGCGAGATTGTCGTAATGTTCGATCTGTGTGGTAGGAAACGATCTTTTCAGCCCGAGTGAAGCCACGAAACTGTCGGCGAACTCAGGCCATGCGATTTGCGGATAAGCCACCTTGTGGGCGTTCATGTTGCCTGTCGCACCGCCGAATTTCGCAGGATATGTCAGCAGACCGAACTGGCGTATCTGCTCTTCGAGCCTTGCCGCATATACACGGAATTCTTTTCCGACCCTCGTAGGGGAGGCAGGCTGCCCGTGTGTCTTTGCAAGCATCGGGATGTCTTTCCATTCCTCGGCCATTTCATTGATTTTGGCAAGAACTTCGCCAAGAAGCGGCATGAGACAGTCCCCGGCGGCTTCCTTGA
Organism: uncultured Muribaculaceae bacterium; assembly: GCA_964394295.1. GTDB lineage: Bacteria > Bacteroidota > Bacteroidia > Bacteroidales > UBA932 > Cryptobacteroides. Next base: position 49,761 of record CAYMVG010000005.1, on the reverse strand, counting down.
ACGAAAGGGGAACCGATGTGTTGTTGATGTCCTGTGAAGTAAGGCCGAAATGGACGAACTCTCCCCAACGGATTATGCCCATCTCCCTGAAGCGGTCCTTAATATAATATTCCACGGCCTTTACATCGTGGTTTGTAACTTTCTCGATTTCCTTGACTTTGGCTGCATCCTCAGGAGTCATTCCCTTGTATATGTCACGCAGCTGTCCGTATTTTGATTTGTCGAAATCCGCGAGCTGCGGCAGAGGAAGTTCGCACAGTGCGATGAAATATTCTATTTCAACCCGCACTCTGTATCTTATGAGTGCATATTCGCTGAAATATTCTCTCAGAGGTGCTGTCTGGGATGCGTATCTGCCGTCTACCGGGGATACCGCCAAAAGTGAATTACAGTCCATTGTATCAGGTTTTATCAAATCAGACGCAAAGATACTGCAAAGAAATGAGAATCTCGCCGGCAGCCGCCTATAATGTAAGCGATTTCAGACAAGAAGCAGAACAGCGCAGAGATAAAGCAGAAAGCCCTGGAAGCCCATGCTGTACGCCGCGCTCTTGTCGGCCATTCTCTCGGTGGCCTCCGTACCGTATGACACGTCCAGTTTCTCTTTGTCAGGAAGTCTGCGGGAGGACCATTTTTCCACAATCATTCCGTTATCGATATATGTCGCACCTCCGTTTGACCGGTTCACCGTTATCAGGGTCTTGTAGCTGCAATACAGTACGGCATCCAATAATTCTTGCCTTGTGCCGTTGCTCAGGCCTGCAAGTTCGTGCTGTATAAGCTGCGGATCCGAGGCAACGAGAAGCAGGGGAGTGAAGCCGCTTTCCCGTGCTGTGCCGAGAAAGTCGAGAACCGTCCTCCATTTTTCTTCTGAAAGCTGCGGGTCGTACACCGTCACCGCCATGACCTTGCCGTCAAGGGCTTCATAGTCACGGTACTCACCTTCGGCATCATAGAACGACAGCACCGGAGCGGCCTTGCGGTATGCACTGCCGGCAGCGTTTTCCGTGCCTATGAAAGTCCAGGTCGAGTCCGGCAGATTGTCAAGTCCGAACTGCTTTCTCGCACCGTCTTTCTCATAGACAAATACCGTCTGCTCTTTCCCGGACATCTCTCCGTCGCCGAAATCCGCACCCTGTAGAACCGCTCCGCTGCGGTAGTCTGTGAAATCCGCCACAGGAATATACATAGTGTTCCACACGGCGAAGGCCGCTATTGAAACGACAGAGATACCGAATGAGACGTATTTCTTTTTCTTCGGTTCGCCAAGCTCCCTGAAAGGCAGGAAGGCGCAGACCAGAAGCAGGCACAGAACGATATTCTTGATGAAGGTCTGCCAGTGTGTCAAATGTATGGCTTCCCCGAAACAGCCGCAGTCCATTTCCGGGTTGAATATGACGAGCAGCAAAGTGAGCAGCGTGAAAAATCCCATGAACAGGGCGGCTGCGCATGCCGTCGCTTTCCGCCAGACTCCGGTAATCAGAGCAGTTCCTATTATGCTTTCCGAGAATGCCAGAGCGATACCTGCCGGTTTGGCCATGAAATCCATGAACCCGATATGGAGAAACTTGAAATATCCGCTCATGACAAGTCCCGCCCCGGTAGGGTCCACTAATTTCAGTATGCCGGAAGCAAGGAAGACAAAACCTGTTATAAATGCGCAGAAGCGCCTCATCCTTTGTGTAATATATTTCATGGGTTTATTTTCTGCTGAATTCCTCAATTGCCGCATCGACAGTTGCCTGTATTTTTGAGAAAATGCTGTCAGGAGGAAGCATCATTCCGCAATCGTCCGAACAGTCTATTCTTGTGAACTTCGGGTCGAGCACACACTGTTCGCGATATATGTCCCGTACACGTTTCTGGAATTCGATGTCTGCCTCATGGATGTCCTGTGCACCGTTCAGGTAGTCCCTGTCATTGCCTCCGCGGCTGCTTTTCAGCTTCGCCTCCACAAATTCGATCGGCACGTCCAGAAAAATGTTAAGGTCCGGCACCGGAAGTCCGAATGGCCCGTATTCCGTGCTGAAAATCCATTCCCTCAGTGCTTCGGCCTCTTCTCTGTCACTGAGTTTCGCACACTGGTATGCGATGTTTGAGTACACATATCTGTCGAGCAGGACACAGCGTCCCTGTGCCAGCGCATGCTTAATTTCAGCCGCTGCGCCGTGTCTGTCCTCGGCGAACAGGAGTGCCACGAGCTGCGGATGCACGGACTCGTTGCTTCCGAAATCCCCCCTGAGAAAGCGGCTTATCAGATCTCCGTACACCGGAGAACCGTAGCGGGGGAAATGAATGTATTCTATTGTACCGAAAAGCTTTTCGAGATATTGTCTCAATTTTTTTACCTGGGTGGACTTTCCCGCCCCGTCCAGGCCTTCAAGGACTACAAGCATAATGTTTTTGTATGGAAGTACAAATATACGAATAAGTCGAGAGCAGAACCAAATTTATTTGAGTTCTGCCGAGCGGGAGTATATTGTGCGGAGCAAAATATACGAATAAGTCGAGAGCAGAACCAAATTTATTTGAGTTCTGCTTACAATGTCGTAATCGTGGATGGGGTGTTTCCCTTCGCGGTTACGGTTCGCCATGACGAACAACGCCCACTCCTCGCCGGGTTCTGCGAACTGCTTTATGGATAATATTTCGTCTGCCATAGCTGCTGCTTCGTCGAATTCGAACGCAGAAACCACTGGCTCTCCGCCGTAGACGGTTGCCGTGCGACGGGCCATCTGCACGGCCTGCTCTTCGATTTCGGTGAGATTGAATCCCTGTCCGAAATCCTTGTAGGGTTTGCATAGGGCAAAATCTATCTGCCCGATATGCGGTATTGGAGCCGTGATAGAGTTTCATCGTATGCCTCCTCCGTTATTGAAACAAACCTGTGTCAGATCCTGTATACTGTCCTGCAACGAAAGCAGATGCTCCGCCTCGAAATGCTCGGCAAGGAAATCCAGCCCCTTGTATCGGTTGAGGTCGTTGCTGGCCTCTCGCACGGTCATCCTGTGCATCGCAGCAAACTCGCCGATATTGGCTATAATGTAACCGATGACGCGGCGGTCTGTTCGCGTTGTCGGATGCAGGCTTACCGAAGCTGAAAGATTGAGTGCATCCAAAACTTTCGTAACCGTCTTGATCGTCAAGCCGCGTCCGCTCTCTATCTTGGAAATCTGAGCCTTGCCTGCGCAGACTCTTTGTCCCAGTTCTTCTTGCGTAAGACCTTGACGCATTCGCTCGCTATGAATCAGCATACCGATATTATTTATGTTCGTATTCATATTCATTCGTGTTTGCGTTATGTTTGTCCGAAGTATACTGAAGCCTACTTATTCGCATAGTGGCTTTGGTATGCGTGTCTTTTGCTATCTTTGTGCCGGCCGGAAAGGATGCCTGTGCGGCCCGGGCATATAATTTATGGACATAAACAGAAAAATAGACATAATGGGCATCGTCAATATGACTGATGACTCATATTTTGCACAGAGTAGGTGCTGCAATGCTGATGCTGCGGTCAGACGTGCCGAAAGACTCATTTCGGAAGGAGCGTCGATAATCGATATTGGAGCCTGTTCCACCAGGCCCGGTGCCGAACAAATAGGCGCGGAAGCCGAATGGGACAGGCTTGCGCCTGCACTCGAGGCCATTCGCCGCAATTTCCCGGATGCCAGGATTTCCGTAGATACGTACTGGACAGACGTCGTGGAAAGGGCTTTCGGCCTTATAGGGGCTTTCATTGTGAATGACATTTCCGCAGGAGAAGACGACCCGGAAATGCTCGCCACGGCAGGCCGTCTCGGACTTTCATACATTGCCATGCACAAAAGAGGCAATCCGCAGACCATGCAGTCTCTGTGCGACTACACAGATGTGACGGCAGAGGTCTTGGACTACTTCAATGATTTTTCACAAAAGGCAGCGGCTGCCGGAATAAAATACTGGATTCTCGATCCGGGTTTCGGATTTGCAAAGACAGTGGAGCAGAACTACAGGCTGCTGACAGAACTGCACCGATTCCGCAACAGCTTCCCTGACCGCGGAATATTAGTCGGCGTGTCACGCAAGAGCATGATTTACAAACCGCTCGGCATAACTCCGGAAGAAGCTCTCCCCGCGACACAGGTACTTCATCTGAAAGCCCTCCAGAACGGGGCGGACATCCTGCGCGTCCATGATGCCGCCGCTGCCCTCCATACTGTCAGTCTTTACCGTATGTTAGGCTGACAATCACGAGGCTGACTAAGATGGTCCGTTTCTGAAGGGGCAGACTAAAAAGTCAGAATAACTCTCTGAGAATTGAAAATTTGTTGACAAGGGCGAGGCAGCTCACACATAAAAATGAGAAAAAGGGGCTTGACTAATATTTTTTAGTCAGCCCCTTTTGTCCAGTGGGTCCGGTCTAAAGAGTCTTCTTTATCTCTACAATATTGTAGGCCTCGACGACATCTCCGATTTTAATGTCATTGTAGCCCTGGATATTCAGACCGCAGTCCATTCCGGTGCTGACCTCCTTGACATCATCCTTGAACCTCTTGAGCGAGCCGAGCTCACCCGTATAGACGACGATTCCGTCACGGATTACGCGCACTTTCGCACTTCTGAGGAGCTTGCCCTCGCGGACGATACATCCTGCAATCGTGCCGACCTTGGAAATCTTGAATGTCTCCATAACCTCTGCGGTGGCAGTGACCTCCTCTTTCTGCTCAGGCTCGAGCATACCCTCGATACCGCTCTTGAGCTCGTTGATACAGTCGTAGATGACAGAGTAGAGACGGATCTCGATTTCCTCCTTCTCGGCCAGCTTGCGCGCACTTGTCATAGGACGCACCTGGAAACCGATTATGATCGCATCCGATGCTGCGGCAAGCAGAATATCTGATTCCGAAATTGCTCCGACAGCCTTGTGGATTACATTCACGCGCACTTCTTCGGTAGAAAGCTTGATGATGGAGTCCGAAAGCGCCTCCACAGAACCGTCCACATCTCCCTTCACAATCACATTCAGCTCCTTGAAGTTTCCGATTGCTATTCTGCGTCCGATTTCTTCGAGAGTCATGTGCTTCTGGGTCTTGATGCCCTGGATTCTTATGAGCTGCTCCCTCTTGTTGGCTATCTCCTTGGCCTCTTTCTCGTCAGCCATTATATTGAAAGTCTCTCCGGCAGTAGGTGCACCGTTCAGACCCAGCACGGAAACCGGAGTGGAAGGCCCAGCCTCCTCGACTTTCTGTCCGCGCTCGTTGAACATGGCCTTTACCTTTCCTGTAAAGCAGCCGCTGAGCATCATGTCGCCGACTCTCATCGTTCCGTTCTGCACGAGCACGGTGGCGAGATAGCCGCGTCCCTTGTCCAGCGAAGACTCGATCACGGCACCTGAGGCCCTCCTGTTCGGATTGGCTTTCAGTTCGAGCATCTCTGCCTCGAGCAGAACTTTCTCCAGAAGGAGGTCGACATTGATTCCCTTTTTTGCGGAAATCTCCTGGCACTGGTATTTTCCTCCCCAGTCCTCCACGAGGATGTTCATGTTGGAAAGCTGCTCCCTGATTTTCTCAGGATTGGCTCCCGGCTTGTCTATTTTGTTGATCGCGAATACCATAGGTACGCCTGCAGCCTGGGCATGGTTGATAGCCTCCACAGTCTGCGGCATTATGGCGTCGTCAGCCGCGATAATGATGATGGCAAGGTCTGTCATCTTGGCTCCGCGGGCACGCATTGCCGTGAACGCTTCATGTCCTGGAGTGTCCAGGAAAGTGATTCTCTGTCCGTCAGGAAGCACGACGTTGTATGCACCGATATGCTGGGTGATTCCTCCGGCCTCTCCTGCAATCACATTCGCCTTTCTTATGTAGTCCAGCAGGGATGTCTTTCCGTGGTCCACGTGTCCCATGACCGTAATGACCGGCGGTCTCGGCACGAGATCCTCTTCCGTGTCCTCTGCCTCTCCCTGGGCGATTGCGTCAGTGAGATTGGCCGTCACGAATTCGACTTCATATCCGAATTCCTCTGCAACCAGCACCAGAGTCTCGGCATCGAGCCTCTGGTTTATGGAAACCATCATTCCGAGGCTCATGCAGGCCCCTATGACTTTTGTAACAGGGGTGTTGTTCATGAGAGTGGCAAGGTCATTGACAGTCACGAATTCAGTGACCTTAAGCACTTTCTGCTCCATCTCCTGAAGCTCCATCTCCTCCTGCATCCTCTGTGAGGCAAGCTCTCTTTTCTCTTTTCTGTGCTTCGCTCCGAAATTGCCCTTCTTGCTCTCGTTCATGCGGGCGTATGTCTCTTTGATCTGCTTCTGGATTTCCTTCTGCATCTCCTCCTGCTCGGCCTCGGTCATTGCAGGCTTGAACTTGTCACCGCCTTTGTCCCTGCGGTTCTTCTTTCCCTTGCCTGCGCCTTGCTGAGGCTGTGCGGCTGCACCGGGACGCTGCTGCTTCTGTGACTGTCCCTTGTCCGGCTTTCCTCCCTTGTCCTTCTTCCCGGACTTGTTGTCAGCCTCTACTTTGGTCACGTCGACTTTCTGGCTTCCGCCTTTTTCGATTCTTTCCCTTTTCTTCTTTTTCTTTTTCTTGCGGTCAAATTGCGACAGGTCGATCTTGTCCACAACTTTAGGACCTGCAAGACGCTCTACTTCAACTTTGATTTCGCGTGGCTCAGACTTCTCCTTCACCTCAGGCTTGTTGTCCTGCTGTTCCTTTTTCTGGGCAGGCTGCTCTTTCTTTTCCGGCTGAACGGGCTTTTCCGCTGGGGTTGGGGCGGAAATCTTCTCCGCTGCCGGCTTCTGAACCGGAGCAACCTCCTCTTTGGCCCCGCTTTTCTTCCTGTCGAATTTTGCGAGGTCAATCTTGTCAATAATCTTGGGACCGGCATTCTCCAGGGAAGTCTTCACTGCCTCCTGTACCGGTTCTTCCTTCGGTTCCTGCTTTGCCGGAACTTCTGCAGCAGGCACTTCCGCAGCAGGTTTTACCTGCGCGGATTCTGATTCCGCCGCGGCAGCCTTAGGCTCTTCCCTGCGGCGGCTTTCCTCCGGCTCAGCCTTCGTCTGCACCTTAGGAGCCTCGGTCTCCAATACATTGCTTTTGATGATTATCTCTTTTTCAGGAGAGTCCTCATCTTCCTGGACCGGCTTTTTCTTGGCCCCGAGCTCAATGATTTCCTTGAGCTTTATGGACACTTTCTCCGAATCCTTCTTAAGTTTCAGGTCTTCACCGAACTTGGCCTCGATTTCCGGTAGATATGCATCCGATACCTTGGCATTCGGATTCATCTCCACATTGGCCCCTTTCTCATTGAGAAAATCAACGAGTCTCTGAAGTCCGATGCTGAATTGTTTCGTAAGTTTGCTTAGTCTGATTTCTGCCATATTTTACCCCTTAAAAATTTATTCTTCTTCATCTTCAAATTCCGCGCGGAGTATATCCATCACTTCCTCCACGGTCTCGTCTTCAAGGTCGGCCCTCTTGGCTATGTCCGATGCCGAAAGCGCAAGCACGCTTCTTGCCGTGTCGCATCCGATACCCTGAAGTTTCGCGATAATCCAGTCCTCTATGACATCGCTGAACTCGCTCAGAAGCACATCCTCCTCGCCGTTGTCGGCATCATCGGCAGGAAGCTCCCTCCATACCTCGATTTCTTTTCCGACCAGCATGCTTGCAAGCCTGATGTTGCATCCGCCTTTACCGATACCTTTCTTCACCTCGTCAGGAAGCATGAACACTTTGATCTTGTCCTCTTCGCCTCCGAGTACGATTGATGAAATCTTTGCAGGATTGAGTGCCCTCTGGATGAGCAGCTGAGTATTTGAAGTCCACTGCAGAACGTCTATGTTCTCGTTGCGCAGCTCCCTTACGATGCCGATGATGCGGGAACCCTTGACACCGATGCAGGCTCCGATAGGGTCGATTCTCTCATCGTATGACTCAACCGCAACCTTGGCCCTTTCGCCAGGTACGCGCACGACTTTCTTGATTGTGATGAGACCGTCGTAAATCTCCGGCACCTCCTGCTCGAACAGCTTTTCGAGGAATTCCGGAGTCACACGTGACAGGACAATGTAAGGAGTCGTGTTGTTCTTCATCTCCACGCTCTTGATAATCGCCCTTACTGTATCATTCTTCTTGAAATGTTCTCCAGGAATCTGCTCGGACTTCGGAAGCCTCAGTTCATTGCCGTCCTCGTCAAGAATAAGAGCCTCCTTTGCCCAGGTCTGGTAAACTTCTCCGGTGAAAATCTCTCCGATTTTGCCGACATACTTATTGTAAAGGTTGGCTTTCTCGATGTCCATGATTCTTCCCTGGAGATTCTGCCTGATGTTGAGGATGCCCCTGCGGCCGAAATCCTTAAGCTCTATTTTCTTTGCGAATGTCTCGCCGAGCTCGTAGTCATCCTCCTCGAGATCTGCGAGAGCTATCTGCGTGTTCGGGTCCTCGACCTCCTCGACAACCTCCCTGTTCCAGTAAATCTCGCAGTCTCCCTTGTCGATGTTGATGATAATGTCGAAATTGTCAGCCGAACCGTAGGTTTTGGCAATCTGAGTCCTGAATACATCCTCAAGCACACCCATCATGGTAGGCCTGTCGATGTTCTTCTGGTTCTTGAACTCTGCAAAAGCATCTTTAAGCTCTATCTTTTCCATTTTTTATTATTGTTTTTATATTGTTATTCAAATTCGATGAACGGTCGCACGGAGTTCACTGTGTCCATTGTATAGCGGTCCTCGTGCTCGACGGTTTCTTTCTTTTTCTTTCCTTCGACAGCTTCCCTGGCCGAATACCTGAGAGTGATGCTTTCTCCGTCAGCTCCTGTCAGCACTGCGACCAGCTTTCTGCCGCCTTTCAGCATCACTTCCACTTTGCTGCCTATAGCTTTCCGGTACTGTTTCAGGACCTTGAAGGGCTGGTCAAGTCCTGCGGAGCTTACGGTAATGGAGTAATCTTCCTTCTCCCGGTCGAATTTCGCTTCGAATGCCCGGCTCACTGCGACGCAGTCCTCAAGCTCGACAATGCCTTCTTCCGACTCTACCGTTATCTCCACATCATTGTCTTTGCTTACGGAAACGTCAATAATGTATAAACCTCGTGCAACGATTTCGCCTGTCATTGCATCTATTATTTCTGATACGTTCATTTTGCTTGTTGTAATGCATAAAATAAGGGGGCTTGCTGCCCCCTGACTCATTCTCACGTTGCAAATGTACGAATAAAATCAGAATAACAAAAAAAAGTTGTACCTGAACCTGCACAATAATGAAATTCAAGGCAAAAGAGATCGCCGGCCTTCTCGGCGGCACGGTAGACGGAAATCCTGAGGCGACAGTTACGGCCTTTGCACGCATCGAAAGCGGCAAGCCTGGGACTATATGTTTTTTCGCAAATCCGAAATACGAACATTATGTCTATACCTGCAAAGGAGACATAATAATAGTCAACAGGACATTCGAACCGAAAGAAAAGGTTTCCGCAACCCTTATAAGAGTCGATGACGCATACGCCGCTGTTGCCGCGCTTCTTGATTATGTCACGGCGCAGAAGCGTTCATACAAGCGTCACCGCGGACTTTTCAGCCGAATACGCCTGTCGGCGAAGATAGGCAAAAAGGTATATGTCGGAGACTACGCATATATCGGCCGGAAGGCTTCAGTCGGTGACTATACCAAAATTTATGAGCACGTATTTATCGGCGACGGCGCGAAAATCGGCTCAGGGTGCATCATCTATCCTGGTGTGAGAATCTATCCGGGAATGGAAATCGGCGACAATGTGATAATCCATGCCAATGCTGTAATCGGTGCCGACGGCTTCGGTTTTGCGCCGCTCGATGACGGCACATGGAAAAAGATAGAGCACACGGGCAATGTCGTGATAGAGGATGATGTCGAAATCGGGGCCAATACCTGTATAGACAAGTCGCAGATGGGTTCTACCGTAATCGGCAAGGGAGTGAAGATCGACAATCTCTGCCAGATTGCGCACAATGTCGAGGTAGGGCCGTCGACTGTAATGGCATCGCAGACCGGAATCGCCGGCTCCACAAAGGTCGGCCGCCACTGCATCATTGCGGGACAGGTCGGTATCGCCGGGCATCTCAATATAGCAGACAATACTACGCTGGGCGCACAGGCCGGAGTCCTCGGCAGTGTCAAGGAAAGCGGACAGGTTCTTATGGGGTCTCCTGCGTTCCCGCTGAAACAGTATCTCCGCAGTTATGCCGCTTTCAAAAAAGCGGGTAAATAGGAATATATTAAAATTATACCTATCTTTGCAAACTATTCCGGATTTGGGCGTCAGAGGCAAATCCGAGACAAATAATCAAAGAAGCGATAATACAGATGCAGTTGCAGCAGACATTAAAAAAAAGCTATTCGTTCGAAGGCAAAGGACTCCATACAGGCAAGGTCGCCAGAATGGTGATCGGGCCTGCGCCTGTCGATACGGGCATCCTTTTCATAAGGACAGATATCGGTGAAGACGCCGTTGTGGAGGCATTGGCCGAGAATGTATCCAATACTGCGAGAAGCACGACAATATCGAAAGGCAATGCTTCGGTTTCGACAATCGAGCATCTGCTTTCGGCCTTGACCGGAATGGGTGTGGACAATGCGGCCGTGCGAATTGACAATGTGGAAGTGCCTATCCTCGACGGCAGTGCAAAACCATATATCGACGCAATCTGGAATGACGGTTTTCAGGTGCAGGACGCCCCGAGACGCTACATCGTGCCTTCCGGAACAGTGGAGATCGTGAATGAGGAGAAAGGTTCGCTTGTGCGCATAGAGCCGGCCGACGAATTTTCATACGGAATAACAATTGACTTCAACTCGAGGGTTCTCGGTGTGCAGAACGCAATTTGGGAATCTTCCGTATCATATAAGGACGAAATCGGCATCTGCCGCACTTTCGTCTTTTTTCATGAACTGGAATTCCTGTTCAACAACAATCTCGTGAAGGGAGGCGATATAGACAATGCGATTGTCATTGTGGAGCATCCTGTAACTCCGGAACAGGTGGACCGTCTCAGCCGTCTTTTCAATGTTCCGGCACTGGAGGTCAGGGACAACGGCTATCTCAACAATCTGCGGCTTCATTTCCCTGACGAATGTGCGAGGCACAAGCTCCTCGACCTTATCGGTGACCTCAGGCTTGCGGGAGGCTTCCTCAAGGCAAAGGTGACGGCAGTCAAGGCAGGACACGGGATAAATACCGCAGCAGCAAAGAAATTGAGGGAAAACCTCGCAAACAAATAATTAAAATATTTTTTATGGCGACAATTCATCCGCTTGCGACAGTGCATCCGGGAGCGAAACTCGGAGAGAACGTAGAAGTAGGGCCTTATGCATATATAGAGGAGCACGTTGAAATAGGCGACGGCTGCCGTATTCTTCCTCATGCCACCATATTCAATTATGTGAAAATGGGCAAAAACTGCACAGTGTTTCCCGGGGCAGTGATAGGTGCAATTCCGCAGGACCTCAAGTTCGACGGTGAGATTACTTATGTGGAAATAGGCGATCATGTCAATATCAGGGAATGTGCGACAATCAACCGCGGTACCAAGGCGAGCGGAAGGGGAGTTACCAGAATCGGCAACAATGTCCTTCTTATGTCCTATACGCATGTAGCCCATGACTGCAGCGTAGGCAACAACTGCATACTCGTAAGCTATGTCGGAATTGCAGGAGAGACCGATGTCGATGACTGGGCTACCCTCGGAGGCAGCACGGTTGCGCACCAGTTCTCAAAGATAGGAAAGCACGCCTTTGTCGGCGGTGGTTCGAAAATCAACAAGGATGTGCCGCCGTATGTACTCTGTGGCCGCGATCCTCTTTCGTATGCAGGTGTAAATATCGTCGGACTCCGCAGAAGGGGCTTTTCTTCTGACGTCATACGCAACATCAAGGACATGTACGACATAATCTACAGCAACGGCACGAATGTTACCGATGCCCTTGCCAAGATTGAGTCAGGCTTCCCTCAGTCAGAGGAGAGGGATACCATCCTTGAATTCATCAGAAATTCCAAGAGGGGCATCATCAGGGGCATGGGCTCCGATGTGAAAGGAAACATTGACTGACAGTTGTGCCGAAACTCCTGTCAACGGCTTATTTCCCTCCCGTCTCATACTTTGCAGCTATGGCACAGGACATGGGCGGACTGCGTCCTGCCTGTGCGAAAGCCCAGGCCCATGTGCGGGGCGAAGCCACGCCTGAGTGCGCTCAAAAGCCCGCTTTTGAGCCACACTCGATTGTGCCGTCCGTTGTCTATATAGAGTCCTGCGAGAATTACTGTAAACAGTCATACCGGAACCGCTGTCTGTTCTATGCGGCGGACGGAGTGCAGTCACTGTCCTTTCCCATAGTCCATGAGGGCGGTAGCCACAGACATCCCATATCCGAAATTAAGGTGGACTATTCCGTCCCGTGGGTCATGAAGCACAAAAGGGCGATTGTGTCCGCATACAGGACTTCCGCCTATTTTGAATATTACCAGGACGAACTTTTTGCAATCCTTGACAGCCGTCCGGAACGCCTGCTTGACCTTAATATGGAGATTCTCCGCTTTTTCATACGGAATACAGGGCTGGAAGTCGATCTGAGACTGACACAGGAATATTTTCATGACGCCATTCTGCGCGACGATTCCGGCGTACCCGTAATATGCGACGATTTCAGGGAGTCCATTCATCCCAAAAAGGAAAATACGATTCTTGCCTCCCTTGGACTGGAAAAGCCGTATTTTCAGGTGTTTTCCCAAAAATACGGCTTCAAATCCGATTTGTCAATCATGGATCTTCTGTTCAACGAGGGTCCGGATTCCATTCTTTTTCTGAAAAAGCTATAGAACAGCCCTGAATCGACTCAGAACCTCCAGCCTATCGTGAGGAATACCTTCCATGAGGATTTCAATACCATGATTTCCGGAGCAAAGCTGGCGACAGAGCCGCTGTCATCGAAAATATAGTCATCGTAAGGCATTATATATTCCTTGCTGAGTTTTCCGGACGAAGTCGCAAAATAGTTCACGCAGGCCAGGTCGGCGAAAAACGAACCTTTTGAGCTGTAGCCGAGTCCGAATGATGCGTTGTGGGCATTGAGAGATGGAAGCTTATGGCCGTTGTAGTCTGTTTTCTCTGCCGCACTGCTGATGCCGTATCCGGCCCTCAGTGCAAGGGCATTGAAGAACTTGACCTCAGCTCCAAGCCTGAATGTATGTGAAATGCCGTAACGGCTGCGTATATCTTCATTGACCTCGTCGAAATATCCATACGAACTGTCGAGGATTGTACTCTTGAATTTCATTGTACGGTAGTCGCACATCTCATAGTCCGCACTTATGACGGCCATTTTCCTGATTGTCCACGCCATACCGAAATTGGCTCTGTACGGCGCCCTGAATGAGTATGAATCCTCTCCGTCCGGACTGCTGGCGTATGTGTCGTATTTTTTCTCAGTGTAGTTGGTATAGCCGCGGTGATTCCAGTTCTCCTTTATCCTTGCGACAACCGGAGTGGAGACAGCCGCACCGAAACGCAGGCCGGCACCCGGAGTCACGATAATTCCGAACTTGGCGAAATATCCGGCACTGCTGACTTCGTAGTTGTAATTGTATTTCATGTCACTGAAATACATTCTCTGGCCGTTGTCCAGTTCTATCTCAAAATCCTCAGGATAGACTGCGGCCTCTTTGAAGTAATCAGTGTAGCTGTATTTCATTGACGTAGTTCCGACATTTGCACCTATATATATATAGTCTGAAATGTTCGCGCCGATGTTGACAAGGTATTCCTGTTTTGTTCCGCGCACTCTCCTGCCGAATGTCTGGTCTATCGGGCCGGCAAGTGCTATATCTATATTGTCTCCGTTCTGGTACAGGCCCTCTGTCACTCCCACAAACTGGTCGTCGTAGCCTCCGAAAGTGGACATCATGCCGCTCTGGTATCCTACGACATCCTTCCACGGATAAATGTCGTATCCGCTGTCGATGTTCAGCCGGCTGCCGAGCCAGCCGTTTGCAGTAGCTGTGGCTGCCATTGAGCCGGCAAACGATGTCGTGCTGTTCCTGCCGTTGGCGTAGGTGTCGTCATTCCAGTCATTGATGCAGTTGGCAACGAAACCTATGCTGACATTCTTCAGACCGTTCTTTCTATGCGTATCTATATTATATACGATGCCTATGTTCGGTATCCTGAACAAGGCCGAAGTATTCCGGAGTGTCCTGTCGAAGTATGGCAGACTGCCGTCCGTGTATGGAGATACTCCGGCGGTCGTGCTTGCCGATATGCTGACAAAAGGAGTCAATGCGATCTGTGAGTATTTGGCGACGGCACTTCCTGCCGGATTAATGCCTATCGATCCGATGTCTCCTCCCAATGCAGTAAAGGCATTGCCCATGGCAGCCGTCCTTGCAGTACCTGTATTGATATTCTCACTGAAAAGCAGGGCATCGTTTGCTGTCTGTGCGTAAATGCAGACCGTGGACAATGCCAGTGCGGCAACTAATGCCGTTTTTTTCATGTTCGGTTTCATGTCGTTGTGAATCTGTGTTTTCTGTTATCTTCTTCCGCCGCCTCCTGAGTAGCCTGAGCTTCTGCCGGCTCCTCCTGACGAACCGCCGGATGAACTGCTCCTGCTGACTGATGAGCCGGAACTGCTTCTGCTATAGCTTTGGCTGCTTGACGATGAGGATCGGCTGTAGCTTGAAGAGCTGCTCCTGTCATAATTTGGGCCGCTTGACGACGAGGATCGGCTGTAGCCGGATCCGGTGGTGCTCCTGCTGTATCCTGAGCTGCTGCCGGAGGAAACATAGCTTCCGCTTCCTGAAGACTGTGCGGCAGGTCTGCGGAAGTTGGCTGCCGGTCCTGACGATTGTGCAGCCGGGCGTGCCTGCTGCGGCGCAGTTCTTGGTACGATGGTCTGGCTTCCTGTCGCTGACTGTCTTGAAGGCTGTCCTATGGCTGCACTGCTTACCCTTCTTGACTGCACAGGGCTGATTCTCGCTGACGACGCCATGGATGAACCGGTGCGGCTGCTCTGTACAGTCGTACTGCGTCCGCTTCTGCCGGAATTGCCAGTGCCTCCCCGCGTGGATACCCTGCTTGTGAAGACCCTGTCCGAACCTGTCATGCTGCGGTTTCCGTGCCACCTGTTGTCATTGATGACAATGGCGACTCCCGGATAATGATGGCCCCAGCCCCCGTACCAGCCGCAATAATGATGATGCCAGCCTAAACAGTAAGGGTCATGCCATCCCCACCAGCTGCCGTATGAATACCACGGATCGTACCAGCCGTAGCCGTTCCATGGACCGTACCAGCCCCAGTAGCCGTTGTACCAGCCTGTGTAATACCAAGGGTCATAATACCTTTCCCAGTAGCCCGGGTGTCCCCACGGGCCGTAGCTGTACCTCCAGCTGAAGTCCATGCTGCCGTACACGCTCCAGGGGTCGATGTTGTTGCGCCAGTCATAAGGATTGTCTGCAACTGTCACGGCTGTGGATCCGTTCTCTTTGTCATAGCGTATTGTCGCAGACATATTCTGCGGAATGACTATGGTGTCTTTTATATCACCGAAAAGATAGATCTCCGATGCCTTTGTCTTTGCGATAAGGACATCTGTTCCTGTTTGCAGCTCAGTTTTCTCTGCTCTGGTCATGAACCCCGGACTGCTCTCGTATATGCCGTCCTGAAATCTTTGCCCGTTTCCGGAAGATGCATATTTTGCAGTCGTGCCGCATGAGGAAAGCACAGAGACCGCTGCGATGATTAATGCGTGTCTTGTCTTCATAATTTTTTCCTCCTCATTTTGCGGAGAGGATTTTGTCATCCTCATCCAGATGCAAATATAACAAATATTTCCCAAATGCTAATCATTGGCATGATGTGCCGGCGATCCGGATGCCAGGTAACATTGCCGCATCGGAATGATGGGAAATAGTTTATTGATTGTCAATGAATTACGGGGGGGGGTGAAAATTTTTATAAAAATATTGTTATTTGACAGGAATATATTATTTTTGCAGCGGATTTCCTATACTTTTCAGTTGCGGTAATTCATTTTTTTGGATTGTGTGCGAATATGGCTGTCCTGCCTGCATTTTTATTGTAAGTCGCATTTATACGATGTGTCGGCAACCGTAAATACAGTAATGGAGTTTAGGTTTTTGGGATGTGGCCGCCTTTTCCTGCAATTCACCGGTGATGAAAAATTATTGTTGGCATCAGTTACTTTTATGTTAATGAAAAGAACACTATTGATTTTGGTATGTATCGCATCTGCGTTTGCAGCCAATGCCCAGAAGGCGGCGGTCAAGACGAATTTGCTTTACGATGCAACTGCAACTATAAATGCAGGTGTTGAGTTTGGGCTTGCTCCGAGATGGACGCTCGATGTGTCCGGGAATTACAATGCCTGGACTATGCCGGAAAACAGGAAATGGAAGCATTGGCTTGTACAGCCGGAGGCGCGTTATTGGTTCTGCGACAGGTTCGCGGGCCATTTTCTCGGTGCTCATCTGCTCGCGGGCCAGTTCAATTTCGGAAATCTCAAGAACAGCGTTTCTTTTCTGGGCACGGACTTTTCCATTCTTTCGGACAGGAGATGTCAAGGGTGGTATGCCGGTGCAGGTGTTGCCTACGGCTATGCCTGGGTACTCGGAAAGCATTGGAATATCGAGGCGGAGCTGGGAGCCGGCTACGTTTATACTCGTTACGATGTGTATAACTGCGCCACCTGCGGCAAACTGCTGGAAAAAGATGTGCACCATCATTATTTCGGGCCTACGAAGGCTGCGGTCAATCTTGTATTTCTATTCTAAAAAGGCATTGGCATGAAAAAGATATTCTGCGCAGCAGCCTTGTCGCTGCTTTTTATCCATGGCGCATCCGCCCAGGAGATCAAAGAAGTCGCCGGAGGAAGCGTTACTGTGTCCGCCCTCGATATGGCGCGTACTGACAAAAATCTGTTTGTCTCTATGGATCTGGATGTGTCCCGGCTCAAGCTGTCCACCAACAGGGAGCTTATACTCACGCCTGTGCTTGTCAATGGAGGCGACACCCTCGTCCTTGCTCCAGTAATGGTTGCCGGACGCAACAGGTATTTTCATCATCTCCGCAACGGTGTCGTGCCGGAGGATGCCGATTTTTTCCGCGAGGGCAAGGTGTCTGTCCTTGAGTACCGGACGTCCGTTCCTTATCTGAGCTGGATGGATGATTCCAGGCTCATGCTTTCCGGAAAGACCTGCGGTTGCTGCGGCGAGTCTCTCTCCGGCGGAGAAGATTTTCTGGCTTACGTGGAACTGGAACCGAAGGTCCGGGAGGTTGCGGAGCCGTACTTATATGTACCTTTCTTCGTTTATCATCAGCCTGAGGGGGAAGCAGTCAAGATACGCATGGAAAAGGGTTCTGCATATATCGACTTCCCTGTCAACAGGACTGAAATCTATGAGGATTACCGCGACAATGCTTCTGAATTGCAAAAGATACGTTCTACTGTCGACCTTGTGCGCAATGATTCCGATACGCGTATAATTGCAATTGACATAAAAGGTTATGCATCTCCGGAAGGTTCATGGAAAAACAATGAAAGGCTCGCGAAGGGCCGTACTGAGACATTGAGGGATTATGTGCGAAATTACTACGACTTCGATGTTTCGCTCATGAATACTTCTTATGAGCCGGAGGACTGGGAGGGTCTGGAGCGTTTTGTCACGGACTCCGATATTGAGGACAAGTACGGAATTCTTGAGATAATACGCAGCGGAATGGAGCCTGATGCGAAGGACAGCAGGATCAGGACGGCCTATCCCAAGGCTTATGCTTTCCTCCTCCGTGAAGTTTATCCGGGGCTGCGTCATTCAGACTATACGGTCAGATACGAAGTGCGCACTTATACCGATGTTAATGAAATAATTCAGATTCTGAAAACAAGGCCGCAGAAGCTGAGCCTGCTGGAAATGTATCTTGCAGCCTGCGAAATGGAACCTGGCAGCGCCGAATATAACGAGGTGTTTGAAATAGCCGCGAGAATGTATCCGGAGGATGCCACGGCCAATCTCAATGCCGCCAATTCCGCTATGAGCAGAAAGGATTATGTCAGTGCAGAAAAATATCTGCAGAAAGCGGGCGATTCCGCCGAAGCTGTCTATGCGAGAGGTGTGTTTGCCGCATTGCATGGCGAGTATGAAAAAGCAGTGGATTATATGGAGAATGCAGTGCTCCTGGGAGTGGAAAATGCCGATGAGATAATTGAGCGTATAAATGAACTGAAGGAATTAGGAATAACAAAAAATAATTAAACACATTTATGAAACACATTTATTTCATGCTGTTTTCAGCGATGCTTCTTTTGGTCGGATGCAACAAGGAGAAGCAGAACAGCGGACCATCCGGTTTTGATGAGACCGATGATTATGTTTACATGGATATGACCATGCAGCTCCCGGTGGCTGCCGGGACGCGCAGCGTTACGGATTGGGATGACGAGAACAATCCCGGCAACGGTGATTCCAATTCTGATGCGGACCCTGATACTGAAGATGGTCTTGACTATGAGAATACTGTGAAGACAGTCCTGCTTGTTCTCGCAAACAGTCAAGGCAAATTCATCTCTTATTCGGAAGTGGCCGGTGCCATTACCAAGGGTGCAGCTGTGGGAGAATACAGTATAAAGGCCAAGTTCAAAAGAGACGATATTGATGCTGCATACGCTGAGGGAGGTGCCCTGTATGAAAGCAATAAAGTCAAGATTTATGCTTATGTGAATTATACGGATAATCTGCACAGACTTTTCAGCGCCATAAGTGATGATGATAAGGAAGGGGCATGGCTCGATTGGTCCGGTGAAATTATTGAGAGACCTTCCAAGGCCGGCTCGACACCTGTTATCAGCAACACTATCTGGGCAAAGCACTCGTTCCTTATGACCAATTCTTCTGAATTTGAAGCGAAATTCCCTGATAGTGCCGATGACTGGGACGATTATGCGGATTCGGGATCGCCATTCAAAATAGAACAAGAAGACGGTGTAATCAACGTGGAGCGCTGTGCTGCCCGTATAGATTACAAGGATGTATCCGATGGAAACAATACCTACAGCATTCTCGGCGGCCTGACATCTTCGGGCGGAAGCACAAGTCTCAATCTTATCAATGTACAGCTGACCCGTATGTCTCTTGTGAATATGAGCAAGAATTTCTATTATCTGCGCCGTGTAGCGAACGGATATGAGGATAAAAATCCGCGTATCGGCAAATACGAGACCCGGACCAATTACGTTGTTGATACGGACTGGGATGCAAAATACGAAAACTCTATCAGACCGGAGAATGCCGATACATATTTCAACTTCCCTCTTTATGGAGAAAAACATGACGGGGATGAATACGATGCCCATTATGCTTATGGCAGGGAAGGCTGGTATACGGATAACATTGCCGATATTGTCGCAGAGGGTACGACAATGGATAACTACAAGGATCATGAATATCATGTCTGGCGCTATGTTACGGAAAATACGTGCCCTTCTGTAGAAGACCAGACAACTGTACAGACAACAGGAATCATTTTCAAGGGACTGATTCTTCCGGGTGAGAACATCGATGCCGTTATAGGCGCCAAGGAAGATTCTCCGCGTTATATATCTGAGGCAGTGGAAAAAGCGCTTGTCGCTTCAAAATATCATCTTCCCATGGCCGGTTCAGAGGGAGCAAGTGCTGCCCGGTGGGATGGTATTGCGGCTCTGGACAATGACAGCAAGCTGACTCTATCCTATGATTATCCTGTATGTTATGAGTTCGACGGTCTGTTGTATGCCGGTTTTGATGCTGTCGTGAACTATGCTGCAACTGAGGGCGAAGGAAGTTTGATTTATTCTGCGGTACAGTCTATACTCGGACATTGGATACTGGACGGAACGACGTTTAAACTTCCGGAGAATGAGGTGAATGCGAATGGCACTAAATTGACAATCAGGATTTTCAATGAAATCCGCAACGGCGTAGCCCATGTTGATGACGGTTCTGTCGATTACACACCGGGAGAGGGTAAAACTGAATATGAGATTGATTTGGTTGAGTCTGATTTGCGATTTAAGGCTTATGTGACATCAGGTGCTGAAGATGCCGGCAAATTCACTATTTACGAAGTTTCGTTTGAGGATACTGAGACAGAGAAAGGTGAAGGCTGGGGATATTATTGCTACTATTTCTACTGGAACCGTCACAATGACAATGGTTATAACGGCAAAATGGGACCGATGGAATTTGCAATTGTCCGCAACAATGTATACAAGTTGTCTGTAGAGACCATCAACCGTCTCGGCCATCCGCGCAATCCGGACAACGATCCTGATCCTTTCGATCCGGATGATCCTGATGAGGATTCCCGCGTATATCTGAATGTGGACCTGAAAGTTATACCTTGGGTTGTACGTGAAAATAAAATAACATTCTGATAAAAACGAATAAACGCCACAAAAATGAAATTGAGAAGCGTCATATTCAGCATTGTTCCGGGGAGGGGCCTGTGGGTCTCTCTCCTCGGAATGGTGTTTCTTTCCATGATCGCGACATCGTGCGAGAGCATATATGACGACCAGAGCGACTGTCCGCGTGGCGTGTCCCTGCGCTTCGTCTATGAATATCACATGGAACGCGGTGCCAACGCGTTTCCTGCCAATGTGGACTGTGTTACAGTATATGTCTTCGACAGCGAAGGCAATTACAAGACGCAGTTCTCGGAAACATCACCGGCATTGCAGGACGAAAGCTACCGTATGCTTTTGCCGCTTCCGGAGGGCAGTTATGATCTGGTAGTTTACGGAGGCCTTGCTTGTGAAGAGCGGAGGTTTGAAATATCTCCGGCCGGGATCTCCGTGGCGGAGGACATTGCCGTTATTCTTCCGCGTGACGCTGACGGAGCGAGCGGCAAACGTCTGCATGACCTTGAGAACCGTACGGGAGGCCTTTTCTACGGAACGCTCAGTGTGACTCTGGGCGACGATGATTATAAGGAGGAGACTGTATATCTGATGAATGACACCAACAACATTCAGGTGATGATGCAGGAACTGAATTCTCCTTATGAAGTGGATTATGCGAATTACGAGTTCAGGATTATCGATGACAATTTTGTGCTCGACAGTTCTAACAGGGTCGTGGAGATTGCATCGGAGGCCTGTCAGCCGTATTACATACCCTATGCTTCGGAGAACCGCATTATGGGATATGTGGAGTATGTGAACCGCAACGGTGCCATGCTCGAAGAAATTGAAGAAAAGCCTGTACAGGTGGCCTGTGTGGAATTTTCCACATCCCGTCTGGTCGTTGAACATCTGCCGACTGCCCGTCTGGTCGTTACGGAAAAACGCAACGGGAAAATTATAATCGACCTTCCGCTCATCAAGTATATGACAGGTATACGCGGATTCGGGGACAGCTGGATCAAGAGCGACCAGGAGTTTCTGGATCGCCAGAGCCGCTGGACTCTGATGCTTTTCCTGCAGAACGGAGCATGGATCAATATGAGAGTATCCGTCAACTGGTGGACTGTACGCTTTAACGGAGCGGAATTGTAAATGATAAACTTATAGAAGGGGTAAAGGATTCGGAGAATGAAGAAAGCGTTATTGCATACAGTGATGGTCATATCTGCCGCATACTGTTGTATGTCGTGCATTTATGACTATTACCCTGAAGATATGTCTGACGAAAATCATGTCATGCTCGCACTCAATATGCGGCTGTTGGGCCATGGCCCAACCCGTGCGGGAGAAGATTTTCTGTCTGCCGAGCGGATCAGTACCATGCGCATCGTCATTGTCGACCTCGGTATCAGCTGCAGCGGAGAAAAAGAGGCCGGTCCGTCTGTGGAGTACAACAAATTAATCTTCAACGTTTCTCCGGGCCGCGAACCGGGCAGGGAAGGTGTGGTACAGCTGCAATTCCCGCGTATACGTGCCGACAGACAGAAGAAGATATACTTCCTGTTGAATTCCGAGCAGTCTTACCTTAATATAGAGTGCGGGGGTACGGCGGTAAATCTCAATAATTCGGAAATATATCTGCCTGCGGCAGACGGAACCGTACCTGTCGAGACTGCGACATTCATATCCCCGAAAGGAAGCCTGTCGCAAAATGATATTGCCGGAGAACTTTTGGTGCCGATGACGGCTTTTCATTCTTTTTCAATTCCAGCCGTAAAGGAATTGGAGGAAGGCCGTCCCTTGAATGCCAATCTGGTCTATACTGTGCCTGACGAACTTTATGTGGTCCGTGCCATAAACAAAATTACCTTCGATTTTGTCAATGCTACCAAAGACGGGGAAAATGACGGCATCGACTTGCTTGTGAAAAGTTGGAGCATCTCCGATATCAATACAGGTGCCAGTTATCTGTTTGCCCGTCCGGGAAACAATGGCAACTTGTTTGCCGGTGCAGACAATGGCAATCTGAATGCTCCGTGGATGCAGTGGCTTCGGAAAGAGGCCGACCGGAGCCGGTCTGTCGCAAACTATGAACCGGAGTGGCTGACGGTATATGACATGCCGGACAATGCACGGCACGGGGAGTATATATTTTATCCTGCCGGTCCCGGAGTAAATGAGGGCTACGTATTGGCTGCCCCGGCCGCCGATGACAATACTGCAGTGGCAGTCAGTACGGAGGATGATCCTGTTTATTTCGCCGAATCACGTCCTGTTGCCGGAAAACAGCGGTATAACCTTGCATTTACAGTCATGCAGAAAGAGGACGGTGAATGGAACAACGAATATACCTATCGTGCAACGAGTTCTCTGACGGCTCCGGAAGGTGGCAATGACTTCAGTCTGCAGTCGCTTTTCCGCAGTACACATGTAAAAGTGACCGTCACTTTCCGTTCCGTCCTCGGGCATCCGGTCCTCGATATAGATGTCCATCCTTATGGCGGCTATGAACTTGATCCGGGATTCGGATTGTAAAACAACCGTAAACTTATGGTAAATAAGATGAAACGAATATATAAGTGCTTGTCTCTTTTTTCCGCCTGTCTCCTTGGTGCGGTATCCGTTTCCTGCGTGAAAGAGATATTCGGGGACGGAGCCGGGGAACTTGACGGGGTGAGCAGTGTTTCTTTTGAACTGCAGGGCCTGCCTCTGCAGTCGGCTTTGACCCGTACCGCCGGTGATGCTGTGCGCCATATTGATAATCTGTATATTCTGTTTTATACAAAGGGGCAGACAGGGAGTGAGGCGGATTATGAACTTGCCTGTGCGTTTACAAACGATCCGGACTGCAGGAACGATGTATTCAGCAAGGAGCTGGAGATGAATACCGAGATGCAGGGACGCACTTCAGGCGATAAGTTCAATCCGAACGATAACGAGTGGACAGGCGTGGCTGAAAGCGAGACGCAGAATGTCAAGACCTCGGAAGTGCAGGTAAAGCGCGGCAGCTATGCTGTTTATGTCGTGGCGAATGTCCCTCAGTTCTCATCAGCGGATTTTTCAAAAGAAGAGATTGCAACGGCCGGCAAGTTGCGCAATTATCAGCTGACCTGGAATGCTGGGGATGTCGCTGCGAATGACGCCATGTTCGGTTTCTTCACCAAGGCGGATGACCAGAAATATGATGTGATAAATGAAGCTGCCCCTCTCATTAAAATCACGTCTGAGGCCGTTACGCTCCATGCGTGGGTCAAGCGTGCGGTTTCAAAGGTTACGGTTGCTTTCGACGGCTCCGGATTGCGTGACGGTGTCCGTGTCTATGTCAAGAACGTAAGAATACACGATATACCTGCCAATTGTAAATTGGGAGCGGATAATGTCCCGGACGAATTGCAGGAACTTATTGCCGACGGTGAGCAAATAATCTATGCAGAGGGATCAGGAGCAACTGTTGCAACGCGTATATCGAACCGCGAACCCTACTTCCCTGAATTCTCCGGAATGGCTGAGGATTATGATGATGTGGCCGAATGGAAAAAGAACGTACATTCAGAAACGCGGAACTCACTGTATTTCTTTGAAAATCTTCAGGGCCTTAGCAGCGGTGATGCAGATGCCGACGGCAGCTGGAAACAGCAGACTGATACTGACGGAAACGGTATTCCTGACGACAGGGACAACAGCATTGACAAGGATACGAAAGCATACGGTACCTATGTTGAGGTCGAGGCTTATTACCAGAACGACAATTTCGGTGCTAAGACAGAGGGAGACATCAAGTATCGTTTTATGCTTGGCAAGAACGCTACAAATGATTTCAATGCCGAGCGCAACAATCATTACAAACTTACTCTGTGCTTTAAAAATAATGCCAACGATGTCGATTGGCATATCGATTACACTGACAAGGAAGATATTTATATTCCTGATATTATTTATGTTTCGTATGACTACAATAGTCCGTCCTTACTGCCGATTCGCATTGTCGGAGACAGATTTACCAGTCTGAATGTAAGTGTGACGGAAAGCAACTGGTATCCGGATGACAGTACGATAGATTATTTTAAAGCGGCAGCTGCTGATCCTTCCGGGCCTGCCACGGGATTTCTTTCTTTGCGTTGTGATAAAAACCCGAGAATCGGAGGAACAAATGATCCAGGGTCAAGTGCAATTACGGATTATTGGAATACGCCGTCTACCAATCATACCCGCCAATACATAGATAATGGATATAAAGTTGAATGTCCGGACCTTGATGATTATGGATATGGCGTGGCTATCAGAACGAACAGTGACGGGAAAACAGTCTTTGAGGCCAATATACCGCTGTTTACACGGCCCCTCATTATATACAAATGGACATCGTGGACAGGTGCCAATCCTTATTATTCATCAAGCCGTTCTGCAAAAATCATTTTGACCGGTACCATCGGCGGAAGGGCTTACGAGAAAGAGATAAAAGTTATACAGGTCCCTCGAATCGAGAACCCTTCCGGCATTTACCGCCGGAACGACAGTGATGAGTCATTCGATGTGATCTGTATGGCACGTGCGGGCGAAATGTATAATTCAAATATCTCCTTTAGTGAATTCAAGTCCGTAGGTGCGTGGAGGGCAGTTATTTACCGTATGTCTGACGGAAATGGAGCAAAGAGCGACTGGTTTACCTTGACTGCAGGTGCGCAAAAGGCTGATGCCATTGATGAATATATACAGGGCGATGCCAATACCCCGATAAAATTCAAATATAAGCCGAATGGTACAATCGGACAGAACGAGGTGAGGTGCGGAATTATAAAGGTAGAATACAACGATTATACCTGTACTCACTACATTTTTGTCCGTCAGGGTTACGCTCCCATGCAGTTGGAAACCGGAAGAGTCTATTGGCACACTTTCAATCTTTATTCCGGCAATGAAGAAACGAGGCATCCTTGCGATGCCGGTTCTCTCTTTGTCCGTGGCAATTGGGCGCCTGCAATTCTTGACACTAATCCGCAAGTCTTTGGCCAGAGTGTGACCAATTTCAATGTGATTGACGCTAACGGGTCGTCTACGACCATGGCCAGAACAGCTGTCAATAATTCTGTAAGAGGCGACTTTACCTCCGGCAGCCGTAGTTTGACTGTGAATGAACTGAATCCTTGGAATTCAGGACGTATGCCGTCAATTGCCGAATGGGCCACTCTAAAGGACGAAAATTCCAACGAGCAAATCGACAAGGGCTTCGGTGTCCTTTACGGTGACGGCGTGTCTGCAACGCAGACTGTTACCGATGACGTCTTTGGCTGTCTTCATGCGAATGTAGCTGCTGACGACGGAAGGGCCTTGAAAGGTATGCGCGGCTGCTTTGTTTACAATACATCTGATGGGCGCAATATCTTCCTGCCTATCGGAGCATCCGGTTACGGACGCCGCAAAGTACAGTCATCAGGGCAATTGCAGTATGGATTCGGTAACACCTATAGCACTACTCGCATCAATCAAAACCGGAGACCGTTGCTTTATAATCTCTATTCCAATGAAGGAGCAATATATTGGTCATATAATCAGACTAATGTAAGCGGTTTGACCGTTCCGACAAATTCATGGGACATAAACTACAAAACATTCGACTTTGATTATATGGATGCTGAGCAAAACAGTAGCGCGGCCTGTTACATCCGTCTGGTCCAGTCCAATCCGCCGCAGTAGTCGTCCGCGTCGGAAAACCTGACAGAATCTCACTTGCAACCGGCATAACGCCTGATGCCGCTTCCCGGCACCAGGCGTTCCTTTTATCCCTTCCTGACTGGGGCTGACCGATTGTTCCGCTGCAATATAACCACTCGTTTTATTTTGCCTGTTTTGTGTGTGCCATTTGGTATGTACATATTCAAAATTAAGGGGTATTCTAATCTTTTAGACCTCCTATCGGTATAACATAGATTCCGTCTTTTCTTTGGCAGGCGTATTTGCCCGTGCCGATGACAACTGCCATGAATGAAGGCGGCGGCATTTTGTCTGTGTCAATATTGTTGGCAAGTGTCGTCAAGTTTGCAGCACCTTCATTTATACGCTCCTCTCCTCCCGGCTTAATCTCTACAAGCGCATAACTTCCATTGCGCCGGTGAATGACAGGGTTACATTCAAGGCCGTTGCTGTCTCTGTAATGATATAGTGTGACGTCAAGTGCTTCTGCATATACACATAAATACTACATTATTTAAGTTTACCAACAGCTATGCTGATTTATGCGGTAATTTGAGGCGGGTTTGTCCGGTGATTTAAGGAATTCGGTCCGGGAATAATGTACCGTAATTATACCTTAATATAAAAATAAAAGGAAAGTCACAGCCGTCTTGAAAAAATGTGTACCTTTGCTGATTGTATGATTTAAATGACACTTGATATGGCAAAAGAAGTTACTAAGAGGTCTGACGACTATTCAAAATGGTATGACAACCTTGTGGTCAAGGCTGACCTTGCAGAGCGTTCCGCAGTAAGGGGATGTATGGTAATCAAGCCTTACGGCTATGCGATATGGGAAAAGATGCAGCAGGTACTTGACAAGATGTTCAAGGACACCGGACACGTGAACGCATATTTTCCTCTCTTTATTCCGAAATCTTTCCTCAGCAGGGAGGCCGAGCACGTGGAGGGTTTTGCAAAGGAGTGTGCCGTAGTGACGCACCACAGGCTTATGGCCAATCCGGACGGTCCCGGGGTTGTCGTCGACCCGTCTGCAAAACTGGAGGAAGAACTTGTCGTAAGACCGACTTCCGAGACAATCATCTGGAATACATACAAGAACTGGGTCACTTCATGGAGAGACCTGCCTATCATGTGCAACCAGTGGGCCAACGTGGTGCGCTGGGAGATGCGCACGCGCCTTTTCCTCCGCACGGCAGAATTCCTCTGGCAGGAGGGACATACCGCCCATGCGACCGAGCAGGAGGCGATAGCGGAGGCAACGAAAATGGTAGGTGTATATGCAGATTTTGCCCGCAACTGGATGGCCCTTCCCGTAGTCGTCGGACACAAAAGCCCGAATGAAAGGTTTGCCGGTGCACTCGACACAATGACAATAGAGGCCCTTATGCAGGACGGAAAGGCACTCCAGGCCGGTACTTCGCATTTCCTCGGACAGAACTTCGCAAAGGCTTTCGATGTGATGTTCACCAACAAAGATGGACGCCAGGAATATGTCTGGGCCACCTCATGGGGAGTCTCAACAAGACTCATGGGTGCGCTCATCATGGCTCATGGAGACGACAACGGTCTCGTGCTTCCTCCTAAGCTCGCGCCTATACAGGTCGTTATGGTGCCTATCGTAGGAAAGGACGAGGAGGGCAACAAGGCAATCTTCGCAAAAATGGACGAACTTAAAAAGGAACTGGAGGCGCACGGACACAGTGTCAAGATCGATGACCGCGACACTCTGCGTCCTGGCTTCAAATTTGCCGAGTGGGAGCTTAAGGGTGTTCCTGTACGTCTTGCAATCGGAGCTCGCGACCTTGCAAACGGCACAGTGGAGGTAGCAAGACGCGACACAGGCGAAAAGATAACCGCTTCCGTCGACGGTCTCGGCAAGAGAATCGAAGACCTGCTCGACGAGATTCAGGCAAACATATACGACAGGGCCTTGAAATTCCGCGATGCAAGCATCAGGAAGGTCGACACCTGGGAGGAATTCAAAGAGGAAATCACCAAGGGAGGCTTCCTGCTCTGCCACTGGGACGGAACTCCTGAAACCGAGGAGAAAATCAAGGAGGAGACTAAGGCAACGATCCGCTGCATTCCGATGGACAGCGCAGTGTGTGAGGAAGAAGGTGCCTGCATCTATACCGGAAAACCGTCGCACCGCAGGGTGTTGTTCGCAATTTCTTATTAATTGTAATCGATTCGCAAAAAAGTTACACACGAATAATAATTTATAATATGAAACGGATATTTCTTATTTCTGTTGCGTTTCTGGCTGCATTGCTGCCTTCTTTTGCACAGGATGCGCAGCAGGCGGCAGCTGAGGCTGCAAAGACTATAACAACTGCTCCGGAGGCAGTGGTAAAGGTGGAGAAGCCTAAATATTGGACAAACTCCCTGAAGACCCAGATCAATGTCGGCCAGACCTCCCTCACGAACTGGGCCGCCGGCGGTGACAATACTGTGTCGCTCCAGGGTTTTGTGGACGGCAATGCCAACTACAAGAAGAATGACCTTTTCTGGAACAACAGGCTTCAGCTCGATTACGGTTTTCTGTATGCTTCATCAAAACCTATACTCCAGAAGAATGCGGACAGGATATACCTTGAAAGCAAGTTCGGCTACAAGACGGAGAAGATGAAGAATTTATATTTCTCAGCCAACTACGATTTCAAGTCACAGTTTACAAAGGGATGGGACTACAAGACTCCGGGAGCGGAAATTCTCGGTGACGCCTCTCTTGAAGACATGGCGCTCAAAGACCGCATAAAGGCGTGGAAAGATGCCCGTGTGCCCAAATCCGGCTTTCTTGCACCGGCATATACAAACCTTGCGCTCGGTATCGATTACACCCCGGCAAAGTGGATCGCAGTGAACTTTGCACCTGTTACCGGAGGTTTCGTAATCGTTAGGGACAAGGAACTCAGAAAAAGTTACAGTATGGCGCTGAAAAAGGAATTTGAAACTCCTGCTGAAGGAACTGAGGTGCCGGTTGACGGATCGCAGTTCCGTAATTTCCGTTTCGAACTCGGTGCCCAGCTTAAGGTCGATGTCAAGGTGAACGTGAATGACAGTTTCTCATATTCTTCGCAGGTCGTCCTGTTCTCCAACTATCTTGACCACCCTGAGAATCTGCGTGTCAACTGGGATAACCGTTTTGACTGGAAACTGGCCAAATATTTCTCCTTCACCCTCATCACCAATCTTATCTATGATGACAAGATTATGATCAAGTCCGATAAGGATATCGACAAATATCCGGACGGAAGACAGAGGGTGCAGTTCAAGGAAACGCTTGCATTCGGCTTTACATACACGATTGCCAGCAAAAAGAATTAATGATGATTCAGGCTCGTTTTGCAAAGACAATGGATAATCTGAAAGGGCCGGCCGACATTGATGTCAGGTCGGCCCTTTCGGAAAATGGAGGGGGAGTGCTCGTGGCTGTGAGCGGAGGCATCGACTCCATGTGCATGGCCGACCTTTTCTGGAGAACCTTCGGCAGCGGCAGTTTTGCTGTGGCGCACTGCAATTTCTGTCTCCGCGGCGAAGAAAGCGATGCGGACGAGCAGCTTGTGCGCGGCTGGGCTTCGGAAAGAGGGATTGCCCTGCACTGCATTTCCTTTGGTACGGAGGACTATGCAGTGGAGCATGGCGTAAGCATCGAAATGGCCGCCCGTGAACTGAGATATTCTTGGTTTGCCGGTCTTTGTGCCGATCATGGATACAAAGCAGTTGCAGTGGCCCACAATGCGAATGACAATGCTGAGACCCTTTTGCTCAATCTGGTTCGCGGAACAGGGCTGAAAGGCATTTCCGGGATGTCGCAGGCTTCTGTAATGCCGTATTCCGGCGATGCTCCGGTGACGCTTCTGCGCCCTTTGCTGCAATTCACACGCAAACAGATAGAGGGCCATGTTTTCACACATGGAGTGCCCTATCGCAATGACAGCACAAATGCGCAGTCTGAATACAAGAGAAACAGCATCAGAAATGAGGTTTTTCCTCTGCTGGAGAGGCTCAATCCGTCTTTTGTGAGGACATTCAACAGGGAAATGTCATATTTTGCCGAAGCAGAGGATATTGTGTCCGACTGGTGCGCCTCTGCCGCCGCCTCTGTGGTTTCCGCTGCGGAAGGAGGCGCGGTTTCTGTGGATCTGAAGAAACTTGCTGAATACAGGCATTGGAGATATCTGCTGTACCATATTCTCGAACCTTTCGGATTTAATTCGGCTGTTCTGGCTTCTGTAGAGGACCTTGTCTCTTCGGGAAGGACAGTCTCCGGCAAACGCTTCCTGTCTTCCTCACATGTGCTTTTTACAGGCAGGGGAGTGCTGGATATTTATCCTAAGGACGGCAGGGAAATCTGCGCAGGAACTGGAGACGGTGCCGCTGAAATCAGGATAGAAAAGCCCGGAGTCTATAATTTCAACGGAGTCTCTTTTTCTGTCGAGGAATTCGGGCGTCCGCAGGACTTCGTACTGAAACAGCCTGCAGGAGTCCTTGTCATGGATGCCGCAAAGATGAAATTCCCTTTTCTTTGCAGAAAATGGAGGAACGGTGACTGGATGATTCCCCTGGGCATGAGAGGCAAAAAGAAACTCAGCGATTTTTTTGCAGACAGCAGGCTCGATACGGTTTCAAAGGAAAGGGCTGTGGTACTTGTCTCTGAGGAGATGCCGGATTCAGTAAAAAATCATGTCGCCGGCGTTCTCGGAATGAGGGCCGACGACATGTACAGGATAACTTCCCGGACGGAGAGGATTGTCCGCATTTCACTTATCTGATATCGATCTCGTAAGGTATTCTTGCGTATACCTTTCCGCTGTTGTTTGAACCGGAATCCCTGAGAGCCTTCACGATGGACTCGAATGGAGTGCCGGCAGCTATCGACTGTTCTCCGGTGAGGGCTTCGAGCAGCAGTTCCACGGTTGTGAGCGGTTTCGGATATTCCACAATCTGCACCTCGTCCGGGCTGTTCACATCTTCTATCGACATTGCTGCGTATGCGATTGCATCTTCGATTGTGCCGATTCTGTCCACAAGCCCGATTCCGATTGCTTCCGCACCTGCCCAGACACGGCCTTGTGCGATTTCATCGACGGCTTCCACGCTCATGCCTCTTCCTTCTGACACGAGTCCGGTGAACTTGCCGTAGATTTTTTCAACCGAGGCCTGGAGGTAAGCTGTCTCTTTCTGGTCGAGCGGACGCATAAATGAATACATATCCGCATGACTGTTTGAACTTACCGGAGTTATGGCCACATGGAGCTTGTCATTTATTGTGCCGCTGAAATCAGGAATCATGCTGAATACTCCGATCGAGCCTGTTAGAGTGGTGGCATTTGAGAAAATGTAGTCGCTGCAGGCGGAAATCCAGTATCCGCCTGAGGCTGCATAGTTGCCGTATGATGCGATAACCGGCACTTTTCCCCTCAGCAGGTCAAGCTCTGCCTTGATTTTTTCAGATGCAAGGACGCTTCCTCCCGGAGAATTGACACGCAGCACGACTGCTTTCACGTCTTTGTCATTTCTGACATCGGCGATGATTTTTGCAAACCGGTCTCCTGCCACCTGCTGCTTCTCAGTCCCGTCCACGATTTCACCGTCGGCATAGATGACTGCCACTTTGGATGCAGCCTTGTAATTTACTTTGTTTTTGAGCAGGGCATAGTCCTGAAGGGAAATTCCTTTTACGTCCTCGAATTTTTCCGTTACAAACAGGTCTGCCAGTTTCTGCTGGAGCTGTGCCTTTGTAAGCAGCTCGTCCACAAGTCCTTTCTCTATGAAGTCCTCAGGGAAATTAAGCTCCAGATTGTCGAGCATCGAGTTGAGGGTTTCCGTTGTAATGCCCCTCGATTCTGCAATTTCTTCTGCCCAGCTGCTCCATACGGAATTTATCATGGCGGTATTCTGTTCCATATTTTCCTTGCTGGCCGAGTTTCTTATGTACATTTCTCCTGCTGACTTATATTTGCCGTGGCGTATAAGCTGCATCCTTATTCCGAGTTTTTCGAGGGCGTCCTTCAGGAAGATGAGCCGTGATGACAGGCCGGAGAAAGTGTTCATGGCTCCGTCGTGAGGAGTCATGTATATCTTGTCCGAAACAGATGCGAGATAGTAGCTTCCGTTGCCGGGATTTTCTGTGTATGACACGATTGCCTTGCCGCTTTCGCGGAAATGCTTGAGGGCTGTCCTGAATTCCTCGAGGTGGGCGATGCCTCCTGAAACGTTGTCCGGCTTCATATATATGAATTTGATAGCCGGGTCATATGCCGCTGTGTTTATTGCCTTGATTGCACTGTATATTCCGAGAGGAGTTACGGTGTTTCCCTGTATCATGGCCACAGGGTCGGCTTCCTGGGTCTGTTCTGCCAGTACCATTGTGGACATGTCTATTTTCAGCACGCCCTCTCGCGGCATCACGGGCTGGCCGCTTCCGAGGGTTGCCATTGCCCCTATCATGCCGAACATAACAATAATGGCTGCGAAACTGAAAATGAAAAGCCCTGCAAGTGTCGCAAGGGTCATTTTGACGAAATCTTTCATAAAGTATCTGTATTATTTTGTGCAAAAATACAAAATAGTGCCGATAAAGAAAGCCGGATGCAACGGAAAATTTCTATCTTTGCATAGAATGTGCAGCAGGTAAATGTGCAATGAAATAGCTGAGGAATGTTATTTGTATTGGTATGACTGATTTTGAACAGTTGAATGACATTAACCAAAGGATTTGGGAGCAGGGTTTTACTTGCGCTAATTTAAAAGATTTGGCAATTTTATCGGAGGATATTAAGAATGGAGCAGCAGTATTTGAACGAATTCCATATGCGCAACAGTCAGGCCTGTCTAAGGGATCAGATGTCTTGTGTGCAGCGTCCATTATCTGTAGAGGATGTCCTCGAACAGAGTCGGAGATTAGGCAGATCTACTATACAGATGACCTCTTCGGCGAAGGCCGCATACAAGAGTATATAGTCGGAACTTGGGCGCGTCTGTCAGGGAAATGGATAGACAGTCCGGAATTATATTTGGAAAACATTTGTCAACTGCAAGACAAAGGCACAGAAAGTGAAGTTTATTTCGATGTCAATCATCATCTCGTTTACAAACTGATTTCTCTTAAGCACTATAATGTGCTTAGATTGGCATTGGACAGAATCATCATACATAATGCTTTGTTTCCGGAAACGGCGTTGTCTGTTTTGGGCTTTGCCTATGATAAAAACGGAAGTTTCGTTGTCGTAGTACAGCAGCCGTATGTTTCAGGATGTTCCATAAGCCCGGATGAAAGAATGTCATTTATGTATGACATGGGCTTTAAAGATGCCGGTATGGATTATGGAATGCATTTGAACTATAACACAGACTATCTGTATGTGGGTGATCTTAACGAGTTCAATGTGCTTAAAGGAGCATCAGGCTATCATGTCATTGATGCAGACTGCCGTTTAAATGTGAAAGAGCTG
The DNA here is from genome assembly GCA_964394295.1 of uncultured Muribaculaceae bacterium. GTDB lineage: Bacteria > Bacteroidota > Bacteroidia > Bacteroidales > UBA932 > Cryptobacteroides. The sequence goes on along the minus strand of CAYMVG010000005.1, from coordinate 16,200 downwards.
GAGTGCGGAGGTTCCTATGTCGTTCCATTGCCGGAGATCGATTTCTCAAACCCTTTTGAAGATTGGCGTATTGCCAATAATTTATTTTCAATAAGCCAATAAGCCAATAAGCCGGATGCAACGGAAAATTTGTTATATTTGCAGATTGTTATGAGAAATGCTGTCAGAAAATATTGTTCCGCCTTGCTTGTCCTGTGGTACTGTATAAGTGTCATAGGCTTCGATGTGCACACCTGCAAGGGTGACGGACGCAGTTTTCTGGCAACTGTCGTCAGCGGCATGAGCTGCAGCGACATACATCCGGGACATGAATGCGCGGCGGAGCACAGCCGTTGCTGTCATGGACATGACTGCTGTTCAAGTGCCGGCGACGCTGGCGAAAGCCTTTCTTCTGACTGCTGTATGGACAATTATCAGGTGCTTCTTCTTACCGGCACCTGTCCTGAGGATTCCCACAGACATTATGATGAATGTCACTGCGGACATTGTCCGTGCGTGGATATGCCAAGTCTGTCTTCTAGCCTTGACCGTCCTCTTGAGGCAGCCTGTCTGACATCTCACGGTTCCGTTCTTGCGGAGCCTGTCCAACGGCCTGTTTCTGTCCGCTTCGGGGTGTGGCGGATCTGATCCGATGAATCTTTTTTGATGCGATGGCGGCCTGCATGAACTGCAGGGCGTCTGTTGCGGTTGTATTATGTTTTACATAAAAGGATTCAAAGGAAATGAAAAAGACATTTATATTCATATTGGGCGCATTATGCTCATTTACCGCATTTTCCCAGGTAAGGGGAAATGACGGACAGGTGATTGATACCACCGACATTTACGGCGAACGCGCCGACAGTCTCGATGCGGCAGTCTTTGTGTCGCGCCAGGCCGGAAACTATCTTTCAAAAGGAAAGGAAATCCGTACGGAGGTCATATCGGCGGCAGGACTCTGCAAAATGGCCTGCTGCAACCTTGCCGAAAGCTTCGAAAATTCAGCAAGCGTGACGGTCGGATATTCCGATGCCGTGACAGGTGCGAGGCAGATCCGTCTGCTCGGACTTTCCGGAGTATATACACAGATGCTGGACGAAACCCGTCCTGTAATGAGAGGCCTTTCCGCACCTTTCGGTCTTTCGTATGTGCCGGGCCAGTGGCTGGAAAGCATACAGATAGCGAAAGGCTCTTCATCCGTAATCAACGGTGTGGAGTGCATGACAGGACAGATAAACATGGAGCACCGCAAGCCTACCGACGAAAAACCGCTGTTCCTCAATGCCGCTGTAATGAGCGACACAAAAATGGACTTCAACATAGCTTCATCCCTCCAGATGGGATATAAGTGGAGCACAGTCCTTCTCGGGCATGTTTCGGGCAACTTTGCCGCGCATGACATGAACCATGACGGTTTCCTCGATGACCCGAAAATGTTCCAGCTCAATTTTGCCAACAGATGGCTTTATCAGGCCGACAACGGAGTGCAGGTTCGCTTCGGTGTGCGTGCCCTCCAGGACAAGAGGCTCGGCGGACAGGTGCTCGAAGATGACGGCAGGAAAGTGTTCTACGACAAGGACAAATTCTCGATGACTGAGGTGAACGGTGTCGTCGATCCGTGGGGCTCGGACATACTTAACCGCTCTGTGAACGGCTATCTAAAAGTCGGTGTGCCTCTCAATGAGTCCAATTCCCAGAATATCGCTCTTATTGCAGACTACAGTTACCAGAACATGGATTCATGGTTCGGAGCGACAAAATATCTTGCCGGGCAGCACTCTGCCTTTGCGAATCTGCTGTACCAGAACGAGATAAACGAATCGCACAAATTCACTGTCGGACTGAACGGCACTTTTGACCGTTATAATGAGGATTTCCTGCGCAGAATCTGGGCAATAGGGCCTGAACAGGATGAAAAGAAAGGTATTTCAAATCTTGCGAATGCCGGCCTTTTCGGAGAATATACCTTCCATGCAGGTGAAAAATTCTCCCTGATAGCAGGACTCCGCGGAGACTGGTTCTACAAAGAGGGCTTCAAGGTGTCTCCGCGCGTAACTCTCAAATATATGCCGATAGACGAGATTGTCATAAGGGCCAACGGAGGCCGCGGACTGAGGTATTCTACACCGCTTATAGACAATATCGGAGTATTGTCGACCGGAAAGAAATTCACCGGTGACTATGACAGACACTTATTGGAGGATGCCTGGACTTTCGGAGGAAACATAACCTATTATATGCCGTTCGGGGCTTCGTCGAACACTTATCTGAGCTTTGACTATTTCCGCACGCAGTTCGCACAGCAGATGGTTGTCGATTATGAACGTTCGGTCAACGAAATAAGTTTCTATGCTCTCGGCAGCCTCGAACATCCGAGGTCTTATACCGACAATTACCAATTGGATTTCTCGGTAGATCCGATTGAACGTTTCAACATCACGGCTACTTTCAGATACACCAATGCCCAGATTGAGCTTGCCGGAAAGGGACTTGTCGAGAAACCGATGACAAGCCGTTTCAAAGGTGTGCTGAATCTCCAGTATGCCACGAACCTGAACAAATGGATATTTGATTTCACGGCCTCTCTCAACGGCTCATGCAGGGTCTACGATTTTATGAAAGACATGAAGGATGCAGACGGAAACATGCTGTACAGGAATGGCAGGACTCCGGTCTATCCTGTCCTTTATGCCCAGGTTACGAGGAGGTTCAAAGGCTGGGATGTCTATATCGGTGCCGAGAACCTGACGAATTACAGGCAGAAGGATGTAATTGTCGGCAATGTCCGCGATGCTTCCGGTTTTGTGGAGCCGCGACAGGCCTCATTCGACGCCAGCTGTGTCTGGGGCCCTATAATGGGTATAAAGGCTCATGCCGGCTTCCGCTTTACCCTTTGGAAAAAGGCTTAATATACAGGTTGTCGGGAATTTCTGAAAGACCGTTGGATAAATTGGAAAAACTCAAACAGCTTACAAAATTTTTACAGAATATAATAACAGATAAAAATACAGATATTATGAAAACATTAAAACCGATTGTTATTGTCATTGCGGCTCTTGTTGCATTCTCTGCACCTGCTGCATTCGCTTCAACCTCTGATTTCGCTGTTGCAGCGGCTGACAAAAAGCCTGAAAAGAAGGCTAAGGCAGAGATGAAGGAAGTGCATTTCCATGTTCATCTCCACTGCGCAAATTGTGTGAAGAAAGTACAGGAGAACATTGCTTTCGAGAAAGGAGTAAAGGATCTCAAAGTCTCCCTCGATGATCAGACAGTAGATATAAAATATGATGCCTCAAAGACTTCCGAGGCTACCTTGAAAGCTGCAATCGAGGCTCTTGGCTATCCTGTCTCAGAAAATGGCGGTGAGGCACACAACCACAGCCATTAATAATTTCCGACTTACTGAGAAGAGGCTGGCTAAAAAGTCGGAATAACTCTCTGAGAATTGAAAATCTGGTGACAAGGGCGAGGTAGTCCACATATAAAAATGAGAAAAAGGGGCTTGACTAATAATTTTTAGTCGGCCCCTCTGAAAATGAACTGCATCCTGGAAGTTTTTCTGACTTTTGGCGGTGCGGTTTATTTTTGTCATACCAGGTTTTCTGTTTTCGGTGAGGGCAGCCTCGTCCTTTTTTGCATTTATGTGTCCAATGGAAAATATTATATTGTATCTTTGCAACTTATGGACGTTGTCTGAAGGAATTTCAGGCAGCCGCATTAACTGGCTTAACGTAAATTCTATGAATCCGGTTCGTTGATTTTCATGGAATTACCATATTTTGAAACGTAACTTAGAGGCAAGTATATGTATAGAATCATCAAAAAAGAAATGCTTACGCCTATGGTGTGCAGGATGGAAGTCGAGGCACCGCGTCTTGCGGCTGCTGCGCTTCCCGGACAGTTCCTCATAGTGCGCGCAACGGAGTGCGGAGAGCGCATTCCATTGACTATCAGTGATTATGATAAAACGGCTGGAACGGTAACTATTGTGACCCAGCAGATCGGTGCATCTACAAAGGAAATATGTGCGATGAATGAGGGAGATGCTTTCGCCGATGTTGTCGGCCCTCTCGGAGTGCCTTCGGACTTTACAGAAATGCCTGCCGGCGAGCTTGCCGGACGCAAATATATTTTCATCGCCGGAGGCGTTGGAACAGCTCCGGTATATCCCCAGGTCAAATGGCTTCATGAAAGGGGAGTGGCAGTCGATGTCATTGTAGGTGCAAAGACTGCCGACCTTGTGATTTTCCGCAGGGAGATGGAATCGGTCTGCGACAATCTCTATATCTGTACGGATGACGGTTCGGAGGGCTTCAAGGGGCTTGTCACTGCAAAGCTCGAAAAACTCGTTGCCGAGGAGGGACGGAAGTACACGCAGGCTGTTGCCATAGGCCCTATGATTATGATGAAATTCGCTGCGCTGACTGCGAAGAAACTCGGGCTTCCTATAATCGTGAGTCTGAATACTCTTATGGTGGACGGCACGGGAATGTGCGGCGCCTGCCGTGTGACTGTGGGCGGAAAGACGCGTTTCGCTTGTGTCGAAGGCCCTGAGTTCGACGGTTATGAAGTTGATTTCGACGAGGCTATGCGCCGTCAGGGCATGTACCGGACCCATGAGCAGGAAGCTGACCATAAATGTAAAATAGGGAGGGGAATGTAATGGCAAACAAGATAGGAAGAGTACCTGTAAGGGAGCAGGACCCGAAGGTTCGTGCGACCAATTTTGATGAAGTATGTTTCGGTTACAATGAGAGCGAGGCTGTCCTGGAGGCATCCCGCTGTCTGAACTGCAAGAATCCGCGTTGCATGGGTGCCTGCCCGGTCAATGTCAAGATTCCTGGATTCATAGCGCGTGTGGCTGCCGGCGATTTTGCCGGGGCTGCTGCAGTGATTGCCGAGGATTCGTCTTTGCCTGCTGTATGCGGCAGGGTCTGTCCTCAGGAGACCCAGTGCGAGGGCAGCTGCATACTCGGAGTCAAGGGAGAGCCGGTGGCTATCGGAAAACTGGAGCGTTTTGTTGCGGACTGGACCCGTGAGAACGGCGTCCATGCATCTGTAAAGGCAGAGCCGAACGGTCACAGGGTTGCAATAGTCGGCAGCGGTCCGGCAGGACTTGCCTGTGCGGGCGACCTTGCCAAGATGGGCTATGATGTAACTGTGTTTGAGGCGCTTCACCGTCCGGGAGGAGTGCTGGAGTACGGCATTCCGGAGTTCCGTCTGCCAAAGGACACTGTGGTGGCTGCCGAGATAGGCCAGGTCAAGACTCTCGGAGTCAAAATCGAGACCAATGTGGTTGTCGGAAGAACGGTTACTGTGGATTCGCTTTTGGACAAGGAGGGCTTTGAAGCCGTGTTTATCGGCTCCGGTGCAGGTCTCCCGAAGTTTATGGGAATACCGGGGGAGAATCTGAACGGAGTGTTCTCTGCAAATGAGTTCCTTACGAGGAACAATCTGATGAAGGCATACAGAGAGGACTATATGACTCCTATTCATGCCGGAAGCAAGGTTGTTGTGGTCGGCGGAGGAAATGTCGCCATGGATGCTGCGCGTACTGCGCTGAGGCTCGGAGCCGATACGACTGTTGTTTACAGGCGCACTGAGAATGAATTGCCTGCACGCCTTGAGGAAGTTCACCATGCAAAGGAGGAGGGTGTATGTTTTGCCATGCTGACCAATCCTGTCGAAGTACTCGGTGACGAAAAAGGCTGGGTTCGTGCTGTAAAGTGCATCAGAATGGAGCTTGGCGAGCCTGATGAAAGCGGACGCCGCAGCCCTGTGCCTGTTCCCGGTTCTGAGTTCGAGATTGAGGCTGATACAGTGATAATGTCGCTCGGAACTTCTCCCAATCCGCTTATCGCGAGAACTACGAATGGGCTTGAAACCAACCGCAGGGGCTGCATCTGTGCCGATGACTGCGGAACGACTGTCCGTCCGGGCATTTTTGCCGGGGGAGATGCCGTAACAGGTGCCGCTACAGTGATTCTTGCAATGGGGGCAGGCAGAAAGGCCGCCGCTGCCATTCACAAGTATATTATGGGTGGAGAGTAACTCGCTGTTTCACTGTGGTTTATATAATGACGGGTGCCGCAAAAACGGCACCCGTCATTGTGTATTTAACTGTCATTCAATAAATTGTCCTCCACCCTACGGTTTGATGTGCGAACGGACGGGAAGCAGGGCGGTAACATAGCCTATGGCCGCAACGGCAGCCGCAGTAATGGCGATGTCTGACAGTGAAAGGATTACCGGATATGCCTGGACAACGAAATGTCCGGGCATTTTTATGAAGCCGAAGTGCTGCTGGAGCAGGGAGAATGCGATTCCTGCCGCGAGACCGCAGACCAGGCCTGTGAGCGAGATAAGCCAGCCTTCGAGGACGAAGATTCGTTTGATGAGCCTGTCTGTCGCACCGAGGCTTCGGAGTGTCCCGATGTCGTCCGTCTTTTCGATTATCAGCATGGACAGGCTTCCGAAGATATTAAACGCAATGATTATTATTACGAAGACAAGTATCATGTAGATTGCCGCCTTTTCGTATTTCATCATTTTGTAGAGCGTGCTGTTCTGCATGAAACGGTCCTTGACAGCGTAGTCCGGTCCGATACGTTCGCTGATTTCTTTGCGCAGGCGTTTCAGTTCATCATTTCCGCATCCCTCTTTCAGCCTGATTTCTACGGCGGACACTTCTTCGTCGTATTCCAGAAGTTCGCGCATCTGCTCTATCGGGATTATTATAAGTTCTTTGTCTACATCGGAATTTACTGAGAATATTCCTGACGGCCACACCTTGACGGATTCGATGGACGAGGCCGGGTTTGACATTGATATTCTGCGTGTCCGTGAGGGAAAGTAGATGTTGATTGCAGACAGAAAGCGCGGATTGATGCCCATTTCATGGGCAAGGCCTGCGCCGACGCAGGCCAACGGGACATCGCCCCTGTGCAGGGCGAATGTCCCGTTCACAATCCGCTCCCTTATCGGCGTTTCCTCCTCATATATCCAGTCGACTCCTTTTGCCCTGGCGATTCCCTGTCTCCCGTCATAGCTTATGAAAACGTCCTCCTCCAGAGTACAGCACATATTCCGTACCTGCTCCTGCTCATATATCCAGTCATAAACATCCCCCTGCGGAACGAAAGTCTTGCCGGATGCAGGGGTAATCATAAGATCGGGTTCGACATTGCCCAGCATAGACCTGATGAGCGAGTCGAACCCGTTGTAGACCGAAAGTATTATTATCAGAGCTGCCGTGCCCACAGCCATGCCTATGGCACTTATCGCAGATATTGTGTTTATCACATTGTGTGATTTCTTTGCGAAAAGGTAGCGGCAGGCAATGAAAGGCGCAAGTCTCATTTCTTCAGAAGCTCTTCGATATGCTCAACATAGTCAAGAGAACTGTCGAGGTAGAACACAAGTTCCGGGACGATTCTCAGCTGCTTTGCAACCTTGTTGCCGAGCTCTCCGCGCAGCGCCCTGACATTTTCCTGAATCAGCGACATTACAGCCGCCGCCTTGTCTGACGGAAAGATGCTCACATAGACCTTGGCCACCGAGAGGTCAGGGCTGATTTTCACTCCGCTGACCGATACCAGTGCCCCTCCGAAGGCCGCCATCCCCTTGCTTCTGATGATTTCGGCCAGATGCTTCTGGAGTTCCTTGGCTACTTTCAGCTGTCTCGTGCTTTCTGTGTGCTTTTCCATTACTTCTGTACTTTGATGATGAAGTAGTTCTTCTTGCCCTTCTGTGCAAGGATATATTTGCCGTTGATGAAATGGCTGCTGTCTATTACAGCTCCGATGTCGGTAATTTTCTCCTTGTTGATGCTGACTCCGCCTGCCTGAATCATCTTGCGGCACTCCCCCTTGGACGGGAACACGCTGGTCTCACCTGCGAGCAGGTCTATCGCGCCTGCCGGGAATTTGTCCTCCGGAACCTCAAAAGTGGGAACTCCGTCGAATACTGCTAAGAAAGTCTTTTCATCGAGATTCCTGAGAGCCTCCGATGTGGCGTTTCCGAAAAGGACTCCTGAGGCCTCCACAGCCTTCCGGTATTCCTGCTCTCCATGTACCATTACAGTCACCTCTTTTGCGAGGAGCTTCTGGAGACTTCTCTCGTGCGGAGCGTTCTGGTGCTGTGCGATTGCCGCCTCGATTTCCTCTTTGCCGAGCATGGTGAATATGCGGATGTATTTCTCTGCATCGCTGTCCGACACGTTGAGCCAGAACTGATAGAACTGGTAAGGCGATGTCCTTTCGGGATCGAGCCATATATTGCCTTTCTCCGTCTTTCCGAATTTGCCTCCGTCGGCCTTCGTAATCAGCGGACAGGTCAGGGCGTATGCCTCTTTTCCGAGGATGCGCCTGATAAGTTCCGAACCGGTCGTGATGTTGCCCCACTGGTCGGCTCCTCCCATCTGCAGGGTACAGCCCTTGTGTTCGTACAGATACAGGAAGTCATAGCCCTGCAGAAGCTGATATGTGAACTCCGTGAACGACATTCCCTCCCTCGATTCGGAAGACAGCCTCTTTTTCACGGAATCCTTGGCCATCATGTAGTTTACGGTGATGTGCTTTCCTATGTCACGGGTGAACTCCAGGAATGAATAGCCCTTCATCCAGTCGTAGTTGTTCACCAGCTCCGCGCTGTTCCCGGCCTCAGAGTCGAAGTCGAGGAATTTCGAAAGCTGCGCCTTGATGCAGGCCACATTGTGGCTGAGTGTCTCCTCATCGAGCAGATTGCGCTCCTGCGACTTCATCGAAGGGTCGCCTATCATGCCGGTAGCACCTCCGACAAGAGCTATCGGCTTGTGTCCGCAGCTCTGGAAATGCTTGAGTATCATGATGCTTACCATGTGTCCGATATGAAGCGAGTCTGCTGTTGGGTCTATTCCGACATAGGCAGCTGTAGGACCTTCCATAAGTTTTTCCTCAGTGCCCGGCATGATGTCCTGTATCATGCCTCTCCATTTCAGTTCCTCTACAAAATTTTTCATGATTCCAAAATTTTTACATTAGGATTCCGGCACAGACACATACTGCACCGGAATCTGCAAAGTTATGTAAATGTTTGCAATAAACCTACAGTCAGTTCGCAAACTCAAAGCGTATGTCTCTCGGAATTCCTGCACCGTTCACCTTTGCAATGTCTGCGGCGAGCTCCTCGGTCACACGTGCGTGTTTGGCAGACCAGCCGGCTGCAAATTCAAAGTTTCCTGTCGCCTGTACTGTAAGTATCTGCTCTGCCCATGCGTCCACGGTCTGGAGAGCCTTGCCGAAGTCTATCAGCATTGTGCCGTCACTGTTTCTTGTGAACGCCCCGTTGTCCTGCATGAAATTATAGCACATCATATTGGCCTTTCCGTGCGATGAAGCCGAGCCGAAACGTACAGAACGCACAAGGCCGGCAATGAATGTAGTGAGGGCGTCCTCTTTCGATATGCCATTGATTTCGCCCATGTCGATGAGCCTGCACACCATAAACAGGCCGAGTATGTCGGCCTTGGCCTCCTCCCAGGTGGTCTTTTCCGTGCCCATCGCCTCGTCCACGCTTACGCGTCCGTTCACTGTCTCTTTCACTCCCAGTCCGTGGGCCACCTCGTGGAAAGTCACATTCCAGAAGAAAGCGTCAGGGCTGAGGTACTTCTGCTGCTGAGGGTCGATGATGAGTTTGCCGATTGGGAGCAGGATTTTGTCGAATTTGGCCATCATGCTGTTGTAGAGCTGGAGCCTTCTCGCGCCTTTTGCCGCACTTACGCGGTCATCGTTCGGCAGATTGATCGCGATTGTCTTGCTTCCTGAGTTGCAGTCTCCTGCATAGTATATCGCATCATAGACATTGAGGTCGGATGAAGTTCCCGGAACAAAAGTCTTGTATTCCGGAGGACATGGCAGCATAGTCTGGAGTGCGGGGAGCATGGAGACGTACTTCGCAAGATTCGCACTCTTTTTCTCATCCTTAAGCAGAATGAAACATTCGTATGAGGCCTTTGCTTCGTTCAGCTTGTCGTCATAGTTCTCTATAGGGCCTATCACGATGTCGATTTTGCTGTCCTTCATGTCCATCCAGGCAAAGTCGCTGGCAAGATAATCGTCTGTCCGGAAGGCTTTCACACGCTCTGTCAGATAGAACCTGAGTCCTTCGTTGTCCGTGAGCGAGGCCGCTTCTTCGAGCAGGGCGCACACCTTGTCAAGTTCCTCCTTGTATTCGTCCTTGTACCATACGCATTTCAGGCTTCCGTCTACGTTGCGGCGGATGACTGTGTAGAGGCTGTTTTTGTCTGGATCTGAGAATGAGGCGAATTCCTCCGCTGTCATGTCCTGAGGATAATAGCGGCAGCCGAGCGGCTTCGGGCCGTAGCCTCCGACAAACGGCCTGTTGTCATCGAGACGGTCCCACGGGCCGTAATTGATCATTGCATACTCCCTTGCGCAAGGATCGGCAAGGGCTTCCATTTCGGCCTTGTCTCCGAACGTCTGCTTCCAGAACAGACCGTCCATGATTTCTCCGGCCTGGCGGAAAAGGGCGATTATTTTCTTGTCGTTGGCAGAAAGTCCGTCATAGAGAGGAGAGGCCAGCGTAACCGGGGCATAGCTCTCCACCTTTTCTTTAAGGCTGTTGTCCTCCTGCCTGCCGCAGGAGACGGCTGCAGCTGCCACGGCCGCTGCGAATATGATTTTTCTCATTGTGTTCAAGTGGAATTGGTTTAAACGATGGAGGGTGACCCTGATTCAGTCACCCTCCGCTTTTTTTGTCTTGTCGCAGGAAACGCAAGTCTTAGAATGAAGTCGCGATTCCGATGAAGTCCTCAGCCTTGAGTGCAGCACCTCCGATGAGACCGCCGTCGATGTCAGGGCAGGCGAAAAGCTCTTTTGCATTTGACGGTTTGCAAGAGCCGCCGTAGAGGATTGAGATTTCCTGTGCAAGCTCACCGAATTTCTCTGCAAGCACCTTGCGGATTTCTGCGTGTATTTCCTGTGCCTGCTCTGCAGTTGCGGTCTTGCCTGTTCCGATAGCCCATACCGGCTCGTAGGCAACGATTACATTGGCCATCTGCTCAGGAGTGAGGGTGAATAGAACGTCCTTAACCTGCTCTGTCACTACCTCGAAGTGGCGTCCTGCTTCGCGCTCCTCAAGTTTCTCACCGATGCAGAAGATTGGTGAAAGGCCTTTCTCAAGTGCGAGCTTTACCTTCTCGACGAGCTTTGCAGATGTTTCTCCGTAGTACTCCCTTCTCTCTGAGTGGCCGAGGATTACATAGCAGCATCCTGTTCCTGCAATCATGTCAACGGCAACCTCTCCTGTGTACGCACCCTTTGTGTGGTCTGCGCAGTTCTGTGCGGAAAGACCTATTGAAGTGCCTTTTACAACTTCAGCTACAGGATAGAGATGTGTGAAAGGAGGGGCGATGATGAGCTTTACTTCTGCCGGTACTTCAGCGGCCTTTGCAGCCACTGCCTTTGCGAGCTCTACGCCCTCTGCAACTGTAGTGTTCATCTTCCAGTTGCCTGCTACGATGTGTTTTCTCATGTCTAAAATATTTTATAAATGAATATTCGTTACTCAAGTTCCGCGAGTGGCGGATTGTCCATTCCCGCCACCGGAAACGCCGCGCAAATTTACAAGAATTTTTCCGATTCCCAATTTAGAAATTCTTTTATGTTTCTTTTCCGTGTTATTGCTGAGTGTTTTCTGTCAGGCGCTTCTGATGTCCTTTCTGGAAATCGCCGAGAAACACTTTCGGGAAAATACGGACAATTCTTATAGCTGCTGTATTACAGCCCCGATCTTCTTTGATTTGCTCCATAGCCATATCTGTCCGTCCCTGCTTGTCTTCTCCACCTTGAATTCTACTCCGCGCTCAGTCCTTGTGTCGTTGGCCGTTGTCCATTCGATGTCGGCTCTCAGTTCCTGTCCGGTGAATGACGGGGTTTCGCTGCAGGTAAGGATAAACCAGTATCCGAGCTTGTCGTCATAGACTCTGTATTCGTTTTTCGTATCATTGTATCCGAGCTGGCAGGTCTGCGGATCGTAGCTCATCTGCAGCACGCCTTTCCATGTCAGGGAAATGTCTGTCCTTTGCAGGAGGATTTCCGTAACATCGTATCTCACGCATGATACGGCAGCTGTTGCGGCCGCAAGCATCACTATCGCTTTTTTCATCATTCTCCGTTTTCTGTCAGTATGTTCTTTTCTATAACGTCCATGCTTCCGTCTTTCCATATAATGTATGCCTTTAGTTTGCCTCCGCCGGTGATTGTGAAGCGCCCGTCAGGCTCAGGGACGATTTCCCTGCCGTTGAATGTCCATCTTATTTCTTCAGCTCCTGCCGTATTGTACAGTCTCAGAGGAATTCTTGCTCCTGCTTTGAAAGGCTTGTCCGATTCCGCACCTTTGCCGAAGTACATGTAAGGCCATTTGACAGGAGGCTTTCTCGTGGTCATGAATGATACGGTCTTGGATTCGCCTTTGAGCTCACCGTTTTTGAAGTATACTGTAACGGTGTATGTCCTGTTGTCCGGTTCAAGGTTTTCGAGTACGAGTGCGTATTTCCCCGTCATGTATGGGGCGGCTCTGATTGTATCTGCTGTCTGCGAAGTGCGTCCCCAGATGACGGTTGCCTCTCCTGTATACGGCCAGCTGCTTTCAAATGTTACGGCGGCCGCATCGGCGTATGCTTCTGCTGCGAGATTGACAGGTGCCGGAGGCGTTGTATCTTCGCTGAATCCGGTCACGCTGAATATGATTCTGTCGCCATCGCGCCTGATGTCCGTGACTGCAATGTCATGCTTCGCGCCGCTCCACGGTTTCAGTCCGGGCTTGCTTTCGGCAGTGAGACTGGTGACGGCATTGTAAGGAAAGAAGATGCCTTTCAGGTTTTTTGTGAGGCTTATATAGTGGTATTGGTCTGTAAATGAGTCTTCTCTTCCGTCCGCTTCCACAAGGTCTGCGCACTGGTGGCTGCTGTCTGTATTGACCGTGTTCTCATAGTCCCATCTTTTTATGTAATTTTCAGTCTTGTCTATATGGTAGACAAGCATTCCGCTTCCGCCGGTATATGCATCCCAGCTTTCGTTTGACCTGCATTCGAAAAGATAGTATTCGCCCGGGGTGCCGGTGTCGAATCTGATATATTGTCCGTTTTTGTTGATCGGCTCCAGTGTGTATGTCCCGTCTTTTTCCAGCAGGACCGGTTCACCGATTCCGAGGATTTCCCTTTCGACGGCGTTGAGGAACGGAGGCGTGTCGCCGTTGTTGTTCTGGTTGCCGCAGTCCATGAGCGAGGTGCTGCCCCAGAGTCCGGCCGCCCAGCCGTCCTCGTTGTCATAATTGGTGTCGTACAGGTCAGGGAGTCCGAATGTATGGCTGTATTCGTGGCAGAACGTGCCTATTCCTGCAAGCACCTGTGTCCTGCCGCTGTATCTCAGCTCGCTTGTACAGGCATATCTGTCTATCTGCTTCCCGTCGAGCCTGAGCTTTATTCCTGCGCCGCTGTATATATACCAGGCGTGTGACCATATACAGTCGTCGCCAGCTCCTTCCGCCTCGTCTCCTCCGGCGAAGAACACGAAAACATTGTCGACTTTTCCGTCCCCGTCGTCATCGAAGACTGAGAAATCTATTTCCGTGTCGGCAAGGCGGCAGGCTTCCGCAATCATTTCGGCGGCATTCCTGTCATTCCCGTCATTGTCGTTGCCACCGTAGTATGACCTCATTCTGCTGAGTGTGACTATTTCGCTCACGGTGAACGAAAATCCGAAATTATCACCGAACTGGCTCTCAAAGTATTCTTTCGCGCTTCCCGTAGCCCCGTTCAGGTTGTAGCCCTCTTTTGTGAGCATATCTACGAAGTCGTTTCTGCCATATTTGAATTTGGTGTCCTGATACTGGGCGAGGATGACAAGGCCGTGTTTCTGCTTCGATGCTTCTCCGGCGGCCCGTGTCCGGAACATTTTCCCCGCTGTACTTCCGTCGCTGACGCTGCGCCGCACCCTGGCTTTCTCTGCGAGTCCTGCGTAAGGAATGCGGAGGCTTCCTGAAAGTACTTCGGCGGGGGCTTTGCTGCCTATGCGGTATCCTGTGGACCTTATTTTTCCGTCCTGGCCGTATTCGGCATAGCACCACCAGCCGTCTCCGTCCTGTATTATTGCATGGCCGTCGGAGGTTGTCTTTATCCTCATGAATTCGTCTCCCCGGAAATATGCGCCGAATGTACTCCCGTCCGGCTGCTGAAGCATGATGAGTCCGTTTTTCGCAGGGCCGGCAGCCGCAGACACGCATATCAGGCAGAGAAGTATTGTCAGAATATGTGCTTTGTATCTCATAAATCCCCGTTTTGCCTTTTGTAATAATGTATTTATCTTTGCAAAAGGATTGCAATTTAAATATTTTTATGAGACAGGCAAAATTATTTGTTATCTGTTGCTCTGCGGCGTTGCTGTGTCCTCTTGCGGGATATGCCCAGCAGAGTGTCGTGGACAGGATAAACAGCTACGGTACGTTTGACCATTGGTGCCGCAGAGAAGTGAAGGAATCGGCCATGATAGGAGGCAAGACCAAGTATCTGTATGAATTTTATGGCGACGGCCAGACTTTGCAGACGGGCAAGGCTCCGTTCTGTGCGCCGGAGGGATATGTGTGGCGCACAAATAATGTGCTTGCAGTTGTGGCCGGTATCGTGAAAACCAACAATACCGTATTTCCGGAAAAGAGGGGAGACGGCTATTGTGCCAGAATCGAGACTCATGTAGAGGAAGTGAAGGCTCTCGGTATCGTCAATATGGATGTCTGCTGTCAGGGAGCGCTGTTGATAGGTAGGCTTGACGAACCTATAAAGGATACAAAGGATCCTATGGCGAAGGTTCTTTACGGTATTCCGTTCAATGGCACTCCGAAAGCTTTGCGTCTGGATTATAAGGCTGATGTCGGACATGATGTGATCAGGGGGACAGGTTTTTCAAAACTGAAGAATATGGGCGTTCCTGACTGGGCAGAGATTATTGTCATTCTGCAGAAGAGGTGGGAGGATGCCGAGGGGAATGTCCATGCCCTTAGAGTCGGGACAGGCATAGAGCGCATAATGAAAGATATTCCGCAGTGGGTCAACGGCCATGAGGTGCCGATCCGTTACGGTGATATTACTTCCCGCCCTGATTACAGGGAATACATGGGATTGAAAAATGACGGGGAGCAGGCCTATCACACAATAAACAGCAAAGGAGACAATGTCGTGGTGCAGGAGGACGGATGGGCGGAACCGGGAACGAAGCCTGATTATATAATGATTCATTTCTTGTCAAGCTGCGGCAAGGCTTTCTACGGAGGAGTCGGAAACATACTTTGGGTGGACAATGTGGAGCTTGTAATGTAGTCATCTGTTCTCTTGATTGCCGGATTGTATGGCTATAGCTTTGTTCTGGACTTCCAGTGTTTTTTCACAGATCTGGCAGGTACTCAGAATTTTTTTCACTTTTTTGAAAAATCGTGCAACGTTTCCGCACGACATTGCATCTATGTGTCAGGTTTAGGTTTTAGTACACGTTCAGGAGTGGCAAAGCAGAGATGTTTTCCGCTCCTTTTCTTTGTGCCCCTCCACAATCTTCTGTATAGATTTAAAAAACAGTTGATGAAATAATTAGCTTTAACTGTTTGATATAAAATTTAGATCTCAATCTTTTATCTGTACGTCCACCAACTGTTTTTGGCATCATTACCCAATCTTCTGTTCCCGGCAGGCACAATATACACTGATCTGCACTGCTTTTCCCATTAAAAAAGCACAGGCAATGCCGGCCAAGCATTGTCTGTGCTGTGGCACCGATTCGGCCTATCCCTCAAAAGAACGGTAGTGTGAGTGGCCTTTCGCTGTTTTTCCATTGCTAACACGCTTATGCGCTTTTACTTTGACAACCTTTTGTGTGCCGACCTCGCATTTCGGGAACGAAATACAATATTTCAACACGACTGTTCCCAAAACAAGCACTTTTGGGAACGGAACACAACATTTCAACACGATTGCTCCCAAAACAAGGCTTTTCAGGAACGAAGCACGGTATTTCCGTTCGATTGTTCCCAAAACAAGCCATTTCGGGAACGACTGATGACTTTTCCGAGCTGTTCATGAAGACGTGTATTCTGGGGCACGTGAGGCTGCATGTCGGAAATGCCTGGGATTCAGGACAGGTTGGCTGCGTGGTGGAGGACAACATTCTGTCACAC
>CAYMVG010000004.1:0-166721 GCA_964394295.1 uncultured Muribaculaceae bacterium | reverse complement strand
TGCCATCCAGAACTTCGAGTGCGCGTTCAGGATCGGAATGGATATAGGACTCGACCTCATCAAAAAGCATAAGGGACCCCTTGTCTGCACAGGACATGAGAATGAGCAGAGAAAGGAGAATCAGGCAACTTTTTTTCATAAGCATCCATAGTTAGTCTAAGGATGCAAATATACAAGAATTGATTGAACTTCATAAACTACATAAGTCTGAAATTCTTACGGCAGCTGAAGCCGGAAAGGGCGACAAGGACCATAACGAAAAAGCCCATCAAAAGATATTTTGCCGTCATCGGCGAGATATAAGCCTCAGGCAGCACACCAAAGAAACTGAACCATGAATCCGGAGCGAATGAAAGCAGGACGGCTGCAGCAGAACTGACGGCTATGATTGCGGCAGAGGTCAGAACAGCCGTTTTTCTGTTTTTCTTTTTTACTGTTTCAAAAATTCTGGCAATTGCATCGGCATCGGCCTTGCGCTTCTGTCTGTCGCCTGCATTTTCAAAAGAAGCAGGCACAGGCAAAAGGTCCATCTGCCTCACTAAATCCGCCATAAAAGCGTCATTGCCGGAAACTGCCGGTCTGTTCCCTTGCATAAATGCCCGTATGTCTTTGTCTGTCTTCATATTAATTCAACGTCAGTTCGACGAAATTAATGGTTTGTTTTACAGTAGTTTAAAATTAGTGCATAAAATATCGTCAAAATGACGTTAAAGGTTTTAGTACATAAAAACCATATATTCATCTGCCACCCTTCTTAAATTCTCCGCTACTTCGTGCTGCCCGCTGCAAAAGTCCACCGGACTGTTTGCTTATCGCTCACGATCCCTTATATGAGAGGATTTACCACAAACTTACGTTTGAAAATATGGTAATTCACTATCGTAAAGATAACAAATGCTTCCTCAGATGCCCCCTGGCCCGTGACAGATACGAACGCACGGTTCCGGACGGCATACCGGTAATCAACACTATGTCATTTATGGATTTTTCCTCCATATAAAACAAAAGAACGACCGTCCTCTCATGTTCCGACAAGGCTTCAATGGCCATATACAGCTGCTGGTGCTCAAAACGTTTGTCCGCACTATCGCTTTCATCGGCATATCCGCTTCCGGACGGCTCTTCTGCGCCGTCACTGCACTGCCCGAAAACCGTTTCATACGCCAGAGGTTCCGTTACGCACTTGCCGGATTTATATTTATGGTCATAGAGACAGTTATAGGCAATCCTGAACAGCCATGTCGTAAACCTTGCCTTGCCCTCGAAACGGCCGAACGACAGGTACGCCTTCAAAAGGGCCTCCTGCGCGATGTCATCCGCACGTGATGAATCACCTCCGCAAAGCACGCACAGGAACCGGCGCAGCGATTCCTGTGACAGTGCCACCTGCTCTATGAACTGCTCCCTTGTCATCTGTCTTTCAGCAGGAAAAGGCTACTTTGACATTCGGCCGGCTTTTTCAGCAAACATTTTTGTCTCTGCCTCTATTTCGGTTGCAAGCAATTTCTTTCCGACGAAATACGCAACTATGAGACCTGTACCGACAGCAGTTCCGGCTATACCGGAATATATGAACACTTCTGCCGGTATGTTCAGATCAAATGCGACACACACAAATGCGGAGGCACCCAGAATGAACAGGATAATTCCCCAGATGAGTTTGTTGATGAGCCTCTCCTTTGTGGTCGTATTCTTTTTCTTCTTTGACTCCAGCGATTCCATAAGTCCCTGCGGATCGATATCGACTCCGCTTTCGATAGCCTTGGACAACAGATTCATTTTATTCGCTGCAATCTTGTCCAAATAGAAAAAGATGATGAATATGGATGCAATCGGCAAAATACAGCATATTGCAATAGAAATAATTACTCCTTCCATAACTAAAAACGATTTAGAAATTAATTAAACATTTAGAAACTGCTTTAGTTCATATCACTAAAAATTTTATGTTTCTTTTTCCGTACGGTTTCACACATTAGACTGAACAACCCCCGCAAATGTTGCAACTTTTTCCAAAAATCGCAAACATAAGGGATAATAAGAAAAGCGCAATAATTTTAAAAAAGGAAAAAACGATTTAAAGAAAAAACGTCTTTTCAAAACATTTGCAGAAGTTGTCAGTATATGAATAAGATGTACTTTTGGAACAGCCGTTCTGACTGACAATTTCCGATAAACTTGGAATCGGGTGCTCAGACACCGTTTCTTGTGAAAGCAATACAGACACTGAACGGGAAGTAAAACCTGCTGTCCGCCCGGACTGAGGAATACGGACTGCACAAATAAATAATTCCATGCCCATCTACGACAGAAAGTTTGTTCCACTAATCTCAGATGCCGGCTTCAAGGCAGTCTTTGCATGCAGGTCGAACAAAGAGCTGCTCATCGGACTCCTGAACCATCTTTTGCCGGACGGAGTCGTCATCAGTGACATTATCGAGTACTGCGACCGTGAACAGCAGCAAGACACGGTCAATTCAAAACGTGGAGTCCTTGACCTGATATGCAGGGACAAGGACGGCTCCCGCTTCATCGTGGAAGTTCAGGGGAAACGTTATCCGGACTTCTTCAAGAGGATAGTCTACTATGCTTCAGGAGTGTACCATCTGCAGCTGACGGCCGGTGCAGACTATAAAGAGTTATGCCCTGTATATGCAGTCAATATCCTGAATCACAGGCTATGCCATAAAGACGAAAGTCTTTGGGACACAGACCACATAGTCTCACATTACGAATTCATGGAAACCGGGACCGGAGAGTTTGCAAATCAGACGATTTCCATTACCTTTGCAGAGTTGGAGCGATTCACGAAATCACTGGAGGAATGCAAGAGCGACCTTGACTTCCTGTTCTATTGGTTCATACACTGCCAATCTATGGAAGAGGCACCCGATGCCATCAGCGCAGAGCAGAAACTGAAATTTGAAACGGACATGATAAACGAACTGGACAGAAAGTATGAGATCGCTATGAGCAAGGCCGAGGGCAGAGCGGAAGGGCTTGCTGAGGGCGAAGCTAAGCGTAATCTGGAACTCGCAGCAGCAATGAAAGCAGAAAATCTGTCAACCATGCAGATTGCGAAGATTACCGGTCTGTCAGAATCTGAGATAGAAAAACTCTGAGTTACAAAGATACATACATTAAGGTCCGGCCAATCAGAATGGGCTGACATCCCGTGTGCGGAAGGATTCGCGGGCTTTGCGGACATACAGTTTCTTTACGTCGTCAGGAAGATTTGCGCTGCCGGCATATCTGCGGGTTTCATCAGGAAATTTCACCAGGGCGGTGGCAAGCAGCCACGCGACACCCATACGTACATAATACGGAGGCTCGCCTATAGCGACACCTTTTCCTGCCCCATATCCGCATCCGGAAGTTCCAGTGCATTCCTCATCAATTCTGCGCGCCAGCTTTGCAGAAATGTATTCTGAACTTATCTTTCCGAAATCCAGTGCGTCGATTTGTGCAAACACCTGTGAAAGCCAGTTCTCGTCAAGATAATAGGACATGGACATAACAACAGCGAACCGGACCTCGAACTCCCTGCCGGAAGCAAAATACCGGCACAGGTCTTCCCAAAGTATATCTCTGACAGAAAGTTCCCCGACCGTTTTACCGCGCTGTTCCGCAATTTCGGGAAGCCTCCTGCCAAGCGGAGAAGACGGATTGACAGAAAATCTGCGCATGACCCATTTTGCAGAGCCGTCAAACATATCGCATACAGCCCAGTTGTCTATATGCGGAACATACGTGCGCAAATATTCAAGCCGCTCATCGAGGGAACATTTAATATAGCTTATCATGAATCCCCACACGGTCATTTCTTCATGGGTCAGGCTTCCGAAGCGTGCCGACTCCTCTTGTTCAAAACCTCTCAGTATATCCCGGCAATCATCCCGTACAGCAAGTTCCTTTGCAAGATTCCTGATTTCAGGTGTATGTACACCCTGTATTTTTCTGCCCGGAAGCGCATTAATAATCCTTATATGCCCATTCCTGTACCTTTCATCTGTACGGAAACGCTCCGGCACCAGCGGTTCAAGCAAATCTTTTATCATAGCGTTTTAATTACAAGTTATTTACGAAAGTCGCCATTATCCAAAATTGATGACAGTTTGTTAATCCCATGTAAAGTTAATTTATATAATATGATTTACAAGTTGCAAATTCATTTGAAGTTATACATATATGCCGTAAATATTGTTATCTTTGCTATATTCGCATTTTGTAAAATTATTTTAAATAATATGAAAGTCATATTGGTAAACGGCAGTCCGCACAAGAATGGATGCACATACACAGGATTAAAAGAAATTGAGAATGCCCTGCAGGCAGAAGGAATCGAGACAGAAATTTTCTGGATCGGTGCAACTCCCCTGCCGGGATGCTACGGCTGCGGGAAATGTCTTGGCACGGGAAGGTGTGTTTTTGATGACACAGTGAATCAGTTCCTTGACAAGGCGGAGAAGGCCGACGGATTCATTTTCGGTTCACCTGTACATTTTGCCAGCGCAGGGGGTGCCATAACATCGTTTATGGACCGTGCATTTTACGGCAAAGGCAACATTTTCCGTCTCAAACCGGCGGCGGCGATTGTAAGTTGCAGACGCGGCGGTGCGACAGCTACATTCGACCAGCTGAACAAGTATTTTACAATAACATCCATGCCGATAGTGTCGGCCAGATACTGGAATATGATTCACGGCAATACTCCGGAAGAAGTCATGAAGGATGGAGAGGGTCTGCAGACTATGAGGGATCTTGGCCGCAACATGGCATGGCTGCTGAAATGTATCAGTGCAGGCAGACAGGCCGGAGTCGGTTCTCCTGCTCAGGAAACACCGATAAAGACCAATTTCATCCGATAATTCAGGTCAGCGGGACTTCCGTTCATAGCAACGGAGTGCAGAATACCTCTCTGAGAATTGAAAATTTGGTGACTCAGGATTGAGCACACCGAAAAACGAGAACAAGGGGCATGGCTAATATTTTTTAGCCGCCCCTTGTCTTTTCTTTGGAACAAATGTTCCAGATTCGGAATCAGTCTACCTTGGGAAGTTTGCTGAAACTCTCCGCAAGCTGCTCATCTGTCGGAACATAGTCAGTCATTGTACCATCATTATACTGACCATAGGCAACCAGGTCGAAGTATCCGGTACCTGTCAGGTTGAACACAATCGTCTTTGCCTCACCGGTTTTCTTGCATTCCAAAGCCTCATCTATCGCAACTCTTATGGCATGGCTGCTCTCAGGTGCAGGCAGAATGCCCTCCACACGGGCAAACATCTCAGCCGCCTCAAACACAGGCGACTGTTCCACGGCACGCGCTTCGAATGCTCCGTCATGATACAGCTGTGACAGAATAGTGCTCATTCCGTGGAAACGCAGTCCGCCGGCATGGCTCGGTGAAGGAATGAACTGACTTCCGAGAGTGTACATCTTCGCCAAAGGACAAATCATGCCGGTATCGCAGAAATCATAGGCAAACTTGCCTCGCGTAAAGCTCGGACATGAAGCCGGCTCAACAGCTATGATGCGGTAATTGGCCTCACCGCGCAGATTCTCGCCAATGAACGGAGAAGCAAAGCCGCCGAGATTGGATCCGCCGCCCGCACAGCCGATGATAATATCCGGCACAATACCGTACTTTTTCATGGCAGCCTGAGTCTCAAGACCGATGATTGTCTGATGAAGAAGCACCTGATTCAGCACAGAACCCAGTTCATAACGGTAGCCCTCCTGAGTTGTGGCGGCCTCGACAGCCTCAGAGATAGCGCAGCCCAGCGAACCGGTCGTGCCCGGAAACTCAGCAAGAATCCTGCGTCCAACTGAAGTCGTCTCACTCGGAGACGGAGTGACTTTGGCCCCGTATGTGCGCATAACCTCACGGCGGAACGGCTTCTGCTCGTATGAACACTTGACCATATAGACCTGACAGTCCAGACCGAAATATGAGCAGGCCATACTGAGCGCAGTACCCCACTGGCCGGCTCCTGTCTCTGTAGTGACTCCTTTAAGGCCCTGCTTCTTGGCATAATACGCCTGTGCCACAGCCGAATTGAGCTTATGGCTTCCGGAAGTGTTGTTGCCTTCAAATTTGTAGTAGATATGGGCAGGCGTACCGAGGGCCTCTTCAAGGAAATAAGCCCTTACCAACGGCGAAGGACGGTACATTTTATAAAACCTTAGCACCTCATCCGGGATGTCAATCCACTTTGTATTATCATCAAACTCTTGCTTGATAAGTTCTTTGCAGAAAATCGGTTCAAGTTCTTCTGCCTTAAGCGGCTGAAGTGTTCCCGGATTGAGAAGGGGGGCAGGTTTTACGGCCATGTCCGCACGGACGTTATACCATTGTGTAGGAATCTCATCCTCCTGGAGGTAGATTTTGTAAGGGATTTTCTTTTCCATGTCAGTTGAATTATAAGGTTAATAATTTTCGTTGTTGCAGTCTGCCGTATGTAAAAAGTACAAATGTTCAAAAACAAAAAAAAGGTGCAGTCGTATTCGGCTGCACCCTATATGTATATATACATAACGGAAATGACCCTCTACGACTTATTGAGTTGTAAAAGGCGCCACCACCAATATGAGTTCATTGTCATCATAACTTTTGCAAAGTTGGGATTTTTTTCGTTATGTTGTACAAATTATCTTTATTTTTTTTTCATCCGTTCTCCCCAAAGACAATTTCCATCCAACTTTTATCCGAAGTACATCTCATGTGACTTTAAAAGGAAATCGCTCATAGTCCGTTAATTTCGGATTCTGACAGACCGGTAATCTTTGCAATCTGAATGATTGACAGATTTTCTGCCTTCATTGCCGCGGCAAGTTCCAGATTGCGCTTATGGCGGCCTTTTGCTTCGCCCTCAGTGAGACCTTCAGCGAGCCCCACGGCTTTGCCTCTCGCTTCACCAATGGCTTCGCCTTCAGCCAGTCCCTCTGCCTTGCCCTCGGCCAGACCCTTCGCGTAGTTCTGGGATATCGCGTATTCCCTGTCAAGTTCGTTTATCATGTCCGTTTCAAATTTCTGTTTCTGCTCCGTGCTGAAGGCGGCGTATTCGCAGGCGGTCACCATCTGCATCATGAACGAGCTCCCGCTGATGGCGGCCGGAACATCATACATCGACTGACCGTGGATGAACCAGTAGAACAGGAAGTCAAGGTCGCTACCGCATTCCGCCAGGCTCTTCGTGAAACGCCCCAGCTCTGCAAAGGTAATGGAAATCGTCTGTTTTGCAAATTCTTTCGTCCTCGTTTCCATAAATTCATAATGGGAGACGACGTGGTCAGTGCCCCACTGGCACTCGTCTTCATGGATGAGGCTGTAATTCAGGATGCTCACAACATACACCGGTCGTAGATCATTGTAGCTCCCTCCAACAGGAAGCTGCAGATGATATACGCCGGAAGCGTAGTAGACCACCCTCTTGAAAAAGTCATCGTAGCGCTCGTTCTGGATCTCCACGATGAACTGCGCACCGGTCTCGTCCCTGCATATCAGGTCAAGGAAACTGCGTTTTGAGCCGACGGTGTCCTGCTGCTGCTCGCGGTCGCAGTACTCCACGATGTCGCTGACAACTACTCCATCCGGAAGGAGCCGGTTCAGGAGACCGATGAGAACGTCCTTGTTCGCACGGCAGGAGAAGACTGCCTTGAAGCCCGCATCAGATATGAGCGAGACGAATTTCTTGTCATACTGTATCATAACATATTGATCTTGTTTGGCGGCCAAGCCCCTGAACTTCATCCGTTCACAGTCAGGACGGACCGCCGGTTAAACTTACCGATCCGGGATTTTCCGGCGCCCACAACGGGAATCATTCCGAAAGACGGACATGATATCCCATGGCGGCCGGCATTTTCAACGGAACGGACACGCCAAAAGTACAGGTTACCTCAGTAAGGACAAATCGCTGAATGACGGTTTTTCTTTTTATTTAAACCGGTTTTTCTCTTTTTATAATTCTTGCATTTTTCTTTAAGACATCGACCTGTCTGCGCGGTCATGTGACCGGCAGAACATAAAATCTGGCGCAGGCCCGCATACATGAGGGTCGTATAACGAGGGAAACGGTCAGCGATGGCCGATTGCGGCAGCATTGGCAACAAGAAGGTTGTGGGCGGCAATGGCATCGGGGCGGTTGCGGCGGATAAAGCCCCCGAGGCTGTTATAGGTCAGACCGAGCCGCAGGGCAATGGATTTCAGCGGTTCTGCAGTGGTTTCATACAGCCTCACAGCTTCGTCATACTTGCCGGCACTGCGTGCCAGAACCTTTCTCCCATTGGCCAGTTTCGTCATACCGAGAGAGGCGGCCAGTTCGGGTTCGTGTTCATGCAGATATTCCCTGAATGTCTCCGGATTCAGGCCAAACTCTTTTGCGACATCCGCAGTCGGGCGTCCGGTCGCTTTCAAAAGCTCTATGGCGCCGGCATATTTCGCAGCAGTGGATTTCAGATAACGCTTCGTCCCGGAAAGGGCAACGGCAGGGTCCGGGATATGATGCGTTTCACAAGAGGCGGCAGGAGTGCGTCCGTCGACATCATAATGTTCCGTCATCAGTTCTTTGTTCCAGTTCCGCAAATGATTACGCAAGCCCATAACCGTAACCCCGGTCTCGGCGCATATCTCCTCCTGCGTCATGGCAGTAGTCCGATACAGACGGACAGCCTCGCGATATTTCTCCACAAACTGAGGTTTTGGTTCATGGCGGTCTCCCCTGCCGGTCAATGCTCCGCGAACCTTGCTCGCTGTCGCACGTCTGCGTTTGTCCGACCGTATCCTGACCAAATCTTTATGATAGTATAGCAGATGCTCCCTCAATCCGGAATATGACAAATTGTAAAGAGCTGCTGTCTGCCTGATTGTATCATCATTAGTACGCAAATGCTCCACGGCAACGGAATACTGATCCCTGCTACACGGTTGCACTCCCCGGTGCAGATTGTCATTCACACCGCACAGACGCCTTTCCCTTTCGCGCCGCTCCAATATTTCAGGATAATGATTCCGCAGCTGATTGCCGAGGGCGGCAGGATTCAGACCGAACATACGAGCTATCTGCGACACGTTGAATCCGATATAATCCATATCATTGCAGGCTTCAATCGCAGCCTTGTATTTGATGCGCGTAACGGAACGTTGTCCGCTCGGTTTATGCAATCTGGAAGTTGCAGCTTCCTCTTTCGTGACCGCCATGCCGCTGCGGGCAAACACCAGCTCACGATGATAGCGGTACAGATGCGCCCTGAAACCACCGGGCGAAACACCGGCCTGCACACATACATCCTTTATAGACAGACCGGTCGTCCGGTAAAGTTCCAGCGCAGCGCAGTAAGGGGTCTCCATCAGGCTCGTATAAGACTTAATGCTGGTATTCCTTTACGCAGCGTACGGAACGGGCCATGGATTTTCGGCCGTTAAAATGAGTCACTGAGGCGAGAAATCCTGCAGTTTGTTTAGGATCGCCCTCCGGTCCCAAACAAAAACAATAAGCCGAATTGCCAAGGATGGTAATAGGTTGATTATTGATATTTGCATTATTTGTCCAATGGTATACAATATGTGGATTCATATTATCCCCGGGAGAAACCTGCAAACCAGCATGAAAAGCTTTATCCCATCGCTGACCCGTAGGATAAAAGACGACTTTCCCCCCGTCTCCATTTGCAGTAGCGTTAGCTATCCAGATATAATATCTATTTGGATAGCGGCCTGTTTCTCTTTTAATTTCGGTATATGTCCCATTAAAGCCTTCTTCTGTTGTAACTGTTTTGTCAGAATATGAATTATTCACGCGGCCTTTTACAAAAACATTGAAGAATGTAGATGGCGGTACAACGAAACCAGCCGGAGATGGATCATATACGGTTTTAACTGCAGAATACGCATATTCAGGGGTATATATCTTACAATTGTTCTCAAGCTTCCCTTCGACAGTTATAACTCCCTGTCCGGCATAGTTGTTCCAAAGGTTATAATATGTCTGACTATTTGTCGTAATCCAGTCATTTGTTGTCGGGGCTGAGAGACCTTCAACATTTTTATCTTCAATATTATACTGAATGAGCAGATTTTGCGGTTCTTTGATTCCGCGGCCAATCGTAGCAGGAGGATTAAGAGAATTCCTGAAACTATAAGTAATAGGACCGTAACAGTTTTTAGTCTTATTGTCACTATTGATAAAGCCAACCATCGGGTCCTTGCGTCCCCACTGATAATAAGTATTATTACCTATCCAATACTCTATCAGATGTTCTCGCTGTAGCACATCCAAATTATGTGCGGGCTTCTTCGGATTTCCCGTCTGAGTAAAAGTGATTTTACCGGTGCGCTTCAAAAGCTCGACATTTTTTGCATCACACCAGCCGAGATTGCAAGGTGATGCCGTAAAAGAGGTAACCCCGGCTGTAGTAGGAACGGTATCGTCAATATATGTTTCACATTCTACCAGACCACTATTAATAACAAGATCATCGGATTCATCGAACCAATATTCACTCACCCACAGATGCCAACTCCAAAGGATTGTGTTCTCTTGATCACGTACGGCAACAATACTGTTGGACTGCTGCAAATCCTCCTGAAGTACTTGGAAAACCACAAACTGCTCTCCATCGATTGTACGCAATTCCACCGTTTTGGGATTTATGATATTGTAGGCATCCTCCCACAGGAGCGTTGCATTATCGGCATCGCTTATATAGGGAGAATTAATTTCCGTATCATCGTGTTTGACAAAGTCATGTGCAGTATAACCGAGAATAGCATCTGCATTCTTACGTTCGTTGACATAAGATTTTAGATTAGTAGAACCATTGGTGATGGCATTCCCATAGACAAGTGGAATGGCATACCATCCGCCACGGTTTACGATATAGCAATTGGCAGTGTTACGTTCGTTCAGACCACCGTTTCTTTTTGAAAGGTCAATAGGGGCATCTTTTGTGCCAACGGTTGTATTAGCACGCATCTGCCAATCCCCACTCCAGCTGGTAGCGACATATTGCGGCTTGAATACTACACTGTACTCAGAAAAATCCGTAGAACCATTACCTGTAAAAGTATCTTTAACTCCGTCTCCGTTGATGTCATCTGTGAACTCCGTTTCGGGAAACCATTCCTCCGGAGTATAGGTCATTTTAATCCTATCCTTATATTCATTTATATACCCCTGGATAATAGAGTCATCGCTTCCGTTTTCACCGTAGGCTTGAATTTCTCCTTTTTTATCCAATACAGTGGCAGTCCATTCCACAGCCTGTTTTATATCAGGGTTATTTGTACGGTAGCGATAACTTTTAACCTTATAGTATGCGCCCTCTGTTACTGTGTGATTAACTATAATATTATCAGGATCATCCATGAAACTGCCCTTATTCGGTTCTTCATCATTCTCAGTCTGTACTGATCCTGTAACTTCAAAGACGTATGTCCAGTTTTCGGAAGAGGTGGAAATCGTGTATATGTATTCCTTTCCTGCCTCCCAGAGCGGAATATCGGCGGTCTTGAGCTTTCCTTTAAGGGTTTTGAGCTCCCCTTTCGCATTCTTGAAAGTCAGTTCAAGCACGGCATCCTCGGGAATTTCCTGCGGAATGAGCATGAATGTCTTCTCTGGCATTTCGTTGTTTATCACAGTCGCATCCGCAAGGGCAGGCAAATTCGGATACTCCTCCTTTGTCACATAATTGAATGTCTGCATATAATCCACCGCGTCACCGAGGTCTGTCCATGTGAACGCCGGAGCACTTTCGGCTTCCGGATTGAATGTGCATTTGCCTGACCCTGCAACACCTTTTATGGAAATGTCCACAATCTCTCCGGTAGTAACATCGCGCACTGCAAACTTGATTGCGGAAAGCGCATGGCGGAAATTGAGAGGAGCCAGGTCTGTATGCACATCCGGATCCGTATTATGGGTACATGACGTTGTGGCAAGCATGACATCAGGCTGATGCTCGGCATCACGACGCTTGCCCTCGCCATCGGTATATGTCGGCACAATGTAACCGAATGTCACAGTGCCGCCGAAATCAAGATTTTCGAGAAGAGTTTCCGCACTCGCCGGAGCGAAGGCATCGAAACGCAACTCACGGCCGTCAGGCCAGTACCGTTTCGGGTCAGTGACGTGCCATACGTCTCCGTACTCCCCGGAGGTGCATGGTACAGCTGTCGAAAACTGGAAATATTTATTGTTGTCATCGGTGAACGTCGCCATTACACGGAAACCGGACTCGCCGTTGACGGAAATGAAATCATCCACAGTATTCACAGGAACGGCTCTCGTCACAGCTTCAAGCTCACGTCCTGTCGCCC
Source organism: uncultured Muribaculaceae bacterium (assembly GCA_964394295.1). GTDB lineage: Bacteria > Bacteroidota > Bacteroidia > Bacteroidales > UBA932 > Cryptobacteroides. Next base: position 154,402 of record CAYMVG010000004.1, on the reverse strand, counting down.
TGCCGCTCTCGGAAACCACGTCGCGGTGCAGATAAAGAGTGTCACAGCCCGCGGACAGCACCACCGGGTCAAGGTCATCACTGTCATTGCCGCAATTGTCACCGGAACGTGTTACGGCATCAGTGCCGCCGAAGCCCGAAGTGACATTGAAACGTATCGTATTGCCGATGGTACCGTAACCGTCATCGACAAATACTTCGTCGATACACGAGACGGCGGTCAGCGATACGCATACGGCCAGAAGGATATATATGCTGTGTCTTAATTTCATCATTTCAGTTGACTGTTACATTTCAATCTCGGTTCTTCCTCCGAAAACCCACGGTTCCACACTAAGTTTAAAGAGGATTTCGTGAAGGTCACCCTTCACATCGAACCGGTAAAGGTCATTGCGGCGTATATCGAAACGGCGGGTGGCGTCATTGTCGGTACGGCCGTCGGCGTCATATTTTGCGAAATGAAGCACAAACGGCTCTTCGCGATAACTGAGCTTCAATTCTATGCTCGAATAATTCTCACCGGCATTTCTGTTGTCGAACTCAGGCAGATAGGCAATCCAGGTATCGGTTTCGCCGACTCTGAGCATCGGGACGTTATTGTCCATTGCGTCCGGGTGATTTGTATTCCCGGCGAAAGGAAGGTGGATATCCTCCACGTAGTCGGTATCCCAACTGCTGCCCGTTCCGATCGGTCCGAGCGGAGCACAATATCCTTTGGGGTTGATTCCGCGTATAAGCGGGGCGCTTTCAATGGTCACGTCTTCGGGAAGTCCGGAAACTTTGACCTCCACCTTGGCCACGGCACGAAGCAGGTTGATGCTGCCGAGATCATAGGTGTGATTTTCAGCAAACTCTATGTTTTCAAATGATGCAAATCCGTAGAACGGTATGAGGCGCCTGTCGGCAACACTCAGTTCAAAACTGTCGAATGCCTTGAACTCCGCCCAGTCCGCCGTAAGAATGTCCTTTATATTCTTGTCTTCGAGGCTAATGCTGTGGAGTTCAGGATAGTCCGGCCAATTGGCAAGCACCATAACCGAAAAATCACTGTGTGCCTTGAGTTCCTCCGGAACAGCTCCGGTGAAAGTATATACCGTATAGTTCCCCGTGGAAAGCACGTGCGACGGATACGGATGCCGCCATTCGGTGATGTAGTTTTGTTCACCGTCAAGAAAGTAGACGCGATAGTTCTCGGCGGCAAAATCAATTGTCGATTCCAGGGCAGTACCGTCCTCATACTCCCCGGCACGCGATATGGCAGAAGACGGAGAGGCAACGCGGAACGCGAGATTCAGCACGGTATTGTCATCGCTTTCCTGTGGCACGGGCTTATCGCCGTTGCATGATGCAAGCAACGCCACCGCAAAAGCGACTGCGGCAATCAGTACGGAAAAACGGTTTGTTATGTATCTTGTACCGGTCATCTTCGTCATGTTATCAGTGAACAGGGAAGTCGTTGCGTACGACTCGCCAAGCGTTTATGTATATGAGCGACCTGATCCAGTTGTCCTTCTCGTCAAGGAAAAACGTGAGAGGGTACTCATCCTGACGGTCAAGATACTCCTGTTCTCCCATCGGCGTTTTGCCGTCCTCTTTATAGTGGTATCCGCTGACCATGAGCAGACAGTCTATCAGAGGTACGGAAAAGACAAGCTCTCCGGTGTGGCTGTTCCGCACAGTCAGCAGCGACTGCTCCCTGCGATCCGCCATGAGCCTTCCGACAGAAAGCTCAGCTACAACGGCACTCTGTGCTCCAAGGCTGATTCCGGGATCATCGGATGGATGAAAGGACGCAATACCGCCGTCTACGGCATACGGATGATAGACCAGATTCACGTCAGAAAGCAGGTCGTTTTTGTAATCATAGAAGCCGTTTGCATCGGTAATGGTAATGTCATAGTCGTCCTTGTTCATAGGAGCACCTGACAGATGCTGCAGCACGACACGCACAGTATTAGTATTCTTGGTAAGCATCACCGTGTGCTCGTGCCGTCCCTCATCGGCAGTCATATCCTCATTCATAAGGATTCCGTGATAGAGACGGCCTATTCCAAGGTGGTCTAAATCTCCGCGGACATGACCGACACCGCCATCCCCGTCAGTGCGGCTGATGCGGCAGCTGTAGCCGGACATATCCGGGGATTCGAAAGGATTGACCTTGAAATAGTCGCTGTCCTTTACCCCGCACCATGCAAGCAGATCATAATGATCCGGTGCAAGACCGCGCAACTCAATAGAAAAGTTGCGGGCTTCTTCGCGGCTTACATAACGGGATACAGTCGTTACAAGACGGCCTTCGCTGTCGAAAACATACAGATCAACCGATGGAACCTCGGCAGGGAAGGCATCCGCAAACTTCAGGTTCATGTCATAGCAGAACCTTATGACATGAACAGGATCGCAATCGCCCTCTTCATCATATATCGCCGAGTCACACCCTGCAAAGATTGCTACGGCTGTCATTACCGAAAAAAACCGCCACAGGTTGTTTAAAAATAAATGTTTCATCGCTTGTTTCTGATATTGTTTAGGCAGCAGGGGCCAGAACTGTCAGAAAACTCTGACCCCTGAGCCTTGTTTTATATTGTTTTGTGCGGGACAGGGAATGTACGTGCCCTGTATATCCCGCAAAAGATTATTTTAGTGGATAGTTACGTTTACAGGTACTATACGCCACTGGAGAATATTGATCTTGGCCTGAAGGAAAGAAGGATCCGTATCCTCAGGACGGTCTGGGTCAATAGGTTTGTTCGGATCGATGACAGGAGTACCAAGACCGTAGATGCCGTTGAGCTTCACTTTGTAGATATGATTGCGCACGACACCGAAGAGGAAGTCCTGCGTGCCATTACCCGTCAGACCATAGAATCCCTGATGACGGATGCTGATATAATAGTATGTCTTACCTCCTTTCCAGAAATAGATTTTCACCTTATTGACTGTCTTCATTGCGTCATCGACAGTTTTATCAATCTCGGTTTTTATAGCTGCAAGCAAAGCATCTTTGTCAAGACCGTCAAAAACAGCTGACGAAAGATCGATATCGTATGTCTTGAAGTTGTCGCCGGCAACAATAATTGCCTGTCCGTCCTCTTGACCTTGCGGTGTATTTCCTTCAGGCATAATCTTGAGATCCAACTCACCGGCATTCACACCGAAATACTCATTATCATTGGTCTTGCCTACAAATGCATTGTACACAGCCGCCGAGACTGCCTCAACCTGCGCTTCGGAAAGCGGCTCATCCCCATTGACAAGTCCCGCAGCAGTCCAGTCAATGGAACGGATAGCGTTGTTTACACTACTTGCTGCCTGGGCAAAAAGAGAATTAGGCAACATATAGTCGGCACCATAACGCACAATGTCAATCTCTCCCAAATCTTCACCGTTCTCGCCGTATTTATGCAATTCTGCCGTAACCATTACTTTAAGGTTCCTTGACATCTTTTCGTTATCGTAATAGCCCTGAGCGTTGAGGGTCGGCCTGTTATCCATTGTATTCGGATGTACATACTCCTTAATCTCTTCATTGCCGCATGCTGAAGCATCTGCCCAGGAATAGTATGTTATATCCTTTTTTTCTATGCTATTTGTAACAGCCCAGAAGCTACGCTTATTGACAGGGTCATTCCATCTGAAATTTTTCCATCCGAACTCACCGATACCGTATCCCCAAGTTGTAGGTACTGTCATGTTCTTGATGAGATTGGCCTCAGGAACCAGTACGTTAAGAGTCATTCCTTTAACAACCGGCTTAACGATAATCTCTTCAGTAGTAAGATCGTCATTGTAAAGAGTCAGGGTTTTCTTCTGTACGCCGTCAACCTCGGAGATATAATAGTTATCCATATTAAAGTCCGCCTTTTCAACATCGATACGTGCTGCTATACGCTCAACAAACACCTCGACAGCATCTTTGCCTTCAGGAAGGCCTCCATGAGCTGCTGCTTTTTCAGCGGCGGTATAGACGTTGTTGGCTTCAATAGGGACAAGAATGACTTTGCTTGTCGATGACGGCAATGTCGCAGCATCTTTTTCTTCATAATATACACTGTTTGACATCGGCTGTCCGATTCTACGTGTTATATTGTCGATATAATCATCTTTGCGTGCCAGCAGGTCGTCAAGATTCAGAATATCATTCTGAAGGGCTGCCAACTCTTCAACGCTGGAGTTCAGGACAACAGCCACTTTCTTATAGTCAAATCCTGTCTTGAGGCGCAATTCAGCGGTTCCTATATTTTCGATGTACGGATCCTGACTGTTTTCACGAATGAATTCGGCATTTTCGATCCTCTGAATGTCGATGCAGACATCATTGCCGTCAAAGAAGAAAAACAGGACATTGTTTACCTTGCTTTCTTCGTCAGTTCCGTATTCGTATTTATCATCATCGGCCCTGGTTGCAACAGGCATTCCGATGGATACCGACACGTAGCCGTCCGAAAGATTGACATCAGTATCTTTACCGTTGCCAACCGGTTCCTCAGTAGAGCAGGCGGCAAAAGCCAGTGCTCCACAAACACACATTAAAAAATTTTTGATTTTCATAATATTATTGAATTATAATTGTTTTTCAGTCTGTCGTTTATTTATCTCTTTTCCAGTTCTTCAAGTGTTTTGCCTGCCTGTTCCAGACCGAGGGCTTTTGCTTCCCGGAGATAGCGGATGGCAGTCTCGTTATCTTTCTTGCGGATAGCCAATGCAGCGCGGGCGTAGACGGCCTCAGGTGTACTGCCGGCCTTGGCAAGATATTTCTCTGCACCGGCAAAATCATCGCGGCGTATGGCAGCGTTGGCGGCATTCAGGTTGGCCGTCTCGTCATTCGGGAACAGGCGTACAGCCATCTCGAACACATCCGTGAACTCATCTGTGCCAGGCTCATATTCCTGGGCTACAAGATAGAATTCATTCAGACTCAGCTTCTGAGGCATATACTGCATAATGCGGCCAATTTCTTCCGTATTGCTGTAACTGCGGATATTGTAGGCTATGCGGTAATCGGTACGCCTCAATGCAGGATAGAAGTTCTGCAGCATAAAGCGGTATTCCGACGGATAGGCGCGTTTGATTGCATTCTCCTTTGCATCCGGCTCCATATCATTGCCGATGATGGCGAGTATTTCCTGCCTGTGGTCGATATTGCTCTGCTCCACATAGCGGCGCAGGCCGTCCCAATCCTCCGGCTCATAATCCGTAACGATGATTCCGTCATCGAACTTGTAGAGCTGCTGTATATGCTTTTTCAAAGCTTCTGTACGTCCGATTGCCAGTTCGGTATTATGTGTATAAGGGCTTTCCGGGGAGGCATAGCCTTTCAGCCAGACCTGCGTAATCGTGACGTCGGAGTCATTTTTGACAGAATCTATCGTCGCCTGTATCTTGCCAAGCTCAATGATATTGCGGCGGTAATCAGGATATATGACGGTTTTATCTACCGGGAAATCGATGTATGCAGTGCCTTCAAGTGAGCGGCTCTTCACATTTTCCGCCTGAGGACAGACATAGACAAGCTCCGGGAAAAACGCTTCGGCATGACGGCCGAGGAGTCCGTCATTCTGTGCCAGCAGGGTATTGCAGCAACCGTAATCGCTCCGGTGAAGTGACAGTTCCGCTCCGTTCATCCACTCGGCATACGGTACAATGTCATGGTAGGCTATACTGTCGGGCTTTTCAGAAACCTTGTAACTTGTCTCTTCCTGACCGGAGAGCATATTTTCGTTGTTGCGAAGATAGTAGTAATAGCGACGGCGGCCGTAGATGCCCACTGACGGAAGATCAAGAGAATCGGCTCCGTTTACAAGTCTCGGAGTGAGAAGCACAGCACGATTGTTTTCAACACCGAGTTCTTTCAGACCGATATTCATGTCGACAACCAGATACTCACCGTTGCGCTCCATTTTCAGGTCGTTTACGCTGACACCGTCCACGACAGTCTGGGCTTTCGCCGTAATGCCTGCACCACAAAGGGCTATCAGTATATATAATATCTTTTTCATCTTGCACGCTGGTTAGAACACATACACTAAATTGACGGCAACTTTGGTAGGCCCGACATAGTGGTGCGGTACGCCTTCTTCGATTCTCTTGCCGCAGCCTGCGCAGCGGAACCGGTCATAGCAGGTATAGGAATAACCTACACCCAGTTCGGCCTCAAGATTCCAGTGCCGTCCCAATATCCAGGCATAGCCGTATGCCACACCTGCTCCGACAAACCAGCCCTGATAGCGGGTATCCTTGAGTTTGCGGGCATCAGTTCCAAGAAAATGGAGTTTACCGTCAAAGCCTCCCATATTGTACTGTCCGCCGTGGGCGTGTACGCCAAGGAAGTGACCGGAGAAGCGGTCGCAAAACCAGTAACGCGCTTCCGGCTGCACTGCCCAGTGCTTCCAGCGACGGTCGTTCGGGAGCTTCCACAAGTTGAATTGTCCCGTTGCATCGAGAGTCCACTTAGGAGCAAGCCCAACTTCGATACCGAGGTTCGGATTCAAAAAACCATCAGCGAGCAGGTTTGTCTTCAACGCGACATCCTGTGCCTTTGCGTTTGAAGACAGCGCAAGCAAAACCGCCGCTATGGCAATCAATTTGGGTCTCATATTCATTATTTGTTACAGTACATTCCTTAATTATCCAACATCCGTTTGCAGCAGAACAGAAACCTATGATGCCCCTGTCCTGCAACTAATCAAACAATCATGCAAGTATCATTTTTCTGTTCACACACATATATAAAACATATAACAGCAAGAAAGTCAGCAAAATGCGTTATTTCTTGATATATATGCAACCTTTTAAAACGACTTCTCTTTTTAAGAGAAATATTTTATGGGCACAAAAATACTGAAAATACAGTAAAATCAAGTCTTTGACAAATAAAAATAAATGTCAGGACAAATAAAAATTCCACAATATTCCCATAAAGTTCTCTTTTTAAGAGAAATAGCATACGTGGGCAAAAGTAAATAATAATGTCGAGAACAGCAACTAAAACAGATAAAAAATTCTCTTTTTGAAATAAAAACAGAAAAAAGAGTTGAGCAAATTCAGGAATTTGTTGCGCCAATCAATGGCTCTTTAATCGTAATATCCTAAAATTCAAACAAGTAACATCTTATATTTCTCTTAAAAAGAGAATGTCAAGACATGCTCAGCATATCTTCGACTTTTCATCACTCATAAAGATTTTATTATCTGCATATTTGCCTTATCGACAGCTGAAGTATCCAGTGATGTCAAATAGATGCGCGTGGTCTTCTCTGAGTCGTGTCCCATCGCTTCGCTTATGGTGGCCAACGGCACATTTTTACTTTTGGCGATTGAGGCCCACGCATGGCGGGCGACGTAACTCGTCAAAGGAATGGACAGGCCTAATTTTTCTCCGAGTTTCCTCAATTTGTCATTGACAAGATGAGCCGCATTTTTATACTGCCTCCGTTCGTCTGCATCAGCATTCTTTATTATAGGGAGCAGATATGGAGTCCCGCAATCACCGTATTTATCGACTATTTCCTGCATGGGACGTTCCCATTTGATGAAAAGCTGCTGTCCTGTCTTCTGCCTTCGGTATGAGAGAGTACCGTTATGCAAATCGCGTTTTTTCAGGTAGGCCATATCGATGAACGACATTCCGCGGGTATAGAACGAAAACATGAATATATCACGTGCAAAATCCATGGCCGGGAACAGTGCCAGGTCGAGTTCTCTGATCTGCCGGATAATTTCCAGCGGCACTGCACGCTTGACTGTTTTGTCTATTCCGGTATAAACATGCCTGAACGGGCTGCGCTGTACGGTCAGTTCCTTTTCGACTGCCCTGTTGTAAATGGCCCGCAAGCCGCGCATATAATAAGAAGAGGTATTCGGGCATAGACCATTTGCACTAAGAAAATTTTCATATTCGACCATCATGTTGGAAACTATCTCATTCATAGGCACTTCTTTTTCCCCTCTAAACCGGCAGAAACTGTTCAGAACTGTCGTATAACGCTCCGCGGTGCGTATTTTGCCGATTTGTCTCAACTGAAGTACAAGTTCACGTCCGAACGCCATGAATCCAGCCTTGTCCTGAAATGCAATAAAACATTCCGCCACTTCTTCGGCCGTATATTTTCGGCCCGTACGTTCAAGGCCGGCGATAATACCTCTGAAACGTCCGGCATCCTCCTCCAAGGCGCTTCTCAATGAAACCAGATAGCTTCTGCGGCCGTTCTTCGTACCGGAAGGGAAAACGACTTCTGCATTTGCCGCATCCCATTCATCAAAATAAAGTTTATAACCGGAATTTACTTGCCGCGCCACACGGTCATGAATCACTTGATAGAATAAGGTGCCCTCCTTTGCTGGAACGGAAGATGCACGGAATTTCACTTTTACTGATGCCATAGTATATATTTTTTAGGCAAATTTAATCCGTGCCAGGTTACCCGTTCCTTTGCATAAAGCTCACGGTGATGTGAAAGCGAAGAGAACATATAAAGCTGACAAAGAAATGTAAAGAGGTGGAGGATAACATTCTGACACACATTATTTTACGCTTCGACGGGTGCCGGATTTTCGGCACCCGTCATAAAGCAACTCGCTATCCTATAATAAGTTAACCTCCACCCTCACCAACTATGGAGAGGCGGGATTTCATCGCGCAGAAGGTGCTCCGGCATCCCCTGCGGCGGGCGGTGCACAAACGGAGAAGGCAGGGAGCGGAGCTCCAATGTTTTTTTATTTGACTGCCGCATGAAAGCAAAGCTTTCGAGGCAGTCAAATAAAAAAACCGGATGACTTTCATCATCCGGCCTTCTCCGTTTGGCGGTGAGAGGGGGATTCGAACCCCCGGTACGCGTAATTACGTACGGCAGTTTAGCAAACTGCTGGTTTCAGCCACTCACCCATCTCACCATATCCTCAATCCCAATGACAGAAAGCCGAAAAGCGGCGATTTCCGTCAATCGGGACTGCAAAGATACTAATTATTTATTGTTTTGCAATATTTTCTCGCATTTCGGTATCTGCCTGAATATTTTTCATTTTGTAATAATCCATGATGCCGAGATTGCCGCTGCGGAATGCCTCCGCCATTGCCAGAGGAACTTCGGCCTCTGCCTCGATAACCCTTGCACGCGCCTCCTGAGCCTTGGCCTTCATCTCCTGTTCGAGGGCCACTGCCATTGCGCGCCTTTCCTCCGCACGCGCCTGGGCGATATTCTTGTCTGCCTCCGCCTGGTCCATCTGCAGCACTGCGCCGATATTTTTTCCTATGTCTATATCTGCAATGTCAATCGAAAGAATCTCAAAGGCAGTGCCTGCATCGAGACCTTTGTTGAGCACTACTTTAGAAATGCTGTCAGGATTTTCCAGCACGAGCTTGTGGCTCTCTGCCGAACCGATCGACGACACGATGCCTTCTCCGACACGTGCAAGCACAGTTTCCTCACCGGCACCTCCGACAAGCTGCTTGATATTGGCGCGTACTGTCACACGGGCTTTGGCGATAAGCTGGATTCCGTCCTTGGCAACAGCAGTCACAGGAGGAGTGTTGATGACTTTCGGATTGACCGACATCTGCACAGCCTCGAAAACGTCACGGCCGGCAAGGTCGATTGCAGCGGCCATCTTGAAATCAAGGAAAATATTCGCCTTGTCAGCGGAAATCAGCGCATTCACGACTTTCGGCACATTTCCTTTGGCAAGATAGTGAGCCTCAAGCTCATTGGCATACAGCTTCAGTCCGGCTTTTGTTCCCGTAACCATGGCCATTACGATAGTGTTCGGAGAAACTCCCCTCCAGCGCATCAGCACAAGCTGTATCAAAGAAATTCTTACTCCGGAAATAAGAGCCTGAAACCAGAGGGTCACAGGGAAAAACCAGAGAAAAACAACAAGGCCGACAATTGCGACAACGGCCCATACGATAATCATTGCATCCATATCATAAACAAAAGTTTCGCAGATATTATATCAAGGTCTGCACGGTTTGCGAAACTTTTACTTTCCGCACATTCCTTATAATTTAATTAAAATTCTTCACCGACAGGTCTGACAAATATTTTGTTGTCCTCTATCAACACTACTTCAACCTCAATCCCCGGATCTGTCATCCCCTCCAGAGCAGTGACCTCAGCCGTTTCATTATTGAAACGTGCGGTTCCCATAGGAGCGAGTCTTGTAACTGTAGTCCCGCGGTCTCCTACAGACAAAACCGGTCCTGCCGTCACTGCCTTTGAATCTATATTCGTATGCAGCGTGAAACGTTTCCATGTCTTGGCCCTCAGGACATACACCATAATAAGAACCAGCATCAGCAATTCTGCGGCAGTCACTGCCGCACCCGCCGTATTTCCATATTCATAAAATGCGCAGAAACATGATGCCGCAAGGGAAACAAGCCCGAGAACACCGGCGGCACCGACCCCCGGTATGACGAGAATCTCAGCCAAGACCAACACAAGGCCGACTAAAATAAGCAATACTATTATTCCCATAGAAAAACCGATTTTACTTATTTGTCAATTCACTTCCAAACAATTCCACAGACACTTCGCAATCGTATGACGATGACGCAAATTCCGCGACCTCCTCTGCCTCGTCCTTGTCTTTGAAAGGACCTACCACGAATATCACGGTACCGTCCTCCCTCTCCGTGCGTGCAAGATCCTTTCCGGCGGCCTTTTCCGAAACTCCGGCGGCAAACGGCTGGTCAAGTTCTCCAGCTTCAGGAACAATCCTCACCTGATAAAGCAGAGGCGCATTGTTTCTGTTTGCCTCCAAAGCCCTGGCTTTGGCAACCGGAACCTCCTTTCCGTCTACAAGAGCCATTATATATGCATTTCTGAACCCCTGTCTCTTCACACGGTCTATACATGAAGCAGCCTCCTTGAAAGAAGACATTATTCCGACTCTATAGACATACATTCCGGAAGCGGACTTGCTCTCATATACAGGACTCAGGCCACGCAAATCCACGGATTCCGCTTTCTTTGAACTCCCGAACATCTGTATCTGGTACACAATGCCCGACGGAACATTCTGGTCCGGGGCGAACCTGCCCTCGTCAAATACCGCAAAAGCGTAATCGAATTTATCCTCCGGAGCCGCGACATTTATGTCCAGAGCTCCTCCCATAGACCTTTTCCTGAACTCATAGCCCCGTGCGCCGGAATCAGGACTTTCCGTTTCTTCGGAAATGTCACGATTGATGAAAACGCCTTTTTTGAGGAATTCCATCTCCACATTGCGCAGTTCTGCATTGGCCTTGTCAAGAATATCCTGCAGACGCGGAACATCGGCTTCAAGCCTCAGGATCTTTTCTGTCAATGCAGTCCTCACCTCGGGATCATTGCTGAAGGCGAATTCAGTACGAAGCTCGTCCAGTGAAAGCGAACGGTCAGAAATCGAATCACGGAGGGCACGCACATGAGACATTCTGTCCATATACTCCCTTGTAAGGTCATTGTCCGGAAAATCAGAATCTTTTTTTCGAGGTTCATCGGCCTTTCCGGCAGGCTCCAGCTGCGACAGTTTTTGCAAATCGTCAGGATTCTCCACAGGGACATGAACAGGGTAGGTCTCGTATTCAAGCACATATATACATACACTGTCCTTCGGGCAATCGCGGTTAGACGCAAACAGGCTGTAGCGTCCGTCGTCGGATTCCACAAACAGAAAATCATCGGCAGGAGAAGAATAAGGAAAGCCCATATTCCTCGGAGGCGACCAGCATTCTTTTTCTGCATTCCATTCGGACATATACAGGTCATATCCGCCTATGCCGTAAAATCCTTTCGAGGCGAAATAGAGCCTCTTTCCGTCAGGTGAAGGCATCGGATATATCTCATCATATCCGGAGGTGACATCATCCCCTGCCAATACCGGAGCCGTCCACACAGTATCCTGGCATTCAGTGAAATAAATATTTCTCACACCGTCTTCCCCGCAGGCAGAATAAAAAATGGAATCATCCCAGTCAGGAGCATACAGAGCACACGAGAACATGTCATGTGCGACAGAATCCAACGGGTTCGGAAGTTTTCTCCAGCTGTGGTCTTCAAGAGGATAATACAGAAAAAAATCGTAAACCGAAAACCTGCGTCTGGCCAGGACCTTGGGTTTCTGTGCGAAATGGGACATATTCCTTGCATTCTCAGACTTCAGAATACGGTCATTCAATGCAAGAAACATGGAAGAATCCTGAAGTTCCTCCCGGCCGAGCTGCCGAACGGCTGCCTCATAAGCTTCTTTTGCAAGCTCAAACCGGTAGGCACGGTGCAGAGAATCTCCCGCATGCATAAGACTGTCCGCAACATCGGCACGCGCATACTGAGTGCCTGCCATGCAAAACATGACAAATTGCAGCGATATGTAAAAAAAGAAGCAGAAAAACCTCTTCATCTCTGTGTCGACAATTTATTTCAGCCTACAAAAATAAGAAATATTTACAGAAACTTCGTTTATAAGAAAAAAATCGTAAATTTGTGCCCTATTTTGCGGTCAGTATACAGAACAGCATAGGTACTGCACCGTATTATTTGGAAACAAATATCATTAAATTCAATAAACGTTATGCAAAGTAAAGGTGCTATCAGATTTGTGGCTGTACTGCTTGCCATTGCATCTATATGGCAGCTCTCGTTCACCCTGGTTACAAACATCCAGGAGAAAAGGGCTGTTAAATATGCAGAAGCAAAAGCCGAGGCCGCAAAGCTATCTGCCGCTTTCGCCAAAGTAAATGAAGCGGACCATGCCTTCTATCTTGACTCCGTAAGAAAGGTGGAGAACAGAAGGTACATCGATTCCATCTCGTCAGAGAAAGTGTACTTCGGATACACTTACAAGGACATCAAGGCAAAATCAATCAATCTTGGACTCGACCTCAAGGGAGGTATGAACGTAATGCTTCAGGTACAGCTTGAAGACCTCGTGAAAGCGCTCTCCAACAACAGCCAGGTTCCTGAGTTCACAAACGCAGTCGCACTTGCAAAGCAGCGCAGCATAAATTCAAGAGAGGATTTCATCACCTTGTTCGCTGATGCATGGAAAGAGACTTCAAACGGAATGCCGCTCGCACAGGTTTTCGGAACTTTTGACATGGTAGGCAAAATCGGCCCTGAGTCTACAGACGCACAGGTAATCGAGGTCATCAGAGGCGAGGCAGAGAGTGCAATCGCAAACTCTTTCAACGTCCTGAGAAACCGTATCGACCGTTTCGGCGTTACCCAGCCTAATATCCAGAAACTCGGAAACAGCGGACGTATCCTCGTGGAACTTCCGGGAGTGAAAGAGCCTGAGCGCGTAAGGAAGCTCCTCCAGGGAACCGCTTCACTCGAATTCTGGCCGACTTTCGACAATACCGAAATCCAGAGCTACCTCATGGAAGCCAACACACGTCTTGCAAGCCTCATCGAGAATGATGAGGAACCGCAGGCTGCCGCTGTAGAAACCGCTTCCGAAAACGATATTCTCGCAGAAGAAATCAACAACACCGAGAACGACGCCAAGCTTGAGTCAGAGTGGAAGAAGAACAACCCGCTGTTCGCTGTACTCCAGCCTGCACAGTACAAGAGCGCCTGCATAGGTTACGCTCACTATACAGACACGGCTGCAATCAACAGGTATTTCGCAATGCCTCAGATAAAGGAGTGTTTCCCTCCTGAATTCAGGCCGCTGTGGACTGTGAAGCCTTCATCATTTGACGAAAACATTTTCGAGCTTGTCGCAATCAAGGTCGCTTCAGCCGACGGAAAAGCTCCTCTGGACGGCGGTGCCGTGACAGATGCGCGTGTACAGTACGGCAACAGGGGCGGAAACCCTAACGTTTCAATGACAATGAACGGCGAGGGAGCATCGGTATGGTCAAGGATGACAGGAGACAATATCGGCAAGCAGATTGCCGTAGTGCTCGACGGAATGGTGTATTCTTATCCTGTCGTAAACGGAAAAATTGACGGTGGAAGCTCGGAGATTTCCGGAAAATTCACCCTTGAGGAAGCTGAGGACCTTGCAAACGTCCTCAAATCCGGTAAGCTGCCTGCACCGGCAACCATCATCCAGGAGCAGGTTGTAGGACCTTCACTCGGAGCCGAGTCAATCAACGCAGGTATGATTTCATTCATCATCGCGTTCCTCCTCGTGCTTGTCTACATGATCCTGTTCTATCAGGGTGCAGGTCTCGTGGCCGACATAGCACTTCTCTGCAACGTGCTTCTCCTTTTCGGAACCCTCGTTTCATTCGGTGCAGTCCTCACTCTCCCGGGTATCGCAGGTCTCGTGCTGACCCTCGGTATGGCAGTCGATGCCAACGTCATCATCTATGAGCGTATCAAGGAAGAGCTGCGTGCAGGCAAGGGTCTCAGCAAGGCGATCGCAGACGGATATTCAAATGCATATTCGGCAATCATCGACGGTCAGATCACTACCCTCCTTACAGGTATCGTACTCTTTGTGTTCGGTTCAGGTCCTGTACAGGGCTTCGCAACAACATTGATCATCGGTATCATTACATCAGTCCTCACTTCAATATTCATTACAAGGCTGATTTTCGACACAAGGGTTTCAAAAGGCAAGAAAGTAAGCTTCGACAACGCTGCTACAAGGAATTTCCTCCAGAACACAAACTTCGATTTCATCAGCAAGAGGAAAATCGCATACATTGTTTCCGGAACAATTATCCTTATATCCCTTATTTCAATCTTCACAAAAGGTTTCTCATACGGTGTTGACTTCACAGGCGGACGTACTTACGTAGTAAGGTTCGACCAGCCTGTAGATGCAGAGACAATCCGTGCATCCGTACACGAAGCATTCAACAATGCAGCGGCAAATGACGAGAGCGTGGACAATGCAGCTGCCGAGGTCAAGCAGTTCGGAGGCGAAAGCCAGATGAAGATTACGACTACTTATAAGGTAGACCAGGAATCGACCGATGTCGATGTAGAGGTGGAGAACATTCTCTACGGAGCACTCAAGGGCTTCTTCGCAAACGGAATCACTCTTGACGAGTTCACTTCGACACAGGACAACCCTAACGGAATCATCAGTTCCGACAAGGTAGGCCCTACTATCGCGAACGACATCACAAGGGACGCCATAATTGCCGTGATTATCGCCCTCTTCGTAATTTTCGCTTATATCGCCTTCCGCTTCAGAGGCTGGACATGGGGACTCGGAGGAGTTACGGGACTTGCCCACACTGCAATCATTGTGATCGGCTTCTTCTCTCTCTTCACCGGAATCCTGCCTTTCAGCCTTGACATCGACCAGACATTCATCGCTGCAATCCTTACAATCATAGGTTATGCAATCAACGATACAGTGGTTATCTTCGACCGTATCCGTGAATACAAGGAACTGCACCCTAAGGCAGACTTCAAGAACAATGTGAATGAGGCCCTCAACAGCACTCTCTCACGTACAATGAATACTTCATTGACAACTCTCGTGACAATGCTTGCCATTGCGATTTTCGGAGGAGAGGTCATAAGGGGTCTTGCAGTTGCCCTGATACTCGGTATCATCATCGGAACTTACGCATCTATCTTCATTGCAACTCCTATCATGTATGATGTTACAAAGAAGGCAGAAGACAAAAAGAAGAAGTGATTCTTCATGATTATTTAGTGTTGTGAGGGCGACCGGAAATTCCGGCCGCCCTCATTTTTTGATTGACAAGTACGGGCTTTTTGCATAACTTTGCCGACCGCTGCACAAAGTCCGGCCGTCCCGGACTGAATGCATAACTTTAACCCGGAAAAAACAAATATAATGTCTTTCGTCCATCTTCACGTACATACCCAGTATTCCATTCTCGACGGCCAGTCCTCTGTCGGAAATCTGTTCGCACGTGCCTCCGAATTGGGAATGCCGGCACTTGCAATTACCGACCACGGCAATATGTACGGAATAAAGGAGTTCATGAAGGCTGCCGGAAAGTATCCGGACATAAAACCCATTCTCGGCTGCGAAATTTATGTGACGAGGCACTATGACCACAATCTGAAAGACAAGGACCACAGGGGATACTATCACCTCATACTCCTGGCCAAGAATTACAACGGCTACAAAAACCTGATGAAGATAGTCTCCACCGGACATATCGAGGGAATGTATTACGGAAAACCGAGAGTTTCCCATGAAGTGGTGGAGAAGTATTCACAAGACCTGATCTGCTGCTCGGCATGTATTGCAGGAGAGGTGCCGAGATGTGTTCTTGCCGGAGACATGGACGGAGCCGAAAAAGCCGTAGAATGGCATAAAAGGGTCTTCGGTGAAGATTATTATCTTGAAGTCCAGCTTCACAGGACGGAAATACCGGGACAGTCGCTGGAACTGTATGAACAGCAGCTCCAGGTCAATGAGGGCCTGTTTGATTTGGCACGCAGGACAGGGACAAAGGTTGTGGCCACGAATGATATACACTTTGTCAGAAAAGAGGACGGCCCTGCGCATGACAGGCTTATCTGCCTCACGACTAATGTGTATGTGGACGATGAGAACAGGATGCGCTATACTCAGCAGGAATACATGAAAAGCGAGGAAGAAATGCTTTCCCTTTTCCCTGGGCATCCCGAAGCAATAAGCAACACTCTCGAGGTTGCCGGAAAGATTGAGGGCTACAAAATCGACAAAGACCCTATCCTGCCGAAATTCAGGATAGCGGACGAATTCCTCAAGGATATAGACGTATATCTCGAAAAATACAAAGACATCATAGATGTAGGACGGTGCAACAAGGACGGCTCTGAGCGCGGAGAGGAATTCTGCCAGTCTGTCGCATATCTGTGCCACCTTACATACAGGGGAGCACACTGGAGATACGGGGAGGAGCTTACCGCAGAGCAGGCCGAGCGAATCGAGTTCGAGCTTAAGACCATCTGCAAAATGGGCTTCCCGGACTACTTCCTTATCGTTCAGGACTTCATTGCCGCTGCAAGGGCCGAGGGCATATCCGTAGGTCCGGGCCGTGGTTCGGCTGCAGGTTCGGCCGTGGCATACTGCCTCAAAATAACCAATCTCGACCCGATACGCTACCAGCTCCTGTTCGAGCGTTTCCTCAACCCTGACCGAATCAACATGCCGGATATAGACATCGACTTCGATGATGACGGACGTTACCGCGCATTCAAATATGTAGAGGAAACATACGGCAAGGACCATATATCGCACGTAATCACATTCGGAACAATGGCTGCGAAAAGCGCCATAAAGGATGTGGCACGGGTAAGCCGTCTGTCGATTGACGAATCCAACAGACTTACCAAACTTATTCCGGACAAGCCTATCACGCAAATGGAGGACACTGAAGAGCCTTTCGGTGAAAACGATCTGCTGCAGGAGGGCCAGAAACTGATTGAGAAAGAAGTTGAAATTGATGACCCGGACCATGAGGGACAGAAGATAAAGGTCAAAAAGACCTTCAAAAAATATAAAAAGGAAGTATCGTACAAGCCGAACCTCAAAAACTGCTACAAGCTCATCCCTGAGCTGAAAAATGAGCTGGAAAACGGTACTCCTGAGGTAAAGGAAGTCCTCAATTATGCACTTAAGCTCGAAGGCTGCATACGTCAGACAGGAGTTCATGCGTGCGCGATGATTATCGGACGCGGAGACCTCACGAATTTCATCCCTATAAGCATGGCTGCCGACAAAGCTACCGGAGAAGACGTATGGGTATCCCAGTATGACGGCCATTATATCGAGGAAGTAGGCATGCTGAAAATGGACTTTCTCGGACTGAGGACGCTTTCTATCATAAAGGAATGTCAGGTAAACATAAAAAAGAGGTTCGGACTTGAATTCGACATAGAGAAGATACCTATCGATGACAAGGAAACATACGAACTTTACGGACGCGGTGACACCACGAGCGTGTTCCAGTTCGAGTCTCCGGGCATGAAAGAATGGCTCATAAAGCTACAGCCGACGAGGTTCGAGGACCTGATTGCCATGAACGCCCTTTACCGTCCAGGACCTATGGACTATATTCCGTCGTTCGTCGCCCGAAAGCAGGGCACTGAAAAAGTGGAATATGACCTGCCTGAAATGGAAGAGTTTCTGCAGGACACGTACGGAGTCACGGTCTATCAGGAGCAGGTCATGCTTCTTTCACAGAAGCTCGCAGGCTTCACAAAAGGCCAGGCCGATACGCTCAGAAAGGCAATGGGAAAGAAGATAAAGGCACTTCTGGATTCACTCAAAGGCCTTTTCATCGAGGGAGGAATGAAGAACGGACACCCGAAGGATGTCCTTATGAAGATATGGGCGGACTGGGAAAAATTCGCCCAGTACGCTTTCAACAAGTCACACGCCACATGCTATGCCTGGGTAAGCTATCAGACCGGCTGGCTTAAGGCCCATTATCCTGCGGAATTCCAGGCAGCCAACCTTTCGAAGAATCTCTCCAACATGGACGAGATCAAGAAAATCATGGATGACTGCAAAAAGAGCAATATCAAAGTTCTTAATCCGGACATAAACGAATCGGACGCCCACTTCACAGTAAACAAGCACGGGGAGATACGCTTCGGTCTCGGAGGAATCAAGGGATTCGGTGACAATATAGTCAAGGCGATACTCGAAGAACGCGAAGAAAACGGTCTTTTCGAAGACATTTTCGACTTTGTGGAGCGTATGTCAGGAATGGTCAACAGAAAGGCCTTCGAGTCGCTTCTGCATTCCGGGGCCTTCGACAGTTTCGGAATATGCAGAAAGCAGTTTACACTGCCGTGCAAGTCCGGGGATACCTTTATGGAAACTCTGTTGAGATACGGGGAACTGTACAAGAAAGACAGCATGGACAGTACCGTTTCGCTGTTCGGTGAATCAGAGGAACTGAAACCCGAGAGACCTGCAATACCGTCCATGCAGGGAGACGAAGACATACTGGAGAAACTGAAATACGAGAAGGAGCTTGTGGGAATGTATCTTTCGTCTCATCCGCTGGATACATTCGCCTTTGAGCTTGAAAATTTCACGACATGCAAGGTAGGGGAAATTCCTGCACTCGTGGCCGAATGTCAGGCAAAGAAAGAAAAAAGGAAGGTCAATGTGGCAGGATTCGTGATTGCGGCATCCGAGGGCATGACAAAAAGCGGAAGGCCGATGTCCAAAATGACTGTGGAGGATTATGCCGGAAGCTATGAATTCGCATTTTTCGGCAAGGACCACGAGGCTTTCATGCAGTATGAAAAACAGAATACCGCCCTGTTCATAGAGGGAGTAATCGAGGAAAAATACTATATCAAGCCGGAGGAAAGGGCAAAGGGAAAGGAATCCGACTATGCGTTCAAGCCGAAGAACATGATGCTTCTCGGCAATGTGACGGACACTTTCGTGAAAGGATTTTCAATCCGGATTTCCACACCTATGCTGTCGCCGGAATTCCGTGAGAAGCTTGTGAAAATGATAAAGAGGAACAAAGGAAACGTTCCGCTCACAATGTTCCTCTATGATCCCGACAAAAAATGGAATATAGAATTTTTGTCACACAAGTTCCGCGTAGGCGTGTCGCTTCAGTTCATCGATGAACTGAAAGAGATGGGAATCGGCTACACGGTCATCAAAAAATAAGTCTTGCAAATATCGGATAGTGGTCAGAAACAAATGCCCTGTTGGCATATTTCTTTGTCACTGTCTGATATTCAATACATTTGGAAAAGCCTGAACAATATACATAATCGATTATTGAGCTTTTTTTCCCCCATCCGTGATATGTTCCGAGACAGTCGGTCTTTACGGCTATGTTTCTTGCGCTCAGCATTATTTTGTCCAGGTCGGCAAGAGACGGATTGTCAGGAGTCACATTGAAGTCTCCGGTCAGCACCATAGGATAGCCTTTCGGGTTTATCTCGGCAATATTGTCCACAATGAGTTTCAGTCCGTTTTTCTGGGCCTCTGCACCTACATGGTCAAGATGTGTGTTCACATAATAGAATTTCCGGCCTGTTTTCTTGCATTGCATGAGCGCCCAGGTCGCAGTACGCATACAGGCTGCATCCCAGCCCATTGAAGGCTTGCCAGGAGTCTCGGAAAGCCAGAATGTACCCCATTTGAGCATTTTTACGGTCTTTTTGTTCCAGAAGATTGACATATGCTCGCCTTTTTTCTTGCCGTCCTCACGTCCGACACCCACACAGTCATATTCACGGCAGTTGTCCTTAATGAAAAGCACCTGATAGCTGTAAGCCTCCTGTACACCGAAAACATCAGGCTTCTGGTCTTCAATCATATAGGCAGTGGCCGGATATCTGTACATCCATGAATTCGTGCCGTCCTTCGCTTCTCCCATTCTGATGTTATAGGACATGACTTTAAGTTCCGTCTGTCCATCATTTTTTTTCTTTGCATCCGAAATCTGCGGCAGCATGACCGCAAAAGCCGCTATAAACAATACTAAGCGTTTCATTATTCTTTGATTTTGATTATTGAAAAAAGACCGGCAACAAGTCAATGCCGGTCTCTTTTATGACTATTCCGGAAGTGAAACTGTCTCCCATTCCATTCCGTCCTCTCCTGTTGCAGTTGTAGGAGGATCATTCTTGACGTTGATCTGGCAATAGAGGTTGTTGCCGTTTGAAGTGTGGTCCTTGACTATGCTTCCCTCTCCGTCGTTGAACTTCCAGTAAGCTATAAGACCTGCTGAAGTAGGCTCTACTTTATAGAAGTGATCCTTGGCGGTAAGATCAGATGCAGCAAGAACCTTATTCCAGATACGCACCTCGCTCATCATGCCTTTCCAGCAGCGTGACACTCCGCAAGAGTATCCTACCCAGAAACACCTCGTGGCACCCCAGCCGCCTGTTTCATCGGTATGCTCACGGTTGAAGCTCCTCTTTGTAGTTCCGGATGCTGTAATGCTTCCTTTTTCAACACCGTCGACGTAGAGTTTAATAGCTCCCTTGTTGAAAGTTACGGCAATATGATACCATGTGTTTTCTTCGAGCAGTACACCCGAATTCAGTTTGGTTTCCTCATTTGTGTCATCACCGCTGGTGCATACCTGAATTTCATTCTTCTGGATTCCGTCATCACCGGCACGTACCATGAAATATCCGTCGATTCCGAGAATTGTATTAAGGGAAGCCCAGCCGTTCTGATGGTATACGAGCGCCTCTACCGTAAATTCAGACATATTCTCAAATGCCGTGGCCTTGCCGTCCCACTTAGGATATGCCCTTGTCGCGCTGAATTTGCCGACAGTAGTGATCAGAGCGTCATCTCCACCTGCAGATGATTCACGTTTCTGGCTTACGGCTACCTCGAATTTCAATGAGCTGTCGTCTTTTCCTGCAAACGTAATATTTCCTGAACGTGAGTCAGTGCCTGCCGGAAGTGCATCAACTGTAAACACTTCTATATTTCCGCTCTTTGTTTCCTTGTATGAAATCCAGTTCGCATCAGGTGTATATGTATATTCTATATTGGAATTTACCTTTACTTCAACCGTGCCTCCGTCCTCTTTGAATTCAAAGCTCTTCGTGTCTGAATTGAGATAAGGTGCATCACCGGCAGCGATCGTTATATTCAAAGTCGCCGTGGCATTGCCGGTCTTGAATGTGAACACGGCTTTCTTACTGTCAGTAGTCTTGTTCTCTGAAGCAGTAAATTTGACCATGTCACCGTCTTTTCCGGACTTTGCTGACGGAGTAATCCAATCATAAGCCTCCTCTGAAGTAAGTGTCCATGCCCCGGTGCTTGTAACCTTGACATCCACGCTTCCTCCTTCTTTGGCGAAAGCCTTGCTCGCCGGAGATATGGAAACAGCCTCCTTTACCTCATTATCATCCTTTGGAGTGTCAAGAGGCTTTTTGTCATCACAGCCGGCAAATGCAAAAAGTGCAGCCGCTATAAATAAAATTTTTTTCATGATATAATGTTATTAATTCAACTATGATTCAATAATTTTACAAAAATATTATTTTTTATTGTTTATTGTTTCACTATTTCATGAAATTTTTCTTAACCATATCATGACAATCCTGACAGCCATGCGATTGGCATTTATGGATGCTTTTTGTAATTTTGCAGAAATTATACTGACATGGCAGAAGAAACATTCTCAGACCTCGGCAGAGTCGAGGCGATAGCAAAACTTTACGAAGGAACGCGGTACAGTCCGTTCAGAAGCTCTTTTTTTGAGACACAGGGCAAGTGCTTCGCAAGTTCACAATCACGCACATTCATCGAGGGAATAGACTTCGACCTTACATATTTTCCGCTCAAACACCTCGGCTACAAATGTGCTGTCGCCGTAACCGGGGAACTTTATGCAGAATTTTCTCATCCGCGCACAATGGACGTGCGCCTCGGCATATCCGCAAAACTTGATTTCAGGCATATAAAAGAGCTGTGGGACGGCATAGTATCGGCTGCTGCAGAACACGGATACAGGCAAGTGACACTCGACCTTGTTCCGTCACCGAACGGCCTTGTGATAAGCATTTCCTCTGCAGGAGAAACCACGCTGCTCATGGCAAAACGCCGCCCTGCGGCCAAAAGCATGGATCTGATATGTGTGTCAGGCAATCTCGGTGCTGCATTCCTCGGATTCAGGATTATGGAAAGAGAGAAAGAAAATTTCATAAAGAGCGGTGATGTCAGCAAGCAGCCCGACCTTGAAGAATACAGACATCTCGTAGGCTCGTATCTGAAGCCTCAGATAAACCCTCAGACAATAAGTCAGTTGGAAGAAGCTGAGATAATGCCTTCATACGGCTATTTAGTGACACGCGGACTTGCAGACACAGTGAAACGTCTGGTGCGCGACAGCGGTCTGGGAGCCAAGATATATGTGGACAAACTCCCGTTCGCAGGAAAAACATTCGAACTCGGAAAGCAGCTCAATATCGATCCTGTCTCAGCGGCTCTGAACGGGGGCGAGGACTACAGGCTCCTGTTTACTGTTCCTATAGGAAAACACGACAAGTTCCGCCATGATTTCCAGACTTTCGACATAATAGGCCATCTTGCCAAACCGGATGTAGGCGCAGTAATTGTCACTCCTGACGGTGCAGAACTGCCGATAAGGGCACAGGGATGGAAGAACGAAGAATAAAAAAGGGGCAGACTAAAAAGTATTAGTCAAGCCCCTTTTTCTCTTTTTTATGTGTGGACTATCTCGCCCTTGTCACCAAATTTTCAATTCTCAGAGAGTTATCCCGACTTTTTTAGTCCCTCTTTTAAAACGGATAAAGGTATAACAAGTCCAACTTTTTTGAGATCGCACCTTATTTCTTCAGGAGATTGAGTATCCCGCTGACTGAGCTGGCGATTTCGCTTGCATTGCCGAGGGTCTTTCCCTGCGACGCCCCCTGCAAACCTGAAAGGTCGACATTATTGACAAGGTTTGAAAGTCCGCTCATTACTGAATTGGAATTTGACGCGGTTACAAGATTTCCTGATCCGGTCACCAGTCCTGTCGCAAAATCCTTGTAGAAAGCGGATTTGTTGCTCTGTCCCTTCAAGCCCTGAAGATTATTGGCAAGAGTGGCAAGATTGATAAGATTACTGATGTTGGACATATTCAGCTTTCCGTCAGCCTTGTACTGTGTGTACAGAGATTTGAGGGCTGCTCCGGCTGATTTGCCGTTACTTGTTGCGGTCTCTGTCTTCTTTGAGAAGATCTGAGAAGAAGTTTCGGCCATAACCAAAGTTGGTGACAGCACGGCAGCAGATGTCATTATCGCTGCTACAATTGACAATAATCTCATAATAATTTTATTTAAGTTTTTTAAGAATGTTGCTAAGATTGACTTCCTTGCCTATGATAGAGTGAAGATCCTCTATTTTGACACGCTCCTGAGCCATTGAATCACGGTGGCGCACAGTTACGCATCTGTCATTGAGGGACTCATGGTCCACAGTTACGCAGAAAGGTGTTCCGATGGCATCCTGACGACGGTATCTCTTTCCTATAGAATCCTTCTCGTCATACTGGCAGTTGTAGTCATATTTGAGTTCATCAAGAATCTCGCGTGCAAGCTCAGGAAGCCCGTCTTTCTTGATGAGAGGGAGCACTGCCACCTTAACAGGGGCAAGGGGTGCAGGAATGCCGAGCACAACGCGGCTCTCACCGTTTTCAAGCTGCTCCTCCCTGTATGAATGAGAAAGCACTGCAAGCACCATACGGTCTACACCGATAGATGTCTCCACTACGTATGGAGTATAGTTTTCTCCGCACTCAGGATCGAAATACTGTATCTTCTTTCCGGAGAACTTCTGATGGTTTCCGAGGTCGAAATCAGTGCGTGAATGTATTCCCTCAAGCTCCTTGAAGCCGAACGGGAATCTGAATTCGATATCTGTAGCCGCATTGGCATAATGTGCGAGTTTGTCATGGTCGTGGAAACGGTAATTGTCATCTCCCATTCCGAGTGCCTTGTGCCATGCCATACGGTTTTCTTTCCATTTTGCAAACCAGTCAAGTTCAGTTCCGGGCTTGATGAAGAACTGCATTTCCATCTGCTCGAACTCCCTCATCCTGAATATGAACTGACGCGCCACAATCTCATTTCTGAATGCCTTTCCTATCTGTGCTATTCCGAAAGGAATCTTCATCCTGCCTGTCTTCTGCACATTGAGATAGTTCACGAATATGCCCTGCGCAGTCTCAGGACGCAGATATATCAGATTCGCTCCCTCTGAAGTGCTTCCGAGCTGAGTCGAGAACATAAGGTTGAACTGACGGACGTCAGTCCAGTTCTTTGTTCCTGAAATCGGGCAGGCAATCTCGCAATCGATAATAATCTGCCTGAGTCCGGCAAGGTCATTGGCATTGAGTGCATCAGCCATTCTCTTTTTGACTTCGGCTATTTTTTCATTGTTCCTGATACAGTTAGGATTTGTCTCTATAAATTTGGCCTCATCGAATGACTCGCCGAATTTCTTTCTGCCCTTCTCGACATCCTTGCGGATTTTGTCCTCAAGTTTGCCGATGTAATCCTCGATAAGGACATCTGCCCTGTACCTCTTCTTGGAGTCCTTGTTATCTATGAGAGGATCGTTGAAAGCTCCGACATGGCCCGAAGCCTCCCAGATTCTCGGATGCATGAAGATAGCGGAGTCGATACCGACAATATTTTCGTGAAGCCTTGTCATGGCTTCCCACCAGTATCTCTTGATGTTGTTCTTCAGTTCTGATCCGAGCTGGCCGTAGTCATATACGGCAGCGAGTCCGTCATAAATCTCGCTTGACGGAAAAATGAATCCGTATTCCTTGCAATGCGCAACCAGAATCTTGAAAAGTTCTTCCTGTGTCATAATAATATTGTTTTTAAAATATATCTCTAAAAGTGTTTCTGACATGGTCAGAAGCTATTTCGTTCAAAGGAACCATAACGAAGTCCCTTTCCTTCATCAGCCTGTGCGGAACCGTAAGCTCAGGGCAGTCTATCCTGCTGTCACCTATGAACAATATATCTATGTCTATCGGTCTCGGATGATAAACTCTCTCCCCTTTCTCATCGTAACATACATTCTGTTCCCGTCCGAGCACAGACTCTATTTCCTTGCATTTTTCCAATATAACAAGTCCTTCCGCCTCAGGATTATATCCTCGTCTAAATTCCAATTCATACATCACTGCGGCATTCAGAAACTTCGTATCGGACTCAAATCCCCATGGTTCGGTCTCGATTACTGACGAAAGCGACTTGTAACTGCATCCAAAGGCAATATTAAGACAGCTTATGGCATCGCTTATATTCTTTGCCCTGTCCCCCATATTGGAACCCAAAGACAGATAAAGTTCGACTTTCATAATGTCATGCAGGCCGTTTCTTCCGGAATGTCCCTCCGCTCTTCAGTCATCGTCAAGCCCAAGTTCCACCAATGCCTCCTCCGACATCCTGCTCTTGTCCCATACAGGCTCAAAAACAAGTTCAATCTGCGCGCTTACTACGCCGGGAACATCCTCTACAGCCGTCTTCACCTGCTCTACCACATAATCAGCCATAGGACAGTTCGGCGCGGTAAGAGTCATCTGGATATAGACATTGTGGTCATCATCCACCCTGATTTCATATATAAGTCCCAGATCATATACATTGACCGGAATCTCGGGGTCATAAACCTGCCTCAGGGCAATTATTATATCTCTTTCAAGTCTCATCAAAGCCTCCTTATCTTCACCAGCCGCATCTGCGGCATTTTCTTTTGAAAACAAATTTTTGAGCCACATAAATCAAACGTTTTCAGCAGCTATTTCTTTAATTTTGGCTATCATGGACACAAGTCCGTTTGCACGTGTAGGCGAAAGATTTTCTATCAGTCCAATCTTTTCCACAACGGAAAAATCAGAGGAAAGAATCTCCTGAGGAGTCCTTCCCGAATACAGTCCTACAAGCAGCGAAATAATTCCCTTTGTGATTATTGCATCGCTGTCGGCACTGAATACAATATTTCCGGAATCCGTCTTATAGTCCAGCCATACCCTCGACTGACATCCTTTGATAAGTCTGTCATCCGTCTTTTTCGACTCCGGATAGTCATCAAGAGACTTGCCGAGTTCTATAAGATATTCATATTTGTCGAGCCATTCATCGTACATCGAAAATTCCTCGACAATCGCATTTTCAGCTTCTTTCAATGGTTTCATATCATAATAATTTCAGAGGCACTGCCAAAGTGCCCCAAGTATCGTCAGGCAAACATTTCTATCGCTTTATCCAGACATTTTACGAAATATTCCGCTTCCTCCATAGTATTGTACGGAGCAAGAGATGCACGCAAAACGCCAGTTACTCCAAATCTCGCCATAAGCGGTTCGGCACACATTTGTCCGGACCTTACGGCAATACCCATTTTATCCAGTACAAGAGCCAGATCCTCATGGTGAACCCCTTCCACAGTAAAAGAGAAAACCGGAATTTTGTCCTCATATGTTCCGCGTGGAACACCATAAAGCCTCACTTTAGGGTGTGACCTAAGAATATGTAGCATATACTCCTTCACATTATCGTTATATTCCAATAATTTATTATCATTCAAGGATTTAACGAAGTCGATAGCAGGTTTCAAAGTAGCAGCGGAAGTAAAATTCTGAGTTCCCGCCTCATATTTCAGAGGAAGAGGAGCATATGTTGTTTCGGCAAAGCTCACATTTCCGACCATTTCTCCGCCCCCCATATAAGGAGGCATTGCATCAAGCCATTTCTTTTTTCCGTAAAGTACTCCGGTTCCTGTCGCAGCATACATCTTATGTCCTGAAAACGCATAAAAATCACAGTCCATATCCTGTACGTCCACCTTGCAGTGCACAATTCCCTGGGCACCGTCCACAAAGACAGGAATCCCTTTTTCGTGGCATCTTGAAATTACATCTTTGACAGGATTCACAATTCCAAGAACATTAGAAACATGGGTGACGGCCACCAGCTTCGTGCGCTGATTCAATATGCCGTCAAGCCTGTCGACCATAAGATAACCGTTATTATCTACCGGAATAACTCTCAGAAATGCCTTTTTCCTTTTGCACATCATCTGCCACGGAACAAGGTTGGAATGATGCTCAGCCTCTGTCACCACCACTTCGTCACCTTCATGTATAAAAGCCTCGCCAAAACAGAATGCGACAAGGTTTACAGCTGCCGTTGTTCCGGAAGTAAATATGATTTCTTCCCTGCTTTCCGCATTAATGAAATTTCGTACGGCATCGCGGGATTCCTCGTATGCCACTGTCGCCTCTACAGAAAGACGGTGAACAGCCCTGTGGATATTGGAATTTGAATATACGCTAAGTTCATTCCACCTGTCAAGTACACTCTTAACCCTTTGCGTTGTAGCAGCATTGTCGAAATAGACCATATCCTTTCCATATACCTTTCTCGACAAAGCAGGAAACATATCTCTTATTTCTTCGACAACCATATCTAATTCAAAGTTTCTCAAGTATGTAATCTTTTCAACAAAATATCTTGCAAATTTAACAAAAACTATGATAAGCCGTCTAAATTTACATGCAAAAATTCATTTGTTGAAAAAGACTGCTCCATTTAAAATCCATTGTATTTTTGCAATCATTTTTGCCATCGCATTTCATATAGTTTTAAAAGCTGTTGAATTTATGACATTCTTCAATTTGTTAGGAAATAAATTTATAACGACTGAATCCAAAGCAGCTTTCAAAGAATCCAAGCAAAAGTCAAAAACAATTTTCTTTTAACGTATTTTATCATATTTTTGCATAGGATACAAAAACAAACTGAAATGATAGACTATATAAAAGGAACAATCGAATCGCTAAGTCCTACAGACCTCATTTTGGAAAACAATGGAATAGGTTACAGTATTTTAATATCTCTGCAGACTTACGAAAAACTGAACGGAAGCAAAGATAGCGTAATTTATATCCACCACTATCTGAGGGAAGATGAGGAACTGTATTACGGATTTGCAACAAAAGATGAGCGTGAACTGTTCCGTCTCCTTATCGGTGTTTCAGGAATCGGGGCATCGACAGCGAGAATGATGTTGTCATCATTAACTTCAGATGAAATAAAGACTGCTATCGTATCGGAAGATCTGAACAAAATAAAAAGCATTAAAGGCATCGGAACAAAGAGTGCACAGAGACTTATTCTTGAACTCAAGGACAAAATATCAAAGATTTCCGGAAGCCAGTCACTGTTGCAGTACCAGACAAACAGCGCAGCAGATGAAGCAAGCACAGCTTTAGTCATGCTTGGATTCACAAAAGCAAATGTGAACAAGGCAATAGCTGCAGTAATCAAACAGAAACCTGCTGCCACTCTCGAAGAAATAATAAAATTGTCATTGAAGATACTATAAGATAAATGTTCCACATGGAACATTTATATATATCAGTTCAACAATAATTATGATATTCATAGAATCGAGACTACAAGTAAGATATCTGAACGCAAAAGATTTCTAAAAATACCGGAGTAAGTCCATCTTCATAGAGGTCATAAAATTTTACCGGGCTGAGATACCGAAACAACAGTGCTCTAATCCACAGAAAACCTAAGAGACCTGACTATAGCCCTTACAGGAGAATTAAGCAAATGTTACCGGAGTTAAGAGATTTTCATAGAAAAGAAGAAAGAACCGGATATTTGTAATACCTTGATAAAAGTCACCGTATCAGCCAAAGAATTTACAGTCCGAAACAGCAGCGCTTCAGTATCCGGAAAGAAGATAAATAAATTTTTAAAAATAAATGAGGCTAACTAAAAAGACAGAAAAATCTATAAATTTTTGTGTAAAGTCGAGGTTGACTGTACTGAAAAAATGGCGCGACTAAAAAGTATTACCGCACCAATAAATTATCTACCGAAATACACAAGCAATACTGAAATATCGGACGGTGAAACTCCGGATATACGGGAAGCCTGGGCAATAGTCTTAGGAGAATACTTTTTCAGTTTCTGACGGCACTCTATTGACAAACTGTTCACCTTGTCGAAATCAAAGCCATCCGGAATTATCAGATTTTCCAGTCTGAGCATTTTTTCTGCCAGCTGCTGTTCACGCTCGATATAACCCTTATACTTTATGGAAATTTCTACAGAATCCAATACTTCCCTGCGATAATTGGAATCAAGGGCAGTCAAAAGAAAATCCTTGTCCAATTTTGAAACAGGATAATCAGTATTCCATCTCAGAACACGCAAGGCATCCGTATAAGAAAGACCATTATATGATAATTCAGCATCTACATCCAACATATCGGGATACGAAGCAGAATATCCTAACAGGTTACAGACAGGACAAAACAGAGAACTTTCTGTATCTATTCCATATTTATCAAAAGTTCCACGTGGAACTAAATCAAAAATATCTTTAACAAAAACCTGAGGACGGGAAAGCAAATCAGCGATTCGACGCCTCGACTCTATAGGAGCTGTACCGGAAGCCTGCAAATAGTCATTGACATTTTCAGGACGCAGTGAAGCTGATTCAAAAAAGTTTTTGAATGACTCAACCGCTTCATACTTGCGCATAGTGTAATTATATCTGAATTCATCGGCAAGTCCGGCTTTATATGAAAGCTCAGTCAGCCTCAGATCAGCATTGTCCTGTCGCAACAAAATCCTGTATTCTGCCCTTGACGTAAACATCCTGTACGGCTCATCCACTCCTTTTGTGATTAGGTCATCTATAAGCACACCTATATACGCCTGATCACGCTTCAATACGAAAGGCTCTTTTTCATGCACCTTCAGATGCGCATTTATTCCAGCCACTATACCCTGAGCGGCAGCTTCCTCATATCCGGTAGTACCGTTGACCTGACCTGCCATGAACAGATTATCTATATTTTTGAGTTCAAGCGTAGGTTTCAGCTGTGTCGGATCAAAGAAATCGTATTCCACTGCGTACGCAGGTCTGAAAATCTTTGCCTTTTCCAGTCCCTTTATAGAATGAAGAGCATCGAGCTGCACTTTCAGAGGAAGAGAGGACGAAAATCCCTGAAGATAATATTCATTAGTATTCCTGCCCTCGGGCTCAAGGAAAAGCTGATGTTCATCCTTGTCTGCAAATGTCCTGAGTTTATCCTCAATACTCGGACAATATCGCGGGCCTATGCCTTTGATCATTCCGGAAAACAAAGGTGACTCAGAGAAACCGCTGCGCAGTATATCATGAACCTCAGGATTAGTATGTACAATAAAGCAAGGAAGCTGAGGGGTTCCGTTCTGGGCTGTCGAAAGAAATGGCAGATAAGAAAACTTCTCAGGATTATCATCACCGTACTGAACTGTGAGCGATGAAGTATCAACAGAGGAAATATCTATCCTCGGAGGAGTGCCAGTCTTCATTCGGGCAGTCTTAACGCCCATATCAATAAGCTGCGAAGTCAATCCCTCGGAAGACAACTCCCCTATCCTTCCTCCGGCAAATTCATTTCTTCCAATGAACATTCGTCCTCCGAGGAAGGTTCCGGCCGTAACGATAAGCGCCTGAGAATTGAATATTGCTCCGGTAGTCGTACATACGCCCGAAATTTTTGAACCAGAGAAGATAAATTTCGTTACAGAATCTTGATAAATATCTAATTTACAAGCACTTTCGAGTATTTTTCGCCAATATGAAGAAAAGTGATTTTTATCACACTGGGCACGCGGACTCCACATGGCAGGCCCTTTTGAGCGGTTAAGCATTCTGAACTGCAGAGTGGAGGCATCGGTAACAATTCCGGTATAGCCACCGAGAGCATCGATCTCCCGGACAATCTGTCCCTTTGCAATTCCGCCTATAGCCGGATTGCACGACATCTGACCGAACTTGTTCATGTCCATTGAAATCAACAGAACAGACGAACCCATACGCGATGCAGCCATGGCGGCTTCACAGCCGGCATGTCCCCCACCGACAACTATAATATCATAAGAATTCATCATATCAGAGCAAATCCCTCAAAGAAAGATAATAATTCTCCTTGCTGCGCATCACGGCAATGTCGTCATCGGAATGGTCGTCATAACCTATAAGATGGAGTATTCCGTGCACGATGACCCTGTTGAGTTCATCATTGAATTCAGTTCCGTATTCAATGGAATTTTCTCTCACACTGTCAACGCTTATGAAAAGATCTCCGGAAATACGGTCTCCATCGCAATAGTCGAAAGTTATTATATCAGTGAAATAGTCATGCTGAAGATAACGCTGGTTTACATCCAGAATGTAATTGTCCGAACAGAATATTATGGAAATCTGCCCTATCCTGCGTATCTCGCTCTCTGCAACAAGACGGAGCCATTTGCTGTTAAGAGTCTTTGCGCGGAAAACAAAGTCAGTATCTTCAAAATAGTAAGAAATCATTTCCTGAATTTTTCTGCAAATCTACAAAATATATAAGAAGCTGTTTTATTATATGCGAAATATTTTGAATACGCCGGAACATAATGGGATCCGGAATATAAGCAATATTCCGATGATAATCCGGCTCAATAAATGCAAATTACTGATATAACCAATCATATTAACAAAAGTATCAGCAAAAAATTTGAAATAAAAAATATAATTTCTAACTTTACCGGGCAAATAGAATATAAACTAACGATCAATATGGAAATCAAAAAGTCAGAAAAAGCAAGCTTGGAAAACAAGAAGCTCCTGTTTGTTGAAATAGGACTTGTAATTGCTTTGGGTATTACCCTTTTTTGCTTTGAATGGACAAGCAAGGAAACAAGTGTAGCTGTCCTTGAAGACACTACTGAAATACTCGTGGAAGAGGAAATCATATCCACGAATATGGATACTCCTCCGCCACCTCCTTCAGCTCCTCAGATTCCGATTCTTTCGGATCAGATTGACATCGTTGACGACGATATCCAGGTTGATGACGACATGTTCATGAATCTTGAGGATGACGGAAATCTTCAGGTGGAAATCAGGGACTATATTGAAGTTGAAGAGGAAGTCGTTGAAGAAGAGGCTATTCCTTTCCAGCTCGTTGAGGAAAAGCCTTCATTTCAGGGAGGAGATGCAAACCAGTTCTCAAAATGGGTGAACTCAAGGCTCGAATATCCTGAAATAGCAAAGGAGAATGGTGTACAGGGACGCGTAACCCTGCAGTTCACAGTGGAAAAAGACGGAAGCGTAACGAAAGTAAAGGTGCTTCGCGGTGTCGATCCGTCACTTGACAAGGAGGCAATAAGAGTCGTTTCCATGTCACCTAAATGGAAACCGGGAAAGCAGAGGGACCGCGCAGTTCCTGTAACTTATACTTTCCCTGTTATCTTCCAGTTGAGATAATTCAGGCGAAGCAATCCAAAGAAAAACGAATGCAGGTGATTAAAAGTTTACTTTTTTCACCTGTTTTTTGTTGTAACCAAACTATAGAAATTTATGAGTGAAAATAAATCGGAATACAAAGAAAGGGCTGTATTCGTAGGTGTAATAAAGCAGGGAGACGATGAACGTCAGATAAATGAATATCTCGACGAGCTTGAATTCCTTGCAGAAACAGCCGGTGCCACAGGAATAAAAAGATTTGTCCAAAAAGTGGACAGGCCGGATTCCAGAACATATATAAGAAGCGGAAAACTGCAGGAAATAAAAGAATTCATAAACGAAAACGAAATAGATGCAGTTATCTTCGACGATGAACTCTCCCCTACCCAGCTGCGAAACATAGAGCGCGAACTGAATATAAGGATACTCGACAGGACAAACCTTATACTCGACATTTTTGCACAGAGGGCCAAAACGGCATATGCAAAGACACAGGTTGAACTTGCACAGTATCAATATCTTTTGCCACGTCTTACAAGAATGTGGACACACCTGGAGAGACAGAAGGGAGGAATCGGAATGAGAGGTCCGGGAGAGAGCCAGATAGAGACGGACAGACGAATAATCCAGGACAAGATAGCAAAACTGAAAGAACAGTTGAAAAAGGTAGACAAGCAGATGGCTTCACAGCGCGGAAACAGGGGTTCTTTGGTGCGTATTTCGCTCGTAGGATATACGAACGTAGGTAAGAGTACTCTGATGAATCTATTGGCCAAAAGCGATGTATTTGCGGAGAATAAACTGTTTGCCACACTCGATACTACTGTACGCAAAGTTGTCATAGAAAATGTTCCTTTCCTACTAAGCGATACAGTAGGTTTCATAAGAAAACTCCCTACTCAGCTTGTGGAAGCATTCAAGAGCACACTCGACGAAGTGAGAGAGGCCGATATACTGATGCACGTAGTGGACATTTCACATCCCAATTTCGAGGAACATATCAAGATAGTCGAGGATACATTAAGGGACATCAAGGCTATAGATAAGCCCATATTCGTAATATTCAATAAAATAGATGCATATAGATACGAAGAATATGACGAGTTTTCGCTTGAGCCCAAAAAACAGGAAAACTACTCCCTCGATGAATTCAAGAACAGCTGGATTGCCAAAGAAAACACACCTTGCATCTTCATATCCGCAAAAAACAGGACAGGAATAGACAAACTGCGCGGAGATTTGTATAAGATGGTTGCCGAAATCCATGCAGGACGCTATCCTTTCGACAATTTCCTTTGGTAAGTCAATCAATAATAAATAAATGACTATATTTGCGGAAAATATCAAATATCATGTTAAGCTTTATCATTTGGGTAATCGGCGTTGTACTCACAATCAAGGCCGGAATAGACATCTGGAATCTCAACGGAGATACAGTAAAGAAGATTCTTTTTATAGTAGTTATTGTCCTCACAAGCTGGATTGGACTTATATTCTACTACCTCATCGGCAAAGACAAAATGCCTGCATGGGTTAAATAAGAATCCTGAACAAAAAAAACAATGGCGGCCCTGACGGACCGCCATTGTTTTGATATGCAGCAAGTTCTTAGTCCTGGAATTTGGCGCAGAGGAACTCACGGTTGAGTCTTGCAATATGAGAAACGGTAATGTGCTTAGGACACTCCATCTCGCAG
Organism: uncultured Muribaculaceae bacterium; assembly: GCA_964394295.1. Lineage (GTDB taxonomy): Bacteria > Bacteroidota > Bacteroidia > Bacteroidales > UBA932 > Cryptobacteroides. The sequence continues at coordinate 120,025 of CAYMVG010000004.1, read as the reverse complement.
GCACGTGTGTTCGTGCAGGCACCGAATCCGAGTTCGTCCATCTTGGCAACCATAGCCTTTGCACGTTTCGCACCCTCAACTTTACCCTGAGGAAGAAGTGCAAGAGAGCTAACGCGGGCAGATACGAACAGCATTGCAGAACCGTTCTTGCAAGTTGCGACACAGGCACCGCAGCCTATGCAGGCAGCACCGTCCATGCTCTCCTCAGCTTTCTCGTAAGGAATAGGAATAGCGTTTCCGTCAGGAACTCCGCCTGTCCCCACAGATACATATCCGCCTGCCTGAAGAATCTTGTCAAATGCCTGACGGTCAACAACAAGATCTTTGATTACAGGGAAGCCCTTGCTTCTCCACGGCTCAATGGTGACAGTGTCGCCGTCCTTGAATTTGCGCATGTGGAGCTGACAGGTAGTAACCTCATCGTCAGGTCCATGAGCCCTTCCGTTTATATAAAGCGAGCATGCGCCGCAGATACCTTCACGGCAGTCGTGGTCAAACGATACCGGACCGGAGCTTTTGCATCCCTTCTCAACAGCTACAGGATCAGCACCCTCAGCTATAAGCTGCTCATTAAGGATATCAAGCATTTCAAGGAAGGAACTGTCCGGAGATATGTTCTTGACCTTATAGGTCTCAAAATGTCCTTGTGCCTTGGCGTTTTTCTGACGCCATACTTTCAATGTCAAATCCATTTCAATTAGTCTTTATAGTTTCTGGTGACAATCTTGATGTTTTCGTAGTTGAGAGGCTCTTTGTGAAGCTCAGGCTCAACATTATTACCCTTATACTCCCAGGCAGCGACATACATGTAATTAACGTCGTCACGCCTGGTCTCTCCATCCTCGGTCTGCATCTCCTCACGGAAATGTCCTCCGCATGACTCGTTTCTGTTAAGTGCGTCACGGGCCATAAGCTCGCCTATCTCAAGGAAGTCAGCAAGTCTGAGAGCCTTTTCAAGCTCCTGGTTGAACTCACCGTTCTCGCCTGCCACATAAACATTCTCCCAGAACTCTTTGCGAAGCTCCTGGATAAGTTTGATTCCCTCCTTGAGTCCGGCCTCGTTGCGTGCCATTCCAACATGCTCCCACATGATGTGTCCGAGTCTCTTGTGAATAGAGTCGACAGACTCTTTTCCTTTGATGCTCAAGAGTTTGTTAATCTTGTCGGTAACAGCTTTCTCGGCCTCTGCAAATTCAGGCGCATTGATATCTGTCTTAGGCTCCTTGAACTTGGATGCAAGATAATCTCCGATTGTATAAGGAAGGATGAAATAACCGTCAGCAAGTCCCTGCATAAGGGCAGAAGCACCGAGACGGTTTCCGCCGTGATCAGAGAAATTGGCCTCACCGATTGCATAAAGACCTGGAATTGTGGTCATAAGGTTATAGTCAACCCAGATACCTCCCATTGTGTAGTGGATAGCCGGATAAATCATCATAGGCTCCTCGTACGGGTTGGTATCGGTAATCTTTTCGTACATCTGGAAAAGGTTGCCGTAGCGTGCCTTGATTACATCTTTTCCGAGACGCTCTATGGCTGTCTTGAAATCAAGGAATACTGCAAGTCCGGTCTCGTTTACACCGTAGCCCTCGTCGCATCTCTCCTTTGCAGCGCGGGAAGCCACATCGCGAGGCACAAGGTTACCGAATGCAGGATAGCGGCGCTCGAGATAATAGTCGCGGTCTTCCTCTGCTATGTCGGAAGCCTTGATCTGATGCTTGCGGAGCTTTTCGACGTCCTCTTTCTTCTTAGGTACCCAGATACGTCCGTCATTACGCAGAGACTCTGACATAAGAGTCAGCTTGGACTGCTGCTCGCCGTGCACCGGGATACAGGTAGGGTGAATCTGTGCGAAGCAAGGGTTTGCGAAGAATGCACCCTTCTTGTAGCACTGCCATGCTGCGGAACCGTTGCTGTTCATCGCGTTGGTAGAAAGGAAATAAGTGTTTCCGTAACCTCCGGTAGCGATTACGACCGCATGCGCACCGAATCTCTCAATCTTTCCAGTAACGAGATTCCTGGCGATGATACCCTTGGCCTCACCGTTGATGAGCACAAGCTCAAGCATCTCGTGACGGGGATAGCTCTTTACTGTTCCGGCTGCAATCTGACGGTTGAGCGCAGCATATGCACCGAGAAGGAGCTGCTGTCCGGTTTGTCCGCGGGCATAGAAGGTACGGCTGACCTGCGCACCTCCGAAAGAGCGGTTGGCGAGAAGTCCGCCGTACTCTCTTGCGAAAGGAACACCCTGTGCAACGCACTGGTCAATGATGTTGTTGCTCACCTCGGCAAGACGGTACACATTGGCTTCGCGGCTGCGGTAGTCACCTCCCTTGATGGTATCGTAGAAAAGTCGATAGATTGAGTCGTTGTCATTATGGTAGTTCTTTGCGGCATTGATACCTCCCTGAGCTGCAATAGAATGTGCACGGCGAGGAGAATCACTGATGCAGAAAACCTTCACATTATAACCGAGTTCACCGAGAGAAGCAGCTGCAGACGCTCCTCCGAGACCGGTTCCGATGACAATAACCTCGAGTTTTCTTTTGTTGCCAGGACTGACAACTCTGATCTGAGATTTGTGCTTTGTCCACTTCTCAGATAAAGGTCCCTCAGGAATCTTAGAAATAAGTTTTTCGGCCATTTTATAGTGTTTATTGAAATTTCGGCACAATTTTACGGATTTTTACTCAAATCAGCAAAATTACTTTGACATGCTTATTCATCCGTCTCGGAAAGATACCGGGCATAGGCATCGCGCAGAATATCCGGAAGCCCCGATGCGAAGGCATCATAGTCAGCAAGCCGTCCTGCACAACGCCCGCCCACGTTCCAGAATCCGAGGAAAATATCCATTACGGAACGCTCGGCCCTCCGGGAACATTCCAGCAGAGAAGCGGAATTCCCACGACATGGAAGCACGCATCCGAGATCCATATAGCGCTCCATATTGCTGACTTTTCCGAACCTGAATATATATTTGTCTTTAATAAAGAGAGAAAGACCGCATACCATATTTTCCCGGCCTTTCATACACTCCGGCACATGATCCTCGACAGAAACAGGTACAGGTATCATCACCGCACATGCAGGATATCCCAAAGCGGCCCAAAATACAGCCTCACAAGGAGGTTCACCGGTCCTTACGCCCTGGACAACTACAGAGGCGGAGGTACTGCGCCGAGGTATGAAATCCTGGTCAACAGCTATTCCGGAGGATGCAGACAGGAATTCCTCCGCAGACCTGCCGAGGTCAATGCCAAGCAAGGCATGGGAATATGAACGTGAAAGCGAATCCATTATTATATGCGGAGTCATGGCAGCGAATGTACGCTCCCCCGCTTTCATTCTTCTTAATAAGGAATCAGCCGTAATGTATCTTTCAACTCCTTTCCATCTGTCCCTGTTTCCTGAAACAGAAAAATTAGTGACCACACAATATCCCTCCTCCATGGCCGATACGTCACGTTTGAAATATCCGTAATTGTCTGTTTCATAATAGGCTGCGCCTCCAAAAGCATCTATGCATCCGAAATTGGCCTCAACTCCGTACGGACGCGCCAAAGTGTCGAGAAAATGCTCGAAATCAGCCAATGAAGCGCATATTTCCAAAGCACGGTACATCAGTCTCCCCTCCCGGTCCATTTCCGATGCAGGGACATCATCGTCCTTTAGACAGTACGATGCGGTGTTCATTATGGCAAAACCTGCCGTATTGCAGCCGATCCATACTTCTCCGCCTTCGGAAGACGAATTGACGAGTCCGGTGAAAGAGTATTCCTCGCCTTTGAAATGCCTTACACTGTTTTCAAGAACATCAGTGTCGCGATGTTTCCAGAGCAAGGGTCTTCCGTCAGGAGAGGCCCAGCCGGGAATTATCGCGGAGGTACACGCACAGGCTTCGGTGCCGCCGAAAAATATGACAGCAGACAATATCGCAGGCAGAAAAAAATGTCTCATGTTGTCAGAACAGTGAAGGGTCGCCAAAGTCGATGTTTCCCTTTTCAAGGCCAAGGTGACTGTATGCAAGATCGGTGACCTCCCTTCCCCTCGGAGTCCTTATTATGAAGCCCTCTTTTATAAGGAAAGGCTCATATACCTCCTCCAGAGTGCCCTGGTCCTCGCCTACGGCTGTCGCTATTGTATTTGCCCCGACAGGACCTCCCTTGAACTTGGATATTATGGTCTTCAATATCTTGTTGTCAATTGAATCCAGTCCCCTTTTGTCTATATTGAGCGCATCGAGGGCGTACCGCGCAATGCCGAGGTCGATGCTTCCGTCCCCCATGACCTGTGCGAAATCACGAACTCTCCTCAACAGGGAATTGGCAATTCGCGGTGTTCCGCGGCTGCGCAGAGCTATCTCACAGGCCGCATCCCGGCAAATCCCGACATTCAATATGGAGGCACTCCTCTTTACGATATTTACGAGTGTGTCTGTATCGTAATATTCAAGCGCGCACTTGATTCCGAATCTGGCTCTGAGCGGCGAGGTCAGGAGACCGCTTCTTGTGGTAGCCCCGACAAGAGTAAAAGGATTCAGGGATATGCGCACAGACCGTGCACCCGGCCCCTTGTCAATCATTATGTCTATGACGAAATCCTCCATAGCGGAATAAAGATACTCCTCAACCACAGGAGAAAGCCTGTGGATCTCATCTATAAACAGAACATCCCCCTCCTCCAGGGAAGTAAGGAGTCCGGCAAGGTCCCCCGGCTTGTCAAGTATAGGTCCTGAAGTGACTTTCATATTCACCCCGAGCTCATTCGCTATAATATGCGCAAGTGTGGTCTTGCCCAGACCGGGAGGCCCGTGGAAAAGCACGTGGTCAAGTGACTCTCCTCTCATTTTGGCAGCCGCCACGAATATCTTCAGATTGGATACAATCTTGTCCTGTCCGGTAAAGTCTCCGAGATCCTGCGGACGGATAATTCCGTCCAATTCCTTATCTTTGCCCTCATTGATATTGCGGGGATCGAAATCAGTCGCCATGTCCAACAACAAAATAATTATATACAAATATAGATATATATTTTAGAATTGATGATGATTATTTCTCTGTTGATATGTTGATAACAGTTTTATATCTCTGATTTACAGTTGTTTTAAGTTTAGGTTTTATGTTGAAAACCCTGATGTGAAGTTATTGGAAAAATCTTTTGAAAAAGTTTTGAATAGAGGATTGCATTGCCGTATATACGGAAACATATTATTATCCAATTTAGTTTTCAATTGTTTTTAACAATGTTTTGCACAGGTTATCAACCGAAAAAATAGGGGTATGTTGATAAGTTCAAAATCAGTGGCCGAAATTGCGGAAAGGCTGAAAAAATCGCCGGAAGTGTTCTGCAGCGGGCTTTTTCTTTCCGCAAAATGGTTCATAGTGTCGGAACTCGGACTTGGAGGCGTGCAGGTCATTGTGCTTCCTGACAGAGATTCCGCCGAATATTGTGCGGTAGATCTTTATAATCTGACCGAGGGAGACTGCGTGTTTTTCCTTCCGGATTCGGGAAAGACGCTTGAAAAGAGCAATTACAAGGCATCTCTTTCTGTTCAGAGAACTTCCGCAATCGGAAAGTTGCTCGGGTATGAGAAAGGGGACACTCTTATTATAGTGACTTATCCGTCCGCTATGGAAGAAGCGATACCTGAGAAGGAGAAGATAAGCGGATCGGTGATGAGATTGTCTGTCGGAGATGAGATAAGCCATGATGAAATTGCGGAAAAATTGTTTTCAAACGGTTTTGAAAGGGTTGACTTCGTGTCGGAACCGGGGCAGTTTTCCGTAAGGGGAGCCGTTGTGGACATTTTTTCCTTTTCTTACAATGATCCTTTCAGGATTTCTTTTTTCGGTGATGAGATAGAGTCCATAAATATTTTTGACTGCAATACGCAGCTTTCAAAAAACAAGGCGGACATGGCTGAAATATATCCTGATATTGTTGTTGCCGATGACGACAGCAGGAATATCATGCTGCCGGACATACTTCCGGAGGATACTGTAGTCTGGCTCGATTCTTCCGACATGTACCGCGAGGCAGGCTTTTTCGGTTCGTTGGAACGTTTCCGGCGTGTCCGGCTCGATGTGCCTCTTTCCCTCCCGGATGCAGATCCGGTGAAATTCAATATATCACCGCAGCCCGTGTTCAACAAAAATTTTGAACTTCTTACCGAAGATATACGCAAAAGGCTCGAAGACGGGTACAGGGTCAGGATTTACGGAGAAAAGCAGTCGCAGCTTGACAGGCTCAGGTCCATTCTGTCAAATAATTCCGGCATTATGCCTGAGTTCGTTTCCGGATGCACCATACACAACGGCTTCATAGATCATGAAAACAAGGTGTGCTGCTACAGTGACCATGAGATATTCGACCGTTTCCACAGGGTAAGCATAAGGCGTTCTGTCGAAAAGAGCGAGCAGCTTACGATAAATGACCTTACTTCGTTCTCTATAGGCGATTATATTGTACATATAGATTACGGGGTAGGTATTTTCAAGGGTCTTGTGAGGCTGAAGGATGACAAGGGGAGAATGCATGAGGTCGTGAAGCTGACATATAAGGACAATGATGTCGTTTTCGTGTCAGTTCATTCGCTGCACAAGATTTCACGTTACAAGTCAAAGGATTCCGAACCTCCTAAGATACACAAGCTCGGGTCAAAGGTATGGCAGAACCTTAAGGCAAGCACTAAATCCAAGGTCAAGGATATTGCCAAGGATCTTATACAGCTTTATGCGAAAAGAAAGAGTGCAAAGGGTTTTGCATTTTCAGCGGATACCTATATGCAGCAGGAGCTGGAATCTTCTTTCATGTATGAGGATACGCCGGACCAGGAAAAGGCTGTGCAGGCTGTTAAGGCTGACATGGAGGACGAGTGCCCTATGGATAGGCTTGTATGCGGTGACGTCGGATTCGGAAAGACCGAGGTCGCTGTCAGGGCAGCGTTCAAGGCTGTGGCCGACAGTAAGCAGGTCGCGGTGCTTGTTCCTACGACCATTCTTGCGCTCCAGCATTTCAATACTTTCAAGGGACGCCTGAAGGACTTTCCTTGCAATATAGACTATGTGAGCCGTCTGAGGACAGCAAAAGAGATTGCGGAAATCAAAAAGAAACTCAAATCAGGCGCCCTCGACATTGTTATAGGAACACATAAGCTCGTCGGAAAAGATTTTGAATTCAAGGATTTGGGCCTGCTTATAATAGACGAGGAACAGAAATTCGGAGTCAGCGTCAAAGAAAAGCTCAGGCAGCTGAAGGCATCTGTGGATACTCTTACTCTTACTGCCACTCCTATCCCGAGGACTTTGCAGTTTTCTCTTCTCGGTGCGAGAGACCTTTCCATAATAAGCACTCCGCCGCCCAACAGGATTCCTGTCCAGACGGAAATAATGCTTTTCGATCCAGACGAGGTACGCAAGATACTGCGGTATGAGCTTGGGCGCGGAGGACAGGTATTTTTCGTTCACAACAGAGTAGAGGAGCTTTCTGCGGTTCATGATATTCTTCACAGGCTGATGCCTGATATGAAAATATGTGTCGCACACGGCCAGATGGAGGCAAAGGTACTTGAAAACAAGATTCTCGACTTTATGGCAGGGGATTATGATATGCTTCTGTGCACGACGATAATCGAGAACGGTCTTGATGTTCCCAATGCCAATACTATAATAATAAATCAGGCCCAGAATATAGGACTTAGCGATCTTCACCAGCTTCGCGGAAGGGTGGGGCGTTCAAACAGGAGGGCATTCTGCTATCTGATTGTGCCTCCTCTCGTTTCGCTTACAGATGAGGCGAGAAGAAGACTCAAGGCCATAGAATCATTCTCTGATCTTGGCAGCGGATTCAATATAGCCATGCAGGACCTCGATATAAGGGGTGCAGGAAATTTGCTCGGGGCAGAGCAGAGCGGCTTTATAACTGATATGGGATTTGAAACGTATCAGAAGATTCTTGCTGAGGCTATGGAGGAGCTTGGGGTCGAGACCGGTATTGCCGTAAGGAATACCAGGGAAAACTATGTTTATGACTGTACGATAGAAACGGACCAGCTTGCACTTATCCCGGACAGCTATGTAGACGTAACTGCGGAAAAGATAAGAATATACAAGGAGATGGATTCAATGTCGTCGGACAGGGAAATAGCCTTGATGAAAGCCCGGCTCGAAGACCGTTTCGGGAAAATGCCTGCCGAGACTGCAAGGCTGTTCGATATAGTGAAGATAAGATGTATGGGAAAGAAACTAGGTTTTGAGAAGATAATAATAAAGAACGGGGTCATGATAGCTTTCTTCATATCGAATCCTATGGCCTCATATTACAGGAGCGACAGGTTTTCCAAGATACTGGAAAGCATTACCGAAAATCCTAAACTGTTTGAATTGAAACAGAATGACAACAGACTCAGGATTGTGGTCAGGAATGTGGACAGCATAGCGGGCGCGTGCGATATTTTGAAGAAATTATAGAGTTTTTGTAATTTTGCATTCTCCAAAAGACAATCAGAAGTGGCCAATCTTATAATAGACATAGGAAATACTGCCCTAAAAGCGGCATGGACTGAAGGGATCACTCTCGGCAGGACTTTCAGGTATCAGGGAGAAAATATTATTGATTTCATTTTGTCCCTTACGTCCAAGTCACGTCCTGAAATCATGGTTCTTAGCAGTGTACGGCATTTTTCGTCACAGAATATAGCTTTGCTTAAAGCCGAGTGCGACAGGCTGTTTGTCGTGTCCGACGATGTTCTCGTACATTACGGACTGCCGTTATATCTCACTCCGGACAGGGCTGCATCGGTTGTTGCTGCAAGGTATCTTTTCAAAGGCAGCTGCTGTACTGTATTCGACTTCGGAGCGACATTGAGCATTGATTTTCTTGATTGTGAAGGAAATTATGAAGGAGGATTCATATCTCCGGGATGCAGGACAAGGTTCAGGTCGCTTCACAGGTATTCGAAATCGCTTCCTTTGCTCGGTGCACCTGATTCTGTTGAGGAAATGGGAAAAGACCTGAATTCTTCGATTTCTTCCGGAGTCGTTGCCGGGATGATGTTTGAAATAGACGGACATATATGTCGTCACCGCACAAATGTCAATGTTTTTACGGGAGGTGATGCGATTTATTTTGCAAAACAGATGAAAAACTCCATCTTTGTAGTTTGTAACCTCGTTCTCATGGGGTTGGCTTTAATGGCTGTTGAATATGATTGTAAAGATTGAAAGAATACTTCTTGTATCGGTGCTTTTCGTCATAAGTGTCTGTATGTATGCACAGCAGGGTACTTATGGCGCATATTCCCCGTATTCGATTTACGGTATCGGAGACATTTCCAAGGAAGGCACTGCGTATAACAAGAGCATGGGCGGTACAGGTATTGCCACAAGGAACAGAAGATTCATTAATTATTTGAATCCGGCCGCGGTGACTGCAAGGGACTCTCTTGCATTTATGGCTGATTTCGGACTTGTGCAGAAAAACACTCTTTACAGCCAGGGTGACATAAAGTCCGGAAACAACACTTTCAATATCTATGATCTGGTTTTTAGCTTCCCTATTTACAGGTCTTCTGCATTTATGATAGGAATTACGCCTTACAGTGACATAGGATATGATTTTTCTTCTGTGGAGACTGATCCTGACATCATCGGGCATACAGGAAACATATCGTATGACTCTTACGGAACCGGAAGCGTTTATCAGTTGTTCGGAGGTGCCGGAGTAACTTTGTGGAAGAGATTGTCGGTAGGTGCCGAAATCATATATTATTTCGGTAATCTCTCAAAGATTACCAATATGGAATATGCCAATTCATCATACAGGTCCGTCAACAGCGGAAGCAGCCTTATGGTAAGGGGAGTTACAGGAAAATTCGGACTCCAGTATGAGCAGCGGCTCGGCGGCAATGTTTCCATGATAATCGGAGCTGCATACAAGCTCGGGACAGGAATGAGGGGCTATGCGACCAATTACAGATATGCTAACCAGTCAAGTGTCACTGATACTCTGTCCCACAAGGTGGATACCCTTGCGTCGTCCGGAGTCAGATTTGCCGATGAACTCGGAATAGGAATCAGCATTAAGGGAGGGGAGCGCTGGAGCGCAGAATTCAATTATCTGAGATCCGACTGGAGGAAATCCGGAATGGATACGGCACCCGGGTTTGCCTGTGTCGGTGAATCCGTATTCAGTTCTGCCGTATCGCAGTCTTTCAGGGCAGGATTTGAAATCGTACCGAACAGGAATGACATAAGATATTACCTTAGGACTTGTGCATACAGGGCAGGAATATATTATGACCAGTCTTATTACAGGCTTGACGGAAACAGCGTCAATTCTTTGGGAATAACTTTGGGTGTGACTCTTCCTGTGTTCAGGTGGTATAACGGAATCTCTCTCGGAGTGGATTTTGGACAGAGGGCCAGCACAAGAAACAACATGATAAGGGAAAGATACGCCATGTTCGTGATAGGTTTCAATATACACGACATCTGGTTCCAGAAACCTCGATATAATTAAAAAATAAATAACGTTATGAAAAGAATTGTATTGTTTTTCACTTTCACTGCCTTGACATTGTTTAGCGGCAGGACACTTTCCGCCCAGGGAAAATATGGTCCGGACAGCACTGAATGCATCAAGTATCTGTCTTATTATACTGAGTATTATAAACAGAAAAACTATGATGCCGCGCTTCCTAACTGGAGGAATGCTTATAAATACTGTCCTCCTACCGCAAGGTATTCCATGCTTTCCGACGGAACTACTCTTATCCGCAATCTTATCAACAAGAATGCGAACAATGCGGTGTACAAGAAGCAGCTCATCGATTCACTCATGACGATATATGACCAGAGGGTTGAGTTCTGGCCGAAATACAAAGTGGCTTCTCTCAACAACAAGGCTTTGGATATGTATAACTATATGAAAGACGATCCTGTGAAGCTTCTTGCAGGTCTCGATGATATCGTCAGCCAGACAGGAAAAAATACCAAGCCGAACATTTTCATATTCCAGCTCAATACTGCTGTCGACCTTTATAAAGCAGGTATGATCGATGCCGACAAGGTAATCGGGATATATGAGACGGGAGTTGAATTTCTTTCTCAGATAACTCCGAAGAATGATGTGGAGAAGAGGAGCATCGAAAGCAATATAAATGATTTCGAGAGTCTTTTCATCGGCAGCCAGGTTGCGAGCTGCGACAATCTCATTACTTTGTTTACTCCGAGATATGAGGCTGATCCTCAGAATCTTGACCTTGCAAAGAGTATTGTCAAGATGATGGGAGGAGCAGGAGATTGTACAAATAATGACCTTTTCCTCAATGCCGTGACGACCATGTACAATATGGAGCCTTCATATACTTCGGCTTACTATCTCTATAAGCTGTATGCCGGCAGAAACGATATGGACAATGCCGTAAAATATATGGATGAGGCTATTTCATCACCTGATTCCGATGATTCGGCGGATGCCGCTTACTGGTATGAGCTTGCAACTTTCTGCTTCAAGAACGGCAACAGTGCAAAGGCATATTCTGCTGCACAGGAAGCTGCGAAGCTGGACTGCGGTTTTGCAGGAAAGGCATATATGATCATGGGCACAATCTGGGGTTCAATGGTATGCAGCGGAAATGAAATAGAGAGAAGGGCCCCTTATTGGGTAGCCGTCGACTATATGACAAAGGCCAAGAATGCCGATTCAACACTTGCAGACGATGCCAACAACTACATCAGGCAGTACAGTGCATACTATCCTCAGACAGCTGAGGCATTCATGTATGACATTACTGACGGACAGTCATACACTGTATCTTGCGGCGGACTGAGGGCAGTTACTACCGTAAGGACACAGAAATAACACCGGTTTGAAAAATATTATTCATACTATATCTGTGACGGCAACCGCTGCGGCGGTTGCTTTCATCGTTTATTCCTGTAAAGGCAAATTGGGCGAGGCTGACACCATAGTCCTGTCCGAAACTCCTCTTCAGACTGTGGATGATATGTTTATTGTCCAGTCTGAAAACGGTACGATTCAGATGAGGGCGGAAGCTCCGCTTATGGAAAAATATGAAAGGGACACTCTTTCTTTTGAACTTTTTCCGAAAGGTTTTTATGTCTATGGATATACGGATGAAGGAATGTTGGAGACAGAGATAGTTGCGGACAATGCCAGGCATCTGAAATATACGGACGGACGTGAAAGCTGGGAGGCTTTCGGCAATGTAGTGGTAAAGAATCTCATCAATCAGGAAGTGATGGAGACGGACACTCTTTATTGGGACCAGAAAAATGAGAAAATCTATACCGACTGTTATGTGAAGATGTATTCTCCGCAGGGTTTTATGCAGGGATATGGCATGGAGTCTGACCAGCGTGCAAGAAATTCTTTCATATATAAGCCTTTCAACAGTTATGGAATTGTTGTGCAGGACAGTACGGAAGTTTTTGTCGATTCGGTCAATTTTATCGGTCCATTGCAAAAAAAATAGCTGTGTATTGGCAGAAAATAGTTATATTCGCACCCCAATATGGTAATTGTCAGGAATAATAATTTAAAATAAACATAAAATGGCAGTTCTTGAAACAATCCGTGTTAAATTCGGAATTCTGATAACAGTGCTCATCGCTGTGGCACTGCTGTCTTTCATTATTGATCCGAGCACGCTGCAGTCTGTATCTGCTTCCATGTCATCGAAATATGATGTAGGAGAGATCGACGGCAAATCAATTTCCTATGAGAATTTTCAGGCGGAAGTTGATAAGCTCACTTCAATCAGCGAGATGAACGGTATGCCTGTTCATGGTGACGAAGCTCTTGTCGCAGTAAGAAACCAGGCATGGAACAAGTTCCTGGATGAGTATCTTTTTATTCCTCAGGCACGCAAGGCCGGCTTCAATGTAGGCAATGAGGAAATGTACAAAATGATGTCAGGTGAAATCATGTCTCCTGTTCTTATGCAGATTTTCCAGGGCAACACTTCAAAAGAATTGCTCGTTCAGCTCGAGAATCAGGTTAATGCAGACCAGTCGGGACGCATGCAGATTTTCTGGGACAATCTCCTCGAAAGCGTCAAGACTGCACAGTATTACTCAAAGTACGAGTCTGTTCTCATGAAGAGCAATTTCAACAGCTCTCTTATGCTCGCCGACCAGATAAAGGGCAACAATGAGACTTTCGATGTCGCGTTTGTAATGGTTCCTTTCGGCTATGCGCAGCAGGATACTTCGATTGTTGTCAGCGACAAGGAGATAAAGGAATATTACAATAACAACAAAAAGTACTACAAGCAGAATGCAAGCAGGGACATCGAGTATGTTGTGTTTGAAATAACTCCTTCCGCAGAGGATGTCGCCGCTGCGAACGATGCCGTTGCAAAGGTCTATGAGCAGTTTGCCCTGACGGACAACATGAAGAGTTTCCTTCTTGCAAATTCAGACAGGCAGTATGATGCCAACTGGTACAAGAACGGAGAACTTTCAAGGATTTCAAAGAAAGTCAATGACTATGCTTTCAGTGACGGTGCATCCGTATCTGAAGTCATAGTTGACGGAAACACTTTCTATGGTGTGCGCGTTATGGAGAGTGCAATGGTTCCTGATTCGGTTTTCATCAGCCAGATTTATCTTGACGGCGGAATGGCTGCAAAGGCTGACAGCCTTAAGGCAGTTGTCAATGCAAAGAATTTCAACAATGTAGCTGCTGAATATTCTGCAGCTTATCAGGCCGGTTCCGATGAGCAGGGAATGTGGATGCTTCTTAACAATGCCATGTCTTTGCCTGGTTTCGATATGAATGTTCCGTTCATAATGAACGACCAGAACGGAAAATGGATTCTTCTCGTTACAGGAAAGACGGCTCCTGTGGCCAAGAAGAAAGTGGCTGTCCTCGAAAAGACCGCACAGGCAAGCAACAAAACAAGGAATGATTTTTATTCAAAAGCCAATACCCTTGCTACAAAGGCTGCCGGAAAATATGAGAATTTCCAGAAAGCTGTGCAGGAGGATGGTCTTTATGCTTATCCAGTCAACAAGATGGCCGAAGGTACAAACACCCTCAATTCTATAAACAATACCAAAGAGGTAAGCAGATGGGCATTCGATGCCAAGAAAGGCGCTGTTTCCAATATTATATCTATTGACAACAAATATTATATCGTTGCTGCCCTCAAAGGCATACATGATGAGGGATATACCGATATCAAGGAAGTGGCTCCTGTGATAAGGAACATTCTCAGCAGCCGGAAGCTTGCCGACAAGAAGACTGCCGAGGTTGCTGCAAAGGTAGATGGACTTACAGATCTTCAGGCTATAGCCGATGCACTCGGAACAGCTGTAAGCACCAAGGAGGGCATGTCTTTCGCTTCGTTCAATTCATACGGCCTTGACAACATTTTCATCGGTGCGGCTTCCGTTGCTGAGAAAGGCGAGGTCTGCGGTCCTTTGAAAGGTTCATACGGAGTGTATGTATACAAAGTGACGGACCGTGACAACGGTGCTTTCTTCACTGAGGATGATGCAGACAACCGCAATATGCAGATGGCCTATTATGCTTCAAGGCTTTATCGTCCTGTTCTTGAAGAGGCTGCTGACGTGAAGAACAATATTGCAAAATTCTATTAACAGATAAGTTCATAAAAGAAAAGGCGCGGATCATTTGCGGTCCGCGTCTTTTTATTTTGCGTTTACTCCGGTCTTTTTGCTATATTTGTCTTTATGAGAAGAATACGTTGTCATAAAATGTACGTCATAGTGTCCGCGCTTGTCCTGTCATGTATGTCAGGATGCGTTATTGACAGGAAAGAGGACGGTGCGGATCTTTGTGCAGGTGACAGGCTTCCTGATTTTGAAGTCATCATGAATGACGGAAGCACTGTGTCTTCTGCCGGGCTTTCAGAAAGTGTATCCTGCATAGTGTTTTTCAACAGTTCATGTCCCGATTGCAGAAAGACTCTGCCCGATGTTCAGAAACTGTATGACAATTATTCTCAAAAAGGGGTTTCTTTTGCCGTTATAAGCCGTTCTGAATCTTATGACGATGTCCGGTCCTATTGGAATGAAAACGGGTTTGAAATGCCTTTTTCCGCGCAGGATACAAGACTTGTCTATTCCCTTTTTGCAAGTTCCGGCATACCGAGGGTGTATATATCAGGAAAGGACGGAATCATCAGGTATGTTTTTACCGACAGTCCCGTCCCTTCGTATGATGATTTAAGCGCCGCGCTTTCAGCCTTAGACGTTGAATAGGAAGTGCATTATGTCTCCGTCCTGGACGACATAATCCTTTCCTTCTATTCCGAGTTTTCCTGCAGCCCTGCATGCTGATTCGGATTTGAGGCTCACAAAGTCTTCATATTTGATGACCTCGGCACGTATGAATCCTTTTTCAAAGTCCGTGTGGATTACTCCTGCAGCCTTCGGTGCCTTGTCTCCTTTGTTGATGGTCCATGCACGGCATTCGTCTGCACCCGCTGTGAAATATGTCCTTAGATTCAGCAGTGAATATGCGCTCTGTATAAGTCTCACTACTCCGGATTCCTCAAGTCCCATTTCTTCAAGGAACATCTGCCTTTCCTCATAGCTTTCGAGTTCCGCAATGTCCGATTCTATCTTGGCCGCTATGACGAGTATTTCTGCATTTTCTTCCTTTACGGCTTCGCGGACTGCCTCCACATATACGTTTCCGTCTTTCGCAGATGTCTCATCGACATTGCAGACATACATCACAGGCTTGTTTGTGAGGAGGAAAAGCTCCTTTGCGAGCTGCTGGTCCTCAGGGTTGTCAAGTTTTACGGTGCGGCACGACTTGCCCTGTTCGAGTGCCTCTTTATATCTCAGGAGAAGCTCGAAGAGTTTTTTTGCGTTTTTGTCTCCTCCTGCCTGAGCCTGTTTCTGTACCTTTGCAAGCCTGTTTTCGACAGTTTCGAGGTCTTTGAGCTGGAGTTCAAGGTCGATTACTTCCTTGTCCCTTACAGGGTCGACGCTTCCGTCCACGTGGATAATGTTTGGATCATCGAAGCATCTGAGGACATGCAGTATCGCATCTGTCTCCCGTATATTGGCGAGAAACTGGTTTCCGAGTCCTTCTCCCTTGCTCGCACCCTTGACAAGTCCGGCTATGTCCACAATTTCTACAGTTGCGGGAATTACTCTTTTGGGGTTGCAAAGGCTTTCAAGGACTTCAAGACGCTTGTCCGGGACTATGGTCGATCCTATATTCGGCTCAATCGTGCAGAAAGGGAAGTTTGCGCTTTGGGCCTTTCCGGAGCTTACACAGTTGAACAATGTCGATTTTCCTACATTGGGAAGTCCCACGATACCGCATTTAAGTGCCATATTCTATAATTTTAAAATAAAAATTTTCTCTTTTTTACAATTGTGGCGCAAATGTACTGAAAGTTTTTCTTTTTCTTATAATTGTCTTTGTCCCAAATTGTCATATTTGCATCTTTGACAGGTTTGTAATGAAGAGGTTATTTTTGTGTGCGCTGTTGTCCGCCGTTTTTGCTGTCATGGCGGAAAGCCGCGATTCCCTAAGGGTGGTTTTCTGGAATCTTGAGAATTTCTTTGACTATATTGACAGCGGACAGAATGTGTCCGACAGGGATTTTTCGTCTTTCGGGGAGCGCAGATGGACCAAAAGAAGGTTTTATGCAAAATGTGATGCTGTGGCAAAAGCCATATTCTGGATTGCCGAAAGGTACGGCGGACTTCCTGATGCGATAGGGGTGGCCGAGGTCGAGAACAGGTGGGTTTTGCAGCAGCTTGTCAATTCAACTCTTCTGAGGAAGTACGGATATGAAATTGTACATATCGATTCTCCCGACAGGAGAGGGATAGATGTCGCCCTGCTGTATCTCAAGTCATCACTTAGCGTGTCGGATGTTTCTGTGAAATTGCCTGTGTATATGGGTAAGAACATGGATACGAGGTATATGCTTCATGCAGGGATGATGACACGCGGCGGCAGGAAGGTGGATTTTATTGTGAATCATCATCCGTCCAAGTTCGGAGGAGATGCCGTGTCGTCCGGCAGGAGGGAAGCCGCAATGTCTGCACTTGTATCCATGTGCGATTCCATAAGTGCCGCAGGAAGTTCTGACTGCATCATAGGAATGGGGGATTTCAATGATACTCCTGACGGGAGGCAGTTCAGGCTTTTGGACAGCATTCTCTGCAATAAGGCCCTGGCTTTGCATGAGGCAGGAAAGGGAACCATAAGGTATGCCGGGAAATGGGATCTTATAGATATGTTTCTTGTCAGTGAATGTGTCGATGCCTGTTCTGAAATGGATATATGTATGATTCCTTTTCTTCTTGTGCGTGACAGGGGGCATCCCGGAGAAAAGCCTTTCAGGACTTATTCCGGCCCGCAGTATCTTGGAGGCGTGAGTGACCATTGCCCTGTAGTTCTGAGGGTATGTCTTCCATAAAATGCCCGTATGTCATAGTATAAGTATATATTGTCATTTGTTTTTTACAGAAAATAGGAAATGCTTCCTTGAATAAATAAAGATTTTGTCTATCTTTGAAAGATTAAGAAACTGTTTTGAATTTTTTCAAAAATTCTTTTATGTTTCTTTCCGGTGTTTTTGTGTGACTTTCTTCAGTCAGATAGCTTTTCAAGAAGTCACAAAGAAACATTTTCGGAAATAATTTATAAAGAGAAAAATTAAAACGGTTTCCGGACGCTGTCTTGAATTTTGTAACGTTTAAATAAATACACTAAAGCATGAAACAGAAAATATCTGAAAAGTTCCGCACCCTTTTCGGGGAAGAGGGGGATTTTTTTGCGTCTGCCGGACGTATTAACCTTATCGGTGAGCATACCGACTATAACGGCGGCTTTGTTTTCCCGGGTGCGATAGACAAGGGAATGATAGCCGAGATAAGGCTTAACGGAACGAATACCGTAAGGGCTTTTGCTTTGGATCTGGACGAATACTGCGAATTCGGAATGGAGGAGCAGGACAAGCCTGAATACAGCTGGGCAAGGTACATATTCGGAGTATGCCGTGAGATTGAAAAGAGGGGAGGCAAGATTGCAGGTTTCGATACTGTTTTTGCCGGAGACGTTCCTCTCGGAGCGGGAATGTCGTCTTCCGCTGCATTGGAGAGCACCTTTGCATTTGCCCTGAATTATCTTTTCGATCTCGGTATAGACAAGTTCGAGCTTGCAAGGATAGGACAGAGCACTGAGCACAACTATTGCGGCGTGAACTGCGGAATAATGGACCAGTTCGCTTCCGTATTCGGAAAGAAAGGTCATTTGATGCGTCTTGACTGCCGTTCTATGGAGTTTGAATATTTCCCGTTCGATCCTTCAAGCCACGGCTATAAGCTGGTTCTTCTCAATTCATGCATAAAGCATGAGCTTGTAGGTTCCCCTTACAATGACCGCCGTGCGTCTTGCGAGCGCGTTGCAAAGGTTCTCGGACAGGAATTCCTTCGCGGAGCTACAATGGAGCAGCTCGATGCCATAAAGGATAAGATTTCCGAGGAGGATTATATGAGGGCGAAATATGTGATCGGTGAGGAAAAACGCGTTCTCGATGTTTGCGATGCTCTCGGAAAAGGCGATTATGAGACAGTGGGTGAGCGTATGTATGAGACTCACTGGGGAATGTCCAAGGATTATGAAGTCTCATGCGAGGAACTGGATTTCCTTGCGACTGTGGCCAAAGAGTGCGGAGTTTCCGGTTCACGCATCATGGGAGGCGGTTTCGGAGGCTGTACGATCAACCTTGTGAAAGAGGAACTTTATGACGGCTTCATAGCAAAGGCAAAGGCTGCATTTGCAGAGAAGTACGGTCATGAGCCTGTAGTAATAGATGTCGTTATCAGCGACGGTGCACGCAAGCTTTAGACTGATTTATATTTCAAAGAGAGGAGTTGCCTAACAAGTCCTCTCTTTAATGTTTTGGGGCAGACTAAAAAGTATTAGTCAAGCCCCTTTTCTCATTTTTATGTGTGGACTACTTGTCCTTGTCACCAGATTTTCAATTCTCAGAGAGTTATCATGACTTTTTAGTCTCTCTCTTTTCAATTTCGGTGAGTCTCTATTTTATCTGATTACGGAGTCGATCCATGAGCTGTCCACGCGGACAAAGCCGTCTCCGGGGCGTGCATGAGGATTGCGTCTGAGTATGCCGTCGCAGTCCTGGTAGACATTCCAGCCGATGTTCACTCCGAGCATCTGTCCGTCGAGAGGATAGCTCAAAGTTATCATCCTTGAGTCTCCTTCTCCGTCCGTGCGGTAGAAATGGAAGGGAGCGGCCATTATGCTTTCACGGCTTTCGGCAGTCTTTGAGCATAATTCCAGTTTTGTCACATATTTGCACATTTCGATTACCGCGTCGTCCAGTCCGGCTTCGCGGATAAGCACTTTTTCCATAAGTGAGCCTGTATCATTGACTCTGCGCAGCGTATAGCCTCCCATTGCTTTCGTATGCATGGTTATCGACTGCATCTGGCTTTCCGGAAGGTCTCCCTCAGGAAGAAGCCATACCATCACTTTGCCTGCAGGGTCATGATACAGGGTCTCGTATTTCGCGAGATTCACCTGACCGCAATGCGGACATTCCCAAAGGAAAAGCGAACCATCCTTTACCTTGTCCTTAAGTTCCGGATTTTCAGAAATATTTATGCTTCTGTAAATTCTGATTTTGTTCTGCTGGCCGCATTTGCTGCACGGTGCCAGAGCTTCTGTTATGATTGACATTGTTTTATGATTTTAAAAACTCACATTGAATACAGGTCCTACGAACCATGAGTTTATGCCTTTTCCTTTTGTCACGCTGCCGTATGACGGTCCGAATGACTGTTGATAGGTTATTCCTATCGAACAAGGCCATTCAAGTGTCAGGATACTGTTCATGTCCAGGGCAAGGTCTGCACCTGCCGAGAACAGACGTATATTGTCGGACATGGTAAAGTCGAAATCAGGTGTAAGGACAAGCCTCTTTATCGAAAATATGCTTCCTCCTATGGAAAGGTCGCCTATATAGATCGGTATTGCATAGTCTGCTGTAAATTTTGTGATTGAAGCGTGATTTATGGTAAGCTGACTGAGTATTTCCGGTGAATTTGCCAGACTGCCTTTCGGCAGGACATTTACAGCAGGGTAGCAGAAAGGTTTGTTTTTGTCGAGTTTCTGCTGATGCATGACCGTAAAATGAAATCCCTGCGTCTTTGTGAATCCAGGTATATAGCCGTACAGGTAGGCATAGCCGGCAGGAGATACGAAATTTTTTCTTTCAAGCCGGTATGATGTTCCGAGCTGTATTCCTATTCCCCAGCGCGGATATACTGCCGAATTGGATGTCCCCAGCATCGTGTATGCCCGTACAGAACCGCTTATTGTCTGAGAAATACAGTTTGTTCCTTCCGTATGCCCGACCGGTACCGGGGCGGATTTTGTGAAATCCTTACTCGTAAGTGTCATGATGGTCATGGCATTGTCGAACCTGTCGTTGCTTATGTTGTATGACAGTTTCGGAATAATGCCGGTATGCCAGCCTCCTGACGAAAATCTGAAAGGAATGTAAGCCGAAAATTCTCCTTCTACGTAAGGTTTGCCTGTTTCGGATGAGTATATTTGTGTCATTCTGCCCTTGTCGCTCAGCAGACATGTCACGTTGCTCTGTCTTGCCGCCCTGTCATTTATGTCAACCTTTGCCTCCAGGATAGGATAAAGTCCGGAGTATGTGAATCTTGCATGTCCGGAATGTCTCCATACCGTCTTGTTGTACGGATCTTTGTGGGCCGAGTATCCGAATTCTCCTACAGCTGTGGCCAGTCTGTTCTGCATTATTCCTGCCGCACCGAGAGAAACAGCCTGATATACCTTGTCGAAAGACATATTCATGATGTTGTCCACATTGACGTAGAACGGTGTCCATGAATGTACATTGAACGCATGGGCTATTTTGCGGTAGCGTTTCGGTTCCGATATATTTATTTCTTTGCCGTCTGTCCCTGTGTACGGCTGTTCCATTTCTGCCGCAATGCGCTTTTCCTGTTCCGTAACGGCCTCGGCGATAGGATATTTGTGCAGTTCATGGAAATCCACTTTTCTTGATATGAGCGAGTCCGACGGTGTTCGGAATACCCTCATTCCTTTCATGGTAGGTGATGAATAGTAAAGATATTTTCCGTCGCTGCTGTAATGGAAATCCGAAGCTCCGTATCTGGTGACTGTCTTCTGTATGACTTCCCTTGACTGCGGGTCAAAGTGATACATTTCGTCCACTCCCGTCCTGTCGCTTGTAAATGTGAGCATTTCCCCCTCATTTCCGAAATCCTTTATCATGGCAGGAACAGGGTCAAGCACAGCCTCGAATTTTCCGCTGCTGACTCTGTATATTCCGTAGCCTCCTTCCGAGATAGCGGTTACATAAAGCATATCTGCCGCAAAGGCCGGCTCAACGGTCTGCAGACTGTCCGGGGCGATGTATTCATCAATCTGCTTTCCATGTCTGTCCATTATGACGACTGATGTCCTTCCGTCTGCCCTGTATCTTACTGATGCGAGTCCGTTGCCATTTTCCGCAGGATAGGGATTGTGATATATTCCCTCCTTTCCGGATGTGAGACTGGCTTTGTGTGAGGAAAGTCTGCGTCCGGCATTTATGTATCTTATTTTTGAGCCGGACTTCATGGTCCATCTTGCATCGGTAAAGTTTTCGCTCCAGTACAGTCTCCGGTTTGTTTCCGACCA
Organism: uncultured Muribaculaceae bacterium; assembly: GCA_964394295.1. Lineage (GTDB taxonomy): Bacteria > Bacteroidota > Bacteroidia > Bacteroidales > UBA932 > Cryptobacteroides. Next base: position 98,299 of record CAYMVG010000004.1, on the reverse strand, counting down.
TTGAAGCCTGCCTGCAGCCGAAGACATTCTCGTTACCCTTTTTTCGCTTCCGTCCGGGCTTATGTGCACAAGTTCGGGGACATTGAGATGGCCGCTTTTGATTGAATAGAGGTCATTGCCTATTATAATGTTGCCGGAATAGTCCGTGTACAGCCGCGGCTCTCTGCTTACAGCTTCTGAAAACATGAAGGGTGCCCGTTCCTCCGTCTGAAGGGCCCATATTCCGTGCAGTGTGTCGCATACCTCCATGAATGCTTTGTTGAAACGTTTTCCTGTGAGTCTTTTGGTCGTAGTGTACAATGCGAGCAGGTTGTACGGACGCCGTGCGGCCAGATGGTATACTTCACTCATGAATTCCGGGCAGTCATGGAGCATACGGAAGCCTCCCAGGGTCATGTATCCGAGCGGATAGTATCCTGGTGAATAATTCCGCTGTGAAACGAACCTCCACTTGTCCCATGACCTGAAGTCCCCGTTGTCGAATGCGATTCTGTAATAGTTCAGAAAGTCGGCCGTGCGCCCGCGTCCTGATTTGGTGAATGCGGTTTCTGCGATTACGGCATCTCCTTCCATTATGGATATTCCGGGATATACGAGCGATGCGAGTATATTGAACATTTCTCCGAAGAACCAGTTGAAAGGCTTAAGTGCTCCGGTCATGGCGAATTGCATCTGTGTCACATGGCGGGATTCGTGCACGGAAAGCATTGTAGACCAGGGCATAGGTTCTGGAGCATGTGCCGAAGGGACAGTGAAAAGATCCATTCTTTTCGGGGCCCATGCCACTGAGCCGTTGGAGGTGTTGCAGGTATGCAGGACGACAGGAAGCAGATCCGTTCCGTCTCCTTTAAGGGAGTAGCCTGTTGTGCGTGATACCGGAATGCGGTATTTTTCGAGTTTTATAGCGTATTTTTTTGCAAGGGAATCACAGCCTTGCGGATATATTATTCGGTAACTGTCCGTATCTATTGTGTACCATCTGAGTCTGCCAGGATCGTCTCCGGTTACATAGAATTGTGCCGATGCCGATTGAAAAATCAGAGCTGCGGCGATTGACATTATTATATGCAGTCTGCGTGTCATCCGTATAATTTAAAATTACAGAGGCACAAATCTAATTATTTTTTATATTTTTGCGACTCATTGTCCTGACTTCTTTTTAGTCAATATCTGCATTAATATACTTAATATCGGAAGCTTCAGTTGGACAGAATGAAAAATAGCCTTTTATTGTGCGCAGCTGCTGTGCTGTGCGTATGCTGCGTTGAAAAGAAAACGAAACCTTTTGCGGCTCTGCCTTTTCCTGAGGTAAGCGCTCCTTCCATGCTGGGGGGCGATGACGAAATGACTGAATATATGGCCCTCAATTATTGGAACGGCCTGACGGACACTTCAAGGACTTTTCCGTGCGATTCGGTTTTCGTGAGCGGTGTCAGGAAAGATGAGGTCGAACAGAGGTTTGCCGACTGGACTGTACTTCTCGATGCCGCAGGCCCGTCTGTCGCAGAGAAAGCTGTTGCGAAGCTGTATGACCGGGCTGTGGCCTGCGAACGCAAGGATTCTTCGTCTAATGTGTTCGAGACTTTCGTATATCTTGCTGACAAGTATTTCTATGATCCTAATTCACCCGTGCGCAATGAGGACCGGTATCTGCCTTTTGTCAGCCGTCTCGCTTCATACGAGGGTCTGGACAGGCTTATGCATGGCAAGTATGAAAGGGAGGCAAGGCTGTGTGCCATGAACCGCACCGGCACACGTGCTGCGGATTTCAGGTTTTCGGACATGAACGGCAGGATATATACTCTGTACGGAATAGAAGCTGAATACACTCTGCTGTTTTTCAGCAATCCGGGATGTCATGCCTGCAAGAGTATAATGGCTATGCTTGACGGCAGTCCTGCAGTCCGCAGTTATATAGAGTCGGGAAGACTGGCGGTGGCCAATATTTATATCGATGATGATCTGGAGGCATGGAAATCTTATCTTCCGGAATATCCCGCTGAGTGGTACAACGGCTTCGATCCGGACCTTTTGATAAGGGATGACGAGATATACGGCATAAGGGCCATCCCTTCGCTTTATCTTCTCGACAAGGACAAGATAGTCATACTGAAAGATGCTCCGGAGCAGAATATAGTGGCTTTTTTTGACAGACTTATAAATAAATGACGGAGGTATGGGCAGATATACGGACAGGGAAAGGTATTTTCTCGAACTGGCACAGACATCAAGGGATTATTATATTGACTATATAAGGAAGTTCAAACCGGTCTGCAGGGACAGCAGGATTCTGGAAATAGGCTGCGGAGAGGGAGGCAATCTTCTTCCGTTTGCCTCTCTTGGCTGTCATGTGGCTGGACTGGACCTTGCACCGAACAAAATAAGCAATGCAAAGCTGTTTTTTGAGAAAAGGGGTGCGGCAGGGGAGTTTTATTGTGCAGATTTCCTCAGTGACAGCCCTGTCTCGGGACGCAAGTTCGACATAATCCTGATTCACGATGTCATCGAGCATATAGAGCCGGAATGCAAGGGTGAGTTTTTCCGGAGGATGAAAGATTATCTGACTCCGGGAGGCATTGTATTCTTTGGCTTTCCGGCCTGGCAGATGCCTTTCGGCGGTCATCAGCAGATCTGCAGAAGCCGTATGTGCAGGCTTCCGTTCATACATCTTCTTCCGAAAGGCATGTACAGGGCATGGCTCGGATGTTTCAAGGAAAATCCGGGGCAGATAGATGAACTGATGAGCATAAAGCGTTCAAAGATGACTCCCGAAAAGTTTGTCAGGCTTTGCCGTGATTACGGCTATGAAATCGAGGACAGGACCCTGTGGCTTATAAGTCCCCATTACAGGGCGAAATTCAATCTGCGTCCGGCAGTTCTTTGCGCACCTTTTTCGATGATTCCGTATCTGCGCAATTTCTTTTGCACTTCCTGCTTTTTCGTAATTTCCGCCGGACAGGAAAAATGATTGAAAGTCTGATTATTTGCGGATAATTTGTAAATTTACAGGAAATTGATAAGTTGCTATGGCGGTTATTGCCGGATTTGCTCGATGAAAAACAAAAAAAAGGCCAAGATTACCAATCTTCTTACTAAATTGAGAAAGCAAGGGCAGATTGAGAATAAATCGCAAGGCCCTAACTCTGACTGGCTCATTATTTAAATGCTTTTTAGGTGTATGTGGTTATATATTAATTGATTATGAATTTAAAAAATAAAAAGAAAACTTTGGGTTTCGGACTCTGATGTTTTTTGAAAAAGAGAAACAGAAAACGATTCTGCCATTGGGAATGTTTCCAAATAATTCTAACTTTGTAAAGATTGCGATTTTGTGTCAATTGTAAATAATAAATTAAAAATCAGATATTATGGAAATTAAAAAGGAACTCTGGGGTAAAGCGGATTGCGGAAAGGATATCTGCCGCTATACGATAACGAATTCAAAAGGAGCTTATGTGCAGCTGTCCGAGGTAGGTGCAGGCATCGTGTCTGTTGTAGTGCCTGACAGGGACGGGAATCTTGCGGATGTCGTTCTCGGCTATCCTGACCCTAAAAGCTATTTCGGTGACGGTCCGTGCGCAGGCAAGGTGCCGGGAAGATTTGCCAACCGTATCGCCCTCGGCAAGTTCACCCTTGACGGAAAGGAGTATGAACTTCCGGTGAACAATGGTCCCAACCACCTCCACGGAGGTCCTTGCGGTTTCCAGAACCGGGTATGGGAAAGCCGTGAGAATGAAGGCGGCGTAGAGTTCCTGTATTATGCGGAAGACGGAGAGCAGGGCTATCCGGGAGCACTGAAGGCTGTGGCACGCTATGAGTGGAGCGAGGACAATGAGCTTCGTCTGACTCTTACCGCCGAGTCCGATGCCCCTACAGTCGTAAATCTTACGAACCATGCATATTTCAATCTGAACGGAGAGGGAAGCGGCGATGTTCTCGGCCATGTGCTGAAACTGAATGCTTCCGAATACCTCCCGACAGACGACACCCTGATTCCTGTCGGAGAAAGCGCTCCTGTTGCAGGCACTCCTATGGACTTCGTGACAGAGAAACTCATCGGCCGCGACATAAATGAGGATTTCCCTGCACTGAAATACGGCAAGGGCTATGACAACTGCTGGGTCATCGACGGCGCCGAGCCAGGACAGATTCAGAGCGCGGCCTTCCTTTATTCTACGGAAAGCGGACGTACACTTGAAGTGCTTACGACTCAGCCGGGTGTGCAAATATATACAGGAAACTGGCTTTCAGGCTGTCCGGCGGGCAAATGCGGACGCAGCTACAATGACTATGAAGGCGTGGCCATAGAGTGCCAGAATTTTCCTGATTCACCTAACAGGGCTGAATTTCCGTCACCGGTGCTGCGTCCAGGCGAAGTCTATGAACAGGCTATAATTTTTGCATTCGGTACAAAATAGAAGCCAATGAAACAATATCTGGACCTGCTGCGGCATATCCGTGAAAACGGTGTAATGAAAGAGGACCGTACCGGAACAGGCACACAGAGTGTGTTCGGTTATCAGATGCGCTTTGACCTCAGCAAGGGATTTCCGCTTTTGACGACCAAGAAGGTACATTTGAAATCGATTATATATGAACTTCTGTGGTTCATTTCTGGAGATACCAACATCAAATATCTCAAGGACCACGGAGTTTCAATCTGGGACGAGTGGGCTGATGAAAACGGCGACCTCGGCCCTGTATACGGACATCAGTGGCGCAGCTGGCCGACCCCTGACGGCGGAACAATCGACCAGCTGGCAAATGTAATAGAGACCATAAAGAAGAATCCCGGTTCCCGCAGGATGATTGTGTCGGCATGGAATGTTGCGGAGGTGGACAAAATGGCCCTTCCTCCATGCCATTCGCTTTTCCAGTTCTATGTCGCGGACGGCAGGCTGTCGTGCCAGCTATATCAAAGGAGTGCGGATGTGTTCCTCGGAGTGCCGTTCAATATTGCCTCATATTCTCTGCTGACCATGATGATAGCGCAGGTCTGCGGACTGGAGCCGGGAGAGTTCGTGCATACTACAGGCGATACGCATATATACCGTAATCATTTTGAACAGGTCGCGCTGCAGCTTTCACGTGAGCCGCGCAGCCTTCCTGTGATGAAACTGAATCCCGAGATAAAGGATATATTCAGTTTCAAATATGAGGATTTTACGCTTGAAGGCTACGATCCGTGGCCGGGAATCAAGGCCCCTGTCGCAGTTTAGCGTGGAAAATTTATGAAAAGGAACATTATAGTTGCGGTTGCGGACAATGGTGCCATAGGGAAGGACAACAGCCTGCTGTGGCATATTCCGGAAGACCTTAAATATTTCAAAAAAGTTACTCTCGGAAGTCCGGTAATCATGGGACGCAGGACATTCGAGTCAATCGGGAGGCCGCTTCCGAAAAGGACGAACATTGTCGTGACACGCGGAGGACGCATGACGGCTGCGGATGGTTCGAGCGTACCTTTTCCTGAGGGAGTGCTTACAGCCGGATCGCTGGAGGAGGCTTTTGCAATGGCTTCCATGCCTGCCGTGAGAGATTTGGCCGAGCCATGCCTGGATATTTCCGGTGAAGGACAGTTTTCCGAGATATCCTGCTTTGTCATAGGCGGAGGAGAGATTTACCGTCAGGCAATGCCGTTTGCAGACAGTCTGTATGTTACTGAGGTACATACTTCCATAGAAGATGCCGATACATTTTTCCCCGAAACAGATGCATCTGTATGGAATGAGATTTCCCGTTCTGAAACGCATACGGACCGGGAAACAGGCTATACCTTTGAATTTGTGGTTTACGGACGGAAGCCGTCTTTGTAAACAGAACGATAACGGACTTTATAGATATGGAAAGAGAGAATTTTGGCAGTCGTTTCGGTGTGCTTATGGCCATGGCAGGTTCTGCCGTAGGCCTCGGCAACATCTGGAGGTTTCCCTATATTGCCGGAACAAACGGCGGTGCGGCGTTTATCTGCGTATATGTACTGTTTGTATTCCTGCTGTGCCTGCCGATTCTGTGTGCAGAGTCTATAATCGGACGCCGAAGCCAGACGAATGCTTTCCGTTCATTCGACAGGCTTGCTCCGGGAACTCCGTGGAAATGGGCAGGTCTGCTAATGGTTCTGACTCCGATGATTGTAGTTTCGTACTACAGTGTGATAGGCGGCTGGTCGGTGGAGTATTTCATCAAGTCGCTGATGTTTGACTTTACAGGAAAATCGCATACACAGGAGATGCTGGGCGGAATATTCGGCGACTACATATCCTCCGTATGGCGTCCTCTTGTGGAGCATACCGTTTTTCTGGGCATAACTGCCTTTGTGGTCGTCGGAGGTGTCAAGAACGGAATAGAGAAGTTCGGAAAGGTCATGATGCCCCTCCTTTTTTTGATAGTCATTGCCATTGCTGTGCGTTCCGTGACGCTTCCCGGCGCAGGCGAGGGTCTTGCCTTTCTTTTCAGGCCGGATTTCTCCAAGCTCGACGGCCCGATGTGCATTGCAGCCCTCGGACAGGCGTTTTTCTCTTTGTCAGTCGGCTTCGGCATAATGATGACCTATTCTTCGTATGTGAGCAAAAACGAGAATATGGCGGTGTCATCGGCCTGTACGGCTGTCACAGATTTCATATTTGCAATCATAGCGAGCTGTGCCATAATGCCGGTAGTTTTTTCATTCGGGCTCAGTCCGCAGGCCGGTTCAGGGCTTGTGTTTGAAACCCTGCCGTTCATTTTCTCGCAGATGCCTATGGGCGGCTTCATTGCAATTTTGTTTTTCCTTGCCCTGCTTGTGGCTGCCCTCACTTCGTCTGTGTCCATTTTTGAAGTAGGAGTTGCCTATCTTGTTGAGGAACGCCATATAAGCCGCAAGGCTGCCGCCGCAATAGTTTATGCCGCTACATGGCTTGTCGGAATCTTCTGCTCTCTGTCATTCGGTCCGCTGTCGGATTTCAAAATTTTCGGAGACACGATTTTCAATTTCCTCGATGCTTTTTCCGCAAATATTCTAATGACTGCCGGTGCCCTGCTGATTGTTCTGTTCGTGGGCTGGAAGATGAAAAAGGCCGATGTTGAGGACGAGTTTACCAACGGAGGCACTCTGCCTTTGAACAGACGTCTTTTCCGTCCTCTGTATTTTGCGATAAGATACCTCGCCCCTGTGGCCATTGCAGTTATTTTGTTTGCTGCATAATATGTAAAAAATTGATTGATAAGGAGAAATAATAGAAAAACGTGGCATTGCCAACCATACTATTTCTTGTAAATCCAAAATTAAATCGATAAAAATAACATCATTAATCAGTAATTAAGCAAAAAATAATGGTCGTATGATAATTTCGTATCGTAACACATTGACGGGTTGCCACCGTCTTGCTAATAACAGATTAATGATATGCGGATATGCACTTCTAATTTCAAAGCGTTAACTCTTCTGTTGCTTTTGGTGACGGCTTCCTTTGCTGCATTTCCCGTCCATGCCGCACATGGCAGTGCTTATGTCGGCCAGGACAAAGAAATCACAATTACAGGAATTGTCTGTGATATGGCTTCCCAACCTATGGCAGGTGCCATTGTCTATTCGCCGGAGTACAACATTGCTGCCATGACGGATGCAAAGGGCCGTTATTCCATCACTGTCCCGAAAACAGGGATTGAAATTCAGGTGTCCTTTATAGGATACAGGACTTTTTCTTTTACAGCCGGCCTAAAGTCCGTGCAGAATGTGATTCTCGAAGATGAGACCAATACATTGGATGATGTAGTGGTCGTCGCTTACAGCACACAGCGCAAGGCCACTGTGACCGGTTCTGTCTCAGCGGTGAACACAAAGGACCTGCTGCAGTCTCCACAGGCAAACATCAGCAACGCCCTGACAGGACGTATGCCGGGACTCTTGTCCGTACAAAGGAGCGGTGAACCGGGAAATGACGCCTCTACGCTTCGGATCCGTGGAGTAGGTACATTCGCGGGCGACCAGGATCCTCTGATTATGGTGGATGGAATCGAGTCAACGAATTACAATAACATAGACCCGAATGAAATCGAGTCTATAACAATCCTGAAAGATGCTTCTGCAACAGCCGTTTATGGAGTCCGCGGTGCAAACGGAGTACTTCTCATCCAGACCAAGAGAGGAGAAGTCAGCAAACCCAAGGTCAGCCTGTCCACAAGTATGGCTTTCACGACATTCCCGTTCCTTAGAGACAATATGAACGCCTGTGACTGGGCTTCAGGCTATAATCAGGCTCTTGCATACGATTCGTACATTACGGGCAGCTACGCTCCGAAATACACAGAGGAGCAGCTTGAACATTACCGTACGGGCGACAGCCCTGTATTGTATCCGGATACGGACTGGTATGAATATATGCTCAGGGACTACAGTATGCAGACACAGAGCAACATCAACATCAGAGGCGGAGGAAAAAAAGTGAAATATTTCTTTTCGTTGGGATATTTCACACAGAACGGTATGCTCAACACTGATGTTGTAAGACAGGACTATGACTATCAGATAAAATACCGCAGATATAATTTCCGTTCAAATTTCGATATAGACATAACAAGAAATCTGACGGCGAGCATCGACATATCTACCCAGATTGACAATAAGCGCGGCCCTAACTGGAATACGGATCTTCTTTTTGAGATGCTTTCGTCCGTTCCGGCCAATGCCACTCCGGGAGTTGTGGACGGAAACATCATTACGCTCGACCAGGTCACTAATTCTTCCTGGTCTCCTCTTGCCGCATACAACAAGGGCTGGCACAATGATTACGGTAATACGCTGAACGGTGCAGTGCGGCTCAACTATAATATGGACTATCTGCTCAAAGGACTGAAACTTCGCGGTGCCATATCTTACAAGAGCTACAATATGGAAGTGAAGACTTTCGAGAAATCGAAGATAACATACGATGCAAGGCCCGGCGGGGACGGCAATGTGATATTCGTTCCGAACGGGGAGCCGGAGCAGGCGAGAAGCGGGTCTTACACTGACAAGAACAGAAGAATATATATGGAGGCCGGAATCGAATGGGGAAATACGTTCAACGGACATTCGGCCGGTGCCCTTGTGCTGTACAATCAGAGCAAGTACCACAGCCCGAGTCTGGCGTATCTGATACCTAACGGATATCAGGGTATAGTAGGAAGGCTTACATACGACTACAAGAGCAAATACATGGCCGAGTTCAATCTCGGATACAACGGTACGGAAAATTTTGCAGAGGGAAGGCGTTTCGGCCTGTTTCCGTCATTTTCTGTCGGCTGGGTGCCTACTGACGAGAATTTCTTTCCGAAGAATGATATACTTACATTTCTGAAGCTGAGAGGCTCCTACGGAGTTGTCGGAAATGACAAGGTTGGAGGGGACCGCTTCCTGTATATGCCTACTGCATATACTTATACCGACGGCGTGTATTATTTCGGAGAAGTAGGTGACAATTATCAGTCCTACAAAGGGGCGAATGAAGGAAAAATCGGAAACCCTCTCCTTACGTGGGAGAAAGCCAAGAAACTGAATGTCGGAGTCGATGCGCATCTGTGGAAAGACAAGATTTCTCTTACATTCGAATGGTTTCTTGAAAATAGGAACAATATACTGACGAACCGCGGTACGGTCCCTGACATTATCGGAGCCAATATGCCGGCATATAACCTCGGAAAGATGAAGAACTCCGGATATGAGGGCGAACTTGCATTCAATGACCGCTGGGGAGAATTCCGTTTCTTTGCAAAGGGCAATTTCACATACGCCCACAATGTGATTCTTGAGCAGGATGAGGTCAGCTGGCCGTATGCATACCAGTACCGGACAGGACAGAGATTCGGCCAGTTTTTCGGGTATGTAGCCGACGGCCTGTACAATACGTGGGATGAGGTTAATGACGCGAACCGGCCTGTGTACCAATGGAACAACAACAGGATACAGCCGGGAGACATACGCTATAAGGACATCAACGGAGACGGAAAGATAGATGATAAGGACATTGTTCCGATAGGCTATTCCAATTTTCCTGAAATCATGTATGGAATATCTTTCGGAGGAAGCTGGAAAGGCCTTGACTTCTCTGTTCTTTTCCAGGGTGCGGCACATGTTTCCAATATGCCTTCCAGGAGGACGATGAGAGGCTTCTATACAGGTACGGGAGCTTCAGCCGACCTTCTTAAAAGCTGGTCGCAGGAAAGATACGAACAAGGGAAGGAGATTGTATATCCGAGATATTCTGTCACGAACGACGAGCACAATTATGTCGTGAGCACATATTGGCTCGAGGACGCCTCATACGTCAGACTGAAGTCTGTCGAAATAGGATACTCGATAACGGCCTCATGGCTTTCAAGGGCAGGAATATCCAATGTCAGGGTTTATCTCAACGGAAATAACCTGCTTACGTTCTGCCGCCTCTTCCCGGGTGAAGACCCTGAATATCCGACCGGTTCCGCCAATTCTGAACCGTATCCTCTTACGAGAGTATTCAATATGGGTGTAAACATCAATTTCTAATCAAATGGCTTCTATGAAACATATAATAAGATTATCTGTTTGTGTATCGCTCCTGCTGTCGACTGTCTCGTGCGATTATCTCGACAAGGCTCCCGGTGTCGATGTGACTGAGGATGACATATTCTCGTCTGTCACCGAAGTCGAGACGTTCCTTGCCGGCATATATCAGAGGGGAATACATTCAAATTTAGGCTACGGCGCTCCGAACAACGGAGGAGACGATACAACGAATCCGCACAGCGGGCCATGGACCGGACGCTGTGACGAGTCTGAGCAATGTGCCCCGTGGTATGAGGCCAACAACTGGAATTCGGCCTCTGTAAGTGCCGACAAGACGGACGACAGACGGTGGACAATGAGGTGGGAGGCCATCAGGAAAATAGCCCTCATGATAAAAAGAGTGGAGGATGTTCCCGGAATATCATCTGCATACGCCAGGCAGCTCATTGCAGAAAGCCGTGTCATAAGGGCGCTGAACTATTTTGAAATGCTTAAGTTCTATGGAGGAGTTCCTGTGATAGACCATTTCATCGATGTAAGCGAAGACCTCAGGATACCGCGCAGCAGTGTTGCCGATGTCGTTGATTTCATAATCAGGGACTGTGAAGAATCATTGCAGTATCTTCCTGATGCACAAAGGGGAGCTCTCCGCGGAAGGATCGACAAGGGTGCAGCTCTTGCAATCAGGTCAAAGGCATTGCTGTACGCTGCGAGTCCTTTGTTCAACACCGGTGTACCTTATATGGATTTCGGCGTGCACAATGACCTAATTTGCCTCGGTGACGAAGACCCTGCAAGGTGGGAAGCTGCCGCCCTTGCGGCAAAGGAGTGCCTGGACTGGGCAGAAAAGAACGGCTGTCACCTTATAGAGGATCAGGGAACAGCCGGGAATTACCGGTATTCGTGGGAGGAGTACGACAACCCTGAGATTATCCTTGCGGAAAAGGCGCATAACCTTATGGGAAAATGGACCTGGCCGTGGTCGTCCATAGCTCCGCCTAATGTATATCCCGGAAATGCCGGACAGAGCGGGATAACCGTGACTCTCAATCATGTACGCAAATATGAAAACAAGGCCGACGGTTCACTGCCTGTATGGGAGGGAGGAGATGACCTGCAGGCAAAAATGGCGGCTCTGGACCCGCGTTTTGAAGCATGCATCGTCGGCAATCTCGGACGCTGGAACAGCGAATTTCCTTCCCTTGAGCTTTTCGAGGGAGGCAAGCAGGCCAATACATGCTACGGCGGATTCTGGCTTCACAAGCATTACCCTTCTGCCATAAGCAATACGATATGGCAATATGTACCGAACTCCACTCTTTTCCAGCTGAATGAAATATATCTGAACTATGCTGAGGCCATGAATGAGGCTTACGGACCGGATGACAGCCACGGCTACGGACTTACCGCACGCCAGGCGGTAGACAAGATAAGGGCACGCTCCGGGATGCCCGGAGTCACCGCTTCAGGAAAAGATGAGTTCAGGGTGAAGGTGCGCCACGAGAGGGATGTCGAGCTTGCATTCGACAACCACAGGTTTTGGGACATCAGGAGATGGATGATTGCAGAAGAAGAAGGCGTGATGCAGGGCAATATGTGGGGAATAAGGATAACGAAGGCAGACGGCAACAGCAGGGAATATCATTATGAACCGTATGTTTTCGAGACCCGCAGCTGGAACAGGAAAGGCTATCTGCATCCGTTCAGTACCGGAGAAGTGAATAAGGGATATATCATCCAGAATCCTGGATATTAAAATCGTATATCATGAGAATAAATAAAACTGCTATATTTTCGGGCATTCTTGCAGCAATGCTCTGTCCTTGCGGAATAATCGGTGCACAGCAACCTCAGGATACCACGGTGCAGCGGGCGAATGTACCGTCCCTTGAACTTCCTGGATGGCAGACGGCAGGAGCAGTCTCCAGGGTAAGCGGTTCCGTACTCGGGGATTCATATATATCCAATGTAGCCAATACTCTTTTCGGACGCATTCCGGGATTGACAGTCCAGGGCAGCGGTGCCGAACCGGGTTCGGACAGTCCTGTACTGAACGGGCGCGGTACAGGTACTTTCGGTTCCGGGTCAGGAATGTTTTTCGTGATTGACGGGTTTGCCTCGACACAGGACTTCTTTGAAAGGCTTACTCCCGGAGAGATTGAGTCGATAGAACTTCTGAAAGATGCCTCAGCCACAGCCCTGTACGGAAACCGTGCCGCAAATGGCGTTCTGGTCGTGAAGACAAGGCACGGAAAGAATGCCCCTCTGAAAATAGATTTTGGTGTCAGGGCGGGATTCCAGCAGCCTTTGCGTCTTCCGCAGTGGCTCGGCTCATACGACTATGCCTCACTGTATAACGAAGCTCTTGCAAATGAAGGAAAAAGACCTCTTTATACGGAAGCCGACCTGCAGGCGTACTCGGCAGGCGATTCGCCGATGTTTCATCCGGACATCGACTGGCAGAATGAAATAATGAGACGCATGAGCCCGGTATATATCTATAATCTTACAGCTTCTGGAGGAGGAAATGCAGTGAAATATTTCGTGCATTTCAACGGTGTCAACAATATCGGGCTTCTCAAAGATCCTTCCGGAGTAAACGACTTTGCAAAAAAGCAGAGCTTCTCCAGATACAATTTCAGGACAAACGTGGACATTCTCCTTACAAAAAGACTGTCGGCATCCGTCATTCTCGGGGGAAGCATAGAGGACAAGGTGACGCCCGGCGTGACAGAAAGCACATGGAATCTGATGGACTGGGCCGCCACTGTTCCGCCGAATGCCTTTCCTGTGCTGGTTTCTGCGACAAAAGTCGGCGGAAATGCCGCATACTCCAATCCTGTGGCAGAACTTGCCGAAAGGGGATATATTTCCTACAACGGACGCACGGCGCAGGCTTCTATACGCCTTGCGGAAAAACTCGATTTCATAACTAAGGGCCTGAGTGTGACAGGTGCGGTAAGTTTCAACAACTTCTATAAATCATATTCGAGCAAGACACGGGATTATGCAAGATATACTCCGGTAAAAGATTCCTCCGGAGAAATTTCATTCGTACAGTACGGAGAAGACACTGCTCTGAACGGGAATGAATCCTCGTCATGGCAGTGGAGAAACATCGTTGCTGACGCTGCCTTGAACTATGACCGCGTATTCGGAGGCAGGCATTATGTCAGGGCCATGCTCAAATATGACTATGATGAATATACAGTCACGGGAACAACGCTCCCTTTCAAAAATCTCGGTTTCGGAGGCCTGTTTTCATATTCCTACGACAAAAGATATATAGCCGGGTTCACTTTCGGTTATCGCGGGAATGACAATTTTCCGAAAGGTTCGCGCTACGGCTTCTTTCCCGCAGGAGCCGTTGCCTGGGTCATTTCCGAAGAAGGGTTCCTTAAGGACAGCGATGTCGTCAATCATCTTAAGCTGAGGGTATCTTACGGTCTTGTAGGAAATGCTGACATCGGAGGCAGCAGATATATGCAGAACCAGTATTATTACTGGGGAGGCAACTACTGGTTCGGAAGCTCGAATTCCGCATCCGACACATATTTCGAGGGGGAGAAAGCCAATCCTTATGTTACATGGGAGAAAGACAGGAAACTCAATGTGGGCATTGAGGCAAGAATAGCAGGCAATCTGTATCTTGGCTTCGACTGGTTCCGCAATCACCGCACAGACATACTTACAAAGCCCTGGTCATCAATGCCTGACTGGCTCGGATTCTCGAAACCGAACATGAATCTCGGAATCGTGGACAATACCGGATTCGAGGCTGTGCTCGGCTGGCATGAGTCATCGGGGGAGTTCAGGTATAAGGTTGAAGCCAGTGCATGGTATGCCCACAACAATGTGGTATTCAACTCCGAAGCTCCACAGGTATATGACTACCGCTACAGCACTGGGCATATCGTCGGCCAGCCGTTCGCGCTTGAAGCCATAGGATTTTTCCGGGATTACGATGACATAGACTCTTCGCCTGTACAGATTTTCGGGGAAGTGTTCCCCGGAGACATAAAGTACAAGGACCGGAACGGAGACAATAAAATCGATGAGGATGATTTCGTTCCGGTCGGATATACTTCGTGTCCGGAGGTCACTCTTGCCCTGAATATCGGCTTTGAATACAAAGGCTTCGATTTTGAGGCACTTTTCCAGGGTGCGCTCAACAGGACAGTCTATCTCGAGGGAAAGGCATATCATGCTTTCCAGAATAATGGCAAGGTTACGCAAATGGCACTTGGCAGATGGACTCCGCAGACAGCGGATACGGCAACTTATCCTCGCCTTGCCACAAACGGAAACAAGAATAATTTCCAGTATTCCTCGTTCTGGCAGAAAAAGGGCGACTTCCTGAAACTGAGAAGTCTGTCTTTCGGATATACCGTTTCATCCCCGAAGATGAAGAAGGCCAATATCGACGGACTCCGCATATATCTGTGCGGCACAAACCTGTTCTCGGTTGACTGCATGGACGGTCTGTGCGACCCTGAGGTCCTGTACGGCTATCCGGCAGTAAGGACATACAATCTTGGATTCAACATTAAATTCTGATGACCATGGGCAACAAGATAAAATATATTCTTCCGTTCATTCTTCCTGTACTGGCCGCCGTGTCATGCGACATGAATCCGGAACTTGAACTTTCGCTTACAGAGGAGGATGTGATAAGGACCTACAACAATACGATGGGACGGGCCAATGCCATATATACCTATCTTCCTGACGGATTTTCATATATAGGGGGAGCGATGCTGGCATCTGCCTGCGACGAGGCCGAGCATACTTCAGAGGCAAGTTCTGTACATAAGTTCAATACAGGTTCATGGAGCTATCTCAGCAATCCGGACGGAGCATGGAACAGATGTTTCAACGGAATCTATGCAGCCAATCTTTTCCTCGAGAAGTCTGACGATGTAAATCTGGATTATCTCAGATACGATCCGGACCAGAATGAGCAGGCGAAATTCGAGCTTTATATGAACAATATCGAAAGGGCGAAGCTGGAGGCCCGTTTCCTTAGGGCTTTCTTCTATTTCGAGCTTGTAGAGCGGTATGGCGGAGTTCCTATTCTTGAAAGGACATACAGCGTGGATGACGATTATTCCGGAATAGACAGGAACAGTCTTGAAGAATGTATTGGCTTTATCGTTTCGGAATGCGATGAAATAGCCCCGGAGCTTCCGGCAGTACACGAGAGCGGAGAAACGGGACGGGTGACGAAAGGTGCAGTACTGGCGCTTAAGAGCCGTGCATTGCTGTTTGCGGCAAGCGACCTGTTCAACGACGCCTCATGGGCCGGAGGCTATGAACGTCCCGAACTGATATGCATGCCGGACGATACCGACAGAAAAGACAGATGGGATGCAGCTGCACGGGCCGCCAAAGCCGTGCTCGATCTGAAAGAGGCGAGATATACGCTGCTGACCAATTATCCTGACATCTTCCTGAAATCATACAGCAACAATGAGGCGATTTTCGTGCGCCGCTACGGGAGCAGCTGGTCTTTCGAGTCAGCAAACTATTCTGTCGGATTTGACAACGGCAACAGCGGAACAGGTCCTTCGCAGAACCTCGTGGATGCGTTCGAAACAAAGTCCGGCAAGACTTTCGACTGGAATGACAGTTCAATGGCCGACAAACCGTATGCAGACCGCGATCCACGTCTCGGCTTTACTGTCATTACAAACGGTTCGGTATTCAAGGACCGTACAATGGAGATATTCGAAGGCGGACGTGACGGCAAAGGAGTGGTAAATGCCACCAAGACAGGATATTATCTTAAGAAGTATGTGGATCCGGAAGTCAATCTGCTCCAGGGAAGGGGAACAGTGCACGCATGGATAATATTCCGCCTTGCCGAGATGTATCTGAATTATGCCGAGGCCATGAATGAGGCATACGGACCTTCGGATGCGCACGGATACGGTATGACTGCCCTTGAAGCTGTCAACATGATACGCAGGCGCCGCAGTGTCGAAATGCCGGCTATTCCGTCTTCCGTATCCAGGGATGAACTGCGCAAGAGGATACGCAATGAAAGGAGGGTCGAGCTTGCCTTCGAGGGACACCGGATGTTCGATGTCCGCAGATGGATGATTGCCGGGGAGGCTCTCGGATCTCCGCTTATGGGTGTGGACATACAGCAGAATTCACAGAGCTGGCTTTATTCGCCGGTGGTTGTAGAGAACAGGACTTTCGAGACGAAAATGTACCTGTATCCTATTCCGCAGACAGATCTGAATATCAGCGGATGGCTGCAGAATCCGCTCTGGTAGCCGTCCTTAAATATATGAAAAGATATCGACATATGAATATTTCGCGAAAAATAATGTACAGTGCCGCCGCAGCTGCAGCCTTGACGCTTTCTTCATGCGGCATCAAAGTGGCGGATGCAGAATATCCTGCCCAGAAGATATATCTTCCTGCAGCAGTATCCTCTGCGGTATATCTTATCGATAAGGCTGAGGAAAATGCCGGGTTCACTCCGACAGAGGGTGCTCCGTACAGGTTTGTCATCGACTATGACGAATATACGTTCTCTGTACCGCTGTCTGTCTACAGGTCGGGAGTGGACAATGGCGGAGATGTGAATGTGGACATATTTATGGATGACGATGCCGTATATGACCTGATTATTTCAGGTGACCTCGACCCGGATACGGAGACAGTACCTGTGGATTTGAGGGAGTGCGTTGAGAAAGTTGTCATACCTGACGGCTGTTCAGGCGCCTCATTCAATGTCGTGATAGACCTCGATTATCTCATGGACAGCCGTATGAGAGGACGGCTGCTTGCATTCGGAGTTTCCATAGATACGCAGGACAGAGAGCTGAATGAGGACTGCAGCAGGCTTGTCGTAATCATAGATACCTCCATTTTCGATAATATATAAAATGAAAAAGTTTAAAATATGAATAAGATGACATCATTATTTCTGACTCTGGCGCTTCTTGCTGCGTGCGACGGCAAGATTTCATACGATGATTATTTGATACCTTCTGATGAAGTCTATACGGCTGTTCCTGCCAATGACTTTCTTGCGAGCATAGGTGTCAATACCTCCATCGACACCCGTGGAGAAAGTCTTGAAAAGACCCTTGAATGCGTGCAGTATATCGGTGCAAGGTGGATAAGGAGCGGATATGGAAACCAGGGATATTCAAGTTTTGACTATCTGATTGACAATGCCGGCATAAAGTTTTCCATGGCAATCGGTACAGGTTCCAGGGACGGGGACA
Organism: uncultured Muribaculaceae bacterium; assembly: GCA_964394295.1. Taxonomy (GTDB): domain Bacteria; phylum Bacteroidota; class Bacteroidia; order Bacteroidales; family UBA932; genus Cryptobacteroides. The sequence goes on along the minus strand of CAYMVG010000004.1, from coordinate 80,554 downwards.
AGGAGAAAGTGATAGAGGCGGCAAAATATCTCAAAAGAAGAGGCGCACTGATTGCAATGGAAGGCAACAACGAGCCTAACAACTGGACTATCTATTATGAAGGCGAGCAGGGAGGAGGCGCAGGTTCATGGATGCCTGTGGCAAAGCTGCACAGGGATTTCTATGCTGCGATCAAGGCTGATCCGGAGCTTGCCGACGTGGATGTCTGGTCTCTTACCGAGGCCGGTGCGGAAACGGACAACGTAGGCGTGCAGTTTCTTACGATTCCTGCCGGCGCCGGCTGTCTTTTGCCTGCCGGAACAACCTTTGCCGATGTCGCGAATGTACATAATTATTTTGTGCATCCTTCATGGCCGGCACTTTCAGACAACCAGACATGGATGGCCTCGGACCCGTCATCAGCCTGCAAAGTTGACGGTCTGTACGGCAATAACGGCCTGACCTGGGCCAGAAAATATCAGGGTTATACCGAGCAGGAATGTATGCAGCTGCGCAAGGTCACGACAGAAACCGGCACGACGATCGACGGTGAAAACGGTCCTGTAACAGAAGAAATCCAGGGACTCATGTATCTTTCGTGCTACCTCGCGCAGTATGCCCGCGGCTGGGAATATACTTCCATGTATATTCTCAGAGACCGTTCCGATGAGTCCGGCAACCAGACTTTCGGCTTCTACACTACTGACTACAGGCCGAGACTTTCAGCTCATTATCTGCACAATATGACAACTATCCTCAAGGATGACAAATCGATAGAGAATCCGGGACGTCTGGCGTTCTCGATTCCTGACAAGCCGGAGACAGTGCATACTCTCCTGCTCCAGAAATATGACGGCACGTATGAACTTGTCGTGTGGGGCGAGCGCTATTCCGGAGGCAAGGACGAGATTACCGTAAAACTTGACAAGGAATACGGAGAAATAAACATTTATAATCCTGTCAAGGGTACAGATGCGATAAGAACGGAAAACAGTGTGTCGGCAGTGGAGCTTACCATGACGAATCATCCTTATATACTTGAATTCAAATAGTATGAAACAGGCAAAAAGGATATTTACCGCATTTTTGTTTTCTGTGCTGCTTGTTTCATGCAGTGGAGACAGTGATTTTGCGCAGTATGCAGACCCGATGGTGGGCACGGCCTATACAGGCCATACATTTCCAGGGGCTGCCTGGCCTTTCGGGTTTATGCAGCCGAGTCCCCATACCGGAAACTATGACTGGGAGCATTGCAGCGGCTATAATAATGACGACAGCTGTATATGGGGGTTCGGGCAGAACCACCTCAACGGCACCGGCTGCCCTGATCTCGGCGACCTGATGATGATGCCGTTTTCAGAGGCTACCAATCCTGATTTCCGCAGCGCATGGGACAGGGACACAGAGTTTGCTTCACCGGGGTACTACAGTGTGTCGCTCACCGACAACAAAGTGGATGTCGAATTGACGTGCAGCCCTCATGTGGCCATGCACAGATATGTATACAAAAGCGACATGGCCGGGCTTTTCGTGGATTTCCAGACCGCCCAGACAAGTTCCGAAAGACAATATGACAGTCATGTACTTGAGGCAGAGGTTAATATCGAAAGCCCGATGCTGATTACAGGACATCATTATGTGACCGGATGGGTGACAAGGCATTTCTATTATGCCATTGAATTCAGTGCGCCTGTCAAGGACACGGTCCGGGTTGCCGGCTCTCCTCTGCACAAGGCTCCCAAATATATCTTCATGTTTCCGGAGAACTGCAGGGAACTGACCGTAAAAGTGGCAATGTCGACGGTAAGTGTCGATGAGGCCAAAGCAAACATGGCCGTTGAGGTTCCGGGCTGGGATTTCAATTCAGTACGTGCTGCGGCAAATGCGGAATGGAACAGATATTTTCATCTGATAGAAGTTTCAGGTTCCGATGAGCAGCTTGCGAATTTCTACACATCTTTCTATCACCTGCTGATACAGCCTAACAATATTGCCGATGCAAGCGGCAGATACCGCGGTGCCGATGACAATGTGCGTACGGCAGATGGCGGAAAATATTTCTCCACTTTCTCTCTTTGGGATACATTCCGCGCAGCCCATCCTTTCTATACCCTTGTGCTTCCTGAACTTGCCGCTTCCATGGCAAATAATATGATCGACCACAGCGACGTCCAGGGCTTTCTGCCTATATGGGCACTCTGGGGAAAGGAGAATTATTGCATGATAGGAAACCATGCTGTACCGGTGCTTGTGGATGCCTGTCTCAAAAAACTTCCCGGAGTCGACCCTGAAAGGGCTTTTGCCGCGATAAAGAAGTCATTGACAGAGCCGCATTACAGGGCAGACTGGGACATATATGACAAATACGGATATTATCCGTTCGACATTATAAAAGAAGAATCTGCCTCGAGGACACTTGAATGCGGATACGATGACTATTGCGCCGCCATGCTCGCGCAGTCCCTGGGGCTGGACGGCGACTACAGCTTTTTCATTAAAAGGGCCGGTTATTGGAAAAACCTGTTCGACAAGGAAAACGGCCTGATAAGGGGAAAGGACAGCAAAGGAAACTGGAGGACACCTTTTGACAAATTTCATTTGTCGCATGGAGGAACTGCCGGAGGTGACTATACCGAGGGAAATGCCTGGCAGTACACATGGCATGTGATGCACGATATTGACGGACTTGCCGGACTGATGGGAGGAAAAGAAGCCTTCCTTGCCAGGCTCGATTCGCTGTTTGTCATAGAAACACGGGCCGAAGAAACGGGATTTACTGGAGATGTGACCGGACTCATAGGCCAGTATGCGCACGGCAACGAGCCGAGCCACCATGTCGCCTATCTGTACAGCCTGCTTGGAGAGAATGCGCGTACAGCTGAAATTGTACGCGATATTTTCGATAAATTCTATCACCCGCGTCCGGACGGACTCTGCGGCAACGATGACTGCGGCCAGATGTCTGCCTGGTACATATTCTCTGCAATGGGCTTCTATCCTGTGGACAGCATCTCCGGCGAATATGTGATCGGTGCTCCTCAGATACCGGGAATACGCCTTCACCTTCCTGACGGAAAAGTGCTCGACATCAAGGCCGCAGGCCTTTCCGGCGAAAACAAGTATGTAAGGGAGGCCAGACTGAACGGCAGACGTCTCGAAGGGAATATCATTACATACGGTGAAATTATGTCAGGGGGCGAGCTTGTCTATAAAATGTCTTCCGTCCCTAATATATAATACGATGTTTTATAATTAATTATTCAAAAGGTGAAGAAAACAGAACGCATATTTTCGGCATTTGCTGTCCTTGTTTTTGCTGTGGCGGGCTGCTGCCGGCAGGAAAAGACACCTGTTGACCGGGTGAATCCGTATATAGGCAATATCAGTCATTTGCTTGTCCCGACCTTTCCAACAGTGCATCTTCCTAACAGTATGCTTCGTGCTGTGCCGCTGCGCGGAGAATTTACTGATGACAGGATGTCGGGACTGCCGGTCTTTCTGACTTCTCACAGAGGGGCGCAGGCATTCAGCATCTGTCCGTGGAATGATGAGGAGACACTCGACGGAAATCTGTCATACAGTTATGATTTCGAGAAGATAAGTCCGTACAGATACGATGTTTTTCTCGAAAATGCAAAGGCAGACATCCACTATGCCCCGTCGCACCAATCGGCAATGTACAGCATTGATTTTCTCGGAGACGGCCGCCGTTTCATTGTCGTGAATTCTTTTGACGGAATGCTTACCGCCTGCGGAAATGCAGTCAGCGGATATCAGTCCCTGCAGAACAATGCCCGTGCATGGCTTTATCTTGAGACAGTGCAGGAACCGTCGGAAGTGAAGATCCTGTCCGGCAGAAAGATTGCCCTTGGATTCGACAGCGGCAGAATCGACATCAGATACGGGGTATCCTTTATAAGCGCAGACCAGGCAAAGGCCAACATGAAGCGTGAAGTTGAAGGGAAAAATGTAGATGAAATAGCCGAGACCGGAAAAAAGATATGGAACAATACGCTTTCGAAAATCGATGTACATGGAGGGTCAGATGATGAGAAGACGGCATTTTACACTGCCCTGTACAGGATTTATGAGCGGCCTGTCAATATCTCCGAAGACGGACGGTATTACAGCGGTTTCGACAACTCGGTGCATGAAGATAACGGACGTTCTTTCTATGTCGATGACTGGTACTGGGACACATACCATGCGGCACATCCTCTGCGCACCATAATCGACCCCCATAAGGAGATGGATATGGTCAATTCCGCCATAATTGCCGGTTCGCAGACCGAGAACGGCTGGTATCCGATGTTCCCTCTTGTTACCGGGGACAGCCACTCCATGAACTGCTGCCACGGCCTTGCCGCTGTCGCGGACTGTCTTGCGAAAGGGCTTACCGACATAGATGCCGACCTGGCCTACAGAATCGGCAAGAATACGTTGGAGACCAAGTCCCTTGCCCCGTGGACTTATTGCAAGGCCTCAAGGCTTGACCGCTTTTATGCGGAGAACGGCTGGTATCCTGCCTTGCCTGACGGAGAAAAGGAGACCGAGCCGGAAATCCATTGGTTCGAGAAGCGTCAGTCTGTCGCCGTTACTTTGGGAACGTCATTCGACATGTGGTGTCTTTCAAACATTGCGGAATATGCCGGAAACGTAAAGGATGCTGAATATTATGCAAAGAGAGCACTTGATTACAGGAATCTTTTCAACAGCGGCACCGGTTTTTTCCATCCCAGGGATGAAAACGGGAAATTCCTTGAACCTTTCGATTACTGCACTTCCGGAGGAGTCGGATTCAGAGATGTCTATGACGAGAACAACGGATATATCTACCGCTGGGATGTCCGGCACAATGTGGAAGATCTCGTTTCACTTATGGGAGGACGTGAGAAATTTGCCGCCGAATTGGATACGATGTTTGCCATGCCTCTGAAAAAATATGACATCTGGAAGCAGAGCCCTGACCACAGTGCGCTTGTCGGCCATTTCTCGATGGGAAATGAACCGTGTATGCATATTCCTTATCTTTATAATTATGCAGGCCAGCCGTGGAAAACCCAGAAAAGGACACGCAGTCTGTTGGATATGTGGTTCCGCAATGACCTTATGGGAATGCCGGGAGACGAAGACGGAGGAGGCCTCAGTTCTTTTGCTGTGTTCTCTATGATAGGATTTTATCCTGTGACACCGGGATTGCCGATGTATGTCATCACAAGCCCTGTTTTCGAGGAATCCGTACTTGATGTCGGTGACGGAAAAGAGTTCAAAGTCAAATGTCTGAACTACAGTCCGGAGAATAAATATATCCAAAGTGCGAAACTGAACGGAAAACCTTTGGACTGTTCGTGGATTTCCCACGATGACATTGTAAGCGGAGGCTCGCTCGAACTCGAGATGGGGCGTTATCCTAATGAAAGATGGGCTTCCGCTCCGGAAAACTGTCCTCCGTCTTTCGGAATGGAGAAAGAAAAAGCCACTCCGGTATCGGTAAAGAATCCTCAGTATGCGGATTTCAACTATGGTCAGAATGACGGTGAAAATTCGGAATGGATACAGAATATTTCAGTCTTGTCTCCTGAATGCCGCTCGGATGTGAAAGGAAAAGTGACAGTAAGGTTCAGTGCTCCGGGAATGACCGAGGCCAGAGCGATGCTGTGGCAGCAGCCTTCAAGGTCTGACAGGTCTGTTTGGGGGCATGACGAATGCCTTACACCGCGAAAAGGACTCCGGATAGGCAAGGACGGCACAGCCTCGTTCACATTCAATGCGGACAAGTTCCCTGCAGGTCCGATGAATGTGCGTATCTATGCGCACAACGACAGGGGAGAGAAAGACTTTTTTGAACTCCAGCTGTACAATACGGGCGGAGTGAAATGGAATCAGGGTATTCCTGCCGGGACTCCTGCCGGCGCGCACGGACTGAAACTTGTGTTCGAAGACGACTTTGACGGCCCTCTTTCCATATCCAATGACGGCCGCGGTGCGAGATACAACGCCCACAAGCCGCGCTTCGGTGATTTCAGCGGCTGGCAGTTCGCGGATGCCGACGGACCGGACAATCCTTTTTTCCAGAGAGATACATATCTGAAGATAGCCGCCCGCAAGCGTCCAGGAACAAATGGAAGTTCCGGACTTATCGCTTCGGTAAATATGGACGGTGAAGGATTTTGGGTAAAGGCACCGTGCTGTCTCGAATGCCGTTTTACGGCGCAGTCAGCTCCGGGAACATGGCCTGCTTTCTGGACCATAACGGGAATAGACAGAAACTCAGACGGTGACGAACTTGATATCATTGAGGCATACGGAGGAGTCGGTCCCGGAAATCCCAATCATCCCGGCTATTCTATATGCAGCCATTTCTGGGGACAGAAAAATCCTGACGGTACGGACAGGGGCTACCGCGACTGTGTGGTTCCCATGATGGAAATAGGAGGCAAATCCTATTGGTCGACAACTTTTCATACATACGCAGTCCGCATAGACCTCGATGATACAGTCTATTATTGCGATGACATAGAGGTTTTCCGGCATCCGACCAACGACGTCTCGCGTGACAGGCCGCATCTGTTTCTTATAAACTATGCCATAGGAGGAATCAGCGGATGGGGAATAGACCTGGAAAGGTACGGAAACGGTACTGATATGTATGTCGATTACGTAAGAGTCTACGCGGAAAAATAAACAGAAATACACTAAAACACAGCTCTATATGAAACGTTTTTATACATTAATCCTATGTGCGGCGGCATTCATCGTACATCCTGCCTGCAAACCGGATGACGGCAACGGAACGGGCTCACAGTCCGAAATCGATGTCACCTGGAAGGCCGGCTTTGAATCTTTCCAGACAAAAGCGTCGCTTGGCGGCAATCTTTCTGTCGACTGGACAGGAAACGAGTCCATATCTGTTTTTTCCAACAAGAAGAACCAAAGGCTGGACGCCTCCGGTGCAAATGGACAGACAGCGGAATTTTCCGGTTCTGTCGTATATGCCAAGACATACTATGCACTTTATCCCTACGATGCCGCTGCAACGAACAGCGGTGACAATATTACTGCTACATTGCCTGAAAAGCAGGCCGCCGTTGCCGGAAGTTTCGATCCTGCGGCGATGCTTGCCGTGGCAAGGACTTCCGGGGATGAAATAGAATTCAAGAACATGGTTGCCCTGCTTGCCGTCAGATATTCCGGAAATATAAAGAGCCTTTCAGTATCAGGCGCTTCAGAGAATGACCGCATAGCCGGAAAGGTGAGGATGAACACCGGTACCGGCAAGGCGACAGTTGTAACCGGAAGCGACAGGATTGTTCTGGAAGGCAGTCTTTATCCTGACAGGACTTATTATATCGCTGTGATTCCGGGAACTGTCAGCGGCCTTGTAATCACAGCCGTAAACGAAACCGGACTGTCGGCCGATGTCGTTGTCGAGCCTGAGGAACTGACTCTCGAAAGGAATACCGTAAGGGAATATGAGGTCGTTTTCACAGACGAAGACTGGATTCAGCGTCCTCCTGTAGGGCAGAGCTACGACATAAAAGGCGCGGAAGAACTCGAGGCCTTCTGTGCATTGCTCCCGAATCCTAAGGAAGAGGTTGTTGACCTCTCGATATCCGGACGGGACATTACTGATGAAATGTTGGCAAAGGTATCGGAACGTGTGGGCGCTGTCCTCGGAAATCTTGTCTGGGACAATGTGGGCGCCACGACCACGGCAGGCTTTTTTGACAGAATCGAATGCCGCAAAGGCATATCGCTCAAAAACTGTCCTTCGCTTGAATCCGCTTCCGGGTTTGATGCCTGCACTTCTGCAGGAGGCGACTTTGTTGTCTCCGGATGCCCCAAGCTCGGACAGGGATTCAATTCCATCGGGACTGTATCCGGTTCACTGAAGCTTGAGAATACGAACATTACATTTACCGGCGGTGAATCATTTGCCTCGCTTGTCTCTGTGGAAGGAGATTTTGAGGTCATCGGCAGCGGTCAAAACCTCACTTCATTCAAGGATGCTGTCCTTTCTGAAGTTGGAGGCGACATCAATATCACCGGAAACACAGCTCTTGCGAGTCTTGAAGGCCTCGACAGACTCAGATCTATAGGAGGAAATGTCATAATTCTCGACAACGGTGCGATTCCTGCCGTATCGGATGAAAGTTCAGTGGGTTTCTGCATTGTCAGGGAATACATCAACAAGAATATAATATCGTCGACTGCTGCAATAAGGCTCGGCACTTCTTCGGAGACGATAGACATTTCCGTCCTTCCGTCATGCGACGGCACTATGCCGGGTGATCCGCAGAGCTATGTTCTTAACGGCAAGGCTGAAATCGAGGCCTTTGTAAATGCCGGAGTCACCGATGAAGTCGTCAATAACCTTACGATAACGGGCGATGATGTCGATTCCGGTACTCTCGGCAGCATCATCCAGCGTGTACATACTGTCAAAGGGACTCTTACTCTTGAAAACATCGGTTACAAGAGTCCGTCTGACGGCTGGGGAATCAGCACGGAGAACTTCCTCTCGTTCTTTACGCATAACGGCATATTCGAGGGAAGCATCGTCATGAGGAATATTGCCGGAGATGCAATCAATCCGAACGGTTTTGTAAATATGGATGAAATCAAGGGAAGCCTTATAATAGAGAATTGCGCCGGTTTCTGTATGCACTGGACCGATGTCGCTACGGAAAATTTCCAGGGACTTGCCAATATCAGGAAAATCGGTGGCGACATGAAATTCATCAATTCAGGTGTCGATTCATGGTATGACGGCGGCGCCTGGGCGAATCTGGAGTATGTCGGCGGCGATTTTGTCCTTGAGGATCTGCCTCATCTGTATTATATGCATAATATGATGAACCTTACCTATATCGGCGGCGATCTCGTAATAAAGGACTGCCATTCATTCTGGGGACTGAACGGATTCGAGAATCTTACATGGCTCGGAGGGGATGTCCTGATCTCCGACTATGGCAAGCTTCAGGTCAAAAACGGCCGTATCGACGAGCAGGACTGCCGTGGTCTGTGCCTGCTGCGTGACTTGATGGACAACATGATTATGAACCGGGATGCGTCTGTCACTATTGTCAAGGACGGGGAGACAGTCGATTTCAGTACGGTCAAATCATGTTCTTATGTGGATGAATCTGACAAGAACGGGGGAAATGAAAAATATAGGGACCCCGATTATTTGGGAGAATGGGAATAGACGACAGACATTAATAGCGGACACAAAATGAAAACAATCAATAATATAATGATATGCGCCGCTTCGGCCTTTATGCTTATGTCATGCGTAAAGGAAGCCGAGGTGGCCGGTGGTGACTCCCTTGTTAAAAAGACTTTTACGGGCTACACTGATGCCGCGGTGACAAAAACTTCGCTTTCGTCGGACTACAGTGTGCTGTGGACATCGAAAGATGCAATTTCCGTATTTGCCGGCGAAGAAAACAGACAGTTCACTGTATCGAATCTTCAGGACGATGACAAAACTGCGACTTTTGAAGGTCTTGTCGAGTATGCGGAAGAATATTATGCGCTTTATCCGTACAATGAGGATGCCTCTATGTCCGGCAAAGTGATAACAACAGTGCTCCCGCCGGTCCAGGAGGCGACAGCCGGAACTTTTGCACAAAAGGCGAACCTTTCAGTAGCCAGGGCTTCGGGAGAAAATCTTTATTTCAGGAACGCCGGTGCGATAGCAGGCTTCTCTGTAAAGGCTGACGGCCTTACTTCCGTGACACTTTCAAGCCGTTCCGGTGATGTTCCAATGTCCGGTACAGTGGAAATCAATGCCGAAGGTGCGGAACCGGTCATGAAAGTTACCGGCAATGACTCGTACGTGAAGCTGGAGGGAAATTTTGAAGAAGGCCGGAAATACTGGTTTGTACTGGCTCCGGGCACATACAGAGGACTTACGCTTAAGTTTGAAAACTCGACTCTTGAAGCATCCTGCGTAAAACAGTATACAGCCGATGTGGAAATACAAAGGAACGGCAACAAGTGGCTGGGAGATTTTGTCATATCCGACGAAGACTGGATTGCGGCGGAATACAGCAGTTATGTGCTTTCCGGAAAAGAAGAGGTCGATGCCTTTGTGGAAGGGAAAGGCTCTGAGCGCGAGACGGTCATCAATCTTACCGTTACAGGAAGAGGCGTGACAAGTGCGGAATTGCGCGGCATAGCATCGAGAGTCGGAGAAATCAGAGGTACGCTTACCCTTGACGGCATCGGAACAGACAATTCGGGAGACTGGCTCGATACCCAGAATTTTCTTGAAAACATGGACTGCAACGGAAGTATTGTCTTGCGCAATATCGTCAACATCATAAATCCGAACGGATTCTTTAAGAAACCATACACGAGAATTAACGGCAGTCTTGTAATCGAAGATTGTCCTAATTTCTGTGCGGACTGGGGTATCGGGTCAGGACTGGATATAATAGAGGAGGTGGCAGGAAATCTGATTCTCAGAGGCTTCCACAAAATGAACGGAACGACGCTCAATAATCTCAAGACAGTAGGCGGCAGTCTGGAAATCAGCGGTACGGATGAACTGTGGCAATTAAGCGGAGGAATGTCTGTGGAGAGAATCGGCGGAGACCTCATTATTCAGGACAACCGCAATCTGTGGAGTCTTCACGGATTTGAGAATCTGGTCCTTGTCGGCGGAAATGTCGTGGTGTTCAACAATAATTCCAAGTTGCCTCTGGAAAATTCCGTTGTAGACGGCAACAGCTGTATCGGATATTGCCTGATAAAGGATCTCAAAGACAGCGGTGCCATTGGGGCTGAGGCAACAGTAAAGCTCGGACAGAGCGGCAAAGAAATCAATGTCGATGACTTGAATTCATGCAATCCTGACGGGCCGAAGAGCCATATAATCATCGGTCTCGACGCCCTGAAAGCTTTCATCGAAGAAAAAGGCGAAGAAAAGGAGACTGTAAAGGATTTGTTCATTACAGGTGCCGATATAACCGATGACGCTATATTCAGAAAAATAAATGACCGTGTGGGAACGATTCTCGGGACACTTACGCTGGAAGCAATCGGTGACGAGGATTTCTGGCTGAATACTGACCAATGCTTTGAGTTTATCGATATACAAGGCTCGGTAGTGATGCGAAATATTCCGGCTCATATTAATCCGAACGGACTCAGAATGTCGAAACTGACCGGTGACGTGGTTCTTGAGAATTGCCCTCAGTTCCCTACGGACTGGAATCCGTTCACTAATTTGACCGAAGTAGGAGGCAGCATCAGGATTACCGGTCCGATGGCAGGATTCAGTGCAAGATTCTTCCCTGTGATAGAAAAAATCGGAGAGGACTTCATAATGGAGAATATCGAGCACGCTTTCTGGGATTTCAGAAGCGAAACTCTCCGGGAAATAGGAAGAGACCTTGTAATTACGGGCTGTCCGTATTTTGAAAATTTCCTCGGATTCGACAGACTCACCAGACTCGGAGGAAACGTGACGGTTCTCAGGCCGGAAGGACATGGAGACTGGCTTCCCGAAACCGATTATGGCCCGAACAAAGTCGGTCTCTGTATCTTCAAAGGATACAAGGAAAACGGTGTCATGAACCCTGATGCCGTGATTACAGCCATCGGACGTGTCGGTCCCGAGTCTCCGGACTGGTATTACAATGTCGACAATCTGGCACCTTGCGGCCCGGGTTTCTCGGATTAGCTTTATATTAATTATGAGAAAACACGAACTGTGCATTCTTATGTTTATGTATTTCCTGTTCCCTGTTTTGTGCGGGGGACAGGAAAATATTTCTGCACTGGCCTTTGAGGAAACCCATTATGATTTCGGCATTGCAAAGGAAGACGGCGGAACACTTGTCCATGAATATAATTTTACAAATACGGGCAGCGATACAGTGCGGATTACCCGGATACGTACCCTGTGCGGATGTACAAGAGGTACGGCGTCCATGAGGGTTATACCTCCCGGAGCGAAAGGCACGGTAAAGGTGACCTTTGACCCTTTAGGCTATACCGGAGAACAGTATAAGGGGGCGACTGTGAAAATTGACGGAAAGTCGGAGCAAAGCCTTACGTTTTCGGTCAATCTCATCCCGCGCAAAAAATCTGTCGAAGAGGAATATCCCGTACAGGTCGGGAGCGGCCTTCGCATAGACAAGACCGTCTTCAACTTTTCCTTGTGTCCGTCCGGACAGTCCAGAACTCTTTCCCTGCGTTTTGCCAATGTCTCGGGAAAAGAACTTGCTTTGGAAGCTGAACCCGTATCATCAAGCGGACTTTTTTCTGTCGTGTGTCCGGAAACCGTGCTTCCAGGCGCTGCCGGTGAGATTGTGATGACGTATGATGCTGCCGGCTGCGGAGCAGGCTTTTATTCCGATAGCTTTATTCTGTGTGCCGGGGAATCAAGGGTTGAGATTGATGCCCGGGCCGTTGTTACGGATGATTTTTCCGGCCTTGCGGAATCTTCTCCCCGTCCGTCGATGCGCATGGGCGGAACGTACGTCAATATAGGAACAATCCGTTCCTGTTCCGGTGTCAGCAGGGTTACTTACAAAATGAAGAATGAAGGCACCGCCCCTTTGACAATAATGGACATATCATGTCCGGAGGGACTGTCCGTTGTTTCCCTTGAAAAGGGCAGTTCCGTCGCTCCCGGCGCCTCAATGTCGTTTGAGGTGCTGCTTGACATTGCGCATTTTCCTGAAGGAACTCTTTTTGAGACTGTAAGGATACTTTCAGATGATCCGTCATCTCCTCTGAAAGATCTGATGATTGCCGCCAAAATCGTAAAGTAAAGGAAAAATAATTAATTTTGCATTGCAAAGAAAGCCCGGAATTTTCAGGCTGTTTTCAGAAACAATGAGACGAAAGACACTACTCCTATATATCTTTTTCCTCATATGGGCATGCCCTGCTTTTGCAGAAGACATCCCCGGAGTAGATTATGGCTTGACTTTCAAGGCGCACGGCTTCAATCTGGATGAGAGGACGGGGCTTAATCTTTCTTCTGATGGGCATTTCAGTTTCAGGAAAGGATTCACCCTTGAATTTGACATGCGCATCAATTCAGAGGAGGCAAGGTACGGATATGTATTCAGGATAATTTCCGGCAACAGTTCCATAGACATGCTTTCCAATGTCATTGCCGGACATTTCAATCTTGTGCTTTCGGACGGCTATTCGGCAATAGGCAAAATAGATTTCAGTACAATTCTTTCCGATTCTCTGACGGGCTGGCATCATGTGCGGCTGGATGTTTCCGGAGAGGGCATTTCCTGTGCCATAGATGATGTTGAACGCAGGATTGACGGAACGCTTCACGATCTCGGTGATATCGATATAAGGTTCGGCCGCAATGACCATCCGGTTTTCTATACAACAGACGCCCTTTCCGTTTCAGTCCGCGAAATAGTTGTGTCGGATCCCAAGGGAGTGAGATTTCACTGGCAGATGCTGCGTCACGGTGACGGCGAGGTCCATGACCTTGTATCGGGCCGCCGGGCAGAAGTCAGGAACGGGATATGGAATGTGGATTCCCATTGTGAATGGAATGATGTTCTGCGGATGAAAACCGTATCGTACACTCCGCTTATAGCCTGCGACCGGCTCTCTTCGAGGCTGTTTGTCGCCACGGAGGACTCGCTGCATATTTGTTCTTTAAAGGACGGAAGCATAATGTCTTCCGTAAAAGTGTCGGGCAAACCTGTCGCCTATGCCGGCAACCAGATGATATATGACCCGCGCAGTGACAGGCTGGTATGCTACAGTATGCATGACAGCAGTCTGGCATATTACGATTTCGGGACATGCTCGTGGACAGGCTCTTTTAATGAGCCGTGGCCTCCTCTTGTCGGTCATTGCAGATGGCTCGATACGGATTCGGGAATGCTGTATGTATTCGGAGGATACGGCAACCACAGATACAATGCCGACCTTGTCATTACGGACATCGACAGCGGCAGGCGTACTGTCACGGACATATCGGACAGGATATATCCGAGATATTTCTGCGCAATGTGCAAGGGAAAGGACGGGCATCTTATGATACTCGGAGGATACGGCAACAAGTCCGGCCTGCAGGAAGAGTCTCCCGGCGCACTCAATGACATATTCATTATCGATGAGAAAACATGTGCATGCGACAGCCTCGGACTGTTCCGATGGAACAGGGAGCCGATGATATTCGCATCTTCAATGATATACGATGAGGCTTCGGACAGGGTTTATGCACTTGCATTCAGCAATAACCGCTTCAAATCCTCTCTCAGCCTTGTGTCCTGCGAGGCCGGAGGCGCTATGGCCAGCTATTCTTCGCCGATACCGTTCAGCTTTCATGATACCGATTCATACGCGGATCTGGTATTCAGCGCCGACAGCTCCAGGTTCTATGCGATAGTCCTTAACACAAAGGTAAACGGCTCCAACGAGCTGAATGTCTATTCCCTGTCCTGGCCGCCCGTTTCGGCCGACGATATAATGCAGGAGGCCGGACATTCTGTCCGCTTTGGGATTTGGCTTGCCTTGCTGGTGCTTCTGGGCATCTGTGCGGGTGCATGCGCGGCCTTTTTCATCGTACGCCGCCGTAGAGTGATGCCGCTTGCAGAGCCAGTGTCGGACGACAGTGCCGCAAAGCCTGTCTTTTACAACATTTCACTTCTCGGAGGACTGAAAATCTATGACAGGGATGGCGGTGATGTGACATCGAAACTCACCCCTATGCTCCGGCAGCTTTTCCTGTATTTTCTTCTGCGCACAGTCGCTTCCGGAAAGGCCATGACGGCGGATGAACTTAATGAGATTTTCTGGTTCGGCATGGAGAAGTCGATGGCTTCCAACAACCGCAATGTGAACATGAGGAAACTTAGGGTTATCCTGCAGGAGATAGGCGACATATCGCTGGTTTTCAACAATGACATCATCACAATGGAGCTTGGCGGAGACATCAGGTGCGACTATCTGGAAATGCTGTCCCTCATGAAAGAATTCGGAGAGTCGGGCAAGGTCAAACCTGCAGAATTCGGCGCGTTTCTGAGACTGGCCGGACGCGGGACCCTGCTTGCCGGCTACGAATACGAATGGCTTGACAGATACAAGTCCGAATATGCCGAGCACCTTATTTCCATTATGATGAAAATGGCAGCGGAGCCGGCCGTAAGCTCTGACAGCGCCACTATGCTCAGAATTGCCGACTGCATACTCCGTGAAGACTGCCTCGACGAATTTGCAGTAAGGGTCAAATGCCGGCTTCTTTATAAGAGGGGACACAAGGGCCTCTCAAGACAGGTCTATGACAAATGGTGTTCGGATTATCGCAAAATGATGGACGCCGAGCCGGAAATTGCTTATAAAAGTATGATATTATAACAAAAACATTAGGGTTTTTGACCGGGTTAATCGTCTTTTAATTGAAAAATCGTTTTCAAGGCGTAAATTTACGTTGCAAAAACACGGAAGGGCAGGAAAACCTTTTGTATGTTATACTAAAAATGAATACCTTTATAGGAATTTTGTATAAGTGTGGCTTGGAATGGATAAGATAAAAGTCGGTGTGATCGGGTTCGGAAGGATGGGTGAACTGTATCTGGACCAGATGAGAGACAGCGGAAAATGGGATATAGTTTATATATGCGATATTTTTCCTGCGGCCCGCAAAGCCGCATCCGAAAAATATCCGGGTGTCACTGTCGTCGATGACGAAAACATAATCTTCAATGACCCTGAAATCTGTGTCGTAGGGCTTTTTGCTCTGGCAGATTCCAGGAAAAGGCAGATAGAGAAGGCTGTTGCGGCAGGAAAGCATATCATTACCGAAAAGCCTATAGCCACTTCCGTGGAGGATGAGAATGAGATTGTCGCCCTTATGGAGAAGTCTCCCGTCATGTCGGCCGTGAATCTTTATCTCAGGAACTCCTGGTACCACAAGACGATGAAGGAGTTCGTGAAGTCCGGGGAGATAGGCGAGCTTGCCATCATACGCATCTGTCATATGACTCCTGGACTGGCTCCGGGTGAGGGGCATGAATATGAAGGGCCTGCTTTCCATGACTGCGGAATGCACTATGTCGATATTGCAAGGTGGTATGCCGAAGCCGAGTTCAGGACATGGAATGCGCAGGGAATCAGAATGTGGGACTATAAGGACCCGTGGTGGCTTCAGGTGCACGGGACTTTTGACAGCGGGGTGGTGTTTGACATCACGCAGGGATTTGTATATGGACAGCTTTCCAAGGACCAGACGCACAATTCATACATAGACATAATCGGAACGAAAGGAATTGTGCGTATGACGCACGACTTCAAGACGGCGAAGGTGGAGATGAGGGGCGTGACAAAGACTGAGATTGTGGAGAAGCCTTTCGGAGGCAAGAATATAGATGTTCTGTGCGGTCTTTTTGCGGAATCCGTCGCAAGCGGTGTGCGGAATCCGTCCCTGCCGGAACTTAAGGATTCGGCGATCGCATCCGGCTATGCGTGGAAATTTCTCGAAAACGCGCGGGAGAATGCAATGCCTTCGATAGGAAACAATGCCACGCTTGAGGCCATAAGGGAGAGACGCAGGAACATGAAAGACGGATACGGCCTGCTTCCGAGAAGATGACCGTTTTTTGATATAAATTTTTAACTGCATAATGATTATGAAATCTTTACTTTTTTTAGGAAACATCGGTGCCGGAGAGATTGTAATAATTGCTCTGGTTGTGCTTCTTCTGTTTGGAGGAAAGAAGATTCCCGAGCTTATGAAGGGACTTGGCAAAGGTGTCAAGAGTTTCAAGGACGGGATGAATGAGATAGAAAAGGAAATCAACGAATAACTAATAACAACACTTTTATAATAATTTTTTATGGGAAAAGATATGTCAAGAAGATCGTTCCTGAAGACCGGAACGGCTGCGGCACTGGGCATGACCATTGCTCCAAGTACTATTCTCGGTAAGGTACATGGCCATACGGCTGCCCCGAGCGACAAGCTCAATATTCTTGGAGTCGGAATCGGCGGCCGCGGTGCAGAGGTGCTTCGCGGGCTCGGAACCGAGAACATCATCGGACTTTGCGACGTGGACTGGAAATATGCCGACCATGTGTTCAAGCAGTATCCTAATGCCAAGAAGTTCAACGATTACCGCAAGATGTACGACAAGATGCTGAAAGATGCAGATGCTGTCATGGTTGCAACAGCCGACCATACGCATGCGATCATCGCAGCACAGGCAATGGCTGAAGGAAAGCATGTCTATGTCGAGAAACCTCTTACTCACTCTGTATATGAGTCAAGGCTTCTCACCAAGCTCGCCGCAAAGCACAAAGTGGCTACGCAGATGGGTAACCAGGGCGCTTCCAGCGAAGGCCTGAGGAAAATCTGCGAATGGGTGTGGAACGGTGAAATCGGTGAGGTCACAAAGATCGAGGCCTTTACCGACCGTCCTATATGGCCGCAGGGACTCGAGCGTCCGGGCAAGGAGGAGAAGATTCCTTCAACAATGAACTGGGACGCATTCATCGGTCCTGCACCTTACCGTCCTTACAATTCGATCTACACTCCTTGGAATTTCCGCGGATGGTGGGATTTCGGTACAGGCGCCCTCGGCGACATGGCCTGCCACATTCTCCACGGTGCATTCAAGGCTCTTAACCTCAGATATCCGACAAAGGTGGAGGGAAGTTCTACGCTTCTTCTTTCCGAGTCTTGTCCTAATGCCCAGAGGGTCAAGATGATTTTCCCGGCAAGGGACAATATGCCTAAAGTCGCTATGCCTGAGGTTGAGGTGAACTGGTATGACGGCGGACTGATGCCGACCAGACCGGAAGGACTTCCTGCCGGAAAGGATCTGAACATGAACGGCGGCGGAGTCATCATGTACGGAACAAAAGATACTCTTGTCTACGGCTGCTACGGTGCTTCTCCTTATCTCGTTTCAGGACGTGTTCCCAATGCCCCTAAGGTCCTCAGGGAAGTTCCGGACGGAAACCATCAGCAGGATTGGGTGCGTGCCTGCAAAGAGTCTCCTGAATACAGGGTTCTTTCTTCTTCTGACTTCAGCGAGGCTGGTCCATTCAATGAAATGGTCGTAATGGGTGTGCTCGCAGTAAGGCTCCAGGGTCTCAATCAGGTGCTCGACTGGGACGGAGAGAACATGAGGTTCACAAACATTCCGGCAGATGCCACAGTCAGGTCTGTCATAAAGGACGGCTTCTCGATCAAAGACGGCCACCCTACGTTCAACAAGACATGGACAGATCCTGTAAACGCACAGGAGTTCGCTGCAGAGCTTATCAAACACAACTATCGCGCAGGCTGGGAACTTCCTGAGATGCCGAGATAATTGACAACTATAAACCTAATTGCAAAATGAAAAATATTATTATTTGTGCGGCAGCGTTTGCATCGGCATTGACACTTTCGTCATGCGGCTGCCAGAACAACAGCAAGAAAGCAGCCGAGACAAAATCAGGCTGCCCGGAATATACAGTGGTAAATAAAGCTCAGGTGGACCTTTCGTCCTATCCTCAGGATGCCGAGGGCTACTATGTGATTTTCGACGGCAAGTCTCTCGACGGCTGGAGAGGATACGGCAAGGACTATGTTCCTGCAAGGTGGACAGTCGAGGACGGCTGCCTCAAATTCAGCGGCACAGGTACAGGAGAGGGCCAGACAGCCGAAGGCGGCGACATCATCTTCGCCCGCAAGTTCCAGAATTTTATTCTTGAATTCGACTGGAAAGTCGCCGAGGGCAGCAATTCCGGCGTGTTCTATCTCGCACAGGAAGTGACTACCGAGAAAGACGGCGAGACCCGCTATGAGCCTATTTACATTTCTTGTCCCGAGTATCAGATTCTTGACAATGCGAACCATCCTGATGCGCTGCTCGGCGTCGACGGCAACAGGCAGTCTGCATCTCTTTACGACATGATTCCTGCAAAGCCGCAGAACCAGAAGCCTTACGGCGAGTGGAACACGGGCAAAATCATGGTCTATAAAGGAACTGTCGTACACGGTCAGAACGGCGTGAACGTCCTTGAGTATCACCTCTGGACTCCGCAGTGGACCGATATGCTCCAGGCAAGCAAGTTCAGCCAGGAGAAATGGCCTCTTGCATTCGAACTTCTCAACAACTGCGGCGGCGAGAATCATGAGGGATATATCGGCTTCCAGGATCATGGCGATGACGTGTGGTTCCGCAATATCCGTGTGAAACTGTTCTAATGGAGACATCTTCTGACATGAGAAAGATTAATGTCTTGTTTGCATTGCTTCTTCTTTCCGTTTCCTGTGCGGAAAGGAAAGAAGTGGCAGTGCAGCTTTACAGCATTCGCGATGAGATAGGGAGCGCGGAGCTTTATGCCGCCAATCATGAATCTGTATTCAGGTCTTTGGCTGAGATGGGATATACAGCGGTAGAAGCGGCCAACTATGACGGAGGCCTTTTCTATGGATGTTCTCCGGACCAGTTCAAGGCGGATGTCGAAGCTGCCGGTCTGCAGGTGCTGTCTTCGCATTGCGGTCACGGCCTTACGGCTGAGGAATGTCAGAGCGGAGATTTCTCGGAGTCACTCAAATGGTGGGACGGATGCATTGCCGCACACAAGGCTGCCGGAATGAAATATCTTATCGTTCCGTGGCTCGGAGTTCCTGAGAATCTTAAGGTGCTTCAGACGTATTGCGACTATTTCAATGCCGTGGGAAAGAAGTGTGCTGAGAACGGCATAGCTTTCGGATACCACAATCATGCCCATGAGTTCACCGTTGTCGACGGTGAGGTCGTGCTCGACTATATGATTCAGCACACGGACCCTGCATACGTCTTTTTCCAGATGGACGTCTATTGGACTGTAATCGGAAAAGCCGCCCCGGTCGAGTATTTCCACAAATATTCGGGCCGTTTCAAGGTTCTCCATATAAAGGATCATCTTGATGTCGGAAAGAGCGGAATGGTCGGTTTCGATGCGATATTCTCCAATGTGGACGTTGCCGGTGCAGTTGATTTTGTTGTCGAGCAGGAGGCTTTTGTAGACAATGACTGGAAGGCCGGAATGAAAGAGAGCGTGGATTATCTGTTGAATTCTCCTTACTTTAAATAATTGTTTTTGTGGAGACTGTCCCGTACTCATGATGCTGTACGGGGCAGCCTCTGTTTATTATTTCCCTGTCTGGAAAAATAGCATATATGAAAGAAAAGGATCTTGTCGAAAATATGGCCGCAGATGCCGGATCATCCGGTGCCGATGACAGCGGAATGTCTTTCTGGGGACATCTGGAAGCCCTGAGGTGGACAATTTTCAGAATGCTTGTCGCTTTGGTGATATGCGTTGTAGCCGCATTCATTGCAATGCCGTACATATTTGACAATTTCATACTCGCACCGACAGGGGCAGGATTTTTTCTGTACAGGTTCTTTGCAAATCTCGGCGGCAAGGTGCCGTTTCTTCCTGATTTCGGAGACAGCGGCTTCTCCGTCGACATCATCAATATCAATGTGGCTTCCCAGTTCATGACCCACATCAGCACGTCTTTCTGGCTGGCACTTGTCATGGCTTTTCCTTATATCATATATGAGATATGGAAGTTTGTGCGTCCGGCCCTTTTCCCGAAGGAAGTAAGGGACATGAGGCTTGCATTTTTCTTCGGCACAGGGATGTTCTATCTCGGCTGCGCGGTCGGCTACTGCATCGTATTTCCTTTTACGTTCCGCTTTCTTGCGGAATATCAGATAAGTGAATATATCGTCAATCAGATAAGCCTCAATTCATACATAAACAATTTCCTCATGATGATTTTTGTCATGGGAATTGTCTTCGAGCTGCCGCTTCTCGCATGGCTGCTGTCCCGTCTCGGCATCATAGACAGGGAGATGCTTATGAAATACAGAAAATATGCTGTAGTCATTCTGCTTGTGCTGGCTGCCATAATCACTCCTTCCGGCGACCCGTTCACGCTTGCGGTAGTCTTCCTTCCGCTCTATTTCCTGTACGAACTTTCCGTCCGTCTCGTCCGTCCCGCCTCTGCCGCTTCAGCCGATGATGATTGCGACGATGACGCTGATGAGCAATAAATTATGTTCAGGATACCGACCAAATATCTTCTCATGGCAAATGGCCTGATATGGATGGCTGTCGGCATCAAAGTTTCTTTGACAGGAATTGATTTCTACCTTGGTCTGGAAAGGCTCCGCTGGTGGTATTTTCTGCTTTCCGCCATTGTGTTCGCCGGGTTTTGGTTTATGTTTGCCGGGGTGGTGAAATCATATTCCGGACGTATCCTGTCCATTCCGGAGCCAAATACTTCGATATTCAGGACATTCAGCGTGAAAGGCTATCTTATAATAGCATTCATGATTACTCTGGGCATCGTGCTCAAAAGTATCCCGCTGATTCCGTCGCCACCGGCTGCGCTTTTTTAATGGAAAGTTTTTATTCACCCTGCCGTTTCGTGCAGGCAATCATTCCGGCTGCGGAGCCGAGCAGGAGCAGAATCAGGATAATTGAACTTGCCGTTGAAATGTTTTTGCCGATACGGTATGAATCCGGTTCAAAGCGCATGATCAGCTGACCCTCTCCGGCAGGCAGGATTACTCCGCGGAGCAGCCAGTCGGCCCTGAATATTCCGGCAGGAACGGCTTCGTCTGTCGGAATATACCGGCCGTCCTCGACATTGCCGTATTTTCCTGCAGGCTCGATCCAGGCTTTCCAGCCTTTCGGGTAGTATACTTCGCTGAAAATTGCCGCAGATTCCGCTTCCGTCCTGAAATCGTATCTTAGCTCATTGGGTGCATATTCCGCGAGCTTTATGGACCTTGAAGCCGTCTCTCCGCACTTTTTCATGGCTTCTATTGCCCAGTCGAAATCCTTGCCTATTACAGCGGTCGTCTTAAGGTCGGCATTCTGCGTAAGCAGGAGTTCCTCATCCGGTGTCTCCGCTTCGACGGCCTTTGTGACAAACCAGCAGTTTCCGTATGAATGTGCATTGCGCACCGGCGGAAGATCCGCGCCGAGAATTATATATTTGCAATTCAGCATAGACAGAGCCGGCAGTTCCGGCAGACAGGACTCCACATCTGCAATAGTTTCGGCTTCTCCGGCAGATGCGTAGACCTTACGGATTTCAGAAGACAGAGACCGTTCTATCAGATCCTGGTAACGCTGCATCTTTACAGGGCTGTAGCCTCCGATACATTTGTGGTGATAGCTCTGTATCGCGTTGTTGAAAGTGTTCACGCTGAGATCCAGCACTCTGTAGTCCGGGTCCTTGTCCGCGAGAATGAACTTGTCCACAGGCCTCTGTGAATATGCTGCGCTGAAATCTTTTGGGGTCACAAAATGGTCATTGTTGAGGTATCTTTTACCGACAGCAGCCAAGTCGAACAACGTCAGGAAGCATATGACAAGAGGGAGCATATACATTCTTCTCTTTGCCGCAAATACTTCTTTTGAGCGGTAGAACCAGAAAATGAAGGCGAATGCAACTGTTATCAGACAGAAAGACCTCATGGCATCCCCTACAAGCAGAGTCCTCCTGTCTGCCATAAGGGCCTGGACCAGCACATCCGGCTGTCCTTCGTCAACAGCTCCGGTGAAAGAGCCGGCAATGCCCGGAAATATCATGCACAGCAGGCAGAATCCGGCTGTGATTCCCCATGCAATCCAGCCTGCCCGCATAAATTCTTTCTTTGAATACTCCTCCCTGCTGAGCCTGTCCAGTACAAGGAAACCGAGCATAGGGACAGTGACCTGCAGTATAGTCAGGGCCATCGATACTGTCCTGAATTTGTTGTAGAAAGGCACGTGATTGAACCACAGCTCCGTGAACCACATGAAATGATTTCCCCATGAGAGCATGACGGCTATTGCCGAGGCAATGAGAAGCCACCATTTGTCGCGTCCCTTGCACAGAATGATTCCGAGTACAAAGAGGAATATAGAGATTGCTCCGAGATACATCGGGCCGGCTGTTCCCGGCTGAGGCCCCCAATAGAGCGGCAGGCTTTTCATGGTCTGTTTCAGATTCGGCTGTCCGGCCCTTTTTAGCAGAGTATAGACCTCTGACTTGTCCGGATCCATGGCTCCGGCTGACGAACCTCCGTTGAAGTTCGGTATGAGAAGATTCGGCATCTCATCTATGCCGTATGACCAGGCCGTGGCATATTCGATGTCAAGACCTTTTCTTGGCGCTCCCTGCTGTCCGGAAGTCAGCTCCGAGCCTCCGCGCATTGTGTATGGGGTATATTCGTATGTCGGTATGAGTTTGTTGGCATTTGTGGCTATGCCCACGCAGCCCATGACCGCAAGCAGAGCCGAGGCGGTGAAGAAGCGGGGAAGGGCGGAGCGTCTGGCCTTGTCTGCAGCGAGATATATGGCCAGTCCGATTGCATATATGAAAATCACGATTGCCAGATAATATGTAATCTGGATATGGTTCGCCTTTATCTGCATACTCAGCGCAAAGGCAAAAAGCACGGAGCCGAAGACTGTTCCCGGCAGCCATTCTTTCCATGTTTTCTTGTCTTTGAGTGCGGTTTTGTATGTAAAGATGATTCCGGCAAGAACCCACGGGAAATATGCGATAGCCTGCATCTTCGTGTTGTGCCCGGCCTGTATAATCTGCATATTGTATGAGCAGAAAGTTATGGCGATTGCTCCTGCCACTGCCGTGACCTTGCCCGCCCCGAGAGAGAGCATGAGCAGGAATCCTCCGATGAGCGCAATAAGAAAATAACTTGCCGGACGGCGGCCGGTCTGCAGAAATCCGTAGATGCTGCGGGTCCAGTCGCCTTTGAAATCATCTATGACCAAAGTCGTAGGCATTCCTCCGAACATGGAATTGGTCCATGCGGTCGGGTCGTCCGGATGCTCCGCATTGTAGGTCATGGCTTCGTTTGCCATTCCTTTCCATGATACGATATCACCCTGGTTGACGATTTTTCCTGTCAGCACCTGGGGTGTGAAGCCGTAGGCCATGACTGCAAAAAGCAGGACTATCCCTGCATAAACAGCACATTTTTTAATGATTTCCTTATTCATCGGTTATTGTTTTGTAAAATCTTGTTGTTCCGGCAGCAGCGAGTCCATGAGTGCCGCCATTTCATGTGTAAGCGAGCGGCGCGAGAAACGCTTTATGTCTTTTGCATATTCTGTTTTTGTCCCGTTGCAGAACAGTTTCCAGCGGCTGTCGACACAGCGGCTTATCGTGTCCTTGTCTTCCCACTCAGACATCGTTCCTGCACCTGTATCGTCAATTATCTGAGCCATGGCCCCGTCGGTCTGCCCGATGCCGAGTATCGGATTGCCCGACGCGAGATATTCAAACAGCTTTCCCGGAAGCGTCGCCTTGTATTCCGGTTCTTTCCTGAGCGGAAGTATGAGCAGGGATGCAGCCTTCTGTTCACTCACAGCCACGGAATGAGGCTGATAGCCAAGATTGACAAGATTGGTTCCGAGCTTTGCCGTTTCTATGGATTGTATGATTTCCCTGTCGGTCTTTCCGGTCAGCCTTATTCTCAGTTTTTTTGCAAATTCCGGGTTTTCGGAACACTTTTCAGACAGGACTTCCCACAATGTCTCCGGGTTTCCGTCCGCTGCAAACAGTCCTGTGTGCGTGATATTGAAATATCCGTCAGATTCTGCTGCCGTGTTCTCGAAATCACATTCGTCAAAGCCGTTTGTGACAAGTTTTATCGGTGTCGCTGTCTTGGATTCGAACTCCTCCTTGACCGAAGGAGACACTGCAACCACAACCGTTGCTTTGTCCAGAACCTGCTTTTCAAGTCTTTTGTGAATCCTTTCCGCTCTGTGTCCGAGGGACAAATGTTTGAAATAAAACATTGTGGTCCACGGGTCGCGGAAGTCCGCAATCCACGGAATGCCTGTCGCCCCTGACAGTTTTTCTGCAATCAGATGCATTGAATGCGGGGGACCTGTGCTCACTATCACATCCACAGGATGCTCCCGAAGATATTTTTTCAGGAATCTTACCGAAGGGCGCACCCACATGCACCTCGGATCCGGAATGAAGCAGTTCCCCCTTATCCACAATGATATTTTTTTGCCGGTGCTTTTCTTTCCGGAATTTATGGGGTTTACTTCGTCTTTCTGTTTGTATGAGGCCTTGCCGTTTGACTTCCATGCCCCTGTAAGTGCACGGTATATTTCGTATGGCTCAAAGATTTTCCATTTGATTATTTCTGCCTCCCGCGGAATCTCCGCCTCCAGTGACGGATCTTTTGTGATTGCCTCCGGGTTGAGCGGAGTGTAAATCACCGGCTGCCAGCCCTCCTGCGGCAGATATTTGGCAAATTTGACCCAACGTTGAACCCCGGACCCTCCTGTAGGCGGCCAGTAATATGTTATTATAAGTGCTCTTTTCATATACGTGTTTTCCGAACCGGCAATACACCGTGCCGTCAGACATCCAACAAAAATACGAAAAATAATCAGTTGAAACATGAAATCATGTCCGGACAAGGACAGAATTGCAGAAAATGTCACACAAAATATATCGATTAGATTCACGAAAATGCCGGATAATCGTGATAATTTGGTAAATTTGCAGAATACGTCCGCAAAAATGCGTGTGCGGCGCAACATTTTACAAACTATGGACGACCGTTCCGGATTTAGGGACAGGTTGCAGAATACTCGATATATGGCAGAAAAGAAAACGACCGAGACGCCGATGATGAAGCAGTTTTTTTCTGTAAAGGCCGAGCATCCGGAGGCATTGCTTCTGTTCCGGTGCGGGGACTTTTACGAAACTTACGGCGACGATGCCCTTACTGCAAGCAAAGTTCTCGGAATCGTACTTACAAAACGTTCCAATGCCGCTCCGGACTCCATTCCGATGGCAGGTTTCCCATATCATTCTCTCGAAAATTATCTTCCGCGTCTTGTCCGGGCAGGCTACAAAGTCGCTGTATGCGACCAGCTCGAAGATCCCAAACTGACCAAGAAAATCGTCAAAAGAGGCATAACCGAACTCGTGACTCCGGGAATCGCATTCAGCGAGCAGCTTCTGGAGCAGAAAGAATACAATTTCATCGCCGGACTGACATTCAGCAAAGACAAGTGCGGTGCGGCCTTTCTGGATGTGTCCACAGGCAACTTCCAGGTGGCGGAAGGTTCTTTGGATTATATCGGGACTCTTCTCAGCTCATTCGCACCCAAGGAACTTCTTGTGCCGCGCGGATATGAGAAAGGCGTCAGGGAGCGCTACGGCGACAGTTATTACATATCGACCCTTGAGGAATGGGCTTTCGTATATGACAGTTCGGTAGAAAAACTCAAGAGGCAGCTCCGTGTCGATTCCCTCAAAGGATTCGCAATAGACAATTTCCCTCTCGGCGTGACTTCTGCCGGTGCTCTGCTTGTATATCTGGAACAGACGCAGCACGCTGGCCTGTCAAATATCTGCTCGCTGTCCCGCATCGATGAAGGGACTTTCGTATGGATGGACAGGTTCACTTTCCGCAATCTGGAGATTTTCGCATCCTCGGCAGGCAAGGAGGGTGTGTCTCTGGTTGAGGTTATGGACAAATGCTCGTCTCCTATGGGGGCGCGTATGCTCCGCACATGGCTGGCGATGCCTGTAATGGACCTTAAGGAACTGGAAGACAGGCACTCTGTCGTGCAGTATTTCGTGGACAACAGGGATGAACTTTCCCGTCTCCGGTCCATGATAGGTGACATAGGGGATCTTGAAAGGATAATATCGCGTGCCGCAGCCGGAAAGATAATGCCGCGTGAGGTCATGCAGCTTCGCAGAGGTCTTGGACAGTCCGGCCCAATAAGGCTTATGTGTACCGGAAAAGGCGTCGGGCCGCTCGATGCCATGATGGGCGGGATGAGCGACTGTTCGGACTTGCTGGACTATCTCGGCCGGACGATGCACCCGGAGACAGCCGCAGCCGTGGGCAAGGGGGATGTTATCGCTCCCGGTGTATCTGAGGAACTTGACGAACTGAGGCGGCTTGCACGTCACGGCAAGGATTATCTGCTTGAAATACAGAAGCGTGAATCCGAGCGTACCGGTATTCCTGCATTAAAGATAGGCTTCAACAGCGTGTTCGGATATTATCTCGAAGTCAGGAACACGTCCAAGGACAAAGTACCGCCTGAATGGATAAGGAAGCAGACTTTGGTGAATGCTGAAAGGTATATTACAGAGGAACTTAAGGAATATGAACAGAAGATTCTCGGTGCAGAGGAAAGGATATATGCGATAGAGTCGGGAATCTATGCGGAACTTGTGTCTGCAATTCAGAAAAGCATATCGGCAATCCAGAAGAATTGCCGCATTCTCGCGAGGCTTGACGTTCTGGCCGGCTTTGCAGACCTTGCGGTGTCAAACGGATATTGCCGTCCTGTCATGAATGACAGCAGGGTTATCGACATAAAGCAGGGCCGTCACCCTGTAATCGAGACTATGATGTCGGCAGGGGAGGAATTTGTTCCTAACGACATCTATCTTGACAACGGGTCGCAGCAGATAATCATCCTTACAGGTCCGAACATGGCCGGTAAATCCGCCCTGCTCCGCCAGACTGCACTGATAGTGCTCATGGCCCAGGTCGGTTCGTTTGTTCCTGCTTCGGAGGCTGCAATCGGCTATTGCGACAAGATTTTCACCCGTGTCGGCGCTTCCGACAACATATCGCGCGGCGAGTCCACTTTTATGGTGGAGATGCTGGAGACGTCGATGATTCTGCACAACCTTTCTTCGCGCTCGCTTGTGCTTCTGGACGAAATAGGACGCGGAACCTCGACATATGACGGAATGTCCATCGCCAGGGCGATTGTGGAATATGTCCACGAATACGGTGACGGGGCCAAGACTTTGTTCGCTACGCATTATCATGAACTTAATGATCTGGAGGACATATATCCGCGTGTGAAGAATTTCCATATCGCTGTCAAGGAAGTCGGCAAGAATGTCATCTTCCTCCGCAAACTTGTGGAAGGAGGTGTCGCCCACAGTTTCGGTCTTCATGTAGCGAGGATGGCTGGAATGCCGCGCCAGGTCCTGGAGTCTGCCGAAAAGACCCTCTCTCAATTGGAAAAGAACGGCTGTGCTTCAACAGTGCAGCAGAAGATAAAGCCTCACAATGTCAAGGAGGGCCGTGTCGAGAGCGACGGGTCGCTGCAGCTTTCGTTCTTCCAGTTGGAAGACCCGCTGCTGCTGTCCCTCCGCGATGATCTGGACGGGGCCGACCTTAACAATATGACTCCTTTGCAGGCTTTTGACCTGCTCAGGTCGATGAAAGAAAAAATGGGAATATAAATAATCACAAAAATGAAAAGAACATTATTACTGCTTGCTTCGGCATTTGTCGTGTTTATGTCATTTGCCGCACAGAAAGATTACAACGTTGTATCGCCGGACGGAAGAACTTCTGCCGGTATCACCCTCGGCGAGAAGATTACATGGACTTTGGTTCAGGACGGTGTGCAGCTCATTGCGCCGTCGGGGATTTCCATGACGCTGACAGACGGAACTGTATACGGTTCTGACAAACTGCGCAAGGCGGTGAAGGCCGGAGGTGCGGATTATAATGAACTTACATTTGTGTTCCAGAAATACGATCTCGTGTTCCGTGCCTACAATGAAGGTGTTGCCTACAGGTTTGTCTCGAAGTCGAAAGTGCCTTTCAAGGTGGCTTCCGAGGAGGCTGTATTCAATTTTCCGGAGGACTGGAATATGTGGGCTGCATACGTATGCCAGCATACCGAGACTCTCGAAAGTCAGTTCAGGAATTCTTTTGAGAATATATACGAATATTCTCCTGTATCGGAATGGAACAAGTTCAGGCTTGCGTTTCTGCCTCTCCTGGTTGATGCAGCCGACGGCAAAAAATTATGTATCACGGAGTCTGACCTTACGAATTATCCGGGAATGTTCCTCTATAACGGAGAGGGAGCGGCATCGGTGAAAGGTGTATATGCCGGTTATCCGAAAGAAATAGAATATGGCGGATACAACAGTCTTCAGGGAGTGGTTCACAGCCGTGAAAACTATATCGCGCAGTATGACGGAGCGGTCTCTTTCCCATGGAGGGTAATTGCCGTGTCTTCTTCAGACAAGGAACTTCTGGTGAACAGGCTGGTATATAAGCTGGCGAAGCCTGCCGATCCTGCCGCCGATTTCAGCTGGGTGAAGCCTGGCAAGGTAGCATGGGACTGGTGGAATGCATGGAATATCAAAGGAGTGGATTTCCGTGCCGGCATCAACAACGACACATATAAATACTATATAGACTTTGCATCCAGGAACGGTATCGAATATGTGATTCTCGATGAGGGCTGGGCTGTGAATATGGAAGCGGATCTTTTAAAGGTCGTTCCTGAAATTGATCTTGAGGAATTGACTGCATACGGAGCCGAGCGCAATGTGGGCCTCATTCTCTGGGCCGGCTACTGGGCATTCGAAAGGGACATGGAGAATGTCTGCCGCCATTACTCGAAGATGGGTATCAAGGGATTCAAGGTGGATTTCATGGACAGGGATGACCAGATTATGGTTGATTTCCACAGGAGGGCAGCCGAGATGACCGCCAAATACGGTCTCATGATAGACTTCCACGGAACTTACAAGCCGGCCGGGCTTGACAGGACCTATCCGAATGTGATTAATTATGAAGGTGTTTTCGGCCTTGAGAACATGAAGTGGAATGCGACTGTCGATCAGGTTGTCTATGATGTGACCATACCTTTCATCCGTATGGTTGCAGGCCCTATGGACTACACTCAGGGAGCGATGCGCAATGCTACAAAAAGAAACTACAGGGCTGTCGATTCCGAGGCGATGAGCCAGGGAACGCGCTGCCGCCAGCTTGCGGAGTATGTGGTGTTCAACTCACCGCTCTGCATGCTTTGCGATTCTCCGTCGAATTATATGGCAGAGCCTGAGAGCATGGAATATATTTCGGAAGTGCCTACGGTATGGGATGAGGTTGTACCTCTCGACGCCAAGGTATCCGAGTATGTGGCAGTTGCCAAAAGAAGCGGGGACGTGTGGTATGTCGGTGCAATGACAGACTGGAATGCACGTACAATGGAGCTTGACCTTTCTTTCCTCGGAGAAGGAGACTGGAAAGTCGAATACTTTGCGGACGGAATAAATGCAGACCGCATAGCTTCCGACTACAAGAAAGGAACAGCCCTCCTTCCTGCATCCCGCAAGCTCGAAGTCAAGCTCGCCCCAGGCGGCGGCTTCGCCGCCCGCCTCAGCAAGTAAAAGGCCTGCCAATCTGCAAAATAACGGGCTAAAAGCGTGGAATTTTGACGCTTTTAGCCCGCTATCTTTATTGGGGTGGAGGGTAAGTGGTTGAGGGATAGTGAAATATGTACTGACGGGTGCCAAAAATCCGGCACCTGTCAGTGTGTAAATTACTGTGTGATAATTATTTATCCTCCACCCTTCGCTGCTCCGAATCTTCATTTCGGCATACAATCAAATAAATTTGTTGTCTGCTCTCGACTTTTGGCCAATTTGTGCTTCACACATATATACGCCTGCGTCTCGGTAAACTTGCAAATAAATTTGACGTTTACTCTCGACTTTTGGCTATATTTGTAACCCGGAAACGGGGAATTGCGACTTCGCAATTATTGAAACGGACAAGATAATCATTGACAGTATGAAACATATCCTGAGACTTATGGCGGCGGTTGCCGTGATATTGCTTGTGGCCTGCTCCTGCGAAAAAGAGGGCGCGCAGAGATTCAAGGGCAACTACACATTCAAGACAGGAGGAACATTGACAGTTAAGACATTGGCTGCAGCTGACGAACCCGCAGACCCGGAAAATCAGACAGATGGGCCAGGCGAATCTGACGGCCGGACCGATCCGGAGGGGCCTGCTGAAAATGAAGGAGAAAATTCCGGGTCTGCGGAAGAGCTTTCGACAGTACCGATAATTTCGGAAAGCGGCCAGATGGACATAATCGTGGCGGACAAGGCATCCGGAGACATGATCGTGACCATGAACATCCTCGGAGGCACAGTCGTCACTTTCAATGCCACAGCAGACGGAAAGATCCTGAACATCATTCCTTTCAGCCGTCAGGTTACGCTCAATCCCGCGAACTATTCAGCCGATACGCTACGTCCGGCAGCCGATGTGGAGATCTGCGGTTACGGAGAGAGGTATGACAATATCATAATATTCCGTCTGGAATACAAGGGCAATTACACTTTCGCCGGGAAAGAATACGAAATAACGGACAGCTCGATTGACTGCGTAGCCAAGCAGAACAACTGACACGGTTGGCTACAGGCAACTCTGCGGACGCTCAGATAAGCTATCACAGGAACCAGCAATATCATGAACATACTGAAACATTATATATACGCAACACTATGCCTTGTCCTTTTGGCAGGCACCGTCACAGGCTGCGGCAGACATGCCAAAGACACACAGACAGCCAAGGCCCCGGTCTCCGTCACCGTCACGAAAGTCAGCATGGCAGAAAACGTTGCGTCAAAGACCTACATCGGCACCGTCCATCCAGCCAAATCCGCTGTATTGACAGCTGTGCACTCCGGCACACTGGCCGAACTGAAAGTGCGGCAGGGACAGACCGTGAACAAAGGAGACATAATAGCAGTCATAAACTCACAGCGGGCCGCGAGTTCATTGGAAATGGCTTCCGCGGCATTGCAGCAGGCCAAGGACGGATATGTCAGGGCAAAAGCAGTACACGAAAGCGGCAGCATAGCCGATGTCAAAATGGTCGAAGTCGAGACACAGCTCAGACAGGCCGAGGCCGCATACAAGGCTGCATACAAAGCACATGAGGACTGCACCGTAAAAGCTCCGTACTCCGGAGTCATAGGAGAAGTGTATACCGAAGCCGGTGTCGAGGTCTCTGTGGCCGAGCCAGTAGTCAAAATCATGGACATATCGTCAGTTGAGATACATTTTCCTGTTCCCGAAGGCGAAATCAATTCAATAAAGACCGGGGCGGAAGTCTGCATAAACGTTCCGGCCCTCGGCGAAGACAATATCCCTGCGCATATTGCCGCAAAAGGAGTCGCGGCCTCCGCACTGGCGCACAGCTACGAATGCACAGCCGTTCCGTCCTCAGCAGTCAGCGGCCTGATGCCGGGCATGGTCTGCAAGGTAAGCCTGACAGGGAACGGTCTGCAGGCCGCGGTCATTCCGGCCTCTGTAATAAAGACCGATGTCGCCGGCAGATATGTCTGGGCCGTCAGAGACGGCAGAGCCGTGAAGGTTCCGGTTGTCACAGGAGGCTTTTCCGGCAGGGGAGTCATTGTTTCAGAAGGCCTGGAGGACGGGGAACTTGTCATAACCGAAGGAGCAGGCAAAGTCAGTTCCGGCATGAAAGTTAAAATCGTGGAATAATGCAACGGCAGGGTCAATTCATACGAGCCTCAATCGCCCAGAAGAAGATTGTATATTTCATCCTTTTCATTCTGGTTGCTGTCGGCATATACGGCCTTGCGGCAATCAATAAGGATGAATTCCCGACCTTTGAAATCAAAGAGGGCCTTGTCGTCGGAGTCTATCCGGGAGTTTCGGCAAAGGATGTCGAAGACCAGCTGACAAAGCCTTTGGAAGAGCTTCTGTTTTCTTTTTCGGAAGTGAACCGGTCCACATATTCATATTCCCGCGACGGAATGTGCTATATCTATGTGATGCTCAATTCCCCGGCAAGCAAAAAGGATGAGGTCTGGTCGAAAATAAGGCACAAACTCAACTCATACAAGCCTCTGCTTCCTCCGGGAGTCCTTGCCGTGGCCGTCATGGACGATTTCAGTTCCGTGTCCTCGCTGCTGATAGCAATGGAGTCTTCCGACAAGAGCTATGGCGAAATGGAGGAATACGCTGATGACCTCAGCATAAGGCTTCGGGAGATACCGACCCTCGCCAATGTCAAGGTTTACGGTACGCAGAGCGAGGAGATTGCCATAAAGATGGACATGGAGCGGCTTTCGGCCTACGGCATATCGCCTTCCGGACTGATGTTTGACTATCAGACTGCCGGCCTGCAGTTTATGGGAGGGACTTTCCGGACGGAGTATGCAAATTCCCCCGTATATATAGCTTCAAATGTGGGCAGCGAAAAGGAAATAGCCGAAAAAATCGTCTATTCGAGTCCTCAGGGAGATGTCATAAGGCTCTCGGACATAGCATCGGTAGAAAGGAGATACAAAGAGCCGTCTGCTCTCGTGAGCTATAACGGGCACACCGCTCTGGTGCTTTCGGTCGAGATGCGTCCGGACAATAACATCGTGGCCTTCGGCCGTGAGGTGGACAGGGTTCTTCAGGACTTTTCGGATGGCTTGCCGGACAGCGTGACGGTTACAAAAATTACGGACCAGCCCAAGGTTGTCAGGACTTCCGTATGGTCTTTTCTCCGCGATCTTGTTATTTCCATGCTGGTGGTGATTGTGGTGATGCTGCTCCTGTTCCCGGCCCGTTCCGCGATGATTGCGAGTACGGGAGTGCCGGCCTGTACAGCTGTCGCCATAGCCGTAATGTATCTGACGGGAATGAGCCTGAATACAGTGACTCTGGCCGCGTTGATTGTAGTCCTGGGAATGATTGTGGACGACTCGATCATAACCATGGACGGGTATATGGACAAACTCGGCAGGGGAATGGACCGTGTCGAAGCCGCGTGTGCGAGCGCGAAGGAACTGTTCATGCCTATGCTGCTTGCGACTGCGGCCATAAGTCTGATGTTTTTCCCTATGCTCGGCATTATTTCCGGCTATCTCGGAGATTTCGTCCAGTCTTTCCCGTGGGTTATATGTATCGCCCTTGCCGCATCGCTGGTATATGCCGTGACTGTTGTCCCGTCGTTGGAGGTCAAATATATAAAGTCTGCCAGGACAGACGGTGACGGATGGTTCGCGAGACGGCAGGAGAAATTCTTCAATGCGCTCCAGAACAGTTATGACAGGCTTCAGGGAGTCTGTTTCAGGCATCCTTATTTTACAATTCTTGCCGGAGTCGCTGCAATCGCACTCGGAATCCTGATGTTCCTCCAGCTGAACATCCAGATGATGCCTATGGCGGTCAGGGACTGCTTTGCCGTGGAGATTTATCTCGATGCCGGTTCCGGGCTTGAACGGACGCGCGAAGTTACTGATTCATTAGAGCATATCCTGCTTGCAGACCGCCGTGTCGCCTCTGTGACATCTTTTGTCGGGACAGGCTCTCCGCGCTTCCATTCCACATACGCCCCGAAGGTTCCGGCCCCGAATTTCGCCCAGCTGATAGTGAACACCAACACGGCCAAAGAGACCGAGGATGTACTGAGGGAATATGAGCTTGTGTACGAAAATTATTTTCCGGAAGCCCAGATAAGGTTCAAGCAGATGGACTATCAGGGAGCGACAGTCGCCCCTGTCGCCGTAAGTTTCAAAGGCAGGGATCTGGAAACGATGAAGCCGTATGCCGATACCCTCAAATGTTTTATGGCAGGAATGGATAACCTTCTGAAATGGGTTCACAGCGACTGCGACGAGTACATATCGACAGTGAATGTCAGTCTTGACCCAGACGAGGCGGCAAGGCTCGGAGTCAACAGGACTCTGCTTTCGCTTTCTCTTGCAGGTGCTTTCAACGGACAGACGCTTGCTTCTGTGTGGGAGGGCAACACTAAGATACCGGTCAATCTGTACAGCGATGCCGTGTCGGATGATATGTCATACGATGTAATCGGAAACCAGATGATATCTACATCTCTGCCTGGTGTGGATGTGCCGTTGAGGCAGGTGGCCTCCGTGACTCCGGGTTGGGAACCGCAGCAGATTCCGCATACCGGAGGCCGTGAGAGCATAACGGTCTATGCCGATATGGTCATGGGCAAGAGCCAGCCGGATGCCATGTCTCATATAGATGCTTATATAAAAGAAACTCTCGGTCCTGCACTTCCTGAGGGAGTGGAAGTTTCGTATGGGGGACTGACCGGTACGAACAACACTGTGATTCCGGAAATAATGCTGAGTTTCCTCTGTGCTGTCGCCGTTCTGTTCTTCTTCCTGCTGTTCCATTTCAAGAAAATGTCGCTGGCGGTACTGACAATGGCACTGAGCCTGCTCTGCCTGTTCGGCGCGTTTTTCGGCCTGTGGATATTCGGTCTTGATTTCGGAATGACCTCGGTACTCGGTCTTATAAGTCTCGTGGGAATCATTGTGAGGAACGGAATAATTATGTTCGAGTATGCCGAGGAATTGCGCTTTGCCGGGGGACTTCCGGTCAAGGAGGCCGCTGAGGAGGCTGGACGCAGGAGGATGAGACCGATTTTCCTGACCTCATGCACGACTGCCCTCGGTGTGCTGCCGATGATTCTTAGCGGAGATTCGCTTTGGATGCCTATGGGAATAGTGATATGTTTCGGTACTATGATGTCCATTATTCTCATTGTATTGGTAATGCCGGTGTCTTACTGGCAGATTTTCAGAAATGCCGGAACGCAGCTGCCGGATGCTGAAAAATCCTGCTGCGGGAAGCAGCCAAATCAGATGACAATATGAAAATGAAGATAAGGACATATTTTGCGGCAGCGTTTCTGTTCCTCGGCCTGTCCGTTTCCGCGCAGGAAAGGGGAGTGACTCTGACTTTGGATGACTGCCGGGATATGGCTATGCAGAACAATGCCGCCATTGCGAACGCGCGTCTGGATGTATATGCCGCATACGCGCAGAAAGAGGAGGCATTTGCGGAATACTTCCCGAAGGTGTCGCTCAGTGCATTTTCATTCTATGCCCTCGACCCTCTCCTCAGACTCACTGTCAATGACGTGCTCGGCCATTCCGACATGGCAAACAATATCGCCGGCTGGGTGGATCAGAATGCACCGATGTATGGAATCAATCCGTATTATTCCACATTGAAGAAAGGTTACAGTGCAACGGTTTCGGTCGTTCAGCCTGTCTATGCCGGAGGACGCATCGTCAGCGGAAACAGGCTTGCCGCCCTCGGGACAGAGGCTGCGAAACTCCGGAATTCCATACAGGTCCGCAAAAGCAGTGAGGAAATCGAGCAGATGTACTGGCAGATTGTCTCGCTGCAGGAGAAGATGACGACAATAGACTGTGTGCAGGAAATGCTCGACAATCTTGAAAAAGACTTGTCTTCGGCCATAGGGGCCGGGCTTGCCACAAGTACCGATATGCTTCAGCTCAAACTGAAAATCAATGAACTGAAGTCTGCAAGGATGAACCTTTGCGGAGGTATCAGGCTTGCCAAGATGAATCTGTGCAACGCGATAGGTATGCCATATACTCCGTATTCTGCGGTTAATCAGGATT
The DNA here is from genome assembly GCA_964394295.1 of uncultured Muribaculaceae bacterium. Lineage (GTDB taxonomy): Bacteria > Bacteroidota > Bacteroidia > Bacteroidales > UBA932 > Cryptobacteroides. Next base: position 44,313 of record CAYMVG010000004.1, on the reverse strand, counting down.
CGCTTCCGTATATCGACAGCATTTCCGTCGCAGGAAGTCTTGATTCCCTTGACGAGCCTGTGGCTTACTGGCGCGATGAGAACGAGATTGTTGCCGGGAGGGAGGAAACACGTCTGCTGGATCTTGCCGTAGATGCGCGCAAGGCGGAAAAACGTATGGTGCTCGGGGAAGTGCTGCCGCAGGTCGGTGTCGGGGCCTCATACGGGTACGGAAACTTTATCGGAAACGGCAGTCTGAACGGACTTGTCTTCGCCACAGTAAAGATTCCGATTACCGACTGGGGAAAATATTCGCGCCGCCTCAGAAGATATGACGTCCAGATTCAGAAAGCCGGCAATGACAGGGAATATCTCAGCGGACAGCTTCTTCTGCAGGTCCGCAAACTGTGGCTTGACCTGACTGTTGCCTGGGAGCAGATGCTTCTTGCCGGGGAAAGCGAGGCGGCTGCCGGTGCAGTGGCAGAGGACCAGACGGCCCGTTACAAGGCAGGCCTGATACCGCTATCGGATCTCATGTCCGCCCAGACCGCCCTCCGTCAGAGCGCGGATGCCCTCACAGACTCACGCATAGCCTACCGCACCGCCCTCCAGTCTTACCTCAACCTCTTCCGGTAGTTGCGGGTTTATATGTGATATGCAGCGGCCGTTATTCAGTCTCAATACAGAATACGGCATATAGCGGAATGGATTTGATTCCGTTTGCGAAACCGAAGTTTTTGCCGGAGATGCGGTAGGCTACCGGGCTTTTATATTCCTTGATAAATGTATTCATGCTGATGGCCTTTACTTTAGTGCCTTTCTTGACCTCGACGGGTATGACATCCATGCCGTCTTGTATGACGTATTCCAGTTCAGCAGTATTGCCATTCTTCCAGTATCTCAGGTCTATTCCATTGGCTCGCAGAGCTTGCCCGACATAGTTTTCTGCGATTGCACCTAAGAAGGTGTTGTCTGTTTCGGCGGCATTCAGAAGCATTTGTACCGGCATTTGGGCTTTGGCTCCAAGCAGTCCGACATCTGCGACATATATTTTGAAATCGCTGTCATCTTCATATGCAGACAGAGGTATATATCCATGACTTGTCAGTTTGCATTTGAGAACTGTTCCGGAGAGGATAAGCCAGTTGATTGCCTCACCGAAAATCTTGGCTGTACCTCCTTTCCTGGCCACTTTGTACTGGAACTTCTTGTTTTCTTTTGCCAGTTGCGCAGGAATTGAATTCCAACAGGCGCGTATTTTCACAGCAGTTGCCGGCTGTGCATATTTGCCCATATCGGCATCATATCCGTTAAGGATTTTCTGTTGAACGTTGCGACATTCCAAGTAACTGAGGGTTTCGGCAAACTTACCGACACTTTCCGGCATTCCTCCAACAATCAGATATTTCTGATAGAAGTCTATAGCCATTTTATGGACAGAGTCAGGCATTCTTTCATTACTTGCATAATGGCTGCGGATTTTTTCTGCAAGTAAATGGTTGTCTGTTGCCCAAAGGAATTCTTCAAAGTCCATTGGGTATAGCGTAAGCTCGTCCACTTTTCCGACTGGGTATGAAAATTCTTCTTCGGATTCGTTCCTGATAACCGATGTACCTTCATCCTCTTTTTCACCTTTGTTTACTGCAACTCCGAGAAGACTTCCTGCGGCTGCGATATCATATTGCGGATATTCTTCCTGAAAGTATTTCAGGGCGAGGAGAGCACGTTTGCAGTCTTGAATCTCATCCAATATTATCAGAGTATCGGATGGCGTGATTCTTATATTGAACAGAGCTTCGAGATATGAAATGATTTCTGACGGATTTATGTTTTCTTTCAGGAAGTTCCTTATATCTGGTACAAGGTCGAGACTGACACGGACGTAGTTCTTATAGTAGTTTTTCCCGAATTTTTCGAGTATATATGATTTGCCGACCTGCCGTGCGCCCTGAAGAATCAGGGGCTTGTGCCCCGGCCGGTTTTTCCATGCAATAAGGTCTTCCGTTATTTTCCTTTTCATAAGTCTGATCTTTGGCAACAAAGATAATCGAAAACTATGAAAAAATCACTCATACTTTGATTTTTTCATAGTTTTCGATAAATGTCATCAGGCGTGAAGTATGGTCGGCCTCCAAGCCCGTCCTTCCCGAAAGTTTTCCTATATCTTTGATAAGGACGGTGTGCTTGTGAAAATCATCGGTAACGCCGGTGCGAAGAACTGTGCCCGGAACAGCTGTTTGGGGTATATAGGTTATTCAAAAGGGACGGTGCGGATTGAGGTGGTTTTGGCACCGAAATTTCCCAGGCCGTTCCTGACATTGCAGAAGACCTGCACCGGTTCCGAGAAAATGGCGAAATCATCGGAGTCGTAATACGCATCGAGCGAGGCCATATACTCATAATACTCCTTTGACATGGTTTCCAGTATTATATCGAATGAAACAGTATTCGAGTATCCGGTTTTAAAATAGATTTCAAAAGTATATGATTCCCCGTCAAACATATTGTCAGTGAAATAATTCCTTATCTCCTGATCTCTGTCCATATCGAAAATGCCGCTGCCGTTCCTTTTCGTAAAAATCGGATCATAAGAGTAGAAAACCATGTTGCTTGAGCCGAACTCAAACTCTTCCTCCGGTTCACCATCGCCGGAATCCATCCAAAGGCCCGGATCGTACTTATAGTTATGAATCAGATTCAGCCTGTAGAAATTCTTTTCCCCGGCAGGATCGTCGATTTTTATCTTAATATAGATATTGTTTGCTTCGTAAGCATCTCCGGTTTCCTGACGTATCGACACCGCTTCAAACACGGCTTCCCGAGGCACGGCCGTTTCTGCACTGGCACTCTTGAATCCGTCGGCCTCAGCCTCTATTCTGATTCTGTCGCCGGCTTTTGGCGCATAGCCGCAGATGAACTTTCCGTTATATTCATCCGTTCCGGAATAAACAAAAGGAATCGGTTCATTGCTGCCTCCGATGTATGCCTTTACCTTTGCGTCCGGCAGCCCCTTCCTCATGGTATTGTCTCCGTCCTTGTCCAGAATGAAAGCCGACTGTCTGACAATCACTGACATATCCTGTCCGGGTTCGGCAAGGGAAAGCATTACAATAGATGTTTCCTGCTGCTTTCCGTTGAACTTTATTTCCTTTTCGCACGATGCAAGCGACATGATTGCCGCTGCAGCGAAGACTGCTGATAATATTTTATTCATTTCAGACGCGGTTTAAAATTTATATGTGTATGAGAAAGTAGGGATTATAGGAAATATCGACACCTGGTTTACCACTGGCCTGCCGATGTAGTTGCCGTCGATGTATTCCGATTCTTCGCCTACATATACAAGGAACGGATTCATGTGGCAATATGCGTTGTAGATGCTGATGTTCCAGATGCTTTTGCCTCCCTTTTTGTGATAGCGGTAGAAATTCATTCCGAGGTCGAGTCTGTGATACGGGGGCATACGGTAATTGTTCCTGTGTTCGTAATACTCCACCGGATATTCGTACCCGCTACCGTCGGAGCTTGGGTCTGAGTCCAGGAATTTCTGCATGGCCAGGGTGCCGCAGTTGCCGGAACTGAACACAAAGGTTGCCGACAGGTCGAATTTCTTGCTGAAAGCATGGGTTACGGTTATGTTGAGGTCGTGCCTCCTGTCATATTTGGCAGGGAAAGGCAGGCCGTTGTTGAGCATATTCCCTTCCCTGTCGAACTGGCGCATTGCCTTTGCAAGGGTATATCCCACCCATCCGGTGGTCTTTCCGAACTTTTTCTGCACGAAGAATTCCAGACCGTATGACCAGCCGCGGCCCATGCACACCTTTTCCTCCCAGCCGGTAGTCGAACCGAGGAACGATGCCCCGTCTTTGTACTCTATGATGTTGTTCATTGTCTTCCAATAGCCCTCCACACTGAAATCAAAAGCCCCGAGGCTGTAGAAGAAGCCTGCGGCCACCTGACGGGAGCGCATCGGCCTTATGTCCTTTGTTACAGGAACCCACAGGTCTGACGGAAGCGTCAGGCTGCTGTTCGAGAGCATGTGCACATACTGGCTCATTTCGGAATACGAGGCCTTGAACGAAAGACTGCCGGTTATCATTGCACGTGCGCTGACCCTCGGCTCCACTGACGGCCACACCTTGCCGTCTATCGCATAAAGCGAAGTGCGTAATCCATAGTTTATTTTCAGCCAGCCGGTCGCTGTCCAGTTGTCCTCGGCATAAAGGGCCGCTTCGTGCGCATTCATCTTGCGGTCTCCGAATTTGGTCGAAAAGTTCATGTTTTCGTATGTATCCGAAACCGATACGGTATTGACGCTCGGGTTGAATACGTGCCAGGTGTACTGTCCGCCGAATTTTACGCTGTGCCGGGTGTCCGGGCTGTATTCGAAGTCCACATTTCCGGACAGATCCCCGATATGTGAATTATATCCTACATTTACGCTGCTTTCTTCCAGATTCTTTTCTCCGGCATCGGTCAGGCTCTCCTCCCTGTCGTTATAGCCTACTTTGAGACTCTGCCGGTAGCGGGTATAGCTTACGGTCGTGTTCATGTACATCTTGGGGCTGATGACATGGTTCCAGCGCAGTGCCGACACTAAATTTCCCCATTTCCATCCGCCTTTCATATCTGTCTGGAAAGAGCCGCCATTGTCGGTGTAAATACCATCCTTTATCCTTGCCTTGAGATGTGCATTGTCATCTCCCATATAGAAGCTGAGCGAGAGTCTGTCCCTGTCGGAGAACTTGTGCGTAACCTTTGCATTGAGGTCATAGAAATCATAGCCTCCTCCGTATTTTTCATCTTTCTGGTTTACAGCCCACAGTACCGGCTGCAGAAGGAGGTCCATGTATGTTCTTCGCGCCGATACATTGAAACTTGTCTTTCCCTTGACAATAGGACCTTCTACGTTGAGTTTTGCCGCGATGAGTCCGATTGATGCGCTTCCGTGATAGCTCTGGTCATTGCCGTCGTTCATCCTGACATCCACCACACTTGACAGATGGCCTCCGAAGCGGGCCGGAAAATCACCCTTGTACAGAGTTACATTTTTGATTGCGTCTGCGTTGAATACGGAGAAGAAGCCGAACATGTGGCTTACATTGTACAGAGGTATTCCGTCGATCATGAGCAGATTCTCATCCGGACCTCCTCCTCTCACATACAGGCCTGCCGATGCCTCCGTGCCTGACTGGACACCGGGAAGCAGCTGAATTGCCTTAAGCACATCTGTTTCTCCGGCAAATGCCGGAATGTTCTTTATCTGGTTTATCGGCACTTCTATTGTGCTCATCTGCGTTCCTCTTACACCTGTCTCGTTTTGTGAGGAGGTTACGACAGCTTCATTGAGGAAGATGTCTGCCTGTTCAAGGAGAATGTTTACAGTCGTGTCTTTCTGCGATTCGACAACGAATGATATGTCTTTGTATCCGATATATGAACAGGTCAGTTCTGTCTGTCCTTTGCCGACAGAAAGACTGTAGAATCCGAAATTGTTTGTGGATGAACCTTGTATCGGGGTTTTCTTCTGGTCTTTGGCGGCTTTGCCGGATTGCCCGTCAACGAATACGACCGCACCGATCAATGGTTCTCCGGACTTTGAGTCGGTCACATGTCCGCTGACTGTTATTCGCTGCTGTCCGTTGGCACTGCTGTTGGACAAGATGCCGGCAAACATTATAAAAAGGGACAATAATCCCGCTGTTCTGTTAAAGTGCATTGTGTTTATATGTTTTTTGCAGTGGAAAGCATACTGCCTCTCTTCTGCGGATTATTTCACGGCCATATAGATGCAGATTCATCCCCCGACGTTTCAGAACAGACCTGAAAAATATATAACAAAAAAAATCCATAAATGTGCATCGGTAATGATAATATCATATAATACATTAATAATGAATAAGTCACTAACAAATATTCCCAATGCCACATAAACGTGTACATTGGGAACAAAACTGCATCTGAAACGGCGGTTCGGACTGACGCCCGGCTATTTTGAGGAAACGGATTCCACAAGCTTTCCGGCCAGTTCTGCAAAGGCTATTCCGTCCGGACGGGATGAAAGCGCGGCAGGCTCTCCGCTGTCTCCGCCCTCCCGTATGCTCTGGACAATCGGAATCTGTCCGAGTAGAGGAATCCCGTATTTCTCCGCCATTCTTGCGCCTCCGCCCTTGCCGAAAATATAATATCTGTTCTCCGGCAATTCCTCAGGCGTGAACCATGCCATATTCTCCACAAGACCGAACAAAGGCTTGTTCACACTTTCGTTGCGGAACATATTCACGCCTTTCTCGACATCGGCGAGAGCGACATCCTGAGGCGTGCTGACAATGACAGCGCCTTCAAGCGGAATGTCATGGACAAGGCTTATATGTATGTCGCCTGTTCCCGGAGGCATATCGATGAGCAGGAAGTCAAGCTCTCCCCAGCGCACCTGCAGAATCATCTGCTTCAGCGCATTGCAGGCCATAGGCCCTCTCCATATCAGTGCCTGTTCCGGCTTTGCGAAATAGCCGATCGACATCCACTTCACGCCGTATTTTTCAAGGGGCACAATGATCTCCTTTTCCGTACCTTCCTCGATGAAGGCCTCCGGCATATCGCCCTCGGTTCCGGTCATCTTCGGCACGGAAGGTCCGTATACATCTGCATCTGCCAGGCCGACTTTGTAGCCGAGCCTTGCCAGAGCGACAGCCAGATTCACGGCGACGGTCGACTTTCCGACACCGCCTTTTCCTGAGGCTATACCTATAATATGCTTTACTCCCGCCAGTTCTTCAAGACCGAGGTCAAGCCCCGGTTTCTTCTTTGGTGCTCCCTCGCCCTTTATGACAGTCTTGACCTCGACTTCAGTGCCGGGAAAGTTGCGTATTATGGCTGCCTTTGTGCTGCCGATAAGATATTCCGCCAGCGGGTCGCGGTGCTTGGAAAAGGCCAGTGTGACCGTAACCCTGTTCCCGTCAACGGCCACGTTCTCCACCATGCCGAGTTCCACGACATTGCGGTCTCCCTTTGCCGGATGCTGCACCTCGGTCAGTGCCCTGTTTATCTCGTTTGTTTTCATTTGGTCATGATACATTAATAAGCGACAAGCGAAGTCCCCTCCCGTGAAGAGACTTGCACTCATCTATTTTACAATATCCATTTCATCGAGCAGATATCCGGCGCCTCCGAATTTGTCCACGATAAAAAGGACATATCTTATATCCACATTGATACATCTCTGCAGATCCGGCTCGAACATCACATCGCTGCTCATCGACTCCCAGTTGCCGTCAAAGGCCAGTCCTATAAGCTCTCCGTCAGCATTCAGCACCGGTGAGCCTGAGTTTCCTCCGGTAATGTCATTGTTTGAGAGGAAGGCGACAGGCATTTTTCCGTCCGCCATTGCGTACTGTCCGAAATCCTTTGCCTCCCACAGCTCTTTCAGCTTCTCGGGAACCACGAACTCCCAGTTGTCCGGGTCTTCCTTTTCCATCACACCGTCCAGAGTCGTATAGTATCTGTATATTACTGCGTCTTTAGGCGAGTAAGGCTTGACCGAGCCGTATGTAAGGCGCATAGTGAAATTGGCATCCGGATATGACGGTTCCCCCTTTCTCCATTCCAGAAGACCTGCCGTGTATGCCTTGCGGCCTTTGGCCAGTTCCGTCTGTTTTTCCGTCAGCACAGGGTAGATTTTTGAAGCAGTTTTGCTGATTGCCTTTCCAACCTTGAACACAGGGTCGTCGAGGACTTCATTGCCATATTCCGAAATCGCTGCCGAAAGTTTCTCCGGCGAAGTGAATACGCTTCTGTCAAACAATTCATCGACATATTTGTCGATATCCATAGTGCCGAAATCCTCTCCGAGGTCAAGATAATATTCCGGAGCCACATTGTCCCTGTAGAACTTGAGCATTGCCTTGGAAATCTTGCGGTCAGTACTGGCAGAGTAATCCTTATAGAATGCGCCGAGCTTTTCTGCGGCAGTTCTCAGGGCAGCCAGCGTGTCTGACATGTCGATGGCTTTGAGCGTTCTGCTGAACGAGTTCGCTGCACTTGCCAGCTCAATCTTCGCAGCGGACTCTGCAAGCGCAGTATATACATGGTATGCATCTCTCTGTGCATCGACGGCTTCACGGATTGTCTCCATCGCCTTGCCGTACTGCTCTTCCCTTTTGCCGTTATCTCCGACCCATGCCGTAAATGCCGTCTCATCATCCTCTGCGCGGCCGATTATGTTCAGCTTGTCGAAAGCCAGTTTCATTCCCTGCCATTTCTTCCAGCCGTTCGATGAGCCGGAATACTTGCTTGCATACTGTATCTTCACCTTGGGCTCTGCAAGCATATCCTCCATCATGAAGTTCTGCCGTACAGTGCGGGCGGCAATCCTTATGTCATTCTGCTCAATCTGGAATTTCAGTTCCGGAGAAGTCTGGAAACGGGTCGTGCGTCCCGGATAGCCCATAATCATGGTATAGTCTCCCTCCTGTATTCCCCTGAGCGAAATTTTGAGGCTCTTTTTAGGGGTGTAAGGCACATTTTCCGGTGAATATTCCGCAGGGTTGTTGTCCTTGTCCGCATATACGCGGAACATGGAGAAGTCACCGGTATGGCGCGGCCACATCCAGTTGTCGGTGTCAGCGCCGAACTTTCCGATTGATGAAGGCGGTGCACCGACAAAGCGCACGTCATTGTACACCTTGCCGACTATAAGGTAATATACATTGTTGTCATAGAAAGGCACGATGCCGGCTTCGCAGTAAGGATTGTTCTTCTCAGCCTCACTGATGAGCCTGTCATATTCCTTCTGTACTGCCTCCATAACAGATTTATCCTTGTCATCCTGGCCCCTGTACTGTTTTTCGGCCTTTTTCTTTGCTTTCTCTATGACAGCCGTGACATCCTGCATATACTCTAAAAAAGTCACGGACAGGCCCTCGCAAGGAAGTTCCTCGGAGCGGTTCATTGCCCAGTAGCCGTCTTTGAGATAGTCATGCTCTACCGAACTGAGTTTCTGTATGCTTCCGTAGCCGCAGTGGTGGTTGGTTACAAGAAGGCCTTCTCCTGAGATTATCTCTCCGGTACATCCGCCTCCGAACTGTACAACCGCATCCTTGAGGGACGAGCGGTTGATGCTGTATATCTGCTCCGGCGTGAGCCTGCATCCGGCCTGTTCCAGTGCCTTTCCGTTCATTTTCTGCAGAAGCGGAAGCATCCACATTCCTTCGTCTGCCCATGCGCCCGACGCGAATACGGCCAGGGCAGTAAAAATACAAAGAATCCTTTTTTTCATATCGTTTATCATTTTTATGGTCTGTAAACTTTTGCGGAAGCAGTTCTGTGTTCCGTTCCCTGTTCTGTGAGGGACATTTCAGAAAAGCGTAGCCTCCAGTTCCTTTACGTGGAATGACTTCCTGTGGTGCGGAGTCATCCCAAGCCTCCTTACCGCATCTATATGCTCTTTTGTCGGGTAGCCCATATTTCTGTCCCAGCCGTATTCCGGATATTCCTTTGCGATGTTTCTCATATATTCGTCCCTGTACGTTTTCGCAAGGACAGAAGCTGCCGCAATAGGCGCGAATTTGCCGTCTCCCTTTACGATGCATTCAAACGGCATCCTGTCATATAAAGGAATCCTTTCCGGTGCGATATGGCTGTCTCCGGTAGTCTTGTACGTCCTGAACCGGTTGCCGTCTATCAGGAGACATTCCGGAAGGGTCCCGAGCGCATCCACCGCCCTCCACATTCCGGCAATCGATGCGTTAAGGATGTTTATCCTGTCGATTTCCTCCGCGCTCAATGACGCTACCGCCCATGCAACGGCTTCCGCCTCGATTACAGGACGGAGAATGTCCCTTGCCTTTTCGGTCATCTTCTTTGAGTCGTTGAGAAGCGGGTGGTGAAAGTCGTGCGGCAGGATGACGGCGGCGGCAAATACAGGACCTGCAAGCGGACCGCGTCCGGCTTCGTCGCAGCCTGCCTCTATTGCATTTTCATTCAGATAATTTAACAGATGGGCATCCATAGCCCGCAAAGATACCGTTTTTAAGAAACTGTTTGAATATTTATCATTATAAATTTATGAATTATTTCCGAAAGTCATGATGAAACACCGGAAAACCATAAAAGAAAAAGGCGGCACAGTTTCCCAATGACAAGAGAAAGCGTCTATTGCACCGAATTTTCTGCATCGATCGATTTCTTAAGCATAAGGATTATTTCATTTTTGCTTTCAATGGTCTCTTTGAGGCTTTCTGCCAGCTGCTCCAGGTCTTTGACCCTCCTTTCAAGATTTCTTACCTTCGTGTTGTACTCCTCTTTCACGTCTTCAAGTACATCGTTGTGAATCTGCGCAGGCCGGTAGCCCAGAACGATTTCTTCGGTCGACGTGTCGAACAGTTCTGCAATCCGCATGATGTTTCCGTTCACGACAGACGTATTTCCCCGTTCGAGGTCACGGTATGCAGTCAGGGAGATGCCGAGCCTGTGCGCCATTTCCTCCTGCGTCATCTTTCGGGATTTCCTTATGCGGCGAATGTTGTCTTTGATGGAATTATTGTCCATATCCAGTCCATAGTTTTGCTGGAGGACAAAATTATCCTTTATGAAAATGCTCGATAAACAAGAAAAGCCGATGAAAAGCAAGCAAATCCGTTTAAAATAAAGAAATAATCTAAAAATAGAGAAATTAATATGTGTGTTTTTCTTGTATTTTGCCACAAATCTTTGCCTTTTCCGGTGATGCTTCTCAATTTTGCAAGAAAAAAGCATGAGTTATAAACGGATTGAAAAAGAATATGAGCGCCTTTGCTCAATGATTCTGGACGGAACGGCGTCCTGCGAAAAGATTCCCGTTGCCCTTGACAACCTTTTTTATGAAAGATTCGGCATGAATGTACGTGAGATTCAGGCTGAGCTTGAGCTGCAAATGTCGCAAAAACTGCCGTCTTCTATTGACATTGCCGCAGAATTTCATTAGATTTGCAAAGATGCGTCGGAATGACGGCGCAGCACTGCAAAACTAATAACACAAAACAGATAGGAAAATGAAAACTTATTCCACCCAAAACATCCGTAATGTGGTTCTTCTTGGCAGTACCAAGTCAGGCAAGACCACATTGTCTGAAGCCATGCTTTATGAAGGCAAAGTGATTGACAGAAGGGGAACAGTAGAAGCCAAGAATACCGTTTCCGACAATTCCGAGATAGAGCAGGTCAACCAGAGGTCGATTTATGCTACTCCGCTGTATGCGGAATTTATGGATGTGAAGTTCAATATCGTGGATACTCCGGGCGCGGATGATTTCGTGGGCGGCGCAGTGTCCGCTTTCAAGGTCTGCGATACCGGCATCCTCGTAATAAATGCCCAGCAGGGCGTGGAAGTCGGCACACGTATTTTCTCAAGATATGCAAAAGAATACGGCATACCTATGATTATTGCCGTCAACCAGCTTGACGGAGAAAAGGCCTCATGGGAGAACGTTCTTGAGACAATGAATGCCTCTTTCGGAAAAAGGCCCGTCATCATACAGTATCCGGTCAATGCCGGTCCCGGCTTCGACGGCTTCATCGATGTCCTCAAGATGAAATATTACCATTTCCTCGATGACAACGGAAAACGCGAAGACCTTGAGATTCCGGCAGAGCACCTCGAGGAGGCTGAGGCTTTGAGGCAGGAGCTTATAGAAAGGGCTGCGGAATATGACGACACTCTAATGGAGACATTCTTCGAGGCCGGCGTGCTTTCAGAGGACGAAATCAGAAAAGGTCTCGGCATCGGCTGCCGCGCAGGAGATGTATATCCTGTATTCTGCCTGTCTGCAAAGAAGGACATCGGAGTCAAGAGGCTCATGGAGTTCACAATCAAGGTTGCCGCGTCCCCTGCGGAGCACAAGGCCGTTACGAAGGACGGGAAAGAGGTGGAGTGCAAGCAGGAGGCCCCTACGACCCTGTTCATATACAAGACAGCCGTGGAGCAGCATCTCGGAGAAGTCGCCTACTTTAAGGTGATGTCAGGAGAGCTTACCGAGGGTATGGACCTTGAGAATCCTGAGACCGGAGACAAGGAAAGGATAACCACTATATATGCAGTGGCAGGAAAGAAAAAAGAGAGGGTTACTGATCTTCTTGCCGGCGACATAGGATGTACGGTGAAGCTGCGTGCGGCAAAGACAAATGTCACTCTCTGCACTCCTGGAACAGACATCGCTTTCGAGCATATCAATTTCCCTAAGTCGAAATTCCGTACTGCAATCAAGGCGAAGGAGCAGAAGGATGAGGAGAAGATGACCGAAGCCCTCAACAAGATGGCTGCCGAGGATCCTACGATCATAGTAGAATATTCAAAAGAACTCAAACAGACCATTCTGAAAGGCCAGGGCGAGCATCATATCAACATCGTCAAATGGAGACTCAAAAATGAGAACAAGATCGAGATCGATATGTTTGCACCTCGCATTTCTTATCGCGAGACCATAACCAAGGTCGCTGCAGCCGACTACCGCCATAAGAAACAGTCCGGCGGAGCTGGTCAGTTCGGAGAGGTTCACCTTCTCGTCTGCCCTTATGTAGAAGGAGTCGAAGGAGGAAACAAATTCAAGATCGACGGAAAGGAAGTTGTCCTGAATGTCAAAGGCAAGGAGTCGTATGACCTTCCGTGGGGCGGAAAGCTGGAGTTCTACAACTGTATCGTCGGAGGTGCGATCGACGCCCGCTTTATGCCGGCGATTCTCAAAGGTATCAATGACAAGATGAACGAAGGACCGCTTACCGGTTCTCTCGCACGTGACATCAGGGTCTATGTATATGACGGAAAGATGCATCCGGTTGACTCGAACGAAATCTCATTCGTTCTGGCGGCCCGAAATGCTTTCAAGGAGGCATTCCGCAATGCAGGCCCTAAGATCATGGAGCCTATCTACAATGTCGAGGTACTGACTCCGACTGAATATATGGGCTCATGTATGTCCGACCTTCAGAACCGCCGTGCGCTTATCGAGGGTATGGGTACAGACAAAGGCTTTGACACCATCAAGGCGCGCGTTCCTCTTGCAGAGCTTTACAAGTATTCTACCGCACTCAGCTCGCTTACTTCAGGAAGTGCCACATTCAGCATGGAGTTCGCGGACTATCAGCCTGTTCCTGGCGATGTGCAGGAGAAGCTCCTCAAGGCTTATCTTGAGCAGGAGAAAGAAGACTAAGACTCCGGCAAGTCTCAAAATTGGAAATTACCCCCATCAGAGTTCATTCTGACGGGGGTAAAATTTATGGCTTTCCGGCGCTTTTAGAAAGATGCGACATCACCTACAGTTCCGTCCACGAATTTTATGAGGTCTTGCGGGGCAATCTCAATCTGCAGACCGCGCACACCGGCACTGATATAGATCGTCTCGTAGTCATTTGCCGTAGAATGGAAGTAGGTGGGGAATTTTTTCTTCATGCCTATCGGGGAGCAGCCTCCGCGGATATATCCGGTCGTTCCGAGAAGTTCTTTCATCGGTATCATCTCCACTTTTTTGTTGCCGGAAATTTTGGCTAAGGTCTTCAAGTCAACCTCTCCGTCTCCAGGTATTACACATACGATGTGGCCGCTCCTGTCACCGTGCAGGACGAGGGTCTTGAACACCCTCCCTATCGGCTGTCCGAGGCTTTCGGCCACGTGCCTTGCTGCCAGATCGTTTTCATCGAACACGTATGGTATCAGACTGTATTTTATTCCTGCCTTGTCGAGCAGCCGTGCTGCATTGGTCTTCTCTGTCTTCTTTCCCATTACTCTTCTGTTTCAATAATTTCCTGCGGAACGGAAAAATCCTTTCCCTTGCCCCGCCTTATTCCTATGCTCATCACCTGACGGGCAGAAGTAGTTATGCTTTGGCCGTTGTCCTCCAGTTTCCTGATGCCTTTGTTGTATTCACTGCAGGCTGATTTCAGCTTTTTGCCAAGTTCATTGTAGGAATCATAGAACGCCGCCACTCTGTCTATCATGTTCTGGGCTGCCGCCATGATTTTCTGTGTCTCCGTGTCATGCCGGAATTTGTTCCATGTCAGCTGCATGATTTTGAGGAAAGGCATTATTGTCTGTTCCGTAGCTATGAGCACTCCCTTGCGGTAGGCCTCCTGCCATATCATGGGATCGGCCTCCAGTGCCGCCCTGAATGCCATGTCGCGCGGCATGAACATAAGCACATAATCTGCGAACGGTTTCGTGGTTTTCTTTGCATATTCTTTTTTTGCAAGTTCGTCTATATGTTTCCGGACACTTTTCAGATGCCTTTCAAGGGCTTCGCTCCTTGCTTCCGGAGTCTCGGCATTCATATAGTCAACAAATGCCGTAAGCGACACTTTGGAATCGACAACCAGATCTTTCTGTTCGAGATTTTCCTTGAAATGAAATACGAAGTCAGGACGGCTCCTGTCCTCATTGGCCGCTTCACGCGTATAGTGCAGACCTTCCACAAGCCCTTCTCCGGCCAGGATTGCCTCCAGAAAATTCTCCCCGAAACAGCCCTGTACTTTTGGTTTTCCGGTAAGAGCCTCTGACAGGGTATCGGCCTTGTGCCCGATGTCGGAAGTCTTGTCCTGCATCTCTTTTACTGCCTGCCTGAGCTGCTCGGACAGTTTGGCTGTATTTTCCACGTGGCTTTCGGCGTTGTCTTTCATCGCCTTCTCCATGGCGGCAATGCTCTCTTTAAGCGGTTTCAGTATGCCGGCCATTGCTGTCTCATTTCCGTCTGCCAGTTCACTGCCGCGCTTTCTGAGCAGTTTCTCGGTTTCTGCCGTCATGCTTGCCACAATGGTCTCCTTCATTTCCTTCAGGGCCTTGTCGTAGTTCTTCTGTGCCTGCTCGGCCAGCCTTGCGGCATTCTCCGCTTCTTTTTTACGTATTTCCTCAAGCATCACGCATTTGTTCGCGGCTGCTTTAAGCCTTGCGGAAAAGACCGCCCGTGTAACGGCCCATGCAGCTGCCGAGGATAGAACCGCAGTCGCGGCCAATATCAATGGAATGTTCATTTCGCCTCTCAGTTTGAATCGACGAAGTTAAGAAACAGTTTCATATTAGGACTGACAAATATGCAAAAAATGTTAACTTTACCGGACGGCAGCGGCTCCGGTTGCCGCGGCCGACAACAAATAAACAGAATATTATGGACAAAAAATCATTGAAGATTGCCTATGCCGTGTTTATGGCTCTTGTGCTGATTGCCCTTGTTGTCTTTATGATTCTGCAATGCAGAAGCGGTCAGGGAGCATATACGAAAATATACGTGGCGATGTATGCTCTCCTCATCTTGTGGGCCTCTTTCCGTCTGTATTCAGTGATAATGGACATAATCGGGAGGAAATAAAAAAGACTGGCCTAAGTCTTTGCGGCTCAGGCCAGTCCTCTTTAGTCATTCAATGACGGCGGTTCGGACAGCGGTTATTACCTGTACTGTGCGAATTCGATGTCTTTTGCTGCTCTCTCTGCGAGTTTTGCGCATTTTGAGGCTGTCTCAAGATTTGATTTTACAGCCTGTGCATTTCCCTGGCGGGCAGCAGCCACGGCCTTGAGGTATGCAGAGTTAGGACAGTTGCAAGTGAGAGCTGATGCAGGTGCGGTGTTGCCTACGAGAAGCTGTGCAAGAGCTGCATTGTAGCCCTTTGCTCCGGCAAGCTTGGATGCTGCGGCTTCGTATTTTCCTTTGAGGATGTCGATTACGGCTGCGTTCTCAGAAGCTGTGGCGTTGCCTGAGGCTGCGAAATACTTCGCTGCATTGTCAAGCTCGTTCTTGCGGAGGGCGATTACACCCATTGCGTTGTTCCAGTCAGCGTCTTTCTCGCATTTGTTGAGAGCTGAAGCAGCCTTTCCGAGTTCGCCTGCCTGGATGTAGGTTACAGCAAGATTGTACTGTGCGCTTGCGCTGTTGAATTTCTCGATTGCCTTGTTGTAAAGAGCTACCTTGTCATTTGTTTCTTTTACGAGAGTTGCGGCGCGGAGGATTGCAGTTTCATCAAGTACGTCGATGTTCTCGTCGATGAGTTTGAGAAGCTCCTCGCTGGTGTAGTTGATGTACTCTACGTTTGTGATGAATCTTGCGCGGCGAAGCTCAGGAAGAATCTCCTTGGCGAGGGTAGAGTATACGGCTGACATATTCTTGATCTCTTTTTCCCTTACGGCAGGGTCGCTGTACATGGAAAGTACGCGGATGATGAGATCTTTGTCCTCGAGGTCAGATGCGGCAACGAGCTCCTGGAAACCTTCCCAGTCCTCTCCGATGCTTGTAACATTGACAGGAGCGTCGACTTTGTGGTTCTTTGTAACTTTTCCGAATGCTTTCTCTGCAGAATTTGAGCGCTTGTCGGAAAGTTTGATGTTCATGTCCTCTTTTCCGTCAGGTGATGCATAGGCGATGATGTCAGTGCTTATGAGGTTCTTGCGCTCATTGGCCTTGATTTCGTCGATTGCAGCCTGGAAATCCTTGATTGACTTTGATCTGATCTCGCTGTTCCTTACGTTTGCGCTGTTGATCTGATAAAGAATCTGACCCTCGGCTGTCTGTTTGATGATCTCCTGGTAGTTGTCTGCCTTAAGGTCGAGCTTTCCGTCCTTGCATACGAGCATATAAGTTGTGTTGGCTCCGTCTGCGACTTTCTTTGAAGGAAGGGCTGTCGATTTTGCCTTGTGGCTTACGACACCGCGAAGCTCAAGGTAGCAGTTCTCCATTCCCGGAACATAGTCGAAGTGTACCTTCTTTGTGACTGTAGCTCCTGCAGAAGGGACAACCTGATAGTTGTCTTTTACTTTCTCGCCCTGGAACATGAAGTCATCCATCTTCACTTCGCCTCCGTCATAAACGATAACAGGAGTCACTGCGAGTACGGCCTTAGGATGGAAATAGTCTTCAGGATAGGTCACTGAAACGGTTGCATCGATTGCACCTCCTACGACTTCCAGTACGGCAGGCTCACATTTTACAGTGACGTTTTCTGCCATTTCTGCCATTTTTTCAGGCGAGCTGCAGGCCGCAGCCATGCCAAGAACGGCAACAGACAAAAGTTTAAAACTCTTTTTCATTTTTAATAATTAGTTAATTGGTTGGTCTGCTTTATGTTAAATCTTATACTTATTATATATAAGACACATTCTCAGCAAAGATAATCATATTTTGTTATTTTTGCTTGTGCAAATGCATATTTTAGTAACTTTGTCCCATTATGACGAATCAGGAATTACAGAGCTTAAAGAATAAATACGATATCATTGGCAATGATCCTGCCCTGAACAGGGCACTGGAGATAGCCGTAGCCGTCGCTCCCACGGACATTACAGTCCTTGTGACGGGAGAAAGCGGAGTCGGGAAAGAGACCGTACCGCAGATAATCCACCAGAACAGCGCCCGCAAAAGGGCGAAATATTTTGCAGTCAACTGCGGCGCGATTCCGGAGGGAACGATAGATTCGGAACTGTTCGGACATGAAAAGGGAGCTTTCACCGGAGCGAATGAGATGCGGAAAGGGTATTTCGAAGAAGCCGACGGCGGCACTCTTTTCCTTGACGAGGTGGGTGAGCTTCCGCTTTCTTCCCAGGCGAAACTGCTCCGCGTCCTCCAGTCGGGTGAGTTTATAAGAGTCGGGTCGTCCAAGGTGCTCAAAACAGATGTGCGTGTCGTGGCCGCGACCAATGTCAACCTGATGTACGCCGTGTCGAAAGGCAAGTTCCGCGAAGATTTGTATTACAGGCTCAATGCCGTTTCGATAACCATGCCGGCTCTGCGCGAGCGTCCTGCCGACATAAATCTGCTTTTCCGCAAATTCGCTTCGGACTTTTCCGCGAAATACGGCGTGTGCAAGGCGACGCTGACCGAAGATGCCGCCATTATGTTGCGCAAATACCGTTGGCCCGGCAACATACGTCAGCTTAAGAATGTTGCAGAAACCATATCGGCCCTTGAATCGGCTAAAATGTCCGGGATGTCGGACAAATGTATGATCGATGCGGATGTGCTTGCCGGATATATTCCGCGTGAGGAGCCGGATCTTCTTCCGGCGAAGTCTCCGCAGTATGGCGATTCCCCGGAGAGCGCAAGCGAGAGGGAGGCCATAATCAGGACTCTGCTGCAGCTGAAGCAGGATGTCGATTATCTCAAGGAAGTGGTGCTCAAGTCCGGTTTGTCAAGAAACGGGACCCCGGTCATTGCTCCGCCTTCTTCCCGTTCCGACGAGCCTTCTGTCGAGTGGAGCTCTTCCGCCATGCCTTTGGCACATGGAGTGGAATCCGCGCATGAAGATCCGGAGGAACAGGAATTCGAGGAACGGATTCCGGAAGACCTGCCCAGGGAGGATTTGTCCATAAAGTCTGCCAATATGGAATTGATAGAAAAGGTGTTGCGCAAGCATGGAGGCAACCGCAAGGCGGCCGCTGCGGAACTCGGGATATCGGAAAGGACGTTGTATCGCAAAATAAAGCAGAAATCATGAGACCGGGAAAAAAGATATTCGCGGGAATCGCGGCCGCGTGTGCGCTCACAATTGCTGCGCTGGCGGTATATTCATGCGGAATATATTCGTTTACAGGCACATCCATCCAGGCGGACGTAAAGACGGTGACAATAAATTATTTTGAATATACGGCATTGAAGGTGAATCCGTCGCTCAGCAGCCAGATTACGGATGCTTTGCAGGAGAAATTCATAAAGCTGACACGCCTGGAGCTTGTGGATGAGGAGGGAGATCTTGAAATCACAGGTGCGGTTACGGGATATGATGTCAAGGCAACTGCCGTTACGGCGAACGAGGAGGCGGCCCAGAACCGCCTGACGGTAAACGTGAAGATTAGTTTTACAAACAGAAAATATCCGGAAGACGATTTTCAGGACAAGTCGTTCTCCGCCTATGCCGATTTTGATGCAATGACCTCTCTGGATGCTGTCGAGGCGCAGCTGTGCGAGGAAATCATCGAGAAACTGTGCGATGATATTTTCAATGCGACTGTGGCCAACTGGTAGACTATGGGATATATTGATATAAAGAAACTTACTCTTGACGAGCTTGTCGGTGTCGTCAATCTGTATCCGTGGTTCGGCGGTGCGAGAAAGGAACTTTGCGAAAGGATGAGCCGTTTCGGCGGCGACGGATGGGGAGAGGCGCAGTATGCAGATGCCGCGATGTATATCGGTGCCCGTGAAAAACTTGCCGCCATAGTACGTTCCGGGGTAGACAATGACTGGACGGATACCGATGCGGAGCGTCTTCTTAAGGCATATATTTCTGAAAACGAAGAATCCGGCAGGCCTGATGCAGGAAAACGCAAGGTCTATGCAGGGGCCGGAGATTATTTTTCACAGGACGAGTATGACAAAGTGCGCAAGTCCGGCGACAATGTGTTTTCCCGTCTTGCTTCCAAAGATCATCATGAACGTCCTGCACTCAGTGCGGCAACGGGAGGTACACCGGAATTTTATACGGAAACTTTGGCTGAAATTTATATGGAACAGGGTTATTATGAGCAGGCAAAGCACATTTATTCAAAACTAATTTTGGCATATCCGGAAAAAAGTGCTTACTTTGCAGACCTTATTCAAAAAATGAACGGTTTAAATTAGTATAATATGAATGTACTATTCACAATTTTGACAATTTGTGTGCTTATAGCCAGCGTTCTGGTTACTCTTATCGTATTGCTTCAGAACGGCAAGGGCGGCGGACTCGCAAGTAATTTCGTTGCCGGAAACCAGACATTCGGTGTACGCCAGACTGCCGACATCCTCGAGAAGATTACCTGGGGTCTTGTGGCATTCATCTTTGTCGTTTCTGTGATAACTACCTTTACCGTAAGCACAGGAACAAAGGATTTCGATTTCGCCGGTAGGGCGGAAAGCGAGATGACAGATGAGGTCGCTTTCCCTGCACCGGACGTCCAGAATCCTGCTGCTGAGGAGATTTCAGCAGAGTCTGCGGAGTAAAAGAGTTTGTGCGCTGCTGACATTTTGTCAGTAAAAAGGCGTTTGGAATATATTTTGACTTATAGCCGTCTGTTCTTCGGAGCGGACGGCTATTCCTGCGTAGTTCAGCGGGTGTGTCCATGACTCCGAAGGACAAAAAGGAGAAATATATTATGGCAGAAAACAAATTTGAAAATCTCAGCAGATTTGCCGTCAATCTCAACGAAAGGGCGGCACAGGGAAAACTCGACCCTGTCATCGGCAGGGACGAGGAAATCCGAAGGGTGTTGCAGATCCTCAGCAGGAGGACGAAGAACAACCCGATTCTTGTCGGTGAGCCGGGTGTCGGAAAAACGGCCATTTCAGAGGGCATAGCCCAGAAGATAGTAGACGGAGACGTTCCGGAAAACCTGAAGACCAGGAAGATATATTCGCTTGACCTCGGCGCTCTCATCGCAGGTGCCAAATATCAGGGTGAATTTGAAGAGCGTCTTAAAGGTGTCGTAAAGGAAGTGGTGGACAGCGAGGGGGAGATAATCCTGTTTATCGACGAAATCCATACTCTTGTAGGAGCAGGGCGCACTTCGGGTGCAATGGATGCTTCGAATATCCTGAAACCGGCTCTGGCGCGCGGCGAATTGCGCACTATCGGCTCCACTACCCTTGATGAATACCAGAAGTACTTCGAGACTGACAAGGCGCTGGAGAGGCGTTTCCAGATGGTAATGGTGGACGAGCCGTCGCCGGCGGCCTCCATTTCGATAATGAGGGGTCTGAAAGAAAGGTATGAGAACCATCACAAGGTGCGTATCGAGGACGATGCCCTGATTGCGGCAGTGGAATTGTCTCACAGGTATATCACGAACAGATTTCTTCCGGACAAGGCCATTGACCTTGTGGACGAGGCCGCTTCAAAGCTTCGTCTTGAGATGAATTCCGTGCCGGAGCCGATTGCGGAACTGGACAGCCGTATCCGTCAGCTCGAAATCGAGAGGGAAGCAATCAAGCGTGAGGGTGTGTCCCTTAAAATGGACAAAATCAAGGAAGAACTTAAAGAGCTTGGTGACAGGCGCGACGAGCTGAAGGCCCGCTGGAATGAGGAAAAGGAGATTCTTTCTGAATTGCAGCATGTCCGTCAGCAGATTGAGGACTACAGGATTGAGGCTCACAATGCCGAGCGTACCGGTGATTATGGCCGCGTGGCGGAAATCCGTTACGGCAAAATGGCCGACGCCCAGAAAAAGATAGAAGAACTGAATGCACGCCAGGCGGCAATCAAGGATCCGATAATCACGGAAGCGGTGACTCCGGAGGACATTGCCGAAGTCGTTGCGAAGTGGACCGGCATTCCGGTCAAGAGGATGCTTGAAAGCGAGAGGGAGAAGTTGCTCCGTATGGAGGCAGAACTTCACAAGAGGGTTGTCGGACAGGAGCAGGCCATAGGTGCCGTGGCCGATGCCGTGAGGCGGTCGCGTGCGGGGCTGCAGAATGAGAAACGGCCTATCGGTTCATTCCTTTTCATGGGTACGACCGGTGTGGGAAAGACCGAACTGGCAAAGGCGCTGGCGGAGTTCCTGTTCAATGATGAGAACATGATGACGCGCATAGACATGAGCGAATATCAGGAGCGTCATTCCGTTAGCCGTCTTGTTGGCGCGCCTCCGGGATATGTGGGATATGACGAGGGCGGTCAGCTTACCGAGGCCGTGCGCCGCAAACCGTATTCTGTAATCCTGCTTGACGAAATAGAGAAGGCTCATCCGGATGTGTTCAACATTCTTCTGCAGGTGCTCGATGACGGCCGCCTGACCGACAACAAGGGACGCACTGTAGATTTCAAGAATACGATTCTTATCATGACTTCCAACGTCGGTGCAGACATAATCCAGGGCTATATGGAAAGGCTTCCTCAGACCGGAACCGGTGATACGGAACAGTCTGCGCAGATGAAAAGGGAACAGATGCTGGGCGAATGCAGGAACGAGGTGCTTGAAGTCCTGAAAAAGACTGTACGTCCGGAGTTCCTGAACAGGATAGATGAGATAATCATGTTCGAGCCTCTGTCTCAGACCGATATAAGGAACATTCTGAGAATGCAGATGAAAGACCTTCAGAACAGGCTTTCCGAGAACGGTGTGACAGTCGATTTCTCAAAGGAGTTCGAGGATTATATGAGCACCAAGGGCTATGAGCCGGCATACGGTGCGCGTCCTGTCAAGCGTCTGATGCAGAAAGAGCTTGTGAACCTGCTCGCCAAGTCGATTCTCGACGGAAAGGTACGCCGCGACTCCGTGATTCTCGTAGATGTAGCCGACGGTGAGATAGTAGTGAGGGAAAAGTAGCCTATATGATTTTGAAGGGGCTGTCTGACATGTCTCCGAAATTGCAAAGGGGCCGGCTAAAATGTATTAGCCAAGCCCCTTTTTCTCATTTTTTCCGTGTGGCCGACCTCGCCCCTTGTCACCAGATTTTCAATTCTCAGAGAGTTATTCTGACTTTTTAGTGCCGTCCGGAGGAATATTTCCCGGCCCTTGTCCGTACAGTAGCAAAGACCAACCGGCTGCTATAATCTAAATGAATATCCTATGCCTGCTACATGGGCGCTCTCATTGACTGCATCGAGTCTTTGAATATACTTGTAGAATAATTTTATGCGGTTATGTTTGTCAAATTTATATTCAGAACCGACGGTATATCTGATTTTTTCCACGGCAAAACCGGCCGTCAGATTGTCATATACTTCAATGCTTGCAAAAGGTGTGAACCGTGATTTGCGGATGGAATAATCGCAGAACAGTCTTGATCTGAATATATGTTTGCCGTTCGGTGGCACCCATTCGTCATTTTTTGCCGTAATTCCGTCCGATGCATATTCCGGGACCCATTTGCCGGTTCTGTGGGTGAACTGATACCTTTCGCGCAGGGACAGGCTGAATCTTCCGAAATTCACCCTGCCGGTAAGCGACATATAGGCACGGTGTCTGTTGGTCCAGTAAGGGGGTATTATATTGCCTTTTGGGGTGGTATCTTCCAATGTCTGTCCCAAAATATACTTATATCCCGCATCTACTTTTAGAAAGGAAAATTTGTATTCACAAATAAAATCCGTGGAGATGCGTTCCGTGCTGCTCAGCTTGTCATGGGTTCTGTATTCAATCTTTGCACCTGCACCCCAATTTTTCCCGAGTGATTTTTGAAATTCCGCAGATGTCCAGAGTTCCTGGGAAAAGCACGGAAAGCATGACAGTAACGCTGCAATATGTATAAAGTGTCTGATGCTCATTGTATTAATAAATTATGGCAGGGAGTTTCAACATATTGTTTATGATGTTGCCTCCGTATCTCTTTGGGGATACGATTGAGGACAACTCCATAATTTATAATGTTGGCGGCAAAATTAACAAATGCGTTTTATAAATTTTCTTTTTTGTCCGATGAATTGTTATTTCTGATTTTGGCTGATGATAATAGGCCGGAGGAGCAAAACTATTTGCTCTGCTGTCGAAAATGCCCTAAATTTGACGGATGAAAACTTGCGATTGGATATGAAAAAGATAATGTTTTTGTGTCACGGCAACATCTGCCGCAGTCCTATGGCCGAATTTGTGATGAAGGATCTGGTCAGGAAGGCGGGCCGGGAGAAAGAATTTATAATAGATTCAGGAGCCGTGTCGACAGAAGAAACAGGGAACGGGATATACCCGGATACTAAATCACTTCTTTATCAGAAAGGGATTCCTTTCGGAGAGCATCATGCCCATCAGATTACACGGCCGGAGTTTGATGAATACGATCTCATCATAGTGATGGACCTGTCGAACATTTCACGCCTGTCAAGGCTTGTGGGGCACGACAAGGTATATGAGTCCGGCAAGGTGCATCTGCTCATGGAGTATGCCTCGGCGGCACCGTCTTTCGGACAGTTCGGTTATCCCGATGTGGCTGACCCGTGGTATACCGGAGATTTTGAGCGGTCTTATCAGGATATACTGGCCGGGTGCAAAGGGCTTTTGAAATGCCTTTAGCCGATTTACGCTATTTGTTGAACTGACTTAAAATATACCATATTATGAAAAATACATTTGTTGCCGTTTTATTTGCGGCATTGGCCCTTTCCGGCTGCTGCCGCCATGGAGTGCAGTATTCCACAAGGGCAGAGAAAATCGTTGCTGAACTTCGCGACCCGTCTTCAAAGAATGTTGTAGTGGTCGTTCACCGCGGAGACTGGCGGAACTATCCGGAGAACACTATTCCTGCGATAGAGTCAGTCATACGCATGGGAGCCGATGTAATGGAGCTTGACCTCAAGCTGACAAAGGACAGTGTACTTGTGCTGAGCCATGATGCGACAATCGACCGTTGCACAAACGGCAAAGGACGGGTGAGTGACTATACCTATGAGGAACTGCTCGGTTTCCGTATGAAGCGTGCCCACGGTGTCGTCACGGATTCACTGCGCATCTGTACTTTGCGCGAGGCGCTCGAATGCTGCAAGGACAGGATTGTGGTGAATGTCGACCAGGGATATGAATTCTATGACATGGTGCTCGACATAACGGAAGAGCTCGGGGTTACGGACCAGATTCTCATCAAGGGCAAGAAGCCGGTCGGTGATGTCGCTGCAAAAATGGCCTCCCATCCCCGCAATATGATGTATATGCCTATAATCGACATACAGAAAGAGCAGGGGCAGAAACTTTTCCGTGAATACATGGAGACCGGCACTGTCCCTCTCGCATACGAAGTGTGCTGGAAAAAGATGACTCCTGAGGTGAAAGATGCAATGGACAAGATTGTCGGAAGCGGGTCAAAGCTGTGGGTGAACACCATCTGGGGCTCGCTCTGCGGCTATCTTGACGATGATGCCGCCCTCGACTGCGGCAATCCTGCCCGAATCTATGACCAGATAATCGCCACCGGAGCGACGATAATCCAGACTGACCGTCCCGAACAGCTCCTGACATACCTCCGCTCCAAAGGCCTTCACGACTGATTCTGCCTCCGTTGCGGATAAGACGGGTGGAGGATGAGTCATTCGGACTGAAGCTGCGAGACATATCCGGTAAAGTCGGACCACCTGTAATACGGGCCGGACACCGGTTCAAAAGGAAGGGATACCTCTTCGCCATTGAGAAGAATCTTGAAAATTGTTTCGGGATTCTTCCTGCTTCTGTAGAAGACGAATATCATTGTTGAGGCCATTGGAGTTCTGTAGCATTGCCAGAAATCGGACAGTTCCCACGGGGATTCCGGCTTCTGTCCGAATCCGTCGATGTCGAGCAGCGTCATTATTCCGTGAATACATGAATCATGTCCGAAGCGCAGGCGGACCGGAGGACATTCCGCTGACATGTCTTCTTCGGCCTTGCCTACGATATCCAGGACAATTGGAAGATAATGCCTGCTTGTAATGCCTGACGTATAGTAGCAGTTAAGATTCTCGACCTGCCACAGTGCGAATGAGTCTTCCGCGGTAAGCAGCGGCAGGTCCGACAGCATATATCCGGCGTCAGTACATTCTGCACTGTAGATATGGTTATACAGGTAGACGGCAAATTTCAGCGGGTCGACCAGCGAGGCTCCATAGGCCGTGTCCGAGAATATTCTGCGGAAAATTCCCTCTGAATCCACAATGTCCGCAGCAAATTCATTCCTGGAAATATCCCAGGGCACATCTGAAGATATGTTCTCCGGACGATAGGGATTTGTCTTGTCGAAAGGATTCAATATGTTGAGGTTACTGCGGCTGGCTTCTTCATATATCCGCATTTTGGCATCCATCTCTTTCAATCCGCAGCAAAATGCATTCATGCTCATGATGCAGCGGTTGTACAATGTCGAGATTGCATATACACCGTCCGCTTTTCTGAATATTTCCGGAAAAGCCCTGTACAAGGAGTGTGCTATGGCCTTATGCTGTTCCCACCCTTTGGAGGTCAGTTCCCCTTCGTGGTAACGGGCCTCATTCATATAGTGCTTCTTCGCCCTTGCCAAAAGCGTATCTCCCAAAGGAGTGAGCATATTTTGCCTGTGAGCCTCTTCGAGAGGCTTGAGCAATCTTGTATAATAATTCTCACTTACCATATATCTTGCCCCGTGCCTTCCGTAATGGCTTATATAGAAAGGGCGATATCCTTTGGGCGGTTTTGTTCCGGACGACACCGGTTTGCCGGACATATTGTATATGCCGGCGGCAAGTTCCGGGGCTGCGGTTATCGCTTCTTTTGCAGTTTGTCCGGATACTGTCAGGAATGTGATTGCGAGCAGAAGATAAGTCAGTGTGTAGCGCATATGCTTGGAAATTGTTTGGATTTGTCTGATTTGTGGAATCTGTTTAAGTTTAAATCGTCAAAAATGTCATGATGTCTTGCGAAGTCTGTCCGGTTGTTCTTTTGTGTAAGATAGCTGAATATTTTTTACAAATGTAATATATTATCGGTATGATTGAGACGGGAATCATTTTATGCTTGTTTTTTGTCAATATTATATTACTGTCGTATCGTTCATACGTCTACTTTTGTAGTCTGTTGACAAACTAACCCGCAACCCGACAATGTCAGTACCGTTAAAAACGATTTCATATTCTGCCCGCAGAGGTCATTGTGCTGTCGGGATGGAGGCCGAACCCGGAAAGGTCTGTTGGACTTTGCGTGGGGGGGGGTACGGCATATAATGAAAATCTGCACGGAAGACATTCTGCGGCTTTCCGATTGAATATTGCCCGTCCGGGGAAACATTCCCGGTATCGTAAGAAAGTAATCTTGTTACAGTCAGGAAAACAGAGCAGCGGCTTTGCTGCCCGGTTTTCCTTTGTATGCAGGACCGGCTTACCATGCGTTTCCGGGTCGGGAGGACTTTGCCTTGCGGTGAGTTGCCAATATATTTCTTATGTACTGAATTTCCAGATTTATAAATTATGTACAGGTTAATAACTAAATCATTGGTTCTTCTCATGTCTTTGTCGCTTGTGTGCGTGCCGGCTATGCTCCATGCACAGCAGCGTGCAGTGAGGGGAACGGTTGTCGACACAGGCAATGCGCCCGTTGTCGGTGCGGGTGTGGTCATAAAAGGGACGGCATCCGGCACAGTTACCGGCATTGACGGAACATTTGCTCTCGGAGACGCATCCGAAGGCTGTGTTCTTGTATTCTCATGCCTCGGATATGTAACAAAGGAAGTTGCATTAGGCAAAAGCACTGAAATCACGGTTGTTCTGGAGGAAGATGCGACCATACTCGATGAAGTGGTCGTAGTGGGCTTCGGCACTCAGAAAAGGGAGAACCTGACAGGGGCCGTCTCGACTATAAGCTCGAAAGACCTCAACAACCGCCCGGTCATCTCTACTGCAAATGCACTCCAGGGCCTGGACCCTTCGGTGAATCTGACAATGGGTACGGGTTCGCCGGAATCGGGCTATAATATCGACATACGCGGATCCGTATCCATAAACTCTAGTTCTCCGCTTATTCTTGTCGACGGTATCGAAATGGATCTTAGGGCTGTGAATCCCAATGATATAGAGTCGATTTCCGTTTTGAAGGACGCTTCGGCTTCTTCTGTATACGGAGCCAAGGCTTCTGCCGGAGTCATATTGGTGACGACAAAATCAGGAAGCGGCAAAGACAGCATGAAGGCAAAGATAAACTATTCCGGACGATTCAGTGTCGCACAGAATACGACTTCCACAGATTTCATTACCACCGGATTCGATTATGTGACCTTTATAAACGGCTTCTATAACGCCATGCAGGGAATTGATTTCTATCTCTATCCCGAGGCTACGGGAGAGTACCGGAAACTTCTTGACAGAAGGAACGACAAAACAGAACAGGCGGAGCGTCCGTGGGTTGAAGTCGGAAGTGACGGAAAATATTATTACTATGCGAATTTCGACTGGTTCGGTTATCTTTATAACCGTACAAGGACCCAGCACGAGCATAATATTTCCATAAACGGCGGCAACGACAAGTTCAATTATTATATCAGCGGACGCTATCTCGACCAGACAGGCATTTTCAAAATATACGGTGACAGATACGAAGACTATGCATTCCGCTCCAAAATCGGCGTAAAAATATTGCCTTCACTCAAATATTCCAATAACATCAGCTTTGACCGTTCTGAAATGAGGTTTCCCGGGCAGCCGCAGTACGAAAAGACAATCGCCTATCTCCAGAATCATCTGTCCCCGTCATTTCTCCCTTTCAATCCTGACGGTTCCATTGTGTGCTATGTCAACCAGATGCAAGGCTCGACGCTCGGCAGCGGTATTGCCGGAGCCATGTCGGCGAATAATTCATGGAATTCAAAGGTCATAAGGACAGTCACAATCAACAACCAACTGGACTGGGATATTTACAGCGGCCTGAAGCTGACGGCGGCATACGGCATAAGATTCCGCGATCCGATAAACAAGTACAGGAACAATTCGTACACATACTCAAGGGAACTGGATGTTTATCAGGAGTATTCCCAGGGCGAAAATGTAGAGAATGCCTATACGGAAAACCATTATAGCCTCCAGCAGAGCAATGTCGATGCATATCTTACATATAACAAGGACTTCGGAAAGTCCGGCGACCACCATTTCAAGACAACTGCCGGAATGCAGTATATGGATTACAAGTATTCTACAATGCAGGGCAAGCAGACGGATCTCAGTAATGACGCTCTTGCTACCTTTGCCGTTGCAAACGGAGTCATAACATTGGGCCAGACGATAAATACTCTCCGCACGCTCGGATTCTTCGCCCGCGTGAATTATGACTGGAAAGGCAGGTATCTTGTTGAGGTCAGCGGACGCGCCGACGGTTCGTCGAGATTCGCCAGAGGCAGCCGCTGGGGATATTTCCCTTCTGCCTCTCTCGGCTGGCGCGTCAGCGAAGAGCCTTTTTTCAGTTCCGCTAAGCAGTATATGAACAATTTCAAGGTAAGATTTTCTGCGGGAAGTCTTGGAAACCAGCAGGTCAGCGGATATTATACGTACATCGACAAAATATCGTCGGATACGGAGATGAGCTATACGTTCGACAACACCGGCAAAGCATACAAGGCGACCGTGAGTGCGCCTATAGCTTCCGACCTGACATGGGAGACCGTGACAACATATAATCTCGGTATCGATATGGGCTTCTTCAAGGGACGCCTTAACCTGAATACTGACTTATATATCAGGGACACCAGGAATATGCTTACCTCGTCCATGACGCTTCCTGCCGTGTATGGGGCAAGCTCTCCGAAGACCAATGACGCGGATCTCCGCACAAAAGGCTATGAGATATATCTCCGGTGGAACGACAGCTTTATGCTCGGAGGAAAAGCATTCGATTACGGGATTACAGCGACATTCGGTGATTATCTGACCAAAATAACACGCTTCAATAATCCTTCAAAGGTGCTGTCGGACTATTATGAAGGCATGACACTGGGAGAAATTTGGGGCTATCATGTCGACGGATTGTTCGGCACAGATGAGGAAGCTGCACGCTATCAGGCTTCCATAGACTGGGACAACAGTGCCAATGTCTACAATAAGATATTTTCGGCCAAAGGTGCCGGCATGAGCCGTCTTCTTGCAGGAGACATGATTTTTGCCGACTCCAATGGTGACGGAGTCATATCTAAAGGCTCCGATACTGCAGACAAGCCGGGCGATCTTTCCATAATAGGCAATTCGCTCCCACGTTATTCCTATTCATTCAGGCTTAACTTCGCATGGAACGGATTCGACATTGCGGCTTTCTTCCAGGGCATAGGCAAACGTAACTGGTATCCTGCCATTTCCAGCAGCACCGGACAGTTTTCTTCCGACTTCTTCGGTCCGTATGCATATCCTATGACTTCATTCGTCAGCACCGCATTTCCGGACTATTGCTGGAGCGAGGATAATCCGGACGGATATTTCCCTCGCCAGAGGGGATATATTGCCCGTGCCGACGGACCGTTGGGGCAGATCAATGACAGATACCTCCAGAATGCAGGTTATCTCAGGCTGAAAAACCTGTCCGTAGGATATACCGTTCCGTTCGGCAGGAAACAGAAAGTGATAGACCGTCTCAGGATTTCCCTCAATGGAGAGAACCTGTGGTACTGGTCGCCTATGAAAAAGTATTGCAAGACTGTCGATCCTGAACTGGTGTTCAGTACGGCGACCAATAACAGCAATACGGGTGTGGGATATTTCTATTCCAGGGTATTCTCTGTTAATCTGGATATAACATTCTGACAAGGAGGTGAATTATGAAAAGGAAATCTGTAATTATATATGTCTTTTCCCTGGCGGCAATGGTACAGGGATGCAATCTGGACCTCTTCCCTCAGGATTCTGTTTCCCCTGAGACCTATTTCAAGTCTGCAAAGGACTGTGAGCTGTGGGCGAACGGTTTCTATACGATGCTGAATTCTGCAGACAACTGTGCCGGACACGATGCGGACGATGTCATCGACAATACCCTTGAGACCTATATCACAGGGACGAGATCCCCGTCATCCGAGAACGGATGGACATGGAGCCAGTTGAGAAACATAAACTATATGCTCGAGCATTTGGACAATTGTCCGGATCCTGCCGTCAGGAGGGAGTATGAAGGTGTATGCCGCTTCTTCAGGGCCTATTTCTACTTCGAGAAAGTAAAGAGATACGGCGATGTTCCCTGGTATGGGCAGGTACTCGGCTCCGATGATGCCGGCCTGTACAAGGCAAGGGATGACCGGGGTTTTGTGATGGACAAGGTTATGGAGGATTTCGATGCGGCAATCGAATGGCTGCCTTCCGTGAAAAATGTGGCACGTGTCACGAAATGGACTGCACTTGCATTCAAGTCGAGGGCTGCGCTTTTTGAAGGGACGTTCCGAAAATACCACGGTCTCGGGGATGCCGGCAAGTATCTGGAACAGGCGGCAGCAGCTGCGGAGCAGGTAATTTCTGCCGGCGGATATTCGCTTTACAGCGAAGGCAGCGAACCGTACAGGGACTTGTTCGTCAGTGACAATGCCATTGAATCCGAGGTAATCCTTGCAAGGATATACAATGCGGCTGACCTGAACATAACGCACAGTATTCAGGCGAATATTCTTCAGACCAAGCAGGGATTCACCAAGCGTTTCATGAACCATTACCTGATGGCTGACGGAAAGCGTTTCAGCGATATGGACGGATATGACACCATGGAATACTATGAGGAGACGGCGTCCCGTGATCCGAGGATGGCCCAGACGGTGCTTTGCCCGGGATATATACAGAAGGGGACGACCAAGACCGCGTCCAATAATCTGCAGTCCAGGACAGGTTATCAGCCTATAAAATTCATCGATGTGCCAAGCCGCAATTCTGCAAGCCAGGGCACGGCGGACTTTCCGCTGATGCGTATTGCGGAAGTGTACCTTAATTTTGCGGAAGCGAAGGCCGAACTCGGAACCATTACTCAGCAGGATCTGGACAAGTCCGTATGCAGGATAAGGACAAGGGCGAAGATGCCGTCCCTGAATCTGGACAAGTCCAATGCGGAAGCGGATCCGCTGCTTCTGGAATACTATCCGAATGTAACAAAGGGCGGTTGTACAGGCATTATTCTCGAAATCAGGAGAGAAAGGACAGTCGAGCTTGTCATGGAAGGCCAAAGGCCGTGGGATATGATAAGATGGAAAGAAGGTGCCAGAATGGTGAATACGCCGTACGCCTGGCAGGGATGCTGGTTCCCTGGCCCGGGAGCCTATGATATGGACCATGACGGTGTTGTGGATGTGGAGCTGTATTTGGGGAATCCGTCAAGTTCCGCTCCGTACAAATATCCGCTGGGGACACCGGAGGGAATAGTCCTGTCCGAAGGCGACCACGGCTGTGTTGTGGCATATAGCCAGAATGTCTACACATGGAATGAAAGCAGAGATTACCTGTGGCCGATTCCTGTGTCCGAAAGGGAACTCACGGGAGGAGTGCTTACGCAGAATCCCGGCTGGGGCGACGGGCTTGAATTTTAACATTGAAAAACATGAAAACAATGAAATCTAATATCTTCGGACGTCTGCCGATTGTCATTATGCTGCTTTCTGCCGCTGTTTCCTGCTCAAAGCAGCCGTATATGACGATTCCGGAATTCCAGCAAGGCTACGAATTCGATGCGGCGGGAGGCACACGTTATGCCTCAATCGAATGCAATCAGGCATTTGATGCAAAATCAGACAGCGAATGGTGTTATGTGGAAACGTATGACCACAGGAACAACAATTTGCGCATTACCGTCTATGGCAATGATATAGCCGAAGACAGGTCAGCTGTGATTGTCCTGTCTTCCAGGGATCTGCCGGAGCAGCTGATAACTGTCAGACAGTCTGCTGCCTTGCCATATATTTCCTCTTTGACGAAATCTGTCGTCCTGGACGCCGAAACTCTGGCCTTTACCGTGTCGGTAAAGGCAAATACCATGTATGACATTGTATTGCCGTCATGGATAGCCGGCAGCAGCGGCAATGTTCCGGCTGTAGGAGAGACTGTCTTCAGTTTTACAGCTGAAAATATGCCCGTTTCCCTTTCTGAAAGAACCGGGGACATCGTATTTGTTTCGACATCTGACGCATCCATTTCCGTTTCTGTGCCCGTAACCCAGACACATGAGGTACTTCCCGTTCTGGATGAGCATTTCGATTTTGCCACCGGTACGGCAAATTCCCCTGGCTCGACGACTGGCGAGGTTCAATGGGCAAAGCTCGCCGACAACAACGGGTGGGAATCCGAAGCAGTTAATGGAAATATAAATGTATGGGCCAGGGAGGGCTGCCTGCGATTCAGCCGTACCGGCTACGGCGGAATACTCGTATCTCCAAAGTTGTCTGCGATTTCAGGTACGGCAGATGTCGTCGTGACATTTAAGGCCGCCAGATGGAAAGGCTCCGACACATACCATACATTCCTCATTCTTGTCAGAAATGCGGGAACCGCTTCGCAAAGCCTGTTCGAGATTAACAATGTAGATGCAGGGGTATGGCAGGATGATCCGGGAGCAGTATACAGTTTCGAGATTGCCGGAGCGACTTCGGAAACCCGTATTGTATTCATTTCTGCGGACAATGAAAACGCTTTCATCGGTGCAGACAAAAAAGGCGTGGGACGTCTGCTGCTGGATGATGTGAAAGTTGAATATAAATAGTTCATTATATGAAAATTAAAAGAATGTTTTTATTCCTTGTCATGATGACCTTTACGGCCGTCATGTCAGGGTGTGCAAAAGACAAAGGCTTCCTTAAGATAGACAGGAAGCGTCTGGAGCAGGTGTTTGATGCCAACGGCGGCAAGGTGCAGATTCCTGTAAACACTACCCATCCGGATTTCTCCGTTGAGATTGCCGACGGCGCCGGATGGATTCATACCGGAGTTACTGGGCTTTCCGTCGATGTTGACGTAGATCCTATGGACGGAGGGCCGGACAGGGCTGGACGTCTTGTCATATCGGCTCCGGATTGTCCGTCTGTTGAAATATCCGTAATACAGAAAGCCATAACGGTGGCTTCTGTCCCTGAGAAAATATCGCTGTCCAACAGTTCATTGACATTTTCTTTCAAGATAACGGCCGGATGCAGAATCGGGTTTGAGCTTCCGTCATGGATACATCCTATGGATGCCGGCTGGGTATCCGGGACAAAAACATATTCATTCGAGGCGGACAGATTTCTTGATTCTTCGGCAGAAAGCCGCGAGGGAACGGTCGTGATCAAATCGCTCGATGACAGGGTGGAGTGGAAAACAGAGATTCCCGTTGTCCAGAGCAGCTATACAAATGCGGCAATCCAGACCATAGCCGAGCTGTGGCGGACTTCTCCTTTGGACCTTACCCAGGAGAGATACTCCCTGCTCGCAAAGATCGAGGAATATTCGCGGGAATTTAACCGGGACCCGTTCCAGGATTACCTCAAAATGAATGACGCCGCTGCGGAAAAGACCGAAAAGGACAACTCAATTATGTCCATTTACCGCTTTGCTTTTGACAATGTACTTCAGCAGGTCAGGAATGCGACAGTGGAGTACGGTACGGCTGAGATATGGATGCTTTACAATATGGGATATATCGTGAAGACGCCTTCGGTATGTTTCGGAATAGACATCAATCACAGATATGCCACGGAGCTTGCGCCGTATCTGGATTTCATCTGTGTCACCCACTCTGACGGCGACCATGTGGACACTCCTCTCATGAATGCGATGGCCTCCGCAGGCAAACCGGTGCTGAGCAATTTCTTTTCTGTAAGTTCTGCGTGGTGCTCAAGCGCCGCATCTGTTTATAACATCGGTGGAGTGGAAATAAAGACCTGCATCACCGACGAGAATGCCACGGACCTGAACTGTACTACGTGCTATCGGTTCACGTTCGGGGAAGATGCCGGCAACCTCAGGCTGATGCATCCGGGAGACTCTTCGTTTGATCCGAAACAGTTCGTGCCTGTCGGAGGCGGCGAAGTCGATGTCCTTGTACTGCGCTTCGGACAGAAAGCCGAGGTAAATATCTGCGGTACCGGAAGCGGGCAGGTCGTTCCACATAACATATTGCTGTCGCATCAGATAGAACTGCGCCACTATATAGAGAAATCGCCGATGAGGGCTACTATTCTCGGTTCTTTGGAGAATATCGGCAAGAATTACGGGAGCTGGGGGAATATTGCATATCTTCCATTCTGGGGCGAGCATCTTGTCTGGAAAGACGGGAAATTGAATTAGACCTGGAAAGCTGCGGCCGCAAATCAGGCACGGCTTTCCTGAATCGCAGGGGGTGACCGGAATTCCGGCCGCCCCTTCATTATTCTAAAGCATGGAGCAAACGTGCTTCTTATATGCCCTTGGGGTCATTCCGAGACGTTTTTTGAATTCCCTGTTGAAATTGGAGATATTGTTGAATCCGCATGAATAGCATATTTCAAAGATATATTCATCGGTTTTGATCATTTTATGTGTGGCGATATCTATTCTGTAATTGTTCAGATAGTCCCAGATGCCGGAGCCTGTCTTTCTTTTGAAATATCTGCTTATCGCAGAGGGGGACATGTGTACCGATTCGCCTATATCCTTGAGCGATATTTTCTTTGAATAGTTCTTTTCGATGAAAAGTATTATTTTGTTTATTCTTTCGCAGTCTTTCTGGAAAGAGGCGTGTTCCGTTTTTAGGGGAATCGTTGAAATCGTTTCCCTGCCTTTTGATATTGCAAGATCGTACAGTATGTCTATGAACAGCAGGACGCCTTTGATGCCTTCGGCACTTACCAATGCCATGATTTTATCTTTCAGCCGGAAGGCTGTCTCGGTTGAGAAATGTATTCCGAGTTCCGGTTCGGACAACATTCTGCCTATTTCCGAAAGGCTTTCTTTGGCAAAAATCGGGTAATTCTTTACATTTTTGCCGAACTGGATTACAACGACGTCCGCTCCCGCATATTCTTTGTCCCATCTGTAACCGTGCAATGCGTCAGGAAAGATCATTGCCAGGTCGATTCCGGTAAAATGCTGTACGCTGTTTCCCACGATTCTTTTCCCGTTTGCCCCGAGGACAAGCGTAATCTCGAAGTCATCATGAAAATGTGTGGGGAAAGTCATCGGGTCGTTCTTTGTGAATTTTGCAAAGAAAAGTTTATGCTTGTCAAGCGGGGTGATTTCCCTGAAAATCGGTTCTGACATAATTTCCGACAGATGTTTTTGAAATTATCTTTGACAAAGATAAAGAAATGTGTCAATATTTCATAATTTTATGTACTGTTTTTGGTTGCAATATTTCAGTTATAGCTGTAATATTGCAAAATAATATCAGAGTTTGGATATGAAAAGAATTTCCGTTTTTCTGCTGCTTCTTGCATTGTCTTGCGGATTGGATGCAAGAAATGAAAAATATGTCAATCTGTTTCTCGGCTCCAAGGGCGATGCCGGGCAGCTTACCCCGGCTGCAAGCTATCCTTTCGGCATGATATCGGTCTGCCCCGACAGTTCGCCGAATCAGCACGGAGGCTATGATTATGACGTTCCGGAGATTTCCGGTGTCTCCATAAACCGTATCTCCGGAGTCGGTTGTTACGGTGTAGGTGGCAATGTAAGCGTACGCCCGGCATTGCCGGAGACTGTTCTGAAGATTGTCAAGGGAACAGAAGTGGCCCGGCCCGGATATTATGCGACAAAATTCAGCAATGGCGTCAGGGGTGAATTTACGGTGACACGCACGACCGCCGTTGAAAGATATATATTCGGCCCTGACAGTGATAAATATCTTTATGTCGATTTCCTTTCATCATTTGAAAAGCGCAAGACTGCCTGCGGGTACAGGATAAAGGACGACAGGACCATAGATGCCTGGGTGGCTTCCGGAACGGCCTGTGCAAGGGGACAATACAAGCTGTATGTGAGGCTGCGCACCGACAAGCCTTTTGCAATAGAAGACACTTCGGACTCATCCTGTCTGCTGTCTTTTTGCGACAAAAATGTCGAGGTCAGGATTTCCGTATCTCCGGTGGATGCCGTCTCCGCAGCCGAAGAAGTGGAACTGCTGTCAGGAAAGAGTTTTCGGGATATATGCAGGGACGCAGCAGCCGCGTGGAGAGACAAGCTGGACAAAATAGATGTAAAAGGCGGTGATTATGAGCAGAAAGTCCTGTTCTATACCGGCCTTTACAGGATATATCTCAGCCCTATGGATGTCACTTCCTTTGACGGAAGATACAAAGGGACCGACGGTGTGATATACCGGGCGGATGGACGCAGGCATTTCAGCAGCTGGTCTATGTGGGATACTTTCCGCACCAAATTCCCGATGCTTGTCATTCTTGAGCCTGAACTGATGTCCGATATGGCGGCATCCGTTGTCGATCTGTTCCGTACAGGAAAAAAGAATTGGGCCACGCCGGAAGAGAGTGTGCCTACGGTAAGGACTGAACACTCCGTCATAATGCTGCTGGACGCCTATGTGAAGGGAATCAGAGGATTCGACATGAACGAAGGATATGAGGGCATGAAAAAAGAAGCCGCCGAAGATTATCCGAGGAAATCTCTGGACAATAAGATGGAAACATCGTATGACTTGTGGGCGCTCGGGCGCATTTCGGAAATTCTTGGGAAAAATGAAGATGCGGACGGCTATGCCCGTGAATCCGAACAGATGTTTGAAGAAATCTGGAAAGGAAATTTCATGAATGTCACAGATGATTTTTCCGCAATGAAAGATAACGGAATGTATCAGGGGACAAAATGGCAATACCGCTGGGCTGCCCCTCAGTATCTCGACAAAATGATCCGCTGGGCAGGATGCGACAGGCTGGCTTCCGAACTCATGCAGTTTTTTGACGGTGGCAATTTCAATCAGGGCAATGAACCGGACATACATACGCCGTTCATATTCAATGTGCTCGGATATCCGAAAGAAAGCCAGGCAATTGTGAGGAAACTGCTGACAGATGATTCTATGGTCCATGTCTATGGCGGAAATGCGGAATATCCGGAACCTTTTGTCGGAAGGGCGTTTCAGAACAAGCCGGACGGACTCGCGCCGGAAATGGATGAGGATGACGGTGCCATGAGTGCATGGTATATGTTCTGCCAGCTCGGTTTCTATCCTCTTGTTGTCGGTACGGACAGATACGAGGCCGTGTCGCCTCTTTTCGACAAGGTAAGGATTGTCAGCGGAGACAATACAATAAAGTTCCGCGTAAAAGGCAGGAAACATCCCGATGATTTTCTCCTGGGCATCAGAATAAACGGAGCCGCCTCAGAGGACTATTCGCTCCCGCATTCTGTTTTTGAGAAGGACAGCAGAATTGTCTTCGACTATTCCGCTGTCCGGTAAAAATTCAGAATCCCAGTTCCGCAAGGATGCGGTTCATGCCTGCATAACGGTCAAGAGTCCAGAGGATGAAACGGATATCCACACATACGCATTTATTGTAGCCCTCCGTGAACATTGCGTCACTTGCAAGCGATTCCTTGTTGCCGTCAAAGGCCAGACCTATAAGTTCTCCTCGGGCGTTGAGGACCGGTGAACCGGAGTTTCCTCCCGTGATGTCATTGTCAGTCAGGAAATTTACATACATGGTTCCGTTTCCGGGACCGAATCCCCAGCGTCCCCATTCGGCTGAGGCGTAAAGACTGCGCTGCCGCTCATCAAGACCGAACTCATAACTGCTTGCATCATATTTCTCCAGTATTCCGGCAGGAGTCGTCTTCCAGTCGCATCTGATGCCGTCCTTCGGCTCCAGGCCGCCGACTCTTCCGTATGTCAGCCTCATTGTAGAGTTTGCATCCGGATATTGTTCTATGCCTTTCTCACGGCGCATCATATACAGCGCATGAGTATATTCCCTGTTTAGTTCAATCAGGTCAGGTGTGCCTTCGGCTTTTTCAATATCCTGTCTGAATTCCCTGATTTCCACCTCCATGACAAATCTGCAAAGGGGATCATTCTTTATGTCCGCATCACATTCCGCCAGACCGGCCCTTCTTTCTTCCGATGTGAACATGCTCTTGTTCCAGAGGCTGTCCGTCAATGCTTTCGTATCGCAGATTCCGTCTGCAGAGAAACGCTCGATCATCTCCTTTTGCCACTCTCCGAAATACGACGGACTGACATTGGCTATATACTCTCCTATGGCATACTCCATAAGCTCGCGTTCCACATTCATGTCAAGTTCACAGATTCCGTCCATGATTTTCTTCATGGTTGCTCTGCCTTCGGCTTTCTGCTCTCTGGAATTCCATGCACGCCTCATGTAATTTGCCATGCGCGTTCCACGGATAAGAGTTTCCCTGAAATATCCCATATTCGTTTCAGGAACTGCCGTCGCGGCATACTTCTCTTTCATTCCGGACAGCAGCCCTCCCCAGCGCGCAGTTCTCGCCTCATCTGCAAGAATCCATTCTTCAAGTTCCTTTTCCTCTGCCGCTTTCTGCTGCGCGACATGAAATCTTCTGTAACATTCCTCCTGTCCGCAATTCAGCTCCTGCACATTGCTCAGGCCGAAATAATAGTCGGAATATTTCAGACGTATCCGGGGATCGGCGTTCATCCATCTGTTCACTATCTCCATCTGTGCGGCGCGGATTCTGTTGGAAATCGGCAGTTTGACATTTGTGTCGAAATTGACTTCAAATGAACTGCTGTACCTGTCGGTTCTGCCGGGATAGCCGATTACCATGGTGAAGTCTCCCTCGCGGTATCCGTCAAGCGAAATGTCCAGCTTCGCCTTTGGCTGCATCGGAACATTGCTTGCCGAATATTCCGCCGGCGAGCCGTCAGGGGCCGTATATATGCGGTACATTGCGAAATCGCATTTGTGCTGAGGCCATTCCCAGTTGTCCGTGTCGCCTCCGAAAGCAGCGGAAGTCACAGGAGGGGCAGCCACGAGCCTCACATCCGAATATACCTCATAGAGCGCCATATAATATTTTTCTCCCTTCCACATCGAGGACAGCCATGCGTCGAGCCCGGTCTTTTTCTTGTAGCGGGTTTCCATCAGATGGCTAAGCTTCCTCATTCCATAGCGTACACCGGAGTTGTCAAGCTCTGCCTTCATTGCTGTTACTTCATCCGTGACATCGAGCACACGTTTGAGCAGATATGCGTGTTTGCCCTTTATGCAGACTTCCTCACTGTCCTTCATGGCCCAGAAACCCTCTTCGAGATAATTCCTGTCAGCGGTGCTCAGCCCGTGCACATCACTGTATGCACAGTGGTGGTTGGTTATCAGGAGCCCCCTGTCCGATATTATGCTTCCGGTACAGCCGAAATCCAGTGAAACGACGGCATCGGATACGGAGGCGTCAGGGGCGTCCGCATTGTATAGTTCGTCGGCGGAAAGCAGAAGTCCGCGTTCCTGCATCTTCTTTTCGAGGGCCTTGTCTATGGCATTTATCATCCACATTCCCTCATCGGCAATGGCATACTGGCTGCCGGTAAGGGCAGCCAGTACAAATATCATTATATATTTTTTCATATTTCCTGTTATTCAGCCGGATATTCGACACCCGGAGTCTTGAACGAAAGTTTTGCCGGAGTTTCACGCACATCTTCCGGAGAATATGTGATGAGCCATGTCTCCTTTGTCATCTCCTCCCAGATTTTCTCTGCCGTCATCGGTTCGGCATACCTTATCATGATTGCCGGAACAAGGTCTTTGTTAAGGTCGAGATATATTCCGATTACTCCCTCGTTCCTTGACAGATGATTGCTGAGGAAAGGCATATTGCGCAGGATTATAGGCTTCTCATAGTTCTTGTCGGCTATTTCATAGATGAACTGAGGCTTGTCTGCGTTTTCATCGACACGCTTTTTGAATTCAGCCTTGAAAGGAGAGAACATGCTGCGGATGAAATCTCCGGCAGACACGTACGACACGCCTTTCTCAGTCCGTACATATTCAAAATCGACGTCGATTTCCTTCGTTCCCCCTCCGTGCACAGGCATAACAAGCTTGTCCATTTCGACTATTTCCTCCAGCCACTTGTCGGAAACCTCCTCGTCCGGAGCCAT
This sequence comes from uncultured Muribaculaceae bacterium, assembly GCA_964394295.1. Taxonomy (GTDB): domain Bacteria; phylum Bacteroidota; class Bacteroidia; order Bacteroidales; family UBA932; genus Cryptobacteroides. Next base: position 3,945 of record CAYMVG010000004.1, on the reverse strand, counting down.
GAAGACCCTTACGATGAGAGGACAGGCGAATTCGGTCTCGAGTCCGTAGATTTTCTTTCCGGTCTGCCTCATCTGGAGTCCGAGATAGTTTATGTCCATCTTGTCATACATTCCCTCGGTGCGTATTGTCACGACTTTGAGTGAATCCATATCCGAAGGATTGATGCTCTGTACCCTGAATTTCGACGGGACATAGATGGCTTCGCGTATCTTGTCCTCTCCGGTCACCTTAGGGTCGTAGAGGATGTCGGCAGAGTGGCGGTTAACATAGGTCTTGACACCGTGTATGCCGGGAACTCTTTCCAGCCTGGCCTTGAAAGCCATTGAACTTCCGTAGCACTTTACGGAACGCAGTCCGTCTATTGTGATTGTCTTCAGAGACGAAGGATCGACAAGCTCTGTTACAGTGCCGTCTTCCCCGACTGCCTCGATGCCCCATTTCACATTGATTGTAGGAAGCTCGAATTTTTCTCCGGCCCAGATGCCGAATCCGACGAGACATACAGTCAGGACAGCCGGAACTATATTCCAGATGCCGCCCTTGGCTCTGTTGCCTACACCTGTCTGCAGTGCGCCGGCAGAGCAGGCCGCTACACATTCTCCGCAGAGAGTGCAGTCGACAGAGTCGATTTTGCCGTCATGGTAAGACCTGATATTGATATGGTAAGGACATTTCTTTTCGCAGACCCCGCATCTGTTGCAGAGCGCATCGCTTTTCCTGATCTTGAGGAGCTGGAGCTTCGGTTTGGCGTGAAGAATCTCGAGCAGATAGCCGACGGTGCAGAACGCTCCGAGAAGCACTGCCCACGGAATGTCGGCCCCGAGGACAGCCGCAACGAAATATACACCTGACAGCACCCCTATCCACAGCCAGAATTTCAATGAATTCGAGATTGCCCCGAGCGGACATATATAGCGGCACCAGAACATGTCGACAAGAAAGCTGCCCAAGACTGTAAGGACTATCGACGTGATTGACATCCAAAGGGTTATTTCGCCCTTGAAGCCAGTCGCGACTGCATAGTACGGGTCCATGTTCTTGCAGAAAAGCTCGCTTGCTCCCATTGTCATATAGAAAATCCAGAACAGAAGGGCATATTTGAAGATTCGCATGATTTTGTCTGCCACCGAACCGTTCTTTATTTTAATGCCTTTTATGTGCATTGTGTTTCTGGCTTTCTTCAGGAGGTCCTGGACAGTTCCGAGCGGGCAGATGAATGCGCAGAACAGTTTGCTGAACAGGATGACGGCGGCAGCAAGAGCCAGTCCCATCATCACCTGTACGCATGACATGCTGCATGGCAGGCTGTTGTTTGCAAAGAATGTGGCCAGTGCCTGAAGACCGCCGAACGGGCAATATTTTTCGGGATCCGGTGCCGTTTCGGACGGTATCAGCCCTGTCAATAATACCACAAGGCCGATGAGCACTCCCCATTGCAGGAGGTATTTTGGCCAATTCCTGACTATTGTCGATCTGTTTGCCATAATTATAATTGTTTTGATTTATTCTATGGTCAATATCCGATTATGTCACCGTGTTCTCTGGCAACGGTCTCTTTCCATTTGTCCGTATATCCCGGCCATGCGATTCCGTCCGGAATGCAGTCTGTATATCCGTTGGTCACGAATGAGCCGTCAGGGTTCTGAGCCTTTACATTGCCGTCGATATATTTTACGAGCAGAAGCTGCTCCAGAGCCACCCACTTGTCGAATATTTTCATGGCATTTCCCACAGAAAACTCCGTCAGAAAGTCCCGGACTTCCGTATACGGATATGCCGTTTTGCGGACATCATCGTTTCTGCGTATCTGTTTGCGCGGCTTTGCGGCAGCTTTTTCGTAGAGCGAGAGAGCATGGCTGTCCGCCTTTGCGACTTCCTGTATCATGGCGTTTTCCCATGCGTCGATTTCGGCGCGTACAGTCGGTTCCATTACGTTGTACATACGATAGCAGGCATTTGCGACGCGGTTTGTAATCCAGAATGCAGAAGTCGGCGAATATGTAAGCATATTTCCGTTGCCCTCCCTGAAACATTCCGGAACTTCGCGTGTGCAGGTATATATCGGAGTAAGATATGAAGTCGCAGCGTCGTCGCAGCCGAACCAGTTGAGCCCGCCGATTTCGTCAGGCAGCTGTCCGCGTGACTGTCCCACGAACCAAAAACCGGTCTGCTGTGTGGCGATTGCCCTTTCATTGACATATTCTTTGCCGTCGACGGTAAATCCCATCGGCCTCCACCTGTAAGGAAGGGCATTGCCGCCTGCGCCTATGTCCCGGGTCATGTCCATAGGGGTGCCCTCATAGTGGTCTCTCATGACATCGGCAACATCCTTGACGCTGATTTTGCGTGACGGCCTTACGAAGAGCGGAAATCTCTTTGAAGCGTCGCGTCCCATTGCATAGTCGATATAGTCGTAGGCATCTTTCGTGACCGTGACGCCGTTTCCGTCTTCAAAGGTGAACTTGCCGTCGCACAGTATGTTGAACGCTGACCAGGCCCTTGCCTCGCATCCCCTCATTCCGCTGAAATCGAGAGGTGCGTATGCGTCGCAGAAGCTGAACTCCTCGTCATTTCCGCTGAAATATCCCATTTCCCTTGCGAATGAGATCACATCCGGGGCGTACAGGCAGTTTTCCGGATCGTCGAGCGGGAAAGTGCTGATGCGCGCCTGGTTTGCGTGGGCGCAGATGTATCCGTCCGGAACACGCCTTGCCACCCACACTATGCCTTTGTTCGCATTGGCTCCGTCTTTGTCCTTGTATCCTTTGCCGATGAGATCCATTACCCAGACCTCGTCTTTGTCGGCTAACGAGAACGATTCTCCGCTTGAATAATATCCGTAGGTATCAGCAAGTTCAGAAATGATTCTTATGGCTTCGCGTGCGGTTTTCGCCCTTTCGAGGGCGACATATATAAGTGAACCGTAGTCCATGATTCCTGTCGAGTCCCACAGCTCGCTGCGTCCGCCGTATGTGGTCTCGGCAATTATGAGCTGGTGCTCGTTCATGTTTCCCACACGCTGGTATGTCCTTGGGGCCTGCGGAATCATTCCGAGGTATTTGCCGCTGTCCCATTCACTGATTTCGCGCATATCCCCGCTTTTCCAGACACCTGCGGGAAGATAGTAAAGCTCACCGAAGAGCTGGTGAGAGTCTGCCGCATAAGAAATCATGTTTGAACCGTCCGCACTTGCGCCTTTGGTTATGAGTACATTCGTGCATGCTCTGCTTTCTGTCATCAGGACCGGTGAGAGCGCGAGGCACGCAATCATTGCCGCGGCTGAAAATTTTCTCATTTTGTACTTTTGTTATTAATATTTAATTTTGTGTCGTTTTATTGAAGTGCTCTCTGTTGAGGCTATATTCCTGCAAAAATATAAAAAAATCGCTATATATGAAATTGAAGTTCCATATCTTGTCTTCGGTGCTGTCCGCAGCCCTGTATTTCACGTGCGTGCCTGCCTTTGCGCAGGAGCAGAACAAACCCGATATGCTGTCTCAGGCAGAGCAGGAGGCCGACCGTCTGCAAAGGCTGCTCGACCTCGATGACTGGCAGGTTTTCTATGTGGATTCGACCCTCAAGCATAATTATCCGGCCATGATGGCGGAACTTGAAGAGTTGTCCGCGTCAAAGGTTTCCAATTCTTCTATGTATCTTGCAGTGCAGGACAAATGGATGGAGAAGACGGATTCCGCCTACATGAAACTTTTCACTGAAGAGCAGTGGGCCATGTATCTGAAAAACGGGGCCGGAAAAGCAATGAAGGCCCGTGCAAAAAGGGCCGAGAAAGCAAAGGGCAAAAAATAAATGTATATTTGCATCCTGTGACTAACTATGGATGCTTATGAAAAAAAGTTGCCTCATTCTCTTTTTGCCACTTCTTCTTTTGATGTCCTGTGCAGACAAAGAAGCGCTTATGCTTTTTGACGATGTCGAGTCCTATA
>CAYMVG010000003.1:0-171246 GCA_964394295.1 uncultured Muribaculaceae bacterium | reverse complement strand
CCCCATGGGGCAGTCTGCGATTTGAAACATACGGCATAGATCATCTCATTTCAGGGGACCACGAGAAATTCAGGATACAGTGCGGAGACACACTGGAATGCATCTACCGAATGTGCAGGAATTTCAGGCCGGATTCATCAAGACAAGAAAAGTATGAGGATGCCGTTATTGTCGCCATTCTGAATTACGACGGCCGGATGGATACCCTGGCTACAAATGCACGTCCGGCATTCAGGATGAACTACAACTCGCAGCCATTGTATGATGACGACATGATTCTGTATCTGATCGAGGCAGTCGTACAGAGAAATTCCATATGGAAAGAGGCTTATGACTCATTATATTATAACGGAGATTTCAATTTCCTGTCCAAAAGCGGAATGTCACAGGACCAATGGCTTTCCGGACGGGATTGAACAGTTCTGCTGACAATACCGTAAATGATAAAGAAGTGTTTACGATTGCATAAGCATATTGCAAAAGGCAATGAACCGGGCATACAATAATTACAATTCCGGAGCAAGATGAAAAAGACAATTGCGACGTTGATTTTGAGTGCAGCTTGCGTTGCTTCTGTGTACGGACAAGGGTGCGACACATTGGAACTGCATGGCTGTCAGGTCATAATAGATCTGAAAGGTTTCAGGCAACCTATACCGCAGACAGACGAACACGGGATTTATGCTTGGACATATGTATATCCAAGACAATATGAACAGCCTCAAAAGACATCTGCATCCTACATTTGGGTATATCACGATAGTCCACTATGTTCTTATATGCATCCAAACATAAATTATGAAACATATTTCCAAGCTCCAAACCGTTACGGAGGCTGGACGGAGAAATGCCGCAGTGACGACGGCATGTATTTCAGGTGGGACACATTTAAGGAATATGTCAACAACAAGCTGTCCGTGATGTATTATTATGTAAGGGAAGAAGACCTCGAACTTTTTGAGCGTATTCTGGACGACATCGAAATAAAGCCCGTGAAGCGCGACGGTACTCCTTAGTGACTGAGCCGCAGATTCATCATTTCCTCGCCGAAAAGTATTACTCCATCAGCCCGTACGTCTTCTGCGTCGGAAATCCGGTTAACTTTGTAGATCCGGACGGGATGGATATATACAGATATGACGATAAAACAGGAGATTTTATTCTATATGAACAGAATGATGATGAGTATGATCAGGTCGCAAAATTTAAATATAATAATGAGACCGGTGAATACGAACTCAAGACAAACAAAAAAGGCAAGGCAAGAATAAGAATAGATAAAATCGAAAAAGGAATTTTGTCCGACGGTGTAAATTTTATGGAGGACTCTCAGGTATGGACTACCGATAATGTAAGCATAGATGGATTTCAGGCATTTATAATAGACTTTGCGGATATGGTCGGGAAAGAGATGGGAGGGCTTTATTATACAGAAGCAGGTTCATCAGAAATAAAATACATTCACATGGGACGAGGTAAAAACAACAGATATAATTTAAGTACTTTTGTTCCGGCTCTTGAGCAAATAAGGCCGGAAATGAAAGGCATTGTCAGGCCGCATACAAATTGGCATACTCATCCGTCCTATTCTGATTCCAGAATGAATCCGTCAAGACAAGATCGAGAAAGTAAAGTAAGACAGTCCGGGAATGGAGTTCAAAGATTTATTATATTAACCGGAGGATATCCTCCGATAGAATACTGATTATGATAGTTGCAACATTGCTGTCTTGCCTGCTGTGCGCCGGACAGGCAGAGACGAAAGATACCGTAGAGATAGATGTAAGGCCGTACATTGAAACGGCTGTCGATGACTTCATGAAAAGGAAGGATGCCGCGCTGTCAAAGGTGTGTTCGATTCTGATTAAATTATGTAAGATACGCGGAGATGAAGTGATCGGGATTTCTGTGATTCCGAAGGATTCTTTGTGGAAGTTCCTTCTGAGTGACATAGATACTATAGGAACATCGTATGTCTCCATTTCATACATTGAACGCGGAGGCATTTTGTTCTATTGGTATGTCGACGGGAACACCCTTACCCAGGAAACATACGACAAACTTGATGAATATGATTTCATAGAGAGGCGAAATGTGCCGGACCACAGCTGGCTTCTTGGCGAGAGCGGCTGTTTCGATGACGGGAAAAAGGTTCACCAGTACTACTTCAACTGCGGAAAGCATGATAGATTCAAGAGGAGATACCATATTGCTACATGCTTGCCGAAATGTATGTTCATACGGAAGCCAAATGAATTCCGTGGAAAGACAATTGTTCTGACCGGGGAATATCCCCCGTACGTATACACGCCCATGCCAAGTCCTAAGAAACAATTGAAATACAAAAAAAGGAAGCTCAGAAAGCAACTGGCAGCGGACTGATGCCGGCCGCTTCCTCTCGATAGACACCCTCACAGAAAAGTACTGTTCCGTCAGTCCGTACGTCTTCTGTGCCGGAAATCCTGCTAACTTTGTCGATCCGGGCGGAGAGGATGTATGGGCACTGGATGAATTGTCGAGAAATAACATAGTAAACACTTTAACTGAAGACGAAGCAAAGTATGTAAAATTTAACGCTGACGGAAAACTTAATACACGAAAGCTCAACAAATCCGACAGCCAGTCTGAAAACATGAGTGCCTTGAAAGCTTTGGCAAACAGCGACATAAAGTACAATTTCCAGACATCAACATCTTACCCTGAAAATGGCGAAGAAAAAGAGTTTAAGCGAGGAGAGAGCAGAGAATATGGTATCACATTGATTCCAGGAGCTGAAAGTAATCCTTCTCCTGATGACAATGTTTATATAATAACAGATTTGCTCTTATCGCCAGAAAAGCAGGCGATGAATACTGCACATGAAGCCTATGGGCACGCATATTTTTATGAACTCAGGCAACAGGGGAACAATGTAAACCCTTTTCATCAACATAAGTCCGTAAATGGTAAAGAGGTGTTTGATGAGTCTGTCGGTTTCACTGTTACTGTAGCAGAACGGATTGACACAAACACACGATTACATAAGCAGATTGAAAAAGTAGTGAACCAGGCATACAATAATTACAATTCCAGATCAAGATGAAAAAGACTATTGCGACATTGATTTTGAGTACAGCTTGCGTTGCTTCTGTGTACGGACAAGGGTGCGACACATTGGAACTGCATGGCTGTCAGGTCATAATAGATCTGAAAGGTTTCAGGCAACCTATACCGCAGACAGACGAACACGGGATTTATGCTTGGACATATGTATATCCAAGACAATATGAACAGCCTCAAAAGACATCTGCATCCTACATTTGGGTATATCACGATAGTCCACTATGTTCTTATATGCATCCAAACATAAATTATGAAACATATTTCCAAGCTCCAAACCGTTACGGAGGCTGGACGGAGAAATGCCGCAGTGACGACGGCATGTATTTCAGGTGGGACACATTTAAGGAATATGTCAACAACAAGCTGTCCGTGATGTATTATTATGTAAGGGAAGAAGACCTCGAACTTTTTGAGCGTATTCTGGACGACATCGAAATAAAGCCCGTGAAGCGCGACGGTACTCCTTAGTGACTGAGCTGCAGGTTCATCATTTCCTTACAGCAAAGTACTGTTCAATAAGCCCGTACATCTGCTGTACTGGAAATTATCCATAGCAGGCACTTATGCTTACGGCCCGCACTGAATATGGCCCGTCGTGAGTCCGTACCGTCACTATTCAGCAATACCGTTCTGTAATTTCAATCGTTATTGTCATTACAGGATTGAATTAACGAATTTGCGCAAACCGGTGAAGAAAGGTTCAGGTGCTTCCATCGCCGTGAAATGAAACATTATTGCAGAAATTCAGGATTTTTACGCGATTTCTCTTTATCTTTGGGAGATTTTTATGAAGACTGCAATCGTCATACTGAACTGGAACACGGAAGGGTTTCTCGAGAAATTTCTTCCGGGGCTTCTGCGCTCGGCGGAAAAAGCCGGAGATGCAGAGGTCATTGTGGCCGACAATGCTTCAACGGACGGTTCAGCAGCAATGATGAAAAAAAAATTTCCAGGAGTAAGGACAGTCACATTCGACAGCAATCTCGGCTTCACAGGTGGCTACAACAAGGCTTTCGGCATCATCGACAAGGATAGTGCACCGGAATATTTCGTTCTGATAAACTCCGACATCGAAGTAACCGAAAACTGGCTCGGACCGCTTACGGACTGGATGGACAGCCATCCTGAGTGCGGTGCCTGTGCTCCGAAGCTCCACAGCATATATGACCGTGAAATGTTCGAATATGCCGGGGCGGCGGGAGGCTTTCTCGACAAGTACGGTTATCCGTTCTGCAGAGGGCGTGTAATGGGACGTGTCGAGAAAGACTGCGGCCAATATGACAGTCCGCAGAATGTGTTCTGGGCCACAGGTGCCTGCCTTATGGTCAGAAGCAGCCTGTACAGGGAAACCGGAGGGCTTGACGACAGGTTTTTCGCCCACATGGAGGAAATCGACCTTTGCTGGAGGATGCAGCTCGAAGGGTATGCCGTTACGGTAGTTCCGCAGTCCCTTGTCTATCATGTAGGCGGAGGAACCCTGCCCCAGACATCTCCGTTCAAGCTGTTTCTCAACTACCGCAACAATCTGCTGATGCTCGGCAACAACCTTGCAAAGACCCTTGCTTTGCTTGCATACCGAAACGGAATGCCACCGGAAAAGGCGGCAACGGCAGGCATCAGGAAAGCGCGCCGGAGGATACGGATGCGGATGGTTCTCGACGGATGCTCGGCGGCAGTTTACCTCGCGGCATTCAAGCCGGACTGTTTCAGGGCTGTAATCGATGCACACAGGGAATACAGGAAACTGCGGACAACGGTGACACGGCAGGAAGTGCTGGAATATATCGGAAGAAAAGGGAAACAGGCTACCGTCCGCGGCTGGTACAGGAAATGGATAATCCCGCAGGCTATTTTCAGCGGGAAACGTATACACAATGGAATCCGGCCTGACAACTTTTATTTCGGCAATGAAAATCTTTGATTGACAGCATCCTGGATTTTCACCGCAGGCGGCAGATGAATATACGGGGTTCAGTGTCCGAAACCTTTGACGGCACTCTCTGCCCCGACCTTTAATTACTGTAAAACAAACAAATTCGTCAAACTGACGTAAAACACTATGAAAATCGTCATTTCAGGAGCAGGAGAAGTAGGCTCGCACCTTGCAAAGATGCTGAGCAACGAAGCCAATGACATAACAGTAATAGATTCCGACCAGGAAAGGCTGGAGGCACTTGCCTCGAACACTGACATAATAACAGTGGAAGGCAATCCGTCCGCAATCCGCACCCTCAGCGAGGCAGGAGTAGCGGACGCAGACCTCTTCATAGCCGTAAACCCGTCGGAATCCCAGGACGTGAACGTCGTGAGCGCGATATTGGCAAAAAAACTCGGCAGCAAAAAAGTGACTGCCCGAATCAACAACGAGGAATATCTGTCTTACGAGAACAAATACATCTTCACGGAAATGGGCATAGACCTTATGTTCTATCCCGAAAAAATCGCAGCCGGAGAAATCATAGACCTGCTCAAAAGCACAGCCACGACCGACTCGCTCGACTTTGCAAGGGGAAAGCTCCAGATTGCCGTATTCAAGTTAGACGAAGAATCCCCTCTCATAGGAATGAACATGGCGGAATTCAGCAAGGTAGCCGCAGAGGAAGGACAGAAATTCAGAGTAGTGGCAATCTCGCGCAATGACGAGACGATAATTCCGAAATTCGACACCAGGTTCAAATATCACGACCTCGTATTCATCATCTCCACAAGAGAGGGCATGAACGTGCTGATGAAATACATAGGCAAACGCAACATCGAGGTAAAAAGCCTGATGATTCTCGGAGGAAGTCCTATCGGGGAAATGCTGGCAAAGCAGCTCAGCAGGCAGATGGACTCCATAAAAATGATAGAAATGAACAAGGAGAAGTGTATCGACCTGTCAGAAAAACTGCCCGGGAACGTCATAGTCGTAAACGGTGACGGCAGAAACTCCGATATGCTCCAGGACGAATCCATCAGGGAATACGATGCCTTCGTAGCGGTGACAAACAATTCCGAGACAAATATACTTGCCTGTGTAGCCGCAAAACGTCTCGGAGTCGAGAGGACAATCGCCGAAGTGGAAAACCTCGAATACATCAGGCTTGCCGAAAGCATCGGTGTCGATGCCGTGATAAACAAGAAACTCATCACAGCAGGAAGAATATTCAAATTCACCCTCAGCAACAAAGTCAGGTTCATAAAATACATGAGCGGGACCAATGCGGAAGTGCTTGAATTCATAGTGGCCCCGGACACGGCAATCACAAAGAAACCTCTAAAAGAAATGAACTTCCCTGCAAACGCAATCATCGGAGGAGTCATAAGGGGCAATGAATCGTTTATTGCCGTCGGCGACACTCTGATTCAGGAATATGACAGGGTTGCAGTATTCGCCCTCCCGGAAGCAGTGAAAGAAGTCGACAAATTTTTCCGATAATGGCAAGCTATCTACAGATCGAAAACATATCCAAGTCATACGGGCCGAAAATCCTTTTTGAACACATCGGCTTCAATATAAACGAGGGCGACAAAATCGCGCTCATAGCCCCCAACGGAACAGGCAAGACATCCCTGATGCGCATACTTGCAGGAAAGGACAAATCCGATTCCGGAGGAAAGATAATGTTTCTCAAAGACATTAGAATAGCTTTTCTCGAACAGGAATACGATTTCGACCCGGACAAAACGATATTCGCCCAGATAATGTCGTCCAGCGCAGAATTCACAGCCGGACTTGACCAGGAGCACCTTTGGGAATACGAGAGGCGCGTGACGAAATTCCTTACAAATTTCGGTCTCGCGGACTCAGACCAGCTTATGAAAGAACTGTCCGGAGGCGAAGTCAAGCGTGTCGCACTTACGCAGATGCTTGCTTCAGAGGCAGACTTCTTCATCATGGACGAGCCGACCAACCACCTGGACATCGATGCCATAGAGTTCATGGAGAATTATCTGAAACGCTCCAGATGCACACTGCTCATGGTGACGCACGACAGGTATTTCCTCGACAGGGTATGCAACACTGTAATGGAAATGGACCGCGGTGCAGTATATACATACAGGGGCGACTATCAGAACTATCTCGAAAAGCGCGAGGAAAGGATTGCCAACTATAATGCCGAGACAGACAAGGTGCGCAATATCCTCAGGCGCGAGCTTGAATGGATGAGGAGCACTCCCTGCGCAAGGACAGGAAAGGCAAGATACAGAATCAACGCCTTCTATGACCTGAAAGACAGGGCTTCGCAAACATATACACAGAAACAGGTAAGCATGGCCGACATGAAGGGAGCGGCAAGGCTCGGCACCAAGATAATCAACTGCCGTGACCTGAGTTTCTTCTACGGAGACAAATGCTATCTGGACAGTTTCACCTACAATTTCCAGAGATACGAGAAAGTCGGCATCGTCGGAGGAAACGGAGCCGGCAAGTCCACCTTCCTCAACATACTGACAGGCAGCTATACGGCCGATATGGTCTGTACCGATCCGGAGGCATATTCAAAGGATTCCGGTGCAGGACTCATGACAGGAACGATAGAAAGAGGCGAATCCCTTAAAATAGGATATTACCGGCAGGGAGGCATGACATTCAATCCGCAGGACACCGTTCTGGACATAGTGAACGATACCGCCCTCCTCAACCGCTTTCTCTTTCCGCACGATATGCTCAACAACAAGGTAGAGAAGCTCAGCGGAGGCGAAAGACGCCGCCTGTACCTGCTCACAATCCTTATGCAGCAGCCGAACCTCCTCATTCTGGACGAGCCGACAAACGATCTGGACATCGTGACCCTGAACATACTCGAAGAATATCTGAAAGAGTTCTCCGGCTCGCTGATAATAGTGTCCCATGACAGGCATTTCCTCGACAAGCTCGTGGATCATCTGTTCATTTTCTGCGGCGACGGCAATGTCAAGGATTTCGTGGGAAGCTACAGCGAATACAGGGAATACATAAAGGAATATCAGGAACAGCAGAAGACAGTCGCAAAGAAAGCTGTCCGGAATGAGAAAAAGGACGTCCAAGCCCGCACTCAGACACAAAACAGAGACAATACCGTCCCCAAAAAGAAGAAACTGACATGGAAAGAAGAACGGGAAGTGGAACAGCTTGAAAAAGACCTCGAGGCCTTGGCTGCAGAAAAATCGGAACTGGAAGCCGCACTCGGCAGCGGCACTCTGCCTTTTGACAAACTGCAGGAAGCATCTTCAAGAATAGGCGCGATTATGTCCGAGACAGACGAAAAAGAGTTCCGTCTTCTGGAACTCTATGATAAAATGTAAATATTTACAGAATTCAAAGCCGCAGGGATTCATTTTCCGGCCCGCATCCTTGCCCACGGTATCACCCCGGCAGGAGGTTGCTCATTTGCCAGCAGTTCTTTCATCCTGTCCATATATGGCGCGACATGAGAATAGAACATTGTCAGTCCGTCGCACAGTACATTCATTCCTGTCTCCCCTGCCTCGGTCCTGTTGAAGCGGTGTTTCGGACATTCACCGTGACAGGCGAAATACCATTTGCACACGCTGCATTTCCTCGGCAGCGAATTGCGTTTGGCTATGCCGAAGCCGAACTGTTTCTGTGAAGTCATCATCTCGCGCAGCGATTTGTCGTTCACATTGCCGAGGCAATACTCCGGATATACAAAATGATCGCACGGATACAGGTCTCCGTTGTGCTCTATGACAGAGTTTCCACCGCAGGTCTCCGCAAACACACAGGTTCCGGGAGGCACGCCGCACCAGCAGGCAAGGGCTGCATCGAAGTGGCCGACAAAATACCGCCCGACGTCATTGCAGACCCAATAGTCGAATATCTGACAGAGATATTTGCCGTATGCAATCGGATTGACAGACCACGGAGCTATGCAGGCCCCGGAGGCAGTCGGCGAAACGATATGAGGGCGGGCCTTTTTGTCAGGTCTCCCGGAAGCGTTCTGAGGATATACGACATGTTCCACAACAGGCATGAACTGCATATAGCGCGAACCGACGGATTTGAGGAATTTGTACACTTCCAGTCCGCGTCCCTCCCCTGCCTTGCTTATCGTTGTCATCGTATTATACTGGACGCCATGCATATACAGCATTTCAAGTCCCCTCATCACCTTGTCAAAAGTCGGAGCGCCCCCCTTGTCCTTTCTGAACCTGTCATGTATGTCTTTCGGCCCGTCTATGGATATGCCCACTAAAAAACCGTTGTCCCGCAGGAAATCGGCCCATTCTGGAGTCATCAGCGTTCCGTTGGTCTGAATCGTATTGTGTACAATCTTGTTTCCGGCATATTTCATTTCCAGCTCCACGGCCTTGCGGTAGAAGTCAAGCCCCATGACCATAGGCTCGCCGCCGTGCCAGTTGAATGTCACATCCTGAACATCATTGGCGGCTATATACTCACGGATATAGGTCTCGAGCATGGCAAGACTCATGCGCGGCTCACGGCCTCCGTATATTTCGGCCTTGTCAAGATAGTAGCAATAGCTGCAGTCCAGGTTGCACAGCGACCCGGCCGGCTTGATCATAATATTGAACGCCGCCGGGCCCGAAAGCCTGGCAGCGTCTTCAAGTGTATAAAGATTTCCGAAACCTGCCATACCTACTTTGATTCAGCAGGAAGCGGGAACACATAGCCCCTTGTCTGTTCAAGTACTCTGTCAGGATAGTTCGAAATGATGGCCTCGACCTTAAGCTCTATCATCCTTGCGATGTCCTCCGGCTTGTCCACAGTCCACGGAACAAGCCTGATTCCTTTCTCGCGGCACTTTGCGACCAAAGCCTCATCCACAAGAGAATAGTGCGGACTGAGCCACTGCGGAGTGAAATTGAGTTTGGACATGTAAGTGTCGAAATCCTTTGCCTTGGAGTCGATGAGATAGGACAGCACAAGCTCAGGATATTTCTCGTGCATGAAATTAAGTGCCCTTACATCGAAACACTGCACGACAAGCCGGTCATCGAGATGCTTCGAAAGAAGAAGCTGAACACATTTGTCGACGAACTCATTGTAGACAGGCCATGACGCACCCTCGCCTTTTCCTGCTCTGGACTTGATTTCAATGTTGTATCTGACAGGAGAATAACCCTTTTCCTCAGTATAGGACTCCACGAAATCAATCAGATCCTCAGCAAGGGGCTTGACTGCCGGGAAGCAGGCCTTGCCGGGCCATACCTCGCTCTCGCGGCTGCCGACATCGTATTTTGCGACCTCTTCATAATTCATCGTATAGATATACTCCTTAGGGTCTGATTTCTGCACATGGGAGCCGTCCGGACGCACTGCATAGCGCGGATGGAAATAAGCGTCGTGAGATACGACAACAAGACCGTCCTTACTTATCTGGAGGTCGAGTTCAAGTGTATTCACGCCCATGTCAAGCGCATTCTTCATGGCTTCGAGAGTGTTCTCCGGCATGAGTCCCGCACCTCCGCGGTGAGCCTGTACATCCACATAGCCGGCCATATCGATATTGTACACCCAGCTCTTGCCTTCGCCGTTCTTCACTGATACAGTCACGTTCTTGGCGTACTGCCCGGGAGTTGCGGCAAAATAATGGTCATTCTGGCGGGGGAACTTGTAGCGCGGAGTAGCTTTGCCCTTGTCGGCATAGACAGCATTGATTTCCTTTATATACAGAGGTGAATAATCAATTACCTGCTCCATATTTCCCATAGGCCTGCCGTCCTCGAACCATTCGACTTTCCATGACGGGTCATAGTCCCAGACGTTCGCAATGATACTGTTAGGATGTCCAGGAGCCTGTCCCAAATTGAAAATCTCCACTTGGAAATCCTTGTCGTAACCTACTGACTTGTAATACCATTTCAGTTTGCCGTCCCTCATATTGAAGACCTTGTATCCTCCCGGAGTGCCGTCATTGCAGTGGTCAGTGACCCACCATGAGCCGCAGATTGCAGCCACATTGTGTTCTGTCACATTCTTTTCGTATTCGAGATAATTGTTTATGTGTGTGTGGCCTGAAATGAAAGTGACCTTATGGCCGCGTACGATGTCGAGAAGCTCGGCGGCATTCTTTATCTTTGCATTGCGGAACCATTTGTAGACAGGAGAGTGCTGGGCGATATACAGTCCGGCATCGGAAGGAAGCTCTCTGACAAGGCCTTTCACAAAGGCAAGCACATGGTCGGCATAGCCTTCCTCATATTTTTTCTGCGTTTCATATATAATGTTGTCAAGGACAAGCACCACATCATTGCCGAGGCAGAAGGCATAGTTCTCCGGGCCGAGGTTCCTGCGGTACACAGCCGTCGTAGCAATGTCGCCGCTGGCATCTTTCTCATGGTCATGATTGCCTACAACCGGATAGAAAGGCACTCCTGTACGCAGTATTTCCTTTTTGTAGAGTTCGTGGAAAGGCAGGGAGTCCCAGCAGATGTCGCCGAGCACAAGGCCTACAGTGACAGCCTCCTGCGAGAGAGCCTGAGTCGTTCCGGAAAGGTCATTCAGAGGTTTCCCTGAGAATTTCTTGAAATGACGCTCATTCTGTGTCTGCGGATCGGCTATGGCCACAATGGAATAGTCATCGCCGCCTTTTGTCTTCTGAAGGTCAAAGACGAATTTGCTCTGTCCCCCGGCAGCCCTGTAAAAGGCAGGAACTCCGGCAGACCAGTCTGCGACATAGCCGGCAGGGGTGACAATGTACACGAACTCGGCATTGTCATTGATTTCAAAGGCGAATTTTCCGTTCTTCTTTGTCTTTGTGAAATTGGTACCGTCCGTGACGATGACTCCGGAGAGCTTTTCATCTCCGCTTCTGACGACTCCGGAAACCTTTCTGGCATCCATTGTACCGCATACGGCCATACAGGCCAGCAGCACAGCTAAAATTCTTTTCATAAGTATAGAATAAATTAAAATGGTTTCACTCTCAGAGGAAGAACATGACCGACGGGTGCCGGCGCGGCAGACAGCACAGGGCCACAGCGCCTCTTTCAGCCCCGATGCAGTCAAGAGCCTCGCGGGCGCAATTGTAGGCCAGTTCCTGAGTATTGTTGTTTTCGCTCAGATGGCAAAGGAATATATTCTTCAGTGAAGGATGCCAGAACCTTTTTATGGCAGATGCGCATTCATCGTTGCTAAGGTGGCCGCAACCCTGTACAATCCTCATTTTAAGTTCGTATGTATATTTCCCTCCCATAAGCATATCCATGTCATAGTTGGATTCTATCACGACCGTATCCGCCTTCGACGCAAACTCGACGGCCTCATCGGTAACACGTCCCACATCCGTCATTATCAAGAATTTGTGTCCGCCGGCAATTATTGCGTATGCGACTGTCTGGGTGGCATCGTGAGGCACGGTGAAATATCGGACCGACATTCCGGCCACCTCATTCCAGCTGTCCGCTTCAAGCACCTTCCTGCACGCTCCTATGGCAGAAGCCGTAAAAGTATGCCTTGCAAGAGCCTGATGAATGGCCCCGGCAGTGTACACTGGCTTGGAAAGGCGCTTGCAGTATGATCCGAGATGCCTTATATGGTCAAGGTGGTCATGCGTGACAAGCACGGCAGAAAAAGACGTACTGTCAAGGCCGTGCTCGGCAAAAGCCTTTTTCAGCCGCCTCAGGCTTACCCCGGCGTCGATTAGAATACCGGAATTTTCAGTTCCGAGATAATAGCAATTACCGCAGCTTCCGCTCGAAAGACTCATGAATTTCACCATCAGCGCTTGTCCTCCGCGTTTTTATTCATTTCCATTCTCACAATATTTCTTGATTACACCGTAAGCTTCGCCTATGCCCAATTCTCCGGCACGGGAAAGGTCGATACAGCCTTTTTCCTTGTCTTTCAGATAAATCAGCACCAGTCCTCTGTTGAAATAGGCATCTGCAAGATTCGGATAGAGCGAAATTGCCCTCGTATAATTTTCTATCGAACTTATGTGTTCGGAAGAAAGACAATACAGATTGCCGAGATTATAATACAGATAAGGCAGGTCAGGAAGTATGGCTTTGGCCTCGTTCATGTCGTCAATGGCATCCGTATAATCGTACACACGTGTCACCTGGTCCTTGACACGCGCCCTCGTATTGCCGGAATCATCCATAGAAAGCACTTGCACATTGCTCTCTATCGAAGAAATGAAATCAATCATTTCCGCCCTCAGCACCCCGCGGTTCATCAGGTAGAAAGATTTGTACAGACGCTCCGGCCCGTTTTCGTCCTGAGACTCCGCGATTGCTTTTCCGTAGCTGTCCAAAGCCGAATTGAACTGTTTGGCGGCATAGTCTGAAAGTGCCCTGAGGAACATTCTTTCCGCAGGAGAACCGGCATCCGGAGCCGCGGCACCAGCCATTGCGACTGTCCTCGAATCAACGGACGCCTCGGCATTTCTCAGTCCGACGCCCACCGGAAGCCCTGACGTGAACCTCGACACAAGAGGATTCTCATAGACCGTCGAAAGCGCATAATTTATATCCTCTTTCTTTCCGGTCAGTACGAATCTGTACATCGGGCGCAGCCTTATGTCTATGTCCCTATGCTGCAGAAGTTCGTCATTGAAATCATTCTTGGCAAATTCTGCGTCGAGAGCAAGAAGGGAACTGTATTTTTTCGTAGTGTCCGCAAAAGAGCCTGCGTCAGACATATTCTTCTCGCGGTATTCCCTGACTTTCTGCTGGGCGATGTCATAGTCGGCCTTGGAAGCCTTGAGGTCGCCGAGAAGATTCTTCACGTATGAACGGTTCATATAGGCCTTGGCAAAGTCAGGATAAAGTTCTATGGCCCTGTCGTAATCCTCCAGGGCATTTTCGTAAAGTCCCATTTCGATGAACACGGAAGCGCGGTTGAAATAGACAAGCACATTTTCCGGATTTATGTTCAGAACCCTGTCCAGATCGTCCAGAGCCTCCTCGAATGCTCCCATGCCGGCATTGATAAGTCCGCGGTTGTAAAGTGTCAGGGCATTTCCAGGCTCATGCTCCAGCACTTTGTTCAGGTCCGCCATTGCCGCCCGGTAGTTCTCCTGCTCATAATACATCAGAGCCCTGTTGAAATATGCGAAAGTGTTGGAGGTATCAAGTTCTATGGCCCTGTCCATATCGGCTATGGCGGCAGGATAATCCTTTTTCGAAGCATAGAGCCGCCCGCGGCGCACATATCCCTCCGGGTCGAAGCGGTCGAGCCTGATGGCCTTGTTGTAATCGTCCATGGCCTTGAGCGTGTCGCCGAGGAAAAGATAGCTCGCCCCGCGGTTGAGATAGGCAGAAGGGTCTTTCGGTTCTTTCCTTATATATTTGTCGAAATCCCTGACGGCCTTCTCGAACTGCTGCGAAAGGAAATAGGTCACACCGCGGCTGAAATACAGTCCCACGTAGCCTGGCCTGAGGTCGATAGCCCGCTGGAGGTCGTCTATGGCCGCCTCATAATTGCCGAAGCGGCTTTCAGTGATGCCGCGGTAATGAAAGCCGGAAGTAAATACCGGATTCCGGCGCACGGAACGGTCGAAATCACGCTTTGCACCGCGGAGGTCGCCGAGGTTGTATTTCGCGATTCCGCGGAAAAAGAATGTCCAGTAGTCCGATGTGTCCAATTGGGAAAGAATATTGAAATTCTCTATCGCAAGTGCATATTTCCCGTCTGCGAGCGCCTGCCGTCCGCGCATGAAGAACACATCCTTGTCATATTGCGCATAAAGTCCCCGGCTGCCTGCCACGAGCAGGACAGCAGCAATGAGAAACTTCCACACTTTATGCATATCTAAAATATTTTTCCTGTTGTTGCTTATTTTTCCTAATTTTGGCGTCCCGACGCCACTGACGCCCAAGAACAAACTACAAATATAACATTTTATTGCGCGAATGCCGACAAAAAACACCAGATTTTATTCAATTGCCCTTGCTATATATATGTCCGCGGTGTTCTGCACCGGCCCGACAAAGGCGCAGAACGCCATGACCACCATACACGAACCGGCCAGAAGCGCCGTAAATGCACAGAAGCTGCTTGCACAGGTAAGTTTTCTCTGCGACAGCCTGTGCCAGGGCAGGGCGGCAGGAACAAGGGGAAACACTGAGGCTGCGTTCTGGATACAGCGACACTTCATGCAGGCAGGGCTAATGATGTTCGGAGAGAGCTACGCGCACAGTTTCATCACAGGCAACGGCACTGTCGGGCACAACATTATAGCCATGCTGCCAGGGTCGGACTGTTTCAGGCGCGACAGGTATGTAATAGTCGGAGCGCATTTCGACCACATCGGCATCCTCAACGGCCTGCTTTATCCCGGGGCGGACTCCAACGCCTCAGGGACAGTGGCTCTCGTGAATCTTGCGGAGATGCTCGCCACAACAAGGAAAATCGGGAAATCATACAACAGCAACGTCATATTCGTCGCATTCGACGGCAAGGAATGCAATATGGCAGGTTCGTCGGCGCTGTGGGAAATGATAGAAAACGGACAACTTAAAAATCCGCAGACAGGGGCTGTCATAACAAAGGACAAAATCGGGCTTATGGTGAACATAGACCAGATAGGAAGCACACTGTCCCCCCTCAACCGGAACAAAGAGAACTACATCATAATGCTTGGGACGCACTCGCTGAATCCGGGGCACAAAGACCTGCTCCAGACGTGCAACAGACTGTTCGGCACTTATCTGGACATAGGACTGACATACTACGGCAGCGAACAGTTCACGAAATTGTTCTACAGGCTGTCCGACCAGAGGGTCTTTGCGGACAACAGGATTCCGGCCGTCATTTTCACTTCGGGCATAACGATGAACAACAACAAGCCGCGCGACCTGCCCGGAACTCTGGACTTCGAAGTCATGCGTACGAGGATATACCTTATGTATCACTGGATTGAAAAAATGCTTTGACCGGCGCACCTGAGAATCCGGGAAAAACTTTCGCGGCATCATGCGCACAATGGCGGAAAAGTGCTATCTTTGAGTTTTTATTTTGCATTTAATTAAAACATTTCTGCATGAAAGAATTCTGGCAAGTGCTGAAGCGGTTCGCTTTCCCATACAAAAAATACCTGTGCTGGGCTGTAGTACTCAATTTGTTTTCAGCCATATTCAACATATTTTCATTCACCCTTATAATACCTATCCTGAACATACTCTTCGGGGCTGACACAACGGTATATGAATTCATCCCGTGGGACAGCATCACGGATACAGGAAGCCTGAAGGACATTGCAGTCAACAACATCTACTGGTATGCGACCCAGATGATGGACAAATTCGGAGGTTCATCGACCCTGCTGATCCTGGGCTGCTTCCTCGGAGTGATGACCGCGCTCAAGACCTCCTGCTATTTCGGTTCTTCGGCAGTGATGGTGCCTCTGCGTACAGGCATAGTGAAGGACATAAGGACGCAGGTGTACAACAAGGTGCTGGAGCTGCCTCTCGGATTCTTCTCGCAGGAGCGCAAAGGCGACATCATAGCCAGAATGAGCGGTGACGTGGGCGAAATCGAGT
Organism: uncultured Muribaculaceae bacterium; assembly: GCA_964394295.1. GTDB lineage: Bacteria > Bacteroidota > Bacteroidia > Bacteroidales > UBA932 > Cryptobacteroides. Next base: position 154,710 of record CAYMVG010000003.1, on the reverse strand, counting down.
ACTCCATTACAAGTTCGCTCGATATGCTTATAAAGAATCCCATTCTTATATTGTGCTACTTCGCCACCCTCGTTTTCCTGAGCTGGGAGCTGACCCTGTTCACCCTGCTCGTGGTTCCGGCAATGGTATGGGGAATGAGCCTCATAAGCAAGAAGCTGAAAAGCAAGTCCCTTGAAGCCCAGACCAAGTGGAGCGACCTTATGTCGCAGCTTGAGGAGACTCTCGGCGGCCTGCGCATAATCAAGGCATTCATCGCCGAAGACAAGATGAAAAGGCGTTTCGACAAGACCTGCGACGAATACAGGACAGCATCCAACAAGGTCATAATCAGGCAGTCATCAGCCCATCCCGTCAGCGAATTCCTCGGAACTATAATGATAATGATAGTGCTCTGGTTCGGAGGAACGCTGATTCTGAGCGACAGGTCTCCGATAGATGCGCCGACATTCATTCTCTATCTTGTAATGCTTTACAGCATACTCAATCCTCTCAAGGAATTTGCAAGGGCAGGATACAACATCCCGAAAGGACTCGCCTCGATAGAGAGGGTCGACAAAATCATGAGGGCTGAAAACGACATAAAGGAATCTGCAAACCCGGTGCGAATCAGCCATCTCGGGGATTCAATACGCTTCCGGGGGGTATGCTTCAGCTACAATAACGGCAAGGAAGTTCTCACTGACATAGACCTGACGGTCAAAAAAGGCACGACAGTTGCCCTGGTCGGTCAGTCAGGCTCAGGCAAATCCACACTCGTTGACCTGCTTCCGAGATACCATGACGTGACCGGCGGCTCCATTTCGATAGACGGCACGGACATACGCGATTTCCGTATCAAAGACCTCAGGCAGCTCATCGGAAACGTGAACCAGGAGGCGATTCTTTTCAATGACACCATATTCAACAACATCGCTTTCGGAGTGGAAGGCGCGGACATGGAGCAGGTCGTGGCCGCGGCCAAGGTGGCCAATGCCCATGATTTCATAATGGAGAAGAAAGACGGCTACTTCACCAATATAGGAGACCGGGGCAATATGCTCTCAGGCGGCCAGCGCCAGAGGATAAGCATCGCAAGGGCCATATTGAAAAATCCGGAGATACTGATTCTCGACGAAGCGACCTCCGCCCTCGACACGGAGTCGGAGAAGCTCGTGCAGGAGGCCCTCGACAGGCTCACCGACTCAAGGACGACACTCGCAATCGCGCACAGGCTCTCCACAATCAAGAACGCCGATGAAATATGCGTGCTGCATGAAGGCCGGATAGTCGAACGCGGAAAGCACTCCGAGCTGCTTGCACTGGGCGGCTACTACAAAAAACTGCACGACATGCAGGCCCTGTAAATCACAAAACCAAAAATGCGAAAATTCACAGCCATATTGTTCCTGACGACGCTGCTCTGCGTCAGAGGATACTCACAAAGCGCAATCGTAAGGGACTTCCGCCCTGCCTGCGACTCACTCAATTCGATGCTTAATGAACGTTCGGGCATACAGGGCAAGCTGACGCTCAAGGCAGTGATGAAGAGAGGAAAAGTACTTGACTTTTACTTCACGGAGTCCCTGTCGGATCATCCTCTGAGGAAAGGTGATGCAGCATGGTTCAGAAAAACACTGAAAGAACTGTTTCCGGACAAATGGAACGGATATACAATAGGAAGCATCCGCAGCAGGCAGATTCCCATAGAACGCCTTGAGACATACTCCCTCGGCTTCGGCGGAATGCCTTGCTCTCCCCTGTCCAGGACGCAGCACACCCATCCCGTGCCTGTAAGGGAATTGGGCGGACCGGATTTCGGCGGCGGACTGAGCGGCAATACTATAGCAGTCTGGAACAGCCACGGCCTGTATTTCGACAATAGCGAAGGACAGTGGCAATGGCAGCGTCCCAGCCTGTTCACGACTGTGGAAGACCTTTACACCTCAGGCTATGTGCTCCCGTTCCTCGTGCCGATGCTTGAAAATGCAGGGGCGTATGTAATTATGCCGAGGGAAAGGGACTTGCAGGCCAACGAAGTGATAGCGGACAACGACCCTTGCTCCGGAGGGCGCGGGACAGCGGTCTACAGCGAAACAGGCACATGGAGCGAAGCCGGGAAAGGCTTTGCGGACGTGTCACCCGTGTACTTCGGGGAATGCAATCCGTTCTTGTCGGGAACTTCACGGAAAGCCCGGTGCATAGAGGCTGACGCAAAAGGCAAGGAAGCGGCAGCGCAGTGGAGGCCCGACATTCCTGAAAAAGGAGAATACGCAGTCTATGTGTCATACAGGACATTGCCGGAAAGTACCGATGCCGCCCATTACACTGTAACGCACCTCGGAGGAAAGAGCGAATTCATTGTCAACCAACAAATCGGAGGAGGCACATGGATATATCTCGGTACATTTGAGTTCGCGGCCGGAGACAGCGGATATGTAAGTCTCAGCAACAGGATTCCCGAAGGCTGCGGCAGCGCCAAAGGAAAGGCCGTGACAGCCGACGCCGTCAGATTCGGAGGCGGAATGGGCAACATTGCCAGAGGCCCGGAAGCATCGTCAGCCACAGTCTCCGGAATGCCGAGATTTGCTGAAGGAGCACGATACTTCCTCCAATGGTCAGGGGCCGACAAATCAGTCTACAGCCAGAACGAGCAGAAGAATGACTATAAGGACGACTTCATGTCACGGGGAGACTGGGTGGACTGGATAAGCGGAGGCTCGTCCATGAATCCGAGGAAAAGCGGGAAAGGAATACCTGTGGACCTGGCGATAGGCTTCCATTCCGATGCGGGAATTACCCCGAATGATTCAGTCATAGGCACACTTGCGATATATACTCTGAAATCCGAAGGCTGCGAGACGCTTCCGTGCGGAGAAACCAGAATGACATCGAGACAGTATGCGGATCTGGTCCAGAGCCAGATAGTCCATGACATCAAGGCACTCCACGACCCGCAGTGGACGAGGAGGGAAATATGGGACAAAGGATACAGGGAGTCAAGGACTCCGTCCTCTCCGTCGATGCTTCTGGAACTGCTTTCGCACCAGAATTTTGCCGACATGAAATACGGGCTCGACCCGGCATTCCGCTTTACGGTAAGCCGGGCTGTGTACAAGGGTATGCTGAAATATCTTGCAGAGAGGTACGGACGCACATATTCGGTGCAGCCGCTTCCGGTAAATTCAGCAGGAGTATCATTCGGGACGGACGGCTGCGTCACCGTAAGCTGGAAAGAGACACCGGATCCGACAGAGCCTACGGCTGCAGCAAATGGCTATATACTGTACACGAAAATAGACGGCGGGGGTTTTGACAGCGGAAGAGTCATCCCTGAAACCGGCAAGTCCGGTGAAAGGCTCAGCACCGATGTCAGGATCGAACCGGGACATATATACAGTTTCCGGATAGCGGCCTACAATGACGGAGGCATCAGTTTTCCGTCGGAAACATTGAGCGCGGGCATTCCGGAAGGGAGCACGGCCGACGGCAGGAAAATCCTCATTGTAAACAATTTCGACAGAATCAGCGGGCCTGCTTTCTTTGAAACTCCGGAATATGCAGGCTTCCGTGCCGATGTAGACCGCGGAGCCGCTTACATCCGCGACATGACATATATCGGCGACATGTATGAATTCCGCCGCTCCGCAGAATGGGAGTCCAACTTTAATCCGGGCTTCGGAGCGTCACTGACAGACCATGCCGGACAAATCACATCCGGCAACAGTTTCAGCTATCCTCTTGTCCACGGAAAGGCAATAATGAAAGCGGGATATCCATTCTTTTCATGCAGCAGAGATGCATTCTGCACGGATGAGAATTTCATGCAGGCAGCCTGGAGCGTAGACCTCGTATGCGGAAAACAGATATCGACTCTGCGCGGACACGGCAGGGACAGCGTTGCGTTTGAGGTATTCGGCGAGGCTCTGCAGGAGGCTTTAAGGACCTTCACGTCAAGGGGCGGCAATGTGCTTGTCAGCGGAGCGCATATAGGCACGGACGTCTGGGACAGCATCTATCCTATTGTAAAAGACACCTCTGCGGCTGAAAAGGCAAAGGCTTTTGCAAAAGAGGTGCTCGGATACAAATGGATAAGGAACTGCGCATCAAAGACCGGAATGGCCGAATACACGGGAAACGGCATGATGAATGTGAATGCAGGAGAACTTGTCGGGTTCCACACCGGGCCGAATCCGCATTGCTACAGCGTCGAGTCACCGGATGCCATTGCGCCGTCAGGAAACGGCAGGACGTTCTTGAAATACAGCGGAAGCGGACTGCCGGCCGGAATCAGCAACTGCGGGAAAGGCTACAGGACCGTATGTATAGGCTTCCCTGTCGAGACTCTAAAAAATGAAGATGACATAGACAATATAATATCGGCAACTTTTGAATTCTTCAGACAATGACAGGACGCGAAGCAGAAATCATTGAGCTTATCAGAAAAGAAGTCAAACCGGCATTGGGATGCACAGAACCGATCGCCGTCGCTCTTGCTGTGGCCAAGGCAACTGAAATAATCGAAGAAAAGTGCGGCATACATGACCCGGACTGGAGAAACAGGGCGGACTTCAGGATAAGGGCCGAAGTCAGCGGCAATATACTCAAAAACGGCATGGGAGTAGGCATACCCGGTACAGGCATGGTCGGTCTGCATATCGCGGCGGCCCTCGGTGCCGTATGCGGAAAATCAGCATACGGACTGGAAGTCCTGCACGACCTGGACAGCACGTCGATTGCCCGCGCCGGAAAACTGGTCGAGGACAAGGCTGTCACAGTAGCGATAGCCGACACCGGGCACAAGCTCTATATAAAGGCTGTCGTTGAGGCCTGCGGAGACCACTGCGCAAGCGCGGTAATAGAGGACGACCATGACAATATCGTTGAGACAGGCTTCGATGCGAGAGTACTTTCAAGCAAGCCGGACTGCAGCCCGGAAGAAAGCGAAGACCAGAAGACTGCACTTGACTATAACCTGTCTGTACGTGAGATCTATGACTTCGCCACGGCCGTGAGCTATGATGACATTGCTTTCATTCTTGAATCCAGAACACTTAACCTCGCTCTGGCGAACGAGGGGCTTAACGGAAGCTACGGCCTAAATGTAGGCCATGCGATATATTCCAAGAAGAACAGGGAGGTTTTCGGGGATGATTTCCTGAGCTATGCCATGTCGCTGACAGCGGCTGCCTCCGATGCGAGGATGGCCGGATGCACTCTGCCGGCAATGAGCAACTCCGGAAGCGGGAACCAGGGCATAACGGTCACAATGCCGGTAATCGCCTATTCTCTGCGCTACGGCACAAATGACGAGCAGCTCGCAAGGGCACTTGTGCTGAGCCACCTCATAGCCATACACATCAAGGGGTACCTCGGAAAGCTGTCAGCGCTGTGCGGCTGCGTGATTGCCTCCACAGGTGCGTCCTGCGGACTTGTCTATCTGCGCGGAGGGTCATACGAGCAGATATGCTGGGCCATAAAGAACATGATCGGAAACATAACAGGCATGGTCTGCGACGGAGCAAAGGTCGGCTGCGCGATGAAAGTGGCCTCCGGAGTATCGGGAGCCCTGCAGTCGGCCGTACTGGCAATGGAAGGCACATGCGTGTCAGAACATGACGGCATCATAGAGAAATGTATCGAAAAGACCATCCGCAACCTCGGGCGCATAGGCTCGGTGGGAATGCAGGACACCGACAATATGATTCTGGACATAATGGTCTGCAAATAAGCCTGTTTTTCTGAAACCATTTAAAATAACCAATATATGGAAATAGCATTATATACCCTGACATCACCGATTCATGACGAAGCGGCAGTAAACGCCTCGTCATCGGTCTTCGTGAAGGAAATCGAGGCTGCCCTCGGTTCCGGGTTCATTTTCCGCGGCCCCGACTTTTCCGACTACGGGTCGCACGAACTGGACATCATCTATGTACGCACCGGCGGAACGGAGGGAATTTTCAAACAGGTATTCCCTATGATTAAAGGCCGGGTGCACATTCTCACTTCCGGGAAAAGCAACTCACTGGCTGCCTCAATGGAGATTCTGTCGTTCCTCAGACAACAGGGACGCTCGGGCGAGATAATACACGGTACTACAGGCTATATCGCCGAAAGAATCGGCCTGCTGGCAAAGGTGGAGGCCGCACGCAAATCCCTCCGCGGCACTAACCTCGGAGTCATAGGAGAGCCTTCCGACTGGCTTATTTCAAGCATGGCTGACGCAGAAGCCGTCAAAAGCAAGCTGGGCATCAGTCTTGTCGGCATATCCATAGACGAGCTGGTCGATGAAATCGGGAAAGCCACAACCGAAAATCTGCCGGAAAAGGCTGCCATGGTAAAGGAAACTTTCGAGGCATCGGCACCGAAGGCACTCGCACAATATGCGGACGGGGCATTCAGGATATATGCGGCACTCAGGAAACTAATTGAGAAATATCAGTTGTCAGGACTTACGCTCAGATGCTTCGACCTGCTCACGGCAGTCGGCAACACAGGCTGCCTCGCCCTGGCGATTCTCGGAAGCGAAGGCATACCGGCAGGCTGCGAGGGAGACGTGCCGGCACTGCTCTCCATGGCAATCGGCAATGCACTTACAGGGGTATGCGGCTTCCAGTCCAACCCGTCGCGCATAGATCCTCAGAAAGGTGAAATGGTACTTGCGCACTGCACGATACCGCTCAACATGGTGAAGCGCTACGGCTTCAACACGCATTTCGAGTCCGGCATCGGAGTGGCGGTCTGCGGAGTCCTGCCTTTGGGGGAGACTACGGTATTCAAGACTTCCGGAGACCTGTCACGCTCTTTCGTCTGTGAAGCGGAACTTGCTGACAACCTGTGCGAAAAAGACTTGTGCAGGACTCAGATTGTCCTCAATGCCGCAGACAAGTCCGTATGTTCAGACTACTTACTGACCAATCCTATAGGAAACCATCATGTGGTCTTCCCAGGCCGCTGCAAAAAGCTTTTCGAAGCATTCATGGCAGCTGTGAGCGAATAAATTCCTGTTTACCGGTATTTTTCGCTGCCGAGACTTCTGCGGAAGCGGGACAGGAACATGAGACCGGCACTGGTAAGTCCGAGAGTATAGGACAGCCAGATGCCGGTCAATCCTAAATTACAGACGAAGGCAAGGAACCATCCTGCCGGAAGCGATATGAGGAAATATGCAGTGAAGGCATACACGGTCACCATTTTCACATCGGAGATTCCTCTGAGGGCATTGGAATAGTTGCACTGCATTCCGTCCCCGAACTGATATATCACGAACGGAATCACAAGCCCTGCCACAGTAGTCACGACCTCCGTATTTCCGGTAAACAAGAAGCCGATTTCATGTCTGAAAAGCAGAATGACTGAGGCCACGGCTGCGGCAAGCACAAGTATCAGATGAAAGCCTGCCCTGGCAGTGTCTCTTGTACCCTTCAAGTCGCCGCGTCCATAGAATGCGCTTGTCCTCACGGCAACGGCTGCGGCAAGTCCGTAATACATCATGAAGCCGAGCTGGCTGATTGTCAGCATGACCTGATGGGCGGCAAGGGCCACAGTTCCGAGCCAGCCGACCATGACCGTGCTAAGGCTGAAAGAAGCCGTCTCCATGCCCATCTGCAGCCCTACCGGCAGGCCGAGACGGCACAGCAGACCGACATCTTCACGGTTGTATTTCCCCTCCATGAAGCCCTTGCGGTATATCCTGTATTTTCCGGTGAAAAAAAAGACGGCAGCAAAACACAGTACCATAAGCACTCTTGCTGCAAAGGTTGCCACACCTGCACCGAGAAGTCCAAGTTCCGGAAAGCCTGCCTTACCGTTGATCAGAACATAATTGCCGGCTATATTGAAGAGGTTCCCTCCGAGCAGGATGAACATAGGTGTAACGGTATCGGTAATGCCGTCGGCAAACTGGCGGAACGCATTGAAAAGCAACACAAAGAATACGGAGCCCAAAAGCACCAGAAAATACGGACGCATAAGGGGCAACAGTTCCTGTGGCTGGCCGAGACGGTGAAGATTTAGATACAGCACTCCCATGACTGCGACAAGCACAGAAGCCGCCATAAAGTTTGCCAGGAGGGCATTTTTAAGTGTCCGTCCGACAGCCTCCCGCTCCCCTTTTCCGAAAAGACTGCCGACTACAGGGGTCAGACCGTATGAGAATCCTGTCGCAAACACTATCACCAGATTGAACATATTGTTCACAAAAGCGGCTGCCCCGAGTTCATCCGTCCCGTAGCGTCCCACCATCATAGTGTCGGCAAAGCCAAGCACTATCATTCCGAGCTGGCCTACCACGATGGGAAGCCCCAATTTCAGCAAAGCCCTGTATTGCGTTCTATATTTCATCATGCTCCATTTCATCATGCTCCAGCAAGTGTTTCCGGATGCAAAGATAGATAACATAACAGAAAAAATCATATCTTTGCAAAATGTGTGGCCATGCGGTTCTGCATATCACGTCACAGTTTTTTGATTTTTTATAACTTATATTATAAATGATTGCTACATTAATCATCCTTCTTGTTGCCGCCGCATTTTTCGTAAGCGGAAAAGTACGTTCCGATTTGGTCGCGCTATGCGCTCTTCTCGCACTTCTTCTGTGCCAGATTCTGACACCTGAGGAAGCCCTGTCCGGTTTCTCCAATTCCGTCGTAATAATGATGGCCGGACTTTTCATCGTGGGAGGCGCCTGTTTCCAGACGGGACTTGCAAAGATGATAAGCAGCAAAATAATGGCATTTGCGGGCACGAACCAGACTCTGCTCTTCCTCTTGGTGATGCTTGCGACCGGAACTATCGGCGCCTTTGTCAGCAACACAGGCACAGTCGCCCTCATGCTTCCGATTGTGGTGAGCATGGCGGCAAACGCAGGAACCTCACCGCGCAGGCTTCTTATGCCACTCGCCTTTGCGAGCAGCATGGGAGGCATGATGACACTCATCGGTACTCCACCGAACCTCATTATCCAGGATACCCTGACAAGTGCGGGCTATGAACCTCTGTCATTCTTCTCGTTCCTCCCTGTCGGCCTGGTAACGCTTACCGTCGGCATTGTGGTGCTCATGCCTCTCACAAAGATTTTCCTGACACCTAAAGAGAAATCGCGCGAAGACAACACGACATCGAAATCCCTGCATGAACTCGTACAGGAATACGGAATAAGCGACAATCTTTTCAGAGTGCATATCAAAGACGAGCACTCACCGGCGATACACAAGACAGTCGTGGATCTCGACATACGGAAGAAATACGGCATCAATGTGCTCGAACTCAGGAGAAGCGCCGGGCACAACAGGTTCGTAAGAACGGTCAACCAGCAGCTTGTATCATCTGAACTCGTGCTGCAGCACGGAGATGTCCTGTATCTGTCGGGAGACCCTGAAATGATCAGCCGTTTTGCAAGCGATTATTCACTGCGCCTGCTCGACAACAGGACTGACGAAATCGAGCACGGCAATTCTTCCGGCGCATCGATGGACTTCTATGACATCGGAGTCGCCGAAATATTGATAATGCCGTCATCCTCAATGATAAACAGGACAGTCACTGAAGCCGGATTCAGAAGCAAGTTCGGTGTGAACATCCTGGGCATCAGGAGAAAACAGGACTACCTGCTCAGCAATCTCGGGGAGGAGAAAATCCACAGTTCCGATGTTCTGCTCGTGCAGGGTCCATGGAAGGACATAGCACGTCTTAAGAAGGAGTCCAGCAACTGGGTCGTCATCGGAGAACCTCTGCAGGAAGCCGCAAAAGTTCCTCTTAACCACAAGGCTCCTGTCGCTGCGGTCATAATGGTCGCCATGATTGCGATGATGGTCTTCGACAGCATCCCTGTCGCTCCTGTAACCGCGGTTCTGCTTGCAAGCGTGATGATGATAGCAACAGGCTGCATCCGCAGTGTCGAGGCCGCCTACAAGACGATAAACTGGCAGACAATCGTGCTGTTCGCAGCAATGCTCCCCATGTCCCTCGCCCTTGAAAAGACCGGAGTATCGGAAATTCTGGCAAACGCCATTGTGGAGGGGCTCGGCGGCTGCGGCCCGAGGATTCTCCTTGCCGGAGTCTATTGCGCCACCTCTATCATGACAATCTTCATAAGCAACACTGTCACGGCAGTGCTCATGGCTCCGATTGCACTCCAGTGTGCGATACAGACCGGCGTAAGCCCTGTGCCGTTCCTTTTCGCAGTCACCGTAGGTGCGAGCATGTGCTTCGCCTCGCCTTTCTCGACTCCGCCTAACGCACTTGTGATGCCTGCCGGACAATATACGTTCATGGACTATATCAAGGTGGGCCTGCCGCTGCAGATAATAATGGGAGTCGTTATGGTATTCGTACTGCCGCTGTTCTTCCCGTTCTGACCGCTGAAACTTTAAAATCATCAAAATATGGGATTCCTGGAAAATACTGCAAGCCAGATAAAGAACATTGTGGACCTGAACGGACACATGGACACAGAAAAGGCGGAGGCCTCGATCCGCAGCAACATATATTTCAGAGGGCCGAACGCCTGGATTCTGGCAGTCGCCATAATCATCGCCTCTGTGGGACTGAATGTGAATTCGATTCCGGTGATTATCGGAGCGATGCTCATCTCCCCTCTTATGGGACCGATTTTCGGTCTCGGCCTGGCACTTGGAACAAATGACATTCCGCTGCTCAAGGCCGCAGCCAAAAACCTGCTTATAATGGTAAGCATAAGCCTGGCCGTATCCATCATTTATTTTCTTATAACTCCGCTCAGCCTTACAAACCCGACAGAGCTGCTTGCAAGGACCAATCCGACAATCTTCGATGTTATAATAGCCCTGTTCGGCGGATTCGCCGGAATCTTCGAGCAGTGCCGCAAAGAAAAGGGCACTGTATTCTCGGGAGTGGCGATTGCCACAGCCCTCATGCCGCCGCTCTGTACGGCAGGCTTCGGACTGGCCAGCGGGAACCTGCCCCATTTTTTCGGCGCGCTGTACCTCTTCGTGATAAACTGTATGTTCATCACTCTGGCGACATATATCCTTGTGAAATATCTCGGATTCCGCCAGGCTGAGTTCAAAAATGAAAAGATGAAGATGAAAACGAAAAGTTTCATCACGGTTCTCATCATCATTTTCATCATACCGAGCGTATGGTCCGCTGTGATGCTTGTAAAGCACAACAATTTTGAAGAGAAGGCGACGGCTTTCGTCGAAAGCCACAAAACCATAGGCAAGAGTTTCATTTATGACTATGCTTTCAGCCACAGCAACGGCTCAAAGGTGGAAATATTCATGACCGGCGAGTCTCTCAGCGAAAGTGACAGGAACAATCTGTTCGAAGCCGCAAAAGAATACGGCATCGATGCCAGGAATATCATAATAAGCGAGCATACGACCGAGCGCCAGATAAGCGATACGGAAGTCATAAAGGGGCTTTACGAGAAAATGGATGCAGAAATCTCCAAAAGGGACGAGCGCATACGTATTCTTGAGGAGGAGCTGCGTGCGGCAAAGGGCGAGGAAATACAGTATGTGCAGGTGGCAAAAGAAATCGTAAGCACATATCCGGCCATCTGCGACATCAGAATCACTTCCGGAGCGACCGTACCTTACGGAAGCGCTTCTGCGGAACATTGCAGGCTCATCGTTGCCGACTGTGCGGAAGAACTTACGGAGGAGCAGCGTACGAGGCTGACCGAATGGCTCAAAATCAGGCTCGCCTCCGACAATGTGATGCTTATAACAAGATGCACGGCCGAATAGGCACGACCTCCGCACAATGAATCCGAAGTTCATATCGGCAAACATAGGCAAGGCCCTGCTGGTCAATTCATTTTTTATGTTTTTGTCAGCAGGGGCCGCTATGGTATATGACTTTGATTCAGGGCTGACTCCCCTGCTCATAGGAGGAATCATCACCCTGATTGCAGGTTCGTTTCCGTTCATTTTCGTAAAGGCAAAACAGCGCAGTTCACAGCAGGATATGTTTTTGACAATTGTCCTGTCGTGGCTGCTTTCTTTTGTATTCGGAATGCTCCCGTATGTGCTTTGGGGCGGTGAATTCACTCTTGTGAACGCATGGTTCGAAAGCGTGTCCGGCTATACGACGACAGGTTCCACCATACTGACCGATATTGAAGAACTTCCTGGAAGCCTGCTGTTGTGGAGGTCTTCGACCCAGTTCATCGGAGGCCTCGGAGTAATCGTCTTCCTGCTGCTTGTAATGCCGGTATCAGGAGCGATGAAGATGAAAATTTCCGACATGGAATTGTCTTCGATTTCAAAGGAGGGATACAGATACAAGGCCGGAAAAATCGTCAGAGTCATTGTCACGGTATATCTCTGTATGGCCGCCTGCCTTGCAGTATGTCTGAAAATCGCCGGAATGTCGGTTTCGGATGCTGTCAATCACGCACTCTGCACTGTATCGACAGGCGGATTCAGCACAAGGAACGAGTCCATAATGTATTTCGGCTCTGTTCCGATACAGCTGATAATAACTGTTTTCATGATTTTGTCGGCCATGCACTTCGGTGTCATCTACGCTGTATTTGCGACAAGGTCGCTGAAGCCTCTGAAACATCCCGTCACCAAATACTATCTGTGCATGACGGCTGTCCTGTCTGTAGCCATTATGCTTGTCCTTATGACGCAGGGAGGCTATGACTCATGGGGACGGGCAATGCTCGATTCATCGTTTCAGGCTGTCAGCTATCTGAGCACCACAGGCTTCGGCCAGTGCGACAATTCCTCATGGCCTGCGCTTGCGAATATGCTCCTGATCTTTGCCGCTTTCCACGGCGGATGCTCCGGTTCGACTTCGGGAGGCGTAAAGGCTGACCGCATATATATATCGCTGAAAGAGGTCGCCTCGGATTTCAAGCGGAGGCTGCACCCGTCTTCAGTATTCAGGACCAAGGTCGGACAGTCGTTCATATCGGATGACGGAATTTCCGCAGTGCTCATGTATATAATCCTCTATATCTTCGTCCATATAATCTCTGCCGTTGCCGTACTGCTGTGCGGAGTGGATATGACAGATGCCTATTCAGGCACTCTCGCCTCGCTCGGAAATGTCGGCCAGGGCGTCGGCAGCCTGGGGACTCTGGCAAATTATTCCGCCATGCCTGCCGCAGCGAAACTCATATTCAGCCTCGACATGTTCCTCGGACGAATCGAAATCTTCCCTTTCCTCGCTGTCCTCTCCATGCTGTCCGACCGGCAGAAATAGCATGATTCAATCTGTTGCAACGACATTCTTTTGTAATAATCTTATTATATCTGTCGTTTGAATCATATTTGAAACATTCTGAACAACAAGCATTTCATATTCGGAGCGGCAACATCCGGCGACAATTTCACCGACAGGGAGAAAACCAGGAACCGGTGAAAGCTAAACAGAAAAAATCATATTGAACAAAGGAATGACGACAGCTGTCATCAAGCCCATCAGGGCAATCGCAAGACCGCTCACTGCGCCCTCCGCAGCTCCGAGTTCAATGGCCCGCGAAGTTCCCAGACCGTGGGAAGCACAGCCGAGTGCCAGCCCTTTCGAGACCGGATTGCCGATTCTGAACAGACGGAGAAAGAGCGGGCCGAAAACGGCACCGGTAAATCCGCACAATACGACCGATACTGCGGTCAGGGAAACATTTCCGCCAAGCGAAGCGGATATGTCCATTGCAATCGGAGTAGTCACGGATTTGGGTTCGAGCGAAAGAAGAAAAACCTCATCGAGACCGAACAGGCTGCACAGCAGCCAGACGCTTCCGACTCCGGTAACACTTCCGACAAATACCGCCACGCATATCGGCAGGGCATTGCGCCTTATCGTTTCAATATGGTCATACAGAAGAAGCCCAAGCGCGACCACACTCGGGCCGAGCATGAATTCGATGATTTTGTTTGATTCCATATAGACCCTGCACGGCACACCTGTGAAATGCAGGACTGCAATGATTGTCGGGATGCAGATAATAAAGGGATGAAGCAGCGACAGGCCGGACTTCTCCTTAATATATGTGCCGAGCAGATATGAGCCTATGGTGAGTGCAAGCATCACAGGCATACTGCAGAACAATTCATTTTCCATGGCTCCTCCTCTGCAATTTCATAAGACCGCTCTGCGTGCCTCCCACTGACAGGAGGACAGCGATTGTAGTGACGAAGATAATGGCTATCCATTCCACCAGGCTGCCGCTTATCAGGCCCCACTGCTCCATTATGCCGATTGCGGCAGGAACAAAAAAGAGGGACATATTCTTTGTAAGAAAGTCAGCGACAGGCCGTACATCGTCCGCTTTCACTAATTTTGCCGCCAAGGCGAGGAAAAGCAGCACCATGCCGCACACGCTTCCCGGAACAAAACGGTTCATCGCAAAAGAGGCGGCATTTCCAAGTGCCAGAAAACCGATTATTATAAATATGCCTTTAAGATACATAGCTGAATTTGTCAAACAGGCGTATTCATCATTTCCTTGCACGCTGCAGGAAAAAAACGAATAGCCCGGCCGCTGTGACAAGGGCTGTACAGTTCGCGATTGCCGCGCCGAGCCCAAGGCCTTCAGGAGCCTGGATTATATAGGAAACGACGACGGTTGTCATGAATACTGCCGGCAGGAGAGTTATCCAGTAATTCTTCCTTGACCGGGCAAGAGCGACAGAAGCCGTCCACAGGAATATTGTCGCAAGGGTCTGGTTCGACCATGCGAAATATCTCCAGAGCACATCGAAGTTAACCATAGTCAGGACTATGCAGACTGCGAACAATGGTACGGCTACGGAAAATCTCTGCGTCAGCTTAGTCTGAGGAATTCCGAACGCATCTGATATGGTAAGCCTCGCACTGCGGAAAGCGGTATCGCCGCTCGTTATAGGACAGGCCACAACGCCAAGCACAGCGAGGACAGAGCCGAAAGTGCCGAGAAGTCCCTTTGACATATTGTTCACCACTGTAGCAGGGCCTCCGTCCGCGACAGCCTTGCCGATTGAAGCGGTGTCACCGAAAAATGCGATTGCGGCGGCACACCAGATGAGCGCGACGATGCCCTCAACAACCATCGCACCGAAAAATACCTTGCGGCACTCCCCTTCTCTCCTGACACAGCGGGCCATCATAGGAGATTGCGTAGCATGGAAACCGCTGATTGCCCCGCAGGCCACTGTCACGAACAGGAACGGAAAAATGCTCAGCCCCTTAGGATGCAAATCCTTTAGAGTCATCTCCATCAAATGCGTTTCACCGGTAAAGTGTCCCCATGAGACAGCACCGGTAATGCCAAGGGCCATAATCAGAAGCGCAGCACCGAAAAGCGGATAAATGCGCCCTATCACTTTGTCTATGGGAAGTACGGTGGCAACGATGTAATAGACGATGATTATTCCTGTCCACCACAGCACAGATACATTTGTCATATTGGCAAGCAGGGCTGCCGGAGAACTCACGAACACCGTACCTACAAGCACGAGCAGAATCACCGAGAACACGCGCATCACGGCCCTCATGTTCTTGCCGAGATATTTGCCCACGATTTCAGAAACGGAGATTCCGTCATGCCTCAAAGAGAGCACACCGGACATATAGTCATGCACAGCACCGGCGAATACAGTGCCGAGGGTAATCCACAGAAAGGCGACGGGTCCGAACATGGCACCGAGTATCGCACCGAACACAGGTCCGGTGCCGGCAATGTTCAGAAACTGAATCAGAAAGGCCTTGTACCACGGCATGGGCACGTAGTCAATCCCGTCGGCAAGCCTTTCGGCAGGAGTCAGCGCAGAATCATCTATTCCTACAGTCTTCTGTATATATGCCCCATACAGGAAATAGCCTGCAATCAGAAAGGACAGGCACGCAATAAATGTAATCATCGCAATTATAAAAGTCCCTCCCGAAGAAGGGACTTGCCAATTTTTAGAAATCTACAGGAAGCCGGCCAGATTAAAGACGTGCCTGAAGAGCCTTTGCCTGCTCCTCGTAGCCGGGTTTGCCGAGCAGAGCGAACATATTCTTCTTGTATGCCTCGACTCCAGGCTGGTTGAACGGATTGACTCCGAGGACGTATGCGCTTATGCCGCAGGCTTTCTCGAAGAAATAGAACAGTGCACCGAGATTATACTCGTCGATGCGCTCCACTGACACCGAGAGCTGAGGAACACCGCCGTCGATATGTGCGAGTTTGGTTCCAAGCTCAGCCATGGCGTTGCACTCCTCTATATGCTTGCCGGTAAGGAAGTTGAGTCCGTCAAGGTTCTGAGGGTCATTTGCGATTGTCATGCTGCGGCTGCTCTTTTCAACAGTAATCACAGTTTCCATAAGGTGCCGCTCGCCGTCCTGGATATACTGTCCCATCGAATGAAGATCTGTCGTGAAGCTGACAGAAGCTGGGAAGATGCCCTTGCCGTCCTTTCCCTCAGACTCTCCGTAGAGCTGTTTCCACCATTCTCCGAGATACTGGAGCTTAGGATTGTAGGATACGAGTATTTCTATTTTCTTTCCGTTGTCATACAAAAGGTTGCGCATTGCGGCATACTGGACTGCAGGGTTGCATGCACATCTTTTCGCACAGGCTTCCTCCATTTCGGCTGCACCTTTGAGCATCTGCCTTATGTCAAAGCCGGCAAGTACGATAGGAAGTATGCCGACCGGAGTAAGGACTGAGAAACGTCCTCCCACATTGTCCTCGATAACGAAAGTCTTGTAGCCCTCCTGTGCAGAAAGTGATTTGAGCGCTCCCCTGTGCGCGTCTGTCACGGCGACGATACGCTCTGCAGCCTCATTTGCTCCGTAAGTCTGTTCGATGTACTGCTTGATGAGACGGAAAGCCACGGCAGGCTCGGTAGTCGTTCCTGATTTTGAGATGACCACAGCCGCAACATTCCTCTCTTTCATCAGATCCATAAGTTCACAGATGTATTCCTCTGAAAGATTGTGCCCGGCAAAAACAATCTGAGGCGCAGTCTTCTCACCTTTGAGGCTGTTTGCAAAAGAATGTGACAGAGCCTCGATTGCGCATTTTGCTCCGAGGTATGAGCCTCCGATGCCGATGACGACAACCAGGTCGACACCCTTTGCCTTCCAGCTGTCCCTTACGGCTTCGCACTCAACGACAAGCGATGCCGGAGTGGCAGTGGGCAAATGCTTCCATCCGAGAAAATCATTGCCGGCACCTGTCTCATTTTCAAGGACATCAAGGGCAGAAAGAGCCTTTTCGACATATACATTGCAATCCGCTTCATTCACAAAGGAGCTGCAGCCCCCCAAATTAACTTTTACCATAATTGTATCATTAATATTTATCTAAATTCCATAACAGACTGTTTCGGCCATATCCTGACAGTCTCCGAATGCGGCATTACGCCGTCCATTCCACGAAGCGGCAAAGATAACTTTTTTCTACCGAAGAACATACACAATACGACATTAATTTTCCGGCCGGAAAGCGGAATATCAATTATGAATATGTCAATGCAGATGCTGCTACAAAGCGATATATTTATATATGAACTTATCTTTTGTAACAGACACAAGATTGAAGCCCGGATACCCGTTTCCCAATGGTTTCCCGGACGGGCCGCAGGTAATCATGCGAAAGCCTTTCAGAAAACATTCAAAACATTGGTGCAGATGTCCTGCAAAGACAGCATCGACATGATATTTGTCAAAAATTTCCACATATTCCATCCTTTTGTCTGCCGGAAAATTCGAGTATGTGTCAGGTTCATCCATTCTTTTCGTAACTATGGGGCAGTGCATGAACACGAATATATGCTCTGAACCTGAGGCTTTCTCCAGTTGTGCTTCAAGCCATTGTTTCTGCTCTTGTTCAAGTTCCTTTGCATCTTCCACGATAATATTTGAATTCAGGCCGATTAAATATGAACCGCCATAGCAGAACGAGAACCTGTCATCACCGTAACGTTCTTTGTATCCTGACATACTCGTATCTTCCGACAGCTTCATATCATGATTGCCGGGCAAATGATAAACCGGAATATCCGGCGACACCATCGACATGAGTTTTTTATACGTCTCATATTGATTCGCATTATGGGCCGAATTGGTCATGTCCCCGGTCACAATGACAAAAGAAGGCCTGTACGTATTGACTGCCGCCACCATTTTTTTCAACAGGGCCTCACCCTCTGCAAAGCCTTGCGATTCACCGAATCCCAACTGCGGATCACTCATCTGAATAAAAGAATACAGTACATCCGGCTCATCCGTGACGACAGCGTCACTGTTCCGGGAATCCAAAGAACAATTCAGGTACAGGACACAGGAAACCAACAATATAAGGCGTTTCATCATTTCAAAAGTATAGACAGTATTTTTCCTGGTATATCACTGTTTTCCTGCACTCCCATGAAAAGATCCGACCAAGGGCCGTAAGCAAACAGAGGTACCATGACCGGAGTATGGCCGCCCGAAGCGAACAGGCCGGAAACATAGCCTTTTTCAACATTTCCGCGACGCAACGAAACGGCTCCTGTCTCATGGTCGGCAGATATAATCACCAGGGTATGGCCGTCTTTCTCTGCAAAACGTATGGCATTCTCCACCGCTTTGTCAAAATCAAGAACTTCCTCTACCATTGCAGGAAAATCGTTTGAGTGAGAGCTTTTGTCAATACGTGCTCCCTCAACCATCAGGAAAAATCCTTTTTTGGACAATTTCTCAAGGTATTCGATTGCGTATGAAGTCGTTGCCGGAAGAAAATCCGCCCTCTCGGGATTATTTACAGAATCACATTCGCCTCTCTCTGGAAAATAAACCAATTTTGAAGTCGGAGATACATCCGCAAGACTATACACAACATCAAAACTGTCACCTATAGAAGTGCGGACAGCCTCCGGCAGTTTTTCATAAGCATCACGACAGCCTGCAGAAGCAAAATTCAGAAGACTTGACGCCAGGTCTGACCATATTTCTTTGGACATGCCCCGGTCTTTCTGATGTGCGAAGAATGCCGCAGGCGTACATCCGTCCATATAATCCGTGCTAAGTATACCCGTAGCATAACCTTGAACTGAGAGTATATCCACGATATTGCTCAAGCGATTGCCGTCAGGATCAAGCCCGATAACACGGTTCGATGTCTTGGAGCCTGTCGCATAGGCTGTGCCTGACGCAGCTGAATCGGTCGTAAAATCAGAGGCTGACTGTGTCCTGACGTATCCCATTGTCCTGAGATTCGTCATATTCAGGCTGCCGCCGTTGGCAAACATTGCTGCAGAAACATGTGCAAGCCCCATTCCGTCCCCTATCATCAGTATAACATTCCTGACCTTGCCATGTTTGCCGTCAATCTTGAATTCCGGCACATAAGTTTCCTGAGATTCGCCAATAGTAACTTCTCCTTTCCTGATGTTCTGGGCAAAAGATACATTTACGGCAAGCAGAGTCCAGAACAACGCTGCTGTCCCATATTTTAATAATCCGTGCATAACTTAATATTCCTGTATTTGTTTATAATTCTTTGACTATCCTGTTGGTCTGCTCCGGCCTATATCTCATTCTTATCCTCCAGATCAACTCATCAAGAGAGACGGTTTTCACATTATTCAATAGAAGCCTGGAAGACTCGTATGCTGCTGATGCCCCCTGGCAAGGCTGTTCCATACTGCTGTTCCAGCCATTGAAGCATGACCAGGCATGCACTATTGTAAACGACAGTTCAGCCTGCTGCCCGGAACGCGCCTTGTCCATCGCACTGCGGTTTACCATTGCCGATACAAACTCCGGCGTTCCGGCCAGCGGACGATTCGCGTCCACTGCATCCCATATGCTGTATCTGGCCATCACGACAGGTATATCCATCCCTTCAGCGTCCTCAAACCACTTCACTTCGGCATCCTGTTCATAAGGATAGTACTGCATTGCGACAATGCCGGAAAGTCCTTTGATGTGAGCGGCAAATATCTCGAATGCCTCCGCTGCTTCAGTACTGTTTATATCACTGCAAATAACTCCCAGGACAGCTATTCCCAATTCATTCATCCTGTCTCCTGTCCTTTCGGCAAATTCTGTCAGCAATTCCTTGCGGTCAGGACGGTTACAGGCAAAGAGGTCCGGATAATAATAACCTCCTCCATATTCAATTATGGAATTGTTGTCCGGTAGCCCTTCCGCGATAATATTCCAGGCCGGGACAGACATTACAGACAGGTTACAGGGACATGATGTCCAATTCATTCCGAACCGGCCTTTATCCGGATTGGCAAAGAAATTCATGTCAGTAAGAAATGTGCCATTCGTCCACTGCATATTGTCACCGTCACTCAAAAGATAAGAATGAAAGGAAGAAAAATCGAGATAATCTATTTCGCCGGGATTCAGTCTGCTGATTTTTGCCGGTTTCATCACTGCCGATGCCGCCGCAAGAACCATCATATTCCCGCACTTGTCAGAGGCGGTGTTGAAATGTCCCCATCTGCTGACCATAGCCGTATGCACGAACTCCTCCCCGCAATTCCATCCGACAACTGGAGACAGGGGTTCCACCCATTCCAATATTTTTTCAGGAAAGTCACCGGTTCCGTAATATACCATAAGCCTGTTGGCTATTGCATATTCCCGGCAATTCGGCAATTTCGGATCCATTGAGACAACGGAACGGTTGTTAAGAACCGGCCGCAATTCGGCAAAGCATGTCTCAGGGGAAATCTGTCTGCAGTCTTTCAGTTTTTTCAGACCGGCCTTCCTTGCCTCCGCCTCAAGCGATTCTTCCACGAGAACCGCCCCGAGAACTCCGGCATACACAGTAGCCACATTTACGGACAAATCAACCGTTTTTCTCTGGCTAAAAGGTTTTCCTGGAGACATGTCCTTTTTATAAAGCACATATCCTTTCACGATGCCGGACTTGGCGTATTCCTTTAGAATATCCCACAAATCCGCCGTCCTGACACTTTTCGGGGACAAAGCCGTGAGGGCAGATTTGTACAGTATAACATAAGATTCCGAAGATATGTCCTCCCAGATCATTTCATCCGTTCTTCCTTCCGCGACAGCCTGCGCAGCAAGTCCGGAAAGAGAAGCCAATATCATTCCCTCTTCTGTCGAAGACGGACTCGGACACACGGCAATACGGCCAGGGACAGGGCGTTCGTTCCAGCCTAAAAGGCCATCTCCGGCCAGAACAACGACCGTAGAGAAAAAGAGTGCCCCAAAAGACAATATAAATTTACTGTTCATCATTGTAATATTTTTCCTTTCATGGAATGTGGCCTGCAGTCAGGCTCGCGCCCCCACTCTGTATTCGGATCGCAGCCCATCACCAATTCGAGTTTTCCTCCGTTCATAATTTCATCATGTGTGAGATAACATCTGAGGAGCTCCTTGCCGTTAAGTTTTGCAGACTGAATATACACATTCTGAGGAGAATTGCCCACAGCCTTGACGACAAAGCGCTTGCCATTTTCAAGCCGGATACTGATCTTTTCAAACAGCGGGCTGCCGATGGCATATTCCAAAGAGCCCGGACAAACAGGATAAAAGCCTGAAGCCCCGAATACGTACCATGCAGATGTCTGCCCGTTATCCTCATCACCGCACAATCCCTTTCCGTCAGAGATGCCGGAAGAATACAGCCGGTCCATAACTTCTCTGACGTATTTCTGGGCCTTGTAGGGGACACCGGCATAATCATAGAAATAAATCATATGCTGGACCGGCTGGTTGCCGTGGGCGTACTGCCCCATATCTCCGGCAACCATTTCGGTCATTTCATGAATTTCTTTTTTATAATAGCTGGAACGGAATGTCGGAGGGGCAGTAAACACAGAATCCAGTTTGGAAACAAAGGCAGCCTCGCCTCCCATGAGGTCAATCAGTCCTTTCGGATCATGATATACGCACCAGGTCCAATGCCAGGAGCTTCCCTCAGTGAATGCGCCTCCCCAAGTGTCCGGAGTCCAGTCATCCTCCCACCTTCCGTCAAGTTTCCTCGGACGCACGAAATTCACCTTTTCATCAAACACATTGCGATAATTCTGCGCCCGGCCGAAATACTCCGCAGCTTCGTCATCCTTGCCCAGAGCCTGGGCATAAAGTCCTATGCAATAATCATCATATGCATACTCAAGGGTTCGCGACACACTCTCCTGAACTCCATTGTCCGACGGTACATAACCAAGCCTGTCATAATCACCGTATCCCCGGCGTCCGGTAGCTTTCGGTCCTTCCGCATGCGCGCATTTGACAAAAGCGCCGTACATATCTTCCGCGTCATAGTCACATATTCCCTTAAGGAAAGCGTCTGTTACTACCGATACAGAATGCTGTCCGACCATACAATCCTTGTATGCAGGACTGAACCATTCCGGAAGCCAGCCGCCCTCATGATAAATATTCAGCATTGCCTTCATTATCCTTGAACTCATTGAGGGATGAATTATAGTAAACAGGGGGTGCACGCTCCTGAACGTATCCCAGAAGCCGTTGTCGGCATACATATATCCCGGGCGTACACATCCGTTGAAAAAATCATAATGCACAGGGGCACCGTCTGCATCATACTCATATATTTCACGTGGAAACAGCATAGTACGGTATAAAGCTGTGTAAAAAGTACGCTTCTGCTCCTCCGTTCCTCCGCTCACCCCAAAGATGCCCAGTTCATTCCGCCACATCTTCCTCGCATCCGACATTACGGTTCTGAATGTTCTTCCAGCCAATTCTTCCGCATAATTGGTACGGGCCTGCTCCAGACTGATGAATGACGAAGATATGCCAAGTTCGACTGCATCACGGCCTTCTGTATCCAGAAGCAGCCAGACACATTGTCTTCCATCAACTTCTGACCTGCCCCAATCTTTTATAGGCACATCCAGCTTCATAACAAAATGTGCAGCGAAATTACCAGGCAATTCAGCCGCGTTGTTTTTGGAGTAGTATGATGAAAAGCCTCTGATTTCCCCGTCATTTCCCACTTCGGCCGCTCCGCCGCCGGAAAAACAATCCACAACAATATATGCATCACGGCCCTTGGGAAAGCTGAAACGCATTACGGCCCCGGTACGCGTCGGAGTCATCTCGGTTTCAATGCCATTGGACATCTTTACTCCGTAATAATACGGGTGTGAGATTTCATCTTCATGATCAAATCCGGCAGCTCTTTCCGCTTCAGACAACGCCAGCTCCCCGCATACGGGCATAACGGAAAAACAGCCGTAGTCATTTATCCAGGGAGACGGCTGGTGCGTCTGCTTGAAACCGCATATTTTTCTGTCGCTATACACATATTGCCAGCCATTGCCGTTCTCCCTTGTCTGTGCTGTCCAGAAATTCATTCCCCACGGAACAGCGACAGCCGGATAAGTATTTCCTGTAGAAAAGGACGGGACTGACATTGTGCCCTGAAGCGGATTCACATAATCTTCGACAGCCGGGGAACATCCGGCGATGCTCCCGGCCGCCAACAGACATAACAGTACTATGTTTTTCATACTCACTAATATACAGGTACCACCACTTTTTTCACAGTCGTATAGTTGTACAGATAGCCAAAGCTGTTGTAGTCCATCCTTGCACCCACGCGAATATAATATGTATGACCCGGCAGCATAGGATATGTATCCAATGTAGTCAGGGATGCCACCTTTCCTATCATACTGGTCGCAATGTCGGAATCATCAATCGGCTTTGATATCCTGTTGTCATAATTGTTGCTTCCGACATATCGGGTGGTGCTCACAAACAGTCCGACACCATATGCGTCTTTCTGCCATTGCGGATCTTCAGTACCGCGCTCTATCCTGAAATTTACAGTCATGATACCGTTGTCGAAAGACGGCTCGCCGTCCCATTCCACTTTAAAAAACGGCTCGACCTTAAAGTCAACAGTCGTGTTGCCATCGACAACAACTCCTTTTTCTGTCTTGTCAACAATAACGTTTCCTTCGCCATCCACCTGCACAAGAGGGACGAACGGCCCTTCTGCCACAATATCATACGTGCTCGCAAATACTTTCGTATTTATATATGTTCCATCCATCTTCACCTTAAGATATTGCTCCTTGGGCACATCGCTCATCCCATAGTCCATCAGTTTAATCCTGATTCCGCCGCCGGCCTCAACCTGAAGCGGATTTCCATCCAAATCCGTTACCTTTCCCTGGAGTGTACAATCCGGTGCCTGATAATTATCATATTTGAAGATACAGGACGGCAAAGCCATTATGCCGGCTGCCAAAACAATTGCATTAAATATTCTTTTCATATATATATCTTTTAGATAGGGTTCTGAACAAGGTTCGTATTCTTTGAAATTTCGGAGTTAGGTATGCTTTTGTAATACCATACCGGTTTGAACGTAAAGGTATTGTACGAACATTCTGCATATTTCCGGTCATAAAACCATTGTCCGGTTTCCGATACTCTGAACGGCATTGCGTTGAAATATTTTCTCTTTGAAGGATGTTCCTTGTCGTATGTCCGCCAACGTACGAGGTCCCAGTATGCCTTGTTTTCAAAGCCCAATTCACGGAATCTCTCATCCCTTATAAACTGACGGTCAAGGTCTGATGCAGAAGAAAGCAGTGCGGCTCCAGCTCTGCGCCTGATCTGATTTATCTGTTCATAGGCATCGTTAATATAATCCGTTTCCATGCTGCCGAGCCGGGACAGTTCGAAAGCAGCTTCGGCCCTTATAAGCATAACTTCCGCATAACGCATATCAATCCAGTCCGATTCCGAACGGTTCGGTATCCAGAGATTCTGTCCCAATGAGGTATCCATCCATTTTCTCAGCAGGAATCCGGTAAGTGTACCGTATCCGCTTGAAGTCCAGCTGCCGCTGGCGCCGCCTGTTTTTGTAACCTCACCGGTTTTCAAGGTATAAGCCTCTATGCTTGACTCCTTGGCGGCCATCTTAAGGGAACTTACTTTGGAATACTTGTCAGTCGAGGTCTCTTTAAGGACCTTTGGAATGCCATTGCCAACCTTGTCGGTATAAATGCCTCTCCAGATTTCTATTGTCTCTCCCCTGAATTCATCTCCAGGAAAAATAACTGTCGCACGGAGTCTGGGCTCAGCATTCTGCCACGGTTCCATCGGATTGTCATACAAAACATAATATTTTCCGGACTCATCAAGGAAATCAATATGTCCGGCTGCATTTTTTGCGATTCCGTCAAACAGTTCGACATAATCCAAGGTAGGGCTTGCTCCGGCAGGAGTGCCCGAAATTTTCAATTGTTCCGGACCGAAAAGGCTATCCCAGGAATGAGGATAGACGTCATAAGTGAAATCCCTTGCCAACAACGTCTCGCAGTTGTCAGGATTCTGGAAAATATTCCTGAAATTCGTTATTTGCGACTCATAGTCACCGTCTTTCCAGTCTCCGAAATAAAGGGAATAATGTCCTTCGACCATTTTGGCGGCATTGTATGCCTCCTTATACCATTCCGCAGCTTTTTCTGCCGGAACACCGCAAAGCCTGATATGTCTCTCTGTATCAAAATGTGAAACTTCATTGAAGTTTGCAATGGAAGCTGCGAAGAGCATTGCTCTCGCCTTATAGGCCGCCGCGACATATTTATTTGCCCTCCCCTTCTGATTGTACTCAGGAAGAAGTTCAATCGCTTTGTCGTAATCTGCCGAGACCTGTTCCCAGCATTCCTCCTCTGAACTTCTCGGTATCCTGTACTCATCAAGATTCCCTGAGTCATTAGGATAATTGAGCACCTCGTTTACAATACATACTCCGCCGTATCTCATAGTCATGGTATAATATGCAAAAGCACGCATGAAATAAGCTTCGCCAAGCCAGCAGTCAACGTCATCCGAATTGAAATTATCCTTATACTCAGGCAATGTTTCAATGAATTCATTAATCTCACGAAGCATTGCATAGCCCTCCGAGAACCAATCCAGATGACTCTGGCTTGACTGGCTGCGGCCAATGGCCTCACCTGTGACTCCTGCCCATGTTCCAAAGCCGGAACTTCCGTCAGTACAATTCCATCCATTTCTCGGGCTGCATAAGAAATCCTCAATAGGCATATCGCGGTACATCTTGGCCAGATATGCCTTGACACCGCTTACAGAATTGAAGACGGTCTCATCTGTAAGCCTGTTTACAGGAGGGATATCCAGGTTCACACAAGAAAAGCAAAAGAACGTTGCGAGCAATGAAACAATAAAATTTATCTTTTTCATATCACTTTCTTATTAGAATTTACAATTGATTCCCACAGATATTGTCCTGTTGAGCGGATACATATAACTATCGGAAGAAGGGTGCTCCGGATCCACAAAATCCAAAGGTGAGAAGGTCAGCAGATTATATGCATTAAAATATATTCTGAGGCTCGAAATTGAAACTTTCTCCGTCCATTTTGCAGGAAGGGTATAACCCAGCTCAAGATTTTTCAAACGAATGTATCTGCTGTCATACATATTCATCCCGGAAGTTTGCTCAGGGGAGCCGGAGCCCATCATAGCATATTTTCCAGGAATCCATTCCGTGAACTGGTCATATGGATCGGCGTTTGGATCAACCGGTCTCCATCTGTCCTTGAACATTGTCAAAGGCGCACTCTTTCCGGCATCCAGAGGTGTCCTGAGCATACCGCCATATGCTACATTTGACATTGCCGCTCCCTGAAACAGAATATTAAAATCTATTCCTTTCCAGCTCATATTTACATCTATTCCATAGTTAAATAGCGGGGTACTGTTGAATCCTATAGGATGGATGTCCGAGTCATCTATGAATCCGTCTCCGTTCCAGTCTTCGTAATAATAATCTCCAGGGATACTGCTTCTGGATGTAAAAGTCCCGAATTCGGCAATTTCGTTCCAGCTTTCATATTGTCCTCCTGTACCTAAACCCCACCAGATATTGGAGAATCTTCCATCTTTACCGTTCTTCCACTCTTCCCAATGGCTGCGGTAATCAGAATGCTGATGGAAAAGCGTCATTGTGCGTGTCAGGGCTATATTCGCTTTCACATTATAATAGAAATCGCCGAAATGATTGTTATGACTGATTTCAAGTTCAAAACCGGTTGTCCTGTCCGAGTTGAGGTTTTCCTGCGGAAGAGTTGCACCGACGGTTCCAGGAAGTACCGTTTCACTCGTTGCCAGCAGACCTGTACGGTCTCTGCGAAACCAGTCAAAGCTTGCACCGAGCATTCCATGCCAGACATCAATGTCAAATCCGACGTCGGAAGTAATCGCCCGGTACCATGTTATGGCATAATTGGGTATTCCGCTGCTCATTATTCCATTGACATAAACACCATCGAAGCTATACCCGCCTGCGATTTCACTTCCTTTGTGATTTTCCACGACTGCAGGATAGGTATATCCGGCAAGAAACTGATAATCCAAGGCATTGTCATCTCCCATTATTCCATAGGACGCCCTTATTTTAAAGTTGTTTATTTTTCCGAGTATGCTGTTATTTTTCCAGAACTTCTCTTCTGAAATGCGGTAGCCAAGCGAAGCAGACGGAAAGACTCCCCAACGGTTTGTCTTGGCAAATCTTGACGAGGCATCGCACCTCAGTGCGGCCTCTACAATATATTTGCTCTTGTAATCATAATTTATCCTACCGACAAATGACTGGTTCGCATACTCATAACGGGACGAAGGATTCATAGCCCCCACCTGGTTGAGAGTATTGCCGGCAAAAAGTTCATCAACATCGATGGAAACCTCCCTTGAAGCATAGAAGCCGTCACCTTTTCTGTTCTGGCTCTCAGACAACAGCAGCACATTTGCATGGTGACCGCTTTTGAACGTCCTTTCATAATTGATGCTAAATGTATAAAGCAGCGATTTTCTGTCAGAAAAAGAACGGGTGAGCTTGGACGGACTGTTCAGCGTAGTAGGTACATATTTCCCGTTGACAACATCGTAATTGTAATAATTGTACTCCTTCTCATACAGTTTCTGGTTCGTCAGGTTATAGTCATAGCTCACTTCAGCCCTGACATTGAGCCCCGGGACAAAAGGAATATTCCATTTCAGCGATACAGATGTCTGTATCCACTTCTTGTCAATCCTGTTATATCCCACCTGATCTGAATCCATCATCTGTATCGGATTGGGCTTGTTGTCAAAACGTGTAAAATATGGAGCCTGGCCATTTTCGTATATCTGCGTAACCGGATATTGGCGCCACATATAATATATTATATTGCTTGAACTTACAGATGAGGCGTTCTTTGTATCCATAATTCCGTTCATGCGCACGCTCATACTCAGATTATCGGTAATATCCGTATTTATATTTGCACGCAGGTTGTAACGGTTGTAATTGTAGTCACGAGACCTGAAGAAACTGTCCTGATATTGATAACCGAGACTGGCATAATACCTGGTTCTGTCATTGCCGCCGTTTATATTGATATTATGATTGGTCTGAGGAGCGGAATTGCGCACGACATTGTTGTACCAGTCCACCGACTTCAGTTCGCCGCTGATATACTTGTCCATTTCCTCCTGTGTGAAACGCCATGCTCCTCCGGTGCTTACATTCATACCCTTCTCATTGTCCATCTGCATAAACGTAAGAGCATCCACCGTCTCGGGAAGGCCGGCGATATATTGCCAGGTAAAATTGCCGCTATAGGTAAGCGACACTTTCCCTTCCGCATTCTTTCCGGATTTGGTAGTAATAAGAATCACGCCATTTGCAGCCTTGACACCATATATTGCCGCCGATGCATCTTTCAGGACCGAGATGCTCTCTATATCATTCGCATCGAGACGTTCCATGTTATCGCGCGGAATGCCGTCTATTATGATAAGCGGAGTACCAAGTCCGCGGATATTGAACTCAGATTTGAAGGCGCCTGGCTCCGCACTATATTGCACCACTCTCAGACCAGCGATTTTTCCGGTCAGCATATTCTGTACATTCTCGTTCTTGGATTTCACGATATCTTCATTTCCGATAGCAGAAACAGAGCCTGTCAGAGTAACTTTCTTTTGAGATCCGTAGCCCACAACCACGACGTCATCGAGATATTCAGAATCATCCTCAAGAATGACAGAATAGAAATCATCAGAACCGACAATGACGGTTTTGTCCTGATAGCCCAGACAGGAAACCACCAATGCAGAACCTTCTTCAACATTAATTTCAAAAGTACCGTCATCCATCGAAAGTACTCCAGCAGTACTCCCTTTGACCAGTACAGCAGCGCCCCCCACAGGAGCATAGCCGGAATCCATAATCTTGCCGCTCACCTTTCTTGCGGCAGAGAATGACTCCGCACTGAAGGCAATCAGCAACATAATGGCAAGGCCGAATTTTAGTTTCATAACAACTGATTTAATGGTTATAGATAATAAGTTATTAACAGTGACTGCAAATTAAAATACAGCAGGGTTATTTTTTAGATTAAAATACGATTATCTAAAAAAATAATTTAAAATATTTCATTAACCGTGACAAAAAATAAGGAGCTCAAACCAAACACCATTGGCATTATTGGCGAATATCACTAACTTCGAAAATTAAAAACACAGCGTATGAGACTTAAAATACATTTTTTCGTCATTTTTTCTGTCATGGCATTGCTACAAAGTCCATCTATTTTTTCGCAGGGACTTAAATTCACAGGGATGGATTTCCCGATTGACAGACGAAGTTCTTATGCAGTGTTCAATGATGCGTCAGTAATGTTCCGGGATTCGCTTACAATCTCTTTTGAGTTCTGTAGCATGCCCCCTTCTGACTTCGGATATATTCTCAGAATCAAGAACGCAAGGGATAAAAAAGTATCATGGAACATGTCCTATGACGGCACTGGAAAAGGAGTAACAATCCGGCTTAATGAAGAAGGGCACAACAGTCTGATAAAAGCTGAACTATCACATTCCGAAATACAAGCGATGAGATGGACAAAGATATCAGTCAAGTTTGACATGACCAGAGATTCAGTATATCTTTTCATAGGAGATAAGAAATATGCAAATTCTTCCGAAAACCTGAAAAAAGACATGGATGTCAAAATATATTTCGGAAAAAGTGATTACTTTATCGATGTTCCGACTTTTGCCATAAGAGATTTGAATATTTCAGGAGCATCAACAGCCAATAATATACATTTCCCGTTCAATGAGTCTTCTGGAAACAAAGTACATGATGACAATGGAAAGTTTACCGGAACTGTAAGCAACCCTGAATGGCTGCTCAAAGAATCCTTGCAATGGAAAAATATCGCTGCTATCACGATTGCAGGAAATGCAGGAACAACATGGAATCCTGTAAGGAAGGAAATTTATGTATATAACAATAATGAAATGGCTATACTTGACGTTATTACAAATAGTGTCAGAAGGATTGAGTTCTCCAAGCCATGCCCTGTATTCTTAAACGCAGGCTCCAGTTTTATCGACCAATCAGGAAAATACCTGTTTTCATATGAGACATATTATACGGGAAGCGACAAACGGCCAACGATGACGGCCCAATTGGATCTTGACACTTATGAATGGACGCCGCTTGGCAATGAACAGCTGCCGATGCCCCTCTTTCATCACTGTTCGTTCTTTAATCCCGTAACACAAAAATTCACTATTTTCGGTGGATTCGGAAATGCATTGTACAGCGGATGCTACTTTACCTTCAATGAGAATGGCCATTGGCAAAGAATCTGGGAGACTTACGATGGAGACCCGATATTTCCACGATATTTTGCTTCAGCCGGTGTCGATTGGAATAATGAAAATATTTTTATCTACGGAGGAATGGGGAATGAAAGCGGCGAGCAGATTGTAGGAAGACATTACTATTATGATCTCCACAGAATCAATCCTGCGACCGGGGAATCCTCTCTGATTTGGGAACTGGATTTCGATGATAAAAATATTGTGCCCGTATCGGAACTTACAGTGATTGGAGATTGCTTTTATACCTTGTGCTATCCGGAATATCAAAGCAAATCCGTCCTTTCGTTATACAGGTTCGGAATTGACAACGGACAATACAAAAAGTACGATTCCAACATCCATATGGATTCTGACAGGATGCACACTCATGCGGATCTATATTTTGATGAATCGATACAGCGTTTTTTTGCCCTGACATATGAAGCGGTTCCCGGAAATGAAAACAATAAACTTACGGTGTACTCCATGGCTTTTCCCCCAATGAATGCCATTGATCTTCCGTCTGCAAACAATCCTTACAGAAGAATGGTACCAGGAATTCTGCTCATTGCCATCGTAACCGGAACAGCCGTAGCCTTACTGTCCGGAAAGCGGAAAGCCGAATCCGGCAAATCAAACAGCATATCATTGAACCTTAAGCAAAAGCATTTCTCCGTTCCTGAGAGAGCCAATGCGGTCTATCTTTTCGGAGACTTCTGTGCAAAAGACAGGACTGGCAGGGACATCTCATATTTGTTCAGTCCGAAACTCAGACAGATTTTCTGTCTGATTCTGCAATTCAGTACAGAAGGAGGTATGTCTTCAAAACGTATGAGCAAGATTCTATGGCCTGACAAGGGCGAGGACAAAGCAAAAAACTCACGTAATGTAAGCATTAATCACCTTCGCAAAATTTTAGAGCAATTCGATGACATTAACCTTGTATTCGAAAATGGCAGATACCGTTTTGAAACAGGGAAAGGCTTCTATTGCGATTGCATCGCCTATCTCAACAACGTATCTGACATCCTTGAAATTTCATCACGCGGCAGATTCCTTAAATTCCAGAATGAACCTGTATTCGATGAATTCAAAAGTTCTGTTGAAGGTAAAGTCATCCCGGAACTGCATGACAGGCTTCACTGTCTGTTCTCCGAAAGGAAGTATCCGGAAGTTATCGAGGTAGCTTATATGCTGTTTGATATCGATCCACTTGACGAAACAGCTCTTTCTTACCAGATCAAGGCATTCCGGAAACTTCACCTGCAACAAGAGGCAACAATAAGAATAGCCGAATTTACAAGCGAACATAAAAAGGTAAACGGCACCGATTTCAAAAGAGAGCTATAGTCTCAGCTGCAATCACGCCAAAGCGACTGTTTTACACAGTAAATATTTGATTTTTAACGATATGCATACATAGTCAAAATAAGTGGGGAGGCTCTGTGATTATGTCGATAAAACTATCGCCCGGACATCGGCAAAGTCGTGTTTTTTCAGGTCGTCCGGGGCAATCAGAAAATCGAGCACTCCGCAGTCCATGAAATTCAGGTCGAAATCCATGCCTGAGAACGAATCTATCTGAAGCAGAATCCCCCAGTCTTTGTATGGTTCGTCCCAGTTTTCCCATTCCCTGTGGTCAGGCAGGGCAAAGAGCGCGTGGTCTTCGGACAGGGCCGGAACAGAATAAGCGAAACTTATCTGCATCTCAGCCGGAGCGGCCTGTTTGTCGTCTTCATCCAGAATGATGATTTCATTCATATTGCAGCAGGACGGGAAGTACATGACTTTTACGGCATCTGCCCGGCTGATGCTTCCGCCGATGATGTCAGTCGCGGCATACAGGCCCATATAATGGTCAATCTTCGCAAAGAAAGACAGCAGGCCGGTCTTCGGCAGCGGATTGTCAGGCTCGAATGCGGCCAATTCTTCCAGATTAATCTGGCAGACGAAGAAATACGGATACTCATCTCCGTCATCGTCGATATACACCGGATATCCGGTTTCTTCCGGCAAGTCAGGGTTTCCCCAGAAGCGGGATGTGCAAGGTTCCATTTTTTCAGATGGACGGCTCAAAATAAGATGAACAGGCTTCATGCTTAATACTTATCGTTTTTTAGCGGTCAGTCGAACTTGACACGCGGATTCATAACTGCCGGACTGCGCCATTCGATGCCGTGACGCGCAAGCACTTCGCGCTTTACCGCCCAGTATCTGTGGCAAAAGCCCCTACAGGAACGGGGTTCATCACCCAATTCTTCCTGTATCTCGCGTTCGACCTGCTCCTCTATCGCCTTGTATTCAGGCGCATCCTCAACCGGATCGTGTTTCAGAAAACTCCTTCCCGACATATTTCCCGCAAATTTTAAAACTATGAGTATCAATATCGCTATATGCCCTAAAGGTAGTACAAAATTTCCAAACGGCAAGTTTTCTTCCGCAACTTTTCAAGTAGGCTTCTTCGGGCATACAGTGTACGGAATATTGCCGTCATCAGCAATTTTGGTATTTCAAGATACAAAAATGGCAACTCCAAAAGATTATTTGTATTTAATTTTGCACAGGAACAAACTACAGGAAATGATGAATTTAAGAATCAGCATGATTAACATGTTGGCTGCTGCCCTTACAGCCTGCTCACCATGCACCATAGAAACAGAAAGTCCCATGAATGACACAGACATGCAAAAACCGGATGCCGGACAAAATACCGACAGGACAAATAAAGTGCTGATTGCATATTTTTCATGCACCGATACCACCAGGGGTATAGCAGAAGCAATTGCAGATATAACAGGCGGACTCCTGTTCCGCATAAATCCGGAGGTGCCATATACAGCCGCAGACCTCAACTATAACAGCGATTGCCGTGCAAACCGCGAGCAGAATACCCCGTTGTCCCGTCCGGCAATTGAAAATATGCCCGGTAATTTGGACTGTTATGACGTTATATTCCTCGGATATCCGATATGGTGGGGCGAAGCTCCGCGAATAATCAGCACGTTTCTGGAACACGGTGATTTCAGCGGCAAGACCATCATTCCTTTCTGCACCTCACATTCGAGCGGCATGGGCAACAGTGACAGGAATCTTCATCCGCTGGCAAATGAGGCAGCATGGAAGTCCGGCAAACGATTCGGCGGCGGCACTCCCAAAACCGATATAGAGAAATGGATAGCCGGCTTTGACATAGAATTTGACAAGAACGAAGATATGGACAATGACGGTTTTCCTCTGTCAAAGGGCAAAAACGGTGAAGCCCCCGCAATTCGGCTCAACAGCGGATATGACATGCCGATAGTCGGGCTCGGCACATACAGTCTGAAAGGAGCTATATGTGTCAATTCCGTAAAATCGGCCATATCGCTCGGATTCCGTAAAATTGACACCGCCCACATGTACGGCAACGAGGCGGAAGTCGGACGCGGTGTGCGTGAATCCGGAGTGCCGCGCGAGGAGATTTTCGTGACGACCAAGATATATCCGGACCAATACGACGACCCTGAGTCCGCGATTGAGGAATGTATCGGCAAACTCGGTATCGGATACATAGACCTGATGCTGCTTCATCACCCAGGCCCAAATGATGTCAAGGCATACAAAGCCATGGAGAAGTATGTAAAAGAAGGGAAAATAAGGTCGCTCGGAGTATCATGCTATTACATTGAAGAAATAGACGATTTCATCAAACAAGTTGACATAAAGCCTGCGCTTGTGCAGAATGAGGTCCACCCTTACTATCAGGATCCGGAGGTTGTTCCACATATCAGGAAACTCGGTATTGCCGTCGAGGCCTGGTATCCTCTCGGAGGACGAGGCCACCAGCAAGAACTTTTGAACGACCCCGTACTGAAAGGGATTGCGCAGAAACATGGCAAATCCGTAGTCCAGGTGATTCTGCGCTGGAACCTGCAGCGGGGAGTTGCAGCAATCCCCGGCTCAAGCAACCCCGGACATATGAGAGAGAACATATCAATCTTTGATTTTGAGCTGACTCCCGATGAGATGTCAGCAATAGAGTCCCTGAACCGCAACGAAAAACATGACTGGTACTGACGCCCCACCAGCACCGCCCCATAAGACCGGATCCGGACACACTCGATGAAACACTACCCGCTTCAAGCCATCTTCATAGCCTCTTTCGTAAGCACATCCTGCACACCGATGTCTTCCTTCTCCTCCTTGAACTACAGGCAAATCATTATATTGCGGATCATAGCGATGTTCTTTTTCACAAATCATAAATCTATGCAATTTCAGAGTTTGAATAATATCAATGTGATATTAATTCAAATTTAGAAAATATAATCGGATGTCATGTTTTGCTAAAATTTAACTTCTGAAACATATCTCACAAGCATAAGGATTTCATATATTGCTATAGCAAATGTTTGCCTAGAACGGCAAATCCTCCCCATATTCTACAAAAGCTTCATTTATGACTTGAATTTCATTATCTTCAAACAGTTGTGCTTGCTTTTGAAGTTTATCCAAATACAATGTTCGTTTTGACACATCGTTAATCTCCTCACGACGATTCTTGCTCAGTTCCAGAAACTCCTCATTTTGGTCTATGCCAAGGAAGCGACGACCTAAGAGACTTGTAGCGATACCGGTTGTACTACTGCCCGTAAATGGGTCCAAAATCCATGACCCAGGAAGCGTTGATGCCTGAATGATACGAGAAAGAACGCACAATGGTTTTTGAGTAGGATGTTTCCCACACGACTTCTCCCATGGAGCGATAGCTGGCAGCCTCCACACATCACGCATCTGAGTACCGCCATTAATCTTTTTCATTAGTTCATAGTTGAAAAAGTGAGATACTTTGAGCTCTTTACGAGCCCAAAGTATATACTCAGCTGAATAGGTAAAATATTTGCATGACAGATTTGGTGGTGGATTTGTTTTCTCCCATGTAATGCAGTTCAATATTTTGAAGCCTAATTCCGTTAAGCAACGAGCTACAGAAAAAATATTATGGTATGTTCCACTTATCCAAATTGTTCCATTACTCTTCAGTTTATTCCGACAGGCTTCAATCCAAGATCTATCAAACAGATAATCTTCCTCATAGCCTTTTGACCTGTCCCAATCACCTTTATTTACAGATACCATTTTACCACTTTGAACGCTAATTCCTCCGTTGGATAGATGATATGGAGGATCTGCGAAAATCATATCAAACTTGAAATCAAAGGAATTCAACAGTTCGATACAATCTCCTTTCAAAAGAGTAAAATCCTTGTTATCTGATTTATAGTAGACAGTTGGCATTTAAATAAGTGCTTTTGAAATTATTCCATTTTCAAGGTCTGCAATATTGTACAAATGTTCCAGGACATCAAATGTTTCTTTCAGATTATTCTTTGCACTGCGCCAGCCACAACCATCGGTAAACCAAACAAACTTAAAATATCCCAGATCATTAGTCTCCAAAGTGATAGTTTTGTAACTGCGGGCTGTCTCATTCAGTTTGGAGCCACTGCTGGTATAAAAGTTCGTTTCTATTCCATAAATGGTATTCTCTCCTTTTACGACAAAATCAAATCTTTTCTCCGCGCCACCATTATTGGAGATCGAAGACAGATCTATCCCCCATTTAGACTCTATTTCATGGATATACATTTCCTTGAAATAAGTATCCCCTTTTACGAGTCCGGCTTTACAAAGAAAACTTTCTACAAGATTCTCCATAAGATGTCCACCACGATTCTTGCGTCCATTGGAGTCAAGTCCCGTTTCTATACCAGTTACGTAATCCACAAGGTTGTTGACAATATGATTCTCCATTAAATCGAACAAGCCGGTTTTGCGCATAAATTTAGCATACTCCTCATTTGTGCAGTTAGATTTATCGAAATGAAAATCAATCTGTCCTTCCTCATCCATCGCCATAATATCAAGTTCCCTCTTGGCCAAAAGAATAGGGATACATCTTAGTGTTTCTGGATATCGTTCCAAAATAGTCCTAAATTCATCCTCGATATTCTTGGAACCAATAAGCGAATTCAAGATATTGAGTGGAATTTTAATGGCTTCCACATTATTGAAAACCTTATCGAAATCAACGTAATATTTATAATCGGCAATAGAAGGCCTAAAACCTGCAAGCCAAGTATCAAAGTTTCTCATATCAGTAAGCATTGGCAACATTAGAAATCATTATTTCGGAAATCGCTCCACGCCCATTTCCTTTTGAATTTATCATCCTCGCAGCAGAAACTCTTTTAATGGAAAATCTGTTGTAAAGATGATCAAAGAAATCATCTCCATTATCTACATTTTGCGGATCTGAATTACTTGCCACAAACATTGATTTGTGCTCTGCTATTTGAGTACAGAAATCTCGAAGTCGAATCTGTTCAGCATCGTCAAAACCATCTTTTGCATAAGATGTAAATGCGGAAGTTTCTGTCAGAGGACGATATGGTGGATCAAAATAATACAAAACATTATCATCTGCATATTTACCTGTCTGCGCAAAATCGCCACAAAGAATTTCAACCCGCTGAAGGACGGAGGAATCTGCTCTTAATGTCTCCTCATCACAGATTCTAGGATTTGCATACCTTCCATGCGGAACATTGAACTTACCTTTAGAGTTTACACGATATAGTCCATTGAAGCAGGTACGATTCAAGAAAATAAATAATGCGGCGATTTCAACATCCGAGATATCTCTTTCGTTAAAACGAGTACGCTGAGCAAGAAAAAACTCTTTCCTAGAAAAATCGTCAAGCGGAAGATATTCTGTTTGAAGTCTCTTTAACTCTATAATTAAACTATCAACATCTGATTTTATAACTTGATATGTACAGACTAGCTCCGCATTAATATCGTTTATTATGGCTTTCGTTATATTTGGATATTCTTGTAAAATCCAAAACATGACTGCACCACCCCCAACAAATGGCTCCACATAAGTAACCCCATCCCTCTGTGCTAAATCACAAGGTAGTAATTTCTTTATATCATCAAGAAGTTGGGTCTTTCCCCCAACCCACTTGACAAATGGTCTTGCTGTATATGTATTTAATTTTTTCATATAATTTCAAATATCACTGCATGGAATATGATTCCCAGCACAGCATCACTATGCAAAAATAGCGATAACTGTTCACTTCCCCAACAAATGGAACAATAAAACAAGAACTTTCATTTACTGTTATCTTCTATATTTTTTCTAGCATGAGTATTTACGAACTTTTAAGCCTGAATCAAACATCTCCTCCGATACGCATCTTCTTCCTCATCCGGACTATGCCTATCCCTGCGAAGAACAGAATCAGAATTATCATTATATTATAATGTGACGGGCTACCCATCAGTTAATGCGCCTAATAATAAATATCCGCTCCTGCACATAAATCTCCGCAAGAAGGTCTAGAAATGCCGGTATCAGTTCTGTATGATTCTCGTTATGGTCTGTCAGTCACACGTCGCACTCTGCAACAATTTAAAACCAACGCATTTTTCTGCACAGCTTGTACCGCTGTTAAACATCATCTTAATACAATTCCTTTATATGGATAACTGTTTTTACAAAACTTTAACGACCACTGACATATACGGAGCCGCTTCCACTACGTTGACTGCCTCTCTACATAATTGACAGACTGAGTCTTGAATGCCATTTCAATTGTGCAAATGAGATCTGTATTCTTGAGTGGACAAATTAGGCTAAAACCTAATGCGTTACTATGAATATACATTATCAGGAACTGTCTCCTGTTCCTATTAAACTCATTTCCATATATCAACTCATATACCGAGTAGGAAAAACTCTCTTGCGATTTTGTGCCAATGTCAAACTCCTGTTTTATATCACAAAATCTTCTCTCATATGACGTAACGATATCCCACAATAATAACCTTTTTTCAGGAAGTGATGCAGGAATATTCCGTTGAGATTAAAAATTATCCTTTAATGCCTTGTCAAGAATGGTCAATAATGTCTGATACTCTTTCTTATAGCGCTCAACGCGTGCAAGATCTTTTTCTGTCGGATCTGGAATACGCTTAATATCCATATTACTCTCCAAATCATGAATCTTGACTTTCAGGGCAAGATAATTACTAGATAGGCGCTCAATATATTCTTCTCTTGTAGATACCGTATTATGATTGAGAACGTCAAGAGCCATAATTATTTCTTCTTGCTCCTCATCAGTAATTGAGTGAGTTACACCACAAGCGGATGGCGCAATGTCCTCCATCCATTCTTCCCACCATAAAGAGACATCCTGAGAAACTATCTCCGCTATTTTTTCATTCAGCCTCTCCATCACGTCTATGGAAATAAACGGAGTGTCTTCAGCCGCATCATGCAGAAAACCTAACACCTTTTCTTTCCAATCAAATCCTAATGATGCAACCTTAAGAAGATGCGATTCAAAATAGTCATGCCCTCCTTTGTCCGTCTGTCCTCTATGAAGTTCCTTTGCCAGTAATCCGGCAGCATATACAATCTTCGACATATAACCCATACCATCATCCAGACTGTTAATACGTTCTTTTGCTTCTTGTGCATTAAAAGTCGCAATATAATCATAGTATTTCCGCATAACCATTTCTACATCAGACTGTGGTTCCATGAAATCGAGCAAAGTGTCCATATAACCATCCATGTAGTTTATGTCCCGTTCCATGAGAGCGATAAATCCGGCAAGCATCGTCTTAACCCGTCGAAACTGTGCGTTCTGCATTTCCGTGATAAGACGAAAAGCATCTACTAATTCTTTTGAAAGTATGGGTTCTTCCATTGAGGATTATTTTTACGTGGTTCAGGATTCCAAGTAGTCTTGGAGCATATATTTATCTCGTTACCTTCATATGGCTACATTGTTTACAGCCATGTAGCCAAGTTAATGAAAATACGTATGCTGACAAAATTATTCTTAATTATAATTGCGCAAAATCCACATGTTAGTTGCAGCAATTTCTGTTTACTATAGGGGCGCGTAAATAGAATTATTTAGACCTCAACAATAGAGTTGTTTTATGAATTGATTAGCAATGGCAATATTGTAGAAAAGCCATCTTGCTGCAAAGAAGGATGATGTCTTGATTATGTTGTATCATTCTTTTTCTTCATACAAGCTT
The DNA here is from genome assembly GCA_964394295.1 of uncultured Muribaculaceae bacterium. Taxonomy (GTDB): domain Bacteria; phylum Bacteroidota; class Bacteroidia; order Bacteroidales; family UBA932; genus Cryptobacteroides. Next base: position 115,047 of record CAYMVG010000003.1, on the reverse strand, counting down.
TATCTTTATGTAGCAATTACAAATTTTCCAATCAGTGAAATACTTACAATCTCCACAAATACAATAAAATTTGTCCAAACAAATCCCGATTTCTCCTCCCCAAAATGTATTTTATCCAAATAAACCGCACCATTTAAGGTGGTAAAACGCCACTGTCCAAACAAACTAAATCCCTGCCAATCTATCTAATTGACAGGGATTTAATAACTATTTCGCGTTTAAAAACGCGTCAATATTCCTCCTCGTTGAAGAAGAAGTCCTCTTTTGTCGGATAGTCCGGCCAGATGTCCTCTATGCTTTCGTAGATTTCGCCGTCGTCTTCGAGTTCTTCGAGATTTTCAACGACTTCGAGCGGGGCTCCCGAACGGGTTGCATAGTCAATCAGCTCTTCCTTGGTTGCTGGCCAGGGAGCATCTTCAAGCCTGTAGGCGAGTTCAAGTGTCCAATACATAGTTTATACGTTTAATTTATTAATTATCAATTTATAAGCACTTGCATGCAAATATAGGGGCGGCAAATATAGACAAAAAAAATCAATCATGCAGTTCTTTTTCGTATTTTTGCACCTGCAATAACAGAATTACTGACAGATGGATGCAGCACAAGTATCGTACCATCCCATCAACACTGACAAAAAACATAAGCCATGGCCTACATCAAAGAGGAAAGATACGATGATGCAGTTACCGCACAGATAGCGGCCCACTACAAAGAAATACTCAGGCTTCTCGGAGAAGATCCAGAGCGTGAAGGACTTGTCAAAACCCCGGAAAGAGTAGCCAAGGCCCTCCAGTTCCTCACAGGAGGCATGCAGCAGGACGGAGCGGAAATCCTCCGCAGCGCGATATTCAAAGAGGAATACAAACAGATGGTACTCGTCAAAGACATCGAACTCTATTCCACCTGCGAGCATCATGTCATGCCGTTCATCGGGAAAGCCCATGTCGCCTACATCCCAGACGGGACAATCACCGGACTCAGCAAGATTGCCCGTGTAGTCGAGACATACGCAAGAAGACTTCAGGTGCAGGAACGCCTCACGACCCAGATAAGAGACTGTATACATGACACCCTCAAGCCTCTCGGAGTGGCAGTCGTCATAGAGGCATCCCACACCTGCATGACCCTCAGAGGCGTTCAGAAGGCCAATGCAATGACAACAACATCGGCCTTTTCCGGAATCTTTCTCCGCGATGAGCGCACAAGAAACGAATTTCTGAATCTTATAAAATAACACAACGACGGGCACCCGCCGAATAGAAAAGTGCGGAAAATACCATGAATTTGAAGATCCGGTATCAAGCATGACCGCATTGCCGCCTAAAAACTAAAAAGTCAGAGTAACTCTAAGAGAATTGGAAATCTGGTGACAAAATCGGGGTTGACCGCACAGCAAGAAAAAGGGGCTTGACTAATACTTTTTAGCCAGCCCCTCTCTTTTTATAATACCGGTCGGTTATTTCAGATAGGCAGTCTCGACAACCTTTGCACTGCGTGCAATGAAATCACTGAGAGCCTTGCCTTTGAGCATACCGTTCGCAAGCAAAGCAAGGTCAGCCACCTGCCTGAGCATCTCACTGGATGCCGCGAACTCTTCCAGTTCAGCCTTGTGCGCAGCCTCTGCTGCCTCTTTTGCATCAGCAACAGTCTTCTTCACATCCTCAGAAGCATCTTCGGCCGCATCCGGAATAATTTCGGCAGGTTTTACTCCGGCAGCCTTGGCTTCAAGTATCTTCGCCACAAGAGGACTCTCCAAATTCACAGTGATATTGTATGAAGCAGGCATCTCACCATAGAAATTCATTCCTCCTCCCATTGCCGACATCTCACGGTAACGGCGCATAAACTCGCTCTGAGTTATGAGGATAGGAGCACTTCCCTCTCCCAGATTGTCTGCCTGGACGAAATACTGATTGTCAGACGGAAGCACAGACTGGAAAATCACAGAAATGTCTGTTTTCTCTGCCTCGGACAGCTCGGGAGCCTTCTTGTCCTCCTTGGCAATCAGCTTGTCCACGCTATCCGAATCCACACGGGCAAAATTTGAATTCTCAATCTTTGCCTCGAGCAGATTCACGAAATGGCTGTCCAGCTGGCAATCGAGCAGAAGCACGTCATATCCCCTGGCCTTTGCAGCCTCGATATAAGAATACTGCGCCTCGACATCAGTAGCATAAAGGAAAACAACCTTCTTGTCTTTGTCCGTCTGCTCCGACTCAATAGCTTTCTTATAGTCATCAATGCTGTAGTACTTGCCCTCGGTATTCTTCAGGAGAGCGAACTTCATTGCCCTGTCACAGAACTTCTCGTCAGACAGCATTCCATACTCTATGAACAGTTTGAGGTTGTCCCATTTGTTCTCAAGAGCTTCGCGCTCATTCTTGAAAATGTCCTCCAGCCTGTCCGCAACCTTCTTGGTAATATAGCCGGAAATCTTCTTGACATTCGAATCGCTCTGCAGATAGCTCCTCGACACATTCAGAGGAATATCCGGAGAATCAATTACTCCGTGAAGCAGAGTCAGGAAGTCAGGAACGATATTGTCCACAGAATCCGTCACGAACATCTGGTTGCAATACAGCTGAATCTTGTTGCGCGAAATCTCTACGTTGTTCTTTATCTTAGGGAAATACAGGATTCCTGTCAGATTGAACGGATAGTCAACATTCAGATGTATATGGAACAGAGGCTCCTCCTGCATAGGATAAAGTTCCCGGTAGAAAGCAAGATAATCCTCATCCTTAAGGTCAGCCGGCTTCTTAGCCCACAGCGGCTCAACCTTATTGATTATCTTGTCCGTGTCCGTATCGACATACTTGCCGTCTTTCCACTCCTGCTCCTTGCCGAAAACCACCGGCACAGGCATGAACTTGCAGTATTTGCCCAAAAGTCCTGCTATACGGCTTTTCTGCGCAAATTCTTTCTCCTGCTCATCAATGTAAAGAGTAATCACAGTGCCCCTGTCAGCCTTGTCGCACGCTTCCATCACATATTCAGGAGAACCGTCGCAAGACCATTTCACGCCCTTTGCACCGTTTTTCCACGAAAGCGTCTCGATGGTAACTTTCTCAGCCACCATGAATGCGGAATAAAATCCGAGTCCGAAATGTCCGATTATGCTGCTGAGCTGGTCCTTGTACTTCTCCAGAAACTCCCCTGCACTTGAGAAGGCAATCTGGTTGATATATTTATCAACCTCCTCCTCTGTCATTCCGATACCGTTGTCTATAATCTTAAGAGTCTTTGCATCCTCATCAAGCTCGACACGCACGGCAAGTTCGCCAAGCTCTCCGGCAAATTCGCCTGACGCAGCAAGAGCCTTTAGTTTCTGAGTCGCATCGACTGCATTAGCCACAAGTTCACGGAGAAAAATCTCGTGGTCCGAATAAAGAAATTTCTTGATGACCGGAAATATGTTCTCGGTCGTAACACCTATTTTACCTGATGCTGCCATAATTACATTATTTTGATTTTTTATTTTAACCTACTTATCAACTGTTTTGAATTTTCTGCCAAATTCATCTTTCACAAAAACAGCCGCGGGAGATTTTCCCGCGGCTGCAATAAAGTCAAAATATGTTCCAAGTGGCAAAACATGACTTTTTGTCAGAAAACGACTGACAGAAAATCATCTTGATACATTAAATTTTGTCAAATATCCCGGTTTGAACAGAGCGGACCCGTTGTCAAGCGCCTTATTGTCCGCCACACGGTATGTATTGAAACGGAAAGTTCCGTCAAAAAGCCACAGACCGTCCATATACTTTCTCCTGACCGACATAGGGGAATCGACAGAGAATCCGGCACAGAATGAAGCAGTCCTTTCCGTTCCTGACACGGCAATAGTGAATGACGAATCTGTCTCGCCCGACAAAGCGGCAGGCAGCATGATTTCAAGTGCATTTGCAGAAGCGCCGTCCCCCAAAGTACGGTATTCAAGCATATTCCCGGATCTGCCGATTGAAAAATCTTCATCAAAATCAAAATAATAGCAGTCACGCAGCTGCGAAATCTCCACACGCACATGCAGATTCAATATTTCCCAGACGCTCCCGTCCTCCGACAGAGATTTTCCATTGGTATTGACTACACACTTGATGCAACCGTCAAGAATGTCATACACATTATCCCCCAAAATGGAAACCCTGCCATAAAACCTGCCGTCATTTTCTTTTTCCTCGTCGGAAAGAAGCAGATACTCATCGAGTGCCTGCACCATCTCCAAAACATTAAGCGGTGCGCACACATTTTTTGCAAAAAGCCGGCATCCGTAGTTTTCCAGATCCGAGGCCGATATATAAGGCATCTCACTGCTTGAAATCTGGCAAGCCGAAACAGCAAGAAGAGCCATTATGTAACCAAATATACGTTTCATGTCCTTAATATTTCATCATAATCTGTAACCGAGCCCGAATTTGCCTCCGAGGAAAGATGTCCCGAAGTTATACTCGGCAAAGAAAAACACTTTGCGCCCCAAAGTGATTCCGACAGGAGCGATCTGGAACGCCGGATATACATCACAATCTCCAGCATACCATCCGGCAGATACACCGAGCCCTGCAGAAGAATAAAGACGCACGAAGCGTGAATTGACCCAGTTGAAACGGGCCTCCGGAAGAATGGTGAATACAGCACCGTTATATTGCTTGACGGCATCGCTTACGGCATAATCGCAGCTGCTGCCCCATAAACCGTTGACACCGACAGTAACAGCCAGCGAAAACCATCTTTTGAAATGGGCGGAAAACTCACCGAAAAAGATTCCGGTCATATATGTGTTTCCGTATTTGTGAGAATAGAGGTTATCCAGAGACGGAGACTCATTGACAACAGGCCCGCACCAGATATTTACCGATCCGTTACCATACTGAGAAGCATCAGCCTGCGGATAGCCGGCGAACCCAGCACGAAACTCGCACTTATAAGGAAACTTTTCCCTGAACCTGTCTTCCTTTGTCTGCGCGTCAAGCACATACTGTGAGAACGCACAGACAAGAAACAGGATAATAAAGTATATCTTTTTCATGCAACAATTTGTTTAATGCGACATAAAGATGCACGACATACAAATTAAGTTGCATGGACTTTAAAATTATTTATACATGAACCTCTTTATACTCATCTTAGGAGTCTTTTCGAAAGGCTCTGACATAACCTCGGCCTTGGCAAGCTTGCTGTAGGACGGCATTGACTTATTGACTTCATCAACAAGCCCCTTTGCATAAAGATCGATATTGATTCCGTCAGCCGTGGCCTTGTCTGAATCGAAATATATCAGTGCGACAAGCCTTGAAGCCCTGTCAAGCACAACCGACTCAATCACATAAGGACAGGAGTTGACGACCGCCTCTATCTCCTCCGGATAAATGTTCTGTCCGTTGGCGGAAAGAATCATGTTCTTGCTTCGGCCGCGTATGAATATGTTTCCGTCAGCGTCGATTACGCCAAGGTCACCGGTATTCATCCAGCCGTCTGACGTGAAAGCGGCCTTTGTAGCCTCCTCGTTCTTGTAATATCCGCTCATTATGTTCGTGCCTCTGGCCTGTATTTCTCCGGCCACATTCACAGGATCCTCTGAATCAATGCGGACCTCCGCACTGTCAACAGCCTTTCCGCATGAGCGGGGTACAAAGCTCTCCCACGGAGAATAGGCAAGCAGAGGGGCTGCCTCTGTCATTCCATATCCCACAGTGAAAGGAAGCCTGAACTTCTTGAACCACTTCTCCACATCTGGATTCAGGGCGGCGCCTCCCATGATTATGCTCCTGACCTGCCCTCCGAAAGCATCAAGCAAAGTTTTTCTTATCTTTCCGAAAATCAATTTATTGACTCCGGGGATGGCTGTCAGCACCTTCATCACAGGCTTGTTCAGCACCGGCTGCACCTTGCTCTTGAATATCTTCTCCATGACCAAAGGTACGGTTATGATAAGGTACGGACGCACTTCCGCCATAGCACCGAGCAGGAGCGCCGGAGTAGGAGTCTTGCCGAGATAATATACGGAAGAACCTCCGCAAAGCGGATATATGAGTTCGAACATCATTCCGTACATATGGGCCATAGGAAGCATGGAAACTATCTTGTCCTCCGGATAGGAAGGAAGCCAGTTCTGGCCGAACTCCACATTCGCGCTGAGACATTCATACCTCAGCATCACGCCCTTAGGTGCACTTGTGGTTCCCGATGTATAGTTTATGATGGCAAGTTCCTTGTCATTGCCGTCAGGATATGACACCTCATCTTTGGTAAAGCCGTCAGGATATTTTGCATCGAACAGGGCATCCAGCTCACAGCATGCCCTGCCAATAGCATCATCCGTAGCATAAAGAAGCGAGAAGTCCTTTACTGCAATCACTGCTTTAATATCGGGCATCTTTGTAATGTCCAGTTTCTTCCAAAGCTCGGCATCCGTAAAAAGTACGATACTTTCCGAATGGTCCACGAGGCTGTTCACGCTGTCCGGATGAAAATCAGCAAGAATAGGCACAACCACAGCCTCATAAGTGTTGACGGCAAAGAATGAGATGCCCCATCTTGCTGAATTCTTGGCACATATCGCCACCTTCATGCCTTTTTTAAGACCGGCCGTCCCGAAAAGGATATGAAGCCTGGCTATCTGCTTTGCCATTTCGGCAAACGTAAAACGGTCACCTTTGTAGTCACACAGCGAAGGTCTGTCCCAATTGGCCTTTACAGCCTCCTCAAGTCTCTTCAGATAATGTTTCATAGCAGTTTTGAGTCTATTAGTTTTTTGCTCCACAAATTTATTAAAATAAATAATCAAAACACATTAATTCGTATATTTTGCTACGCACAATATACTACCGCTCGGCAGAACTCAAATAAATTTGGTTCTGCTCTCGACTTATTCGAAATTTTGCTTCGCACAATATACTTCCGTCTCGGCAGAACCAAATAAATTTGGTTCTGCTCTCGACTTATTCGTATATTTGTAGCAAAACATCTTTGATTGTGGCAGTTGCCGATACTTGGCAAGGCCGAAACATAACGACCGATATGAAAAAGAAACTTATTGTCGCCCTCGTATACGATTTTGACGGCACGCTGTCACCCGGGAATATGCAGGAATTCGGGTTCATCCAGGCCATAGGCAAGAGTCCGAGCGAATTCTGGCAGGAAAGCGACGAAATAGCCCTCGGACAGGATGCCAGCAACATCCTGAGCTATATGAAGCTGATGTTCGACGAAGCGGGAAAGGCAGGCATAAAGCTGCGCAAAACTGATTTCAAGAGGTTCGGTCAGAAAGTGGAACTTTTCGACGGCGTATCCGAATGGTTCAGCCTTATAAACAGCTACGGCAAGGAGCGTGGCGTCAAGGTTGAACATTACATCAATTCGTCCGGACTGGCGGAAATGATCGAAGGCACACCGATAGCCAAGGAATTCAAGAGAATCTTCGCCTGCTCGTTCCTGTACAACAAGGCCGGAGTCGCGGAATGGCCAGGAGTCGCAGTCGACTATACTGCCAAGACGCAATTCCTTTTCAAAATCAACAAAGGAATACTGAGTGTGCGCGACAACAAGCTGGTCAACGAAAGCCAGGCAGAGGACAACAAAAGGATACCGTTCCCGCACATGATATATCTCGGAGACGGAGAGACCGATGTCCCTTGCATGAAGATAGTCAAGATGTTCGGAGGCCATTCGATTGCAGTCTACAATCCTAAGATAGCCCACAAAAAAGAGACTGCCCGCACTCTGCTGCGGCAGCAAAGAGTGAATTTCATCACTCCAGCCTCATACACAAAAGAGAGCAGAACGTACAAAGTCGTCTGCTCTATCATAGATAAAATCCGTATCGATTACGATCTTGCCAAACTGGCGGCCTTCAAATAGGCGTCAAAGCACATTCACGGTAAGTTTTGCATAGGCTCTCTCAACCTTGGCGAGGGCCTCTTCGACAGTGTCGGCCGTAGCGAGAAGCACACCGAGTCTTCTGTGTCCGCAAATCTCAGGCTTGCCGAAAATACGTATCTGCACACCGGGTTCCTCCAGCACCTTTTCAAGGTCGCAGAATTCATATTCCCTTGTATTTCCGCTTACTACAATAGCCTTGGAAGCAGACGGGCCATAAAACCTGACCTCAGGGACAGGAAGTCCGAGGATTGCGCGCGCATGAAGGGCGAACTCGGAAAGATCCTGAGATATCATCGTAACCATTCCCGTATCGTGAGGACGGGGAGACACTTCGCTGAATATCACATCGTCCCCCTTTATGAACAATTCCACTCCGAAGATTCCATAACCGCCGAGAGCATCGGTAACGTCCTTTGCAATAGCCTCAGCCTTTTTTATGGCCGCAGATGACATTGCCTGCGGCTGCCACGATTCACGGTAATCTCCCTCGACCTGATGATGACCTATAGGCTTAAGGAACGTAGTTCCGGCACAATGGCGCACCGTAAGAAGGGTAATTTCATAATCAAAGTCCACAAACCCCTCTACGATAACCTTTCCGCTTCCTGCACGGCCGCCCTCCTGGGATATATGCCAGGCCTTGTCGATATCCTCCGGCTTGCGCACGGTACTCTGGCCGTGTCCGGACGAACTCATCACAGGCTTCACGACGCACGGCAAGCCGATTTCGGCAATTGCGGCATCGAACTCCTCACGTGTAGAGGCGAAGCGGTAAGGCGACGTAGGAAGTCCGAGGGTTTCCGCAGCAAGACGGCGTATTCCCTCGCGGTTCATTGTCAGTCTTGTGGCCTTTGCAGTAGGAATCACATTATATCCCTCTGCCTCCAATTCCACAAGTTTATCGGTAGCAATGGCTTCAATTTCAGGAATAATAAAGTCCGGCTGTTCCTCAACTATGACTTTTTTAAGGGCCTCTCCGTCAAGCATCGGCAGCACGTGACTGGAGTGCGCGATGTGCATTGCCGGAGCGTCTGCATATTTGTCAAGGGCCACTACCTGGACTCCGTAGCGCTGAAGTTCGATTGCCACTTCCTTTCCGAGCTCGCCTGACCCGCAGAGGACGGCTTTCTTGCCCGACTTTGTGAATGTTGTTCCGATTTTTGTCATTACTGTTATTTTATGTTCCCTCAGGAACTGTTTGAATCTTCGTCTTTACTATTTCTTCGTCACTTTGTAAAAGACTTGAACGGCATCTTATTATTTTCCGTATCTTTTCAAAATTGTATCCGCATACGCATCGATCCTCCTGTCGCGGAAGAACGGCCAGCCGCGGCGCACATATTCAGTACGGTCAAGGTCTATGTCGACGACCTTCACGCCCTCCTCGTCTTTGCCGAACTCAGCGAGAAGCTCTCCCTGCGGGCCTGTGGCGAACGAACGTCCCCAGAACTGCAGGCCAACAGTATTTCCGGTAGGATCATCCTCATGTCCGGTACGGTTCACTGTTATCACAGGAAGTCCGTTGGCGACCGAATGTCCCCTCTGGACAAGCTGCCAGGCATCGCTCTGCACCTTCTGCTCCTCAACCGGGTCAGTCCCGACTCCGCCTATGGCCGTAGGATATATCAGCAGCTGTGCACCGTTCAGGGCCATGCACCTCGCTGCCTCAGGATACCACTGGTCCCAGCAGACAAGCACCCCAAGCGTGCCTACGGAAGTCTCTATCGGCCTGAATCCGAGATCTCCCGGAGTAAAATAGAATTTCTCGTAATAGCAAGGATCATCCGGAATGTGCATTTTCCTGTAAATTCCGGCTATCGAGCCGTCTTTCTCCATGACGACGGCTGTATTATGGTAAATTCCGGCTGTGCGGCGCTCGAACAGCGAAAGCACGATTACGATGCCGAGTTCTTTGGCAAGTGCACCATATTCCTCTGTAGAGGGTCCCGGTATCGGTTCGGCCAAGTCGCACAGGGCAGCCTCCTCATGCTGGCAGAAATACACAGAATTATGAAGTTCCTGCAGAACTACAAGCTGTGCGCCCATCTGTGCGCATTTTCTGATATTCGCTTTCAGCTTTTCCACATTGGCAGCTATATCCGTCCCGCAGGACTGCTGCACCATGCCTACTTTGAGTATGTTCATTTCGTTATATGATTAGTAATTCATCTAAGATACCCATCCGGGAACTGCATTGTGACGCAATGGAGCGAACCGTGACCTGAGAGTAGGGCACGACAGTCTATGAGCACGATTTCCCTGTCAGGAAAAGCTTCCTGCAGCCTTGCCCTGGCCACTTCGTCAAGCTCCGAGCCGGTACCCGGCAGGAGGACTCCCCCATTGACAATAAGAAAATTGGCATATGAGGCAGGCAACCTGTAATCGTCAAGATACAGAGGCTCCGGAAGCGGCAGAGGAATCAGGCGGTAAGGCTTGCCGTCAAGCGTCCGGAAACCACGCAGCTGTTTTTCCATAGCCGCAAGCGAATCATAATGAGGGTCTTCCGGATCGGTACACTGCATATATGCTATTGTATCCGGAGAACAGAAGCGTGCCAGAATGTCCACATGACTGTCAGTGTCGTCCCCTATTATGGTTCCGTGTTCCAGCCAGAGAATCCTCTGCAGGCCGAATGCGCCGCAAAGTTCCTCCTCAATTTCCTCGCGTGAGAGATATTCATTGCGGTTTATCGAGCAAAGGCATTCTTCGGTAGTGAGCATCGTGCCGCAGCCGTCGCTGTCGATGCTGCCTCCTTCGAGGACATACGGACGCATATCCACCCCGATAACATCATCGTTGAATGCTCCCTGTCCGAAGACAGTCCTGGTTATCATATTGTCAAGGTTCGAGGCGAATTTAAGTCCCCACCCGTTGAACACGAAATCATACAGATATTTTTCGCCTGAATCCCCTATTACCGAGATTCCGCCGTGGTCCCTTGCCCAGGTATCATTCAGAGGAGCCTCATAGAAGCGGATTGAATCCGGATCGAGTTCAAGCCCCTTGGCTGCCGCAATTCTCTTGATGTCATTCTTGCACTCATCTATATCTCTCGTGACAATCATAAGAGGCTCGAAACGAAGAATATTGTAGGCTATATCGACATAACAGTCAAGCACTTTGTCAAGTTCGTACCATTCAGTCTCACAATGCGGCCAAGTCAGCTGGACTCCGCTCTGGCACTCCCATTCGGCAGGCAGTCTTCCCATAAATCAGCAATACATTTAATATTCGGGTGACAAAGATAGCAAAAAGCCGGCTATCCCAAAATCTGCGCGGCATGGTTCTTTGTGTCCACCTTCTCTATTACCTCCTCCAGAATTCCGTTCTCATCAAAAACGAAAGTCCTGCGCAGGATGCCCTCTGACACACGTCCGCACATTTTCTTCTCGCCCCATGCCCCGAAACTGCGTATCATGTCTGTGGCAGCATCAGAAAGCAGAGTGAACGGCAGGGCGTTCTTTTCAATGAACTTCTTGTGCGATGCCACGCTGTCCTTGCTCACTCCGACAACATTGTAGCCTTTGGCCACAAGAGCCCCGTAGTTGTCCCTGAGATTGCATGCTTCAGCAGTACAGCCCGGGGTGCTGTCTTTCGGATAGAAATAGATTATCGTTTTCTTTCCGGCAAAATCCTTTGAACTTACTGTTGCGCCGTTCTGGTCCACGACCTCGAATTCCGGCATTTTGTCTCCTGGTTTCAGCATAATTTTTATATTTTTCAGATATATTCAACGTTTAACCGCATCAGAACGGATTGTTAGGTTCGGCAAAATCATAGAATGTGCCGTAATTTCCGCGGCGCGGAGCGCCAGGCATATCAGGATAAAAATCAGGGCATTCGTCAACCTTGGCCTTCAGTTTGGCATATATTTCCTTCACTTCCTCGCCGCAAGTCCCTATGTCGATCGGATGCTCTTCCATGAAATCCTCTTTTGTATTGTAGAAACGTCCGTCCCAATAATATTTGTATTCGGCTGTACGGGCGGCACGGGAGGCGTAAGGGGCAGGAGCGACCGGCCACAAAGGATTGAAGTGCATGAGGGAAACTTCTTTTTCAAGCGGAGTCTCCCCTATGATTTCAGGATAAAGGCTCACTCCGTCAAGTCCCCACTCCTCAGGTACGGCAATGCCCATTGCATCGGCGAAAGTCGGGAAGAAATCAGTAAAGTCAACCAGTCTCGAGCTTATGCGGCTGTCAAGTTTGTCACCCCAGCATACGATTAGCGGCACGGACGTACCGACACCCCGCGGATCGCCCTTGCCTCCGCGGCGCAGAGTTCCGTCAGCAAGTTTGGAGACGATGCGTGTGGATGTTCCGTTGTCCGAGGTGAAAATGAATATGGTATTGTCCCACTGGCCGTTCTGTTTGAGCCTCTTGACCATTCTGTCCACTTTCTTGTCAAGATAAGCCACCATATCCCTGAAATTTGAGGTATCCTTGTCAAAGCGTCCGAGGAAATCGAGATCCCAGCTCTCCGAATCAGGCGTAGGCGTATGCGGTGTATGCACCAGAGGGGTTGTATAGTACATGAGGAACGGGGCATCAGAATCTTTCTGCCTGTCCAGGAACTCGAATGCAGCCTGCTCGAAGCCGTCAGGGCCATAGATCGAATATTCGTAATGGCCGTGGTTGTCCATCATGCAGTTGGCATATCTGTCCGTACCTGTAGGGCCGTTGAATTCCTTATAGACCTCCAGCTGGAAAAGACACCATTCGTCCCAGCCGAGTTTCGTAGGCATTTCCCTCGAACGGCCGAGCTGCCATTTTCCGAACATTCCGGTTGTATAGCCGGCCTCTTTCGCAAGCTGGGAGAATACCGGCTCGTCATCGTTCATATAACCGAAGCAAACATAGTTCTTATCGTTGTACAGGCCTGTCATGAACTGCACCCGCGAGGGAGCGCTCAACGGCTGGGCGTGCATATTCTCAAAGAAAATATTGTTGCGGGCAAGCGAATCGATGGTATGGGTGTCGTAAGATACGCCGCCCATGCAGCCGAAACATTCCGCCCCTATGTCATCGGCAAGGAAAAATACGATATTCGGACGTGGATCGGATTTCTTTGCGTGTTTTCCGTTTGTGCATCCTGCGGCGAGAATGGACAGCGCAGACAGTCCGGCCGCCTGAAGTGTGAAATAGTTTTTCATCTGCATTGATGTTTTTATTTATCAAGGCAAACTTACGCAAAAAACTCCTATTCCCCACAATTTTTCCGTGAAACATTCAAAATTCCGGATAAACGCTACAACCGGCAATACGTGATTTATCTGACAAACTTTATACGTCCGTCCTTACGGGGACGGGCTGTTCCGGTGTCCCCTTCCGGATATCCCAGGCAGAGGCAGACACGGGCCGTATAGCGTTCATCTATGCCGGCTTCCTGCATAAGTTTCCGTCCCGGTTCACTTGCGAATGTTTCTTCGGCACGGCTGACATAACAGCTTCCGATGCCCAAAGACCATGCGGCCAACGTCATATTCACGGCTACTGAAGTACAGTCGTTCACCCCGTACAGCCAATCGGAAGGAGCGAAGAGCGTAACGACTGTCGGCGCGCCATAGAAGCCGCTTTTGATCGAATCGTCATCGGCAATGCTCTTCTGCGCCTGCGAGACGAAATGGATTCCGTCTGAATTGGCCCGTCCGAAGGCTGTACGGTTGATGCGTCCGAGCTTCTCATTAGTTTCTTTGTCCTGGCAGACCAGCATCACCGGAAGCTGGCGTCCTCCGGCAGTGGAGGCATACAGCCCGGCCTGCAGAATCAGCTGCAGCTCATCTTCCCTTATCTGTTCGTCTTTATAGTGCCGGATAGTTCTCCTTTCCAGCAGATTTCGTATCACTTCATTCATATCATTGTATTTCTTTCCAGCACTGCGGGTCCGGAGCATAAAAATCACGGGCATATCCGTAGGCTACGGCAGGACAGCCGCGGCAAAAACGCAGCAGTTCGCAACGTGAGCATTTACTGAACCTGTCATATTGCCGGTAGGCATTCATATTTTCTCCGTTGTATATATTATATATGTGTTCGCTGAACATATTTCCGACGGGACTTTCAAACCTCCGGCAGGCCATTACCCCGCCTGTAGGCAAAATGGTTATATGGCAGTCCCCGCAGTGGCAGCCGTCATAAATTGTATCTTCATCCGCCTCATCCGGTATTTTGAAGTGGCCCTTTTCATACAGGAACAGCGTCCACAGATGGTCTTTCAGATTGAATGTCGTGCCGCAGTCTTTGTATTGCACGAACTTCTGCCATATGCGTTCCAGAAAATCGCGGTACTCGTATGGCTCTATATGAGTGCTTTTTTCCTGTGAAGTAGGACAATAACGGCCGAAAGCAAAGATATCGACATTGTGAGCAACAACCAGATCGATTATATCGGGGATTTCACTGATATTCGTCCCTGACACTGTCGTCATTACTGCACAACGGATTCCGGCCCTGCGGATTACAGCGATTTTTTCCACAGTGGTATCGAATGAGCCGCTTTTGCGGATTGCATCATGCGTATCCCGAAGTCCGTCGATTGAGAGCTGATATCTGTCACAGCCGCATTCTTTCAGACGTCGGCAGACCTCATCGGTCAGATGAAACGGATTGCCCAGTATCGTAAAAGGTATGTTCTTCCCGCTGAGCATCGCAAGTATGTCCCAGAAACGGCTGTGCAGAACAGGATCGCCGCCTGTGATATAGAAATACGGCAGGCGGTTCATGCGGCGGCACATTTCAGTGCAGTCTTCAACCACTTGCCTGGCTTTTGTGAAAGGCATCTCGACCAGTTTAGGATGTCCTTCCGAAAAGATATAGCAATGCTCGCAACGCTGGTCGCAACTGTCGGTAATATGCCATTGAAAAGCGAAATACTCCATGCTTCCGGGTATGTTTGAAGATTATTATTCTGCGGTTATGCTCCGCCTGACAGCTGTTCCGACTTCAGTGAAGTTGTTTCAGGACGGAAGTATGCACAAAATTCCGGCAGGCGTTTTTCCTGCCGGAACAAGGTTTTGCGGCCGATTACTTGTCTCCGGCCCCGCAGGCTGAGCCACAAGCTGACGGCTTTGGCTCAGGATTGCTGTCACCTGCACCGCAAGCCGATCCACAGGCTCCGGACGGAGCTACAGTTGTGTTTTTTGCACAAAGATAGCCCTGTGCGCTTCTCTTGGCGGAATAAACTCCGCTAACAGATGTTCTCTTCATACTTGTTGATTTTAGTTAATGTTAAATGGAGGCATTTGTCGTCATGTGTGACTATCCCGCCTCCGCCATTTGCACAAAATTACGTCATATAACATTATTTTACAACAAGTTACACTTTATACACTTAGTAACCTTTTTCTCGCTTTTACAGAATATCAGTTCATTGCGGAACAACAAAAAATATAAATAAAAATCAAAGGCATTTTGCGGAATTTTATCATTAATTTTGCTTTCGGAAGTAACCTTTGATACTATAGATAAAGATGCTTAAAAAAGAAGAAAAGAATTCAATTATAGAGATTTGCCCCGTCCGCAATGTCATCGCCCGTTTCGGAAACAAATGGGCATTGCTGGTAGTGCTGGTTTTAAGTGAGAATGGAAAAGTCCGTTTCAACAGTCTGCGCAGGCTTATTCCGGATATTTCATCACGGGTGCTGTCAGGCACGCTAAGAACTTTAGAGGCGGACGGTCTCATTTCACGCACAATCTATCCAGAAGTACCTCCGAAAGTAGAATATCAGCTGACGGAAATGGGCCGTTCTCTCGTACCGCTCATCGCCCAATTGACCGAATGGGCACAGGCGAACATCAAAAAGATTGCAGAACACCGCAAGGAATTCGAAGCGGAAAACGATACACATATATAATATTCCGGACAATTTTACAGACTGGCGTTGCATTTTTTCGTAACTTGCTCCAAATTTGAGCGATATGAAAAAAATACATTTACTGTTGGCTTCATGGCTTGGAATTGCCGCAGCCGCACATGCACAGGAAAAAGTAATCAGTCTTCCTGCTCCAGACATGGGACGCGAAGGAACTGTAATGCAGGCTCTGCAGGACAGAAAATCAACACGGCAGTTTTCACCCGAAGCACTCAGCATACAGGATCTCGGTGACCTGCTGTGGGCCGCCTGCGGAATAAACAGGGAAGACGGACGTAGGACTTCCGGCACAGCGCGCAACAAACAGGACTGCGATGTATATGTCATCATGGAAACCGGTGCATATTTATACCGTCCCAAGACACATTCACTCAGCTTAGTCAAGGAGCTGGACTTGCGCAAGGAGGTGGCAGGAATGCAGGCATTCGTACTCGACGCTCCCGTAAGCCTTGTGATTGTCAGCGATTTCAAGAAAATGGGCAAGACCGACAATCCTCACACGATGTCAATGTGCTCTGTAGATGCCGGAATAGTGTCGCAGAACATATCGGTTTTCTGTGCTTCGGCCGGCATGGCAACCGTAGCAAGGGCAACGATGAACACGGAAATCCTGTGCAGACAGCTCGGCCTGTCCGAAGACCAGCATCCAATACTGAATCATCCGGTCGGGTATATGAGATGATGCAATGCATACGCACATTAAATCCCGATAAATCAGGGATTTGAAGAGCAAAAATATTTATATTTGCAATGTCATCCGGGGGACACCTGAAGAACTGAAACAGAAGACAACATTTGTTTCGGTGAATGATTTTGCACGAAAGAATATAGCAATAGCGTTCCGCCGCAGAATGATGCAGGGCTGAGACTGCACAGCATGGTGGAGGACAATCAACTGTCACACTGCAAATTAAGCGATGACGGGTGCCGAAAATTCGGCACCCGTCATCATATAAAACATTGTCGGTCAGAATATTACCCTCCACCGAAATCCATCTGTTGTCGGATAAAACGAATGACGGTGACTAAAGAAGAACTTTGGCCACCATCATTTCATTTGCCATAAGCAGCTGTCCGGAAAAAGAAAACGCTGCCCCATAGGAAGGCCCCGCAAAGCGGGAGGATTTTCAGAAGCCGGACAGGTACGGTTATTTGTTCAATGCCTGTGCTACGTCAACCGCGCAGGCTACCGTGCAGCCTACCATAGGGTTGTTGCCGATGCCGAGGAAGCCCATCATCTCGACGTGGGCAGGAACTGATGAAGAACCTGCGAACTGAGCGTCAGAGTGCATACGGCCCATAGTGTCGGTCATACCGTATGAAGCAGGACCTGCCGCCATGTTGTCCGGGTGGAGAGTACGGCCTGTACCGCCGCCTGATGCGACTGAAAAATATGGCTTGCATGCAAGGACACGCTCTTTCTTGTATGTTCCTGCTACAGGGTGCTGGAAACGTGTAGGGTTTGTAGAGTTACCGGTGATTGAAACATCGACACCCTCATGCCACATGATTGCAACGCCTTCGCGTACATCATCAGCACCGTAGCATTTGACCTTTGCACGCGGACCGTCGCTGTAAGCGATCTCGCGTACTACCTTAAGCTCACCTGTATAGTAATCGAACTCAGTCTGAACGTATGTGAAGCCGTTGATGCGTGAGATAATCTGTGCGGCGTCTTTTCCGAGACCGTTCAGGATGCAGCGGAGAGGCTCTTTGCGAACCTTGTCAGCCTTTGCAGCGATCTTGATTGCACCCTCGGCAGCTGCGAATGACTCGTGGCCAGCAAGGAATGCAAAGCATTTTGTCTCCTCGCGGAGAAGCATTGCCGCAAGGTTTCCGTGTCCGATACCCACCTTGCGGTCATCGGCAACAGAACCCGGAATGCAGAAAGCCTGGAGACCGATTCCGATGGCCTCGGCAGCCTCAGCGGCATTTTTGCAGCCTTTCTTGATTGCGATTGCAGAACCTACCACGTATGCCCATTTTGCATTCTCGAAGCAGATCGGCTGAGTCTCCTCACAAGTCTTATAAGGATCAAGACCATACTGGTCGCAGATTGCGTTTGCCTCTTCGATATCCTTGATACCGTTCTCGTTAAGTGCGGCGAGGATCTGTTTGATACGGCGATCCTGGCTCTCGAATTTAACTTCTCTAATCATAGTCTTATCCTCCTGTTATTCGTGACGTGGGTCAATGTATTTAACTGCACCGGCCTCTTTTGTGAAGCGTCCGTAAGATCCGGTAACCTTCTTCAGCGCCTCGTTAGCGTCTGTGCCTTTCTTGATCTCATCCATGAACTTGCCGAGGTGTACGAATTCATATCCGCAGATCTCGTCATTCTTGTCAAGGGCAAGAGTCTTGATGTAGCCTTCTGCCATTTCAAGGTAGCGAGGGCCCTTTGCAAGCGTTCCGTAGAGTGTGCCGACCTGGCTGCGGAGGCCTTTTCCGAGGTCCTCGAGGCCTGCACCGATCATAAGTCCGCCCTCTGAGAAAGCAGACTGGGTGCGTCCATAGACAATCTGAAGGAAAAGCTCGCGCATTGCAGTATTGATCGCGTCACACACAAGGTCAGTGTTGAGAGCCTCAAGAATGGTCTTGCCAGGAAGAATCTCTGAAGCCATTGCAGCCGAGTGGGTCATGCCTGAACATCCGATAGTCTCGACAAGAGCCTCCTGGATTACACCCTCTTTTACATTGAGAGTGAGTTTGCAGGCACCCTGCTGAGGAGCGCACCAGCCGATACCGTGCGTAAGGCCGGAGATGTCAGTGATTTCCTTGGATTTTACCCATTTTCCCTCCTCTGGAATAGGAGCAGGACCATGGTTAGGCCCCTTTTTGACGCAGCACATCTGCTGCACTTCGTGTGAATAAACCATATATTTGTCTATTTAGTTATAAAACATTTTCATGGAATGTCTGCCCGGCCTCCTATAAGCAGCCGATTTGCCGCAAGGCCGTAGCACGGGCGATGCAAAGATACGAAAAATCATTGTAAATGTCACGCAAATTTACAGGAATATAAGAAGCGGTTTAAATTTATCCCGACATGACGCCAAAAGCACTATATTTGCAAGAATTTGCATCGCACGGCCTGCGACAGATGCCATAGGCACACCGACACCGGAAGTCAAAATCATCCGACCGTATGAGCCTGCTGAAATGTGAGCAACTAAAAAGGAACGTGCTGCATATAAAGTTTTGGGACATGAAATTCCGCATAGATTCAGAATACAGACCGTCAGGAGACCAGCCTGCGGCAATCGACGGCATCTGCAACGCCCTCAACGACGGAGTGGATGCAGTGACCCTGCTCGGCGTCACAGGCTCGGGCAAGACGTTCACTATGGCCAATGTAATCGAGAGGCTGCAGCGCCCTGCTCTGATACTGAGCCACAACAAGACGCTTGCCGCCCAGCTGTACGGTGAATTCAAGTCATTTTTTCCGAACAACGCCGTCGAATATTTCGTGTCGTACTACGACTATTACCAGCCGGAAGCCTACCTTCCCGTCACGGACACTTATATAGAAAAAGACCTGAGCATCAACGATGAAATCGAGAAACTGCGTCTCAGCGCGGCATCGGCCCTGCTGTCCGGCAGAAGGGATGTAATCGTGATATCCAGCGTATCATGCCTGTACGGCATCGGCAACCCGGAGGACTTCCATGCCCAGACCGTCAAGGTAAGGCAAGGCGAGCAAAGAAGCATGACCAGGCTGCTGTATCAGCTTGTGGATGCCCTTTATTCACGTACTGAGACAGACTTCAAAAGAGGCACATTCCGGGTGCGCGGCGACACCGTTGACATCTGCATAGGCTATGGCGACAATGCCGTCCGCATAGAATTTTTCGGTGATGAAGTGGACAGGATATCCGTCATCGACCCGGTCAGCGGAGCAGTTCTCGAAGACATCGGGGAGATTTCAATCTACCCTGCAGGAAATTTCGTGACCACGAAAGAGCGCAGCATAAAGGCAATCAGCCAGATACAGGACGACATGACGGCACAGTGCGAATACTTCAATTCAATCGGAAAGCATCTGGAGGCCAAAAGGCTGAAACAGCGCGTGGAATATGACCTTGAATTCATTAAGGAAATGGGATACTGCCCCGGAATCGAGAATTATTCGAGATACTTCGACGGCCGCACGGAAGGTATGAGACCGTTCTGCCTTATAGACTATTTTCCAAAAGACTTCCTTACATTCATCGATGAAAGCCATGTGACGCTGCCGCAGATAAGGGCCATGTACGGAGGTGACCATTCACGCAAAAGCGTACTTGTTGACTATGGTTTCCGGCTGCCTGCGGCGGCAGACAACAGACCGCTGAAATTCGATGAATTCGAGGCGATTACAGGACAGAAAGTATTTGTCAGCGCAACTCCTGCGGAATATGAGCTTGAAAAGTCGGAAGGACTTATTGTAGAGCAGATTGTACGACCTACAGGACTTCTCGACCCTCCGATTGAAGTGCGTCCGACCAGGAACCAGGTGGATGACCTGCTGGAGGAGATACGTGTCAGGGAAGAACTTGACGAACGCGTCCTTGTCACCACGCTTACCAAAAGAATGGCCGAGGAGCTTGAAAAATACCTCACGAAAATGGACGTAAGGTGCCGTTATATACACTCAGATGTGGATACTATGGAGAGAGTCCAGATTATCGAAGACTTCAAGAACGGACTGTTCGATGTGCTTGTCGGCGTGAATCTTCTCAGGGAGGGACTCGACATCCCGACGGTTTCGCTTGTGGCAATCCTCGATGCAGACAAGGAAGGCTTCCTCAGAAGCGGCAGGGCGCTGACCCAGACTGCAGGACGCGCGGCCAGAAATGTGAACGGACTCGTCATAATGTATGCCGACACAATAACGGACTCCATGCGCCAGACAATATACGAGACCGACCGCCGCCGCACAAAACAGATGGAGTACAACAAGCTGCACGGAATAACACCTACCCAGGTATCCGTCAAAAAGAACACGCTGCTGGAAGATTCCGGCGAGAAATACGGGAAACAGGGCAGGAGAAGCTCACCTTCCGGCAGGGTCAGCGCAGCCAACTCCTACGACTCACCCGTCTATATACCGAATCCCAATGAACTGGGACACGGACAGGTCAGTGTAGGACTCGGCCACGACTCGAAGCGTGAATCCAACTCAGCATATGTGGACGGCTACATACAGGCCGACCTCGCGGCCGTACTCCAGGACCCTGTAATCAGGTCTATGACACGCCCGCAGGTGCAGAAAGCCGTGGAACAGGCAAAACGGAATATGGAAAAGTCCGCCGCCGAGCTGGACTTTCAGGCTGCCGCGAAATACCGTGACGAGATGTGGGCATTGCAGCAGTATCTGAAAGTCTGGAAAGAATAAGAAACCGTTTTCAGTTTCTGACATAAATTTTCTTATCTTTGGAGAAATATGCGCATTCGCGCCATAATTGAACGGACATGGACCAGATTGACGAACTTTTTCCGAGGTATGATGCCTCAGGCAAGGAACTCATCCGCGCAGCCTTCGCCATAGCGGACGAGGCTCTGAAAGACCATAAAAGAAGCGACGGGAAGCCTTTCATAGGGCATCCCCTTGCCGTTGCAAAGATAGCCTGCGACGAAATCGGCCTTTCAGCTGAATGTGTCGCAGCGGTATTTCTACATGAAGCCACAAGATTCTATCCGGAAACTGACATTGCGTCTGCCGGCTTCGGAAAAGACGTGTACACCATAGTCGACGGCCTGAACAAAATATCCACAATCAAGCCGAAAGACACCCGGCTCGAAGCGGAAAACTACAAAAGGCTCATAGTTTCCTATTCAAAGGATCCGCGTGTGACTGTCCTGAAGATTGCAGACAGGCTTGAAGTCATGCGCAGTCTCGATATGTTTCCGAAACTTTCCCGCGAAAGAAAAATACTGGAGACCATGATGCTGTATATTCCTCTGGCACACCAGCTTGGACTATACAATATCAAGAGCGAAATGGAGGACATCTATTTCAGGCACGCGGAGCCTGAGCAGTACAGAGCAATCAAGAACAAGCTGAAAAGCACAGAGGGAGACAGACAGAAACTGACGACACAGTTCATCGAGCCGCTCAAACAGAAACTGTCCGATGAGGGCATATCCTATAAACTGAAAATCAGGACAAAGACCGCCCTGTCCATATACAAGAAAATGCAGAAGCAGAAAGTTCCGTTCGAGGGTGTCTTCGATGTTTTCGCAATACGTTTCATCATAGACTGCGAGGCGGACAAAGAAACGGAACATGCATTGTGCTGGAAAGTATTCTCGTATGTAACAGAAGAATACGAATCCGACACGAAGCGGCTGCGCGACTGGATTTCCAATCCAAAGCCCAACGGCTACGAGTCCCTGCATATAACCGTAAAGAATCGCGAAGGGAGTTTCCTTGAAGTACAGATCAGGACGAAGAGGATGGACGACATGGCAGAGAGCGGACTGGCATCGCACTGGTCATACAAGGGAATACGCCACGAGGCCACTTTAGACAAATGGCTCGGAGCGGTCAGAAAGGCCCTTGAAAGTCCCCTCGGCTCGGAAACGGACCCGATGGCAGCCTACTATGAAGGAGACATTCTGGAACTTCCGGCCAAAGATGTATTCGTATTCACTCCGTCTGGAGAGTTGCGCAAACTTCCGGCCGGGGCCTCCGTACTGGACTTTGCTTTCGACATACATTCGGGACTCGGTGCGAAATGCACCGGAGGAAAAATAAACGGCAAGGCTGTAAGAATCAACGAAAAGCTCAGCACCGGAGACGTTGTAGAAATCATGTCAGGCAAAAATCAGAAGCCGTCCGCAGACTGGCTCAATTTTGTCGTCACAGGCAAGGCCCGCACCAAAATCAGACAGAAGCTGAGCGAGGCGGAATTCCAGTTCGCGGCGGAAGGAAAAGAGCTTCTGGAAAGACGTCTGAAAAACTGGAAGCTGGAACTGGACGACGAGACATTGGCCGGCATGATGAAAAAGCTCCAGCTTAAAACGCTTAACGCATTCTATGCCTCCGTAGGCAAGGGAGAAATCGATGTCGCTGACATAAAGACGCAGATACAGGAAAAGAACGCGCAGGAGATTGTCCAGCCTGCCGCAGGCGAACCTGAAAAGAAAGCCGCACCGGCTGTGCATGAAAACCGCGGACACGATGACATTCTGATTCTGGATGCCAAAAATGTCCGGGGGCTTGACTATCGTATGGCAAAATGCTGCAATCCGGTGTTCGGAGACGATGTTTTCGGATTCGTGACCATAAAGGAAGGAGTCAAGATACACCGTATGTCATGCCCAAATGCAGCCAGGCTCATGGAAATGTATCCGTACCGCATCCAGAAAGTCAAATGGAGCGATAATCCGGGCACAGGAAATTTCCAGACGGGCCTGCGCGTAACAGCCGCACCCGAGCCATCGGTGATAAACGAAATCATGGACATAGTGAACTCGTTCCGCGCCTCGATAAGAATGTTCAATGTCACTGAAAACGAGCGTCAGGGCACATACGAAATAACTATGAAAATCGCTGTTTCGGGCAATCTGGAACTCGACAAAGTGACCTCGCAGATAAGGAATCTGAGGAATGTATTTAAAATCAGCAGAATATAATGCCCTGTCTGAGTTTTTTTTAAAAAAACGACAAATACTGCTTCCAAAATGGAAAGAACCGAAATAGAAGAAAGAGTACTGGAAGCCAAAAGGCTTTTTAAAGAAGACGGCTACAACTGCTGCCAGGCGGTTGTCATGGCCTATTGCGACATTTTCGGAATGGAAAGGAAAACGGCTGCGGCCATAGCTTCCGGCTTCGGTGGAGGAATGGGACGTATGAGGGAAGTGTGCGGAACTGTCAGTGCGATGGTGATGCTCAGCGGCCTGCTCTCCCCTGCCTCCGACCCTTCCGACAAGGCAGCCAGGACAGCCAACTATGCCCTTGTGCAGGAACTGGCAGGAAAGTTCAGGGATATAAACGGCTCTATCGTATGCCGCGAACTTCTCGGTTTTGTTCCGCATGGAGCCGCGGACGGTATCCGCAATGAGTCCCCGGAACCGTCTGACAGGACACCGGAATACTACAAAAAACGCCCTTGTGAGGAGTTGGTAGGCATTTCTGCAAGAATTATCGGTGAAAAACTCGCGGAAATGGAAAAGAAAGATTAATTTTGCGGGCAAATAAACTGAAATGGATTACAACAAAGCTCACAAAGCACATCCCTGGCATGGAATAAGCCCGGGAGAAAAGGCACCCGAGGAAATTCGGGCTTTCATCGAGATTGTACCGACTGATACAGTAAAATATGAAGTGGACAAAGAATCCGGATATCTCTCGCTTGACCGTCCGCAGAAATTCTCAAATATAGTTCCGTCGCTCTACGGCTTCATACCGAAGACATACTGCGGGCCCAAGATGGCCGAACTGACAAACAAGGCTCTCGTACGCTTTGATGTGGCCGGAGACGGAGATCCGCTCGACATCTGTGTACTGACCGAAAAGGACGTGACACACGGAGACATAATCGTAAAGGCCCGCCCGATCGGAGGACTCAGGCTGCTCGACCACAATCAGGCGGATGACAAGATTATAGCAGTGCTGCAAAGCGATGCGGTTTACGGAGCGATGACCGACATTGAACAGGTGCCGGCAGACATAATCCGCAGGCTGATCCATTATTTCAGCACATACAAGGACATACCGGGGGAACATACCAACAGGATGCAGTTCATCAGCATCTACGGTTCCGATGTCGCAAAAGATGTAATAATGAGGTCGATGGACGACTACAAGGACTACATAGCCGAAAATTTTGACTGATTCCGGGCGAGAACGCAACTGGAACCGATAATGTAAACACCCGGTCCGGCTAAAAAGTCCCCAATGGGCCGCAGGTCCGAGATACCCCTAATAGGGGTAGCAGACTATCGTCTGCGTGGGGGGGGTAAGTAAGGTCAGTTCTTTGAAAAAAGACAGGGATGATTAAAATTCAGTTTTAGTCATCCCTTTTCTGCAGCCTTTCTGACAATGCTGTCCGTTGTCTTTGCGACTTCGTCATAGTCATAGCCACGGCCGAGACCGAAACGCAGCATTTTCAGACGGCACTGCGAATCACCGGCGAGGGAACGGAATTTGTTTTCCAGCAGCTTTTCAAGACGCAGTTCCGCCCTTTCAATGTCGATTTCTTCAAGGGCGGCCTCGATGACAGAGCGATCTATCCCCTTGGCGGACAAATGATAGCGTATTTTCACAGTACCCCATCCTGAAATCGAGGCTTTGTCGCGTGCAAAGGCAGAGGCATATCTAAGGTCATCGACGTATTTCTCTTTCATCAGCACGGCGACAATCTTTTCCGCTCCGGCGACATCTCCTCCCAAAGCCTCCGAAGCTTTCTTAAGAACATCGGCACGGCAATATTCCCTCCTGGAGCACAATGCGCGCAACCTGTCCGCAACCTTTGCCGGTTCAGCGGCTTCCGTCCGTTTTTTCATAGTGCATCAGAAATTATATCCGGCGCTCACATACACACCTACCTTGTTCGTAATGTTCGACCAGTGTACATTGGCCGAAATAGGACCGAAAATCGTATCGTATGAATACTCCAGCGCAGTTCCGAAATATCCGAGTCCGTCGGCATACCCTGCAAAGGTATCGCAGTCACGCACATAATTCAATATGCCCTTAAGATAGTGGTTCTTGGCAACCTTGAACCTGAAATCCGTCCTG
Organism: uncultured Muribaculaceae bacterium; assembly: GCA_964394295.1. Lineage (GTDB taxonomy): Bacteria > Bacteroidota > Bacteroidia > Bacteroidales > UBA932 > Cryptobacteroides. The sequence goes on along the minus strand of CAYMVG010000003.1, from coordinate 89,577 downwards.
TATACAGTCAGTATATTCTTCATTGCCGCCATGTTCGTAATTCCGTAGAAAGGCAGCTGCTGGTCAAGATAGCGTCCGGCCATCGTCCCTCCAATGGCATTGAAATATGCGACAGGTATCTCATGACCGAAAAGCAGACGGAAATTGAACGAAGGAATCACAGAGAATATGTTTCCGCAAGGAATTATCACCTTGCCCTCGGCTGTTACCAGATGAAAATTACGGAACGTACCTGGAAAACCGGCAAAAGTCCACTGATAGGATACAGCGGCCTTGAAGCCCTTTGTCGGGAAATATCCATTGTCGAAAGTGTCTGTTCCGGCATCGGCAAAAACCGACATGAAATCGTTTTTCAATTGCCCGAAGGCATAGTCTCCCGGTATCTGCTCGGACAGTACATTCCGGACATCGACAACCTCATTTCGGAAACCGCCCTTTATGTCCAGAAACAGCCACTTTATGTTGGACGCATATATATCCTGCCGCGAGTACAGATATTTGAAATTCAGCCTGCTGTTTCCAAGATTCAGCATATTCATGTCCGTCCACCTCACATAGGCGGACGCATTCATCGTAGGTATTTTCGGCAAATCGCATGACCAGAGCACCTGCACATACGGATTTGCACTGACCTTTCCTGTGAAGTTGACAGTATGCCCGTGAAGCCTGTGGGCAAAAAGGCCGATGTTCAGCAGGACGGAAACTATTTCCTCAGTATCGGCACGCACTCCCACGCCGAGCTGATGAACAGGCCCTTTCCTGCAATTGAACACAAGTTTATAAGGTTCGGAAGATCCATACAATTCATAGGTCACATAATCATAGGCCCCGGTGCCATAGATGCGTCCTGCGATATCGGCAAGTTCATCATGGCTCAGTTTCTGGCCGTATTTCAAATGCATCCTGGACTTAAGCAGTTCCTTCTCCTTCGGAAGCACTCCTGTGACATCGATTCCCGCAATCACGACAGAATCGCGTGAAAGGCCGGCAGCCGGATGCTTTTTCGGAGAATAATAAATTCCTGCTGTTCTGGCAGCGACCTCGCGCAAAAGAGAATCCTGTGCCAACGCCGCCTCATGTCCCCTTATTATAATGGTGTCTATACTCACAGGATTAAAGCTCATCATATTGAATCCTCTGAGATCAGGCTTGATTTTAACATCGGGGATATTTACATTTTTCTCGAACATATCGCGGCCGAGCATATCTATTCCCTGCCCGAATATGTCTCCTATATTGTTGACATCAGTATAATTGCGCTTCAGCTCTGACAAATCCACTCCGATTATTATGTCTGCCCCCATATCCCTTGCAAGAGCTGTAGGATAATTGTCTCTGAGTCCGCCGTCTACCAGCACCATGCCGTCCACTCTGACAGGGGTGAAGATTCCCGGTATAGACATTGTCGAGCGCATGGCATCATTGATTTTTCCGCTGTGCCATACCTTGGCCTTACCGGAAACAAGGTCAGCGGCCACACAGGCAAACGGAATCGGTAAATCAATGAAATCCATAGGTTCCTGATACCCTATTGTAAGCGAACTTATAAGGTTGCTTACATTCTGTCCGAATATATAGCCGGACGGAAGACTTCCGAGCAGATTCTGCCTCAGTCCTCCCGGAACGTCCTTGTTGTCCGCTCCTATAGCCAGGCCATTGAATTTCTGTACGGGATCGAAACGGTATTCGTCCGCCATCATCATACGATAATAGTCCTTCTCATAATAAAACGGAATCGACAGCAAATATTTTTCTTTGTATTTCGCGTCGGCGTATGATATGTATTTACGTGACAGTTTATCGCTAAGCGCCCACTGCCAGTCTATGCCGCGTATGAGCGTATCCATCTGGTCCGGAGTATACCCGAGTGCATACAAGCCTCCCACAAGGCCTCCCATGCTCGTTCCAAGCACCATGTCCACAGGTATTCCGAGCGATTCAATATGGCGTATGACCCCGATGTGCGCGGCCCCTTTGGCTCCGCCTCCGCTGAGCACGAGAGCTACCGTCGGCCGGAACTTGCGTATCTCGTCCATCCTGCATCTCATCCTTTCAATCGCTGCGGAATCTGCTGCAGGGTCTATACCTCCGGCATAGGCTTTTCCTCCTGCCAAAAGCAGGCACACGGAGAAAAGCACATTAAACCATGTCCGTTTCATATATGCTTCTTTTGTTTTCATGATGTCCGGCAAGCATACCGCAGGCCGCAAAAATATCCTCCCCTCTCGATGCACGTACGGTAACGGTGATTCCCGAATTGGCAAGCCGCTGACGGAATTTGTCCATTATGACCTCCGGAGATGTTGTATAAGGGAAGTCCGGTATCTTGTGGAAACGTATGAGGTTCATGCGGCATTCGAGTCCCCGCAGCATTCTTGACAGGGCATCGGCATGGGCTTTCGTATCATTGAAACCGGCGAACATCGTATATTCGAAGCTGACGCGTCTCTGTCCGGTAAAGTCATATTCCTTTATCATGTCCACAGCCTCCCTGACAGGCCATGCCTTCTCCGCCGGCATTACGGAAAGCCTTTCAAGTCCGAAAGGATTGTGCAGGCTGACAGCCAGATGACAGCGGCTTTCCTCCAGAAAACGCCTGAGATTCGGGAGTACCCCTATTGTGGAGACAGTTATTCTCTTCGGACTCCAGGCAAAGCCCCAGTCGGCGGTAAGAATCTCTATCGCCCTCATCACATTCTCGTAATTGTCAAGAGGTTCGCCCATACCCATGAACACGGCATTGGTCAGAGAATCAGACTCATCGACCCCGAGAAACTGGGAAATTATGTCGGCTGCGGACAGATTCCCGTGAAAGCCCTGCCTACCTGTCATGCAGAAACGGCATCCCATACGGCAACCTGACTGAGAAGACACGCAGAGAGTGGCCCTGCCGGCATCCGGAATCATGACAGCCTCGACAGCACCTTCTTCAAGATTCATCCCGAAGCTGCCCTGCCCGCAGGAAGCATTGAGCTTCGCGCTGTGGGAGCATTTTACCGGGAAAAGATATTTCTTGGTCCCGTCAGAAGAAACCTGTACGCACGAATACCTGAGAGCGCCGACTTCATATTTCTGTGACAGTTTCTCACGCGCCGCCTTGGAAAGGTCGGTCATGTCGTCTATCGACCTCGCCTTCTTGACATACAGCCACCTCGCGATCTGGCGTCCGGCAAAGCCCGGAAGCCCCTCATCCAAGACTATTTTCCTAAGTTCCTCAAGATTTTTTCCTAAAAGTTTTATCTTCATTTCCCGTTTCATTTCAGCACTCACAAAGACACACGGAGCGCCATTCCATCCAAATGCAAAAATAGGTAAAATTTATGCACAAAGTATCGGCTTTTTTCATTACTTTTGTTCGGACATGCGGAAAAGTTCCGTTGTGTGTTATAACATTTAAACTTTTTACATTTATGGCTAAAGAAGAAGTACAGGAAAGTACCGGCGTCAATGCGGCAAAGCTGAAAGCATTGCAGGCAACGATTGACAAGATTGAGAAAGACTACGGCAAAGGTACTATCATGAAGCTGGGAGATCAGCCAAAATGGGAGGTTTCGGTCATTCCGAGCGGTTCCATTGCACTTGACGCAGCCCTCGGAATAGGAGGCTACCCTCGCGGAAGGGTCATTGAAATCTATGGGCCTGAGTCCAGCGGTAAGACCACTCTCGCAATCCATGCGATAGCCCAGGCACAGAAACAGGGAGGCATTGCAGCCATCATAGATGCCGAGCACGCCTTCGACAGGACATACGCAAAGAATCTCGGCGTCGATCTCGACACGCTCCTTATCTCACAGCCTGACAACGGAGAGCAGGCTCTCGAGATAGCCGACAATCTCATCCGTTCGGGAGCGATCGACATAATCGTAATCGACTCTGTGGCGGCCCTTACTCCAAAGGCCGAGATCGAGGGCGAAATGGGAGACTCGAAGATGGGACTTCAGGCAAGGCTTATGAGCCAGGCCCTCAGAAAACTCACGGCAAACATCAGCAAGACCAACACCTGCTGCATATTCATAAACCAGCTGCGTGACAAGATCGGAGTCATGTTCGGCAATCCCGAGACCACAACGGGAGGAAACGCACTCAAGTTCTATGCATCCGTCAGGGTCGATGTCCGCAGGACAACCCAGATAAAGGACGGTGACGAGGCTCTCGGAAACCGCACCAAGGTCAAGATCGTAAAGAACAAGATGGCCCCTCCTTTCAAAAAAGCGGAATTCGACATCGTATTCGGCGAGGGAATATCACACGTCGGAGAAGTAATAGACCTCGGTGTCGAATTCGACATCATCAAGAAGAGCGGTTCATGGTTCAGCTACGGGGACGGCAAGCTGGCACAGGGCAGAGAAGCAGTAAAGGCCCTGCTCACGGACAATGTGGAACTTTGCGATGAAATCGAGGCGAAGATCCGCGAAGCTCTGAAAAACGTCCAGGATTAAGAAAGAATAGACAATAACTGAAAATGAGACGGCTATTTGCACTCATACTCGCAGGAACAGCAGTACTTATGTCAGTCTGTTCCTGCGAAATCAATATAGGAAATGTACAGGAGGCCAGCATCGATGCATACCTGACGGCATATTATGCAGGAGGACTTCCGAGCGTCACGAGCCAGGGAAGGTATGAACTGCGTTCCGAACGGCTTACCGACAGACAGATTGAAGAAATATTCTATGAGCTCAGCAGGACAATGCAGCCGGGTTTCACAGAAGCCGTGCTCGAAATAGAATTCTACGACTGGCTGGACAATTTCAAATATATGCGTACATTTGACTTCTGGTGGGAATACTACGACTATGTCACGGGAGACGGATATTACGCATGGGAAGAACGCAAATAAACCACCGGAAAACTGGCACTCAAACAATCACCGTCTGCATGATTATGACAAGAATATCATATCGTGTTCTGGCAGCCGCACTTTCGGCTGCCTTTATTTCTTGTGACCCGGTACAGCTGCCGAATTCCGGAAACGAAGGCGAGATAACGGTTGAGCCAAACCCTAATCCTAATCCTAATCCTGAACCGGAACCGGAGCCTGTTCCTGAACCGGAGCCGGAGCCGGAACCGGATGTACCCGCCCCTTCGGCATTCGGTGCTGTTCCGACTGCCGCTCAGGTTGAATGGCAGAAAATGGAGACCAACATGTTTATCCATTTCGGCCCCAACACATTCACCAACCTTGAATGGGGAGAAGGCTCAGCATCGGAAATCCAGGCTTTCAATCCACCTTCAGCAGACTGTGACTCATGGGTATCCATTGCAAAGGAAACAGGGTTCAAAGGAATCATCCTTACTGCAAAACACCACGACGGCTTCTGCCTTTGGCCGAACAAGTACAGCACGCATACTATTGCATCCAGTCCATACAAAAACGGCAAAGGAGATATTGTAAAGGAACTTTCCGATGCCTGCGCAAAGCAGGGAGTCAAGTTCGGAGTCTATGACTCACCGTGGGACAAACATGCCCCGAACTACGGAACGGGAAGTGCATATAACACGATTTTCGCAAACACTATCAAAGACCTGCACACAAATTACGGAGACATGTTCGAGCAATGGTTCGACGGAGCCAAAGGAAGCGACGGCAAGCCTCAGGAATATGACTTCGACCTGTTCAACAGGGCTGTAACCGACATTCATCCTGATGCCATAGTATTCAGCAATGTCGGGCCCGGATGCCGCTGGGTCGGCAACGAGTACGGCTTTGCCCGCGAAACGAACTGGAGTACTTTCTCACCTGAGCAGTATGGCGCAAGCCAAAGTTCTCTTCCGGGAGACTACGGCACATATCTCGGCTCCGGAACAGAGAACGGAAAATACTGGATTCCTGCCGAATCCGATGTGTCCATAAGGACGAAGAACCAGCAGGACAACGGGGATCCGATGTGGTTCTGGAACAATCTTGGAAACGAAAAGACGAGAAGCGCCAAGAACCTTATGAAACTCTATTATCAGAGTGTGGGACGCAATTCTCTGCTGCTGCTGAACGTGCCTCCGACAACGGCCGGAGTGTTCGATGACAAGGACATAGCAAGCCTGCGAGGCTTCAAGGCGATGAAAGACAATATTTTTGCTGAAAATCTCGCAGAGGGCGCAGAGGCCTCGGCAAACAATACGCGCGGAAACAGTGCACAATATGCTCCTGTCAATATGATTGACGGAGACGACGGAACGTATTTCGCTGCGGATGACGACAAAAAGACGGTTGAGATTATTTTCACTCTCAAGAAAAGCTCCACTTTCAACAGAGTCCTGCTGCAGGAATACATTCCTTTGGGACAGAGAGTCAAGAGTTTTACCGTATCGTATAAGTCGGGAAACACATGGAAGACGCTCAAAACCGGAACAACCATAGGATACAAGAGGATACTGCTTACGGACAAGGTGACGGCCGATGCCGTAAAGATAAATATCAACTCCTCGCTTGCCTGTCCTGTGCTGAACGGATTCGGACTGTATAATGACACTTATTCCGGTCTTTCTGACTCTGACCTGGACAAACAATAAATTTTTGCCTTAACAGATGGTATAGGTGCAAAAACAGTTGGTGAAATCAGCTTTAACTATTTTTCAATCTCTTATATATAATTCTGCCAACTGTTTTGGAATCATCGCCACAGACTGAATCAAATGGCGGGAGAACTGTACGACAAGTCTTATTCTAACGATTTCACCCCCGCCAGAATGAACTCTGACAGGGGTGATTTCCAATTTCGGGGACGTGTCGTCCCGCAACGTTTTTCTTCGAAAACTCATTTTCCCAGCCCCGGCAAACTAAGTTTGTCCCTTGTCAGGGGTATCTCGGACAAGTACTGTCCTTTCGGAACTTTGCGAAAAAAGCTTTCTTTTATGGTAAATCCAAACACGGAGCTGCGCATAACGCCAATTTCCGGAAAACGGCATGCTATTCCTGAACGAAAGCGACAATCTCTCCCTTCACGACATTGTCCCCCTGCTTGGCGCATACTGCAACCACACGTCCTGATACCGCAGGTACGATCTCCTCCATGCCGTAATAGGTCTGGACATACGCCATAGCCTTTCCTGCCTCAACCTCTGTTCCGGCGACAGGAGCCGAAGAAGCATCGTCCACATCAACCTGCCACAGAAGCTGTCCTTTGACAGAAGCCTGCACAGGTACGGCAGACGGATATTTAGCCACGATAGCATCTACATCATACTTCGGCATCTCCACTACCGGCCTTACAATAACGACAGGTGCACCGGCCTTGGCTTTCGCCGCTTCAAGATCATTGTTGAAACGCTCTTTTGCAACTCCGCTCTTGTAGTCCCTGTACTGCCTCTCGTGCATTGCAAACTCAAAGAGTTCCTCATCATCCGGACCGCAGTCCCAGCCCTCTTCCTTCATCATTCCGCGGAATCTTTCAAGGTCATCAGGGAAAGCATCCTGCGGGTTGCCTGTATAGAATTCAAGGCCTTTGTCCTTTGCAAGACTGACAATCTCCGGTGCAAGCTCACCAGGAAGCTTACCCATCTTGCCGAGAATCATGTTCCAGGTATCCTTGTCTATAGTAGTCCAGCGCGGCTGTCCTTTCAGGATGTTCATAAGATTCATGAGGGCGGTATTCTTGACGTACTGGCTGAACGGAGTGACAAGAGGAGGATAGCCAAGGCGCGGCCATACATATTCTACCTCCTGGAAAAGCATGACCATAAGCTGGTCAAGAGTCAGCTCCGGCTTGCCCTGCGCACGCAATGATGCGTTGATCGCACCGTGAAAGCCTTTCAGGTCAGCCATCATCGAGCCCATCATGCCGCCAGGAAGACCGCAGCCGACAAGCAGTGAACTCATATGCGAGTTGTTCGGGTCAATCCAATATCCGAGGAAATCATCGATGAACTTCTGGGTCAGGGCACGTACCTCCATATAGGCGTTCATGTTAAGATCCTTCACTGTGAAGCCGTCCGCCTTAAGCATTTCGCGTATGGTTATGACATCCGGATGCACCTTGCCCCATGATAGCGGCTCGACAGCCACATCGAGATAGTCCGCACCAGCCCTTGCCACTTCAAGCATAGATGCGGGCGAAAATCCGGGCCCGCAATGACCATGATACTGTACAGTGATATGCGGATATTTTTTCTTTATCTGGCGAGTCAGTTCCGCGAGGAAAGTAGGGCGGCCGATTCCGGCCATATCTTTCAGACAAATTTCATCGCAGCCGTATTCCACAACCTTGTCAACGACTCCCATATAATATGCAACGGTATGTACCGGAGAATTGGTAATCGACAGGGCCACCTGGGAAATCATTCCAGCCTTTTTGGCATACTCGACGCTCAAACGAAGGTTGCGGTGGTCGTTGAGGCCGCAGAATGAACGGGAGATATCTGTGCCCTGCGCCTTCTTAACCTTATACATCAGTTCACGGACATCAGCCGGCACAGGATTCATCCTCAACGCATTGAGTCCACGTTCTAGCATATGTGTACCTATTCCGGCCTTATTGAACGGAGCAGTCCACTCGCGCACGGCTTTATTCGGGTTTTCGCCGAACAAAAGGTTAACCTGTTCAAATGCACCGCCGTTTGTCTCCACACGGTCAAAGCATCCCATTTCAATAATTGCAGGAGCGACCTCCTTCAATTGTGCGACAGTCGGCACATATCTGCCGGAAGACTGCCACATATCCCTGTATACAAGAGAAAATTTGATTTCACGTCCCATAATAAAACTTGTTCTTTATTAAATGCAGACCATGCAGCCTGCGTGTACAATTTATCGAAGCAAATATAGCCAAAGCCGAGGGCCTACATAAAACCTGTTTGAATGTATGCCGGGGCACAGGCACATATATGTGCGAATGCACAAATATAATGAAAAAAGTCAACATCGTGACTTTACGACAGTATTTTCAATCTACAGGCGGCAGCCGTCTTATCAAATCACGCAGATTTTTCCAAGAAACTGTTGCATCAAAGAAAATTTTACGTATCTTTGCAGTCCTTAAATCAAACTATGGTGCCCATAGTTCAGTTGGTTAGAGCGTCAGATTGTGGTTCTGAATGTCGTGGGTTCGAATCCCACTGGGCACCCTCCCAAATGAGGCTTGACTAAAAATTTAGTCAAGCCTCATTTTCTTGTTTTTCGGTAATGATGCCATTTTTGAATAAAAATCCTGCCAGAAATGTAATTTTCGGTATAATTGCCAAAATTGGTTGGCAGAATCTTTGTAAATTGGTTGTTTTCATATGTTTACACTCATTAGATGAAAACCGTTTCATCTAATGAGTGATAATCAAAAAATAAGGGCTCAGTAACAAAAGTATGTGTCTAAGCATATATTTTAGCAAGTCTGAAAAGCAAGTACTTTAACATCAGAAACTCCTCTGAGATGTGCCCTGAAAGGACAATCTTGTCGGCATGTCGTGGTTCGCTCCCGAAAGGCCCTTTGGGGAACAATCGTGCCGAGATGCCGTGTTACGTTCCAGAAATGGCATGTTTGGGAAACGGTCGGGCAGAAATGTCGGGCTTCGTTCGTGCGGAAAAGTCGTGTTCCGTTCCAGAAAATGCTTGTTTTGGAGAACGGTCAGGAGGAAATGTTACGCAAGGTGGAGGCCAACTTGTTGTGAGATAACTATTTGCTTTGTGACGGATGCCAAAATTTCGGCACCCGTTGAAGCATAAAACACTGTGTAGCAGGATGTTGACCTCCACCAAATAACCATCTTGGGGTATCTCAGTCCTGCAGCCATAACGACTGTTCCCAAAAGACCACGTTCAAAAACAGTCGTGCGGAAATATCGTAGTTCTGTCCCGAAAGGCCTTTGGGAAACAATCGTGCGGAAATGTCGTGTTCTATTCCTGAAAAGGCCTGGTTTGGGAACACTCGTGCAGAAATGCCGGGCTTCGTTCATGAAATGGCTCGTTTGGGGAACTCAATCGGGCAGAAATGTCGGGCTTCGTTCATGAAATGGCCCGTTTCGGGAACAGTTGTGAAGAAATGCCATGCTTCGTGCCGGAAATGCCACGTTTGAAGAGCAGTCGGGCGGAGATTTCAGCAAGTGTTCCAGATGGGCGAAATACCCCCGGAACGGCAGGATGCCATACAGAGCGTATACCTATGACGGGGATTCAGGGTTGGTCACAGACAGACCTACCCGCCACACAATTTACAATAAGAATATAGCAGAATAACATGATGCTAAAATATCCAATAAGCCAAAACCGGCGCATTATATAGAATTTTTATTGTTGGTGTCGGTAAAACTTAAAAGCCTTGTTTGAACCCACGTTTTTCCAGACAGCCGGCAGGTCCTCTATTTTGACGTAAAAAGCCATAGAACGAACCGTAAAAACACAATTATGGCCTTCCTGTTTGCTAACATTTCCTCAAATTGAAGGTAGTAAGCGGACAGCCATAATTTCTTGGGATTAAGGGGGGGGCAACCTATAAATACTGTCAAACAAGTAGATTGAACACGTTTACCGGACATCTTTATTTTTGCAGAATTTGTCATCTGACCGAAATATTGTAACTGCCTTCAATGAGCTGCCGGACTGCCGGTAAAATCATAGAGGAAAAATCAGGCATACTATCATCAAAAGTAATCCCCAAATACGTATGCAGGCATGGACATGAAAAGGCAAATGGATTACTTTATGCGAGAAAACCATCAATGGGGTCAGTATCTTTTTAGATATAATATTGCCAAAAACGGTTGATAAAATCTTTGGTTATTCCGATAGTGATTTGATATTTTACAATAACCGGCATTTGGATGAGACACATTTCACCAAAATGCCGGCTAAGAATTTATATTACAAAACACTATTTCTTTTCACCGTAGGCAAGATCACCGGCATCACCGAGGCCGGGAACTATATACGAGTGGTTGGTCAATTCCTCGTCTATTGCAGCCACCCAAAGCGTAACCTTGTCGCCAGGAAGGCTCTTCTGGAGATATTCAACGGCGTATGCACTCGAAATAGGACACACAAGATGAGTATGCTTCGGCTCCCCTTCCTCACAAAGCCTCTTGTAGGCAATCTCAAGAGAAGAACCCGTAGCAAGCATTGTGTCTGCCAGAATCAGAGTCTTTCCGTTCAAGTCAGGAGTACTTGCATACTCGATGTTTATATGAAAATCCTCCCCTTTGTCATATTTGCGGTAAGCAGCGACAAAGGCATTCTGAGCATCGTCAAAGAAATTGAGGATGCCCTGATGCAAAGGAAGGCCGGCACGAAGTATTGTAGCCACTACCACCTCATCGTCGTAAGTGGACACATTTGCGATACCGAGCGGAGTAACAAACTGTTTCTCAGAATGTTCCATAGCCATACTGATCTCGTATGCAAATATTTCACCCAGCCTTTCAAGGTTTCTTCTGAAACGCATACTGTCCTTCTGGACATTCTTGTCGCGCATCTGCGCAACGAATTTGTTGAGAATAGAATTCTTTTCTCCTAAGTTGATGACTTTCATCGGATGACTTGTTGATTATAGGAACGCAAATATAATCATAAAATTCAGAAAAGTCTCTCATCCGAGAAACTATAATAACTGCCGCCCGCTATAATCACATGGTCAATCATACGTATTCCGCACAAGTCAAGGGCGCGATGCAGTTCTTTCGTCAGGCGAATGTCTTCTGTACTCGGCATTGCCGTTCCGGACGGATGGTTGTGCACAAGTATCAGGGCTGACGATTTTTTCTCTATGGCTCTGCGTATTATCACCTTTTTGTCAACTACAGTCGAATCCTGCCCGCCGCTGCTGATTCTTTCTTTGGAGATAAGTCTGTTTGCTCTGTTAAGAAACAGAGCCCAGCACTCCTCATGGTCGAGATTCTTCATATCGGGAAGCATGGTGCGGTAAACAGTCTCCGGCATATCCAGTCTCACCGCGCCTTCCATTACGGCCTCACCGGCAACTCTCCGTCCGAGTTCAAAAGCTGCAGCCAAAGCCACAGCCTTTACCGGCCCGATTCCCTTTATCCTGCATAAAGTCTCGACAGGCATGGCAGACAGCTCTCCCAATCTGCTGCCGTTAACGGACAGAATCTCCCTGGCTACATCGACCGCATTCCTGCCGCCGGAACCGGTCCTGAGCAATATTGCCACAAGTTCCGCATTGCTCAGACTTGCTGCACCTTTTGACAGCAGTTTTTCCCTCGGCCTTTCATCTTCACACAGTTCCTTTATTTTCATACCGACATATAATTAAAACGTGAGCGGAAACGCAGACCGCGCTTACCGCTCACGTCCTGACTTTCGGCAAAAATACCTGCATTTCTGATGAACACAGAACTTTTGTGACGAAAAAGGCTATATATTTTCTTTTTCTTTAAATTTTTCTCTTTTTTTAAAAAAAGCTTTGTCAAAGCTCTTTGCGGAGACGGGCCTTCGGTATTCCGAGCTGGTCACGATACTTGGCAATAGTCCTTCTCGCAACCTTGTATCCCTTGGCTGTCATGCGCTCCACAAGTTCATCGTCAGTCAGAGGCTTTCGCTTGTCCTCGTTTTCCACGCATTCCAGAAGGGCCTTTTTGAGTTCCCTCGTAGACACTTCTTCTCCATCCTGATTTTCAAGACCTTCCGAGAAGAAATACTTAAGGGAATAAATACCGAAATGAGTCTCTATGTATTTGCTGTTAACCACTCGGGATATAGTCGATATGTCGAAACCCGTTTTTTCAGCTATATCCTTAAGTACCATAGGTTTCAGGTGAGCTTCGTCACCATCTATGAAATATTCCCTCTGATAATCTATTATGGCCTGCATCGTGCTCGACAATGTGTTGTGCCTCTGCTTGACAGCCTCTACGAACCATTTTGCCGAATCAAGTTTTTTCTTCACGAAAGCAGCCGCTTCCTTTTTCTCTCTTTCGGAAGAATTGGCGGCCTCCATGAGTATGTCGGCATATTTCCTGTTGACACGCAGCTCCGGAATGGAGAACCTCGGCATGGAAAGCTTTAGCTCGCCATCCGTATATTCAAGAATGAAATCCGGAATAATCTGCTGTGCCTGATCCGTATATGAATCATCAATCTGACCGCCCGGAGACGGGTTCAGTTTGAGTATCTTAGACATGGCGGCCTTCAATTCCTCCTCGGACAAGCCCATGCGCGCCATAATCTTATGGAAATGCTTGTTGGTAAACTCGTTGAAATAGTTGGTAAGAATCCTTACAGCATTGTCGACCTCAGGAGTCCTCTTGAAATGCTTTATCTGAAGCAGAAGACATTCACGCAAATCCCTTGCCCCGACTCCGGCAGGCTCGAACTCCTGTATTACTTTCAGCATGGCAAGCACCTCTTCCTCATCTGTTTCCACATTTGCCCTGAATGACAAATCATCCACAATTCCGTCAATGCTTCTGCGCAAATATCCGTCATCGTCAAGACTGCCTATAATGAACGAGGCAACGGCATACTGGTGTTCATTAAGATGCCGGTAGCCCAGCTGTTCCTGAAGGCTTTGCGTAAAACTCTCCTTGACTGAAAAAGTATTGTACTGAGGACGCTCATCCTTTGAATAATTGTCAGACCTGAGTCTGTAGCTCGGAATCGAGTCGTCTTCTTTGTATTCTGAAAGAGAAACCTCCCTTGGAGCCTCGTCCTCCTCCTTTTCATTCGGCTGGTCTTCGTCAAGGACAGGGTTTTCCTCCATTTCCTTGCGTATTCTCTGTTCAAGTTCCTGAATCGGAAGTTCGATAAGTTTTATAGTCTGAATCTGCAGCGGTGAAAGTTTCTGCGTCTGCTTGAGTTCTAATCCTTGCTTCAACATAACATTAATATAACTACATGACAACTAATTCAACTTCGGAATAATTACTTTGACTGTATCGGTTACATAAGCATTGTCTTTGTCCACGACCGGATAGGAGATGCACTCTTTGACGACGAAGGCGCTTGGAAAGGCCGGCTTGATGCGTGCAAGCAGTGCCATCGCCTCGGACTTTGTGCGGCAGTCTCCGACCGTGACCTTGAAATACGGATTTGAATATGTTCTGTATGCCATGACATCATGGTATATGCTCTCAAAATATCTGAGAGTCTGCTCAGACTCAGTACGCGCGGTCTGCTTGTTGTCAAAGAAAATCCGCACTCTGTATCCGGTTATGCTTCGTGAAGCATTGGAAGCTATATGCGCCCTCATCGATGCCGCCACCACAGGTGACTGACCTATGTACACTCCGGCAGCATCTCCGGCAACCCTTGAAGGCATCGCCTCAAAGACATCGAGCCCGACAAGCGTAGAATCCACTGCCGAAGCAGGACGGTAAATTATGGAATCCGCATACTCACAGTTCCCGGAAACCTCAAATTCCTGTGCACTTAACGAAACCGCCGAAATGACAGATGCCACAAAATATAAGAATAGGATTTTTTTCATCATTATCACAAAAGTTTTTCAACAGGTATATCTTTAAATCTCACTGTTTTTGAAACTCCTCCTTTCAGAGTTGCCTTTACAGATACATCGACTGTGCACCCGAGAAGAGTCTGTCTGTCCATCAGGGCGGTAAGTTCACGCAGTCCGGCCCCCTGCTCAATGCTGAGATCCGCTTTCAGATGATAGATTTCAGCAGATTTGGCTACCAGAGTGAAAGGCTCCATTTCAAGTCTGCCAAGCACCTTCCCGCCGGATTTCAGACTGCCGTTAATGTCGGAAAGTCCGATCTGCATAGCCGGATTGTCGATGCCTACTGCAAGAAACAACGTCACTCCCCTGAAACCGCGCATACTGACAGACTCCACATCCAGGGATGTGACATTTATCTGTCTGACCTTGTTACAGCCGGACAGTGACAGCAACAGTACAACAAGCAGTGCAGGAAAGCATCTACGCATAATATTTTCCATTATTTTTGTCATAACATCTTCGCAAAGATATGTATATTCGTTTAAAAATCCTACCGCAAAGTCCTCACAGGAGATCTTAATATACAAAAACCGTCCGCTAATCAGGACGCGTCCTTTATTTTCACTGCAAACACTCCGTCCGGTTCGAGGGATGTTTTCTTACTTTTTTAAAATTTTGTTATTTTTGCCGACAAATGCACCGGTATGCAATGCCTGTGCAGTCACTGAAAACAACACAGATATGGATACAAAAAGCATAAAGCCGATTTCGGATCCGGCAAGACCCAAGATATATATAGAGACATACGGCTGTCAGATGAATGTAAATGACAGCGAAGTAATACTGTCCATCCTCCAGGACGAAGGCTATGCCCTTACAGAGAATATGGACGAGGCCGATGTAATTCTTGCCAACACCTGCTCCATAAGAGACAATGCCGAGCAGAGGATATGGGGCAGAATAGACCAGTTCCGCCTGCAGAAGAAAAAACGCGGAGATGTAATTATAGGGATAGTCGGTTGTATGGCAGAAAGGCTTAAAGACAAACTTCTGGACGGACATCAGGTCGACATTGTTGCCGGACCGGACTCATACCGCAGCCTTCCGTCGCTCATCAGGGCCGTAACCCCCGACAAGCCGCAGATAAATGTGCTTCTTTCTCACGAGGAGACATACGCGGACATTTCACCCGTGAGAATGGACCGCAACGGAGTCTCGGCCTTTATCTCAATCATGCGCGGCTGCAACAATGTATGCTCATATTGCGTTGTGCCGTACACCAGAGGCGCGGAACGAAGCCGCGATCCGCAGACTATAGTGAACGAAGCCCGGCAATTGTTTGAGAACGGCTACAGGGAAATAACCCTGCTCGGCCAGAATGTGGATTCATATCTGTGGAAAGACAGCAGGAATGCTGACAAAGACGTGAATTTCGCACAGCTGCTCGAAATGGTCGCGAAGACAGATCCGTCGCTGAGAGTCCGTTTCTCGACATCGCACCCCAAGGACATAAGTGATGAAGTCATATACACAATGGCAATGTATGACAATATATGCAAGCACATACACCTGCCTGTCCAGTCAGGAAGCAGCGCGATGCTTGAGAAGATGAGGCGCAAATACGACAGGGATTGGTATCTCGAGCGCGTCCGCAAAATACGAAGTGTGATTCCTGACTGCGGAATTACCACGGACGTAATTGCAGGCTTCTGCGGCGAGACGGAGCAGGACCACCGCGATACGCTTTCACTTATGGAGGAAGTCGTGTTCGACTCGGCATTCATGTTTGCCTACTCCGAACGTCCGGGCACGCTTGCGGCAAGGAAATATCCGGATGACATCCCGTATTCACTAAAGACAGAAAGGCTTAATGAAATAATAGCATTGCAGGGCAGGATGAGCCTCAAAAGCAACGAGAAAGAAGTCGGCAAGCACCTGAGGGTTCTCGTGGAAGGACCTTCAAAGAAGAATGCCGACGAACTGTGCGGCAGGGCAAGCAACAACAAGATGTGCGTTTTCCCGTCACGTGGTGAAAAGGCTGGAGACTACTGCGAAGTGGAGGTAGTGTCAGTCACATCCGCCACACTGATATGCAGACGGATTGACTGACAATCTATCTGCATATCCTGCCGGACATGGAAGCTTCAGAATCCAGGCTTGCTATTGCAGCCTTTATCGTTTCATCTACAGGAAGATAGAATCTGTAGAATGCCTCATCATCCAGTTTTGAATACCGGCCGACAAGAGCCTTGAGCTGAGGCATCATGTAACTGCGGGTCTTCCCCCATTCGCCGGCGGCAGGTCTGAGAGAGTCAGTTTCCGCAGCGAACCTGAGGAATTCGTTTTCAAGCCCTATCCTGTCAAGATATCTTTCCAGAGCGGCAAAATCATCGATTGCGGCAAGCGAAGTCCTGTATCTGTCGAACATTGATGAGGCGAAGCGCATTGCCGTAGCCTTTTTAGTGCATTTGATATAGAACGGTGTAGCCTTCGTGGTATCCATAGGAACAAAGACATCCGGGACAATTCCTCCTCCGCCATATACAGGACGTCCTTTCACAGTATGATATACGACAGTGGTATCAACTTTCATGCTGTCCGCCGAAACCATTTCGCCGTGGGCATATCTTTCATATATGTCATACTCATAATTCTTGCCGTACGGCTTCTGGATACAGCGTCCCGACGGAGTATAGAATCTCGCCACAGTAAGACGTATTCCGGAACCGTCGGTAAAATTCACAGGCTCCTGCACAAGTCCCTTTCCGAATGAGCGGCGGCCAACTGTCACCCCGCGGTCATTGTCCTGCATAGCACCGGAAAAAATCTCGCTTGAAGATGCAGTACCGTCGTCAATCAGTACGGCAAGACCTATGTCCTTCAGACTGCCTTTGCCGTCCGCATTGAAATCCTGGCGCGGACGGTTACGCCCTTCCATATACACGATGCAGTCACCTTTGCACAGGAACTCATTTGCCAGAAGCAAAGCCTGGTCAAGATAGCCGCCCGAGTTGTTCCTAAGGTCAAACACGAGACGTTTCATGCCGGAAGCGAGCAGTTTGTCCTTGGCTTCGGTAAACTCTTTGACGGTTGTCCTCGTAAATTTGGACAACTTGACATATCCCGTCGAATCATCAATCATGAACGCAGCGTCAACGCAGTGCACAGGTATCTTTCCGCGAGTTATATCAAAAGGAATCATTGCACCGCCGCGATTGACAGTTATCCTGACCTTTGAGCCCGCCGGGCCTTTCATCATGCGGACCATGCTGTCCTGCGGCGTCTTCGTACCGGCGATATTCCTTTCTCCAACGCGTATTATCCTGTCCCCCTGGCTCAGGCCTGCCTTTTCGGACGGTCCTCCAGGAATGACACTCAGCACGATTGCAGTATCATTCGGAACATTGAACTGTATTCCGATGCCCTCGAAATTGCCGGCAAGCTCGGTTTCAGATTCAGTAAGCTGCACAGGAGGCAAATAGACTGAGTGGGGATCAAGCTCTGCAAGGGCAGCCACTACGGCAGCATCCGTCATCCCGGCTTTGTCTATCGTGTCCACATAATTTTTCTCAATCTGGTCAAGTATCAGATTCAGTTTGCGCCACTTGTTGTAATTGCCGTCGAATTTTTTCTGAGGGGCAAAAGCCTTGAATCCTACCAAGGCAATGAGCACTCCCAGGACTACGCCCAGAAGTGCTGCAATGATGTTTGTATCTGTTTTTTTCATAAATTCCATAAGAACAGGCTCAGTCAACTTGTTCGATTTCAACTCCGGCTGTCTTCAGGAGATCTATTCCGTCAGTAAGGCGGTACTCATCACGGTAAACGACTCTCCTGATTCCCGCCTGGATAATCAGCTTCGCACATTCAAGGCACGGTGCCGCCGTCACATACAGCGTCGCTCCACAGCTGCTGTTTCCGGACTTCGCGACCTTAGTGATTGCATTTGCCTCTGCGTGAAGCACATAAGGCCGTGTTATCCCGCTTTCATCCTCACAATTGTTCTCAAAGCCGGAAGGAGTGCCGTTGTATCCGTCGGATATTATCATCCGGTCCTTCACAAGCAGCGCCCCGACCTGACGCCTCTTGCAGTATGAGTTTTTCGCCCACACTGCCGCCATCTCTATGTAGCTTTGGTCAAACCTGTTCATTTCCGAATCTTAGTTTCTCTGATAGAGATACCTCTTGATACTCTTCTTAGGGGTTCTTTCAAAGTCTTCCGGCATTATTTCTATCTTCTTGATACGGGCATAGTTCGGCAGTTCCTTGTTCAGTTCAGGCAGAGAATCTGTCATGTGCTTTCTGAGAGCCTCCTGAGACATGCCGTCAGCCTCGCCCTGAGGGAAATCAGGATAAATCAGTGCGGTAAGTCCTCCGTCATCCTCAACAACGAGAGAGTCAACAACATAAGGACGTGTATTTATCACTGTTTCAATCTCTTCCGGATAGATATTCTGTCCGCTCGGGCCGAGGATCATACATTTTGAACGGCCTTTCAGGAACAGGGCACCGTCCTCATCAATGACACCCATGTCACCGGTATGGAACCATCCGTCCTCAGTAAGCGCGGAAGCAGTAGCCTCCTCGTTCTTGTAGTAGCCGAGAAAAACATTCTCACCCTTTACAAGGACCTCTCCCGGCACATTGGCAGGATCTGCTGAATTGATCTTTATCTCCATATTGGGGGCAGCCTTTCCGCAGGAATACAGCTTTGAATCTTTCCAGTCATCGTAAGTGATGATCGGCGCACACTCTGTCATGCCGTATCCGACAGTGAACTGGAAGCCCATTTTCTTGAAAAATGCCTCGACTTCCTTGTTGAATGCAGCCCCTCCGATAATGACCTCATAGAATTCTCCTCCGAATGCGTTCGTAAGCTCAGTCTTGATCTTGTTCATGACCACCTGGTCAAGGCCCGGCAGCTTCATCATGAACTTTATTCCGGCCTTTTCAAGAACCGGCTTCACCTTGCTCCTGTAAATCTTCTCGATTACAAGAGGAACGGCAATTATGATATAAGGCTTCACCTCTGCCATTGCCTGCATTATAATCTTCGGACTCGGCACACGCGAAAGGAAATGCACATGGGCACCTACGCTCAGTTCGTACATAACCTCGAACATAAGTCCGTACATATGTGCCGACGGAAGCATGGAAACGACACTCTTCGTATTGTCCAGCCCCTTTATTACCTTTTTGGCAAAGAGCAGATTTGAAAGAATCGCACGGTAAGGAATCATCACGCCCTTAGAGAATCCTGACGTTCCTGACGTATAGTTTATAACTGCAAGCTCATCTGCAGAATCTTCATAATAGTTGAGATGCTCCGGCAGGAAAGCCTCCGGATACTTGCGTCCGAAAAGTTCGTTCAGATGCTCGCGGGCCTCTACGATCTTTGCGTCGCGTGCATAAAGAAGCTTGAATGTATTTACCTGGATTATCGCGTGCAGGCCGGGCATTTCAGACTCGGAAAGTCCCTCCCAGATAACGTCATCCACAAAAAGAATCTTTGCCTCGGAATGATTTACCAGATGATGGATGTTGCTCGACTTGAATTCGTGAAGAAGCGGAACCGGAACGGCTCCGAACGTCATTGCAGAGAAAAAGGAAACAGCCCAATTGGCCTGGTTTCTTGAACAGATAGCCACTTTGTCACCTTTCTGAAGACCGCACTCCTCAAACATGATGTGCATCTTCTCGATTCTCCTTGCCACATCCCTGTAATGGAGTGTAACTCCCTGGTAATTTGATATCGCAGGACGGTCCCAGTTCTTTTTGAAGGCCTCCTGATAAACTTTGTTTACTGATGTAAATTCCATTTTATTTTTAAGTTAAAGTACTATTTCTTATTTCAGTTTCACGGTGCGCAACTTTCCGTCGTAGCACTCGGCATCCACCGAAGAGTTGTCCCGCACTGTTACGCTGCCTGTCGGCAGAATCATCTTGTCGCCCTTGAAATCAGTCAGCGGCTCGCCTCCCGAGAACGGAAAAATCAGTGTCTGGACAGAAGTGCGCACAATCCAGTATGTGCTGCCGCCGACATCGAGCCTTTCCGGAAGCCCCTTGATTTTCTCGCTGCAGGTGATTCCTTTCCATGAAGAAGGCTTTGCTCCCTGCATATTATACATTTCCACGGCATTGTCCTTGTGCAGAACCATAATGTTGTATTTGCGTGTACCGGTAAAATCGTATGCCGCAGGCCCTATAAGTATTTCCTTGCCGAGGTCGACAGGGAAACCTGAGACAAAGCGTCCGAGCCTGTCGATAAGATATATTTTGCTGCCTGCCCCGAAAAGGAACTGCAGCTTTCCGTTGGCATAGTAATCCACGCACTCGACAGTTCCGCAAATATCCTGTCCGAACGGAACGCCCCAAAGTCCTTTTCCGCCCTCTTCTTTGAGGCACAAGGCCTTACGATCGTTCTGATACAGCAGGTTATTCTTTCCTGTCCCGGAATTCATGACCTTGAACGGCCCTTTAGGGACTTCAACCAAAGTGTCGCGCTCGAATACCGGAGCCTTCACCTTGTCAAAAGACAGACGGTAAAGCCCCAGGTCAGTCTGCATTCCTTTCTTTGAATCCGCCACACGAAGCACTGCCGGAGAATATTCGGCTCCGGAGGCAACTGAAGACAGCATTTTGCAGAAATCCTTTGTAAAAAGCCTTCCGGCCATGCCGGAATCAGATGTAAGATTAAGGTATGCGATCAACGACACCGGCTTTCCTCCGAACAAATCATCCTGACCGGCATCGGCCATATATTCCTTCAGACTGTATTCCAATGCACGGCCGCTCACATACTCCTCAACGGCTTCACGGCTGCCGGTAATGAGCCATCCGTTCATGAAAGTAAAGAATGATTCGTCTTTAAGTCTGAATTCTTTGCCGAATACAGCGGCAAAATGTGACGGGAAGGCATATTTATTTACCGACGGGACATATTCCTTGAAAGATTTAACGCCGGTCCCGCGGAGTATGACAGGATCGGCCTTGGTTATTCTTGCAAGATTTATTTTCATCAGCCCTTTTCCTGTAGCGAAAGATGCGGAAGCCATTTCCTCCACACCTATTCGTCCTACGAAGTCAACAGGAGAAAGCGTATCTCTTTTGGCCAGCACAGACTGCTCCCAGCGGAAATTCTGCAAGGCCTGCCTGGAATCAAGATATGCCTCGTATGCCTCAGCATACTGCCTGAAATCCCTCATAGGAAGAGACAGGGCGAAAAAAGTATACGACGGAAGCATTGCAGCCAAAGATGAGGTATTTCCGGAGGATTTCCCGAGAACAGACATAAAAGCCGACGCATCCTGTTCGTATACCGGAGTACCGCTCAAATGAAGTTCTTCTCCGGAACGGCCCTTGACAGAAAGGACTGTCCAGTCTGCAACGGCACTGCAGAACCCCGCATAGTCAGAATAGAGTTCGTTGGCCTTTGCAGCAAAGACTTCCTTGAAATAGGCGCGGGAAAACACAGCTGAGAACACCGGCTTGATTCTGGAGTTCGACAGGAAGATTATGTCATCCCCTTCAGCCTTCGATGCGGCTGCAGAGAAACCGGAAGCCTCCATTACAGACAGGCACTGTTCGAGATGCCTTACGGAAGATTTGGCTATGGTCTCTGTTTCGGCAGCGATTACGACCGAACGTCCGGAGAGTCTTTTTTCAGAAGAAAACGAGGAACAGTCCACATATCGGGCACAAAAGCCCATATCCGTAAAAAAATCAATGAGTGCGGACACGTCGCCCGAAGGGGCTGCACCGGCACTTCCGGCATCAAAGACGTACAGCGGCATCAATTTTCCGGAATAATGGAGCGACAGGGCCATGCGCGCGGAAGATAGCCGTCCGAAATCGCCTGCCCCAAATTTGCGGCACAAGGCCTCCGGGACATCGAATCCGGCGAATACAGATGCGGACAATCTGTCGGCACGCGAAAGACAGCAGACAGCGACAGCATCGGCCGGTATGGCAGGGAGAAGCAGATAACGCGACTCATCAGGCACTTCAGGGCCGCTGTCCAAAGAAGAATAGAGGACAGCTATTCCGGCTGCGACACCGGCGGCCATCACAGCCAGGACTGCACAAAAAAATATTATTGTTTTTCTGTTCATCATTTCACTGCAATTGCCTCGATCTCCAGCTTGACACCCAGAGGAAGAGCGGCAACCTGATAACAGGCCCTTGCAGGTTTGTCATCCGTAAAATATTCGGCATAGACATCATTAACAGCTTTGAAATTCGCGATGTCGTCAAGCAAAACCGTTGTTTTGACAACATTGCCGTATGACATTCCGGCCTCTTTCAGTATTGCCCCGATATTTTTAAGTGACTGGTGCGCCTGCTCCCTTATGTCTTCCGCAACCGAACCGTCGGCAGGATTGACAGGAATCTGTCCTGACACATAGAGCGTTCCGTTTACTTCAATGGCCTGCGAATACGGTCCGACGGCCTTAGGTGCATCTGGAGTGGCGATAACTTTTTTCATGACGTTGATTTATTTAATACAATTATTAACCAAATAAGTCACAAATTTAGAAAATTATTGCACAATATTCAAAAAACCAACACGTTTTCGCCTCTGTCTCCACAAAACAAAAGCGGAATTCCGGGATTATTCCCGAAATTCCGCTGAAGTAGCCCCGAGCAGAATCGAACTGCTATCTAAAGTTTAGGAAACTTCCATTCTATCCGTTGAACTACAGGGCCATAAAGAAAGAAGGCTTACTCAGCTTTCTTCTCGATGATCTGACGGCCTCTGTAATAGCCGCACTCTGGGCAAACTCTGTGGTACATAACTGTTGCGCCACAGTTTGAACACGTTGCGAGTGTAGGAACTACAGCCACGTCATGTGTCCTTCTTTTGTCACGTCTCTGTTTGGAGACCTTGTGTTTTGGATGTGCCATTGTTCTATATTTTTAATTATTTTGTCTCTATTTAAGGAGATCCTTCAACATTCCGAAAGGACTGCCCGTGCCGTCGGCCGCGGAATCCCCCCTTATTCCGATATGCTTTACCGCATCCTGGTTGCATCCACCGTCCTCATGCACCCTCTGCATAGGAAGAGAAAGGCATACATAGTCGTATATTATCTGTCCCATGTCAAGTTCCGCATCGGCGGCAGATACATAGACCACTTCCCTGTCACCGTCCGCCATATCGTCCGAACAGGTTCCGTCACCGTATTTCACGCTCAGTCTGATCAAGACGGAAACGGGAAGCCGAAGTTCTTCGAGACATCTGTCACATTCCACTGTGACGCTTCCGCCGACACTGCAGTCGACACCGATATACTGTCCCGATTTCTCTACTGTCGCTTCCGCATCAAAGCGTGCATCCAGAATCTCGGAATTGTCAAATCTTTCGAAGAACTCCTTGCCTGCCTGCCAAGAAAAAACATTTTTTCCGGCAGCCAATCCATTTAAAGGTATTATAAAATCCTCACTCATATCAACCCATAAACAGATTTGGGCCTGCAAAGGTAAGTAATTTTTTTATTATTAACAATCCAATGCAGAACTTTTTCTTTTTCTTTCTATCTCATCAAGAATTATCTTCCTAATTCTCATAGATTTAGGCGTAACTTCCACCAATTCATCCTCCTGTATATATTCAAGAGCCTCTTCCAGCGAAAACACAATCGGCGGCGGAAGCATCACTTTGTCGTCACTTCCGGAAGCACGCATATTCGTGAGTTTCTTGGTCTTGCAGATATTTATGTTCAGGTCGCGCTCACGTGTATGCTCACCGACAACCTGACCTGCATAAATCTCCACACCCGGCTCTATGAAAAAACGGCCCCTGTCCTGGAGCTTGTCCATAGAGTAAGCTACTGAAAGGCCCGTTTCCAATGAAACAAGCGAACCGTTGGTGCGCCTTTCAATGTCACCTTTGTATGGTTCATACCCTTTGAAACGGTGCGCAACGACAGCTTCGCCCTGCGTGGCGGTCAAAAGATTGCTGCGAAGTCCCATAAGCCCGCGTGCAGGAATGTCGAAATCGAGATGAGTACGGTCGCCGCGGCTTTCCATGTGTATCAGGGCAGCCTTTCTGCGTGTAG
Source organism: uncultured Muribaculaceae bacterium (assembly GCA_964394295.1). Taxonomy (GTDB): domain Bacteria; phylum Bacteroidota; class Bacteroidia; order Bacteroidales; family UBA932; genus Cryptobacteroides. Next base: position 65,186 of record CAYMVG010000003.1, on the reverse strand, counting down.
AAATCTCGATTGCCTTGCCGACAAATTCCTCCGGCACCTCTATGGTGAGATTCTCGATAGGCTCGCACCTCTGGCCGTTGATGGTCTTGTCAAGCACCTTAGGCTGGCCGACCTGAAGTTCAAATCCTTCACGGCGCATAGTCTCTATAAGCACGGACAGATGCAGGACGCCTCGTCCGTAAACCACGAACGAATCCGCATTCGGACCAGGCTTTACACGAAGCGCAAGGTTCTTCTCCAGTTCCTTGTCAAGACGTTCTTTCAAGTGCCTTGAGGTCACGAACTTACCCTCGCGTCCAAAAAACGGGGAATTGTTTATGCTGAAAAGCATGCTCATTGTCGGCTCATCGACTGAAATCGGCGGCAGAGCCTCAGGATTTTCGAAATCGGCCACAGTATCTCCGATCTCAAAGCCCTCAAGACCGACTACGGCACATATATCACCGCACTGCACTTCCTCGACCTTTGACTTGCCGAGTCCGTCGAATATCATCAGTTCCTTGATTTTCTGCTTTTGAAGTATGTCATATCTCTTGCAGAGAGTTATGTTCATTCCGGCCTTGAGAGAGCCTCTTGTTACTCTACCGACCGCGATACGTCCGACATAAGGCGAATATTCAAGGGACGATATGAGCATCTGCGGTGTTCCCTCGTTGATCTGCGGAGCAGGTATCACCTCCAGAATAGTATCGAGCAGAGCGGTTATGTCAGTCGACGGACGTTTCCAGTCAAGCGACATCCAGCCCTGCTTGGCGCTTCCGTAGACTGTGCGGAAATCCAGCTGGTCTTCTGTTGCTCCAAGAGAAAACATCAGGTCGAAAACCTCTTCCTGCACCTCGTCAGGACGGCAGTTCAGTTTGTCCACCTTATTGATTACCACTACAGGCTTCTTTCCCATTTCAATGGCTTTCTGAAGCACGAAGCGCGTCTGCGGCATGCAGCCTTCAAAGGCATCAACAAGCAGAAGGACTCCGTCGGCCATATTCAGCACACGCTCGACCTCGCCACCGAAATCGCTATGGCCCGGGGTATCGATCACGTTGATTTTAACTCCTTTGTATGTAACGGAGACATTTTTTGCAAGGATTGTTATGCCTCTTTCCCTTTCAAGATCATTATTGTCAAGAATCAGCTCTCCCAGCTTCTCCTGTTCGCGCGCCTGACGCGCCTGATAAATCATCCTGTCAACCAGCGTAGTCTTGCCGTGGTCGACGTGAGCGATGATTGCAATGTTCCTTATATCCTGCATAATCTGACACTTTATCTTTCCCGTACCCTTGGCTGCACAGAGCTGCCGGGCGAAAAAGGACTGCAAAATTATACAATTATCCGGTTTTAACGAATTTTTCCTGTTTTTATTTAGAATTTAAAAGCTGTTTAATTTATCTGAATATTCCGGAATTGACACCGTTTCTCACCTGACCCTGATCTTTCGGCCTATTTTCAATGTCGTGGACGGAGTGATTCCGTTGAGCCGGCAGAGAGCGTTCACTGTAGTTCCGTTGTTTATCGCAATCCTGCCCAAAGTATCTCCGGAACGGATGACATAGTATTTCATGGCCGCCCTTTCGGCATCCTCCTTCTTGTCGTCCTCCTCATTGCGGATTTCGTCCTCGAAATCCTGCTCATAGCTGCTGTACGGGCTGAAATATTTTCTTTTCAGCACAAACAGGCGGTGACGGAGCTCGCCTTTCTCGAAATCTATGAGCCACTGCGGGTCAAATGCGAGCCCTTTGTATCTGGTCTCAAAATGAAGATGCGGTCCGGTCGAGCGTCCGGTTGAGCCGCCAAGCCCGATTGCCTGCCCGGCATTGACCCAGTCCCCTTCCTCGACAAGCCTTTTGGAAAGATGTCCGTAGAATGTCTCCAATCCATTGTCATGCCTGATCACGACAAGATTGCCGTAAGCACCGAACGGTTTCGATATTCTGACTTTTCCGGTAAATGCCGCGTATACAGGCTCTCCGAGCTTCAGCGGAAGATCGACGCCCTGATGCCTGCGTCCTCGGCGGATTCCGAATTTTCCGCGATAATATACGCTTCCCTGATAAGGACAGTGATACTGCCCCAAACTGTCCACAAGCCACAAAGACCAGGAATCAGGGAGCGAAGACTGGTCGATTCTGTAAGGATTGCTCACGCTGCAGTCCCAGCATTCGTCGAATACTCCGGTGATTTTCTGGAAACCGGGAGTCTTGTAATACCGCCAGGTATTGTCACCGTAGAGGATTACCTTCACGTGCTCATTTGCCGTGTCAAGCGTATCGACAGGATCCGACGGAGATACGATCAATGACTGGACAGGCTCAAGTGCAGGCCTGCGTATCTCCAGAGAGGTCTTTACCGTATCTATGCGCAAAGGAGTTGCAGCAAAGGATGTCTCCGCAGGCATACATAATAACGCAGCGGCAATACACACCGGCAATGCCACAAAACTTTTTCTTACAGTCGCCATCATTCCGCCCCGAACTGTTTTGTCAGGATTTCCCTCACCTTTGAGGTTTTCTCCTCCAGGAGGGCTTCCGAAGAAGCTTCACAGATGAACCTCAGATAAGGTTCTGTATTTGAAGGCCTGATATTGAACCACCACTGTGGGAACTCCACACGGTAACCGTCGAAATCGAGATATGCCGTAGCCGGTTCGCTCTGCATGAAATAATCGCGCACTGCGTCCATAGCCCCTTTCTTATCCTCCAGTCGGAAATTTATCTCTCCGGAATTGCGGTACTTCTCTATATTTGAAATGAGCCGTCCTGCACTGATTCCCTTTTTTTTCATGCGCGCAATAACGCCGAGAATCAGTATCGACGCAAGCAGTCCGCTGTCTGAATAAAAGAAGTCGCGGAAATAGTAGTGTCCCGCAAGTTCACCGCCGTAAACGCCGTCAAGTTCGCGCAGTTTGTGTGCGGCAAATGCACGTCCGACCTTCCAGGTGCGCATTTCCCCGCCCATGGGGGCAAGATATTCACCGACTGCCTTTGAACTTCTGATGTCCTGGAGCACAATCCCTTTCTCTCCCCTTTCCTCAAAGAAATAATGCCCGAGCACGGCTATCATAAGATCAGGGGAAATGAAACGTGCGTTCTCGTCGACGAACATCACGCGGTCGGCATCGCCGTCATATATGACACCGATGTCCGCACCTTTTTCAAGCACGAGCTTTTTCAGTGCGGCGACATTCTTCTGCACAAGCGGATTAGGCTCGTGGTTAGGGAATCGTCCGTCAAGTTCCTCATATATATATGAAGGGGCATCCCCGAATATGTCGCGTACGAAAAGCGAAGCCATACCGTTTGAAACATCGATTGCGATTTTCAGCCCGGACAGGTCGCTCATGAATCCTTTCAGGAAATCGAGGTAATCTGCACGGATATCCATGCCTATGACCTTTCCCTTCACTTCGGCAGGAGGGCACGGACGGCCGGATTCAATCCAGTCCTTTATCTGGCCGAGTCCCGTGTCAAGACCGACAGGCAGGGCATTCTCCCGTGACACTTTCATTCCGTTGTATTCAGCCGGATTATGGGAGGCCGTTATCTGGACAGAAGCCTTGAAACCGTATCTCGCAGTACCGAAATACACCATCGGCGTTGTACTCAGGCCGATGTCATGCACATCCGCCCCGGCATCTGTTATGCCTTTAAGGAGATATTCGTGTATCTCGTCCGATGATGTCCTGCAGTCCCTTCCGACAAGAACCTTGTCAACGGAAAGAAGCTCAGGCAGGAAGTAGCCCACTTTATAGGCCGTATCCTTGTCGAAGTCCACATTATAGACTCCGCGTATGTCGTATGCGTGAAATGCTCCCATAGTTCTATCTTTTTGACTTGTATCTGGTTGTCACTGCTCCCTTTGATATGCCCTGAAGTTTGCGGGCGATCATCTTGCGCCGTATCGGCGAAATATGGTCCACGAAGACATTTCCTTCAAGATGGCCTAGCTCATGCTGTATGATGCGGCAGGCGAAGCCGTCAAACGCCTCCGTCTTTTTCTCCAGATTGCCGTCGTAATATTCGACGGTTATGCGTGAGGGGCGGCGCACCTCCGCATAAATCCCCGGCACGCTCAGGCAGCCTTCTGAATACTCGCAGGTATCCGCGCTCTCCTCAAGAACGACAGGATTTATCATAGTCCGGCGGAAATCCTTGAGATAATCGTATGTGTCGGCCATCTCCGTTCCGTCGGCAATCAGAATACGCAGGTTGACTCCCACCTGCGGGGCGGCGAGTCCGCAGCCGTCCGCTTCTTTCAATGTCTCCCACATATCGGAGACCAGCTTTGCAATTCCCTCCCTGTCTTCGAGGTCGGCCTCCGCATTCTCTTTTCTGAGGACATCGGAGCCGTATAAATAAATAGGCAGTATCATTTTCTTCTGTGTTTTTTCGTCACTTTTACGGACAGCGACTCAGGCACTGAAGCCATATCCCGAATGACTGATGAAGCGTCCGATGTGCGATCCATATAGCTCTGCAATATAATGGCGGCGCTTATCTTGTCAACGGCCTCCCTGTCCATACGGTCACGGGCTTTCATTCCTCCGTCGATCATAGCCCTGTGGGCAAGCACGGAAGTGAAACGCTCGTCTTCAAGGGCGACGGGAATGTCCGGGAAAATCCTGGCAAGATGTTTAAGGAATGCGTCCACATATTGTGCCGCCTCGGAAGGCGCACCGTCCATATTTAGCGGATAGCCGACAACAAAACGGACTACATTTTCATTTTCACAATATTTTTTAAGATAATCCATTATCTTTGCAGACTGGACTGTATCCAAAGCAGACGCAAAGATTCCGAGCGGATCGCTGACCGCGACACCGACCCGTTTCCGTCCGTAATCTATGCCTATAATTCTGTCCATACGGATGCAAAGTTACTACTTAATTCAAGTTTCGCAAATAACGGAACTGCATAAAAACATTATGAACAGGGAAAACGACAAAGGCTATTTCCGTCTTAAGATGACGGTAGAAGAAACAGGCAAGAAACTGTTTTATATAAGATTCACCAAGACAAATGTCTTCGTGGCGGCAGTCAGCGTTACGGTCATGCTGTGCGCCGCAATCTTTTCCGTCATAGCTTTCACTCCTGTGCGGACATTCATACCAGGCTATCCTGACGCACGGACCAAAAGGGCCGCGATACAGAATGCCATAAGAATGGATTCGCTGGAGACGGTCATATACCGATGGGAACTGTATGCCGAGAACCTCCGGCGTTCAATAGACGGGCTGGAACCGGTAGATATAGACAAAATGCTCAGTTCAAGGCGCGAAGCAGGCAAAGAGGCGGCAGATCCGGCCTATCTGAGGAGCAGGGACTCCATTCTCAGGGAAGAAGTGAAAAAGGAGGAAATGTTCGACATCTCGACAAGAAGGCAGAGGGAGCTTCCCATAGAAGGAATGATTTTTTTCACGCCTCTCAAAGGTGTGGTCTCACAGGCATACGATCCGGCAATCCACCCTTCCGTCGACATTACGGCACCGGCAGGCTCGGTCATAAAGGCCATTGCAGACGGGACCGTCATCTATGACGGCTGGAGCGAGGACACCGGATACACAATCCAGATACAGCACGGATCGAACATCGTGTCGATATACAAGCACAACCAGAAACTGATAAAGAAAACAGGCGACAAAGTCTCGGCAGGCTCTCCTATCGCCCTTGTAGGCAATACAGGCAAGCTGACCACCGGTGACCACCTGCATTTCGAGCTTTGGTACAAGGGGGAATCCGTCGACCCGGCCAAATATATAAATTTCTGACAGACAGCATAAACGGAATGGAAAAAAGAAGAATTGCGATACTCGGCTCCACAGGCTCCATAGGCAGGCAGGCCCTGGATGTCATACGGCAGCACAGGGATCTGTTCGAGGTCGAGCTGCTTACGGCAAACAACAGTTCCGACCTGCTTGTAAGGCAGGCCATAGAATTCGACGCCAACTCCGTCGTGATATGCAACGAAGATAAATACGGTGAGGTTTCGGAGGCCCTTAAGCCTCATTATATAAAGGTATTCGCAGGTATGCAGTCAGTCTGCGACCTGGCAGGAGGCGAAAACATAGACATAGTCCTGACTTCGATGGTAGGATTCAGCGGCCTGTCTTCCACTGTGGCGGCGATAAAGGCTGGCAAGACAATAGCCCTGGCAAACAAAGAGACACTGGTGGCTGCCGGAAAAATCGTCATGGAGCTTGCGGAAAGGCACGGGGCGCGGATACTTCCCGTAGATTCCGAACACTCGGCAATCTTCCAGTGCCTTATGGGTTCGGCAGGAGCCGAAATCAGGAAAATACACCTTACGGCTTCCGGAGGTCCGTTCCGGACTTGGGACCGCGACAGGATAGCAGCTGCCACAAGCGCACAGGCGCTCAATCACCCGAACTGGAGCATGGGGAACAAAATCACGATTGACTCGGCCACAATGATGAACAAAGGGCTGGAGATAATCGAGGCACGCTGGCTTTTCGGTACTCCTGGAGAAAGAATAAATGTAGTCGTACATCCCGAATCCATAATTCATTCGATGGTCGAATATGACGACGGTTCCGTAATTGCACAGATGGGGCATCCCGACATGAGGGAAGCGATACAGTTTGCCTTCAGCTACCCGTTCCGTCTACCGCTCGACAACCGCAAGCTTGATTTCGCCAAACTCGGAAGCATGACATTCCATGACGCTGACACGGAAAAGTTCCCGGCAGTGGGTCTTGCATACGAGGCACTGGAAAAAGGAGGAAACATGGCCTGCATAATGAATGCCGCCAACGAAGCCGCTGTTGCAGCCTTTCTCCAGGACAGGATTGGCTTCTATGACATCACGGACATCGTGAGGAAATGTATGGACGGTATGGATTTTGTTGCGGAACCGGACCTTGAGGCCATTTTCGAAACTGACAGAAAAACATTTGCCAAGGCTGCCGAAATGGCGGCCAAAACGGCCTCATCCAAATCTTTTTAACTGATAGATACTGATGGTTGTTCTGATAAAAACCCTGCAGGTCATACTTGCTTTGTCCGTTCTGATTCTCGTGCATGAGCTGGGGCATTTCACATTTGCAAAAATATTCGGCATAAGGATAGACAAGTTCTATCTGTTCTTTGACGCCTGGGGAGTCAGCCTGCTGAAATGGAAACCCAGGAACTCCGACACGGAATACGGAATCGGCTGGCTTCCGCTCGGAGGATACTGCAAAATTTCCGGTATGGTGGACGAATCGCTCGACACGGATTTCACGAAAAGAGAACCGAAGCCGTGGGAGTTCAGAGCGAAACCGGCATGGCAGCGCTTTCTGGTAATCATCGGCGGAGTGCTTTTCAATTTCATTTTCGCCATAGGAATTTATACGGGAATACTCGCACACTGGGGTGAAAGCTACCTCAGCAATGAGGGAAACAGCATCTATGTCAATGAGCTTGCATACGAAATGGGATTCCGCAACGGGGACAGAATCCTGAGTTTCGACGACTATGTGCCGGAAGACTTCGGTATGCTTCAGGCAGACCTTGCCAGGCGCACGGCAAGAAAGGCTACAGTGCTTCGCGGTACCGATACGCTTGACATCTATATTGACCACAGCATGATAGGACAGGTGCTGAATACACCGGGAATGTTCGATGTGGCAAGGCCGTTCATAGTCAGCGATGTTCTTGAAAGTTCACCGAATGCAGGAGCCGGACTTGCCAAAGGGGACCGCATAATTTCCATAGCAGGCCGGCCTACGGACTTCGTGCAGGATGCCAGACCGGTCCTGCTGTCGCACCAGGGGGAAAAAGTGCAGGTCACCATCCTGAGAAACCTGGATACTATCGTCACAAAAATGCAGGTTGACACGGCAGGGGCATTCGGCATACTGCTCGAGAATCCGGACATAAGGACAAAGAAGTATTCTGCCGTATCGGCCATTCCCGCCGGAGTTGCAAAAACATTTTCCACAATAGGAGGATACATTCAGGATCTCAGGCTTGTATTCACGCCAAGCACGGAGGCCTACAAATCCGTCGGAAGTTTCATCGCCATGGGACAGATTTTCCCTTCATACTGGAACTGGTACACATTCATGAATCTGCTTGCACTGCTTTCCGTCATGCTGGGCGTGATGAATCTGCTTCCTATTCCGGCCCTCGACGGAGGCCACATGGTATTTATACTGTATGAGATGGTGACAGGCAGAAAACCGGGCGACAAATTCACCTACGTCACCCAAATCATAGGAATGGTTCTGATTTTCGGACTTATGTTCCTGGCATTCGGAAACGATATAGCAAGACTGTTCAGATAATTACAACACTTTACATAATGAAAAATTTTCTCACATATTTGGCAATAGCTGCCGCAGCCGTACTGACTATAGCGTCATGCAGCAATGAAAAAAGAAAGAAGGCCCTGCTGCCCAACATCAGCGGAAAAGCCGGAGAAGTGATTGTCGTGATAAACAAAAACGACTGGGAGGGCGATGTTGGCGCCGTACTGCGCGACACACTTGCCAGGGACTGCCAGTTCCTGCCGCAAAAGGAACCGCTGTACACTCTCGTGGAAGTGGCTCCCAAGGGGTTTTCCAATATGTTCCAGCTGCACAGGAACATTATAATCGTCAATATAAGCCAGAGTGTCACAGAACCGGGAGTTGTTTACAGGAACAATGTATGGGCAGTGCCCCAGTGCGTGATACGCATCAATGCAGCAAGTGCGGAAAGTGCAGTAAAAGTCATAAAGGAAAACAGTGAAAAGATTGTAGCCGTCCTTGACGAGGCGGAAAGGGACAGGGTGATAAGCAACGCAAAGAAATACGAAGAACGCTCACTTGCGCCTGCTGTAACAAAAATGGCAGGAGGATCTCCTCACTTCCCTTCGGGCTATAAGCTTAAGAAGAAGACAGACGATTTTATCTGGATAACATACGACACTGACATCACACAGGGAATTCTTATATACAAATACCCAGTTGCAGAGGGAGAGGATATGATGAGCAGCGAAAGTCTGATCCGTGCAAATGAACTTGCACTAAAGAACAATGTGCCGGGAATGTTCGAGAACACGTATATGACAGTCAGTTCATTTGTAAGGCCGTCTGTAAAGTATATGCGTTACAAAGGCCGCGAGTTCGCAGAAATCCGCGGATTGTGGGAAGTGCACAATGATTATATGGGAGGTCCTTTTGTCACTCATGTGATGTACAGTCCTGACGGGAAGTATATGATTGGACTGGAAGGCTTTGTATATGCGCCCAAGTATGACAAGAGACACTACCTGAGACAGGTGGAATCTGTCATCTACTCATTCGAATGGGCAGAAAACAATAATGAAAAAGGCAAGAAAGATTAAGAAATATTTTGTGAGTTGAAAAACTTTTCTTACCTTTGCACTCCCATTTGATAAAAATGGTAAGTTTGGTGGGTTCGTATAACGGCTAGTACTCAAGATTTTCATTCTTGCAATAGGGGTTCGATTCCCCTACCCACTACGAAAAAATATAAAAAATAAAAACAATGGCAAACCACGCTTCAGCAGACAAGCGCTATCGCCAGAGCGAGAGGCGCAGATTGCATAATAAGTATTATGCAAAGACTACAAGGAACGCAATTCGTGCGTTGAGAAATACGACCGACAAAGCAACGGCAGAAGCCAACGCACCTAAGGTGTATTCAATGATTGACAAACTTGCGAAGATCGGCGTAATCCACAAGAACAAAGCTGCCAACCTCAAAAGCGGTCTCGCAGTTTACATCAATAAACTTTCATAAAGAAAGCTGACCTTTTAAAGGGTTTTCTTATAGCTGGAAGGAAGCAGTCCAACAATGACTGCTTCTTTTTCTTTCAAAAAGATTCTTTGGAGTTACCTCCCGGTAATGACCGATGAAAGGTGAAGGCTGACGCAGCTGTCACCGCAAAGATACAAAAGGCATTTCGCAGATTATTTGCGAGGGAATGCAAGGAAGACGAGAATTGAGGAGAGAGTTACCTCATTGGTAATGACCGACGAAAGGTGAAGGCTGACGCAGCAGTCACCGCAAAGAATCAAGAAATCGAGATGTAGCGCAGTTGGTAGCGCACTACGTTCGGGACGTAGGGGTCGCGTGTTCGAGTCACGTCATCTCGACCAAATCCCCGGAGATTGAAAAATAATCTCCGGGATTTTTTGTATGCAGTACTGTCAGTGTCGGATTCCATTCCCCAAAATGCCTGTTTTGGAGAACGGTCGTGCAGAAATGCAGGGTTTCGTTCCCGAAAAGCCTTGTTTTGGGAACAGTTGTAGCGTAATGCCGTGGTTTCGTTCTTGAAATGGCCTGTTTTGGGAAAGACAGAAGGAAAGGAGGTGTCGCGGGGTGGAGGATAATCTATTGTGAGACAAAGAATTAGTTGGCAACGGGTGCCGTATTTTGGGTACTCGTCGGAGTGTAAAACGTTGTGTGACAGAATATTGTCCTCCACCACGCAGCCAACCTGTCCTGAATCCCAGGCACTTCCGGCATGCAGCCTCACGTGCCCCAGAATACACGTCTTCATGAACGGCTCAGAAAAGGCATCGGTCGAGCCCCAAATGACCGGTTTTTGGGAACAGTCAGGCAGAAAAGTCATCAGCCGTTCCTGAAAAGCCTTGTTTTGGGAACAATCGTACCGGAATGCCGTGGTTCGTTCCCGAAATAGCCCGTTTGGGGAACAGTTGAGCTGAAATGCCAGGCTTCGTTCCCGAAATGGCCTGTTTTGGGAACAATCGTACCGGAATGGCGTGGTTCCCGAAATAGCCAGTTTTGGGAACGGTCGTGAAGAAAATGCCAGGCTTGACCACCGAAAAGGCGTGCAAGTGATAGCATTGATACCAACCAATACGGCCTGCCACTGACGGAATATTCGCAGCAGACCGAATTCCTTATCGGCAAACCTTGTGCATGACAGGGCACTGCATTATTGTTGCCGACTGCCAATTTTACAGAGCATATTCTTGATTATTGAGCATATTCGCTTACTTTTTCACTGCCGTCAGTCAGATTGACGGTGACATATTTTACTGTAGAAGTGTTATAACTTCGTCCCTTTCTGAAATCTGGAAGTTTCTACTGCATGGGGATGTGATATGCGCTCCTACACATGATTGCTTATGTATCAATGTGATATATACAATCCGGTGTGGATGTATTGTATATTCCATGCAAGGGTTTTCCAGAGCCTCAGAAAGGATAGACAAATGCAGCCACACTTTTTATATCACAAAAAGATGCATATAGGTTAGCGTATCAAAGAGGTACTAAAAGAGAAAGGATGTTCTGTATCATGGCTTTCAAGAAAACTTTGCTGCAGCAGAACAAACGTATATAAGGTATTTGACAAAAGTACCATAGACACGGGCATGCTTTCAAGATTAAGCAAAATTCTTGGGCATGACTTCTTCAGCGACTTAAGTGACGACTTTTTTACAGATGTCCCCAAATAGTTTACATATCAACTATTTTGGGACATACTTATTATACTCGGATAAGCTTGTCGTTATACCTTTGCAAAAATCAAAAAAAACAAGTTTATGAAAAAGGTATTAATTATTGCACTTGGAGCCACCATGCTGACTCCTTTTGTTTCCGAAGCATCCGTGTCAGAATCTGTTTCATATTTAGCCGTAGAAAGGACAATAGAAGTTTGTACTTTTAACGGACATATAACAACCCGGACAAAGGGGATTTATGATACAGATGCAAATACAATCCGTGTTCATGGAAACACATACAACATCCAGCGAAACAGCAAGTATGGTCAATCTGGAAAGGAAGGTGCCTATGAGTATGTTGCTGCCGGAAAATACTATTTCAATCTATAATTTTAATCTACGAATATGCTGAACCTTATTATAACATTCTCTTTGCTTGCATTCAATTGCCATGCTTTCAATCCTGAAATTAATCAGTGTCGGACAGAAGTATCAATATGCAATGACAGCTGGGGCGTAGTACTCCGTTCTACCCAGAAATTATATTGCAGCGAGGCAAATTTTCTATTCCAGCGGTAAAGTCGTAATATGTACGGATACCACCAGGATAGAAGGTACATATTCACTGGAAGACGGCCGGGAGGGCATAAGCATCAATATCAACGGGCAAAATGTTTAGTGCAGGGCCTCTTTGGACAGAGCCGGCAACCTTATCTCGATCACATATAATGGTTTTGTCTACAGGAGACGATAAAAGATATTTACTAAATTAAAATCAATCTCATGAAAAAGCATATCAAAACACTAATCTTCGGCATTGCAGTATTTGTGTGCACCTCGTGCGGAGCATTTGCAAATATGTCCTATGACGATGCATACGATATAGGCTATGGAATCGGTACTGCTGCAAAATATTTGATAGACAACTGATTTACATAATCTGCATTTTATAAAATCACACACGGAAAAGGGTTGTCCTGACATAGCGGACACCCCTGAATTTATTAGATATGCGACCAATACATTGTATATACGTAATCCTGTCAGTGTTCCTGACAGGATGCGCGAATCCGGCCGATGATATAGAACTGGTTTATATTGAGGGAGGCAGCTTCGTTATGGGAACTGACAGCGGTCCTGCTGAAGCGGACGAGATACCGGCTCATACACAGCAGGTAAAATCATTCTATCTGGGGAAATATGAGGTATCACAAAAAAGATGGACAAAAGTAATGAAACTGAATCCGTCATATTTCCAAGATGAAGATAATCCGGTAGAAAGCGTCTCGCACAATGACATTCAGATATTTCTGGAACGTCTCAATACACGGACAGGGAAAAACTACCGTCTGCCGACAGAGGCGGAATGGGAATATGCTGCCAAAGGAGGAATATTCCAGGACACTGTACAATACAGCGGAGGGCAGAATCTCAACAAGATAAGCTGGCACCGGGAAAATTCCGGCGGGAAATCACACAAAATCGGGACAAAGGCCCCAAATATATTGGGGCTGCATGACATGACCGGCAATGTACATGAATGGTGCGATGAAGTGTACTCCGGAACCAATTATCAAGGAGACACAGTGAATATAACGGATGACAGCATTAACTTCGTTTTCAGAGGCGGATGTTTTCTCAGCGATGAAGCGCATTGCAGAATAACGAACAGGAACTATGCATCTTATACCACCCGGAATTTCAGCCTCGGTTTCCGCCTGGCACTTGATGCAGAATAAAAAGACCTATCCGCAATGCCTCCGGCAACATACAATGCAACAGGCAGGCAAGGTACCGAGCGGAATCCAGTTGCCGTGTCTTCGGCCAATATGACACGGCAGTGTGCCTTGCAGTACAGTAGGTTGGCTTGGCAGGTTAGTATTGGGAAACAAAAAAGCAGGTGGCTCAAATTCCCGGGCCACCTGCTTTCAATTTGTTCTGCTGATGATTACATCATGCCACCCATACCGCCTGCAGGCATTGCAGGGGCAGCCTCTTTCTCAGGGATGTCGACTATTGCGCACTCTGTGGTGAGGAACATTCCGGCAACTGAAGCCGCGTTCTCAAGAGCCACACGCGCAACCTTGGTCGGGTCGATTACACCGGCCTCGAACATATTGACATATTCGTCTGTACGTGCATTGTAGCCAAAATCTCCCTTGCCTTCGCGAATCTTGTTGATGATTACGCTTCCCTCGACACCTGCATTTGCCGCAATCTGACGGAGAGGCTCCTCGATTGCACGTGCAACGATGTGGATACCTGTCGTTTCATCGTCATTTTCGCCCTTAAGCTCCTTAAGAGTCTCGGTCGCGCGGATATATGCGACTCCGCCGCCAGGGATAATGCCTTCCTCGACCGCTGCACGTGTTGCGCTGAGGGCATCCTCTACCCTGTCCTTCTTCTCCTTCATTTCGACTTCTGTAGCGGCACCTACATAGAGGACAGCCACGCCGCCTGCGAGCTTGCCGAGACGCTCGAGGAGTTTTTCTTTGTCATATTCGGAAGTGGTGGTCTCAATCTGCTTGCGGATAGTGGCAACCCTCTCCTGAATGGCCTCATTGTCACCTGCCCCGTTTACGATAGTGGTATTCTCCTTGGTAATGACAACTTTCTCAGCCTTTCCGAGCATATCCGGAGTGGCGTTCTCGAGAGTAAAGCCCCTCTCCTCCGACACGACAGTTGCACCTGTCAAAATGGCAATGTCCTGAAGCATTTCCTTGCGGCGGTCGCCGAAACCGGGAGCCTTGACGGCGGCAATCTTGAGAGTTCCGCGGAGCCTGTTCACAACAAGTGTAGTAAGAGCCTCTCCGTCGACATCCTCAGCAATGATGAGGAGTGACTTGCCCTCACGTGCGATAGGCTCGAGCACAGGGAGAAGATCTTTCATTGTGGAAATCTTCTTGTCGGTAATGAGAATATAAGGATTGTCAAGAACTGCCTCCATTTTCTCGCCGTTGGTCATGAAATACGGAGAGATATATCCTCTGTCGAACTGCATACCCTCAACGACTTTCACTTCAGTCTCAGTTCCTTTGGCTTCCTCTACGGTGATAACGCCGTCTTTCTTTACCTTGGACATTGCGTCAGCGATGAGCTTTCCGATGTAGTTGTCATTGTTTGCGGAAATTGTTCCGACCTGCTCGATTTTAGCATAGTCCTCGCCGACTTCCTGGCTCTGCTCGCGCAGGCTTTCCACAACCGATGCTACAGCTTTGTCTATTCCCCTCTTGAGATCCATAGGGTTTGCGCCGGCAGCGACATTTTTCAGGCCGACATTGATAATTGCCTGGGCAAGGACAGTGGCAGTCGTCGTACCGTCACCGGCCTGATCGTTGGTCTTGGATGCGACCTCCTTGACCATCTGCGCACCCATATTAGCGAACCTGTCCTCAAGCTCGATTTCCTTTGCTACGGTAACACCGTCCTTTGTCACCTGAGGTGCACCGAATTTCTTGTCGATTACGACATTGCGTCCTTTGGGGCCGAGAGTTACCTTTACTGCATTTGCAAGAGCGTCAGCACCCTCTTTCATCTGGGCGCGGGCCTCAACATTGAATTTTATTTCTTTTGCCATGATTTTTTTTGTTTAGAGAATTGCCAAAATGTCAGACTGTTTCATTATTATGTATTTCTTGTCCTCGACAGTTACCTCTGTACCGGCATACTTGCCATAGATGACAACATCGCCTGCCTTTACTTCCATAGGCTCGTCCTTCTTGCCTGGACCGGTTGCGATAACTGTTCCCTGCTGAGGTTTTTCCTTTGCGGTATCAGGAATGTAAAGTCCTGATGCTGTCTTGGTCTCAGCCTCCTTAGGCTCGACCAGAACTCTGTCTGCTAACGGTTTGATCATGATTCTATAGTTTTAAAAAAATTTCCATTACGGCCCGGCCGGCATCAGACCGGTTTTCCGGGCCGCGTCCATCTCGGCAAAACAAATGCCAGTCTGCCCGGACTGACATTTTGTCACATCAGGAACAGGATATTTCAGCATATTATTGCCAAGCGGACAGAGACTGGAAAATAAGTTCCGGCAGGCATAAGATATTAGCGATATAATATTTATATTTGTGGTAAGAAGCTGTCTGAATTTATGTCATTGTGAATTTTCCGGAATTCATGAAAAATTAAAAACAGATACCAAATACGGCATAAAATCTAAAATTCACTGATACAATGAAGATATACAGACTTTTCAGCGCAATAGCCGCAGCCATGACATTATCCATGCTGTGCTCCTGCACAGAAAACGGCGGGAAACAACATACCGCTCCTGAAGCGAAATACGCGGAAGTCATAAAGGCATACACCGGCGGAACAGTAACAGACGGCACACCTGTAAGGATTGAGTTCGCCGCACCTGTACAGGGCGTTGCCCCCGGGGCAGAAGCCGATCCGAAACTGTTCTCATTCTCCCCTGCCCTGAAAGGAAACGCAAGATGGGCCTCAGCCGATGTTCTGGAATTTATTCCAGAAAGCTATCGTCAGGGCACTGTCTATAAGGCAACTCTTCAACTCGGGAGGATTCCGGGCCTCAATACCGGAGGCAAATTTGAATTTTCATTCTATTCTGCTGCCAAAGAGGCGTTTATGTACACCGGCAGAGTCATAATACCTGCCTCGTCTCCGGAGACAGCCTCAATACAGGGACGGATTGAATTCAGCGGAGATGTGCCGCAGGCGGACGCAGAAAAAATGCTCTCCTGCAGATCTGACGGCAAAGATTTTCCTCTGACACTTACAAAAGAAGGAAATATCTTCACATTCAAGGCGGAAGGGATGGCAAGAGGTCCGAAAGACCGCTTCGCGACAATAGACTTCAACGGGAAAGAATACGGATTCAGAGACTGCGGTACGGAAAAAATCACAATACCTGCAGCCGGGAACTTCAAGGTGCTCGGAGCGGAAAAGGTCACGGGCAAAGACCCATGCATAGAAGTCATCTTCTCGGAACCTGTCAGTCTGGACACAGACCCGGCAGGCATGGTCAGTCTTGAAGGTGCAGGAAAGCACTATACTGAAATAGAAGACAATACAGTCCGTATATATTACGAGAAAGATACGGAAAACATCAGGCTTGACATAAGTCAGGGAATCCGGAGCATACATGGAGCAAGGCTCGCTTCTGCGTTCAGCACCGGATTCACGGAAAGCCGGCTGAAACCTGCCGTGGAAATCCCGTTCAAAGGCAGCATCCTTCCTGATGAAAAAAGTCTTGTAATACCGTTCCGCAGCGTAAACCTTTCAGCCGTGGACGTAAGTGTCATAAAAATATATGAAAGCAACATCCTGATGTTTCTGCAGACAAACGGACTGGACGGTTCATCGGAACTGCGCAGGTCCGGAAGAATGGTCTATAAAAAGAGCATAAGGCTCGATTCCGGCAAAGACCTGCAAAAATGGCAGGACTTTGCCGTGGATCTGTCAGGACTCATAAAGCAGGAGCCGGGTGCCATTTACAGAATCAGGCTGAGTTTCAAGCAGGAATATTCGCTGTACGGAAAGACACGGAACTCAAATGCAGGCTCTGCAATGGTGAGCACTGAGTCAGAAGAGATAACGGAGGACGAAGCCGCGGCATGGGACGAGCCATATCCTTATTTTTACGACAGTTCATACGACTGGAGCATTTACAGATGGAAAGACCGCGACAATCCGGAAACGCCGAGCTACTACATGGACAATTCACGTTTTCCTGAAATCAGCATTCTTTCCTCGAACATAGGTATCCTCGTCAAAAGTTCGGACAATGACAGAATCCTGGCGGTTGTCAATGACATAATGACGGCAAAGCCTGTGCAGGGAGCCACTGTGGAAGCATACAGCTACCAGCTGAAGAAGATCGGAGAGGCTATAACGGACAAAGACGGCTTCGCAGAAATCTCCGCAGACGGGCAGAAGCCTTTCGCCATAGCCGCCCGTACAGGCAATGCTGCAAGCTACCTCAAAATCACCGACGGCAGCGAAAATTCGCTAAGCCGCTTCGACACCGGTGGACAGAATGTGGAGTCCGGAATAAAAGGCTTCATCTACGGCGAACGCGGAGTATGGCGGCCCGGGGACACGCTGCATGTCACAATAATGCTGGAAAACAGGCAGAAGCGCCTGCCAGACAATCATCCGGTGACGGCTGAGCTGTATACACCTCAGGGCCAGTTCTATGACAAACAGATTTGCGCAGAGGGCACGGGAGGAATGTACTCTTTCGCCCTTGCGACAAAAGAGGATGACCCGACCGGCACATGGAATGTGTATTTCAAGGCCGGAGGAGCAACCTTCCACAAGGCTCTGAACATAGAGACCATCAGGCCGAACAGGCTGAAGCTGGATCTGAGCATAGATGACAAAGTTCTTGCAGCGGACACGAAGACAAGGGCCACAGTCAGCGCCTCATGGCTTTCCGGACCGGCTGCCTCAAACCTCAGTGCAAAAGTGGAAATGACCCTGCGCAAAGGTACTGCCGCATTCAAAGGATATGAGGACTACATATTCAGCAATCCGGTGTCGGAGTTCTCGTCAATGACGGAAACGGTCCTGTCGGGAAAACTCGATGACGGAGGCAGGCTGTCCGCAGACCTCAGCCTGCCAAGTGCGAAAAATGCCCCCGGAATGCTGTCGGCCACACTTGTGACAAGAGTTTCCGAACCGGGAGGCGACGAGAGTTTCATCACCTCCGTCATGCCATTCTCGCCGTACAGTGCATACGCCGGCGTCAGACTCCCTGATACACAGGACGGTTATTTAGAAACAGACCGGACACACATAATCAAAACTGTCCTCGTGGACAAAGACGGGAAACCTGCCAGCGGTCACAAGATGGAATACAGAATATACAAGCTGAAATGGAGCTGGTGGTGGGAAAGCCGCAGCGAAGCCCTCGATTCATACATCAACAGTACCTCAGCGGACATCGTTTCCAAAGGCCGGTTCACATCAGGAGCAAAAGCCACGGAAATACCGTTCCGGATAGACTATCCTGACTGGGGCCGCTATCTAATCTATGTCAGGGACCTGACAGGAGGCCATGTGTCCGGAGGAATCTTATATGCCGACTGGCCGTCATGGCGCGGACGCTCAGACAGGACAGATCCCGACGGACTCACCATGCTTGCATTCTCGCTCGACAAGAAAAAATATGAGGCAGGCGAGGAAGCGACTGTATTCATACCTGCTGCAAAGGACGGCAAGGCACTCGTCAGCCTCGAGAACAGTACAGGGGTCATATCCAGAACCTGGGTAGCGACAAATGAAAAAAACGAGACGCCTTACAGATTCAGAATCGCGGAAGGCATGGCACCGAACTTCTATGTACACATTACCCTCCTCCAGCCTCACGGCAACACAGGCAATGACCTTCCGATAAGAATGTACGGTGTGCAGCCGGTATATGTGGATGATCCGCAGACACACCTCGCCCCGGTGATTTCAATGCCGGATGTGCTCAGGCCGCAACAGGAGTTCACGGTAAAAGTCAGTGAAAAGAACGGCAGGCCTATGTCATATACACTTGCGATTGTGGATGAGGGGCTTCTGGACATAACCGGCTTCAGGACGCCTGACCCGTGGAAGGCAATGTATGCAAAGGAAGCCCTCGGTGTAAGGACATGGGATCTCTATGACGATGTTGTAGGGGCATTCAGCGGACGGTTCTCACCGCTGTACAGCATCGGAGGAGACGAAGATTTGATACGGAACAACAAGAGGGACAACCGTTTCAATCCTGTAGTGAAATTCATCGGTCCCTTCAGGCTTCCGGCCAGAGGTACAGGCACACACAAACTGTCACTGCCTATGTATGCCGGTTCTGTCAAGGCCATGGTAGTGGCAGGAGAAAACGGGGCATACGGCAATGCCTCAAAGACAGTTCCTGTAAGAAGTCCTCTGATGCTGCTGTCATCGCTGCCGCGCATTCTCGGAACAGGAGAAACGGTAAAGCTGCCTGTGAATGTCTTTGCGTCGGAAGACGACATCAGGAATGTAAAGGTCAGTGTCAGCGTATCGGGAGCTGCCAAGGCAGCCGGCAGGACATCGCAGGAAATACATTTCGGCAAGCCTGGAGACAGACTCGCGGAATTCAGCATCGTCACCGGAAGCAGTGACGGTACGGCTGAGATAAAGATAACTGCGGAGGGGAACGGCCACTCTGCTACAGAGACAATAAATATAAAGGTCAGGAATCCTGAGCCGGCGGCAACCTCGGTGTTCCGGGAAACTGTCTGTCCGGGGGAAAAGACTGAGATGGAATACGGCACATTCGATCCGGAGAAAGGCGAATGGGCTTCGCTCGAAATAGCGGGCTTCCCTTCCATCGATTTCAGCGGCTGCTTCAATTTTGTAGCGGACTATTCACACTATTGCACGGAGCAGCTGTCCTCCAAAGGACTGACTATGCTTTGTCTCGCGGGGCTTGTGCAGGACAAGGACAGAAAGACGGCACAGGAGGCCATTCCGCAGATAATAAAGCAGATTTGTTCACGCCAGCTTCCGGACGGAGGTTTCGTCTACTGGCCCGGACAGACGAATGCGGACGAATGGGTAAGCTCCATGGCAGGGCAGTTCCTGACGGAGGCTGCGGCGAAAGGATATGAGGTCAATGCCGGAGTCCTCAGGTCATGGAAGAATTTCCAGAAACGCTGCGCCAGAAATTTCAGAGAGAGCGATGCCGATGACATTCAGGCTCTTGTGCAGGCTTACCGGCTCTATACCCTTGCAATTGCCTCGGACCCGGATTCAGGAGCGATGAACAGGTTGAAATCATCACCGGAACTTTCCGGCAAGGCGGCATGGAGGCTTGCTGCGGCATACGCCGCATCAGGAAAAAAGGCCATTGCCAAAGACCTTGTAAAAGGTCTGAAGACCGATGTCTCTGAATACGGCAGTTCAAATGTGACCTACGGCTCGGCCCTCAGGGACAGGGCTATGTTCCTTGAGACTCTTGTACTTATCGATGACATGGCAGGAGCGATGGAGCTGGCCTGCGCTCTTGCCACAGAATTTTCCGGAACGGAGTACTATACGACCCAGAATACGGCTTTCCTTTCCATTGCGATGTCGCGGCTTGCGGAGAAAGCGAATACGGATGTCATGGATGTAGCAATAGACGACAAGGATATGAAAAGTACGAAGTCAGTGTATGTCCGGTCTCTCGGACATTCTTCCGGAAAGGTATCGCTTGCCAACAATTCCAAAGGTGCTGTATATGCGACAGTCACGGCAAGGAGGCAGCCGGAGGCAGGAACCGCCGCGGAAGCGGCGTCAGGACTCGGACTCAAAGTAAGATATGCCGATGCAGAGGGAAAGGATCTGAATCCGGGACAAATCAGACAGGGAACTGACATATACGCGACAGTGACAGTATCAAATACGACAGGCACAATGGATTATACCGATCTGGCCCTTACTGTCACAGCATCGTCAGGCTGGGAGATATTCAACGGCAGGCTTGCAGGTACAGAGTCCGGAGAAGCGGAGTACACTTATATGGACATAAGGGACGATAAGGTGATCTATTATTTCGGCCTTGAAAAAGGCGCCTGCAAACGGTTCGTGCTCAGGTTCCGTGCAGGCTATTGCGGAGAGTTCACGATACCTTCCGTAAGGTGCGAGGCAATGTATGAGCCTTCGGTATTCGCACGGACGGCATCCGGAAAGACGACGGTCAATGGCAAGTAAAATCACAGAATTCATAAGGAAGCAAAAGGCGGGGAGCGCTGCGGTCTTCACCCTGGCTGTCCTGATGACAATTTACTGGTTTTCGCTTCCGAAGGATCTGTTCGTCGGCATTCCATGCTCCACTGTGGTAACGGACCGCAACGGTGAGCTGCTCGGAGCCAGAATAGCGGATGACGGGCAGTGGAGGTTTCCTCCGTCGGACAGCGTACCGGAGCGTTTTGCGGAGGCGGTGATACTTTTCGAGGACAGGACTTTCCTCCGGCATCCAGGGGTAAACCCCGGTGCAGTGGCCAGGGCTGCGTGGCAAAACATAAAGTCGCACCGTGTCGTAAGCGGAGGCAGCACAATAACGATGCAGACCATAAGGCTTTCGAGAGGCAGGGAGAAGCGCACACTCTGGCAGAAATTCATAGAAGCAGTGCTTGCCACCAGGCTTGAAATCAGGTGCAGCAAAGAGGAGATTCTTGCCATGTATGCCTCATACGCGCCGTTCGGAGGGAATGTCGTGGGACTGGAGGCTGCGGCCTGGAGATATTTCGGAAGGCCGGCCCATGAGCTTTCATGGGCCGAAGCGGCAACGCTTGCAGTCCTCCCGAACGCCCCGGCAACGATTCATCCGGGAAGAAACAGGGATGCTCTGAAAGACAAGCGTGACAGGCTTCTCGAAAGACTGTACAAAAAAGGGCTTATGGACAGCCTCACTCTCGTCCTTGCTTATGACGAGCCTCTGCCATCCTCCCCTCTCCCTTTGCCACAGTATGCGCCTCATCTGACAGAATGGCATTGCAGGCACGACAAAGGCCGGGTGACACGCACATCCATAGACATAGGCCTGCAGAAGCGTGCCGAACAGACAGTTGCACGATGGCATGAAGAATTTTCCCGGGCAGGAATCAACGACATTGCCGCCGTGGTTATGGACATACACACAGGCGAGCCTGTGGCATATTGCGGAAATGCCGGCTACGGAAGCGGACGTCCCGGCTGCAATGTAGATGCCGCCCGTGCTCCGAGAAGCACGGGAAGCATACTGAAGCCTTTCCTTTACTGTGCCCTGCTGCAGGAAGGCGAGATTCTCCCCCGGACTCTGCTGCCGGACATTCCGGTCAATATCAACGGCTTCTCTCCACAGAACTTCGACAGGAAGTTCTACGGTGCCGTACCTGCCGACGAGGCCCTCGCAAGGTCTCTGAATGTGCCGGCAGTACATTCCCTGCGCAGATACGGGCCGGCCAAATTCATGAGTCTGCTCAAAGCAGCAGGCATGACTACACTGACACGGCCAGCGTCAGACTACGGCCTTTCCCTTATTCTCGGGGGCGCGGAAGGCACTCTCTATGAAATAACATCCATATATGCAGAGATGGCGGCTGTCCTCACAGGAAGTGCGGAAAAGAACTGCAGAGACTTTCCGCTGAATGACCGTATGGCCGTATTCTGTACATTCGAGGCGCTGAAAGAAGTGAACAGGCCGGATGAAATGGACTGGAGGATGATTTCATCAGTACGCAGGGTAGCGTGGAAGACCGGTACAAGTTTCGGTTTCCGCGACGGCTGGGCTGTCGGGGTTACGCCTGACTATGCTGCCGGTGTGTGGGTCGGGAATGCACAGGGACAGGGAAGCCCGGGACTTACCGGAGCACGCACAGCCGGACCCGTAATGTTTGACATATTCAATCTGCTGCCGTCTTCAGGCTGGTTCGGGATGCCCGGGTACGGAGAATATACGGAAGCGGAGGTCTGCAGGAAGTCCGGACATCTGAAAGGACAGCATTGCGATGAATGCGACACTCTGATGCTTCCCAAGGCGGCCCTGCGCAGTGGCCCTTGCCCGTATCACATACCTTCAGGAGCCTTCGTCCTCCCTCCTGCAATGGAATGGTTCTACAGGGAGCATCATCCGGAATACCGTCAGGAAACTGCAAAATATCCAGCCCTTGCCCCGGACGGACCTATGCAGTTCATCTATCCAGAAAAAGGAAGTTCGATAATGTTGCCGAGACAACTTGACGGAAGCGAAGGCAACGCAGTCTTCCATCTCGCACATTCGGATCCTGACGCTACAGTGTTCTGGCATCTCGATGACAGTTATATCGGCTCCACGAGGTTCATCCATCAGTTCCGTCTGCACCCGTCGCCGGGCAGGCACACCTGCACGACAGTGGACAACGCCGGCAATTCCCTAAGCATCAGCTTCACAATCAACTGAAATCCGGTTATCCTTTCATGCAGCCGCACATTCGGGAAACGGCAGCAATTTTTTAGACCGGCTGTAACAGAATCTTTTTTGGGGATGACAGAATTTCAGAATTCAACGGCAGAGCATATCAGCGGAGGGCATTGAGGCGGAAGTGCCAGAGAATCACACCTATGCTGACGGAGACGTTCAGCGAGTGCTTGGTACCGAACTGCGGGATTTCAAGAGAAAAATCCGAGGCATCCACAACACGCTGGTCTACTCCGGACACCTCGTTGCCGAATACGATTGCATATTTCATCCCCTTTTCAGGAACAAAACTGTCCAGCATGACAGAGTTTACTGTCTGTTCGGCACTGACTATCGTATAGCCGCCGGCTTTGAGGGCCTCCACTGCCTGCATCGTGTCACCGGCATGCTCCCAGGCCACGCTGTCCTCCGCCCCGAGAGCGGATTTGTGGATTTCGGCAGAGGGCGGCACCGCACATATTCCGCACAGCCACACCTTGTCAGCCTTGAATGAGTCGGCAGTCCGGAACGCAGAACCGACATTGTGGGCGCTCCTTATATTGTCAAGCACGACAACTATGCCTGATTCAGGCAGTTTCTTATACTCACCGGCAGACACTCTGCCGAGTTCTATGTTCAGCAGTTTTCTGTTATGCAATGTTTTAGATACCATATACCGGATATAATCAAAAAAGTTATCAACACAAAGGTAATAAAAAACAAAAAATGCGTACTTTTGCAGTCGTGTTAAAAACAATCCTATGAAACAAGATCTTCAAATTTTCAATCTCATCAAAAAAGAAGAAGACAGACAGACGGCTGGAATCGAACTTATCGCATCTGAAAACTATGTAAGCAACCAGGTACTGGCAGCCCTCGGCTCAATCTGCACGAACAAGTATGCAGAGGGGTATCCGGGTGCAAGATACTACGGAGGATGCGAAGTGGTGGACCAGATCGAACAGCTGGCAATAGACAGACTGTGCGAACTTTTCGAGGCCGAATATGCAAACGTGCAGCCACACTCCGGCGCACAGGCAAACATGGCCGTGCTGATGGCCTGTCTCAAACCCGGAGATACATTCATGGGACTTGACCTCGCGCACGGAGGCCACCTGACCCACGGTTCTCCGGTGAATATGTCCGGAATACTGTACAATGCCGTTTCATACGGTCTGTGCGAAAAAACAGGAATGATCGACTACGACCAGATGGAGCAGAGGGCACTCGAATTCAAGCCCAAGCTCATAATAGGAGGCGCATCGGCATATTCAAGGGAATGGGACTATGCAAGGATGCGTGAGATTGCCGACAAGACAGGTGCAATCCTCATGGTGGACATGGCCCATACTGCCGGACTCATCGCAGCAGGACTGCTCAGCAATCCTGTCAAATATGCCCACATAGTGACCTCCACCACCCACAAGACGCTCAGAGGCCCGAGAGGCGGAATCATCCTCATGGGAAAGGACTTCGACAATCCGTGGGGCCTTGTCACCCCTAAGGGAGCCGTGAAGAAAATGTCGCAGATACTGAATTCAAGCGTATTCCCCGGCGTGCAGGGCGGCCCTCTCGAACACTGCATCGCTGCAAAGGCCGTATCTTTCTATGAGGCTCTCCAGCCAAGTTTCAAAGAATATCAGAAACAGGTGATAGCAAATGCTTCCGCCATGGCCGATGCCTTTGCTGCAAGAGGCTACAAGGTCGTTTCCGGAGGGACGGACAACCACCTCCTGCTGATTGACCTCAGGACAAAATTCCCTGACCTTACAGGAAAGGTCGCCGAGAAAGAGCTTGTGAAAGCAGACATAACTGTAAACAAGAACATGGTTCCTTTCGACTCACGTACACCTTTCCAGACATCAGGAATACGCGTGGGAACGCCTGCTATCACATCGAGGGGCTTCATCACCAAAGACATGGACTCAATCGTCGGACTCATAGACACTGTTCTCAAGAACGCCTCGGACCATCTTGACGTCATCGCCGGCAAGACTGAAGAGGGAAAGGAAGCCTATCTTGAAGTCATCCAGAAAGTGAAGAAGCAGGTAAGAATGAAGACCAACGGCATGCCGCTCAACAAGTGGTAGCCGCCTGCAAGTTCAAACAGCACCCTAATACAGTGGTTTAAGATAAAAGGCATGGGGCAGACTAAAAAGTATTAGTCTAGCCCCTTTTTCTCATTTTTATGTGTGGACTACCTCGCCCTTGTCACCAAATTTTCAATTCTCAGAGAGTTATTCTGACTTTTTAGTCTTGTTTTTTGACATTAGTCTGCACTATTAGCCGGCAGAGAACTCTCCATCTTAGAGACATAATCGCTCCCAAAGTTCTATACGCATCACTCAACCGGCCGTGACCATTCACAGTGGCTTTGGAAATACAGAAAATCTCCCATGCTCACGGAAACATTTAAAGAAAAACGCAATAATTTTAAAAAAAGGAAAAATGATTTAAAGAAAAAGAAAAACCGCTTTTCAGGGAGGTGTAGCATGAATCGTAAGTATCAAATTATCATATACCTTTGATCCGGCCGTTCATTGGAAGGATTCAGGAAACATGGTGTCCGTCCGGCAGTGCCATTTCTGATGAGAATACATGAGAAGTGCATGCCATGCCTGCAGGGTGCGTTTCCGAAAAATCGGCAAGACAGGGAACGGGAAGTTTAACACAGGCAGTCAGTCCTGACCGCAAGCGTCAGGGATGCGGAGAAGACGGACTGCCAAATCAAATTTATACTTATGATTCAATATGACAAGAAATTTGTCTCGCTCGTCTCGGATGCGGGCTTCAAGGCTGTATTTGCCTACCAGCCTAACAAGAATCTCCTCATCGGTTTTTTGAACCTCCTGCTGCCCGATGGGATTACCGTAAGCGATATCGTGCAGTATTGCGACCGTGAACAGCAGAAGGACACGATCCAGTCAAAGAAAGGCGTTCTGGACCTGATATGCAAGGACGAGTACGGGGCGCAGTTCATCGTGGAGGTCCAGAACGAACACTATGACGACTTCTTCAAGCGGGTCGTCTACTATGCTTCGGGGGTATATCACATCCAGCTTCCCAGCGGAGGAAACTACAGGGAGTTGCAGCCGGTATATGTGGTAAGCATCCTGAACCATAAGCTCAATCATGAGGACGAGAGACTGTGGGACAGCGACCACATCGTCTCACACTACGAATTTATGGAAAGCAGAACGAAAGAATTTGCAAATCAGACGATTTCCATTACCTTTGCAGAGTTGGAGCGTTTCACGAAGACTCTGGAAGAGTGCAGGAGCGAACAGGACTTCCTGTTCTACTGGTTCATCAACAGTCCGTCGATGGAAGAAGTTCCGGAAGTCATCAGCGAGAGGCCTTTCATGAAAGACATGGTGACAGCCTGCGAATACGCTGCCTTCAGCCCTGAGCAGAAACTGAAATTCGAAATAGACATGATAAACGAGCTTGACAAAGAGTACGCGATATCCCAGAACTACGCCAAAGGCAAGGCTGAAGGACTCACTGAAGGCGAAGCTAAAGGCCGTCACGAGCGCAATCTGGAAATTGCAGCAGCTATGAAAAGTAAAGGAATCCCGGTTGATGACATTGCCGACATCACCGGTCTGTCTGTATCCGAAGTGGAAAAACTCTGAAACACGATACAGGATAGAGCCGTAATCCGATACCGAAACGATACATTCACAACCTTAACTGAAAATTAAGAATAGCACCGGATAATGCGGCTATGTATGACGAGATAAAAATAACGGGGCATGGCCAATTAGCCTGCCCCGTTATTTTTCAGTAATATGAAGATTCCTTTATAACAGAATTTTTGAGAAAATTCAAAACAGCTTCTAATTGCTGACCGGGCGGAGAATAAAACGGAAATCGTATGGCTGAGCCTTTACGAGATACTCGTCACGAGGCCAGGCGCCCCATGAATCTACGCAGCCGAGTCCCATCTGGGCAAGGTCAAAGTTCACCCAGGTCATACCGCGCGAACGCTCATTCTCAAATGCAAGTTTCTTCAGTTCAAGCGAATGTGCCTGATTGTCATTCAGTATCCTGACATCCATCTCACTCCACCTGAAAGGAAGAGCGGAAGCCGAGAATTTCACATCGGAAGTGATTTCAAAGCCTGCACCGTTGTCGTCCAGAACCTTCATCCACTTAATCATAGTCTTGGTACCTGACTCCTGAGGACGGACATAGCCATAGTGATACTGATCCTCGACTCTCTGCACATAATGCCCCATCAAGGCGGCGCTGCACCTGTCGGCATAGTTTTCAAACGGCCCGAAGCCGAAGAATTCAAATGTAGAATAATCACCCGGCATAGCCAGTTCCATGCCGAAACGAGGCATCACAGGAGCATCGGCAAGTTTTCCTGCATCCCCAAGGGATTCGGTTGCGGCAATTGTTCCGTCTGCATATATGTCATAGCCCACCGAAACGGCAGCCGCCTCACTTATCGGCTTGAAAACCACCTCTACGTGATAACTGTCTCCGGACTCGCTTACAGTGAAGGAATCAACCTCAAGAACTGCATCTCTCCACATTTTAAGCCTCTTGTCCTGTCCGGCACCGAGATCGTTCTCTACGGCAGCTCTTGCAAAACAAGGAACCAGAGGAGATTTTATCATCTCCTTTTCACCGAGGACATAACTTACAAGCGCACCGGATGCTGCATCGAATGAGGCGCTCCATGAAGTCTGCCTGCACATTCCGGCACCGTCAAAGGACATGACACCATAAAAATCATGCACATTCCCCTCTGACTTATACTGCGGCAGACCGGACATATCCGCAAATGCAGGCAAAGCAGCCTCATTCAGACAAATCTGATCGTATGCAACCTCAGAACCTGCGGCAAGCACACCGTCGGCACGGCTGAGCACATACCTTACATTGAGATATACATCATGCGAAGCAAGTTCACCAAGCCCTGCGGCCTCCATAATGTCGGCCTCATTGAAACCGAGTTTCAATGCCGCCGTCTCCTGAGGGGCGACAGCGGGCATGGCCGCACATCCTGACAGCACAGACTCACCGTCAACCTCAACATTCCAGTGAAGAATATAACGCGACAGGTCAATAAAGAAATTCTCATTGAAAACATTGACCTTTCCCTGACGCGCCTCCTCACCGGAAGCAGACGTTAGGATTGAACGATACACATGCGCGACCTCATAGGCATGAGGGTGAAGACTCCGGTCAGCCGCAATTATACCGTTGCAGCAGAAAGAGTTGTCAGAGGCATCATAGTCATTGAAATCTCCTCCGTATGCAAAAATATGGTCAGTTCCCGGCACATCTGACGGCCATTTGAGTGCCTGGTCGACAAAATCCCAGATGAATCCTCCCTGGTAATGCGGATACTTGCGGACAAGTTCCCAGTAATCGTCAAGCCCTCCCATTGAATTGCCCATCGCGTGGGCATATTCGCACTGAATCAGAGGTTTCTCCGGATTTGAGGCAACATACTTCTCACACTGGTCATAGTTCCAGTACATCGGACAGCGTATGTCTGTATAAGGAGTATCGGCAGCCAGTTCGTACTGAACCGGACGCGAAGTGTCAAGCGACTTTGCCAGCTCGTACTCTTTCATTAAATTTATTCCGAAGCCGGCTTCGTTTCCGAGACTCCAGACAATGATGCACGGATGATTGAAATCCCTGCTTATCATACGGCCCAACCTTGCCAGCTGCGCCTTTGTATATGCAGGATCATTGGCAAGCGAGCTTTCTCCGTAGGCCATTCCGTGCGACTCGACATTTGCTTCATCGACTACATAAAGCCCATATTTGTCACAGAGTGAATACCATAGCGGATCATTAGGATAATGGCTTGTCCTGACGGCATTTATATTTAGCCTTTTCATTATGAGAATATCCTGTATCATATCCGATTCGCTCACTACATATCCTTTGTAGGCATTCAGTTCATGACGGTCGGCACCCTTGACAAGAACCGGCTTGCCGTTGACAAGAAGCTGGCTTCCGCTTATACATACATCCCTGAAGCCGAAATCAAGCGAAGCCGTCTCGGTGCAGCCCTCCTTTGCGCACGGAACGACATTCAGGGTGTACAGCCACGGAGTTTCGGCAGACCATGTCCTGACGGCAGGCACATGTATATTTGCCCCGACAACCGGAAGTCCCCTTTCGGAGCGCACGGAAGCCTTTACCGGCATATTGCCCGATGCCACTTCCTTGCCGTTCGGATCAATTACAGAGTACGAAACAGAAGACACGCCCTTTGTAACCTCGACCGTAAGCTCAGCCTCTCCGGATGCAGAAGCGACAATATGTATGTCCTCGACTCTTTTCTTGGGACGCGCTGCGATAAAGACATCGCGGGCAATACCGGAAAACCTCCAGAAATCCTGGTCTTCAAGATAGCTTCCGTCACACCAGCGGAAAATCTCCAGCGCGATAAGATTCTCGCCTGTATGCACATATCCGGTTATGTCAAAGCAAGCCTCAAGCTTGCTGTCCTCACTGTATCCGACTTCTTTGCCGTTTAGCCAGACACGTACATTTGAAGTGGCCGAACCTATATGAAGAAATATGTCCTTGCCTTCCCAGTCCCCGTCAAGCACGAATGTCCTGCGGTACTGTCCCACATAATTGTGCTCCTCTGCAGGATAAGGAGGATTGTTCTTGTAATGTCCGCGCCACGCATAGCCGACATTCACATAAATCGGGTCTCCGTATCCGTTGAGCTCCCACATACCGGGCACAGGCATGGTTCCCCACGCTGCATCATCATAGCCGGCCTTATAGAAATCCAGCGGACGTGAATCAATCGTACTGTTCCAGTTGAATTTCCAGATTCCTGACAAAGACCGGGTCGGGCCGTCGGTTTCAAAAGTCGCTGTCATAGGGACTCTGTTCCTCTCGATTACCTCAGGGTCCTGCCAGTCGGAAAGCGCATTTTTCTCTGCTGCAGCCAAAGGAGCAGCTGCTGCCATACACAGCATTGCTGTCAATATCAGTTTCATGTTTATAATAATTATACGGTTTGTCGTCAAATAAGTTCAAGGCTTGCAGAAGGAAGCCAGCCCTGACGGCCGTCTGCAAGCGAGATATTGCTCCATGTCCCTACAACATCCAATACAGTGACCTTTGTGCCCTCATGCAGGATGAACAGGTCTTTCGAGGCCTCGGCGGAAGGAGAACTTTTGACAGGCACTACAGGTCTTGTAACAATGGCCATATCATCTCTCATGCTGCATTTTTTCTGCCATACAGAAAAACTTATTGTGCAAGCAGCCAGCAGAATCATTGCAATACCGGCAAAAAATCCGGTCCTCTTTCCGGCCGCAGAACGCGAAAGCAGAAAAAGGAGAATCATCGCCACGGCAAGGACAAGAAAAACAATAAAAGCGACCGCCCATGAATCAGAATCCATGATATAGCAGACGCGTTTCATCCAGGTACTCAGGAAAAACTCCGGAACAGGATCTATCCTGTCATAAATGCGGCTGTTTACAAGTTCCAGGTTGGTTCTCGCATCGGAATAAGACGGATCGAGCCTTAGCGCCCTTTCATAATAGACAATGGCCATAGGGACATTACCGTCCTTGAAAAAGGCATTGCCGGCATTGCAATACAGGGCTGCGGACTCCAGGCCCAATTCCCCTATTGCAATATAGCCGTCAACGGCATCTGCCCACCGTCCGTCTGAATAGGCACTGTTGGCGGCATTCCAAAGCGAATCGGCCAGCTTTCCGTTCCGGGCATTGAGCGCGGCAGGCAAAGCAAGCATGACAAGCATCACTGCCATCGCCCTGCCGGAAATATTTTTCCTTGATTTCATATTTGAATCTATTGTGGATATGACATCTGCAGCCGCCTTATAATGGGCTTCCATTGCATCGTGCCCTGTATCCGGAGCATAGCGTGCGAACTCGCAGGCATCGAGAAGTCCTGAGAATGCCGCGATATTTTCCTGCGGCACTCCGTGTCCTGCCAAAGTCTCGGCTATCCTCTCATGTGAAAGGTCTGCGGCGGAAATTGCCAGTTTGTCGGATATGAATCCGAGAAGAGCCTTGTGCAGTTCCTCGTAAAAGGCGGAATAAAGATTACTCCTGAGATAAGCATCAGCCTGACGCAAACGTTTGAGAGCCATTTTCGTGGCCTTCCTGTTCTTTGTGCCCGCGACATCCGCGCGTCTGATGGAAATCCTGCGCATAAGCCCATAGACAGCGGCACCGAGCAGAAGCACGGCCGCAACAGCCGACCAGAACCATACCGACCCCACGAAGAAATATCCTCTGGCCTTGAGCGCCGGCGTCTTTACGCTGATGAAACGTATGTCACTGTCAAGGTTCTTGACATCCTTGCGGTTTACAGGAGACATAACCGCAGCCTCGGCCTCAGTCTCATTGCCGCGTGCCACTTTCAAGGCTATCGGCTCAGTCTCAAGGGTGACATATTTTTTTGCATTGACATCATAATAGGTATATTTGACAGGCTCTATTACAAAATCCCCGTGGCTTCTCGGAATGAAAGGATACTCATATTTCTTGCTGCCCGACAATCCTGTTGCTGTGGTATTTCCTGTTACTTTGGTGTCATATACCTCCATATCGGGAGGGAAATTCACCTTCGGAGTCTCCAGCAGAGCCACATTGCCTTTTCCTGAGACAGTAATCACAAGAGAAGCCGCCTCATGTGCCTTCAGCGAATCCTTGCTCATGACCGCAGATATAGAGTAAACACCGACTCCTCCGGCAAAAGAGGCCGGAGCTCCTGCGGGGAGAGGAGAGACATTGACTGTCAGCGGCTTTGAGACTGCTTTTTTGCGTACCGTCCTGTAATCATCGAAAAATCCGTCAAAGATGCTCGTGCCTCCTGACGAAACCCTGATGCTCACAAGGCACACGATTTCAGCAGGGTCTATGACAATTCTGCCGCTCTGCTGCGGAATAAGCACATATTTGCCGAGCAAAGCTGCATTGTAAAGTTGTCCGTTATATGTCTCGCGGACAAATTCGATGCTTTTGGGAGTTTCGATAGCCTGACTCCAGAAACCGTTGAAAGACGGATACGACGGATTCTCCAGACCTGTGACATTCACGCCGCTGTACAGCAGCTTTATTGTCGCGATCACAGGCTCTCCCACCACTACATCATTCCTGTCTATGCTTACGGACAGTATTATGCTGTCATCTGAAATGATTCCGTTCTGCCTGTTCTGCGGCAGGGACGCATTGTTATCGGCCGCATTGCCGCCGCTACCGCCGTTTCCGTTCTGAGCGGTGCCTGACGCAAGTACCTCTATTTCAAAAGGAGACGACACAATATCGCTGCCTTTGACCTTGGCTCTTGCAGGCGGCAGAGTGAATTTGCCGGACCGCACAGGTTTCAGCACATACGAATAAGTCGTCTGGGATGACCTTGTTGTCTTTCCGTTTATAATCTGTACGCTTGAAGAGTGGCCGGACTGCGGTCCCCATACGAGATAAAAATCATCGCCGGGACTCCAGCTGAAATCCGACGGGCGGTCGCCTCCCTCAATGATGAATGTGACATTGAACTGTTCGTCTGCGGACACGACCTTGTGTGCCTGCACCTTGATTCCGTTCTGGGCACCGGCGGCGATGCCGGCACATACCATTACAAATATAAAAAACAATCTTTTCATCTGCATTCCACTATTACCAGTTCTTCTCCTTCTGTCTGGACTTTGCGGCTACAGCCTTTGCCTTCTGGACCTTATCCTGTGTTTCCTTTTCCTTCGCCTGAATTGCCTGAAGCATCTGCTGTGCAGCCTGCGGTGTCAGCTGAGCCTGCGCATTGTCACGGCTGTCATTGCCATTGTCGTCCTTATTGTCATCTCCGTTTCGGTCCCGGTCATCATTTTCTTTGTCCTTGCTGTCATCTCCATTGTTCTGATCATTCTTGTCGTTTTCATCCTGACCGCTGTCCTTGTTGTCATTCTGATCGTTTTGGTCGTTCTGATCGTTATTGTCATTCTGCCGGTCCTGCTGATTTTGAAGCATTTTCCTTGCATAGATGAAATTTTCCTTTGCATCAAGATCTCCGGGATTTATCAGAAGAGAATGTGCGAAAGCATTCACTGCGCCCTGCCAGTCTTTCATGGCAATGGCAACATCGCCGAGATTATAATAATAGTCGGCAGCATGAGGCGAGTTCTCCGCAGCCGGCGCAATCTTCTCAAGCGCCTCCTTTGCCTGTGCAAATTCCTCCTGGCGATACCTGGCCGCGGCAAGATTATAATTGGCAGCAAAAGACATGGAATCTTTAACAAGAGCCTTCATATAGTCGATCTCGGCTTCCTTCCACTCTCCTTTTCTGAAATCACGGTTGCCGCTTCTCACCTCTTTCCTGTCAATCTGCGCATAAGCCGATGCGGCAGACACGAGCATCACAAGCATGGATGCAGCCCAATATTTAAATTTCATATTCGTCAGTTTCTGAATAATTTGATTCCTGATTTCCTGTCCCCCACGAGCATCTCCAGCACAAAGAAGAAAACTGCGGCGGCAAGAAAATACATATACAGTTCGTCATATTCCTCAAATACGACGGAATTGTAAAGTTCATCATCCATTTTCTGTATCTCGGATATTACAGGATTCAGGCCGAACTCACTGTTTCCGGCCCTGACATACAGCCCGTTTCCGGCTTCCGCAATGTCGCGGAGCACCTTTTCGTCCAGTCTCGTGACCACAATCTCCCCGTTGCGGTCACGCAGATAGTCTCCGCCGACAGGTATCATCTTTCCCTCCGGCGAACCTACACCGATGACAAAGACGCGTATTCCCAGTCCAGCAGCCTGACGTGCAGCCTCAACAGGATCGTCCTCATGGTTTTCTCCGTCGGTTATTATGACAATCGCACGGCTCTTGTCACTCTGGCTGCTGAAACTCTTCATTGCGGTATGTATGGCATCTCCGATTGCCGTTCCCTGCACAGGGACGGATTCTGTAGATATTGTATTGAGGAACATCTTGGCTGACACATAGTCTGCAGTGACAGGAAGCTGCACGAATGAGCTTCCGGCAAAAACGATTAGTCCGAGCCTGTCGTCACGCAATTTGTCCACTACCCTCGAAATAGCAAGTTTGGCACGTTCGAGCCTGTTCGGAGAATAATCCTGCGCAAGCATGGAATTGGACACGTCAAGCACAATCATAACTTCAGCGCCCTTTGTCTTCTGCTCTTTCAGGACAGCCCCCATCTGAGGCCTCGATGCTGCTATAACCGTAAAAAAGAAAGCAACGGAAAAAAAAGAAAGCCTTACCCAGACCTTAGCCTTTGAATATGACGGCATCAGATTCCTGACAAGTTCCTCGTCGCCGAATCTGCGTATCCTCTTTGCACGCAGTTTGAACACAATCGCCTGCACTATAAAAAACACAGGTATCAGCAACAGAAGAAAGAAATAATTTGGATGTGCGAATATCATGGCAGCCTCCTTATTACAAACCAATTGAGAATCAATTCAAGCAAGAGGGCGGCCAAAGCCCAGAGCAGATATTTCCCGAACAGTTCTTTATACACGGGAAAACTGTCCACGGTTGTACGTGCCTTCTCCAGCTTGTTTATTTCACTGTATATCTCCGAGAGCTTGGTGTTGTCCGTCGCCCTGAAATAGCGGCCTCCGGTTGACTTCGCGATTTCCGACAGCAGTTTCTCGTCAATCTCGACCTTCATGTTCTGCACCTGCACTCCCCACGGGGTCATGACAGGATAAGGGGCCAGGCCCTCCTTCCCGACACCGATTGTATATACGCGGACGCCGTAAGTCTTTGCAATTTCGGCGGCCATCTGCGGAGAAACCTCTCCGCTGTTGTTCACGCCGTCAGTAAGAAGAATCACGACACGGCTCGGAGCATCCGAGTCCTTCATTCTCGCCACTGCCGTAGCAAGACCGTTTCCGATTGCCGTACCGTCCTCTATTATATCGGTTGAAACTTCTTTCATCAGATTGATGAGCGTAGCCCTGTCGGTAGTGAGGGGGCACTGCGTAAAGCTCTCTCCGGCAAAAACGACGATTCCCATCCTGTCGGACGGACGGGCTGATATGAATTCTATGGCAATGTCCTTGGATGCGCTTATCCTGTCCGGAGTCAGGTCTCTCGCAAGCATACTGGTGGACACGTCCATTGCCAGCATTATGTCTATCCCCTCGGTGTCGACAGTGGAAATCTCCTCGGAAGACCTCGGACGCGCCAGGGCGACAACACACATGGAAAGAGCGAAAATCCTGAGTGCAAAAGGGATATGCCTCAGCAGACGCATCAGGCCGAAACTTCCGGAGGCTGTCCACGGAACCGAAGTCGAGACCCTCAGATGAGGATGCTTTCCGGCCTTTTCAAGATATATGCAGTGTATCACCAGCAGTGCAGGCACTGCAAGAAGCCACAATAGTTCAGGATATTCAAAAAACATTCTAACCTCCTATTTTTCAGAATTATCACCTGACTCCGACGTCTCGATTTCTTTCTGATAAGTCTGGGTCACAAACCTCACAGCGACAGGCAGAGCGGAAGCGTTCTCCCCGTCCGAAGCAATATGCTTTGCAAACTTCACGAAATCGGCGAGTTCAAACAAATCCTTTACCTCTACGAGAAGTTCAGCGGGAGCCTCATCATCCTTCAGGGAAGTGAAAATTTCAGCAGTGGTCATCTCCATTGCCCCGATTCCATACCGTGCGGCAATATATTCCCTCAAAGTATCGGTGATGCCGGAATAAAAGGCCTTCTGCTTTTCAGGCGTCCACATTTTGTTGCCACGGAAAGTGTCAAGCCTGCGCAAAGCCGCGATATGCGCCGGTTCCTTATAGAGAAGCTCCGGTGAATTGCGTTTCCTGTACAGAAGCACAAGGCATACGGCCAGTATTATAAGCATCGCGGCCGCCTGGCCTCCCAATACCCACGGAAGCACCTCCGCAACAGTGACAGGATAGCGCACAGGCTCCTTTATGTCATGAGGGCGGAATGAAGCGGTATCGACAGGCATTGTCTTTACCTCAAGCCCGAGCTGCTCAAACACGAGGGTGTCGACAGTTCCGTCCGGCTCCGTCCGCCTGAGCACAATGGGAGGCAATGCGAAAGTACCCTCGTCAAAAGAGGTTATGACGATGTGCCCCCTTATGTCCATACGTCCCGGACGGTCTTTTTTCGCCTTAGTGACCTTCAGTGTATCTATAAGCCACGGCGACAAAGCCATAAGCCCGGCACCGTCCTTGCGGTTTTCCCATTCCGGAAGTTCCAGAAGCGTCCCCTCTCTGACACCTGACAGTTCAAAGCCGTAGCTGAGCTGGTCGGCAATCAGCACCGAATCACGCTCCTGGTGCCGGACAAGGAAAGCCCCTTTGGCTGCCATCAGGCGTCCTCCGGCAATGGCATCCGGCCCGTCAGCAACAGCAAGCGAGTCACCGGCAGCCCACACGGCAGTCCCCTGCGCCCGACATACAAAGGGCGACAAAAATGCAATGATATATATAGCCGCTTTACGCATACGATCATCTGTTTTTAAACAATGTCATCAGTCCTCTGACGTAATCGTCATTTACGGAAATGTCAACCTTGTCCACATTATATTTCAAGAATAGACGGTCAGAAGCCCTTCCGAAGTTTCTGAACCATTCCTCATAAGATTCCCGGACTTTCCTGCCGGAAGTGTCCACCCATGCCGTAGAACCTGTCTCGGAATCTTTTATATTCACCAGGCCGATGTCAGGCAGAGTTCTCTCCCTCGGGTCATAAATCCGGATGACAGACAGGTCATGCCTGTTGACAGCCACTTTCAGGGCTTCCTCATAGCGCGGACTGCCGTCACGCTCCGCATCGATCATGTCCGAAAGCAGGAAAGCTGTGCATTTTTTCTTTATGGCATTGGTAAGATAGCGCAAAGCCGCTGAAATATCCGTACCGTCCGATTCGGGACTGAATTCGATAATCTCCCTTATTATATGCAGGAGGTGCGACCTTCCTTTTTTAGGAGGAATGAACTTCTCCACCCTGTCACTGAAAAACAGGGCGCCCACCTTGTCATTGTTGATTGATGCGGAAAAAGACAGGACAGCGGCAATCTCCGCTATCGTGTCTTTCTTTGTCCCGCCCGTTGTTCCGAACAGACCGGAACGGCTCACATCCACCAGCAGTACAACCGTTAGCTCTCTCTCTTCCTCAAAGACCTTGACATATGGTGCACGCAGACGGGCCGTCACGTTCCAGTCCATATTGCGCACATCGTCGCCGTACTGATATTCACGCACCTCGCTGAAAGCCATTCCCCTGCCCTTGAATGCAGAGTGATATTCCCCCGCAAATATCTGATGCGACAGAGCCTTGGTCTTGATTTCTATTTTCCTGACCTTCTTCAACAGGTCATTGGCAGACTGACTGTTGTTCATAAATCAATTACGGAAGTTCCTACGGAACCTCAACTGCATTTATAATCTCTGAAATAATCTGGTCAGAGGTCATATTCTCCGCCTCTGCCTCATACGTAAGGCCTATCCTGTGGCGCATAACCTCATGGCACACAGCCCTTACATCCTCAGGAATCACATAGCCCCTCCTCTTTATGAAAGCGTATGCCTTGGAAGCCATGGCTAGCGAAATGCTCGCACGCGGAGACGCTCCGTATGCTATGAGACCGGCCAGATTGCCCAGACCGTAGTCCTGAGGAGTTCTGGTCGCATATACGAGGTCCACGATATATCTCTCTATCTTCTCATCCATATAGACTTCTTTCACGACTTCCCGCGCACGCACAATGTCCTCCGGTCTAAGGACAGGATTCGCCTTTGGAAATTCTCCGGAATTGTTCATGCGTATAATCATCCTCTCTTCCTCTTTCTTTGGATAAGTCACGACAACCTTAAGCATGAAACGGTCGAGCTGAGCCTCAGGCAGAGGATATGTACCCTCCTGCTCTATCGGGTTCTGTGTGGCCATTACAAGGAACGGCTCCGGAAGGCGGAAGGTCTCCTCTCCGATTGTTACCTGACGCTCCTGCATCGCCTCCAGCAGGGCCGACTGTACCTTGGCTGGAGAACGGTTGATTTCGTCGGCAAGCACGAAGTTGGCGAACACAGGGCCTTTCCTGATCTGGAATGACTCGTTTTTCTGGGAATAGATCATGGTTCCGAGGACATCTGCAGGAAGCAGGTCAGGAGTAAACTGGATGCGGCTGAATTTCGCATCGACAGCAGAAGACAGAGTGTTGATTGCCAATGTCTTGGCCAATCCCGGCACACCTTCAAGCAAAATATGGCCGTTTGCAAGAAGCCCTATAAGCAGATTCTCCACGAGATGTTTCTGGCCTACGATCACTTTGTTCATCTCCATCGTGAGGATATCTACGAACGAGCTTTCCCTCTGGATGCGGTCATTCAATTCTTTGATGTTTATGCTCTCCATAAATATGTTTTTTGATATTTTTGCAGTTTAAAATACAAAGTTACTCATTCATTTTTAAATATGCGGTACAAAATAACATTGTCTTACGACGGAAGCGCATTCTGCGGCTGGCAGATACAGAACAATGCCGATACAGTACAAGGAGCACTTGAAAAAGCATTCGCTTTGTTTTCCGGTACAGTTGCCGATGTAACAGGAGCCGGACGCACAGACACAGGAGTCAACGCCATAAACTATGTGGCACACGCCGACATTCCGGACGAAGCCGCGCAAAATCCGGCGCAGATTTGCTACAAATTAAATGCCATCCTGCCCAAAGAAGTCGTAATACATGAAATTTCGGAAGCGGATCCGGGCTTCCACGCCAGATTCGGCGCAGTTTCCAGAGAATACCACTATTTTGTACATCTGCGGAAAGACCCGTTCTGCGAAAAATTCTCATACAGGCTGAGGTATCCCGTGGACATGAAACGGATGAACCGCGGGGCGGACTTTCTTATCGGCAGACATGATTTCAGCTGTTTCGAGAAAACCGGCGGCAGCAACAAGACCTCGGTATGCACGGTCACGGAAGCGGAATGGAAGACATACAGTCCTGCACATGTCCAGATTATGGGCTATCCGTGCGGCGAGGGAGACTATATGGTATTTACAATAAAGGCGGACAGGTTTCTTCGCAACATGGTCAGGGCAATAGTCGGCACTCTGATTGACATAGGGCGCGGACGGAAAGAACCGGAATGGATCGGGGAACTTATAAAAGGAGGAAACAGATCGGCTGCAGGCGAGTCTGTACCGGGAAAGGCCCTGTTTTTCAGCGGAGCCGAATATGCTGAAAAAGCGGACGAAAGCCTGCAGGATGGGAAAAATAAATTTTAGGTTTCACGTTTTTTTGCATAATTTTGCATGATTTTTAAACGCGAAACAAAAAGAACAGATAATTATGCTTTTTAATCTTTTACAGACGGCTGCCGACACCGCAGTCTCTGCCGGTCCGATAGCGGCTCCGGTACAGGAAAAGACCCTGAATCTCATAGACATGGCCATAGCAGGAGGCTGGCTTATGATTGTACTTCTGCTGCTTTCGATTGTTGCCATATATATATTCGGCAGCAAATGGTGGCTCATCCACAAGGCCGGACAGATTGACAAGAACTTCATGAAAGATATCAGGGACATGATTCACGAGGGCAAGATAAAGTCGGCTGTCGACCTCTGCCAGAGATATGACTCCCCTGTGGCAAGGCTCGTTGAAAAAGGCATTGAAAGGATAGGAAGGCCGCTGCAGGACATACAGGCTGCCGTGGAAAATATGGGCAACGTGGAAGTGGCAAGGCTCGAAAAAGGCCTGCCGATGCTTGCGACGATTGCAGGAGGAGCGCCTATGATCGGTTTCCTCGGAACTGTGACAGGTATGATCGAGGCATTTTTCAGGATGTCCACTGCCGGCAACAACATCGACATCACACTTCTCTCCGGAGGCATCTACGAGGCGATGGTGACTACGGTCGGCGGTCTTTTCGTCGGCATCATAGCATATTTCGGCTATAACTATCTGACATCGCAGATTTCCAACCTCGTGTTCAAGATGGAGAACACAACAATCGAGTTCATAGATATGCTGCACGAGCCGGCCGGCGAATAAAAATACAGAAGGAAATGGCAATCAAAAGGACAACAAAAGTTGACTCTGGATTTTCTATGTCGTCAATGACAGACATAGTTTTCCTGCTGCTTATATTCTTCCTCGTGACCTCCACGCTTATCAATCCGAACGCATTGAAGCTCCTGCTCCCGAAAAGCACGGGACAAGTCTCGGCAAAGGCGACAGTAAGCGTGTCGATCAAGCACTGGAAAGATACGGACACATTTACATACCACATCAACGGCAACAAGACACCGATAGATTTCGGAGAGGTGGAAGATGCGCTCATCGGCCTGCTCCAGCAGGAGGAGGACCCGACTTTCTCCATTTATGCTGACGAGACAGTGCCAGTGCGCGAAGTCGTTCAGGTAATGAACATAGCCAAACGCAACCATTACAAAGTAATAATGGCAACATCGCCGGAATAGGACTGAAATGGCAACAGGATACAAGCAGGAACAGGAAAGACAGGGGAAAATGTCAAGGGCTGCCGGTGCAGTCCTTACTGTGTTTATTCATATCTGCCTCCTTGTATGCTTTTTTTCGACAGGATTCACATATCTTGACCCGCCGCCTCCGGAAAAGACGCCTATACTCATAGAGTTCGACGAGCCGGAGATAAGCAAGCCTAAGCAGAGCTGGAACGGGTCGAGACCGCAGGCCGAAAGGCCGGATCCGGCAAAGGAGATAAAGCTTGTGCAGAGTTCCGAGGCACAGCTGGAGGGAAGCAAAAGCAATGAAGCACCGGAAGCCACGGTTGACGAATTCGGTGACGTTGACGTGCATGAACCGGAGAGAGAGAAGCCGATAGACCGCAGGGCGCTTTTCACTGCGGCCGACAACAAGACAGACAAAGACACTCTCGCTCCCCAGACGGCAAGGGAGCCTTCAGACCAGTTGAAAGCCGGTCACGCAGCCGGCAACATCAAAAACGGGGCGACCGCCGGAGAGCCTAACGCAAGGCTTGTCGGAAGAACGGCAATAGGCTCGCTTCCGAAGCCGGCATACAGCGTACAGGCAGAGGGAACCGTAGTTGTACAGATCTGGGTGGACCAGTACGGGACGGTGCAGAAAGCGGTGGCAGGAGCACAGGGAACGACAGTGACCGACAAGAGTCTGTGGAACGAAGCGAGGGCTGCAGCGATGAAGGCACAGTTCAACATGAAAGCCGATGCTCCGGCAATGCAGGAAGGTACAATTACCTATATTTTCAAACTGAACAAATGATTTTACAGCCGGTTTTGCCGGCACATCTTATTATTTATTTTTAAAAATGCCGAGAAGGCAGAATACAATGGAAGACAACAGAAAAGGCGGCTTCGGCCGCAGGACAGAAGACCGTAGGGATTACGGCAGAAGGGATTTCGACAGAAAACCGTCAGGAGAAAGAAGGAGCTTTTCAGGTGACAGAAGGTCATTCGGGGAAGGCTCAGACAGACCGAGAAGATCATTCGGCGACAATGACAGGCCAAGGCGTTCCTTTGGAGAGAACTCAGACAGACCGAGACGCTCCTTCGGAGAAAACTCGGATAGACCGAGACGTTCTTTCGGGGACAGACCGGAAAGGCCATACGGAGAACATTCGGACAGGCCGAGAAGATCATTCGGCGACAATGACAGGCCAAGGCGTTCCTTTGGAGAGAACTCAGACAGACCGAGACGCTCCTTCGGAGAAAACTCGGATAGACCGAGACGTTCTTTCGGGGACAGACCGGAAAGGCCATACGGAGAACATTCGGACAGGCCGAGAAGATCATTCGGCGACAATGACAGGCCAAGGCGTTCCTTTGGGGAGAACTCAGACAGACCGAGACGCTCCTTCGGGGAAAACTCGGATAGACCGAGACGTTCTTTCGGAGAGGGCAGACGCGGCTTCTCAAACGGAAAAAGAAGTTTTAACAGACCTGCTGACCTGAACTATTTCCGTGATGAGGACGAAAGCGGAATCAGCAGAATGATCAGCCGCAGGCCGCAGGTGCACTCCAACGGAAATTCGGACAATGACCAGATCTCCATTCCAATAAAAGACGAGGTCAGGCTCAACAAATTCATCGCGAACTCAGGCGTATGCTCAAGACGCGAAGCTGACAACTTCATACTCGCAGGAGTCGTGACAGTCAACGGTGAAGTTGTGACCGAACTCGGCACAAAAGTGAACATATCCACAGACGACATCAGGTTCAACGGCGAGAGGCTCAAAGGAGAAGAAAAAGTATATATCATAATGAACAAGCCGAAAGGCTATGTCACTACCGCCAGCGACCCTCACGCAGACAGGACCGTGATGGATTTGCTCAAGGGCTGCGGCTCAAGAGTATTCCCTGTGGGCAGGCTCGACAAAAACACCACAGGAGTGCTCCTGTTCACAAATGACGGTGAAATAGCAGAAAAACTGACACACCCGTCATATGACAAGAAGAAGATATACCAGGTGTCACTTGACGGCAAGCTCAAGCAGGAAGACTATGACAAGATTATCAGCGGAATAGAACTTCCGGACGGAATGATAGCAGCCGATTCTCTCGAATATATCGAAGATGACGACCACCGCAAGCTTGGCATCGAAATACATTCCGGCAAAAACCGCATCGTCAGAAGGATTTTTGAATCCCTCGGCTATGAAGTCAAGGCACTTGACAGGGTATATTTCGCCGGTCTTACCAAGAGGGGCCTCAAAAGAGGCGAATGGAGATTTCTCACCGAGGGCGAGATAAATCTCCTCAGAATGGGGGCCTACATCTAATATGGGCGATATTCAAAAAAAACACCGCGCAGGATTTGTCAACATCATCGGTAATCCGAATGTCGGCAAATCCACGCTTATGAATGCACTTGTCGGCGAGAAGCTGTCCATCGTGACGGCCAAGGCGCAGACTACGAGGCACAGGATCATGGGAATAGTGAACGGAGAAGACTACCAGATAGTCTACTCCGACACTCCCGGTATCCTGAAGCCCAACTATATGCTCCAGAAGAGCATGATGAATTTTGTCGATACTGCCCTCGGGGACGCTGATGTGATACTCTATGTCACCGATACGGTGGAAAAGAGCGACAAGAACGAGGAATATATCTCGAAGCTCGTAAAAATCGAATGTCCTGTAGTGCTGGTCATCAACAAGATAGACATCAGCAGTCAGGAACGGGTAATGGAACTGATGCAGTGGTGGCAGGAAAAGCTGCCAAAGGCAACCATATTCCCGGCATCGGCACAGGAGAAATTCAATCTCGAGAATATTTTCACCGCCATAACGGACAATCTCCCGGTCGCACCGCCATGGTATGACAAAGACGTGTTCACAGACAAGAACCTCAGGTTCTTTGCCTCCGAAATCGTCAGGGAAAAGATTTTCCTGAACTATAAGGAGGAGATTCCGTACAGTTGCGAAGTGTCTGTGGAAGAATTCAAGGAGGGCGCAGAAAGATATGAAATCAGTGCGGTCATCTACGTCATGAGGGATACCCAGAAAGGCATAATCATAGGCAAAGGGGGGCAGGCCCTGAAAAAGGTCGGAACTCAAGCCCGCATCGACATGGAGGATTTCTTCCAGAAAAAGGTCTTTCTGAGGCTTTTTGTGAAAGTGGACCCGGACTGGAGGGAGAACAAGAAAGAACTTAGGCGGTTCGGATACGAATATTAGCCGCCCCTAATTTAAATAAAAGACAAATAATCACATAGTCTGACTGACGTTAAACAAAGTATATATGAGCTTAGATGAGATGGATCTTCCTGAAGAAGAAATGACCGGAACCGACAATGCGTCCGGGACTTCCGAAAGTGAAACTGTTGCAGATACAGCACCGGGCAAATTCGACAAACTGCTCGGAGAGAACAGCAGAAAATTCAAACTTTCCGGAATGTTCAAGGACTGGTTCCTCGACTATTCTTCATACGTTATCCTGTACAGGGCCGTGCCGCACATAATAGACGGACTCAAGCCTGTGCAGCGCAGAGTTCTGCACGCAATGTGGAGAATCGACGACGGAAGATACACCAAGGTAGCCAATATCGTCGGACAGGCCATGCAGTTCCACCCGCACGGCGACCAGTCGATTCTGGGAGCATTAGTGCAGCTCGGCCAGAAAGACTATCTCATCGACTGCCAGGGAAACTGGGGAAACATACTTACCGGCGACTCGAACGCCGCTCCCCGATACATCGAGGCACGGCTTACGAAG
Organism: uncultured Muribaculaceae bacterium; assembly: GCA_964394295.1. GTDB lineage: Bacteria > Bacteroidota > Bacteroidia > Bacteroidales > UBA932 > Cryptobacteroides. The sequence goes on along the minus strand of CAYMVG010000003.1, from coordinate 20,673 downwards.
TTTGCCAAAGAAGTGGTGTTCAATCCGAAGACCACCAACTGGATGACATCATACGACGGACGTAACCAGGAGCCTGTCGAACTGCCTATCAAATTTCCTCTCCTGCTTGCACAGGGTGCGGAGGGAATCGCTGTCGGACTGGCCTCAAAGATTCTTCCGCACAACTTCAACGAACTCATAGACGCATCTGTGGCCTGCCTTGAGGACAGGGACTTTGAACTTTATCCTGATTTCCCGACCGGAGGCTTCGCAGACTGCTCCAAATATATGAAAGGACAGCGCGGAGGAGTCGTCAAGGTGCGCGCGAAAATCGAAAAGATAGACAAAAACACGCTTGCGGTCACTGAGATTCCTTTCGGAAAGACTACCCATATAATAATCGACTCAATACTTAAGGCCAAGGAAAAGGGCAAGATTAAAATCAAGAAAATCGACGACCTTACCACGGACAAGGCCAATATCCTCATACACCTGCCGAACGACGTGTCTCCGGACAAGACAATAGACGCACTTTACGCATTCACGGACTGTGAGGTTTCGATATCGCCGAACACATGTGTCATCGTAGACCACAAGCCTCAGTTCCTGAATGTGGAGGATGTACTGAGGTACAGCACGGAGCATACGAAATCGCTGCTCGGCCAGGAACTGCAGATCAGGCTCGACGAACTGGAAAGCGATTGGCACTACAGCTCTCTCGAAAAGATTTTCTTTGAGAACAAAGTCTACAAGATACTGGAAAACGATGCCAGGACATGGGAAGACCAGCTGCAGGAGGTATTCTCCGCTATGCTGGAGTACCAGCCGCTGCTGAAACGTCCTATCACAATGGAGGACATAACCAAACTCGTGGAGAAGCCAGTACGCAAGATTTCAAAATTCGACACCAAGGCCGTAGAGGAGAAGCTGAGGGGTATCGAGGACGAAATGGATGAGGTACAGAACCATTTGCAGCATCTTACGGAATTTACAATAAACTATTTCCGCAACCTTAAGAAGAAGTACGGAAAGAACTATCCGAGACGCACGGAACTTGTAGGTTTTGAATCAATTGCAGTGACCAAGGTCGTTAGCAACAATGCCAAGCTCTATGCGAACAGGGAGGAAGGCTTTGTGGGAATCGCCCTCAAAAAAGAGGACAATGCGGAGTTCGTCTGCGACTGTTCTGACCTTTCGGAGATAATCGTCATACACAAGGACGGAAAATATGTTGTCACGAAGGTCAGCGAAAAGGCCTTTTTCGGCAAGGACATTCTCTATGTCGGCCTGTTCGACAGAAACGACCAGAGGACCATATACAATGTCATTTACCGCGAGGGAAAAACTGCCGTCAGCTACGCGAAACGTTTTGCCGTGACAAGCGTCACACGCGACAAGGAATATGACATCACAATGGGAACTCCCGGCTCCCAGATACTCTGGTTCACCGTCAATCACAACGGTGAGGCGGAAACTGTAAAGATCTATCTGCGCCAGAGGGCGAAGCTCAAAAAGCTTATAGATGAATACGATTTCTCGCAGCTTGCCATAAAAGGCAGGACTTCAAGAGGAAATCTCGTGTCCAAAAATCCGATACAGAAGATAAGCCTGAAGTCAAAGGGTATATCGACCATCGGAGGAAAGGACATCTGGTTCGACGAAGACATACAGAGGCTGAACGAGGACGGACGCGGCCTGCATCTTGGCCAGTTCAATACGGGCGACCACATTCTTGCCATTTTCAAGGACGGAACATATTACACCACTACGGCAGACCTGAGCAACAGATACCAGGGAGAACTGCTCAAAATAGAGAAACTCGACACAGGAAAGACATACACCGCCCTGTACTATGACAAGTCCGTAGGCGCTTTCTATGTCAAACGTTTCTCCTTTGAGGTAAGCGACAACACTCCGGTATGTTTCATTTCTGATGCCAAAGGTTCGTATCTTGTGGCTGTCAGCGATGACAGGCGTCCTTTGATTGAAGCCGTATTCGGCGGCAAACACGAGCACAGGGAAGCGGAGAGAATCGATGCGGAGGAGTTTATCGGCAAGAAAGGACTGCAGGCGAAGGGAAAGAAAGTCAGCCAGTATGAGTTGAAATCCGTACAATTCGGCGAGCCTCTGCCTGTACCTGAAGAAGAGAAACCGGCAGTTGCCGAAGAAGTGCAGAACCAGGCCGGGGAGATAGACAATTCGGACGTGGAGGATCCGGCTGATTTTACGGATGACGATGACCAGCCTACTCTGTTTTAAATTCGCATCGGCCCTCTGATGAAAATATGCCTTACAGGATTTATGGGGTGCGGCAAAAGCACAGTAGGCAACAGGCTTGCCGAATTGCTTTGCTGCAGTTTTGCCGATCTTGACCGCGCCATTGAGCAGAAGTGCGGAATGGATATACCTGAAATCTTCGCTTCATACGGAGAAAAATATTTCAGGGAAAAAGAGGCTGAAACTCTGCGCCGCCTGCTCATTTCCGAGGACGATATGGTAATTGCCCTCGGAGGCGGGACAGTCACAGCACCGGACTGCCGCACGGAAATTAGACGCCGCTCAACCTGCATATATCTCAGGGCATCGGCGGAGACACTTGTGAGGAATCTTTCTGCAAAGGCAGGGCTGGAAGAAGCCGCCAAAAGGCCGCTGCTGAAAGATTGCAGGAATACGGATGAACTGGCTGTACGTATAAAGGAGATGCTTGCCGCAAGAAAGGATATTTACGAAGATATGTCCGACATAATTATAGACACCTGCGGCAAGTCGGCCGATAAACTGGCTGCGGAAATAGCAGCACACGCAGGACTTCGGGGCTAAATCACATCATCGCGTTCACGCATATCCTTGACTCTCAGCTGCGTATTGGCAGTGCCACGGTAATAGTTCTCGACAATCGAATAGCACACATCTACAGGATTGCCGGCTTTTATATGCCCGAAGAAGTCCGCCATGTTGAAAGCTATGGCAGATATGTGGTGATACGGGTGTGATTCCTGTATAAGTTCGAGTTTGAGATGCCCTCCTTCAGCACCGACCTTGCGTCCGTTTCCGTTGTCATAGACATTTTCGGTCAAGAATACAGGAGCGGCATTTCCCGGACCGAAAGGCTGGAATTGCTTCAGTATGCGCAGGAATTTGGGAGTAATCTGCGAAAAATTCAGCACGGCATCCACCTCGACTACAGGAGTCTGCATCTCAGGAACAATGCGTCCGGCAATGAAAGTCTCGATCCGGGTGCAGAAAGCCTCAAGATTTTCTTCGCGCAAGGTCAGTCCGGCTGCATACAGATGCCCTCCGAAATTTTCCAGAAGGTCGGAACAGCTCTCTATCGCGTCATACAGGTCAAAGCCGTGGACACTTCTTGCCGAGCCTGTCACGAGTCCTTCCTGTGATTTTGTGAAAACTATGGTTGGCTTGTAGAAAGCCTCAACAAGACGTGAGGCGACAATTCCGACGACTCCCTTGTGCCATTCAGGATTATATACGATAGTGGCATTGTTCCCGGAAAGGCAGTTTCCTGACCGCACCATATCGAGGGCTTCCTGCGTAATCCTGCGGTCTATGCTCTTTCTCTCATTGTTGTGTTCATTGATTTCAGTGCCTATGCGGAAAGCTGTATCGGCATCGGAGGCGGTAAGAAGCTCTACCGCCATACGGCCGGATTCCATTCGTCCGGCTGCATTGATACGCGGCCCGATCTTGAACACGATATCGTCTATCGTAAGATGCGTTGGCTCCAGCCCCGACAGCTGTATCATGGCAAGCAGGCCCACACGCGGTTCGCAGTTCAGCTGTTTGAGTCCATAGTGGGCAAGTATGCGGTTTTCTCCGGTAACGGAGACCAGGTCAGATGCTATACTGACTACAAGAAGGTCCAGCAGAGGAATCAGAGACTCGAAAGGTATGCCGTACATCTGCGAATAGGCCTGCACTAACTTGAAGCCGACACCGCAGCCCGACAGGTCATCGAAAGGATAACTGCAGTCTTCCCGTTTGGGGTCGAGCACGGCAACAGCCGCAGGTATTTCATTCTCAGGAAGATGGTGATCGCAGATAATCATGTCTATGCCCTTTTCCCTGGCATAATCGACCTTTTCGTTGGCCTTGATTCCGCAGTCGAGCGTGATGATAAGGCCGAAGCCGTTCTCACTTGCCCAGTCGATTCCCTTGTAGGAGACTCCGTAGCCTTCATCATATCTCTCAGGGATATAGAAGTCTATTTCCGAAGTGAGACGGCGCAGGAATGAATATACAAGGGCGACAGCAGTCGTCCCGTCCACGTCGTAATCGCCGTAAACGAGAATCTTTTCACCGGCGCATACAGCCTTGCGGACTCTGTCGACAGCCTTGTCCATATCCTTCATAAGGAAAGGGTCGTGCAGATTGCCGAGATCCGGACGGAAGAATGATCTTGCCTGGGAAAATGTACGGACACCCCTCTGGACCAGAAGCTCCGCAAGCACGGGATCGACTCCAAGTTCAGAAGAAAGCCGGCTGACTACCTCAGCATCAGCATTTTCTCGATTTATCCATTTCTTTTCAACAGGCATAGCATACAAAGATAGTTTTTTTGTTTCAATTTCCGAAATTGTTTTGGAAACTGCCACACATATATGGACAACTTTCCTTAAAGAATCAATCCCGTCCGTATATGAATATCGTTTTTATTGCATAAAGAATGCTCTCACCAGCAGAGTTATGCCCGGCTTTCCGCATCGACTTAATACCCGGTCCATGAATTGTCAACTGCAACATCCAAAATTTCAAGGGACCGGCTAAAATATATTAGCCAAGCCCCTTTTTCTCATTTTTCCGTGTGGCCGACCTCGCCCTTGCCACCAAATCTTCAATTCTCAAAGAGTTATTCTGACTTTTTAGCCGCCTTCATGTCAAAAGAACCGACAGCGCAAATGTGAAGTGACGCAATATATCATTCAATTACAGTTAACATCCGGTTTAAATCCCGCAAAGAATCTTCGGTCAGAATTTTGTCAAAACAGATTCACAGCGCAGCCGCATCAACTTTTGAGTAAAACCGGCAACGGAATTGAGCGGAATGTTTTTGTGATTTGAACATTTGCATATTTTTCAGTAAACAAATGAGAGAGTTATGTATAGGAGAGCGCAATACGACGCATTCGGCTGTCACCGGATCGGTAGGGGTTCCCCTAGAGAAGTTTTTGCTGTGGAGTATCAGTTAATTGTTTTAGCAGTAAAGCTGAATCCAGCCTGTGCAACCGGACATCTGGCGGAAATCTGCAAAACCGCTTTGCGGAACTTTTATTATGTCAAGCCTGTAGGCAATTGCTATTTCATTGTGAATCTCACAGAGTAATTTTGTGTTTTTATATGAGAAAAATGTGAAATACATAGGACTTTTTATGTTAACTTTGTAAGCTATTTGGAAAAAACATATAAAATATATCGAATATGGGCATTATGGACCTCAACGAACAGGAGCAGTTCAGAAGAGAATCGCTCGCAAAGCTCAGGGAACTCGGAATCGAGCCTTATCCTGCCGCACTTTATCCGGTAAACACTACCGCACAGGAAATCAAGGACGGCTTCGACCCTGAAAAAGGCAACTTCCAGGATATAGTGATTGCCGGACGAATCATGTCAAGGCGCATAATGGGAGCGGCTTCATTCGGAGAAATCCAGGACGAGACAGGCCGTATACAGGTCTACATCAACCGCGACGAGATTTGTCCCGGCGATGATAAGACAATGTACAACACCGTTTTCAAGAAACTTCTTGACATCGGTGACATCATCGGGATAAAGGGTTTCGCTTTCATAACCAAAACAGGTCAGCTCTCCGTACACGCAAAGGAACTCACCCTGCTGAGCAAATCTCTGCGCGTACTTCCTATCGTCAAGGAGAAAGACGGAGAAGTGTTCGACGCATTCTCTGATCCGGAGCTTAAATACAGACAAAGATATGTCGACCTGATTGTGAATCCTCAGGTTCGCGACACTTTTGTGAAAAGGAGTCAGATTATAGCGACCATGAGGGAGTATTTCAATGAGGCCGGCTGCCTTGAAGTGGAGACTCCTATCCTCCAGTCGATACCGGGAGGTGCTACTGCAAGGCCTTTCATCACTCACCACAATGCACTGGACATTCCGCTATATCTGCGTATCGCCAATGAGCTTTACCTCAAGAGGCTGATTGTCGGAGGCTATCACGGTGTGTATGAGTTTGCAAAGGACTTCCGCAACGAGGGCATGGACAAGACCCACAATCCGGAGTTCACCTGTATGGAGATTTATGTCGCATACAAGGACTATATCTGGATGATGGATTTCGTGGAGAAAATGCTGGAGAAGATTGCATTGAAGCTGCACGGAAAGACCGAGGTGACAATCGGGGAGAATACTGTGGATTTCAAGCCGCCTTACAGAAGGCTTCCTATTCTCGATGCAATCAAGGAATATGCAGGAGTGGACGTGGCAGGAATGAATGCGGAGCAGCTGCGCGAGACTTGCGACAGGCTCAATGTTCCGGTGACGAAAGAAATGGGAGAGGGCAAGCTGATAGACGCCATCTTCGGAGAGTACTGCGAGAAGCATCTGGTTCAGCCTACATTCATCACAGACTATCCGGTGTCCATGTCGCCGCTCACAAAGAGACACCGCAACAATCCTGACCTGACTGAAAGGTTCGAACTGTTCGTATGCGGCAAGGAGCTTGCGAATGCTTACAGTGAGCTTAATGACCCTATCGACCAGTATGAGAGATTCCAGGACCAGCTTAAGCTGAAGGAGGGGGGCGATGATGAGGCCATGTATATCGACATGGACTTCGTACGTGCTCTTGAATACGGTATGCCGCCGACATCCGGCATGGGTATGGGAATCGACCGTCTGACTATGTTCATGACTAACTCCCCTACCATTCAGGATGTGCTGTTCTTTCCTCAGATGAGACCCAAGAATCAGCAATAGCTGATTCTTGGGTCTCCGGGAGACTTCTTACCCCCAGACCTGCGGTCTACCCCAAGGGGGTATCTCGGACCTGCCCGGTCCGGTCCCAAAAGGGACTGCCTAACTGCAATAGCTGATTCTTGGGTCTCCGGGAGACTTCAACTATATGATTAATCCGTTCCTGAAAACAGTGCTTTCGGGAACGGATTGCTTTATTTTATGGCGTCCGTTCCAAAAAACGGCTTTTTCGGGAACGGACATATTCATAATTGCGATTCACGGTTATGACAAAACTGATGGCATCGTCATCTGGTGCATTGTCACCAAAGATTTTCTACGATTAAAAGAACAGGCGGAAAAACTTCTGGCATTACAAGCAAAAAATCGAGGTCAGAGGACGGCCGAGCCACACCTGAGGCTGCTCATTCATGCCAAGCATATATGCGACAGTGGAGGCGACATCATACTGCATGACGCTCTCCTGTATTTCTTCCCCCCGGCGGACATTCTTACCGCACACTATCAGCGGAGTCCGCATCTCCTCCATAGAGATGCTTCCATGGCCCCGTCCGATGCCGCCGTGGTCCGATGTAACGATAAATATCGTGTCATCTATTATGCCGGCAGCCTCGGCAGCCTTGACAATACGCCCGACATAAGCGTCAAGTTCACGCAGCTTCTCATAATATTCAGGAGTATCATGGCCTGCCACATGACCTGTATGGTCAGGCTCATCGAAGCACACTGCCATAAGCATAGGTTTAGACTCCATTATATATTCCTGAGCGGCAGTGCATATTGCATCGGACGTACCGTCTGTCATAGGCCTGTGGGCGTGCATACTGAGCGCAAGAGTATCGACAAGATATTTTATGCCGTCCCATTCATAGAGAACTCCTGTCTCGCAGTCCGGGAAAGACTCCCTGCACAATGTGAATACAGTAGGAAAAATACCGTTTACCCCCAGAACCCTGGCAGGCAGATCCGGTTCACGCGAGCCCCATTGGGTATATCCGTGCAGTTCAGGACCGGCTCCCATGAACATGGAAGCCCAGTTCGGTGCACTCGACGATGGAAGCACCGTACGCTTCTCCAAAGTATAGCATCCGTTGTCCATCAACGCCTTTACATTCGGCATATCGGCTTTAGGAAGGCTGTACGAGCCCCAGCCGTCCAGACCGATGAATATAACATGTTTTGCAAGAGGAGCGTGCCTTCCGGAACATGAACATAACACAGCCAGCAATGACAGCATAGCAAAAAAACGAAACATCTTTTTCATATTTCCATAATTTAACATGAACTCAGTTTACCGGTTCGTTGAATTACCTTATTCTCAAACAAAGTATTTGACAAACCTTTACTCTCAATACCTGTCGAGCAGTTTGCCGGCTTCATCAAGCAAACCCTCCACTTTGTCTTCAGTGCACTCCCCTTCTATCACAAACTTGGACAGGACTTTGTCTATGCGTTTCAGTTCCCTGGCATTGCCAGCCTTTGCAAACTCTTCTTTCAGCACCTTTATCTTCTCGTATGCAATGATTCCTGCCTCAAGCAGTTCAAAGCGGACGGAAGTCATTCCTTCAGGATAAAGCAGATAGGTATCTCCTGCCGCCCATGCTGTGAAACGGCTGTCCTGTACAGGCTTTTCCGGCCAACTGTTAAGTGCCCACCTCAGATAGCCGTCAAGATCATTCGCCGCGATATACCACCCTATCCATTCTGCCTCAGCAGGACGGCTGCAAGTAAAGGTATTCGGCCACGGTTCTGCACAGCAGGTATAATATGTAGTCACCTTGCCCTCAGCCCGGCGGCGTTCGACAGAACCGGCAGGATATTTTTCAGTGACAGGTACACAGTAATAATCCAGACCGTCAAGAAGTTCGTCATGATATGTGCCTGCCAGAGAAACTTTAAATTCAGGATCGGCATTCCGGATGACCTCCATAGCCGCAAGCATCTGGTCCATAGGACGTTCGTCCATGGCAATCATAGTCTTTCCGAACCAGCCTTTTTCTTTCAGATGCTCTGCAAAAGAGCGCAGCATCGGAGTCCAGAAAGCCTCATACTCAGGCGTACCAGGCTTAAGCACAACTTCACGGAACGAGTTGGATGCCTGATCAAGATACTGGAAAGACAGCCCCCACGGAATCATGGAATAACAGTTTATCTGACTGTCGATTCCGCATGAAAACATGAATTCCACCCATTTGTCAAAAACAGTATAATCATAATACCAGGTCCCGTCAGCCTTTTTCAGCCATGTCACCATGCTCTCGAACCAGTCATAAGTCTGACCGTTCCACGGCTTGTGCGTAATCGATGCCGTAATGATGCGGCCACCTGCCCTGGCATAGCGTTCCATTACAGGCCTCATGTAAGCGAAGTGTTCCGCACTGAAAAGGTCAACCCCATGATACCTTGCCACAGCATACGGATTCTGCCAAAGATCCAGATGAAAACTACGTTCATCCGGCAAAGCTCTGTCACGGACATCAATATCCAGAGTCAGTCCTGCCAGTTCCGCAGAACCGTCCATAACCGAAATTTTGCCGGTATATCTGCCCTTTGCGACATCGGAAGGTACATCAACGCTAACCCATACAGGGCGGGTACTGTTCTTTTCCACACTTATTGTCCCGGCGAGATGGTCCACACAGTCAGCTACAAGAGTAGAGTCGAAATCTTTGCTTTTCCTGTATCCGCAGCCACCTTTGCGGTCCTTGTTGATTTCATCGGTCATGACATACCTCAAGAAACCTGTCTGAATGCAGGAGGACGGAATGACACCTGCGGATGAACGGAGGTCTCCTACGGAAACTTTCAGGGAATCTATGTCCCTGCTGCTCCATACCACAATCTGGGCACTCACCTTCTCGCCTTTCCATGCAGATATCCTATGTTTTTTAACAATCCTGGAAACAGGCATTGCGGGCTTTTCCTTGGCATAACGTGAATACACGCAACCCCAGCTTGCCTGTGCTCCTCCGACAGAAGCCCACAAGGCATTGTCAGCGGGAACCGGATTAGGCAGTTCATCAAAATGTTCCTGTGCAGAAAGACCGGCAGTCAGAAGAAGACCGGCGAAGATAACAGAGGCAATTTTTATTTTCATCGGATGTCAGATTTTAGTTTCAGCAAAAATAGCAAGTATTTGTCAGAAACAGTTTAAAATTTTGGCATTTGATATCAAATAATCCTTTTACAGTGAGCCGGCAAAATACTCAACGCAGGGGATGGCATTTACGGACAGCTGCAAGGAGAGTGACGGAAAAGTCCGCACAACCTTCTAAAATCGGAGACAGGTCCGGAATTGCCCTCACCGAAAAGCCATAGGGGGGGCATGACAAATATTTTTCTGTAAGACCCGTTCTGACCGGTTGAGAAAATCAGGTTTCGCTGAAAAAACATTGAGAATGCAAAACTATTCGGAATGATTCGACATCGCCATTCATGGTCAATGCGTTCCTGGTCGGACGCTTTTCATACAGACATGAAACTGTCATGTACCGCACAGAGCGTACATTGAGTGGTTGTGTTCCATGTTGGACAATAGCACCGACAGCATAAGATGTTCCGCACGTATCCGGAAAACTTGTTCATATACATATTGCACGATACCCCGGGTGAGTGTTGTTTATCCGAAAAATTCTTCCGACATTTGCCGTGTCAGCCAGTTTTGCTGCCTGGCATTACATATTGTGAAAGTGTTTTTCGCGGTCCTTTAATGAAAATGTGGAAGTTTTCTTGAGCAAAGGTCAGACGAACAACACTCACTTTCGTATAGATACTTGTGGTTAGGTGCATTCTGCATCCCAATATCCCATATCTATCCGAGTGTGGGGTATTGTGTCGCTTATCTTGCTCAGGGTCTTTCCACAACCTTCATTAGGATAAACGGAATCAGCTCCACACTTTCTTTTTAGATTATTTACTTTCCATCTTTAGGGGCTGAGTTGGTAATAAATAATATATGTATATGTTAGATTTATTGATCGAACCGTACTCTCTTGTATTTATTGCATTTAATCTCTTTTATGGTCTTTCTTCTTTTTTGTCAGTCTGGGACGGCTTTGTGCCTAAATTCATAAATGTAATTTATATTCTATCATTCATAACGTTTATATTAATAGTATTCGTAACTGAAGATTTCGATGCAATCGGAGTAGCGATAACAGGAGTCGTAGCGTGTTGGGTTGGGCATGGCATTTCAGAAGAAATTGACGATGACTTTCATGGAATCTTTCTGATTGTATCTGTTGTGGCATGGATTGCCATGTTTATACTAATGGGAATCTATATCTAAAGCAGTGACTACATAACAGAGAGTTCTTGTAAAAAACAATAAGATTATGACCACATCTATTCCAAAGCCAAGCAAACCTGTATGGGTGTTAATTGTATCACTGCTCACATTGGGCTGTGCCGAATACTACAATCTGGATGTCCTATTCTGGTTCGCTGCAATTCTTGCGGCTATTTCAATAATGTCATTTTTATTCATAATGATTGCCTACACTGTCAATTTTTGGCACGACAAAGTATGCAATATATCAAACAGGAGTTAAGTATCATATTATAACAATCAATTAATTATAACAATCAATTAATTACAACAAAATGAAAAGCAAGATTTTACTGTTTACAGCCGTTGTTTTATGTGCAACAGCTTGTGGGATTTCATCCTGGACTACCACCACTCAGAATCAGAACCAGACAAATGTTGTTTTGTCTGAGAACAATTTCAGGATTGTGAAGACTGTCTCGGCAGAAGTACATTCCAAATATGTGTTTGGCATTGGCGGCCTTACGACAAAATCATTGATGGCCAATGCGATAAGTGAATTGACTAAAAAAGCGGACTTAAAAGGTTCGCAAGCCTTGATTAACATAACGACACATACTCACAGGAAATTCATTCTGCTTCATGAAACAAGATCGATGGTAGCTCAAGGAATTGTCATTGAATTCCTTGACAAGAACGGTTCCGGAAATTATTCTGACAAAGCAACATCCTCGGCAATACAAGATGATTTTAGTAAAGGAATTACTATAAAACAAGACTTCCAGGAGATGATTAAAGGTAAATCAGTATTTGAGGTGAAACAAATAGCACGAAAATATTGCCGCAGCATTTTAGAGGAAATTGAATACAATAATATAAAATCAGCAAGAGAAAAATTTGAAACATTTGTACAACAGTGGGAAAAATGTAGCATTAAAGATTCAGAGACGGATACATATATAAAAAGTATTAAGCAAAGTTTGTAATGTTCAGAGAACTTATAATCAGATTATGAAAACAAATCTCGAAATAATGGCATTGGCGTTATGCCTTTCCATTTCCTGTGAACAAATCCGGAATGATAATTTTAATCCTAATTCTGACTCATATATAGAATTTGAAGACCCCATTGTAAAAACGGCACTTCTTGAATACCCTGGTGTAGATATGAATGGTGACCATGAGATTTCATATAAAGAAGCATCATCAGTCAAAACATTGGCGCAATGTTTCGAAAACTATCGTGACAGAATTTATTCATTCGATGAGTTCCAATATTTTGTTGGATTAGAGACAACATCAGAACTATTTGTGAATTGCTATAATCTTCAATCCATAAAACTCCCTAAAATAACAGCAATAGATAACGGTACTTTTTGTAATTGCTATGCCCTTAAAAATATTGACATTCCAGATTCAATTTTAGAACTCGGATATGGGGCATTTTACCTATGTAATTAGAGCATAGGCAAAGACTATGAAGAACACGGAATAACGATTAGATATTTATTGATTATTAGATAGTTGTCAGTTTTAACACTTTGAGTGGTGTTATTTGGTGTTTGGGGATTTTAGGCATATTTTTGTGACGTATTTCTACCGCGGAGAAGCTGAGGCTTTCCGCTTTCGTCATTTTATAGGGTCAGTTTACATCGGTTTACGATGAGTGACAAGGATTGACGGAGGCTGTATCGGAGGCTTTGAAACCATCATTTCGTGTGACTGGTTTACAATGGTTGGCATCGGTTAACTTCAGTTTACACGCGGCAGGGATACGCCGATTTTAATGGAAACCATCAAAAATATGCGTGTATGAGAACTCAACGGAAATGTGAATTTTGTGGCAGTACTTTCGCTATCCGCAGCGGCAACCAACGCTACTGCTCGGAGGCTTGTGCGGAACAGGCAAAGCAAGCCAGGAAAAAGCGGTGCAGTGACTTCATCAAGGCGGTGGAGCCTGTTATAGACCTGCAGCATCAGGAGTATCTTTCTTTTTCGAAGGCAGCTTTATTGATGGGATGCACACGGCAGTATATCTACAAACTTGTCGGTCAAGGCCGGCTGAGGGCATCACGGTTGAGCAGCCGTATGTCTCTAATCCGTCGTGCTGACATCGAGAAGCTGTTGGCAGAAAGTCCATACAAACGGGTGCTGCCTATTGTTAGATCGCCCAAATCCGAGGGCAAGGAGAAGAAACGTAAAACGGAAACAGCCGACGCTGAGCCAATGGAGTATTATACCGCTGAGGAAGTCATGACGACTTTCAAAATCGGTCAGGGCTGGCTTTATACCTGCGCCAAGCGTTACAATATCCGTGTGTGCCGTATTGCAGGACGTGTCTATTACAGCAAGAGTGATATAGACGCACATTTCGGAGTAGCCATTGACTGTTCAGCCATCACCGATTGGCTCACAACCGCAGACGTTGTAGAACTGTTCGGAATGAGCGAGACGGCACTCAGGGCATACGCTTACCGCCATCGTATTCCCACGAAAAAAGAATACGGCATAGCCTATTACTCAAAGACCCATTTGGAGGAACTCCGTCGTCCCGACCTTACATCAGACGACAGGTATATTACTGTGGAGGAAGTTGCCGAGAAATACGGCCTAACGAAGGCCAATCTGCATCATATTGTCAAGGTTAAGGGCATCGGCAAAGTTCGTGTCGGTGTCCGCAATCTGCTGGTCAAGGAGGACGTGGAGCGGGTAATGGCGGAACGTAAGGCAGCAGGATTGTGATGTTTCAGACTGATTTCCGATTATAACGTAATTATCCGTTGATTATAGTCGGTTATGGTTATCACCATTCTATCATCCCTTTCCTTTGTAGCACCGAATAACGGTGAACAACTCCAAACAACAAGTGTAACTCATCAAAACATAAGGATTATGACTAATATCTGTAAGACCGTGACTTTGCGCACACGTCCCATCAAGCAAGGCAAAATGCTTTCCTATTATCTGGATTACTATCCCGGTTATCGTGATGAAGCCACCATGAAAGTGATGCGCCACGAATCGCTTGCAATTTACATCTATGCCAAGCCAAAGAACAGGCGCGAGCGTGAGTATAACGAGCGCATGGCGGAAAAGGCGGAGGCTCTGCGCTGCCGCCGCTATGAAAGCATCGTCAATGAGCGTTACGACTTCTTTGACAAAGAGAAGGAGAAAGGCGACTTCCTCGGTTATTTCAAGGGACTTGCCGGAAAGCGCAACACCAAGTGGGAACACGTCTACAAGCATTTTGAAAGGTTCGTGGGCGGCAAATGCACCTTCGGAGAGGTCAATGTGGATTTGTGCCGCAGGTTCATGGACTATCTGCTGAATGCACGTCAGTACCGCCACTCCAAACAAACCCTTCATATCAACTCGGTGGCTGGCTACTGGTCTACGTTCCGTGCCTGTCTGCACACCGCCTATCGCGACAGGAAGATAAAGGAAAACCCTAACGGCTTTCTTGACCGTATCGATACCATTCCTACTGTAAAAGAGCATCTGTCACAGCAGGAACTCGTGACGCTGGCACAGACACCCTGTGAGATACCCGTGCTGAAGAAAGCGTTCCTGTTTGCCTGTCTGACAGGACTGCGCAAGAGCGACATCAAGAACCTCACGTGGGAGAACATACAACCATACGGGGACGGTGGTATGTATGTCACCCTCCGTATGCAGAAGACTAAAGACCTTGTGAACAATCCCATCAGTGACGAGGCGATGGAACTTATCGGAGAACGTGGAACGGGCAAGGTGTTCATCGGCTTTCAGGACTTCATGACACAGGCACCGATGCAACGCTGGCTGAAAGCGGCAGGGATTACCAAACACATATCATTCCATTGTACGAGGCACACCTTCGGCTCGTTGCAAGTGGAAGCCGGAACAAGCATCTATGTGGTGCAGAAGATGCTGGCACATAAGAATGTGGAGACCACACAGATATACGCAAACATGGCGGATGAGCAGAAGAGGTTATCCGTGAACCGCATCACGCTGAAATCCGCTTCCATGACAGGCACCGATTAGCGGTTTGCTTTTCCTACCATTGTTCCCTGCTTTCACTTTACTTTATTCTGGGGACGTATATATAGAAAAACATAAAGTAAGCCTGATTAAAGCATAAAAGCGAGGATTCCGGTCTTCGCTTTTTCATGCCGTTCATAATGCTTGGAGTATGATTCTGAATACAACAGGACTCTGATATAATAATTATACTTAAGCTGTAGATGATTGACGGTCAGTAATTAGGAACAACCATGAAGACCTATATAACTTTGCTTTATAGAACCATCTAAAAATAAGATTTATGACGAACAAAAAGCAAAAACAAAGACTATCAGATTCGTTTGACAATGCAGTCCTGTTCTATGGATTGCCGGGTATCGCCATCCTTGCGGTATCTCTGATAGCAGCGGTAAAGGTCGGCAATGACTTTTGTGGTGACGGTATGGTACGGACGGCAACCTTTCTGGGCTGTAACACACTGCTGTGGTTGTGCTATTATAGCATTTTCATTTCTCTGCCTGACAGTATCATGGAAGCCTGTTGTAGAACAAAAGGGATTGTTCATGTCGTACCACCTGAGAAGGAAATCGAGCAACCTTCAGTGCAAGAGGCAGTAGTAAAACCTGTTGATTACAAAATCATCTGTCGGGAATACGAGACACGGCAGGCTAATGCAAAGGCTGAACTGACAGCAAGCATCATGGAGTATGTCGGGCGTACCATGCCGCCATTTGTTACCGACAAAGATATGAAGACCCTTTGCAATGAAATCCGTTGCTGGTGTTCCAATCCCAGTTATAAGCCGTCAGACATCCGTCTTCGTGGGCGGTTAAGTACCAACGATCTTTGCCACTTCATCTGGAATATAGGTGAGCGTCTCGGCAGGAGCAACGGTTACGATGGTGAGTGCCGTGCCCTGTTTGCTAAACGTCTGTTCGCTTCCGCATTGTCAGACGTAGAGCTGCCATCACTCAAGAACATGACCAAGACGACATCTGCGGACAGGATTGTCCTTGACCGGCCATTTCCCGACAGCCTTAAATTCCACTATCAGGCAACAGGAAACGACATCAATGTACATCGGGATAGCGCATGAAATGGTTATAGTGCGGTTATTTGTCGGTTGTTCACGGTTATTGCTCTCACTGTTACATCATAAGGTTCCTTTGCGGCAGATTTCTAACTTAAAAAACATTTTGATATGACAAACTCCAAAGAGGAATTATCCTTCAACGACCTTCCGAAAGCAGTGACACGCATCCTTGACGAGGTGTGCGGCATCAGACAGATGATAACCGATCTGCGTAGTGACAGACAACCGAAGACTGCCGACCGTCACGTTCCCATGACGGTGGATGAAGCAGCCGTGTATCTCACCGTCCCGAAAGCCACCCTGTATGACAAGCTCGCCAAAGGTGAGATTCCGGCAACGAAGCCGGGCAAGCGTTATGTGCTCTACAAGGACGAGCTTGACAAGTGGCTGGAGTGCAACCGCAGGACTGCGGTGCCGATGACACCGGAGGAGGAGAACGAGGCGATAGCTGCCGGACACAGACGCAAACCGAAACGTTCAGGCATATGGTAAACGACACGAACAACAACGGCACCTCATGGCAGCAAAGTCGTCTGAGTGTCGAGACGGAATATGCCGATGCTCCGATTGTCTTGCGCATCGGAGGAGTACAGGCCGGAACACTCGGCAACTTCTCCGCTTCCATCGGCAAGGCGAAAAGCAAGAAGAGTTTCAATGTGTCGGCAATGGCAGCGGCGGCACTATGCGGAGACTATGTACTGAGTTATACAGTGTCACTTCCACCTGACAGGCCTGTTGTACTCTACATTGACACGGAACAAAGTCTTGTGGATTGCCAGCGGCTCATGAAGCGTGTTCTTGGTCTTGCCGGACAGAGTACGGACACTGACAATCCAAAATTCATCTTCCTTGCCTTGCGGCAATACACACCGGAGGAACGTGTACGAATGATAGAGGAAGCGATGGAAGCTGTGCCAGGCATCGGACTGGTCATCATAGACGGAGTGCGTGACCTGCTGTACGACATCAACAATCCGTCCGAGTCCACCGCCGTTATCTCCAAGCTGATGCAGTGGACCGACCGTTACCAGTTCCATCTTCACACGGTGCTCCACCAGAACAAGGCGGACGAGCATGCACGCGGGCACCTCGGCACCGAGCTCGCCAACAAAGCGGAGACGGTGATGCTGGTGGAGAAAGACAGCGAGGCCGAAAGCATCAGCGTGGTCAAGCCATTGCTTACCCGTTCGGAGATATTCCAGCCGTTCGCCTTCAGGATTGTCGGCGAGGAGATGGCGATGCCGGAACAGGTCATAGGCTATCAGCCCAAGACAAAGACTGTCGGCCGTCCGGCAACAGGAAAGTTTGACCCTTATACCTCCATTACCGAAGCGCAACACCGCAAGGCTCTCGCCATCATCTACCCGAAGCCGGTCATGGAGTATTTCTACAAGGACTTGTCCGAGGCAGTCAAGTCCGCCTACTCTCAGGTACTCGGGCGGAACGTCGGCAACAACCATGTCACCGCCATCATCGCTTTCCTGAAGAACAAGCATGCGCTTGTGCAGGAAGGAGACAAGAAAGGACAGCCGTACCGATACGACCCGGCCTTCCGTTGGTAGAAACGTCCCGGCTTGCCGACCATTCACTGCCTGTTTGAAGCCTGTTTTAGGGCGAAAAACAAGGTATGGGTAGCCTAATAGCCACTACTATGCAAACAAGAGCTAAACAAATGAAAAGAAATAATGTAATATAGTGTTATTTTGGTATTTATAAAAATATAGTCTTTTCGGTATGTTTCCTTAAAAATCACATTACGGGTCTATTTTTGTTACTTGTTTTGTCTCTCATTTCGGAAAAATATTCATACCTTTGCTACGGATGAAACGGTTGTGAAACAATGCGAAAAAGAGGGATAAAGAAAAACGGGGGATTGCTTACCGGCACGATGACGCTGCGCAGCAAGGCACTTGCAGGCGGCAGGCAATCCCTTTATATCGACTACTTCGAGGACGGTAAACACCGCCGTGAATTCCTTTCGCTCTATCTCGAACCGGAGACTACCGTGCGTGTTAAACGTGCAAATGCCGCTACCATGCGCAAGGCAGAAGCTATTCTGCGGGAGCGTCAGTCGGCAATGCTCAATTCCCAGCTCTCGCAGATTGAAGAGCAGGAACATCGCAAGACATTGCTCTCCTCGTGGCTCGACACCTATTATACCTATTTGGAGCGCAGAGGGGTCGATGACCTGCACTGTATTACTACCATCAAACTGCGAATGCAGGAGTATGCACCTGATGCTACATTGGAACAGGTGGACAAACCTTTTCTACTCGGATTTATAGACTATCTGCGTGGAGAGTATCGTATGCGTAATGGCGAGACGTTATCACAAAAGAGTATCTTCAATCTTGTAGGCATGTTCTCTTCTTCGCTTAACTATGCCGTGAGTATTGGGAGGATAGCGGTAAACCCATATAACCTTTTCGAGAGCGAAGAGCGTGTCAAGCCCGGCAGAGAGCATAAGCGGGAATATCTTACCATTGAGGAGTTGAAGCGCATGATTGATACGACGTGCAGGAGTGCTGTTGTAAAGCAGGTGTTTCTGTTTACCTGTTTTACGGGATTGCGATTGAGCGACGTTCGAGGGCTACGGTGGTGCAACCTTTCGCAGCAGGACGGAAGTTATACACTCGGCATTAAGATGTATAAGACGGAAAAGTTGGTCTATATACCGCTGTCGAAACAGGCAATGAAGTGGATGCCGGAACGGGACGAAAAGTCGGGCGATGATTATGTATTCGAATCCGTGCCGAAAGATTATAACAAGCATATAGCTGCTTGGGCAAAAGCGGCGGGCATAACCAAACATATCACCCACCACTGCGGGCGGCATACCTTTGCGACCATGCTTTTGACTTTGGGCGTAGACATCTACACCGTATCGAAACTGTTGGGACATGCCAGTTTGCGGCACACGCAGCGATATGCCAAGATTGTGGACCGGCAGAAAGATGATGCGGTTAATCTTGCGGACCGGGCGTTTGAGTAGTTTTATTCTTATCCCTCTTATAGACAATTAAAGAATAACGATATGGCACGGACGGTAAAGTTGAAAGAACCTGTAAAGATCCGCTTTCGGGAGTTGGCGGACGGCTCGAAGTCTATCTATTTAGACATATACAAAGACGGGGTGCGTCGCTATGAGTTTCTGAAACTCTACCTACATCCGGGCAAGAGCGAAGCCATACGCAGGCGCAATGCTGCGACCCTTGCTGCGGCCGAGTCCATCAAATCGCAGCGCGTCATCGAGCTGACGAACAATCAGGCCGGCATACCCAATACGGGGCTACGTTCGAAGATGCTGCTGTCGGACTGGATGCAGGAGTTCTACGAGAGTCAGATACGCAAAGGCGTCAAGGGACAGAAACTGCTGTTGACCTCGACAAAGGTATTGAAGCAGTATGCCCCGAAAGCCCGTATGCGGGATGTGAACAAAGAGTTCTGCTTGGGATATATCGACTTTCTGCGCAACACCTACAAAGGCCGGTTGGGCAAGCCGCTTACCCCATACGGAGCGATATCCTATTTCGGATTTCTGCGCACAGCATTGAATGCAGCGGTGCGGGCGCAGGTGATTGTCGAGAATCCGATAAACCGGCTTACGCAGGCGGACAAGATAAAGACACCCGAGAGCCAGCGCGTATATCTTACTATCGACGAGGTAAAGATGATGATTGCAACGCCGTGTCAGAAAGAGATTATCCGGCGGGCGTTTCTGTTTGCGTGCTACTGCGGTATGCGGTTGAGCGATGTAAGCAGCCTCAGATGGAAAGACCTCTCCAAAGACGGCGATCAGTGGCGGGCCGGTATCGTCATGCGCAAGACCTCGGCACCGTTGTATCTGCCCTTGTCGAATCAGGCACTCAAATGGATGCCGGAGCGGGGCGATGCCGCGGATGATGATTTGGTATTCGCCACGCTGCCGAGAGAATCGAGTGTACTGCCTGTTATAAAGAAGTGGGCAAAGGATGCGGGAATTGCCAAGAACGTAAACTTCCACACCAGCCGACATACCTTTGCAACGATGCTGCTCACTTTGGGTGCCGATATATACACCGTATCCAAACTGCTCGGCCATACCAATGTCAAGACGACCCAGATATACGCCAAAATCGTCAACAAGAAGAAAGACGATGCCGTAAGTCTCGTAGACAATATATTCGATTGATTGGCAATACGGCAGATAACCGAATAATTCCTATCTTTGCATAAAAGTATACGATTATGACGCAGAAACAGGCTATACAGATATTCGAGCAGCGCAAAGTGCGCACCGTGTGGGACGACGAAGCCGAGAAGTGGTATTTCTCGGTGGTCGATGTAGTCGGGGTGCTGACCGACAGTGTGGACGCTACCGCTTATTGGCGAAAGCTGAAAC
>CAYMVG010000002.1:238383-244781 GCA_964394295.1 uncultured Muribaculaceae bacterium | reverse complement strand
TTTTTCCTGCCAGTTTTCGCTGCGCTCAAAAAGCAGATTTCGTACTGTGCTGCACTCACGTGGGAAGCCTGACAGAGATGCTGCTGTATAATTTCTATAATGATTTTATACGTTTTGAGATAGTTAAATAATTTTTTAGAATGTTTTGCGCAAAACAAGTGATATACAAACACATATTTCTGACAACGGTTTTAATCTTGTTTCCCTTTTTAGTTTATGGGCAGACAAACAGTGAAACTCTGTCTCAAGACAATTCGTTTGTTTCGGATCTGTTTCTTGTAACCGATACAACTGAAAGGTATGAGAAAGCCAAAACGACAGTTCTGCAAATGTTTATTTATTTAGATTCGGCAGTTTGTCATAGATGTGTGCTGCAAAACACAGTACAGTTGTCGGATTTCTCAGATATTGAACAATCAGCAGACCGGAGATTCAGTATGAACTATATTGTCGCTCCAAAACAACGCGGACACAGAGTCTTTGTTGACTATATAAGGCAGTTGGAACTTCACAATATAGTATACTATGATTATGGGCAGGGTTTCCTTAATACGATAAAGAAAAATCCTGATTATGAAACAGGGAAACCATGGATTGTTTTGCTTGACGACAGAAACAATGTTTTGTTGATGGAGGCTCTGGAAATGAGTCCTTCAATGTATGACAAATATATGTATATCATTAAATCATATATAGATACCTTATGAAAACAACCACTCTGACAACAATCGTATTGGCATTGATTTTGTCAATGTCGTGCTCTGTGGTGGAGAGAGCAGTAGATTCTTCGCTAAAAGTTAAAAATTCAAACTATGGACTTGACGGATATTTCGTTTCCGGTGAACGGTTGGGATTATATGCTAACCTTACGAAATATAATCGTGCAAAAGATGGACGTCCAGTAACAAAATCTTTGTCCGATGATGTCTATTGCCTGGATGATTTATTGGATTATACGCAAAAAAAGGCTGGTGTGTTCCGTGGAAAGACTTTCACCCAGATTCCGTTTAAGCAGAATAACGACAGGCTTTTGGCCTGTATTCATAAAAGCACCGGCATTGTTATAGACAGTTGTTCATTGGTAAAGAAATATTTTATTTCAGCTACAACGGACAAAGCCGATATCCGTGATATGTATATAGTCACTATGATTCCGGAAGCAAATGACATTAATTCTGCAAACTGCGACTTTCTGAACAAAGCCAACTATTCAGGTGTATGCTTGTATTCCTCACTTTTGGGTGAAAATCTCTGCATTTTGAGGTATTACAAAGGCCTTATATGCTGCGCAATCCCGCTGACATCAGAAGAAGAACCGGATAATGATACGGAATACATCTCATTAATAGATGTCGTCCAGACGAAAGGAGATGATGACGGCATACCCATTGAGGGTAGCATTTGCTTCGGTTATATTATAGATCCATCTTATTGCAATGGCAGCAGAGTCGGTTCAGGCAACAAACCTGATGACGGTGATAAGTCGTCAGGTGCTCACGGAGGTCCCGGGAGCAATCAGACTCAGGACCGCAACGGTTCATTTGGAAACCCTCTGTATCCACAGCAAGACGAGTGTTATCTTGAGGTTGTATCCAACTTGAAAGACACTGTGTACTTTTCTTGTAACGAACGATGCTATGCAAAAGGGAGCTATGTTTTTATAACCCCTTCAATAAAAATCCCGTTTGATATGTCGAATTATGATTTTTCATTCTGGGCAGGAGATTTTTCCGAACGAACCAAAGACGACTTTATGTTGACTGTTGAAGATAACTATAGCTCGGTCGCGTATTATAACCTTGCGCCCCCATGTGTAGATAAGGCTACGGGAAAAGCCAATCCTCTTATCAAAATGTCCGTTGCTCCGGCCGCCGGCTGGAACTACCATGGCGGAACATACGGAATGACCAGAAACGGCGGAACCACAAGACACTCCGGCATTGACCTTGAGGCCAGACCGGGAACACCTGTTTTTAGTATGTTAGAGGGAATGGTTACTAAAGTAGTTAATTTTTATAAAGACGAACACGTCAAAAGGTGCTATGGCAATGAGATTTATATAGAATCCGTGTTCAGAGGGCAGACGATAACTATTCAGTATTCTCATCTCCAGGCGGGCAACCCGATTGCATACAATCCTTTCTCGAATGGTATATTGAAGGTAGGCGACTACGTGTTTCAGGGGCAGCTGATAGGATATACCGGGAGGACAGGAAATGCATACGATAATGATGTCGTTCCCAATAAGCATCTTCATTTGGGTGTTAAGCAAGGCGGAAAGTGGATAGATCCGAGTCCTTATATCAATGGAGGCATTCCGACGTCCAACAGTAAAAAAGGCAGAATAGATAACATTAAATGCGATTGACAATATTATGAAACGGTTTTATTTTTTCCTTATTTCGGCAGTGTCATTTATGCTTTTCTGTCATCGTGCCTCAGCCCAGATAGATGTTGATTCATTGTTATACAATAACTCCATGTCCAAGCTGATGAAGTTATATGGCGAGCCATTGAATCAAGAAGAGTATGACGGTGAGGATGAAGAACTTCATCGTGCCGTTTTATACCCGGGATTTCTCGCTACGGTCGAGGTGTCCAGCGGTAATCTGGAGCATATCTATATCTGGACACCGGACTTGTGCGTCCTGTCTTCTGTAGTTCCCGGCGGCATCAAGGTCGGCGACAGGGTAGAAAAATACAAGGATGTGGATTTCTCCAAAGCAGTGACCGGCAAGCATTATGAGAGCTGCGGATTTATTCCTTTGTCAGATACATACAGATCCCACTATTCAGCGGATATATATTACAACTATGGAATTTTAAGGAGGGGCAGACCTTATTTTTTGAAATTTGCGACGGAGAATGGTATTATCAAAGAGATACAGCTATGGTTTCCTGATGATCCTGCCCCTGATTCTTATTATGAGAATGGCTTTGTGACGGATGAGGAGCTTTTTGGCAATTCAAAGGAGACCTCTGAAATCATGGAAACAGAGTAGGGACCTGATTTTAAAATAAAGAAAAACAATATTATGAAACAGTTTTATTTTTTCCTTATTTCGGCAGTGACATTTTTTCTTTTTTGTCATCGTGCCTCAGCCCAGATAGATGTTGATTCATTGTTATACAATAACTCCATATCCAAGCTGATACAGTTGTATGGTGAGCCTATAGAACGTAACGAATTTGAAGGTGAGGGAGGTGTTTATATCACCATGGCTTATTCCGGCATATTTGCAACAATTTGTAAAGATAACAGTAATCTGGACCATATCTATATCTGGACACCAGATTTATGCGTCCTGTCTTCTGTCGTTCCCGGCGGCATCAAGGTAGGTGACAGTGTAGAAAAATATAAGGACATAGATTTCTCCAAAGCAGTGACCGGCAAGCACTATGAGAGCTGCGGATTTATTCCTTTGGCCAAGCCCTATAAATCTCGTTTTTCTTCTGATATATATTATAACTATGAAATTTTAAGCAGAGGCAAACCTTATTTTTTGAAATTTGCGACGGAGAATGGTATTATCAAAGAGATACAGCTATGGTTTCCTGATGATCCTGCCCCTGATTCTTATTATGAGAACGGTTTTGTGACGGATGAGGAGCTTTTGGGGCAATTCAAAAGTGACCTCTGAAATCATGACAGCAGAGTAGGGACATAATTGTAAAACAATTAGTTATGAAAGATTTGCTTAAATACTACATCTCAGTTTTGGTAGCAGGCATATTGGGATGTTTAATTGCAGGCTTCTTTAGCGGGGAAGCTTTTAGTGAAGAATCAATCCAAGTTGCCATATTGATTGTATTTGTTATTGATACAATATTTTGCGGAATTTTCGCCATTGTGCGCCATTTGAGTTCTGGCAATGGCAATAAATCTTGACAACGACTTGTTATTATTTTAAATTAAAATTTCAACAGTTATGAAAAAAATCATATTTATTTTGACAGCCTTTGTGCTTTTCAGCCATGCCGCAACATTGCCCGCTCAGGAGGCGAAGTCCATGAGTGAGAGGGATTACAAGTTCGAGATATCTGGTGCGGATTACTATTCGACAGGCATGTTCGCCTCCCCTTGCGTCGGTGAGCTTACCGTCGGCTACCGGATCAACAAGTCCGTCGGTGTGAATGTAAGCGGTCTTGCGACGAATCTCGAGAGGCAGGACAAGTCCTGGGGTGCAATGGCTGGTGTAAGCGCGTATCCGCGTTTCGGCGGGAATTTCACGATGATACCGAGCATGGGCATCGGAGTGATAGGCGGACAGTTGGACGGCCGCAGTGAAAAGGTTTGTTTTGCCGGCAATGTAGGTATAGAGGCGAGATACCGCGTGTACAGGGATTTCCAATGCGGTCTGGTGTCCAAGTTCATCGGCTCAAAGGGTCACGAGACTTTCATGTTCGGTATCAAACTGACTCTGCAGCTGTAGAGTTTGCCTTTTGGCCAGAATCAATGTATGTTCCGGCATATAATTAAACAGTCTCTTGCCTTGCCAGTGATTGTCTATCAGTGTCATGGCAGGAGCAGGATTCAAGCGGTAAAATGTCAGGAGGTATGTCACATTCCCGATTAATTGTGCATCTTTACAAGATATGGAAAATAACCACTTTAAAAGACAAGATATGAAACAGAATATAACTCAAACATTGATATTGTTTTTCTTTATCATTTCCGGACTTGCTTCATGCAGCAAGCCTGATATGGTGAATTTTCACGAGGCAGCCATTGTGGATGTCATCGATGAGCCGACTGCGTTCAAGAATTTTTCAATCGCGCTTTCAAAGGCTGTTGCCACTCATGAAGAAATCCGCGAATTTCTCAAGAACGAGGCTTTGAAATGCTTCGACAATGACTATGATGTGTTCTACCCTTATATAAAAGATCAGGCGGTGGCGGATTTGGGGACTTTCCGCGAGATTCTGGTGAATGAACTTGGCGGAGAGCAGATGATGGCGGAGATAGAGCGGCTGCTGCCGACCCTTACAATCTATGTGAGCGATATTACCTGGCTTGACCCGGAAGGCTTTTGCGCAGGAAACTGGGATACTTCCAATCCTCAGTCCGCAGTAACCTATACCAATGGAAAAGGGCTGTGTACAGAGTTGTATTCCAATGGATACTATCTTGGCGAAATCGAGGACGGAACGATTCCCGGAGGTGCAGTCCTTATTGTCAAATCAAATGAAAGAGTTGTAGCTTCTGTATCAACAAAGTCCGGAGAGGCAATCTATTCCTTTGTCAGCGATGTTTTTGATGCAAGCAAAAATCTTCCTGAGACAAAGGATAACAGACATACCGGCAAGTACACGACCGGCTGGGTTCAGGGCCAGACTCCCGGTGACAATTCCGATGTAATGACGGCAACGGCTTTGAACAGTCTGAATCCTGACATCATCACTTCATATAATCTTTTCAACAATGACCCTTATGCTCTTCAAAATGATTATATTTATTATGGCATGACACCGGATTCCCCTAAAGGAATGCTCAGGAATGATGTGCGTTCGAAGATTGTGAGGTTCAAGATTTTTCCGCAGTCATTCAAGGCTCTTTTTGACGATCCATATAATGCTTCGACTGAAGAGGGGGACAGAAATTTTTCGGATTATTATGAGACAGATGACAATGGCAAGGGGGCATCAATGGAACCATCTGTGTCAACCATTTATTCAAAATTGTGGTCGGAAGGATCACTGGAGATAAATATAAAGATTTGCAAAGGAAGTGAAAACGGTACTCCGATGGTTCTTGAGAGTTTCTTTTATGATGTGAGGGCCAGGGACTTGTTTACGGTAAAGAACAATTCAATCAAAAGAGAGCAATGGGGCTCTACAGCTTTCAAATGGTATATTACATGGAGATACTCAATTAGTTCAAGAGACGACAATACTCTTGTTGAAAAATGGTACTATCCTAAAAATACTCCTGATCTTCCGACATGGAATCTTGTGGAAAATTCAGCCTATTATATTATTGTTTCTGAGCATGATACTGGAATCGCTACTACAAAGACATTTTCGGTGACGACCAAAAAAGCAAATGAATTTACTACCAAGCTCGCTGCAGATGCTACAATCAAAGCGGTGACAGTCAAAACAGAATTCGGCTGGACCGGCAATGATGAAAAGACAACAACTACGAGTACGGCTGTTTCGTGGACAAATGGAGATGATGAAATGACAAAACTAATTATTTCTTATGCGGACAAATATATCGACAGGAAGGTATCGGCTTCCTCTTATGTCGTAAAATCATACGGTAGTGACAGATTTACGTTTACCATATTGCCATATAGATATTGATTCATAAATGAAAAAGATTGTATTTGTTTTTGCGGCCTTGCTGCTGATTGCCGGGTGTGAGAAGCCGGACCATTCCAAGGATGTGCTGAACA
>CAYMVG010000002.1:174612-238283 GCA_964394295.1 uncultured Muribaculaceae bacterium | reverse complement strand
AGGCCGGGCGGAATATACTTATGAAAGGGTTTCTTATTCAATTTAGCGTTTTGTGCAATTTATTAGGAGGAATCATAAAGTCCATGCAAAAGAATATGGATTTAAATTTAAATGAATTCGTTATGAAAAAGATTGTATTTGTTTTTGCGGCTTTGCTGCTGATTGCCGGGTGTGAGAAGCCGGACCATTCCAAGGATGTGCTGAACAGTGTGTGCGACGGCATACGCGGCAAGTATGTGTGCAAATCAATAACCTTTTTAGGGGAGCCGATCGATGTGGACAATGACGGTGAATGCAACACCGACCTTATGAAAGAGTTCGGCAGTCTCAGTAATTGCATGACGGCAATCGAGGCATTCCAATGGATCGTTCCGGCACCGGATTATAATGTCAGTCAATATATCAGCCTTGAGATTCCGATTCAGAACGTCGATTATGACAGCCGCTGGGAAGTATATACCACGAGTATAAGCGGCAACTCAATGTTCGTTACATTTTCATATGCCGTGGATGAAGACGGTAATGTCACATTTGCAGTTCATCCTGAAAAGGATTCCAAATATTATCGTGAGACATATACCGGAATAGATTATCTTGACAATGGATTTACCCACGGAGATCATATCGTAAGCATCAGCAACGGTATTCTTGTCGCTGTCATCAATTGCGCATTTTATGATTACAGTACGAGGACATTCATAAAAGGCCGGGCGGAATATACTTATGAAAGGGTTTCTTATTCAATTTAGCGTTTTGTGTACGGCTCTGTTGTCCGCCGTCCCTGCTTTCTCTCAGGAACATCAGATGGCGGACACGCTTGCCGCATCGGTCGTGACTGCCGAGGACAGACCTGTTTACACTCATACCGGTCTGACCCGTCTCGATCCTGTCGCACTGACCAGAATGCCTTCGCTGCTGGGTACGCCGGACGTGATAAAGTCTCTCCAGAATCTTCCAGGTGTGGCGTCCGGCATGGAACTGATGTCCGGGCTGTATGTACACGGCGGTGACGGAAGCGACAATCTTTTTCTTCTTGACGGTGTTCCGCTTTATCAGGTGTGTCACCTTGCCGGGCTTTTTTCGCCGTTCAATACGGATGTTGTCAAATCCATCGACTTCTACAGAAGCGGTTTTCCGGCCCGTTACGGCGGACGGCTTTCTTCTGTGGTGGACATTGCGACTGACGACGGCGGCAATGACGGTCTTCACGGTACATTTTCAATAGGATTGATAGACGGCCGTCTCCGTCTTGGCGGTCCGGTTGTCAAGGACAGGCTGCTGTTCAATGTGGCTGTACGCCGCAGCTGGCTCGACGCGATACTTGCTCCCGCAATGGCCATAGCCAATTCCGGAAAGGGCGGCTATTCCCTTATGGATGCCAATGCCTCGCTGACATATCTGGCATCTTCACGTGACAGAATAGATTTCAGGTTTTACGGCGGCAGCGACCGGCTGAATTATGCCGCATTCAAGTCGGAAAAATTCTATGGAAAAGAAATATACACGGGCGAGAGCGGCAACAGCCTTAAAATGAAATGGGGAAATCTTGCGGCCTCATCATCGTGGCGGCATGATTTTGCGGGAAAGTCTTTTCTTGAGCTGCTGGCTTTCTATTCCAGAGGCTATTCCGACATAGCAGATTCGGAAAAGACTCTGAATTTCAGTAATGAAGTGCTTGCTTCCTCATTGTCCGGAGAGAACATCCGCAGCAGTGTCAATGCTTCCGGATTCAAGTTCGCGTATGTCATAGGGCTGGACCACAATAAGATCCGTGCCGGTGCAGACTATCAGCACGGCTGGTACGACCCTTTCAGGGAGCGGTACAGTGCCGAAGGGGACGACACTCCCGTGACTGTCTCCGATTCCAGGTTCCTGAGATCTGACGAACTGTCTTTCTATGCAGAGGACAACATGACGTATGGCCCTCTCAATATCAATGCCGGCCTTAGGCTTGACACTTATATGTCGGGAAAAAATATTTATTTCCGTCCTCAGCCAAGGCTGTCTGCAAGCTATTCTTTCGGCTTTTTCCTGACGATGAAGGCGTCCTATACCTCAATGACTCAGTTCGCACATCTCCTGTCGTCTGTTTTCCTTGATCTGCCGACGAATCTGTGGATGCCTTCTACGGAGAATGTAAAGCCTTCCGATTCGCACCAGGTGTCATTCGGCATCTATTCGGGTTTTCTTTCAAAATGGCATATAGATGTCGAGGGCTATTACAAGACAATAGACAATTGCCTGATTTATTCCGGAAGCACATCGCTTTTCCCTCCCTTAGAGGCATGGGAGGACAGTTTTTCCGTCGGGAAAGGCCGCTCCTATGGCGCGGAGCTTGAGGTCGGATATGATTCCGAAAAGCTGCAGGCGGGTCTGTATTATACGCTTTCATGGAGTGAACGCCTGTTTCCGGGCCTGTACCCCGACTGGTTTTTTGACAGATATGACAACAGGCACAAGCTGACGCTTACAGGGTTATACCGTATCAATAAGAGGATAAAACTGAACGCTTCATGGAATTATCACAGCGGCAACCGTGTCACGATGCCGGAGCGCGCAGTGGATTATTATTCAATGGGCCATACTATGCTTTTTTCCGGTCCGTACAATCAGAAGATGCCGGACTATCACCGGCTTGATTTGGGATGCAGTTTTCACCGTACCACCAAAAGGGGAAATGAAAGCATCTGGAACATCAGCATATACAATGTCTATTGCCGGATGAATCCGATAATCATGACCTTTGCGCATCTTGATGACGGTCATGTCGCAGCCAAGGTCTATTCAATGGTTCCTATTATTCCGTCTTTCAGTTATACACTTAAATTTTAGATCCGATGAGGGAGCGTCTGAAAAAAATGGCCAATATAAGCGCGGGAATGATGTTTTTGTTCCTGCTGGCTGTATCCGTATCCTGTGAAAGAATCATAAAAATACCAGCCGACAAGGGCGACAGGCTTTATATAGAATGTTTTCCGTCCAATGATACGGACACTACATTCATACAGGTGCTGGGAACTGTGGCTTTGGACAGAAATGCCGTAGAACGTGACCTGGTGAATCTTTCTGTTGAAATGAAGGTGTCCGGAAGGCAGTGCGTGCCCACAGTCCTTTCCATTGAAGGACACAAGGCCCTGCTGTACACTTTGGAGCGTGTGAATATCGGTGATGAGGTCATTGTATCGGCTTCCGCCGACGGATATTCACCGGTACGTGCCGAATCCGTCGTGCCGCCGGCCCCTGAATTCGAACTGTATCGCGAGCCGGTCGGAAACGGATACCGGTTGGTGTTCGATACCGGTTCTTCCGCAGGCAAAAAACACTATTACGGTGTAAGAATCAGAGGCATAAAATCTTATGGCACGGAGGGACTCGATCCTGATGACCCTGCCTATTACATGAAAGAAGAAATGCTGCATGACATTCCGATGAACTGCCATACGTCCGCGGAATCAGAAGAAGATGACTTGATGAATGTGAAACGTGTCATTACCATTCCGATAAACGGCAGCGACATGATTCTTTTTGAGGATGACGGCGGTGCGACCGGCAAGTTTGAGGCAATGCTCCGTGCAGAGTATTTATGGGACCGTGAGGAAATTCATGAAGGGGTGATTTACATGAGAAGATGCCGTTACCAGCTGGATGTTTTCAGCATCAGTGAGACCGCATACAGGTTTATTAACCCCCAGATCAATTACTCGTTGCTCGGAGCCGGACTGATTCCTCCGTTCGTCCCTTCCGGAAATGTGTCCGGCGGATATGGCATTTTGGGCTGCATGGGCAAGTGCAGTACGGACTGGATGCCGAACATAACGGAGAACCGATAGGGACAGTCTCCGGCGGTGTTCTGCCCTGAGCGCGCCGGGCCTATGCGTACAGCATATTTGTAAGGGCGACAAAATCTTCTACGGAGAGGCGTTCCGGACGCAGGTCGAAGACCGGCGCGGAAGCAAAGCCGATGCGTTCCTCGTCCGTCCAGCCCTCTTGCCGGGCCTTTTCCAGAATAAGCGGTTTGAGGGAATTTCTCAGAGTCTTGCGCCTCTGGTTGAAGCCGGTCTTGACTACAGTCTTGAACATTTTTTCGTCACAGCCGAGGTCGGTGCGTAAATTTCTGCGCAGGCGTATCACGGCTGACTTTACTTTCGGAGGAGGATTGAATGCCCCTTCGCCCACAGTGAACAGATATTCGATGTCGTACCATGCCTGCAGCAGCACTGAGAGGATGCCGTATGTCTTTGTGCCCGGCTTTTCTGCAATCCTTTCCGCGACTTCTTTCTGTATCATGCAGACAACCTGCGGTACCTGCTCCCTGTATTCCAGTATCTTGAAGAAAATCTGCGAAGAAATGTTGTACGGGAAGTTGCCGATTACGCAAAATTCGCCAGGAAAGAATTTCTCCAGCCTCAGTTTCAGGAAGTCTGCTTCGAGAAGCCTTCCGTTTGCCGGCGGGAAATGTGCGAGCAGATATTCCACCGATTCGGAGTCGATTTCCACCATTTTGAGGGAAATGTCCTGTCTTTGGAACAGGTACTGCGTCAGGACTCCCATGCCGGGACCGACTTCCAGGACATCCACGGTCTTTTGCACCCCATCCTGATGCTGAACCGTCTCCAGAGAATCAGCAATGCGTTGTGCAATAGACAAGTCTGTCAAAAAATGTTGGCCCAGGGCCTTTTTCGCTCTTACTTCCATAATCAAATATTCATTCAGCAGTCTGCTGTAAAACAGGAAATCGTTTCCGAAAAATCGGAACAGTTCCCAAACAGGAGACAAAGATAATTGTAAATGTCCGGAAAAGGCGCATAAATCCGGTGATTTTTCAGGTAAAAAGTCAACCGTGTTCTTAAACGGCAACACCTATACACGTGAGTCGGTAGGCTCAAAATCTTATTCTAATGTGAAGATGCTTCCGTTTACTTTGTCTCCGTCTGCTTTTGCGGCATCTTCGTCCGCCAGGACGGTTGAGTACAAGGGCAGGAGCTTTGAAATATACGGGGTGGAGGCTAATTGACAGTAATTCTGTATATTACACAATGACGGGTGCTGGATTTCCGGCACCCGTCATTGCGTAATGTGTTGAGTGATTGATTGTTGCGCTCCACTCTATTTCTTCGTTATGTCGATGAAAGGAATCGTGCCGCCCCCGTTGTATGCAGGGAGGATTCCGTTCCATTTCTGGATCGCATCCTGGCGGACGAGCAGCTCGTTCAGGGAAGCGGCGACCGTACGGTTGTAGTATGCCTCTCCGTCTGCCTTTATTTTAAGCGCGGCGGCCTCGCCCTCTGCCTTTGCAATGGCAATCTTTGCGTTGGCCTCGGCTTCTTTTACCTGGTTTTCCGCCCTCAATGCACTCTGTATCGCGGCATTTTTCTCATCGATCATCTTCCTGAGCGACTCCGGAGGAGTAATCTGCGACGTGAACTCCTTGACAATAAAGCCCTCCGAATTCATCGACAGCTCCAGCATAGCCCTGACTTCAGCCTCGAACTTGGCCCTTGAACCCATAAGTTCGTCCGAGGTATATCCGTTGGCAACGATCCGGTATGCGTCATAGATACATGTGCGCATATACCCGGCCTCTATGTCCGCCAGCGGCTTTCTGTATGTCGCGAATACTTCCGTGGCCTTGTCCCTGTTGAGCTGGTATGCCATTACCGGGTCCATTTCAAAGATTGCGGCATCTTTTGTCGTGACGGTAAATGGCGAATAGTCGACCCTTTGGATATAAATAGGGTAGGTGTATATCGACGTAGTGACGGGATTGTAGAAAGTCCATCCGCTGACCGGGGTGGCCTTTAGTGTTCCCTGTTCCGTCAGGTCGAATTTTTTGAATTTTATACCTACTTCCGATGAATCGACGATAGTACAGCACGACATAAAGCCGAAAATTACGGCTACAGCGACCGCCAATGAAATCGCATGGCTTCTCTTGAAATTAAATTTGTTCATTTCCGTTATATTTCAGTCAGCCAAATATAGCGATTTTTCCTGGAAACTGCTTAAATTTAAACAGCTTCTCAGTGATTGTTCAGTTTGTCGTCCAGCATTCTCATGAAATAGCCTCCGACTACGGAACGGGCCTTGAAATGCCTGTACGTAGGGGAATCGGTATCGTACCAGTCGGTCATCGGCACACGGTCAACCGTCGTGTTGAAGAAATGGTGTACGGGATCTGTCAGGGCCAGGAAGGTTTCCATGTCGGAGGCGAGGGCGGCCGTCCACATGATCCAGTCCGACTTGGTGTAGTTCCGGCGGCAGTCGAGAGGCAGACCGAATTCGTTCTGCTTTGTCAGATAATAGGCCAGTTCGGTCTCTGCTATGTCACTGTCGAAAATGCCGTAGCCCAGGACTTTGTCCCATACGAGATTGTATTTCTGGCTCCATGAATCATCCTTTCCGAAAGCCAGCGAGTAATGGTCTCCCTGGAAGGCATTCTCCTTCCACCATGCGGCCAGTTCGCGGGCTGTCTTCCAGTATTTCTCCGCCACATCGTCCTTCCCTGCCATTTCTGCCATGTCCGCGTAGGCGGCAAGTGCCAGTATCGCCTTTGCCGAAAGATTCGTGTTGCGTGCAAGACGGCCTGCGAAATCGTCGGTGCACAGCTGGTCGACAGGATCGGCCCCGTGTTCCGTCAGATATTCGGCCCATTCGCCGAGAACAGTCCAGTGACGGAGGGCATAGTCCGCATTTCCCTCGACATTGCAGATTGCAGCCGTAATCAGCAGCATATTTCCGGCCTCCTCCACCGGCATGTCGCCGATGAACGTCTGGCCTTCCGCGATCGGGTATGTGCCCACATCATGGGCCGGGAACGGTTGCGCCCATTTGCCGCATTCGGAGTAGTGGAAAATGAAATCGACAAGGGCCTTGGCAAGAGTTGTGTTATATATCAGGAAAACAGGCAGGGACGGATAGGAAAGGTCCACGGTGCCTATCGAGCCGTTGCTGTCGCATTCCTTTGAGAGCAGGGCGAGGTCTCCCTCCGGAGTCTCGATGAGTTTGTGGGCAGCCATAGTCTGGCGGTAGGCGAGGGCGCAGAGTTCGGCATAATGCTGTCCGCCTGCCTTGACGGCATCAGACATCAGCTTGTTGTCGAAAGCCTCGCATTCCTTCTTTATACGGCCGAAATCTGCGGCGGCCAGGGCAAACTGTTCCCCGATCGTACTGTTTCCTGTGCGGTTCCAGTACGGACGCACGTTTTCGCCGAAATATCTGATGGAATATATGTCGTCATAGCCCGCCATGACATATCCGTCTTTTCCTTTGCGGCCTACTTCGCCTATTTTTACAGCCAGTGCAAGCATATCCCCCTCATCGCAGCCGCAGACAGTCCCTTCCGATGCAAAGGCTTTGCGGAGCGACTCGGAAGAACCGACCGCACCGGCAGCCGCATTTTTCTCCGCGGCCATCAGGAAATATCCCCAGTCGATTCTCAGATCATCGCCCCGGCTGCCCAAAATGTTCTGGGACAGAGTACCGCATTTGACATAGCGGAAATTGTCATCCGTAAATGTTTCCGATGCGCATTCCTGGTCAGGGGTATTTCTTGCCCAGTCCTGTGAAGTCTCGAAATATATTTCAGCCTCGTGCCTGCCGCCGTCGTTGGGCACAATCTCGTATGAGATATAGTTCACCGGACGGGACATAAGCCCGATCTCGTCCGGCAGGAACGGTGCCGTAAAGGTAAGACGCAGGTCGACAGGGCCGCAGGTAAAGTCATATATGGTTCTTGTGGCCTGCACGTCCGCCCTGTGCTGCACGGCCGGTGTGTCGTCCGATATGCCCATGAAACGGTAGACCTGCCCGTCTACGCGGAGGAGGCCCAGAAGATGAAACGGTCTTTCTGTCCAGTGGATGACCTCCGAATCATACAGATTGTCGCTTCCGGACCATGCGGAGGTGTACGGGTCTATTGTAATAAGCGGATATGCCGGTGCCCTCAGCCCGCTGGCGACATGCCCGCCGGTGCAGCCGCTCACAATGGCGGCAAGAAGTGCGATGCAGATAGATTTTTTCATGTTCCTAACGTATTTCTCCGATTTCTTCGGCAGGAATTTCCCAATTGTCTGTCCTGAAAGGAACGAGCGGCTGGCCGAAGTCGGTCCTCACATTGGCTTCCGGACAATAGTTCTTGAATGCGTAGCGCACTGCAACCGGCTCGGGAACGGCATCCGAACTTACCATGATTTTGTTCTCCCACCATTTCATCCTCGCGTTGGCCGGATGGAAAACCTTGTCTTCTCCGGCTATTTCAAAGCCTTCCAGACGGAGGGTGTTTTTGTCGCTGAAACCAACGAAAGAGTTTGCGTCATTGAAGCGGTAAGGCTCGGACACATTGTTGAAAGACAGAATCAGAGTGTTGCCCTCGCGTTCAAATGACCTGTAGGTAGGGGCAGGTGCAGGAATGCCTTTTATGCCGTAGTCATTCGCGAGCGCGAGCATTGCCAGCCTCTGGCCGACCTCATGCTTTTTCGGCGGGTGGATGCAGGTCGGATGGCCTATGTCCGTAGTTGCCGCCACTGCGACATTCTCCAGTTCGGCGGCTGCCTGGTACTGGGCCTCTATCACAAGCGGAAGAGAGCGCAGATCGCTTCCTTCATAACAGTAAGGGGCAAGCTGGGTGATATAGAACGGCATCTGGTCATTGCCCCACATCTTTCTCCACAGTTTTATCAGAGCTACCTGAAGTTTTTTGTAGTCGAACCAGTTGAGACGGTTCGAACAGCCCTGGTACCAGATGAATCCCTTGGCCGTGAAATTGCATATCGGAAGTATCATGCCGTTGAAAAGTCTCTGCGGGGCACCGGCATCGTATGTCCACTGCTTCTGGATTTCCTGATTTATGCCGTCGATTTCATTTATGGATTCCTTTGTCATCCATGTCTCTATTGTGGAACCGCCCCAGTTGGAGGTGACAAGACCTACAGGAACTTTCAGCATTTTGTATAGGGCAAGTCCGAAGTAATATGCCGTCGCGCTGAATGCACTGACAGATTCAGGGGAAGAACACTGCCAGGATGCGTCGCAGTCGTATGTCGGGGTCTCCGTTGAGTTGCGCGGTACTGTGAACATTCTTATTCCGGGATAGTCCGGTGCATTCATTACTGTTTCAAGACAGTTTTCCACCGGCTGGTTGATGAAACCGCATACCGGCATTTCCATATTGGATTGTCCTCCGCATATCCACACTTCTCCGAGAAGTATGTTTTCAAGCACGGTTTTGTTGCCGTCGCTGATTGTGATTGTGTATGGGCCTCCGGCCTCTCCTGTGGCGACTTTGAGGCTCCACGCGCCTTCGCTGTCTGCCTGTGTCTTGTATTTCATGCCGTTCCATGAGGTCACGACGGTCACAGTCCTGTTTTCTGAGGCTTTGCCCCAAAGGCTGACTTCTGTGTTGCGCTGAAGCACCATGCCGCTGCCGATGATGCCGGGCAGCCTGATTTCTGCCTGCACTGCAAGCGGAAGGAGGGCCATCAAGGCCATAAAAATCATCTTTCTCATTTCTGCATACTCTGTTTGTTATTCAACTCATGTTTCGCAAGCGGAGGGAGTATTTTTCCGCTTGCGTTAAATTATTCAATCGTAATGTTTTTGCAGTTGTGCTGTACGAAACGTTCTCCGTTGCCCTCATAAGGATAGGCGTCGGTCATTTCTATCGTGTTGTTGCGGAACACGAGATTTTCCACACTGAAAAGATTGAGGATACGCGGGTCGAATACGCGGAAAATGTTGTTCTCGATAAGGATTCCCCTGTGGTAGCAGGTCTCTGCCCTGTCAATCTCCGGAATACGTGTCCCGACCGCGATGCAGGCTTCTCCCCATGTAGGATAGCCGTAGTTTCCGTTCTCGAACACGTTGTTGCGGATGATGACATCGCGCACGCCGGACTGCTCGAACCAGAAGTTTCCGTCTCCCTCGAAGAGAATTGCCGCACCCGGAATGTGGAAATAATTGTCTTCGACAATCATCTTGCCCCTCGAGCCGAGAAGCAGGCCTCTCGCCCTGTTGCCGGACATGTGGCATCCTTTGATAAGCACTTCCGGATATTCTTCGTCTGCGGCCACCACCATGTTTTTGCGTATTCCTTCCGGAAGAGGCCCGGTGAATGTGACGACAGTGGCAATCTTGTTGTGGCGCACAGCCTCTTTAACGGTCGCATAGCAGTATGTGTCGGTCGTGTTGGGATCGACAATCTCCACCTTCATGCCCGGCTTCAGGAAGTCCACTCCGTACTGACCGGAATTTCTCCATTTGAGCACGGCCTTGTCCGGAGCTACCATCTCATCTATGGCCATGTAGAGGCCGTGTATGTTTGTCGCGTCGTCTTTCTGGTTGCAGAATTTGCAGTCAATCATGCGGATGTATCCGGCGCAATTCACGAAGTGCGTGGCATCGGCGGTGATGCTGACGATACGGCCCGAGCCGGGAGAAGGAACGACATCTACGTTTCTGAGTTCTATGTCGCGGCTTCGCTGGGCAATTACGCCCATGCCGCAGCAATGCCAGAGATTGATGCGGTCAAGTGTCACTCCCTTGCAGTCCGAAATGAAGAAGCCGGGGTTGTTGCGGGATGACGCTCCGAAAATCATAGTGTTGCCCACTGTTCCTTTCAGGTCATGCCGCTTGATTCTGATGAGGTTTCCGTCGAGCCTTTCAGCATCGATTGTCCTTTTGTACAGCCAGTAGTCGGACGCGAGCCAGGCCGGTTCTTTCTTCTCCGTGTCGAATTCGAGGAGATTCGAGAAATAGTATGTCGTGCCTTCGGCATCGGTGAAATACAGTTCTCCGCCATTGACATTGCAGTTGTAGTCGTCTGGGAAGCGTATGTCGAGGTAGCCGTCACCTGCAGCCTCGATGATTCCTTCCGAATGGAAGGTGCGCGTGAAGTCGACGGACAGGTTTTCTATGCGTATGTTTTTGCATCCCTCCATGCTGAACGGGGATACAAAGCCGGTGAAAAGAAGCTTTGTGCCATTTCCCTCGACCGTGAAATTGTCCATGCCCTCGAGGTTGAAGGCGATTCTCTTGAGGCTCTCGTTGTTGTTGCTTATGAACTGGTACTTTTCGTATGCCATGTCCGGACGGATGCGGAGCGTGCCTTCCGGAAGGACGAGTTTTGCCGCCTTAGTCTTGCGGCAGGCTTCAAGGGCATCGTGGATTGCAGGCATGGCATCAGTTTCGGCCTGTCCTTCGGCGAGATAGTCGGCGAGGTAAACAGTTCCGGAATTGCTGCAGGAAATAATGGCGGCGGCACAGGCCGCGAGCAGGAAAAATCTTTTCATATCCAATTGTATTTTATTGTTTTTCAGTGATTATCAAAGCGGCACCGCCGCCCTTTGCCATGTCGAAAGATACTTCGGCGGACGAATCTGCCTCGTACTCCCTGATTGTGTATTTCTCAGGCTGTACAGACGCATCGGGTGCATCGGCAAGCTCACGTACCAGATAGGTCTTGCCTTTTTCGAGGAAATCGAGAGCGACCGTTACCTTGCGCTCTTGCCAGTTGGTCATAGCTCCGACGTACCATTTGCCGTTCTTTGTCCTTGCCGTTACGATATATTCCCCGATTTCTCCGGCGAGGACTCCGGTTTTCTCGAAAACGGTAGGAATGGATGTGATGAACTCTGTGCACGGAACGTCTGCAAGATAGCGGGACGGCGAGTCGCAGAGCATTACGAGAGGCGAGTCGAACACTACG
Source organism: uncultured Muribaculaceae bacterium (assembly GCA_964394295.1). Lineage (GTDB taxonomy): Bacteria > Bacteroidota > Bacteroidia > Bacteroidales > UBA932 > Cryptobacteroides. The sequence goes on along the minus strand of CAYMVG010000002.1, from coordinate 226,582 downwards.
TATGCCGCCGCCTGATGGGCACGTGTGCCCTGGCTCACCGGCCTGTTGTAGTCGATTTCAAAACATTCTTTCGTACGGTTGACGTATGCGCCCTGGGTGTAGTCCACCGGACCGGCCATCTGGCGTATGAAAGGGAACGTGACATCGTAAAGCGGCATGTCCGGATTCGACCACTTGACTTCTTCAAGGCCGAATACGCCCTCGAAATTTATTACATGGGGATATGTCCGGTTGAGTCCGGTAGGCTTGTATATGCCATGAAGGTCGAGCATCAGCCTGTGCTTTGCCGTACATTCGGCAAGGCGGTAGACCATATCGACGCAATACTGGTCGTCTCGGTCGAAGAAATCGACCTTGAAACCTTTGATTCCTATGCCGCTATAGTAAGCGCAGGCCTCTTCCAGCTTGTCGTCCAGCACATTGGCGACAGCCCAGATTATGATTCCGACATTCCTTTCCGCACCGTAGGCGACAAGTTCCCGGAGGTCGACCTCATCCCTGACTGTCATTATGTCGTCTTTGGCCGACCAGCCTTCGTCCATAATAATATACGGTATGCCGAACTTTGAGGCGAAGTCTATGTATGCCTTGTATGTGGGCGTATTGACTCCCGGCTCAAAATCCGTATCGGCCAGACCGTAGTCGTTCCACCATTCCCATGAGACCTGGCCGGGCATGATCCATGACACGTCGTCATATTTCCTCGGCTCCCCGAGAATATAAACGAGGTCGTTCATGGCCAGGCCTGCATCATTGCTGTCAATGGCTATGATTCTCCACGGGTATGTGCGCGTACCCACGGTTTCCGCTATATAGCCGTGTCTCGTGCCTATCTTTATGGCCATTCTTGCAGGAGTCGTGTAGGTGCTGTCTGGAAGATTCGCGAATACGGCTTCATATCCTCCCTCAATGCCGCGCAGGAACATTCCCGGATATGATTTCAGATCGGATTCAGCGACAAGCACTCTCGCTCCGCTCTCTGTCCTGAGTGCCACAGGAAGGAGCGACAGCGGCGACTTTGAACCGAAATCGCTGACTTTCTCGCAAGTGTACTGGCTCTGAAAAGAATTGGCAAAGACATCCGCGCCCTGCGAGTATGGAACCCACGCCGTCGGGTCTCCTTCAAAAAGGAACTGTGCGGTCTCATTCCTGACGGTCACATTTCCTCCGAAATTTGTCTCGAACTGCCATGCCACACCATTGTCATAGACTCTGAACGACAGGCCCCAGCCGCCGTCAAACCGCAATGACGCATAATTCCATTGTGCTGAGACCTGTTCCTGACGGTGGAACGGCGCGTCCGTTGTTTCCGAGGCAGTGCCTTTTCTGAGACTGAATCTGCCGGGACTTATGCCTGGTGCTCTGCCGTCCTGCAGATGAAGTGCCACGGCAGATGGACGGACGATCTGCTGACCGTTATATTCAACGGCATATCTGAGAGTGTCGCCTGCTGTCACTGTCAGTTTCACTTTTCCGTCTGGAGAGGTCAGTTCCATCTCGGAATATTTCTTGGTACAGGAAGTGAAAAGCAGCCCTGCCACAAGCAAAAGGTTTATTAATCTGTTCATTACAATTTGATTTTCAGAGTGGCCCTGTCAGCTGCCCTGTATTTTTTCTCTTTGCCGTCCGAAGTTATGCTGATGTCCAGTTTTCCGTCGGTGCGGCGTGTTACGGCAATGTCGAAATCGCTTCCGAATGCCTTGATGCCTTTGAGGGACATTGTATCCCAGCCTGACGGCATCGACGGGGTCAGCTCAAAACTGCGGAAGCCAGTCGGCCTGATGCCGAACAGTCCTTCGGTGATGATGCGGCAATAGAGTCCGCTTTCTGCCGCCAAATGCCTCTGGGACCCTTCCGGCCACGCTTCAATGGCATACGGGACATGGGAGCCGAGAAGTCTCCTTTCTGAATAATAATGCAATTTACCGGTTGCCGTATCAGACATACCTGCTGCATAGATGCCTCTCAGGGCATACAGAGTGGCCCTGTCCCAGAAAGTCGTGCTTCCCTGTTCTGTAAGAAGTCCGTCTTTCTGCCAGAGAAGCGGACTGCAGAGTGCCCCGACAGTCGCTTCCGCCCTGTCATAGATGCCCACGGTGAGGGGAATGCATATCCAGGCCCGGAGCACTTCGTTGCCGTCGTAGTACCTGTATGTATCGTATCCCATTACATTGGAACCGAAATAAGCCTCTATGTTCTTGCGCAGCGCTGATGCCATGCTGCGGTATGTTTTTGCTGCCGATGCCGGCAAGCCGAGCTCTCCGGCAAGGCAGGCTGCGCTCAGCAGTGCATCGTAATAGAGGGATGAGGTGCAGAGATTGGCTTCTCCGCTCTCGAAACGTCCTTCAAGTTCATCGGTGTCGGAGGTCACTACGCCCTGAGCGTTGAGTTTTCTGTTGCAGTATTCGAGGCACCACTCTATCAGCGGCCATAATTCTTCGGCTGTGGCCTTGTCCGAATATGCAAGAGCGAAGCGTGATGCCCCGTATGCGATCATCGCCGCATCGCCGCGGTCGCCTGCTCCGTTCCAGATGTCTGTGCCTTCCGATATAATCGAACTCGGAATCGGCTCGAATCCTGGGTTCATGAATCTCGCGAAATGGCGGAAAGAGTTGATTACAGACTCATTGCCGAGCCTGTAGCCGAGATAGGGGAAGAAAGGATTGACATATTCGGCCTGGTCGTTTGCCCAGATTGCGGCATAATACGATTCTCCGCCCGGCGCGTGCATATATCCTCCCTTTGTCTTGCAGATGCTTTCGCTTGTGCGGATTTTGGCGTGGCGGAACATTGTGTTCAGAACTGAATCCGGGGTTTCAAGGATGAGAGATTCCGCCATGTCCCTGTTCACGAAAATCTTTCTCGCCTCGAGTTCCGCTTCGATGTCGGCCGTGAACTGAGGTTCGCAGGCCCTGCGGCCGGAGAAAATCACACCGAATGTGACAGATTCACCCGGTTCGAGCGTAAATGTGCCGCCGTTCTGTATCTTTGTTTCAATTACATAGACTCCGTCTTTTCCTTTTTCTTCCTGTGTTTTCCAGGATGAGTCAAATTCAGGCACGTATACCGTTGCCTCCCGGTCGCGTATATTGGTAATTACATATCTTTCGCACAGAAACGGTTTGTCCACAGACGGGAAAACCGTTCTCTCCATTCTTATTGCCGGCACAGGAGCCGTATTTTTTCCCGAGCCGATATTCTGCCTGCCGACACACCAGGTCTCGGAGGCGGTGAACATACCGTCGATTGTCACATGCTCCGTTTTGCCGTTCTGCAGGGCGAGTCCGTCTACACTGACAAGGGACGGAACATCGAGGGATACCCTGTGCATCAGGCTGGCATGTGTGTTGTCCGGCAGTCTGCGGAGCATAGGGAACACAAGCGAACGCTCTGTCGCGAGCCTGGCGCTGCCGTCGATGTCCCAGCGGAGCACGCATGCTGTCTGTTCGCCTGCCATTTCGATGTGGTCGCTGTGCGGATATTCTCCGGGGGCGACATTCCATGTTATGCTTCCGTCCGGATTTATGTTCCACCTGCGCGGTTCGTCTTCTTCTGCTTCCTCAGGGGCGGGACAGACGGGCTTTTTTATTTGGAATTCAAAAGGATTCGACGGTTTTGGCCCTTTAAGGCAGATGTCCATGGCGTATGTGTCTTTTCCGGCGAAAGTCGCATTCTCGATTTCGTACAGAGGAAGCCACGCGTATGAGACCATGCCCTTGTATGATGCCTTGACAAAGGCATTCGGGTATTTCAGACCGAATTCGTCGTTTTTGGGGAACACCTTTTCCGATGCGAAGCAGACCTTGCCGTCGGCTCCTGTCTTTGCCGAATAGACCGCATCCGGAGATACGCTGTATGAATACCAGCCCACAGGATAGAATGTAAGTTCCGCACCTGCAGCAGGACTGCCGTCCGGCTCTGTGACATTGAACAGGAGTTTGTCCGGGCACATTTCGGCCACGAGATTGTCTATCTCCACCATTTTGTCGCCGGAAAGGTTGATCATATTGACCGCATAGTCGCTCCACAGGGTCTCTCCGTACGGATAATTCATCATGCAGCGTGTACCGTAGCAGCCTATTGGTGCGACCGGGTTCTTGTCCGCATCCACTTTCATCGCATAGATGTCCGGCACGCCGCGCCCGTGTCCGAACTCGTGGATTATTCCGTCGATTGCATTCTGGTTGAACGGGTCGTTGAAGCGGTCATTATGGGTTCTCGCGTGGTAGACAGTGAGTATGTCGGCTCCGTACCAGCCGCCTCCCACTTCGTCGGGACTGGATTTGTAGCCGTCTATCACCACGAGATAATCATGGTCAGGATGAGGCTTGTACACTTCTTCGGCGGATACGCCGTCATAGACATAGAAAGCGTCCCAGTCCACCGCGAAATCATAAACGGCATTGAATTGCCTTGTATAATTGAATGCTTTGTTGATGCGGTCGAACATTCTGACGATATTCCGTTTTACATTGTCGATGCCTCCGAGGGAATCGACAGACTCGCAGTCGATTCCCACTTTGACACTGAAGCGGTAGACGGGCTGCGCGGCCGCAGACAGAGCGAGAAGCGCAAATGCCAGCACTATGGCTATCCTTTTCATTCTCAAAACAGTTGGTTTCAGGTTTTTATTTCAGGGATTCTTCAATAAGTTTCAGTTCTTCAGGAGTGTAGCAGGTCAGAGTGACATCTTCGCCTGCCGCCTCCGACACATGGGACAGAAAATACAGGAATTTTCCGTAGCTGCCGTCCATCTCCGGAAATTCATCCTCTTTCAGAGCATAAAGGGAGCGGAAGGCTTTCTTGTAGACATCCCAGCCGTATTTGTCCTTGATGCGCAGGAAGGTGTAGTGGAGGGCATCTCCGTTGTTCTTTGCTATTCCTGCACCTATGGTTTCATCATAGAAAATCTTATAGTAGTCGCGGATATCTTCGCCGCGGTAGATTGTGTTCCTCTGGCTGACTCCTCCGTTGCACATCTCTATGGCGTACGACATACGGAAATTGGCGAAAATCTCGTCGTTCCAGTTCCATTTGTCATATCCGCGGATGTTTCCGGCCGAGAACACATGGCCTATCTCGTGAAGGATTCCGAAGCCCCAGTCATCGCATTCGGCAGTCCTCTTTATCACCTCTGCCACATTTACATGATTGTTCCAGAGTATCGGATTGCCGGCCAAGGCCCAGTATCCCGGCTCTATTCCCGGGGTTGTGATGACATTGATTTTGCGTCCGCCGAAAGGCACGTCCCCCACAAGTTCCCGGTAAGCGTCATAAACTTTGTCGAGCTTCGCCTGCCATTCGGCCATCTGACTGTCCGTTATTTTGACCAAAGCCGTGTCGATCCATACAGAAGTATGTTCGCTTTCGCTGTGATACATTTGCCCGTCCACCGGTTCTACACGCACATCGTCATACCACACTTCTCCGAGGGCGGTTCCTCCGTTGTAGGTTCCCCACGGGAAACCGAGTCCGCAGCAGACTGTAGCGCAGCCGTCCAGGTCAGGCATGAAGTCCATATAGACTTCTGTCCAGTCCTTGTCCCCATAGATGAATTCCGAAGCGTTCCACGGCTGTTCGGTCCCGTCCGGCTGAAGATATATGACGGCTCCGCGTCCCTCGCTGACTCCTTTGCACTTCATCATGGCGCTCATTCTGTAAAGTCTGCCGGGTACAAGGCCGTTCAGGGTGTATGCAATCCTTGCGGCTCCGCGCTCCGTACCGGAGATTTTCACGCAGCCGCTGTTACAGATGCCGTCTTCGGAAAGATACTCTATAGACGCTGCACTGTCTTTGCCGTACTCCGACCAGCCGGAGTTTCCCGCACTGTTGAAATCATCCGTGAAAACGGCATTGTTGCCCGCGCATGAAATTGCGCAGGCAACAGTCGCACATAGTATTTGTATAATATTGGCTTTCATGTCACTGTGTTTCAAGATATGCCTTGATTGTCCTCAGCTCCGCTTCGGTGAACGAATTCCTTACGTCCTCCCTGTTCGGAGTGTGTTTGCTCAGATAGTTCAGGAGCATATCGAATTTCTGCCATGCGTTGAGGCTCTTTTCTTCCGACTCGTTTCTCGGTATTTTGTACAGTTCATCGAAGGTGTCGATCCACATCTGCCACCCGTATCTGTCCACGGTGCGGCAGAGACACCAGCAGATTCCGTTGCCCATCTCTACGGCTCTTCCTGCACCTATGGTCCTGTCGTAGCAATTTGTGGTCTCGGACTTGTAAAGTTCTGCGATTTCCTTTCCGATATAAGTCTTTTCCTGGTTCTTGTATCCCCCGGTTCCGTCCGGGACGGATGCATCGGTGATGACAACGCCGTCGAGGTGACAAAGGGCATAATACATTCTGAAATTCGCAAACAGTTCCTCGTTGAAATTCCAAGAGTATGAGGCATTGGATATGTACGGGGCGAAATTGTGGCCGAACTCGTGCATGAGACCGAAGCACCAGTCGCCTCTTCCGACGCGAAGCAGGGATTCGGCTATATAGTCTTTGTTCCATTGCACCGGATTGCCTGCATACGCCCATGCATCGATTATGGATGAACGTATCGTGGTGATTTTGCCGTCAAACGGCTTTCGTCCGCTGAAAAGTGTCACGTAGCAGTCGTAGACCCTGTCAAGTGTCCTCAGCCATTCCATGATTTTTTCGTCGGAAATGGTAACTTTGCTTTTGTCTACGACTAACCTTGCATGCTCGCTTGCGGCTATGTACAGGTTAGTGTTTTCTTTGAGTGACACATTGTCGAAGTATGCTGTTCCTTTGCAGGCGGCTGCAGTATTGCCCAGTTTGAGGCACAGGGTGACATCTTCTGTCTCCGGCTCGAATTCAAGGGTGACGTATGTCCAGTCCTTTGTGCCTGTCACGGCCTCGGAACGCGGTGCCCAGAGATAATCCAGGGAAAGATGTCCGCCTGCACCGCCGCTGACAGACTCGGTCTTGATTCTTGCGGAAGCTATGTACGGCGTGCCCGGAGTCACTTTGAGTTTCTGGGCGAAGGCCACGTCCGTTTCATCTTCCGGAGCGACGAGCGCAAGGCATCTGCTGCCTTTCATTCCGCGGCCGTCATACTGCATCGGGGTGGCCGCATATTCATGCCAGCCGCCGATATAGCTCCAGTTGTCTGAGAGCGGCGATTCGACTTTCTCAAGAAGGACATCTTTCTCCATATCCCAGTTGGATATAATGTTCAATGCCTCTGTCTGCTGCCCGGTATTGCCGCCTATGTCATCCGGCAGCGTGAGGCGTCCGTCATCCTTCGAGTCGCAGGACAAGAATAAAAAAGAGGACAGGACAAATAATATCAATTTTTTCATATTGTTTTTATCATTAATCTGCTGTCGCTACCGCAATGCAACGGTAACGGCAGCAGACAAAAATCATTGCTTATTGACGGTCTGTCAATTTGGTGTGCCACAACTCTCCCGGGAGATGACTCGGGTCGTCGAGGGCAGCTCCGCCGCCTCCGCCCGGACCCCACCAGCCCAGGGTGATGAAGTCGAAGATGAACTCTTCATTCGTATTGTTGAAGTACGAGGCATTGTAGATGATATCATCGAAACCCTCTACCCTGTCCCTGAGATTGATGAGAGGGTAGCATCCCGGCTTGTCCGCAAGCTCGTTGTCCCAGTCGATGTCGAAGTACACCCACAGATAGGCGCAATAGAAGACCGCATATTTCTGGCCATAACCGGATTCGGCAACCACCTTCTGGCTTCCGGCAGGGCCGGCCAGAGTTTTTCCGTCTGCAAGATAAATGACATTCTGGAAAGCGTTGTTGCCTCCCTGGGCCGTTTTGTCGCGGGCTGCGAATACCGACTGCGTGTCATGTTTTGTATATACACCGCTGAGACTCTTGTATATCTTGACATATACCGTAGCGGCGTTTTCATCTATGACAGTTCCTTCCTTCAGAACCGAAGGGTCGATGCTGAGCGGTACGATAAGGGTGTCTCCGGTGTCGTACATGACCTCCTTTATGTCCATGCTGTATTCGACTGAGCCGGTTTTTGTCCCCGCAGCAATCTGCGATGCCGTCACTTTGCACTTGTCTGAGGCAAGGGCTTTGTGTGACGTGCCGTGTTTGCTGTTATAGACATCGACTTTGGCTGCATCATATACAAGATTGATCGACTGGCTTTCAAGCATAGGGGAGTTCATCTGGAAGCCGATCGTACCCTGTCCCGTAGAGGTCACTTTGTCGGCATCTGTAATCCGGATGCGGAGTTCAGACATCTCTACGATTACATAAAGCGGTTCTGCCTGGTTAAGTGTATATCCTGCCTTGTCGGAAATGACGAGAGGGCAGAGGTATACATCATCGCCTCCGATCGAGGCGCAGTCGAACACCACTTCATTGGTCAGGGTCAGCTTTTCCTTGTCGAATACGCCGGGCTGCACTTTGAAGCGGTCTGACGGAAGGAATTTGCAGTTTGTACCGTTTGCCTTGTTGAATTCGGCCACCTTGCTTTCGTCGGCCACATAAGTGACCTTCTCAGGATCGAGCGTACTGAAGTTGGCATCTGCGGTGATGCTGACACTCTGGGTCAGAGGAATGGCTGTGATGAATTCGAGTTTCTCGTTCTCCACAGGAAGCTGGACGGTAATCTGCGGTACGCTTATGTTCAGGCTTACCATTACATTGCCCATGTCGCCTGCATCCGCAATCTCTACGGAGGCATCGGCCATTCTGACAGGGATAATCATCTTGGACGCAGCCTCTATGCCTTTGTCTTTTACCAGATCCTTTACGCGCACAGTTACCGGAACTTCGGCGGTTTTTGCGTTAACTGCGAATTTTACAGTTTCGGGTATGGTGTAATATTCCTCAGGCATCAATGTGTATGAAGAAGCATAGATGGCGTTGTAATCGTCAATCAATGTCCCGTCTATTGAAAGACGGACTTCGATTTCCTTTGAAAGGCCATATACTCTCGATATAGTGAATGTCTCCTCCTGCGTATCATATATTGATATTGTCGGCACCTGCTGAAAACCGTTGTTGTCGAACACCGGATCAGGGTTTACGACCGGCAGCGGATAGTTCACCTCGCATGACGACAGCATGAAGAGTGCCGCCACCGCACTGATTATAAAAACTATCTTTTTCATAATTAAAAATTTATCTGACTACTGAGAAATATCTATTAATAGAAAGGTGCCTGAACGAGATTGGTGTTGAAAGCGACTTCGGAAGCCTTGACAGGCGCGAAGTAATGCTCCATCCTGAACACACGGTTCATTCCCTCCGTCATTGTGAAGAACTTAGGGTCGGTCGCGCTTGCTCCCTGGGTGACATCGAAGCCGTGTACCGGGGTGTTGAATACACCGTTCTCGCCATGCGCGATGAACCAGCGGCGCACATCGAAGTACCTGTGGCATTCGTATGCAAGCTCGACACGTCTTTCCTGCATGAGCATAAGGCGCATTTCCTCCTTTGAATAAGTCCCCTCGTAGCCGGAAATGCCGGCTCTTTCGCGGATTTCATTGAGGTAAGGAAGAATGTCATTGTGGCATGACGGGCCGTAATATTCGTTCATTGCCTCGCAATAGATGAGATAGATTTCGGCAAGACGGATCGTCGGGAACGGTATGGCCCTCGAATCGCATTTTCCTTCGCTCTTGTCCGATGTCGCATCCATAGGGATGTTCTTTCTCGGAGAAAGGCCCGTGGTATTGTGGTCTCCCGTAGAAAGGGCATTGCCGGCATTTCCGGTGTACCAGAACTCTATTGTCTCCCATACGTTAGGCCTGTTCTCTGTGGCGTAGCTGAGACGCTGGTTAGGGAAATGGTTGGAAGCATAGAAGCGCGGCTCCCTGCCGCAGAACATCCAGAACGTTTTGGCTATTGTTCCGTTGCCTGCCTCCGATGACCACTGCTTGTTTTCAAACCATTCTGCCAAAGGTCTTGCTACGGAACCGTCGGCCATGAAGTATGAGTTGGCAAGCTCGAGGGTCGTGGCGTTGCGCGCGTTCCAGCTGTACCAGCAGGCAGGAAGAGACTGCATCGTATACCATGACGTTGCCTGAGGGCGCGCCCAGATGACCTCGTCGTTCCAGGTTGTTGTTATGGCTCTGTAGTTGTCCACGTAGGCATCGAACTCCTGTCCTTTCTCAATTTTTGTCGTGTCCGGCTTGAGCAGCTCGAACATATTGAGGTCAATGACGGCTTTGGCTGCATCGGCGGCCTTTTTCCATTTCTCGGCCTCGTATTTCTGGTTTATAAGCTGCGTTCCGTCCGGATTCTTCCAGTTGGAGTAAGTCTGGTTGCCGTTTACCAGCGGCGAGGCTGCATAAAGGAGGACGCGGGCCTTCATGGCCATAGCGGCTGCCTTTGTTGGGAAACCCTGCTCCCTCTCTGTACGTGTATCCGCCATATTAGGTATGGCCGCATCTATTTCGGAACAGATCCAGTCCACGCACTCATCGTATGGCATCCTGCCCCTGAGACCGGTCGTGAATGACTCTTCGACAATCGGAACCGGGCCGTACTCCCTGAGAAGGAAGAAATGATAGATTGCACGCATGAAACGGGCTTCAGCCTTTCTTCTGTTCAGTTCGTCGACAGGCATTTCCGTGCATTTGTCGATGTTCTCGAGGAAGATGTTGCAGTGGCGGATAGCCTGGTAGAATCTCTCGAAATAGTAGACGTCCGTTGAGACGACAGGCTGTTCCGGAGAGATTGTGCCGCTTACGATGTGCGGAATATGCCAGTCCAGGGCGTTGTTGGCATCGTCATTTCCGAACATGTAGTGGTTATAGTAGGCACTGCCCCACAAATCGAGGGGATAATAGTCGCTTGAATACATACGTGCGTGCCATTTTCTGGCCTCTATGGAAGATGCGAACACCTTGTCGATCGTATTCAGCTCCTCAGGGTCCTGGTCAAGCCAGTTGCAGCCGGCCAGAGACAGCGACAGAATCAGAAGTGATAAGATATGTCTTTTCATGATGGTCATGTTTAGAATGTGATATTGACTCCCAGGAATACAGTTGCCTGAATCGGATAAGCACTGACACCGTTCACCTCCGGATCCCAGAACTCTCTTGCAAATTTGCTGAAGTTGTAGAGGTTCTGTCCTGATACATAGAAACGAAGATTTTCAAGTCTTGACTTGTCAAGAACCTTGCGCGGCAGGGTATAGCCGAGTTCTACGTTTTTGAGACGGAGATAATTGTTTGAACGTACCCACCATGTGGACGACACGTAGTTGTTGGTGTCATTGCCCATGTACAGTCTCGGAGCGAAGGCATGAGGATTAGGGTTGTCCTCTGTCCATCTGTCACGGAAGTTGGTGATGTAGTTACCCATCAGCTTAGCGGCGCGCTCTGCCTGGAACGGATAGAAATACCAGCCTCCGTTTGCATTGAGGTATGCGGTCGCACCGAAGGCTCCCTGAAGGAGGAACGAGAAATCGAAGCCTTTGTATGCGAGTGAGGCACCGATACCGACCACGGATTCAGGAATGCTCGGGGACGCTGTCCATATTCTGTCGTCTTCAGTAATGCGTCCGTCATCATTCACATCGCGGTAGCGTATGTCACCCGGACGGAGCTGGCTCTTTGTAAGTCCGAACTGGCGGTAATAGTCAGGAAGCGCGTCGATTTCTTCCTGTGAGAAAAGGTGCAGCGCATCGTAGAGAAGCCTTTCGCCGTAGCGTGTTCCCCTCACGTCCTGCCATGCGTTCGGATATACCCTTCCGTTCTCGATGTACTTGTTGCGGGCGAAGGTGTAGTTTCCTCTCGCTGTCAGGATAAGGCCGTTGTTGAAAGCCTTGTTGTACTCAAGGGTAATCTCGAAGCCTCTGTTGCTCATCTTGCCCATGTTGGCGTATGCGACGGACTGGAGTCCGGCGACCTGCGATGTCTGAGGCTGGAGGAAGATGTTGTCACGCAGTTCGTAGAATCCCTCCACAGTACCTTTGAGAGAGTTCCATAAACCGAATTCGAGACCGACGTTGTACTTGTTCGCAATCTCCCAGGTTATGTTTTCCGCTGCCATCTGGTCTTCCCTGATACCGCCCATTCCCTGGTCATAGTTGACACCGAAGTTGCTGTAGCCGTCCACACCGTCTGATTTAAGTGTCGAGAGATAGGCGAATCTTCTCGAATAGATCTGGTCGGAACCGACCTGTCCGTATGAGGCGCGGATTTTCAGCCATGTGAGGACGCTGTTGTCTTTGAGGAAGCCTTCGTTGGAGATGGTCCATCCTGCGGCTATCGACGGGAAGAGACCCATTCTCTGGCCTTTGGGGAAGTTCTCCGAGCCGTTGTATCCGATGTTTGCCTCAAGGAGATACCTGTTGTCGTAGGCATAAGTCACGCGGGCTGCGAGACCGAGGGTCCTGTTCGGGAGAGAGCTGATGTAGTCTCCGGCGGTGACTGTCCTGTAGTCTTTCATGTAGAAAAGGACGAGGCCTCCGACATCGTGCTTGCCGAATGTGTTGTTGTAGGTGACTGAGCCTTCGATGTACTGGCTTCTGTTTCCCCAGGCCGATGAAGAGTAATTGAGGAATTCCGTCTGCTCATTTGTCCCGATAAGCTTGTATATCAGGTCTCCGCCGTCATCGCGGCCGAGGGCCTCGTAATGGTTGATTTTTCTTGAACGGACGGCATTGTTGTAGTTTACTGCATCGTATGCGTACAGGGCTTTGGCACTGAGGCCTTTCAGCAGGAAGCCGAAATCCTGGTTGATGGAGAGGTTGGCCCTCAGCTCATTGCTTGTCGTCACTTTGTAGCCGAGCTGTGTCAGCTGGAGATACGGGTTGTAAAGGGAGTCTTTTCCCGGGAACGTGCCGTCTTTGTAGAGAATCGGAATCGCGTCTGGGGCGCAGTTGTTTATCCAGAGGTAAACGTTGTCCGAACCCTCGCTCGGCTCCGTGTTGTTGGCGACATTGCCCTGCAGTCCCAAAGACACTGTCGTGGTCTTTGTCAGTGACATGTCGATGTTTGAACGGAAATTATACCTTATATAATTGACGTTTTTGCCGTACTGGCCCATCGTCGTCGGAACCCAGGTGTACTGGCCGGGGTTGACTTTGTACTGGCCTTCCTGGTTGTAGACTGAAATCGCGGTGAAGTATTTGACGTTCTTTCCTCCTCCGGAGATGTTCACGCTGAATTTCTCGTTCATGGTGACATCTTTCATCAGGACTTTCTGCCAGTCTATGTTCGGATAAAGCTCGATGTCCGTACCGTCCCTGAGCGCAATAAGTTCCGCATCAGTGTATTTTGTGGACGCGGAAGGAGTGCCGGGAACGGCATCGACAGCCTCATTGTAGAGAATGGCCCTCTCGACAGCGTCCATGTATTTCGGCCGCTGGGTCGCCCATGAGAAACCGTGCTCGTATCTGGCGTCTACCCTTGCCTTGCCGTCGAATCCTTTTTTGGTATTGATGAGGATAACGCCGTTGGCACCGCGTACACCGTAGACTGCGGTTGCGGACGCATCCTTCAATACAGAGAATGATTCGATTTCAAGAGGGTCGACATTATTCATCGGACGCTCCACTCCGTCAACGAGAACGAGCGGACTCGAGCTTCCGGTAAATGTCGAGATACCGCGTATCCAGAAATTGGCATCGTCTTTTCCCGGCTCTCCGGAAGACTGCACGGAAATGATACCGGCAACGCGGCCTGCAATAGTGTTGTTCAAAGAACGCGCGGGAACCTCAAGCTCTTTAGGCTTGATGGATGAGATCGCACCGACAACGGACTCTTTCTTCTGAGTTCCGAAGCCGACCACCACAACCTCGTCCATGACATTGGCGTCCTCTTCCAGGATGATTTTGTAGTTCTGTCCTGCCTTGACGTGGATGACGCGGGACACAAATCCGAGAAAAGACACCTCGATTGAAGAGTTGTCAGGGACATCTATCGAGAACCTTCCGTCCAGATCGGAAATGACTCCATAAGGACTGGCGGCGTCGACGAGCATAATGCTTGCTCCAGCCAAAGGCTGACCGGAACTGTCGGTCACGACACCGTATACCGGTTTTTGAGCGAAAGCTGCTGTCCCCATCATGAATAATGCAAACACAAGCATTAACCTGTATTTAATAGACTTCATAATGTTGTTTTTAGGGTTAATAAATTTTCCGAAAATTGAAAAATATTCGAGACAACCTGCGTCAGAATAATCCGCAATTCTGCAAGAATAATCGGAGCGATTCTTTTTGAGATTTTTGTTGTAGGGTGCGGATTTTTTGTTGTAGAGGACAGGCGGCTTTGTCGTCTGTCCGGGGTTTTGTCCGGAAGTTCAGGCGTATCAGATGTATGTGATGCGGATTTTGTCGCTGAAATGTAAAAATAATCCGGATTTATGGAACAAATGTCCGAGCATATCGGGATTTTCGGTTTTTGCGGCATGCGGAATTTGTAAAAAATGTATTTTTAGACTATGAAAAGATATTCTGCCATATTTTTGTTGATGCTGCACGTTTTGTGTGTGTCCGGTTTCAGCCCGGTTTCAATGAAATTCAGTCATATCAATGTCGCCGACGGACTGGCGTCGAACACTGTGCTGTGTATGTTCCAGGACAGTGACGGCCTGATGTGGTTCGGCACCAATGACGGCCTCACAAGATACGATACATATAATCTGAAAACATGGAGAACAGCTCCGGATGTGCCCGGTACAATAGGCAACAACAGCATATATTGCATCTTTGAAAACAAGGCCGGCGCAATCTGGGCCGGCACGGAGCGCGGACTGTACATTTATGACAGGAAAAACGATTCGTTCAGCCGGTTTCAAGACCGGAGGGGGGGGGAATGGATACAGGATATACATGTCCGCTCGATAGCCGAGGACAAAAAAGGCAACATCTGGATAGCCAGCTTGGGGCACGGGCTGTACAGATACGACCCGGTGACAATGGCGACGCGATGCTGGAGGCACTCCGATGAGAGAGACGGAGGCCTGTCGTCGGATTATGTTCCGACTGTTCTGGCGGACGACATCGGCAACATCTGGGTTCTGACCTCGGATTCATATCTTTATAAATATGATGAAGACAGCGACAGCTTCATTCCGATACTTATAAAATGCTCCAAAACAGGTGCTGTGATGAATAATTCTTTCAGCATGTGTTTTGACTGGGAGGGAAATCTGCTGATTGCCGGATGGGACAGCGGGATATTCCATTATGACAAGAACGACGGTACGTTCAGCCATTATCTTACCAAGCGCGGAAAACCGTACCTGAAAGGCCGCATACATGCAATCAATGAGGTGGAGCCGGGCAAAGTCCTGCTCGGTTCCGATGAGGGACTGACGGTATTGAACATGGCCACCGGCGAATTCAGTACGCTTTCATACGGAAATATGAACGACAGCGGCCTGTCCGATGATTTCGTCTACGGAATACTGATCGACCGCGAGGGGGGACTGTGGGTGTCCACTTATTTCGGCGGTGTCAACTATGCGAGTCCGAACAGTGCCAATTTCACCCTGAACAAATGCAGCGAATCATCTTCCAAGGGCAGAATCGTCAGCAAGTTCTGTGAGACCGAAGACGGCCGCATTTATGTCGGCACCGATGACGGAGGCCTGTTTCTCTACAATCCGGCTACCGGCAAAAGTTCTTCCGTCACAATCGACAAAGACATACCGAATCTGAATATACATGCCGTGCTGAGTACCGGGGAATACCTGTGGGTCGGGACTTACAGCAACGGACTTTACAGAATGTCTCTCAAAAACGGCTCTGTCAGGCAGTATACGAAATTTTCCGAAAAAGATCAGATTAACCAGAGTGTCTATGCCCTTTACAGAGACCATACCGGGCGTCTCTGGATCGGAACGAAGACGAGCATCTGGTACATGACCGAAGAAAAGGGATTCACCTGTGTCGGACAGCTCGGGTACAACAGCGACATTATAAAAATAGACGGCGATTCAAAAGGCAACATATATTTTGCGTCTATAAGCAAGGGACTGCTGAAATATGACCCGAAAGCACAGGAACTTTCCGGAGTCGTGTGCTCCGGCAATGGCGTAGAATTGCCGGAGGGCATAATATCCATGTGTATCATTCACGATTCCATATTTATAGGGACCAACGGCAGGGGCCTGTTCCGGTATGACATAAAAACGGGCTGTGCCACAAATGTGACAAGTCCTGCGCTCGACATGTGCAATCTTTCCGTATACCATATTATCAGTGATGACAACAATCTGTGGCTCAGTACCAACAACGGTCTTGTGAAATATAATCTTACCACAGAAAATGCCACTGCATTCGGTAAAGAGGATGGCCTCAGGACGGATATTTTCAATTTGAATTCAGGCATTAAAGCCTCTGACGGGAGCATATATCTCGGTACGGACAACGGATTCAATATTTTCCACCCGGAATCTCTCCAAAGCAACATTATCCCTCCCAATACGATATTTCTTGACGGGTCTGCAGCGAATCTTCACGACGGCGACAGAATACTTGTCCGCAAGGGGCATGGTCCGCTCACTCTGAAATTTGCAGCCACGAGTTATTGCGCCCCGAGAAAAAACAGGTACAGATATAAGCTGGAGGGGTATGAAAAGGAATGGACCGAGAAACCGTATGCCGCCAACAGCGTGACATATTCATCCCTTCCCTGCGGTTCATATACATTTCTCGTGCAGTCGGGCAACAATGACGGAATATGGGGAGAGCCGTCCCGCCTGTCGATAACCGTAAAACCATATTGGTGGAACAGCGTGTTCGCCATAATTCTGTATTCGGTAATCTGTGTCCTTATAGTTGCCGGTATCGTCACGATATTCATCAGATTCCGTATGCAGACCAGGAAAAACAGGGAAGAGAAGATAAGGCACACCAAAGAGAAGACCAGAATCGAGACTGAGCTGAAATTCTTTACGAATCTCATCAATGAACTGCGTACGCCGGTCATGTTGATCAATGCTCCGGCGAATGAAATTGCTGCCATGCCCGGCCTTCCGAAGAAGGTGACGGAAAATATTGCGTTCATAAAAAAGAGTTCGGACAAGCTCCTGGGCATCACGACTGAGATTCTGGATTTCCGAAAAAGCGTGTCCGACATGGCCATGACGAATGTCCATATTGTACCTGCCACTCTTCCGGTCATCGAGGAGTTCAAGGAAATCGCCGAAGAGCAGGGGATAAAGCTGATTTTCACGGATTGTACGGATGGCAAGGCGATTGCCGGAATGAATGTCGATGCCTGGAATAAAATCATCAACAATCTGCTGGCCAATGCTCTGAAATTTACGGATGACCTCATCGAGGTGAGTATCAGGATTGTTTCAGGCAGAATCTGCGTGGAGGTTTATGACAATGGAACAGGTATTTCGCCCAAAGACCAGAAAAACATATTCAATGCATTCTGGCATTACGACCAGTCCGCCAGGCGTCCGGCGCAGGGTTTCGGCCTGGGACTTTCAATCACCAATATGCTTGCCCACAAAATGGGCATGGCGATAAAAGTGGACAGTGAAGTCGGGAAATGGACCAGATTCACGATATTCGTGCCCATGAGCGACAAATCGCTTGCCGAAGATATTCTTGCCAGGGAGGTTTCGGCCGCGGATTCCGGCTTGCCGAACACAGAGCACGCGGCCGACAGCGACGAAACAAGCAGCTATTCATCATCAATCATGATTGTCGACGACGACTTTGACCACAGATTGTATCTCGAAAGCAAATTGTCTGACAAATACAAGACTTGTCTGGCAGGAAACGGCGATGAGGCTCTGGAAATACTTCGCTCCGGTATGAACATCGACCTTGTGATTTCGGATGTGGCAATGCCGAAGATGAGCGGAATCGAATTGTGCAAGGCCATGCGCAAGGATGAGAATTTTGCGCATATACCGGTCATTCATATTTCGAGCTGTACCGATGCGGAAATACGGATGAGGAGTGCGAAGTCAGGGGCTGAAATCTGCATAGAGAAGCCGGTCGACATATCTTATCTCAGGCTGCAGATCCATAATCTGCTTGAAAACCGCCGTATTGTATACGAGAGACTGAGCAAAAAGCCGCTGCTGCTCCTGAATCTTTCCGATACGATCAACAGCGACGACAAGGCGTTCCTTATGCAGTTCAACGACATTGTGCTTGCAAACATATCGAAACAGGACTTGTCCATCAACACGCTGGCGAGGGAGCTGCACACGAGCAGAAGCATTTTTTTCCAGAGAATCAAAGATCTTACCGGCGAGACTCCGAATAATCTCATCAAGCAGATCCGCCTCAGAAAAGCTGCGGAACTGCTTCTGCAGGATCAGTACAAGGTGAACGAGGTGTGCTATCTCGTGGGTTTCAATACGCCGAGCTATTTCTCGAAGTGTTTCCACAGTCATTACGGTATGTTACCCAAGGAGTACGCCGCGCAAAAAAGAATGTGATTTTCAATTATAATTTCTTAATTTTGTCAGTTGGTCCGGAAAGGCCGGGGACATGACGGAGGGGGAGAATCGCCGAGGATACGGACCGGTTGAGGTACAGAGAACAATAAACAATCAATAACAATGTACAGGACACATACTTGCGGTGAACTCCGCATTGAAAATGCCGGTCAGACAGTTACGCTTGCCGGCTGGGTGCAGAAATCGAGGAAGCTCGGAGGAATGACATTCGTGGACTTGCGTGACCGTTACGGCATTACGCAGCTTGTTGTCGATGCTTCCGCTGCGCCGGAGCTTGTAGAGACAGCATCTTCGCTCGGACGCGAATGGGTCATTCAGGTGACGGGAACCGTAATCGAACGCCAGAGCAAGAACTCCAAGATGCCTACGGGCGACA
The DNA here is from genome assembly GCA_964394295.1 of uncultured Muribaculaceae bacterium. GTDB lineage: Bacteria > Bacteroidota > Bacteroidia > Bacteroidales > UBA932 > Cryptobacteroides. The sequence goes on along the minus strand of CAYMVG010000002.1, from coordinate 207,805 downwards.
TCGAGATCAGCCTTTCTGAAATCAAGGTTCTCAACAGGGCGAACACCCCTCCATTCACAATCGAGGATGTCAGCGACGGCGGCGAGGAACTGCGTGCCAAGTACCGCTATCTCGACCTTCGCAGAAACCCTCTGCAGAAGGCTCTGAAACTGCGTCACCAGATTGCCCATGAAGTGCGCAACTATCTCGACGCAAAGAATTTCCTTGAAATAGAGACTCCGTATCTCATCAAATCGACCCCTGAGGGTGCGCGCGACTTCGTTGTTCCGTCACGCATGAATCCGGGCCAGTTCTATGCCCTGCCTCAGTCTCCTCAGACTTTCAAGCAGCTTCTTATGGTTGCGGGCTACGACCGCTATTTCCAGATTGTGCGCTGTTTCCGTGACGAGGATCTCCGTGCTGACCGCCAGCCTGAGTTTACACAGATCGACTGCGAAATGTCGTTTGTGGAGCAGGAGGATGTGCTGAACACTTTCGAGGGCATGATGAGAACCCTTTTCAAGAATGTGCTCGATGTGGAGATTCCAAATCCGATTCCGCGCATGAGCTGGTACGATGCCATGGACTTCTACGGCTCGGACAAGCCTGACATCCGTTTCGGAATGAAGATTCACGAGATTACCGACCTTGTGCAGGGACACGGCTTCTCTGTGTTCGACAGCGTTGAATATGTCGGTGCGATCAATGTCGAAGGTGCGGCGGAATATACCCGCAAACAGATAGATGAGCTTACCGAATGGGTAAAGAGACCTCAGGTCGGTGCGAAGGGACTTGTATATATCAAGCTGAACGCGGACGGTTCGGTCAAGTCGTCTGTCGACAAGTTCTATACTCCTGAGCAGCTGCTGGCTGTGGCTGAGCGTCTCGGTGCCTCCAGGGGCGACATGATGCTTGTGCTCTGCGGCGGAAAGAGGAAGACCCAGACCATGCTCGGCGTTCTGCGTATAGAGATGGGCAACCGCCTCGGTCTGCGCGATCCGTTCAATTTCGCTCCTCTGTGGGTTGTGGACTTCCCTCTGTTCGAGTGGGATGACGAAACGCAGCGTTTCTATGCCATGCACCATCCGTTTACCGCTCCCAAGCCTGAGCATCTTGAACTCTATTACAGCGACAAAAAGGAGGATCTGGAGAAGGTCTGTGCGAATGCGTACGATTTCGTGCTCAACGGAACGGAGCTCGGAGGCGGTTCCATACGAATCCATGAGGCTGAGATGCAGCAGAGGATGTTCGAGATTCTCGGCATCAGCAAGGAGGATGCGGATTACAAATTCGGCTTCATAATCAATGCGTTCAAGTTCGGCGCTCCGCCTCACGGAGGACTTGCATTCGGCTTTGACCGTGTATGTTCTCTCTTCGGCGGACAGGAGACAATCCGTGACTATATCGCCTTCCCTAAGAACAACCAGGGCCGCGATGTGATGATTGATTCGCCGTCATATATCGATTCTCTGCAGATGGAGGAGCTTTTCCTTGAGTCTAAGGCGGAGATGAAATAATGAAACTTACTGTACTGGACGGACATGGTGTTAATCCCGGAGACCTTTCGTGGGAGGGATTCAGGGAGCTTGGAGAGGTCGAGGTCTATGACAGAACTGCTCCGGAGCTTGTAGTCGGGCGCGCTGCCGATGCAGATGCTGTGCTGACCAACAAGACGGTGCTGGACCGGGAGGTGCTCAGCCGGCTTCCTGGACTCAGGTATATCGGAGTACTTGCAACCGGATACAATGTCGTGGATACGGCTGCCGCGCGGGAACTCGGCATAGTCGTTACGAATATACCTGCATACAGCACCATGTCCGTGGCCCAGATAGTTTTCTCGCACCTGCTTGCGATTGTTTCGCGGGTGGAATATTATACGCAGGAGAACAGGAACGGCCGCTGGGCCGCCTCTGCCGATTTCTGCTACTGGGATAATCTTCTGCCCGAGCTTGACGGCAAGACGTTCGGTGTCGTCGGGTTCGGAAATATAGGACAGGCAGTCGCAAGAATCGCACTCGCTTTCGGCATGAAAGTGAAGGCCTATACTTCAAAGGATGCCTCTGCCTTGCCTGCCGGTGTTGAAAAGGCCGGACTTGACGAACTTTTCAGCACATCGGATGTCGTGAGTCTGCACTGTCCCTTGACCGAAGGCACACGGAATATGGTCAATGCCGGGCGTCTGCGGCAGATGAAGCCGTCGGCCATACTGATAAACACGGGCAGAGGCCCTCTTGTGGATGAAGATGCCCTGGCGGATGCACTGAACAGCGGCAGGATATATGCGGCCGGTCTGGATGTCCTTTCAAGCGAACCGCCGTGCGAGGGCAATCCGCTTCTGAAAGCACGCAACTGCTTCATAACGCCTCATCTCGGCTGGGCGACAAAAGAGGCCCGCATCCGTCTGATGGACATAGCCCTTTCCAACTACCGCGCCTTCCTTTCCGGCCATCCGCAGAACACCGTCTGACCGGCTATGCAATATCCGCTCGTCTGTTCCCCTCATCTTTGAGCTGATATCTCCCGCACTTTCTTTTTAAATCAGCGGACAAATGACTTCTGCAAAATGACAGGCGCATTGTCAGGATTTTCCCGGCAATTTCCAGACAAATTAGTCTTACCAGCTGTCGGTGCGGAACGGGACGAGAGGCAGGGAGCGTATGCCGATGACATTGCCCCTCATGAAGTCATGGAAACAGTAACGGACGGCAACCGGTGCCGGCACTTCGGCAGCGGTGACAAGGATTGTCTTGCGGTCAGTGTCCAGATGTGCCTCCGCAGGATAGAAAACGCGGTCCTCTCCTGCAATCTCGAAACCATAGAGTCCGTTCCACGGCGTAAAGCCTTCCGAGGCATTGCAGAATGTCAGTTCTACCGTGCTGCCTTTCACTTCCATTGACTTGTATGACGGCCCCTCGCAGCCGACTGCCGTATATCCGTATGCCTTGTTGAGAGCCATATACGCCAGCCTTTCGCCGACGGGCCTTTTCATGCGCGGATGTATCTGGGTCACCTCGTCGTCATATACAAGATCGTTCGTGCATACGACTCCGCAGTTGCCTACAGTAGCCGGAATCCTGTGCTGCATCTCCCTGAACTTCGCACCGGAAATGTCGTCGCCGTATCGATACGGAGCCAGCTCCACAAGGAACACAGGCTTTTCTTCTCCTCCCTGGTTCTCTCTCCAGATATTCACCATGGACGCGAATCTCACCGTATAGTCATCGTGCCGTCCCACATTGGACTCTCCCTGATACCACAGGAAGCCCTTGACTGTATATTTTCTTATAGGACAGTACATCGCATTGTACATGATACACGGAGTATAGTAGTTCCACTGCCAGTCATGCTCCACTTTTTGTGAATATTCCTTTTCAAAGTCGAACTCTCCGTAACTTCTGACAAGATCCTCCGGAAGCCAGCCCTCGACCTTGCTGCCGCCCCAGCTGCACACGATGATTCCGACAGGCACATCGAGCGCATCCGAAAGCATCCTTGCGAAGAAATATGCCGTTGCGCTGAACCGGGGCGCATTTTCGATTGTGCTTTTCACCCACTGCGCCCTGACATCCTCCTGCGGAGTCAGGGCTGCCGTCTTCGGTATGGTCACGCACCGGATTCCCTTGTATTTTCCGGCAGTGGCTATTGTATTGTTGGCATCTTCGACAGGGCAGTTCCAGAAGCCTCCTACAGGCATTTCCATATTGGACTGTCCGGAGCAGTACCATACCTCTCCGACAAGGACATCATTTATCGTGACAGAGGATTCCTTGTCAGAAATCACAATGCTGTGGGAGTCGTAGCTCGCTGCCGGAGTGCTTATTGCCAGCTCCCAGCATCCGTCAGACGAACTTTTTGTGCGGAATTTCTGCTTTGTCCACGACGGGGCTACGGTAATCCCGCTTCCGGCTGCAGCTTTGCCCCATAATTTGACATCGGTTTTCTGTTCGAGTACCATATTGTCTCCGAGAATTTCCGGAATCCATATTTTTGCCTCTGCCGCCACTGAGGTGACAAGCAAAATGAAGCATAGTGTAAGTTTTTTAGTCATAATCATCGCATTCTTTCTATGATTTCCATGCACATGCGGCCGTTGTGATAAGGGCATTTCCAGAAACCGGCCTTGTCGTCTTCGCGGTTCACGGTCCCGTCAGCGCGCAGGCTCCAGAACCATTCGCCGTTTTCCCTGTCGATGATGTTGGCCTTGATGAACTCCCAGCACATTATCGCATTTTCAAGTCCCTCCTGCTTCCCGAAATGGTCCCACAGGTTGAACAGTCCCACGACAGTCTCTGCCTGCACCCACCAGTGCCTGTCTGCATCAGTTTCTCCTCCTTTCTTCTCGTATATCATCCCGCCGGCAGGGGTGAAGCCTTCGCACGCCGCTTCGGCAATACGCGGCACAAGTTTCTCCACCCGCCCGAGCGTTTCCGCATCTCCGAGGACTATTGCCGCTTCGTGCAGCAGCCATGACGCCTCGATGTCGTGTCCGTATGAAACTATGTCATAGCCACATCTCCAGCTGTCATCGAAAAAGAGCCTCAGATGACCGTTGTCTCCGACGATATGTTTCTCAAAAATGTCTATAAGTCCGCGCAGGCGCCGGGCAAGAAGCGGGTCTTTCCATACGCGGTAAAGACAGGTATATGCCTCCAGCACGTGCAGATGGGTGTTCATGGTCTTGCTTTCGTTGGCATCCCTGTCGCTGAGGCGCATGTCCTCAATCGGCTTCCACTCACGGGTAAACGCTTCGAAATAACCGTCCTGTTCAGTGTCGAAACTGTGCTCTTCTATTGCCTTGAACAGCCTTACGGCATATTCCAGAGCTTCTTCGTCGCCCGAGGCGCGGTACAGCTCCGCGAGTCCGTATATGGCGAATGCTATGGCATAAATCTGTTTTTTTGTGTCCAGAGGAGTGCCGTCCGGGTTCAGGCTCCACCATATTCCGCCGTATTCGGGGTCATAGAACCGGTCGATTATCTCCCTTTTCGCTCTTACAGCCATATTCAGATATGTACTTCCGCTATAATTGCCCTCCGTAGCCGTTTCCGTGGACCGGCTGTCTCCGGAAGCTGCCTTCTCCGCCCCTGGAACAGCTTTCTGTGGTCCTGCATTGCTTTCCAATATACGGTGTGCAGAAGCGAATGTCCACAGGAGTCTGGCGTTCATTATCGCGCCTTCCGGTGCCGCGGCATCCAGTTCTTCCATGCCTGTTATTCTTCCGTGGAAGCCTCCGGCCGGCTTGCACATTCTGGTCATCCAGTAAGGCAGGATGTTGCCTGTTAGCTCTTTTTTTAGTTGTGATGCAAGTGCCTGTGCTGCAAATATTTCAGCCGGTGTTTTCAATGATTCTGACATAATCCTATCTGTTAGGGTTCCGCAAGTGTTACATTATTTATAATTGCACAGCATAAATATACGCTAAAAAAAGCAGATATCGTCATTCAGGAGACGGCAACATGCAATAACGTTGAAAAATATGTTAAAAAAGTATTGTTTTCTGAAATTATGATTATTTTTGAAGCATAAAATCAGAGAAAAATGGGCAAAGTTCTTACGGAAATAACCAAACTTTCGGAAAAAGACTGCTTCCATATAGAGGAGCGTCACAAGACTGAATTCACCTATCCGCTGCACCAGCACAAAGAATATGAGCTTAATTTCATCGAGCACGGCGCCGGTGTCCGCAGGGTGGTGGGCGACAGTGTGGAGGAAATCGGAGAGTACGACCTGGTGCTTATCGGGGCGGAAAATCTCGAGCACGTCTGGGAGCAGGGCAGCTGCACCTCCAAAGACATCCGTGAGATTACCATACATTTTTCGGCCGGCCTGTTCGGCGGCGGCTTCCTTTCCAGAAACCAGTTCGCGACCATAAGGCGCATGCTCTCCCGTGCGGATCACGGCCTGGCCTTTCCCGTGTCGGCGATAATGAAGGTCTATTCCATTCTGGACACGCTTACCGGGGAGCAGGAAAGCTTCGCCCAGCTCCTGAAATTCATGTACATACTGTATGAGCTGTCTGTTTCCGACGGTGTCCGCGTCCTTGCCTCCAGCTCCTTTGCCCATACCGCGCGCAGCACTGAGAGCCGGCGCATACTGAAAGTGAAGCAGTATATCAATGACCATTATTCCGAGCACCTGAACCTCGCCGAGCTTGCCGCGCTTGTCGGCATGAGCCCTGTCGCGTTCAGCCGTTTCTTCCGGCAGAGGACCGGACGCACGCTTTCCGACTACATTATAGACATACGCCTCGGCTTTGCCGCGAGGATGCTTGTCGACTCTTCCAAAAATGTTTCCGAAATATGCTATGAGTGCGGCTTCAACAACCTGTCGAATTTCAACCGTGCGTTCAGGAACAAAAGAGGCTATGCACCGCGTGATTTCAGGGCTATCTTCAAGAAGAATAAAGTTATGGTTTAAATTGTATCATTATCTGATAAATTAGTGTTTGTTTGACTCTCGTCCTCGCCATAACTTTGCAGAGTCAAATCAGAAATTGTTTGAAAAGATTCAACAGTTTCATAACAGATAGCGCTAATTGATGAAAATAACCAAGTTTCTTTCAGCCGCCTGTGTTGCTGCGGCGGTTTGTATTCTGTTTTCCTGCGGGACTTCGGAACCGTCATTCGTAAAGGTCGGGAACGGCCGTTTCTGCGGTGGCGGCTGCGAGCCATATTATATAGGAACGAATTTTTGGTACGGGGCTATCCTCGGCAGCGAGGGAAGAGGCGGTGACCGTGTGCGTCTTGCTGCGGAACTGGACACTCTTAAGGCTCTCGGCATCACCAATCTGCGTGTCCTTGTAGGCAGTGACGGCCCTGAGGGGGTGCCCTGCCGTGTCGAACCGGCTCTGCAGAGAGAACCGGGCGTATATAATGACACGATTTTCCGCGGCCTTGACTGGCTTCTTGCCGAAATGGCCGAAAGGGATATGAAGGCTGTCCTCTATATAAACAATTCGTGGGAATGGTCCGGAGGCTACGGAATGTACCTCGAATGGGCGGGTGCAGGCAAGGCCATATATCCGTTCGAGGCAGGCTATGCCGCATATATCGGGTCTGTGTCCAGGTTCGTCACCAACGACAAGGCAAAGGAACTGTATTATAACCACGTAAAGAATGTGGTTTCCCGTACCAACACAGTGACAGGGAAGCCTTACAAAAAGGATCCGGCCATATTCTCGTGGCAGATAGGCAATGAGCCGCGCTGTTTCTCCGGCGATCCGAAAGTTCAGGATGCCTTTGTGGATTTCATGTGGACATCGGCCGCCCTTATAAAGTCAATCGACCCGAACCACATGGTTTCATCGGGAAGCGAGGGAAGGTTCGGCTGCGAGTTCAGCATGGATTTGTATGAAAGAATCCATTCCTGTCCGGACATAGACTACATGAATATACATATATGGCCGTACAACTGGAGCTGGGTGCGCGAGAATACGCTTGCGGAAAAACTTCCGGCTGCTATGGAGAATACGGACAAATATATAGACGGGCATCTTGCACTGGCCGTGAAATACGGCAAGCCTGTCGTACTGGAGGAATTCGGCTTTCCGCGCGACGGTTTCCGGTTCGCCAAAGGCACTTCCACAGAATCGCGCGACGCATATTACAGGCACGTGTTCTCCCGTGTCGCTGAGTCCTGCCGTGAAGGCGGACTGCTTGCCGGTGCTAATTTCTGGGGCTGGGGCGGATTTGCCGGCCAGTCCGGGGACAATGTATATTGGAAGAGGGGCGACGACTATTGCGGAGACCCTGCCCAGGAGCAGCAGGGACTTAATTCAGTATATGTTTCCGATATTTCTACTGTTGCCGTAATAAAGGAGGCCGCCGCCGCGGTGTCTGCCGCCATGCTGCCCAAAGCCTGGTTCGCTATAGATGGCAACAACGGCATTTTCGTTTCCGGCGGGCCGCAGATTCTCAAAGCCGGACTTTGCTCTCAGTATCTGGCGGAGGCAAATCTTGTCCTCGAAATTTCCGATGACTTCGGCAGTCATGTCAAGACATTTGCCAAAGGCGTGAAGTTCTGCCAGGGGGGGGCAGAGGTAGAATTTATCCTGAAGCTTAAGCCCGGCTTCTATAAGGCGGTTCTTTCGCTTGCCGGGAATGACGGCACAAAAACCGAACTGACACGCACGAATCTGGGCTGCTGTCCGGAGCTGATTTCTTCGCCTCAGGACAAGCAGCCGGACTTCGATGAGTTCTGGGAATCGACTCTGAATCGGCTCGCAGAGACTGATCCGGCTCCGGAACTCACTCTTTTGGAGGAATACTCAAATGACGTGCGCCGCACCTGGCGTGTGGAAATGACTTCCTTCGGAGGCGAGAGGATAAGCGGCATACTTGTCGAACCGGCAGCTCCGGGGAAATACCCTGCCATGATTTCATATATGGGATATGGCAGCAATGTCTGGTATTCCGACCCGTCGTCGAATCCTCAGATGACAGAGTTCATGCTCTGCGTCCGCAACCAGGCACTCAACAGAAAACCGGGCGAACCGGATGACTGGTGCACACGGGGGATAGAAAGCAAGGATACATATTATTACAGGGGAGCCTTTGCCGATGCGGTGAGGGCTGTGGATTTCGTGTGTTCACGCGAGAAAACCGACCTTTCCCGTGTATTCGCCCAGGGAGAGAGCCAGGGAGGGGCTCTTACTCTCGTTGCCGCATCTCTCGACGGCCGCATAAAGGCAATAGCCCCGTCAGCCCCGTTCCTCAACGATTACAGGGATTATTTCGCCCTTGCCCATTGGCCTGCCGGACCCATTATTGCGGCAGCGGAAGAGAAAGGCATGAGCGAGGATGAAATGTACCGGGTTCTCAGCTATTTCGATGTCAAGAATTTCACAGACAGAATACAATGTCCTGTCCTTATGGCAATCGGCCTCCAGGATCCGGTCTGTCCTCCTCATACCAATTTCGCCGGTTACAACATGATTCCGTCGGAAAAGAGCTGGATCTGCTATCCTGCAGCTGGCCACAATGTCTGGGAGCAGCCCGGCTGGCCTGTAGCCAAGGAGGAGTTTTTCAGGAAGTTCATGTAATCCCGGAAACTCTTATGAAAATATGAATTATTAACACTAAAATCAGTAACATGAAAAGTAAATTGTTTACTTGCTTGGCGATGCTCATTCTGAGCTTCTCGCTCATGGGACAGACCAAAAGCGTCAGCGGTACGGTCGTTGACAACGTGGGGCCTGTCATCGGGGCGAGCGTCATAGAGAAAGGTACCCAGAACGGTATCACTACGGATCTGGATGGAAACTGGACTCTCAGCGTCCCGACCGGGGCAACGCTGGTTGTTACATCCATCGGCTATAAGGATGTCGAGATTATTGTCGGCAGTCAGAATGTCTATAACGTGACAATGGAAGAAGACCGCATGCTTCTCGACGAGGTGGTTGTCGTGGGTTACGGTACGATGAAAAGGAGCGACCTTTCCGGTTCGTCTGTTTCGATGAACGAGGAGTCCCTCAAAGGGTCTATCGTATCGTCTCTCGACCAGACTCTCCAGGGCCGTGCAGCCGGTGTCACAGCTGTCGCCACTTCCGGTGCTCCGGGTTCTTCATCATCTATCCGTGTCCGCGGCCAGGCCACAATCAACGCCAATGCGGAACCTCTCTATGTGATTGACGGAGTGATCGTGCAGGGCAACGGAGCTTCGGGTGCCTCATTCGGTCTGGGAGATGCCCTCGGAAACGGTACGGTTTCCACCATTTCTCCTCTCTCTACAATCAACCCTGCCGATATCGTCAGCATGGAAATCCTTAAGGATGCCTCTGCGACAGCGATTTACGGTGCTCAGGGTGCGAACGGCGTCGTCCTCATCACCACCAAACGCGGTAAGGCAGGCGAAGCCAAATTCACTTACGACGGAATGTTCGCCGTTTCACAGCAGAACAGGCGTGTCGACATGATGAACCTGCGGGAGTTCGCGGAGTATTACAACGACCTCGCGAGCATCGGCGAAATCTCGAATCCGAATTCCTGGTATGCCGACCCTTCTCTGCTCGGCGTGGGTACGAACTGGCAGGACGCAGTGTTCCAGACCGCGCTCCAGCACTCGCACCAGATTTCCGCTTCCGGCGGTACAGAGAAAGTTCAGTACTATGTTTCAGGCTCTTACATGAACCAGGAAGGTACTATCATCGGTTCCAACTTCGAACGTTTCAGCGTCCGCACCAACCTTGACGCACAGCTCAAGAAATGGCTCAAACTCGGCGTGAACGCCACTTACTCGAACACTGTGGACGACCTCAAGCTTGCCGACGGCGAGGCAGGTATCATTTTCTCGTCTCTCACAAGCCTTCCTGACATTCCTATTTACGACATCGACGGCAACTTCTCGACAGTCGTGCGCGAGGGAGAGGGCGCCCGTGTGAACCCTATCGCAATGGCCATGATGGATGACATCATTCTCAAACGTCAGAAACTCACAGGAAACATCTTTGCAGACGTGACTCCTTTGAAGAATCTCACATGGCACACCGAACTCGGTTTTGACATCAGCCACAGCAAATCGGAGACATACGAACCTATGGTGAATCTTGGAAGCTGGCAGAGAGGAAACAACGAAATCAGGTGGCAGAACAATACCAATATGTTCTGGCAGCTGAAGAACTACCTCACATACGCCAACACCTGGGGCAAGCACAATGTTTCTGCAATGGTCGGCCACGAAATGTGGGAATCACGCTGGGAATACCAGAGCATCGCCAACACCAAACTTCCTTCCGACGAGGTGCACAATCCGTCTCTCGGTGCCGGTACCCCGACCATCGGCTCAGGTTTCGGCAGCTCGGCAATGGCTTCCGTCTTCACCCGTGAGACATACAACTACGACAACAGATACTATCTGACCTATACTTTCCGTTATGACGGTTCTTCCAACTTCGGTCCTGACAACCGCTGGGCCGGCTTCCATTCCGCAGCGGCTTCATGGAGATTCTCGAACGAGAAGTTCATGGAAAACGCAAAGAAAGTGATCAGCAACGGAAAACTCCGCCTCGGCTGGGGACAGACAGGTAACTCAAGCATAGGAGGTTATGCCTGGGGTTCGGCAATCAGCCCTATGGACTCCGCCCTCGGCGCAGGCTACCGTCCTGCCAACATCGCCAATACCGCAGTGCAGTGGGAGTCGCAGGAGCAGTGGAACTTCGGTCTCGACCTTGGATTTTTCAGCGACAGGCTCAATTTGACCGTCGACCTCTATCAGAAGGTGTCGAAGAACATGCTCATGTCGATGCAGCTTCCTTCATATATGGGAACACAGGGCAACGGTTCATCCGTCCTTGCAGCTCCTAAGGGCAACTTCGGAAGCATCGAGAACAAGGGACTTGAAATAACCCTCGACACTCACCCTCTCGTCGGAGAGTTCCAGTGGGACAGCAACTTCCAGATTTCATTCAACCGCAATACCCTCAAAGCCCTCAGCGGAACGACTGCGGCCAGCATTGTCGGCTACGGCCAGTGGAGCGACATTGTCTGCGTGTCCGAGATAGGCAAGCCGCTGTACAACTTCTACGGATACGAGGTGGTGGGCGTATATGAGGATCTCGACGACATCAAGAATTCTCCAAAGACATCGAAGCATCCTTCTGACGGAATATATAACCGCTCCAACACAGTATGGGTCGGAGACCTCAAATACAAGGACCAGCTTACGGTAGATAAAGACGGCGACGGCATTCCTGATGAAGGCGACGGAGTAATCGACGAAAAGGACCGCGTTGCAATAGGCAGCCCGCTCCCTAAGTTCACCTTCGGATGGAACAATACTTTCCGCTACAAGAATTTCGACCTTACAATCTTCCTCAACGGTTCATACGGCAACAAGGTGCTCAACTACAGCCTCATGAACGGCCCTTCCGGCGGTCTTGCCTCGATGAGATCCCCATGGGTGAACCAGAATGCCGGCGCAGTCAGGGACAGGGCGCAGCTTGCCCCTATCGACCCTGACAAGGTTTACGAAAGCGGAAACTGGTATGACGACATCACGAATGTCAAAGTCGTGAACTCAGGCACAAAGACTCCGCGTCCTACCCTTTCCGATCCGAACGACAATGACCGTCTCAGCACACGTTACATCGAGGACGGCTCATATCTCCGTATCAAGAACCTGACTTTAGGATATACTTTCCCAAAGAAATGGATGGACAGAATCAAATTCGACAACATCCGTATCTACTGCAATATACAGAACCTCTATACTTTCACCAAGTACAGCGGCTATGACCCTGAGGTCGGTGCCTCGACGCAGGATTCATCAGGATATGCCTATGGCGTGGACAACGGCCGTTATCCGTCGCCTACCACATATTCATTCGGTGTGAGCCTTACATTCTAATCCATAAAGAAAGACAATCATGAAATTCAAGAATATAATCAAAGGCGCATTTGCAGGCATTATTGTCTTCAGCACGGCTTCCTGTCAGGAGTTCCTGAACCGTCCTACCGAAGACAACTACAATGTCTCGAATTTCTACAAGAACGATGCGCAGTGCGAGCAGGGAGTAAATTACCTGTACAACTCTCCGTGGTATGATTTCCAGCGTGCCTTCATCAAACTCGCTGAGGTCATGTCCGGGAATATGTACTGGGGGTCTTCACCGTATCTTACTTTCACGGTAAACGGAACAGACGTCGACCTCATCAATATGTCCTATTCATTGTGGGCAGTGAACGGTCATGCCAATACGGTGATCACCAATGTGCTCAATTCGGAAGGCCCTTCTCAGGCAGCCAAAAGCAAGGCTATCGGCGAAGCCCTCACATGGAAGGCAATGGCTTATTTCTATATGGTAAGGTCTTTCGGGGAAGTGCCGATCGTCCATGACAATAACGAGATTCTTACTTCCGGCACATACAACGACCTGTACAAGGCAGACCGTGCAAGTGTCTATGAATACATTATCATGACTCTCGAAAAGGCTATGGAACTTCTTCCCAAGCAGACTTCCGGCTGGAACGGCCGCATCGACTATTATGCTGCCGAGGCTCTTCTTGCAAAGGTTTATCTGACTAGGGCCGGACTTTCCGGAACTCTCGACATGAATGACCTTAAAAAAGCTGCGGACTATGCGGAGGATGTTATCCTCAGTTCCGGACGTACTCTTACACCGGTATATTCGGATGTTTTCCGTATTGCCCCGAGCGTATATAACCAGACGGGAGAGAGTCTGATTTCATGGCAGTGGGAGAGCAAGTCCGGAAGATGGACTTCGCAGAATACGCTTCAGTCTGACCTTTGCTTTGAAGGATTCAGCGAGTTCGGCGACCTCTGGGGAGGCTGGCAGGGCCCTTCATACGACCTCGCCCTTGCTTTCGGTGCGGACCCTCTCGATGCCCCTTCGACAAGAAGGAATGAAAAGGACACCCGCCGCAAGGCCACACTGATGATGGCAGGCGACATTTATGACTATTTCTGGACAACCAAAGCCGACAAATCAGGAAACAAAGGCTTCAACTACCTCTATTTCCTTTACAGCGGTGACAATGACTACACCTCAAACGGAACTCCGGGCCAGTTCGAGGGACCTTGCGGCAGCCAGAATGTGAAGCATCTTTTCGGAGACGGCCAGGATCATGAGAATGCTATCGGTGTTTCAGCCGCAAGAATGTCATATCAGCTTCCTACTCACCTGCTGCGTCTGTCAGACCTGTATCTTGTCTATGCGGAGGCCAAATTCCTTACGGGAGACGCCGCCGCCGCCCTTGAATATGTAAACAAGGTACGCGCACGTGCATATAACGAGAAAGTGGACGAAACCGACGGAGCTTTGGAGTCTGTCACTTACGAGGACATCTGGAAAGAGCGGCGTCTTGAACTTGCCGGCGAGGGCGACCGCTGGTATGACTATGTGCGCCGTTCATACTATGACATGAGCGCAGTAATAGCCGAGCTTACCTCGCAGAAGAGGAATTCCATCTATGGCTACGATTCCGCCTGCAAGGCATACTGGAAGAGCGGCTGCACTGGCGATGACCTTACAACTTTCGACGAGACCAAGGCTACATGGACAATAGATGGCCTTACCGACAAAGAGGGCAAGGTAATCACCGTGGGCTATGATGAAGGGCCGGCCGCTCCTGAGGTAAAGGCGGATGCTTTCACGCTTCCGCTTCCTACCGAAGATGTTGTATTCAACCCTCATCTTCTCGAACCGGCGCAGTCTATAGATGTGCGCGAGGTATATAAATATAACTTTTAATGAAAAGAGGATATGAAACGATATATCAAAAATATCATGCTCCTTGCCGCCGTCGCCGCCGGATTCTCATCCTGCAACGACTATCCGGACGCTTTTGTGCTTGCTGACGGAGTGCCGACGGTAAACGGCATAAGGTATGCCAACAGGGATGTGCTCATAGACCAGGCATTTATGGGCGAGATTATCTGCATTATGGGTGACAACCTCTGCAGTGTGCACCAGCTTTACTTCAATGACCAGAAAGCGGTCCTGAATACAAGCTATATGACTGAACATACGCTTATTGTGGCTGTACCCCAGAATCTTCCTGTCGAGCAGACAGACAAGATGTATATGATTACTTCCGCAAAGGACACTGTAGCCTATGATTTCAAGGTGAAGCTGCCTGCTCCTGTCATCAAGTCGATGAACTGCGAGTTCCAGCCTGTCGGAACCGAGGCTACCATCTACGGAAATTACTTTGTGGAGCCTCTGACTCTCGAGTTTGCCAATGCAGAGGTCACTGACTTCAAGAGCGTGACCATGACCGAGATAACCTTCACGATTCCTGAGGAGGCGCTTCCTGGAAAGGTCAAGGTGACAACAGAGTCGGGTATAGCTCAGTCTCCGTTCATGTATCTCGACAACCGCGGACTCATCACTGACTTCGACGGCACTACCGATGTCGTTCCTCAGGGTTGGAATATTGCCGCGACTTACAGTTCCGAGGACGGTATCGACGGACAGTACGTGATTCTCGGTCCGAGCACCCTCGACAAGGACGGAGGCTGGAACGAAGAACTGAAGCTTCCTTTCTGGTGCGGAAACTGGGACGGCAACCCTATGGGTATCACTTCAGGCCCTGGTATTCCTATCTGCAATTTCATAGATTTCACGAACTTCAGCAATATGGCGGTCAAGTTCGAGCTTTGCATTCCTGCAAGCAACCCTTGGTCTTCAGGTGCGCTGCAGATTGTCTTCACGAGTGCGGAAAGATGTGCCAATGACAGCTGGCAGAACAACACTTATATCCAGCCGGAAAACGGACTTTGCCGCGGTCTGTACCGTCCGTGGACGGAAACCGGCTCATTCGATACCGGCGGAAAATGGATTACTGTGACCGTTCCGTTCTCCGAGTTCATCTACAACGCGGACGGCACTGCCGGATCGGTTCCTCTCCAGAGTCCAGACGATTTTGCAAGCCTTATAATATGGCCTTGGTCAGGCGGAATCGCAGGCGAGGAATGTACTCCGATTTTCAAGATCGACAATATCCGTGCAGTTCCAGTCAAATAATTTTTAATGGAAAGTCTTATGAACAAGATATATAAATTCGCAGCACTGCTTTTTATATGTATGGCGGCTGTCGCAGGCTGTACTCCTGAGCTGAATACGGATCAGTACAGCGATGATTCGGTTACTTTCGTTGCCTTTGCTCCGAACCCTGTCGCCAGAGGCGGTGCCCTCCGCATCACCGGAAGCAATCTTCAGAGAGTGACGGAGGTCAATATTCCGGGCATCGACCCTATCACCGACATTGAGGTCGTTTCTGAGGGCAAACTCTCCGAAATCCGTGTAATAGTGCCGGTGAACGGTCCTGAGGTCGGCAAAATCTCTGTCGTCGCGGACGGCAAGACATACGGCAGCTTTTCCGAACTTACTTATTCGGAACCGATTTTCTTCACTGATTTCTCTCCTAAGAATGCCATGCCGGGACAGGAGATAACTGTCAAGGGAGATTATCTGAACAATATCAAAGTCGTTCAGTTCGAAGGCGGTGCCGTTGTTAAGGAATTTGCCTCGCAGAGCCGTTACGAACTTAAGGTCGTTGTCCCTTCAAATGCAATCACCGGAAAAGTCATTATCGGCGATGTCGATGAGGACAACAATCCTGACGGTGCTGTTTCCAACCTGTTCTACTCAGAAAATGATCTCGTAATCGGCAAGCCGTCCGTAACTTCTGCAAAGAGGGGAGAACTGAAGGCCGGGGACGATGTAACTGTCAGGGGACAGTATCTTGATATGATAAAGAGCGTGTCTTTCAATGGCGTGGATACGGATTTCTCTGTCGCGGAAGACGGAAAGTCGCTCATCGCTTCTCTTCCGGAGACTGCGGATGACGGTGAAATCGTTCTCGTTTCTTATGCCGGGGATGAATTTGAGGCGGGAACATATACTACGAAAGTTCCTTCCGGTCTTGCAATCGCTCCTGAATCTGTCTATAAGGCAGGATTTGATGCAGTTGTGACGGGAAAGGACCTCGACCTTGTGACTGGCGCGGATCTTTCCGGCACGGCTTTCGAGTTTACATACGAAAGCGGCAGGATTACCTTCACCATTCCGGAGAAAGCCGTTGACGGCGAGGTTACGCTTGCCCTTGCAAACGGCAAGACTGTCAGCACGGATGCCATAGAGCTTGTGCGTCCGGCAATCGCTTCAATGACACCGGCCGAGCTTTATGCAGGCGACGAGGATATCGTTGTTACCGGAACCGATTTCGACCTTGTAAAAACAGTGACTCTCGGAGGAAAGCCCGCAGATTTCATCTGTAATGACGAAAATACCATGACCGTAGTCACCTCGCTGACTTCTGTATCGGGAAAAGTCGCCTTTACTCTCGCAAACGGTGTGACTGTTGCGTCAGAGGACGGGATAACCGTGAAATATCACTCCAAGGTCATCGTGACCGGAATGCCGGCTTCCGAGCATATCGGACAGGAAGTCGTTCTCACCGGTTCGAACTTCTCGCTTGTGGAGAATATCTTCATCGGAGATGTCAAAGTCACGAAGTACAGCCTCCGTACAGACACAGAGGTAAGGTTCCTCATGCCTTGGAACGAGGCCGGAATGTACAATATCACATTCAATCTTTTCGACGGAGATGTCGAGACTGTCGCGACTCCGATCGAAGTCGGCCTTGAACTGGACATCAAGACCATCTGGGAAGGTTCTTTCTATGTGACATGGAGCGGCGGTGCCGTCACAAATCTGTCATGGGGCGGATATGACTGGTCGGCCGTCAAACCTGGAACAATCCTCACTGCCTACTTCGAGGTAGTTGACGAAGACGCTGCCATACGTCTCGGCAACGGAAGCTGGAATGCCCTGCCGACTACCCTTACTTTCAGCAATGCTGACGGAGACGGCAACATTGCAATCGGCAAAGATGCTTCATTCGTTTCCGTCAGGCTGACTGCCGCCGACATCAATGAACTCCAGAACAACGGCGGTCTTGTAGTCTGCGGTACAGGTTACAGTCTGTCTGCCGTAACCCTTACAACCGAGATTCCGCAGGAGACTGCTGTGTGGTCAGGAAATCTCACTATCACCTGGGGTGTCGGAGGACGGGTTATCATTCCTGCATCGGCATTCGAAGGCCGTGCCGCCGGTTCGCAGATAAACTTCTATTTTGACCAGATTGACGCAACATGGGGGCAGGCACAGATAAACTACGCGGACTGGACAGGACTTACATTTGAAGAAATAGGGAGCAATACTCTTGTCCCGACTGATATCTTCGGGTGGGAATTCGATTCCCGCTGTGTGACCTGTGTCCTGACTCAGGAAATTCTTGACAATATTCTGGCAAAGAGGCAGGATTGTGATGACGAGAACGCTACTGACTGTGGTATCATTATCCAGGGTTCGGATATTATATTCACAAAAGTTACGATAAAGTAACACTTTAACTATGAAAACTTTTTCCGGGGAGGCCTGACCGCCTCTCCGGAAGCCAACAAAAGACGACAAGAATGAAAAAAATATCAGGATTACTGTGTGTGTTGCTGTTTGCTGCTGCGGTTTCATGCCAAAAGCCGGATGGGCCTTCCGCGAATCCTGCCGCAGGGCCGGTGCTTGTGTCAAGTTTTCCTGTGGACGGGGCGGCTGACGTGCAGGCCGGAAATCTGACCATGACACTCACTTTCGACATGAGCGTCATGTGCCCTACCGCACAGCGCAGCCGTATCACCGTTGACGGAGGGGCGCATATCGACGCAATCGATGCATACGCTTCGGATGTGACCGTGAAGATTTCCGCCCTTGAGCGCGGCAAGGCATATACCGTGTCTTTCCCCTCAGGAACAATAATAGGCTACAAGGACAATCCTGCGGCAGCCGTATCCGTTTCGTTTACCACAAGAGAGACAGCCGGAGGTTCGGAGCTTGTTCCCGATGCCTCCCTGTCCAATCCGTCCGCTACGGAAGCGGCAAAGAATGTCTATAAATTCCTTGTGGAGCAGTGCGGTGTGAATACCCTCTCGGGCGTGCAGTCGAGCCATTCAAATGAAAACGACTTCGTGAACCTTGTCTACAAGTCCACAGGAAAGCATCCTGCGCTTGCCGGCTATGATTTCATCTTCCTTCAGTATTCACCGACACCTGAAGGCTGGAGCTGGGTGCAGAACTACAATGACATTTCCGCCGCGAAAGAGCAGTGGGCGGCGAACGGCCTTGTCAGCTACATGTGGCACTGGAATGTGCCGGACAGCAAGGCGGCATGGGACAACGGTGTGAACAATTACAATTTCGACGGCTATCAGTTCTACTGCGACAAGACCTCGTTCGACATAAAGGAGGCCCTGAAAGAGGGAACATGGCAGCATGATTTCATAATGAAGGACATAGAGGAGGCGGCCGGCTATCTCAAACGGCTTCAGGATGCCGGTATTCCTGTGATCTGGAGACCGCTGCACGAGGCTGCCGGAAACTACGACAAATACGGTCCGAACGGTGCCTGGTTCTGGTGGGGCCGCGGCGGTGCGGATGCCTGCAAACAGCTTTGGAAGCTTCTCTACGACCGGTTCACCAATGTCTATGGCCTGAACAATCTGATATGGGTATGGACGGTGGACGTCACCGAGGGCTGTGAGGACCGCTACCTCGACTGGTATCCCGGAAACGACTGTGTCGATATTGTAGGAGTCGATATATACGAGAACAACACAGGGGCAAAGGACAGGCAGTACAATGCCCTCATAGAACTTACCGGCGGCAAAAAGCTGGTCACGGTGAGCGAGTGCGGCAATATACCCGACCCTGAGGTGTGTATGGAGGCCGGAAACAAATGGTCGTGGTTCATGGTCTGGCCGTCTTCCGACAAGGACGGAAACCTTTCCGTGACTCCGGAAGCATATCCGCTGAACACGGCTGCATTCTGGAAAAAGGTCATGACCGGGCCCCGCACGATTGCCAGAGAGGACATGCCGTCGCTTAAATAGTTTCCGGACCAAAGCCGGGAAAAGTCGTTTTTGTGTGCTGAAATTTAAACGTTTCTGTGCCTGTAGCGCGGAAGTACAAAGTAAAAAAGATGATTGCTGAGGACAAAAAAATATACGGACATTTCGATGATGCGGCGAGGGAATATGTGATAACAGACCCGAAACTTCCGTGGCCGTGGATCAATTATCTCGGGACAGAGGATTTCTTTTCCCTTATTTCACCGACTGCGGGAGGATACTGTTTCTGCAGGGATGCCAAGTTCAGGAGGATTCTGCGCTACCGCT
Source organism: uncultured Muribaculaceae bacterium (assembly GCA_964394295.1). Taxonomy (GTDB): domain Bacteria; phylum Bacteroidota; class Bacteroidia; order Bacteroidales; family UBA932; genus Cryptobacteroides. The sequence goes on along the minus strand of CAYMVG010000002.1, from coordinate 188,137 downwards.
ACAACGGAGTTCCTGCCGATGACGGAGGACGTTATCTTTATATCAATGATGCCGGCACTGTGTGGAGTCCGGGCTGGAAACCGTGCAAGACCGCGCTGGACTTCTATGAATGCCGTCACGGCATGGGATATACCCGCATTACCGGCGAAAAGGCGGGCCTGAGAGTGAGCGAACTTTTCTTCGTGCCCCTCGGAAGCCGCTGCGAGATACAGAAAGTTACCCTCTGCAATACCGGACTGAGTGTCAGGGAGTTTTCGCTGTTCTCTTTCGTGGAGTGGTGCTTGTGGAATGCGCAGACGGACATGGAGAATTTCCAGAGGAATCTTTCCACAGGGGAGATTGAAGTGGAGGGGAGCGTAATATATCACAAGACAGAATACCGCGAACGCCGTAATCATTACGCTTTCTACGGAGTGAATGTCCCGACAGACGGTTTCGACACTGACCGTGAGGCATTTGTCGGAATGTACAACGGCTTCGATGCTCCCCGTGCAGTATGCGAAGATGCTCCGCGGATGTCAGTCGCCCACGGCTGGAGCCCGGTTGCGTCCCACTGCATCAGGCTGAGGCTTGAACCGGGCGAGACAAAGGAACTTGTCTTTGTGCTCGGTTATGTGGAAAATCCCGAAAACGAAAAATTCGTTGAGGCGGCAGGAGATGAAATCAATTCCTGCTCATATATCATAGACAAGAGGCGGGCTTATGAACTGCTCGGAAAGTTCGACTCCGTGCAGAAAGCCGATGCCGCCTTTGAGGCCCTGCGCAGCTATTGGGACGGACTTCTCGGCAAATTCAGGGTCAGCTCGTCTGTTCCGGAACTCGACAGGATGGTAAACGTCTGGAACCAGTACCAGTGCATGGTGACTTTCAACATGAGCCGCAGCGCGAGCTTCTTCGAGAGCGGAATCGGCCGCGGAATGGGCTTCCGTGACTCTAACCAGGATCTTGTGGGCTTCGTGCACCAGATTCCGGAAAGGGCAAGAGAGAGAATCATCGACATTGCCGCGACCCAGTTCCCTGACGGAGGTTGCTATCATCAGTACCAGCCTCTTACCAAAAGGGGAAACAACGGTATCGGAGGAGGTTTCAACGATGACCCTCTCTGGCTGCTGTTCGGTACGATTGCCTACCTCAAAGAAACCGGCGATTTCAGCATTCTCGATGAGATGGTTCCCTTTGACAATGTGCCCGGCAGCGAAAAGACCCTTATGGAACATCTCAGAATCAGTTTTGACTTTACCGGTTCGCATCTCGGTCCGCACGGGCTTCCGCTTGTCGGCAGAGCTGACTGGAATGACTGCCTGAACCTCAACTGTTTTTCTTCCGACCCCGATGAGTCGTTTCAGACGACTGAAAACAAGTCGGAGGGCAGCAAGGCCGAGTCGCTCATGATAGCCGGACTCTATGTCGTAGTGGGAAAAGAATTCGCAAGGCTTCTCGACCGCCTTTCGCATGATTCTTCCGGAGTTCGTGCAGCTGTGGCTGCAATGGAAAAGGCTGTCCGCGAATACGGCTGGGACGGAGAGTGGTTCCTGCGTGCATACGATTACTTCGGGAACAAGGTCGGGTCGCGCGAGTGTGAAGAGTCGAAGATTTTCATAGAGAGCCAGGGCTGGTGCGCGATGGCGCGTATAGGTGCCGATGAAGGCCTGTGCGGCAAGGCGCTGGACAGTGTGAAAGCCATGCTTGACAGTGAGCACGGCATTGTGCTGAACAACCCTGCCTTCACGCATTATTATCCGGAATACGGAGAAATTTCGTCATATCCGCAGGGATACAAGGAGAATGCAGGCATTTTCTGCCACAACAATCCGTGGATTATTATTGCCGAGGCCCTTGCAGGCCGCTGCGGCGATGCATGGGAACACTATTGCAAAATATCCCCCGCTTTCATCAGCGACCAGACTCTCCACAAAGTCGAGCCATACGTTTACTGCCAGATGATTTCGGGAAAGGATGCCCCTAAGCCCGGAGAGGGAAAGAACAGCTGGCTGACCGGAACGGCTGCATGGAACTGGTATGCTGTCACAGAATATTTGCTCGGTATACGTCCCGATTATGACGGTCTTGCAATCTGCCCTTGTCTTCCGGAATCTGTCGGGACGTTTACCGTTCACCGCATATTCAGAGATGCTGAATATGACATTACTGTGCATGGCGGTTCATGCGGACGCAGCCTGTTCGTCCCTTATGAACCCGGGTATCATAAAATTGAATTAATCTAACCGAATATGAGAATCAGATATTTTGTCTTATTGTATTCTTTGCTTCTGTTCTGGACCTGCAGTCCGGACAACGGAAGTGCCGGCAAGGAGCGGGTCGCTTTGGATGTAGACCGGACTTCCGTGGAGTTTGCTTCCGAAGGAGGCGGGCAGACATTGACTGTGACGGCTTCGGAGAAAGTTTTCGCTGTTCCCGGAGCGGATTGGATAACGGCTTCCGTCGGCGCGGAGGATGCCTCGCACAGGCGTATCGTGACTTTGGCTGCACAGGAAAATGTTTCGCGCGAGGAAAGAGCCACACGCGTTTCAATAGTGGCGGGGGATGAAAAAGTTTATGTGGATGTGAGACAGGACGCCAAGTCTTCCGCTTCCGGTCCGGTGCCGCAGGACAATGCCGCATGGCAGGTTATGAATAGGCTGGGGATGGGCTGGAATCTCGGAAATCAGCTCGATGCGCATAACGACGGTCTTGCAGGCGAGACTTTCTGGGGCAACCCGAAGGCGACACAAACCGCGTTCAACAAACTGAAAGAGGCAGGTTACAAATCGGTAAGGATTCCCGTGACCTGGCTCGGCAAGATAGGCGGGGCTCCGGACTACAGGATAGAGGAGGCCTGGATGACCCGTGTCGCCGAGATTGTCGGCTATGCCGAAAATGCGGGATTGAATGCGATTATAAACATACACCATGACGGCGCCGACAGCAAATATTGGCTCGACATCAAGTCCGCTGCCCGGAGTGCGTCCAAAAATGACGAAATCATCGCGGAGATAAAGGCTGTATGGACGCAGATCGCCGATAAATTCAAAGATAAAGGTGATTTCCTGATATTCGAATCTTTCAATGAGATCCATGACGGAGGCTGGGGCTGGGGAGCCAACCGCAATGACGGCGGCAAACAGTACCAATGTCTGAATGAATGGAACCAGGCTTTTGTGGATGCCGTGCGTGCGACCGGCGGAGGCAATGCTTCGCGCTATCTGGCTGTACCGGGGTACTGTACGAATATCGACCTTACTGTTGAAAATTTCGTGATGCCTGAAGATGCTGTGGCCGGCCGTATTATAGTTGCCGTCCATTACTATGATCCTAACGAATACACCCTGACTGCGAAATATTCCGAATGGGGACATACTGCGGCTGCATCCAAGAAAGTTCCCGGCTCAGATGAAGACTCTGTGAAAGAGGCATTTGAAAAGATGTATGACAAATTCATAAAGAACGGCATACCTGTGTATATAGGTGAGATGGGCTGCGTGAACCGCGCCACAGAGAGGGAGCAGGCGTTCCAGAGGTATTGGTTCGAATATGTTGTCAAGGCTGCGAAGACATTTGGCATGGCTCCTTTTGTGTGGGACAACGGTGCTTCCGGTTCGGGAGAGGAAAGGCACGCATTCATGGACCACGCTACCGGAAAATACTGTTCAGACGGTGCACGCAAGGCGGTAGAGACCATGACGAAAGCCATGAATACGGAAGATGAGAAATATACCCTCGACAGCGTATATGCCAATGCGCCGAAATAGAACCTGCTGAATTCCGGTCATCAAGGGTGACTGAAAAATCCGCCCCTTATGGAAATCGGATATTCGCTGTTCCCGGAGTATGATATTTTGATAAAATCAAAAAGGTATGAATAATAAATTGGGATTTGTTATGACAATTTCTGCGGCAATGCTTTCCGCTGCCGCCTGTTCTGAGAAAACAGCTTCCAAAAGCCCTGCGGACGAGCTTCTGGACCGCCTTGAGGCTACGGTGGAGCAGGGCAAAATCATGTACGGTCATCAGGACGACCTGATGTACGGCCACAGCTGGAGGCTTGCCGCTGACGCAAAGGAATACGTACAGTCCGATGTCAGGGATGTGTGCGGCTCATATCCGGCAGTCTATGGTCTTGACCTCGGGGGAATAGAACTGGGCCGGGAACGCAATCTCGACGGCAATCCGTTTTCGCAGATGCGTGAGTCAGCCGTCGCGCATTATGAGAGGGGAGGGGTCATTACGCTGTCGTGGCATCCGCGCAACCCTCTCACCGGAGGAGATGCGTGGGACATTTCGTCCGCGGAGGTTGTCGCATCCGTGCTCGAGGGCGGCGAAAAACATGAGATCTTCATGGAGTGGCTTTCACGCATGGCCGACTACCTCGGCTCTTTCAAGACTCCCGGCGGCAAGGCTGTGCCTGTGATTTTCCGTCCGTGGCACGAGCATACCGGAAGCTGGTTCTGGTGGGGGCGCAACCTGTGTACCACAGAGCAATACAAGTCCCTTTGGGAGCTTACATATAACTATCTGACGAATGTCCGCGGTCTGGACAACCTGGTATGGGCCTATTCTCCCGGCTCTGTGAGGACGGAGGATGCCTATATGGAAAGGTGGCCCGGGGATGATATGGTGGACATAATGGGAACGGACTGCTACCAGTACGGCACCTCCGGGAATTTCGTTGCGGAGCTGAAGGCCGTATTCGCCATGCTGGCTGAACTCGGACGTGCGCACGGAAAACTGATTGCCTTGACAGAGACAGGCCACGAGGGGCTTCCTGTGTCCGACTGGTGGACAGGAGTACTTTATCCGGCGATAAAGGATTATCCTCTTGTGTATGTGCTTACGTGGAGGAACGCGAGCGATATGCCGGGACATTTCTATGCTCCATGGCCGGGACAGGCTTCGGCTGACGATTTCAGGGCGTTTGCCGCTCTGGACGGGACTGCTTTCCTGCAGTAGGCCCGGATTTTAGGAACGTGAAAAAACATAGAACCTGGAAATTGTTTTGAATTTTTATTGTGAATCATTCCTGAAAATTTGAAACAGTTTCAAAAAACGACAATAGAATGACATTCGATGAAAGAAAAGAGCGGCTCGTCAAAGAACATGAGGCCCTCATCACGAGAAAAAATGTACCGATAGAAGGAAACGGCGTCTGTGAACGCTACAAATATCCGATTCTGACCGGAGACCATGCGCCTCTGTTCTGGCGTTACGATTTCGACCCGCAGACGAATCCGTATCTTATGGAAAGGTTCGGGATTCATGCTGCATTCAATTCCGGAGCAATCAAATGGAACGGCAGATACCTGCTTGTCGTGCGTGTCGAGGCTGCTGACAGAAAATCATTCTTCGCAGTGGCCGAAAGCCCGAACGGAATCGACAATTTCCGTTTTTGGGACCGTCCTGTGACAATGCCGGACTACGGAGAGCCTGCCACGAATGTCTATGATATGCGCCTGACGGCACATGAGGACGGCTGGATTTACGGCATATTCTGCGTCGAGCGCAAAGATCCTGCGGCAGCTCCGGGCGATCTGTCTGCCGCCGTTGCCGCCGCAGGTGTGGCAAGAACTAAGGATTTTGTGAACTGGGAGAGGCTTCCTGACATTAAGTCTTCTTCGCAGCAGCGCAATGTTGTCCTGCATCCGGAGTTCGTGAACGGAAAATATGCCCTGTACACCCGTCCACAGGACGGATTCATCGATGCCGGCAACGGAGGAGGAATCGGCTGGGCACTTGTGGACAGCATGGAGAATGCGGAAATAGGCGGGGAGAAGATAATAAACAGCCGTCATTACCATACAATACGCGAGGTGAAGAACGGCGAAGGCCCTCATCCGATAAAGACTGACAGGGGCTGGCTGCATCTTGCGCACGGAGTACGCGGCTGTGCATCCGGTCTGAGATATGTGCTTTATCTGTATATGACATCGCTCGAGGACCCTTCTGAGGTGATAGCCGAGCCGGCAGGCTTTTTCCTGGCTCCGGAGGGCGGGGAGTTCATCGGAGATGTGATGAATGTCCTGTTTGCCAACGGCTGGATTGCCGACGAGGACGGAAAGGTGTTCATCTACTATGCCTCCAGCGATACGAGGATGCATGTGGCGACCTCTACCGTAGACCGTCTTGTGGACTACTGCCTGAACACCGCCCCGGACGGACTCACCACCACCGAAACTGTCCTCCGCCTCAACCGCCTGATCGACAAAAACCTCTCGGAATGACCGTACATTGGGCTGATGAACAACTTTTTCAAGGTGACACAATAAATCGAAGGACTCTATGTTTGCCGGCAGTTTAATGAATTGCAGTTTATAATGTTGTTGTCGTCCTGTATGGGCAAAATGTACGGCATTAAGTTGTCTGTGGAAGAAGTTGTCTTTACTTCAGATGCCTCCTCGTATGCTGTGGCTTCTGAAGTCGGAGTAAATATGGAAGCTGTCAATGAGGACAATTCCCCGTCCGATGTGCTGATCGCCGGCAAGTCCGGTCTTAAGTCCGGGGCAATTGGATAACAGTGACCGATCAGGGTATGTCGGTTTTGATTGAAGTCACGGGAAACACCTCGGCGGAAAGAAGGTCTGCAACCATATTTCTGAGAGGAAAATCGGATTCTGACGGAGCCGGCAGCATTCGAGTGGCCCAAAAAGGAAAATAGCTGAGGCACTGAAAATGTCTTGCAGACATTTGAAACAGCACTTCCGGCGAGCGGTCGGAACGTCATGCCGGCAGCAGCTGAGTGGGGTGGAGGATAAATTGCTGTATCATAGTAATTTATATAATGACGGGTGCCAAAAATACGGCACCCGTCATTGCGTAAGATATTGTCAATCATAAATTTATCCTCCACCATGCGATTGTGTAAAACTGTCTGAACAAGTTGTTGTAATAATATCCTTCTTTCTTTCTTTCGGAAAACCTTATACTTCTTTGAAATTATGTAGTCGTTGTGAACGTAGAACGACTTTTGCTTGAAATCGGATACCCAGCCGTTTCCTGTATATATCGCGATATGCCCGTATTTTCTTTCGCCGGTCCTGCTGAATACGACTATATCCCCTGGTTGATATGGTTGTGAAATTTCTTCAAATCCCAATACAGGCAAAAAATCTTCATACTGATATGCATATTCCGGTCGTGCAACCATAGTACTGAGACTTGCCCACGGCATGACCGTCGGCATATTCCACAGTCCTTTGAGGATTATAATAACCGAAACCGGAAAGGGCTATGGCAATAAATCCCAAACAGGATACGATTGTAATGATTGACAATATTTTCTTCATATTAATATAAGATGTCCATTCTCTTTTGAGAAAGATAATCTTCGCGGATAAGATATACCGCGATTCCGAATATATTGCCCGTTACAATGAACGGATTTATTGTTTTTGGCATAAGGACATTGTGTTTTACAAAAGTAATTATTCTGCATAAATTCTGCAAACAGAATAATTGCGATGATTGTTATTGCCGCTCGCTATCTCAGTTTGGTTCTCTTTCGTCGGTTATTGATATCTTCCACCCGATTTCTTCGTAATTTGTGCTTTGCATATATATATGCTCGCGCTTCGGCAGCAGGGCAGGCTAAAAGTATTAGTCAAGCCCCTTTTTCTCATTTTTATGTGTGGACGACCTCGCTCTTGTCACCAAATTTTCAATTCTCAGAGAGTTATTCTTACTTTTTAGTCACCCTACACCGTTTTTCTCCGAAAACTGACCCTCTATGTTTCGTGGACTAAAGTCTTTCTGCTCCTGCACGTAAGTCCAGCGGACTTACTCTTCGGCCATCGCGACCCCGGCAGACATTTGCCTGCCACTTCTGTCAGGGGTGTTTCAGACCTGCAGAACCGGTCGGGTGGAGGACAAGTTGCTGTGTTACAGTGGTTTATGTGATGACGGGTGCCGGATTTCTGGCACCCGTCGACAAGCAAGTCGGTGAGTGCCAATGGTTTATCCTCCACCCTTGTGTGCCTGTTCCTCGGCTGGCAGCCCAGTAAACATTCAAATAAATTTGATGTTTGCTCTCAGCTTTTTGCTATATTTGCAATGATTTGCGCAATGGTGCGGCAAACATAAACCTAACCATATTACTATGTCGGAAATTTTATCTGCCAATCAGCCTGCCAGGGCTTCGCTGGTAAACAAAATCGGATACGGACTCGGCGACATGTCCTCTTCGATGTTCTGGAAAATATTCACGGCCTATCTGCCGTTCTTCTATTCTACAATCTTCGGTCTCAGCCTCATGGACGCGACCTTCCTCATGCTCGTGACACGTATCTGGGACGCTGTCTCAGACCCGATGATGGGCGTAATCGCGGACAGGACTTCGACCAAATGGGGCAAATACCGTCCGTATCTGCTCTGGATAGCGGTACCTTTCGCTGTCGTCGGAGTGCTTCTGTTCACCACGCCTGAAATAGGCTATGCCGGCAAACGTATCTGGGCATACGTGACATATATCATGATGATGACCGTATATACCGCCATCAATGTACCTTACGGGGCAATGCTCGGCGTCATGACTTCGGATTCGGACGAGAAAACGGTATTCTCATCTTTCCGTATGTTCTTTGCATACGCCGGAAGTTTCATCGTCCTTGCCGGCTGGGAACCTCTCTGCAGGGCATTCAATGATATGCGCGGTATTGATGTCAACGTGAACGACCCAGTGTCATGGCAGTATGCGATGATCGTCGTTGCAATCTGCTGTGCCGTCCTGTTTTACCTCTGCTTCAAACTGACACGCGAGACGGTAAAGAGCGTTCCGAAAAATACATCCGTGGCTTCCGATCTCGGCTCCCTCTTCAAGAATGCCCCTTGGTGGATTCTTCTCGGCGGCGTGCTTTTCTTCAACCTGTTCAATGCGGCAAGATATACCGCAGGTCCATTCTTCTTTGCGAGTGTCATCGGTGACGGTGCGCAGCTGAAGATTTTCTCTGCCGAGTTTCTGTTCTATGCCGGAATCTTCTTTGCTGTCGGTGAGGTTGCAAATATGGCTGGAGTCGCAATGACTCCTATGATTACCAGGAGAATAGGCAAGAAAAACACATTCATGAGCTGCCTTGTTCTGCTGATTGCCCTCAGTTGCCTGTTCTTTTTTGTACCTCTCACGACTGAAGGATATTGGACAATGATGCTTCTGCAGGTTGTCATTTCCGTGCTTACCGGCGTGGTTTCGCCTCTTGTTTGGAGTATGTATGCCGATATTGCCGATTTTGCCGAACTGAAGTTCAAGACCGCTTCGACCGGACTTATCTTCTCGTCATCGTCTATGGCGCAGAAGTTCGGAGGTGCAATCGGAGGTTCTGCCGTTACTGCCATTCTTGCAGCGGTGGGATACAATACGGAAGCCGGTGCGATACAGACGGAAACAGCTCTATTATGGGTTCGTGCCCTTATGAGCTTTGTTCCGGCAGCTGTAGCCGGACTGTCCCTGATTTTCCTGTTCTTCTATCCGCTCACCACTAAGCGCATGAAGGAAATCCAGGCAGAACTTGAAGACCGCCGCCTTCAGGAAGCCTGACCTGTCATTTGACCAAGGAGCTGCCGCAAATCCGTTACGGCAGTTTTTGTTATATATTAAACTATAAAACTATGAAAATCAAATGTTTTTTGCCGGGCATTCTGCTGTCTGGCATTGTTAACCTGCTTCTTTTCGTGTCATGCGGACAACAGGGCTGGGAAGTGGAGCGTCTGAGGGTTGAGGGAACGGCCCTCGTCAATGAATCAGGAGAACCGGTCCAGCTGAAAGGAGTAAGCCTCGGCTGGCACAATCTCTGGCCGCGTTTCTACAATGGAGGTGCGGTAAAGACCCTTGCACGGGACTGGGGTGCCGATGTCGTCAGGGCTGCAATCGGAGTCGGGCTTGACGGAGGCTATGATGATTTTCCGGAGGAGGCAATCGCTGCCGCGCAGACTGTTGCCGATGCTGCAATCCGCGAAGGCAAATATGTAATCATAGACTGGCATTCGCATTTCCTGTGCCTGGACGATGCGAAAGAGTTTTTTGCAATCATGGCCAACCGATACAAAGGCGTTCCGAATGTGATATATGAGCTTTTCAACGAACCTGTTGAGGACTCCTGGGCAGACCTCAAGGCTTATCACGTCGAGCTTATCCGCTTTATCCGTTCCATAGACCCGTCCGAGCCGCTTATACTCGTCGGCTGCCCTCACTGGGACCAGGACATTCATCTTGCCGCCGATGACCCTATCGAAGGTTTCGGCAACATAATGTACACCCTGCATTTCTATGCCGGTACCCATAAGGGGTATTTGCGCGAAAGGGGAGACTATGCCCTTTCAAAGGGTCTGCCTGTCTTTGTGTCGGAATGCGGAGGAATGAGTGCTGACGGTGACGGAGGTCTTGATATCGAATCTTTCAATGAGTGGGTTTCATGGATGGATGCACGCGGACTGAGTTATGCTATGTGGTCACTGTCCGATAAGCTGGAGACATGTTCTATGCTCACTCCGTTCGTCACTTCCGAAGGCCCTTGGCCGGACAAGTACATAAAGCCGTGGGGACATATTGTAAAGGAGACACTTGCCGAGTAAGGAATGCCGGCAGATATTTGGGAATTATCATGGATATCCGTCCATATGGTTTTGCTTGCCCGTCCTGTTGCCGCAACTGTCGGTAGGGAAAAGTTGCGGGTATAGGGCAATCGATTATAACACAGTATTTTATATGATGACGGGTGCCGAAAACCCGGCACCCGTCATTCGGCAAGTTCTTATGAAACAGTAACTTATCTTCCACCAACTATATTATGTACAGAAAACTTTTCATATCGGCAGCCGCGCTTTTTGCCGGATTGTCGCTTTTTGCCCAGATAAGGGTGACGACCCCTTCGACAGAACTTATTCTCGATGCTTCGGAAGGCCGGGTTCTCAAAATCCTTTATTTCGGAGCGGCGCTTGAACAGGCTGATTTCGAGTCTATACGCCAGGCCGGCTTCACCGGAAGTCCTGCTTATCCTGCATACGGAATCGGCTGTGTTTCCGAACCGGCATTTGCTGTAACCTATCATGACGGGAATATGTCATCTGACCTCAGAGTTGCCGGTTTTTCTCAAAAAAATGAGGACGGTGCACAGCTGACTGAGGTTCTGCTGAAAGATACGGTATATCCTCTCACCGTGAAAGTCTGCTGGAAAGCATATCAGGACGTCGATATGATAGAGACCTGGACAGAGATTTCCAATGCAGGAAAGAAGCCTGTCACCCTGACACGTTTCGACTCGGGTTTTCTGCCTTTGCGCCGCGGCGAGGTATGGCTGAGCCACCTTTCCGGGACATGGGCCGCCGAGGGACAGCTTGTGCAGGAGCCTCTTCTTCCGGGCGTAAAGATGATAAAGAACAAAGACGGTGCGCGCAACTCCCATACATCCCATGCAGAGGTCATGTTTTCCCTTGACGGGAAGCCGCAGGAGAACGCCGGACGTGTAATCGGTGCGGCCCTGTGCTACAGCGGCAATTATGAACTCCGCATAGATACGGACGATACGGACTGGCATTCGTTTTTTGCCGGCATAAATCCGGACAATTCCTCGTATGTCCTCGAGCCTAAGGAGGTCTTCCGTACGCCTGAGCTGGCCCTGACATATTCCGATGAGGGTCTGAGCGGTGCAAGCCGCAATTTCCACAAGTGGGGCCGCAATTACAGGCTCGCCCACGGCAACACTTTGCGCAAGATTCTCCTGAACAGTTGGGAGGGAGTGTATTTCGATATAAATGAACCGGGCATGGACCAGATGATGGCTGACATTGCCTCTATGGGAGGCGAGCTTTTCGTGATGGACGACGGCTGGTTCGGTGTGAAGTATCCGCGTCATACGGACAATTGCGCCCTCGGAGACTGGAAAGTGGACAGAGAGAAGCTTCCGAACGGCATTCCGGGGCTTGTCGAGTGTGCCAAAAAGCATGGAATCAAGTTCGGAATCTGGATTGAGCCGGAGATGACCAATACTGTGAGCGAATTGTATGAGAAGCATCCGGAATGGATTGTCAAGGCTCCCGAAAGGGATGCTGTGACCGGTCGTGGAGGTACGCAGCTGGTGCTCGATCTCGGCAATCCTGCCGTACAGGACTATGTGGTCAGTATTGTTGATGACATAATGACAGAGAATCCGGAGATTGACTACATAAAGTGGGATGCCAATATGCCTATACAGAATCATGGCTCGCAGTATCTGCCGAAAGACAGGCAGAGCCATCTTTATATCGAGTATCACCGGGGCTTCGGGAAAGTTTGCCGCCGTATAAGGGAGAAATATCCGGATCTTACGATTCAGGCTTGTGCAAGCGGCGGAGGACGTGCCAATTACGGTGTGCTGCCGTGGTTCGACGAGTTTTGGGTAAGCGACAATACGGATGCGCTCCAGAGGGTGTATATGCAGTGGGGAACATCATATTTTTTCCCTGCAATAGCCATGGCCTCGCATATAAGCGCTGCTCCAAATCATCAGACCTTCAGGACTATACCTATAAAGTACAGAGTGGATGTCGCCATGAGCGGTCGTCTCGGTATGGAGATTCAGCCGAAGAATATGACCGAAGCTGAAATCTCGCTTTGCCGAAATGCCATCGAAGAATACAAGATGATACGTCCGGTTGTACAGTTCGGCGACATATACCGTCTTGTGTCCCCTTATGACGGTCTCGACATGGCTTCCCTGATGTACTGTTCTCCTGACAAGGAAAAGGCGGTATTCTACTGGTGGAAACTGGAGACGTTCTGTGACCAGCATTTGCCTAAGGTGCGTATGGCCGGCCTTGACCCGGCCAAGTTCTACAAGGTGCATGAACTGAACCGCATAGACAATGTGCCTCTGCCGTATGAGGACAAGGTGTTCAGCGGAAAGTTCCTCATGGAGAACGGCCTGGAAATACCGTACCGCCACATTGTGGACTATCACCTCCAGAACGACTGGTCCAGCCGCGTCCTCTACCTCGAATCCGTCACCCTCTGACGACAGCTTGCCCCCCCCACTCACTCTGCCTCTTCGCCCATTTTGCGGTGGAGGGTAACAGGTTGTCTATCTGTAACTTATGCGCTGACGGGTGCCGCAAATCCGGCACTCTTCGGTAATCAAATCATTGTCCTACAGCGCTTTACCCTACACCCTTACATAGACACTGTTCCCAATGGATATGAACTATTCCAATAACAGATATGTGGCAAGTTTAGACACCGTGGCCGCCCGTGGCTTCGTGAACTTGATGAGCAGGGACCCCCGTTGTGAGAGGGATAAAGTAGGAACCCCGTTCTGATGCACTTGTCCCAACCACGCATATCAGTTTCTCCACGCTTGTCCTTTCGCCCCATTTTGCGGTGGAGGCTAATGAATTGTCCCTCTGTTATTTACGCAATGACGAGTGCCACAAATTCAGCACCCGTCAATAAACAAATCATTGTTCCATAGTGACTTACCCTCCATCGTGAACTATCGTCTGCCTGGTCGGAGTGACGCTGAACGGACAAGCCGGAGAGTTTTCCGAAAGAATTGCCGGGGAGCGGGCTGAG
>CAYMVG010000002.1:0-174512 GCA_964394295.1 uncultured Muribaculaceae bacterium | reverse complement strand
GCTGAACGGACAAGCCGGAGAGTTTTCCGAAAGAATTGCCGGGGAGCGGGCTGAGAGGTTCGCTCCAGAAACTGCCGGGAAGACAGACCGGAATGTTGGCAGGAAAATTCAGCTGAATGACCGTCTGAAGGGGAGGCGGGACTATTTGGTGAGGAGTTTTTTGACAAGTGTGGAGATGAGTCTGCCGTCGGCCTGGCCTGCAAGTTTCTTGGTGGCTACACCCATGACCTTTCCCATGTCGGACGGCTTTTCTGCACCGACCTCTGCAATGATTCCTGCAAGGATAGTCTCGACCTCTGCTTCGCTCAACTGCTTCGGAAGATACACCTCCATTGCCGCAGCTTCGGCAAGCTCGTTCTCTGCAAGCTCCGGACGGCCGGCATCCGAATACTGCTGTGCGCTCTCCTTGCGCTGCTTCACCAGTTTCTGTATCAGCTTGACAATATCCTGATCGTTCACTTCTCCTGTGCTTCCTTCAGCTGTCTTTGCAAGCAGGATGGCTGCCTTTATAGCCCTCAGTGACGCAAGGCGCACCGTTTCTTTCGCCTTCATTGCGGAAACCATATCCGCCTGTATCTGTTTTTCGAGTTCCATAATAAGTTGTTTATCTGTATTCTTTATATTCCGGCATTGCTATGCCTGAAATGAAATCCTTGTATTTCTTGTCGTCTTTCGGACAGATTACGAGTATGTCATCCGTATCGATAATCATATAGTCCTCAAGACCGTTTATTGCAATCAGCTTCTTTTTCTCCGGTGATACATACATGACACCGCTCGTATTCTCGGCAAGGATCTTTTCGGCACAAATCGCATTGCCCTGCCCGTCTTTCGGCATATAATCGTACAGGGATTCCCATGTGCCGATGTCTCTCCATCCGAATTTCACAGGATATATCCATGCCCTGTCTGTCTTTTCCATAACCCCGTAGTCAATGGATATATTCGGACAGTCGGTGTAGGCCCTCTCTACAAAATCATTTTCGAATCTGGTCCCGAATGAAAGTTCCCATCCCTCGAACAGGCCCGTGACCTCAGGCAGGTGCTTTTCCATTTCCTGCTTTATAGTCTGGGCTTTCCACAGGAAAATACCGGCGTTCCAGAAAAACTCTCCGCTGTTGATGAATACCTGCGCCAGGTCTTTGTCCGGCTTTTCAGTGAATGTCTTGACAGGCATAGGTTCTTCCTTTGTGTGTACGTCCTTGCCTCCCTGTGCCTGCACATAGCCGTAGTTGGTGTCCGGCCTTGTCGGAACGACTCCAAGAGTCATCAGCACTTCGTTCCGGCAGACATATCCGAATGCTTCTGTCAGAGTGGACACGAACAAGTCTTCGTCGTCTATTACATGGTCCGAAGGCGTTACCGCCACTACTGCGTCCGGGTCTCTTTTCAGCAGGGTGTAGGTGGCGTATGCAATGCATGGCGCAGTGTTTCTGGAATATGGCTCGAACAGAATGTTGTGCGGTTCAAGTTCCGGAATCTGCTCTGCCACAAGATCACGGTATTTTGCAGATGTGACCACGATGATGTTCTCCTGCGGAACAATTCTGAGAAATCTTTCATATGTCCTGCGGATGACTGTCTTGCCTGTATGTGTCACATCAAGAAACTGTTTGGGTCTCCTGCTTCTGCTGACCGGCCAGAATCTTGTTCCGGTGCCTCCGGCCATAATCACGCAATAGCAATTTTTCCTGTTCATGCTTTCTGCAATATTATATGGTTTCATGTCGGTTTTCTATAAATACAACGGTATATATGCCTGCGGAAACCATGCCGTCTCTGCTTTTCCGCTGCGGAAAGTCACTGCAATGACATCAAATATGCACTCCGCCTGTCCGAAGGCCCTGCCTTTCGCTGTCTTGAGATACATTGCCGCCGCCTTTGCCGTCCTTCTCTGTTTTTGCGGCCCTACATTGTCCTGAGGGGGAGCCTGTATGCCGTGCTCGCGGGTCTTCACCTCTACAAAATGTATTCCTGCCGCATCATAGGATATTATGTCGATTTCAAGGTGCGAATATCTCCAGTTGCGCTCCACTATCGTGTGGCCCATATCCCTCAGCAGGCGGCAGGCGATGTCCTCTCCTTTCCGTCCTAATTCTTTGCTGTGACTGACTTTATCCTCCATTCTCCCTCCTCTTTCTCCAGAACCGCCTTTTTGGTTTTTGCCTGAGTGCTTCCAAGTATGCCTACCGTATAGCATACAATCCTTTTGTCACCGTCTTTTTCGACGGAGACTATTTCTGTGCTTATGTCTGCCAATGCAGACTTTGCCGCAGATGTAATCTTTCCGTTCATTTTCATGGCCCTCTTCCATCCCGCCTCGTAGTGTTTCAGATAGTCGTCCATAAGCAGAGTATCGCAAAGCGAAGCCGCATCACAAAAACGTCCCTGTACCAGAGCTTCATTGAAGTCAGCCACGATCTGTTCCGGACCGGATTCAGTGCAGTTTCCTCCTGCACAGCCGCAGAATATGGCTGCAGTAAACAAATATAAGCAAGTCTTGATTTTCATATCTTAGTCAAATTTTACAATAGTCACTCCTGTACCTCCGAACTGTATGTGTTCGTCACGGACTTCGGACACGCCCGGCACCGTCCTAAGGAATTTCTGCAATTCATCCCGCAGCACGCCGGTGCCTTTGCCGTGTATTATCCTAACGCTTCCGACTCCTGTCATTATCGCATCATCCACATAGCGCGTCACTTTGTCAAGCGCATCGCCGAGCCGTTCTCCGCGCACATCTATTTCTGTGCTGAAATTCAGTTTCCTTTCGGCAATGGACTCGTCGATCTTTACTGCGGACACTGGCCTGGATGTCTCTTTCACCGCATTTTTGAATTCATTTGACGTGATCCTCTCGACCTTGTCATGCGGCATCTTGCTGCTGATGTTGCCGATTGCCACGACGATTGCCTTTGCCGATATCTTGGTTACCTCTCCCACCATTCCGTTGTCCTTGACACGTACTTTCTCCCCGACTTTCAGGGGTGCCGTCCTGAATGCCTCCAGCCTTTCCTGCTCAGCCAGCTTCTGCATCTCCTCCTTCCGGCCATTCTCATTTGCCCGCTGCTCTTTCCTCTTCTTCTGTCTTTCCTTTCTCTGGTCGAGCTGTTTTATCTTGCGTTCTATATAGTCGTCCTTCTCTTTCTGCTCCTGTTCCTTTCTGGCAGTAAGCACAGACATGAAGCCGTACAGTTCCTTGCGGGCCTCCTGTGTGGTCTCTTTCTCGGCCTGTGATTCCCGGATTGTCCGGATAGTGTTCTCCACCTGTCTGTTGGCTCCCCTGATGATTTCCTCGGCTTCCTTTTTTGCCTGGTCGAGGATTTCCTTTTTCATTTGCTTTATCTGGAGCAGTTCTTTCTGATATTTGTCAGTGATGTTTTCAAGCGTTCTGTCCGTGTTCCGGATTCTTTCCAGCTTTTCATCAAGGACTTTCCTGTTCCTTGCAATTTTCCGCAGATTGCGCTCTATGCCGACAAACTCTTCTCCTGCCCTTGTCTCCGCATCCTTGATTATGTCTTCCGGCAGTCCCATCTTCCGCGCAAGCTCGAACGCGAATGAATTGCCCGGCAGTCCCATTTCGAGTTTGAACAGCGGGGCTATATTCTTGACATCGAACATCATCGCCCCGTTCATGACACCGGTGTCAGCCGATGCATAGAGCTTCAGGTTGGTGTAATGTGTCGTTATGACTCCGTATACGCCTCTCCTGTCGAACTCTCCGAGTATCGCTTCCGCAATCGCGCCGCCGGCAGCCGGCTCCGTTCCGGAGCCGAACTCGTCCACAAGGACGAGCGTCCTGTCGTCCGCCTGCCGCAGCATCTCCCGCATATTGGCAAGAAACGAGCTGTACGTACTCAGGTCATTGTCAATCGACTGATCATCTCCTATATCGACCATTATCCTGTCGAACACAAGCATCTCCGATGTTTCGGAAGTCGGTATCAGCATTCCCCACTGGAACATATACTGCAGAAGTCCGACCGTCTTCAGACAGACAGACTTTCCTCCAGCATTCGGGCCGGAAATCAGCAGAATGTGCTTCTGCGGCGTAAGAGTTGCCGTCAGCGGTACAATTTCCTTGTTTTCCTTTTTGAGCGCACGCTCCAGAAGAGGGTGCCTTGCCTTGCGCAGATTCATCTCCCCGTTGTCCGATATGATCGGCATTCCGGCGATGAAATCCAGAGCAATCTGCGCTTTGGCCATAAGGAAGTCTATTTCTCCGAGATACCGCGCAGCATCAAGCATGTCCGGTATATATTCACGTATGAAGTCAGTGAATTCCAGCAATATCCTCAGAATCTCCCTCTGTTCCGAAAACCGCAGTTCCTTTATCTCATTGTCAAGCTCCACTATCTCCGCAGGCTCGATGAATGCTGTCTTTCCCGACGCCGATTCATCATAAATGAAGCCATGGATTTTCTTCTTATAGGCCGCACTGACCGGAATAAGCATCTTTCCGTCCCTGACCGAAACCCCGGCATCCGCGTCCACAAGCCCTTCCGCCTGCGCCCTTTTCAGAATCGAATTTATCCTTTTCGAGATTGCCCCCTCTTTCTCGTGCAGCGTCTTTCTTATCCCGTACAGTTCGTCCGAAGCAGTGTCCTTCACCTCACCGTATCTGTCAAGAATCGAATCTATCCGCTTTTGCACAACAGGGAATGACATAATATGTATGCTCATCCGTTTAAGGTTCGGATAGACTTCATCTTTCGCATCGTCAAAAAACGCCGTTACTTTGCGGAGAGTCTCCAGCATGGTCTTCAGTTTCCTGAGTGAAACAAGGTCTATTGCCGATGAACTTTTTGCAAGAGGTTCAAGAAAACCTATGCAGTCTATGAAACCTCCGGACGGAAAACTGTCCTCGAACATCATTATGAGGCGCATTTCGTCCGTCAGCATAAGACGCTTTTTTATCTGTCTTCCGTCTGACGTGAATGTTTCTGATGCAGTCCTCTCGGCAGCATAGGACGTAGAGCACCTGTCAGAGATGATCTGCCTGATGCGGTCGAAGCCGAGTTTCTGTTCTAATCGTATGTCTATTTGCGTCTTATTGTCTTCCACGTCATTCCCTCCATTTACTTTCTCGACCTGCAAATTTAGAAACACTTTTGAACTTTTTCAAAAAACCGCACCCGGAATAACCCATAAATTTCAGTTTATGCGGCTAATGGTCTTCAAGCGATGCGCTAAGGAGAAGTTTCAGTTCGTTTATATTCTTTATCGGAGTGACCGTCCCGTCCTTTACGAACGAGATTTTTCCGGTTTCCTCCGAAACAACGACGACATCGGCATCGGTTTCTTCTGTGATTCCTATCGCTGCCTTGTGTCTCATTCCGTAGCTTGCAGGGATGTCCTGTTTTTCCGTAATGGGCAGAGTGCATCTTGCGGCTGCGATTCTTCCTCCGTAGATTACGAGTGCCCCGTCATGCAGAGGGGAGTTCTTGAAGAAAAGATTCATTATGAGCCTGCGGTGTATGGCGGCATCTATCCTGTCACCCGTATTGATTATCTCATCGAGAGGATTCTTGTGCGCAATCACGATCAGGGCGCCCGTCTTGTCTTCCGACATTCTGCGGCAGGCTTCCGTCAGATTGTTTACTGCTTCTGCCGCACTGCTGAGATTGTTCTTTCCTCCTCTGCGGCCCAGAATTCTGTCAGCCAGTGCCCGGCCACGTGCACTGCTTATATATCTGTTTCCGAGCTTTATCAGGAATTTGCGTATTTCAGGCTGGAAAATCACAATGAGCGCGAGCACACCCACGTCGAGTATTGTTTTCATGAGGGCGGTCATGAGCCTCATGTTGAACGCGGACACGACGACGCGTATAAGATACAGCGAGATTATGGCCACGAATATGCTCATGGCTGAAGATCCCCTTATCCATCTGAATACAATGAAGATAATGAGGGCAAGCAGCAGGATGTCAAGTATATCCGCTAATGACAATTGAAGGAAACCGAAAATCGCTGGTGTCATGGCATAGTGATATGTGACGGCAAATATACAATTAATAAAGGAAACCGAAAGCCCGAACCGGTATCTTCTTGCCGAATTATGTGGGGTGGAGGATAATTGATTGGCTTATTGTGAATTATATGATGGCGGGTGCCGAAAATCCGGCACCCGCCATTAAGGAACTGACTGTCATGCAGTGATTTACCCTCCACCAAATCTTCCGAATTAAATTATCACAAATTCCATTAGGGTTTTTCAGTTTTCATTCGTCTTATATATGTAACACATAATTAACATTAAATAACAACCATGAAAAAGTCCCTTTTGATAGCAGCAGGAGCAGCTCTTGTCGCAATCGCGGTTTCGGTTTTCGTTTACGTCAACAACGGAAAGGATGAGATGGACGACCTTTTTTATGCCAACGTGGAGGTTTTGGCTGGCGATGAGGGTGGCGAAAATGATGGTGCATTGTGGTCAAATGCTGCAGGGACTGTTTATTGCTGTGGTCCCGGAAATGTCCGTAACTGCAATGATACATTTGTGCCAAAATGCTAAGCCATGAAGATATTTGTACGTTTTTGTATGTTGTACACCCTCCTTATGTTGGGAGGATGTACGACCAATGCCTTAAAAGAAACGGATACAATCTGTATTAAAGAATGTATCGTTGAGTCTATCGGAATAAATGATTTCATGGACAATATCGAGTATGTCGCATTCCGGGATTATGACAGTGTCCTGATAGGGGAGCCTCAGAAAGTTCTGCTCTGTGATGATGTGATTTTTGTTTCTGACCAGAAAGGTGTGTATCAGATTTCAAAGGACGGACATTGCATCGGCTCTTTGGAAAAATATGGCCGCGGTCCTGGCGAATATCTGGGAATACTTGACTTTATTGTAGAGCAGAAACATATCTATCTTCTTGACAACAACAGGAAAATCCTCAAATACACGATATCAGGCGAATTTATGTCTTCTGCAATCCTGGATTTCTTTCCGGCTTCACTGTATTTCATGGACAGCAGCCTTATAGTCACATCTGCCTGTCAGTCGGATGTCGATAAATTTCATATACTTGACATCGAGAGTTTTGCGGAAAAATATTCTTTTCAGGAAATTAATGAGCACGAATTGTCATGGAGACATATTCGCGGGCAGTCGAATTTCTATGCGTATGGTGGGGCGGTCCTTTTTCATGAGCCAATGAATGATGTAATATATTCGATAGACAGCCAAGAACTTACGCCGGTTGTGCGGATAGATCTTTATGGCAGAAATGCACCGCAGTCGTTCTGGTCGGGTGAATTCAACAGTGTCTATGACATAAATGTCACTGCCGTTAAGGAAAGATATTGTTTCGGGACACCTGTCTATGCGGAAAGCGGCAGAAATATAGTGTTTACATATAGGGATGCGGAGAAGTATCTCTTTTGTCATTATACAAAAAAAACAAAGGATTCCCGTCAATCGGAACAACTGGCTTTCCGGGACCTGAATGTCTCCTGCAATGTCGCAGACCTTGTTTTTGGCTTATATGACGAGTCAGACCAAATTGTTGTGCTGCCCGGCTCCGCTTTGCAGGAAGACATAAAAGGAGAAAAATTGTCTGTGCCCGGCAGTTATGATGGCCCGGTATTCTGTGTCGCACGTATGAAGTGAATTTAATTGCAGGACAATGCATTCTCCGGCAACGGACATAATGTTTCTACCTTGTATATGTTTACGGCAGGCATGACGGACATTACCCGTTTGTGCATGTTGTCCGGTTTCCAGGATGCGGGATATTTGTCTTCAGACCTCCCTTCTGTGCTGTGTCGCCTTGTGAAACTGTTGAATTAGGCAGATTCCATTAGGGTTTTTCTGTTTTCAGCCGGTCAGGAAAATTCATGTGTGATATTTCCCTTGACGAAAGTATAAGGTCTATAGCTTTCGATGGGCGGCATGAAGTCGTTTATGGTTTGGATGCTGAGGATAATATTTACAGATATGACTTTCCGGAATTATATAGCCTGGAGCAGCCGCCTTGTCCGCGCAGCTGTTTTGCGGTGGAGGGCAACGGTTTGTCTCACTGAATCTTACGTTGTGACGGGTGCCATAAATCCGGCACCCGTCATTAAGAAAGTGACTGTCATGCAGTGATTTACCCTCCACAAAATCTTCCGAATTAAATTATCGCAAATTCCATTAGGGTATTTCAGTTTTCAGCAGTCTTATATATGTAACACATAATTAACATTGAATAATAACCATGAAAAAATCTCTTTTGACAGCAGCAGGAGCAGCTCTTGTCGCAATCGCGGTTTCGGTTTTCGTTTACGTCAACAACGGAAAGAATGAGATGGACGACCTTTTCTATGCCAACGTGGAGGCCTTGGCAAGAAATGAGGGAGTATCCGGAGGGACATTGTGCCTTCAAAGTTATATTAGTGTCGGTACGAAATACGCATATCCTTCATGTGATAATTGTCACTCAATTATACGTGTGGATGATTCGTTTACATTGGCAATTTGTAATAGATGAATAAATGCGATATGAAGACTTTGTTTCCCTGTATGATTTTGCTGTTTTTGCTTGTTTCCTGTATGCCATCGAATGTCGTGAATGGCGTACCGGTCAGGTTTGTCACACCGGCAAAAGTCCTGAGTCTTGACTGTGACTCATCCTTTACATTTGATTTTCCTGAAGTCGAATGTCTTGGTGGACTTCAGCTTGTAAGTGATTCGGTTCTGTTTGTCAGTGATTCTCCATACAGAAATGAACAAACATATTTCTATAAGGCATATTCATTGTCTGATTTATCGTATCTCGGCGGTCATCTGGCGTATGGCCGCGGACCGGGAGAGTTTCTTCTTCCGGAACTTCTCGGGCACTGCAAGTCAAAGGAGACTGTGAGTACTTGCGATTACATTGCTGACATTGTTCAAATGCGTTCCTTTGCTTATGATTTTTCTGCATCAGTGTCAACCGGCAAAGATGTTGTATATCCCGTTTCCATGCTGCCATCCGGAACGATATACGCTTATCCGTTTCGTGACAGTCTTCAGCTCATCGTAAATACAGATAATGACAGGATAATGATAAATCTGACCGATGACGAAGGTGCAGTCCTAAAGTCAAAAGAACTTTATCCGGATGTCGGCACTGAACGAAATTTTCCTCAGCTTTGTTTTGCCGAAGCAATCAATAATGACTCCGGTGTTCTGGCGATGTTTATGCTCAGTCTTCCGCAGATAAATTTCCTTGACATAGAAACAGGTGAAATAAGGACATTTGCCGTGGATAAGGCCTACCGCAACTGGGACAGCATTATAAATGTCTTTGATGTCGAGTCCGTAATGAATTCTCCGATATACTATTCCATAGCAATGTGTACGTCTGACCATATAATCGCGAGCTACCGCAGCGGCATTACGCACAATGGAATGAAGAACGGTGACGCTTGCGGAACGCACCTTCATATTTTCAACTGGGACGGAGATTTTCTGTATGACGTGTCTCTGAATGAGACGATAAGTTCTCCGGTCTATGATTCTGCTAGAAAACATTTGTATGCAATCGATTATTCGCATGAACGCATTTACAGGTATGACCTTTCCGGAATTATATAGTCTGGCACTTCCGCCTTGTCCGCGCAGCTGTTTTGCGGTGGAGGGCAACGATTTGTCTCACTGAAACTTACGTTGTGACGGGTGCCATAAATCCGGCACTCGTCATTAAGGAAGTGACTGTTATGCAGTGATTTACCCTCCACCCCTGACCGTTGTTGGCTATATCATTAGGGTTTTTCAGTTTTCAACAGTCTTATATATGTAACACATAATTAACATTGAATAATAACCATGAAAAAATCCTTTCTGACAGCAGCAGGAACAGCTCTTGTCGCAATAGCGGTTTCGGTTTTCGTTTACGTAAACAACGGAAAGAATGAGACGGAAGACCTTTTCTATGCCAACGTGGAGGCCTTGGCAAGCGATGAAGGAGGAAGTGATTCCTGTGACTCCGGCAATTGTGGCAGGTGTTTTTATGAAGTAAAGGCCTGGCCGTTCTATAAATGCAATTGGAGCGGAGTAAAAAAGGATTATTGTGATTGCGATAAAGTCGGTTGGTTGTAATTTATTTGTTTATGGCAGTAAATATAAATAGAAGCGTCGTCGGGTTTCTGATGCCCGCGCTGATGCTGATTTGCGGTTGCGGTGCCGAAGATATTGCGATAAAAGTGCCGCTGGACATTGATAGCCTTCTTGAAAAGGAAGTATCGATATATGACATGTTCTCCAAAGTGGAAGTAGTCCGCCTGGACCATTCCTTCCCATTGTCCAATTCAGTGTATAGCGGCATTTCCAGGATTGCATACAATGGCCGGAATTTTTACATTCAGGATGAGAAAACATTAGCCATTCATGTCTATGATTCCAAGGGAGGTCTGGTAAACCGTGTGGACAAGACAGGACGCGGACCTGGCGAATTTACTATGGCTTGTCAGATTCTGTTCAATGAATACACAAATATGGTGGAGGTTTTGAATCCGATGGGCCGGATTTTCAGATACGATGCCGATTTATTGAAATTTGATTCGGAACTGAACTTTGCCGGGAAACAGCTGCCGGCAGCGCATTGCTGTTTCCCGGTCAGTTCCGGCTATATTCTGTATTCTGACAGTAACGATGACAAATTATGGCATCTTGATTCGGAGACTTTGGAATTATGTTCTTTCGGCTATTGTCCTCCTTCGTTTCTGAAGGATTATATCTATGTCCAGGTCCCGTTTTGTAAAATAAACGGCAATGCGTGCTTCTTTCGTCCGTATGACGGTGAAATCTATGCTGTTGATGCGGAATATGCTGAGTATGAGGCTTATCTTGAATAGGAGCTTGGCCGACGCCAATGCGAACTTAAAGATATACCGAAAGATAAAGCGGTATTGGAAAGCTATGATTTCATCATTCGGAATTCGGAGCACAAGGTGTCACCGTTCATCGGGATGATAGCGGACGGTCCATCGCTGTTTGCCAGTGCCATATATAAAGGCAAGGCGCATACCCTTTATTACAATTGTGACAATGGCAAAGCGTGTTTCTTTGACAAGACCAGTGAGGGCATGAGTTTCTCTCCGGAGCTTTTTGCTGATAATGTCATGTATAAATTTGTGGACAGTGAACATCTGCCGGAATATGTCAGCAAATGTGTGCTCGATGATTTCTCATCGTCGGAGTATGACAAGGTGGTGTCGGAAGGTGGTGCCGCCATAATAAAATATTATTTACAAGAGTCTGATTTATAAAAATTCCATTAGGGTATTTCAGTTTTCAACAGTCTTATATATGTAACACATAATTAACATTGAATAATAACCATGAAAAAATCCTTTCTGACAGCAGCAGGAACAGCTCTTGCCTCTATCGCGGTTTCTGTTTTCGTTTACGTCAACAATGGAAAGAATGAGACGGACGAATTCTTTAATGCCAATGTTGAGGCTTTGGCAAGAAGCGAAGGAACACCGGTCAGAGAATGTTATACTCGTGCAAATGGCGCGTCTGACGCTCATATTGTATTTTGCAATGACAGGACTTTATGGCCACGATATATCCATGCTAAAATGAAACATGGGGGGCAAAAGGTGTTTCGTCTTTGTGCGTAGTGAGGTTGTTATTTATTCTTATGTTTATGAAAAAAGTAATCATTGTCTTTCAGGTTCTCTTGCTGTTGTTGCCCTCATGTACCTCAGTGGGAGAAGCTGATTTCTTTGCCTTCGATGTCTCTGAGTTCAAGGACATTGAAGCCGAGCCTCTCCATCTGGAGGTGCAGGAATGCTCTGCAAATTTGTTTACTGCGGCCATAAATGGCAGGTACATATATTCATACGAATACTCCAAGGAGTGGCTGTTTACGCTTACAGACATTTATGCAGATGAGATTGTCGGCACTTTCGGTCACCGCGGCAGAGGTCCGGACGAGTTCATAAATGTCTTTCCTCTCCAGGACTTCTTTGTGGAGGACGGCGATACCAAGACCCTTCTGTTTTGCTACAATGACTCCCGTCTTTTTACGTGGAACATCAGCCGTTCATTGGAGACCGGAAAGGATGTCTATGAAAACCGTATGCATCTGGGCGATTCGACTGAATATCTTCCGTTCGGCAGCCTTCACCCGTTGGATAAAGATCGTCTTCTTGTACTGGACACAAAGCAGAACCCACGGGTAGATGAAATGCTTGCCCCTCCTGTCTATGCGATATATGACCGGAATGACCGCAGTATCATAAGGACTTATGACTATCTGTTCATCGATCCCGGGGTGAAGTCGGAAAACCGCTCCTTCCTTACAAAATCTTTCCTTGGACTGAGTGACAGCATAAAGCCGGACCATACAAAAGTTGCGATGGCGATGCATTATTTCCCTCAGATAAACATTCTCGATCTGGAATCAGGCGAATGCCGCGGTTTCCGTTTAAAGGGTGCAAGAAAGTTTTCTCCGGCAGTTCAATTCTGTCAATTTGGCCCGATAGTGTCCGATGATGAGCATATCTATGCCTTATATTGTGGAAAAGAAGTCGATTATTCGAATTATGATGTCACAGTCAATACTTTGTATGTGTTCAACTGGGAGGGAGAACTTTTGCGTAAATTCAAAATCGATGCGCAAGTGCTGCGGTTTTCGATAAATAAAGCTGACAATAAAATGTACTTCTATCATCAGGAGCGTCCGTACCTCTATACCATAGATATGGACTATTTGTCCGGGTTATTATAGCTGAATGGTGGAGGCTAATTGTTTGTTTTGTTGCATCTTACGTTATGACGGGTGCGGCAAATCCGGCACTCGTCATTAAGGAACTGGCTGTTATGCAATGATTTACCCTCCACCCCTGACCGTTGTTGGCTATTCCATTAGGGTTTTTCCTGTTTAATCAGTCTTGATATATACAACAGACCAATTATCATAGAACATAAATCATGAAAAAATCCTTTTTAATAGCAGCGGGAACAGCTGTTGCGGCAATCGCGGTTTCGGTTTCCGTTTGCACCAATAACGGAAAGAAAGAGCCGGACGGCCTTTTCCATTGCCGGGCGGCATGAAACTGTTTATGGTTTGGATGCGGAGGACAATATTTACAGATATGATTTATCAGGATGTTTCCACGAATAATATATGAGGAATAATACAACAATTATAAGAATTCCATTCTTGACAGCGACAGGAGCCGCTCTCGTTATCATGCCGCTCATGTTTTCTTGCTCCAGATATGACAAAGATGTCAGGAATGCGCTTCTGTATGCCGGAGACAATAGGGGAGAGTTGGAAAAGGTGATAGAGCATTACAGCAAGAATGAAAATGATGCGCAGAAACTGGAGGCTGCCTTTTATCTGATAGGCAACATGACCTGGCACCGGTCCTATCCGGCGGAACTCTATGGCAGATATTGCCGTGAAGTGGATTCTTTATTCATGTTGAGGGACACTTCCGAGATGCCTGTACAGGCATTGGAGGATATATCGAAAAAATATGTTTCAGATATGATACCTGTACCGGATGTAAGGACGGCAACGGCGGATTATCTGATATGGAATATCGACTATTCATTTGAACAGTGGGAGACATCGCCTTTTCTGCAGCACCTTGATTTCGGTCAGTTCTGCGAATATGTCCTGCCTTATAAATGTGTGGATTATCAGCCTCTCAGCCGCTGGAAAGAGGATTACAGCAGGAAAAGCAGAGGAGAAATGGATGTTTTCCCTCAAATTGCAGAGCTGAGAAACAATGTCAGGAAAGCTGTCATGACATCGCACAATGAGATGAAAGACAGTCTGGAAATTTGCTGGAGAAGCCCGGACCACATACCGCTGCTTGATTTTATTCCGTTAAAGCATATGCAGTTCGGGACGTGCATAGATTACTCTGTGCTCGGATTGCTCAACAGCCGGAGCAAAGGCCTTCCTGTAAGCATGGATATGACACCGTCCTGGCCTGACAGAAACGGAGTTCATCATTGGAACAACATATTGACGGTGACGAGACGAAATGTGGACTTCGTGCCATTTGAATACTACCCGGGACAATATCATTATTCGGACAATGCCATGGCCAAAGTCTACAGGTACAAATTCAGCCCAAATGCTTTTTTGCTTGATGCGTTGAGGAAGGAAGGACGGCTTTATGGCATTTTC
Source organism: uncultured Muribaculaceae bacterium (assembly GCA_964394295.1). Lineage (GTDB taxonomy): Bacteria > Bacteroidota > Bacteroidia > Bacteroidales > UBA932 > Cryptobacteroides. The sequence goes on along the minus strand of CAYMVG010000002.1, from coordinate 160,386 downwards.
AGCAATATCTTTCTGCATGATGTCACGACGGAATACTGCAAGACGGCTGATGTGCTGCTTGAACTTGATTCTGCAGCGAAGGGAGCGGATTATGTGTACCTTTGTGTTTTCGACAATTACAATTGGACTCCTGTCGCCCTGTCCAAAGTAAGGCGAAGAAAGGGGCGTTTTAATGATTTAGGTGTCGGAATTGTCTATCTTCCTGTTATTTATCGAGACGGAATCCAGATTCCTGTGGGGAATCCGTTTCTGTTGAATACAAGGCGTGGGACTGTTGAAATAAAGCCTGACCGCAGCCGGACCATAGATATGAAACTGTACAGGAAATATCCGGCTTTCGACCATATATGGAATATCCATAAATATCTTCGCGGAGGCCGTATAGAGGCTGCCGACAATCCCGGTTTCAGGAATGCGAAGACTATGGCGGAGTTCCCGCAGGATTATTATCTGGCGTGTGAGGAGGCAATATCGGATACTGCTGCTTTCCGCTTCTGGAGGCTGATGTGTTCCGGTGATGAGCCGAGTGATTTTGCTGAACTTTATTTTTATGACAGGCCGGTCGGGAAACGGGTTTACGGAAAAGTAATTTCTCCGGAAATTCCGGTGAAAGATCCGCGATATGACAATCCTGAGATGATCTGTGACGGTGACGCCTTGACAAATTTCCGGACAGAAAGCCGGACACGATGGGCCGGATTTGATTTCGGCAAGCCGGTGTCCATGACGGAAGTGTCGTGCATCAGGCGTGGTGACGGAAGCGATATATGCCCCGGCCAATATTATGAGTTTTATTATTGGGATGCAGGAAAATGGCGTTTTCATAGCGGGCAGACAGCAGAAAAAGTTCATCTGGATTTCCATGATGTCCCGGCCGGAGGCCTATATCTTTTGAAATGTCCTGCAAATGCCTCCCGGCAGAGGATTTTCATGTATGAGAATGGCGAGCAGCTTTGGTTCTGATTTTCATGAAGAATATTTTAAATAGCATTAGGGTTTTTCAGTTTTCGTTCGTCTTATATATGTAGCACATAATTAACAATGAATAATAACCATGAAAAGTTCCCTTTTGACAGCAGCAGGACCGGTTTCCTCTACGCCATAGATAAAACCGAGGGCAGGATTGTCCGTTACGACCTTTCGTGAGTGGAAGGTAACAGTTTGTCTCACTGAAACTTACGCGATGACGGATGCTATAAATCCGGCACCCGTCGCTAAGGAAGTGGCTGTTATGCAGTGATTTACCCTCCACCCTTTGTGTCCTGCCCTGGAAAAGGGCATTTCAGTTCTCAACAGTCTTATATACAGTAACATTTAATGATAACCATGAAAAAATCCTTTTTGGCAGCAGCAGGAGCAGCTCTTGTTACTATCGCGGTTTCGGTTTCCGTTTACGCAAACAACAGGAAAAATGAGACGGAAGACCTTTTCTATGCCAATGTCGAGGCTTTGGCTGATGGTGAAGGAGGCTATTCTTGCCCCGGGGCATGTATTACTTGGTCCGGTACGACAGGAGGAGGATTGGATTGCATGTGCCATAGATATGTAGGAAGATGTAAAAGATGGTGCGATTAAGATATAATGTTTTTGATACCGGAAATACTTTAGTATTATTCCGGTTATATTAAAGTAGTATGAGAAAGATACTTTATACGATTTATACTCTTATGGCTCTGTCTTTGTCCTCGTGCGGCACGTCCGTAAATACGGAGAAATCTTTTGGACAAGAGCAGGAAGTCAGTGCGGAATATATTGAAGTTGAAGAAATAATGCAAATTTGCAACATGGCTCTTTTGGACGATTACATCGTATTGCAGAATGGCAGTGAAGGAGTTGATGATTTCTTCTTTGTATATTCCCGCCGGGGTATGGAATTTCTCTATTCATTTGCGAGGCGGGGACGCGGCCCGGAGGAATATCTCATGCCGGTTATGATAAAAAATACTTCCGGCAATCTTCTTGGGTTCAGAGATCATGCAACAGACAACGTCGCATTTTATGAAATCGGTCATTCTTCGGCTGTCCTCAAGGACAGTTTCATATTCGGGTCGGATGACAGGGAGCGTTTCTTTTGGGAAATAAACAGTATCGGAGACTCGCGGTTTCTGCTAAAGCATCAGGGTTATAAAGATGGCCATACGGAATTATGGAATATACGCGAGAAAAAGCTGGAGGATGTTCTGCCAAACACTTTTGAAAATATTTCACGCAAACTTGGCAAAAACTACTACACCATTTTCGATGACTATCTTATCTCCGCATGCGGTAAAAGTTTTGCGAGGGCCTATTTCATGATTGACCGCATTGAATTCGGTACAATCAGCGATGGGCAAATCCGTTTGACGGCGGCAATCGGTGCCGCATCTGTCCCGGAATTCCATTTGTACAGAAAAAATGAGACAACGGAGTTCAATGTCGATAAGAATATAATTTATTATGAAAATACCTATGCCGGCAAAACGCATTCTATGCTCTGTACTCCGGAGAACGTCTTGACTATACTGAGAAGAACCATTCATCGGCAGTGGAGGTTTATGGCTGGGACGGACAGCCTGTGGCATTGTTGAAATTGGACGTTCCGGTGTCATGCTTTGCGGTGGATGAGTCAGAGCTGGCGATATATGCGCTGAATCCGGAATTTGCTGAGAACAAGATTTTGAAATTTATTATTCAGTCTTCTGCAAATTCTCAGTCAGTTTTGTGTGTATCGAGGTAGTTATTTATTCTTATGTTTATGAAAAAAGTAATCATTGTCTTTCAGATTCTCTTGCTGCTGTTGCCCTCATGCACCTCAGTGAGAGAATCTGATTTCTTTGCTTTCGATGTCGCTGAGTTCAAGGACGTTGAAGCCGAGCCACTCCATCCGGATGTTCTGGAGTGCTCTGCGGATTTGTTTACTGCGGCCATAAATGGCAGGTATATATATTCATACGAGTCGTCCAAGGACTGGCTGTTTACTCTTACTGACATTGAGACGGATGAGATTTCCTACAGGATGGGCCACCGCGGCAGAGGTCCGGACGAGTTCATAAATGTCTTTCCTCTCCAGGACTTCTTTGTGGAGGACGGCGATACCAAGACCCTTCTGTTTTGCTACAATGACTCCCGTCTTTTTACGTGGAACATCAGCCGTTCATTGGCAACGGGAAAGGATGTTTATGAGAACCGTATGCATCTGGGCGATTCAACGGAATTCCTCCCGTTCGGCAGCCTTCACCCGTTGGCTAAAGACCGTCTTCTTGTATTGGATACAAAGCAGAATCCTCGGGTAGATGAAATGCTTGCCCCTCCTGTCTATGCGATATATGACCTGAATGGCCGCAGCATCTGCAGAACGTATGACCTGTTCCTGAAACCTGACATAAAATCAAAGGATTCAAAATCCATCCTGAGCCTAAATGACTGCATAAAGCCGGATCACACAAAAGTTGCGATGGCAATGTGCAACTTCCCCCAGATAAATATTCTTGATCTGGATTCCGGCAAATGCAACGGTTTTCGTATAAAGGGTGCCATGAAATTTTCAACCAAGCAGAAAGTGTGTCATTTTAACTCGATAGTTTGTGACGATGAATACATATACGCCCTGTATTGCGGGAAAAAGGTGGATTATTCAAATTACGATGTCAGTGCCGACATTCTATATGTTTTCAATTGGGAGGGAAAGCTGATTCGTAAGTTCAAACTTGATGCAGGCTTGATAATGCTGAGGATGAATGAAAGTGAAAATAGAATGTACCTTTATCATCAGATTCGTCCGGACCTCTATACGATTGACATGAGATATTTATCAAGGGCGCTACAATCGGATGACCGAGGTTAACTATTTGTTTTATAGTTATTTATATTGTAGCAGGTACCGCGAATCCGGCTCCGTCCTTAAGAAATGGGCCGCTACGCAGTGACTTGTCCTCTACCCTAAATACCTTTTTGAGGATATTGCATCGTGAAAATTGCTGAATTATTGCAAATTCCATTAGGGTTTTTCAGTTTTCAACAGTCTTATATATAACACATAATTAACACAAAATAATAACAATGAAAAAATCCTTTCTGATTGCAGCAGGAGCAGCTCTTGTCGCAATAGCGGTTTCGGTTTTCGTTTACGTAAACAACGGAAAGAATGAGACGGAAGACCTTTTCTATGCCAACGTGGAGGCACTTGCCGGTGATGAAGGTGGCGGTGTAGTTGATGTGCCGTGTACGGTTGCCCCAGAAGCAATATGTTATTTTACAGTAACAGATGCAGAGGGCAATGTTTACTCAGGCTCGATATCCGGAATGAAAAATGGGAGATGAAACGTTTTCTGATTTTATTTGCCGTTCTGTCGTTTCTGTTCTCGTGTGCCAATCCGCAGGAAGGCAGAAAAGAAGTCTGTGTGGCCCTGTCCGGTGTCCGTCTGGAAATCTGCGGGGATGCACCTCTGTTCGAACTTATATATGCTAATGACACTATTGTCATAGCTTCGCTCTTGTCTAACAAAAGTCTTCTCGGCATGTACCGCATTGGTGACCCTGAGACCTTTCATAAATTCCTGAATGTCGGCAGGGGCCCAATGGAGGTTACATACGCTTCTGCGATATCTCGTTCGGATACCTTGCATGTCCTGTCCTACGGTCCTTACGGCATCTGCGGCATAATCAGGATACCTGTGGAATCTGCCGTTGATATGCAGTCATGGGAATACACCGACTATTCTGAATATTGCGGTTTCCTGGTCGGAAGAGGCTTCTGCATAAAGTCTTATGATGAATATGTCATGCTTGGCGAGAAGTATGGTCAGGAGAATATCATGTCTGTTCTGTCAAGCAATACTCCGCATATTGCCCCAATGCATTTCTGGCCGGACGACGGTTTCGACGGCCCTGCTATAGTAAAGCAAGGGGTGTATGGGCCGGGAGCCAAGATTTTCTGCAACGGAGACAAAATCCTTTATGCCGGCGATTGGGGGCGGTACGTGTCGATCCTGAATCTTTCCGGTTCTGCCATATCATCAGAGACAAAAATATACGATGAGTACCCTATATACACAGCGGCCGGCGATGGAATAAACCCGACGCGCTCCAGGGAATCCAATCTTGGAGTCCAGGCGTACACAACAGATTCACGGATTTATATTAGTACGCTTGAATATCATCTTGTCAACGGTGAATATGTTCCGGATAATTACAAAGGCTATCCTCCATATTTTATAGACCGCATAGAAGTCTACGACTGGGCAGGGCAGTATGTCAAGACCTACAGCCTTGATGTTCCTTTTGGAACTTTCTATGTGTCTGAGGACGACAGCTGTATCTATACGGTATCGGAGAACCTGGAAACTATGTTTCCGGAAGTATACCGCTATGAGTTGAATTAATTTCCATATATGGAAACAACATACCAAATTATGAAAAAATCCTTTATGATTGCAGCAGGAGCAGCTCTTGCGGCAATCGCGGTTTCGGTTTTCGTTTACGTAAACAACGGAAAGAATGAGATGGACGACCTTTTCTATGCCAATGTCGAGGCTTTGGCTGATAATGAAGGTAGTGGAAATGATTATGCAGCGAAAGTCTGGTGGCGTTATGACCGGCCTGACGGAGGTTTCAATTGTACAAAAGGAGGTCTAAGTAATTGTTTATGATGAGTCATTCATTTAGTAGTTCCGCTCTTTGGGCGTTCGTACTTATGTTGCCGCTTTGCTCATGTTCAGGCGGCAAGGATGTAACGGTGCAGGATGCCGATTCCGGGACCGTATGTGAAATAATGTCTGTCTTTGGCGATGAAGAAATCGGAAGTCCATGCAGTCTTGCCGTCATAGATTCCGCCCATTTTGCCATAAGCACAGATTATCAGGTATATCTTTATGATATGTCCGGGCACTGCATCAGCAAAATCGGCCGCAGCGGAAATGCCGGCTTTGAATATAATATGCCTCTCTATGTCCGCTGTGACGGAGACTTGATTTATGTGTGGAGTGCAATGACAATGAAATTCGTTGCATACACCCTGGACGGCACTCCTGTCGGTGAATATGGATATGATTCGGCCTTGAGGGACTTCTGCCCGTCTGGCGATTATATTGTCATATATACGGCCGGCAACAGGGGAGACCATATTATTGACATATATGACAAAACCTGTTGCCAGGTGGTAAAGAGCCTCGGCAACTCAAGTGATGCCCACAAGGTTCTGTGCGGTTGGATGTCCGCAGCCCCATTCTTCTGCAGTGACGGAGGTGTCCATTACCTTCCTCTTGACAGACTCGACGTCATGAAATACGATATGGGGACAGACTTGCTTCTGCCGGTCGCCGGGATAGAGTCCGAGACATTCAAGCCCGTACAGGTGAAAGGTGATATGGATTATCCGGCGGCGCGTGAATACCGGAATACCAATCCCTGCACAATGCTGGCCGTAAATCGTGGCGGCAACCTCTATGTCCTCACTTCCGAAGGCCGGTATAATGATTCTCCCGACAGGATTCTGAACAATGAAAACCGTTATTGCAGCCTTTACCGTGTTGAAGGCCGCGGAGGCAGGAAGATTGCCTGTTTTACTGTGTCTTCATTAGGATATGGCAATCTGATGTCTGTGTATGACGGTGAAATCTATTTTATCCGTCATTCGATTGAGGATGACCGGGACGTATATACCCTGAGCCGTCTGAATCTGCCGGAATAAATTGCCGGTCTTGTTTGAATGATGATTTATCCTCCGCCCTTTGTGTCCTGCCCCGGAAAAAGGGTATTTCAGTTCTCAACAGTCTTATATACAGTAACACTTAATGATAACCATGAAAAAATCCTTTTTGACAGCAGCCGGACCGGTTTCCTCTGCGCCATAGATAAAACCGAGGGCAGGATTGTCCGTTACGACCTTTCGTGGGTGGAGGGCAACAATTTGTCTCACTGAAACTTATGCGATGACGGGTGCCATAAATCCGGTACCCGTCACTGAGGAAGTGACTGTTATTCAGTGATTTACCCTCCACCCTTTGTGTCCTGCCCTGGAAAAAGGGTATTTCAGTTTTCAACAGTCTTATATACAGTAACATTTAATGATAACCATGAAAAAATCCCTTTTGGCAGCAGCAGGAGCAGCTCTTGCTACTATCGCGGTTTCGGTTTTCGTTTACGCCAACAACGTAAAGAATGAGGCGAATGAATTCTTTAATGCCAACGTGGAGACTTTGGCAAGGAATGAAGGGAGCGGTAATCATACATGTTATCGTCGCCTGACTTTAGATCCGACCTTTCGTGTTAAATATTGCGGGACTTGTACAGAACAGCCAGGTAAAGGTGCTGATAAAAGTGTGTGTTATTAATATAAACATTATGAAAAAATAGGAATTATTGCCATTGCATCAGTATTTGTGCCTTGCTGTTGGATTTTTCTTTGTTGGCCTTATGCTTGATTGTAAAGAAGAATCATTATTTGTTCTTAACGTTGAAGCACTTTCTCAATCTGAGAGTGGTTCGTATGTTCATTGCTGGAGAACAATTGTCTCGGATCCGACCTCTCGTGTTAAATATTGCGGGACTTGTGATGAGATTCCGGGGAGGGAATACAGTGGTATGGATTTTTGCAAATGATTTTGTCTGAATGAGAACATATTGGGTATATATAGTTTCATTGGCTTTTGCATTCCTGGTTTCGGCTTGTGGGAATAAGTCGTATTTTGCCTTTGATGACGTCAGATATGTGGACAAGTTTCCGATAAACTGCGTTGTGGACAATGCTGACACATTGTGCATTGATGCAATAGGAATTTTAGGTATAAAAAATAACGGGGATTGCCTCATTCTCTCTTGCGTCAGCCGGGAAGGGTGTCTGTCGGCATATTCCAAAGAAGACGGTTCTCTGATTTCCAGGCCATTCATAAAGATCGGGAACGGTCCGGGAGAACTTTTATACTGTCCTTTTATGTGCTGGTTCGACTTTTATGAGGTCTCAGGTGCTTTAAAGGCGGGAATATTTGATTATAATGGCAAGTATATAGAATACGATATCGGGAAGTCAACCGAGGAGGGGACGGCATCATGGAAGTGTCTGGCAGATTCGCTCTCGGCCTTGTCCGGGGCGAGGTATTTCGGAGCCGGAGACGGACGTCTGATATGCCGGAAAGGAAGTCTTGAAGAAATAGTCTATGAAAGATTCCTCGTGGATTTCTCCGGTAAAACATCATGTACTCAAAGCATGGAGAAACTCAATTCGGTTACATCGTCGAATACGAATCTGCTCGCTACGCATTTTGTCTATAATCAAGAACGGGACATTATGGCGGAGCTTGGCGGAATGCTGAGTGTTGTTCATTTGTATTCTCTGTCCAACGATTACCATAAGACTTTATGCATAGGCAAGAAACTGGAGGATATAAATGATGTAGAGCAGTATGATGTAGGGGATTTGCCTATGGCATATTATGATGTCACTTCTTTCGATGATTTTTTTGCCGGCCTGTATCTGAACACGACAAACAGGCAGTTCGGCAATAATTGTTTCTTTCCTGAAATACATTTGTTTTCATGGGAAGGTGCCCCGTTGGCCAAATTTTCCTTGCCTGCCGGTACAATGTATTTTGATATAGATGTATCGGAAGGGTGTCTGTATGTTGTGGAAAACGGAACGGAACAGATTCTGAAATATGATATATCGCATCCCCTTTCCGATGTCATTCATTTGACTGATTTGTGATATGGCTATGATTCGGTATTTGGGAATTGTCTTCATCAGGATATGGCAATCCGGAGAGCATCTGCGAAGGGTATGCCTTGACAAATTTCCGGACAAAAAGCGTGACACGCTGGGTCGGTTTTGATTTCGGAGAGCCGGTATCCATGGAAGAGGTATCATGCATAAGGCGTGGCGACGGCAGTGAAATTTGCCCTGGCATGTATTATGAGTTTTACTATTGGGATGCCGGGAAATGGTGTTTCCACAGCGGGCAGACGGCAGAAAAAGTTCATCTGGATTTCCATGATGTCCCGTCCGGAGGTCTCTATCTTTTGAAATGTCCTGCGAACTGAACCCGGCAGAGAATTTTCATTTATGAAAATGGTGAGCAGCTTTGGTTCTGATTTTTCGTGTGTTCCGATGGTAACTAATTGTTACATATTAAATTATAATTGCTACATTTGTGGCATATACAAAAACTGATAACACAACAATTATGAAAAAATCCCTTTTGATAGCAGCAGGAGCAGCTCTTGCCTCTATTGCGGTTTCTGTTTTCGTTTACGTCAATAACGGAAAGAATGGGGCGGATGAATTCTTTAATGCCAATGTGGAGGCTTTGGCTGACGGTGAAGGGACAATCATTGTCGGTGACTTGTGTATGGTATGTGCAAATGCCGCCTGTACCAGTTTGGGCGAAGTTTTTAAAGACCGTATAAAACCATATTAGTATGAGTTATAGATTTCCTGTCTTTGCTTTGGCTGGAGCCATCGTTTTGATGCTGGTTCCGGTTTCATGCACATCTTCCAAAGACCCGTATCTCAGGACACTTCGGCTTTCTGCCTGCCACATAGAGCCTGTAGATTCCGTGTCCATTGATGAGTATGCCATATTTGACCCTTACGATGCCATATCAGTCGATGACAACTGGCTTTTGCTGTCCTCCGGCAAGGGAGATTATAACCTGCTGTTCGTTAATGCCGTGACCTCCGAGCATTTCCATGCGATAAGACGCGGCCGCGGTCCCGGTGAAATAATAAACGGCAGCAGTCTGTACAAGGTCGGGAAGTCAGCGGTCATTTACGATTTCACCGGCGGCACCTGTATGAGTTTAAATCTCAGTGAGACGATACAGACCCGCACTCCCGTTCTTGACACCATAGGCAATTTCAGGGATAAGTCTCCCAAGCCGGTCTATATAGGTATTTGCGGAGAAGCCGGTTTTGTTTCTGGAAACTCCATGGACGAAACCGTATGGTATTCATTCTTTGACCCGGAGGGCAATGTCTTATCCAGCGTACCGGCCATTGGTTACAAGAATCTCTCGGCATACGACCGTGATTATATTCTGTCCTTGCATCTGAGCTCAAAGTATGTGTCTAACCTTTCCGGAACCCGCGTGTGCGTTGCGAATGTTGCCAGCCCGACCCTTTCATTCTCAAAGGTGGATTCAGGAATACTGACAGAATACAAAAGGTATGAGATTGCTCCGCCGGGGCGTGGTATGCAGGCTCTTTCGGCTTTCCAGCGATTATTTGCCGATGACAAATATGTGTATCTTATTTATTCCGGCCATAAATTAAGGGACGATATCCTTCCGAGCCATGCCTGCAAAAATCTTGTGGTCTATGACTGGGACGGCAATCCAGTAAAGCACTATCAGTTGTCACATCACATAAGCTCAATCCATGTCGAGGGCAACAGCCTTGTGGGTGTTTCCGACTACCCGGACAGCAAGGTGTACAAATACATCCTCGACCTGTAATGTTGCCCCTAACCCCAATGCCTTTTGAAGTATCGCATTCTTGCAGAATTACATCTGAAGATTATGGTCCGTATTCCTCCCGCCGCCCTTTTGATGTCGCCCGATGTTTCCTCCGGGAAGCCATTGACTGTGGCCATTATGTCCGTTATGACCTTTCCATGGTGGAGGGTAACAACCTGTCTCTCTGAAACTTACGCTATGACGGGTGCCATAAATCCGGCACCCGTCACTAAGGAAGTGACTGTTATGCAGTGATTTACCCTCCACTCTTTGTGTCCTGCCCTTGTGAAAATGCCGAATTATTGCAAATTCCATTAGGGTTTTTCAGTTCTCAACAGTCTTATATATGTTACACACAATTAACACTAAGTAATAACCATGAAAAAATCCCTTTTGACAGCAGCAGGAGCAGCTCTTGCCTCTATCGCGGTTTCTGTTTTCGTTTACGTCGACAACGGAAAGAATGAGATGGACGATCTTTTCTATGCCAACGTGGAGGCTCTGGCGAGGAATGAGGGAGGCGGATTCGGGAAGATATGTTCGCAGACTGGCACTTTGGGGACGCATCGTATGAAACTTTGTTCAAATTGTAATGATTCGTTGGGTAATTATGCCATGGATATGGTAGCTTTCTGTGTAAATTGATTTGTATATGAGAATTATCTGCAAACTTTCACTTGTTTTTGCCGCATTACTGGCTATATCCTGCAAACATACCGGTATAGTCAGTGATGCTCCCGTTAAATTTGTAAGGCCGGCAAAGTCGGTTCCGTCATTGGTTTGTACCGATTTGCGTGATGCTTTCCCGGAAGTGCTTGATTGCTCTCGTATTCAGGTTGTCAATGACACCGTCCTTGTGCTCCAGGACCAGCCAAATGACGACAATCCGTATCATTTCACGGCCTATTCCACAAGGGATTTCCAGTATCTCGGTTCTTTTGTCCGCGGCGGCCGCGGGCCTGGTGAGATGCTGCATCCTAATGCAGTCAGAAGCAATTCTTCCGGGAGATATCTGATATTGAATGACAAGCCGACGGAATAGGTCTGTATTGTGGATGTGGAAGAGTCCATAAAATGTTCAAAAACAGTGTCATATCGGGATTATGCCATGCCGGATATGGACTTGCTCCGGTTTCCGTTGTCCGATAATGAACATTTTGTCTTTCGTCTGGAAAATGGGGAGGAAGTTTTTCAGACTGTCGGAAACGGAGGGGAAGTATTGAATACTTTTAATTTGTACGAAGGTCACGGCGATGAGCGTTATATAACGTATCTCAGCGGCATTCTCGTCCATAACAACAAGACAAAGACTGTGGCAGAAGTCATGTTGCTTTTCCCTCAGATCAATTTCATTGATACGGACGGAGGACAAGTGTATTCGGTTGCCGTAAGCAAGGATTACAGAAAATGGGCGTCTGTGCTGGAATGCCGGCAGTTTATGGAACTGACAGAATATTATTCTTCCGCAGCTTCTGCACCGGACTATATTTTTGCGGCATATAGAGGTCTGCCGATACACAGGCTGGCTGAGAACAGGGCCGGTACCCATATCCATATTTTCGACTGGCAAGGCAATTTCCTGTATGACATAAGTGTTGCAGAGAACATAGAAGATATGGCGTTCGACAACCGGACGGGTTTCATCTACGCCATAGACAGAACCGGGGGCAGGATTGTCCGCTATGACCTTTCCGGAGTCATGTAGTCCGGTGGAGGCTAAAATGAAATTGCGGCAACGGCAAACAATAAATATTTGTGCATAATCGGTTGATTTTGTCGGTACGGACAAATTTATAAATTTATTTTTAAAGGTGTATTGTTGTGTGGTTATTACTTTCTTAAAAGCCATTGTATATAAAATATAAAGTCCTAAATTTGCCCATGCCTGTCGGGAGATGCCGGCATTTTAATAACATCAAACCAACAAAAAGCATGAAGAAAAGCATTCTGATTGCAGCAGGGGCAGCTCTTGCCACTGTGAGAACACGGCCCCATGTATGGATATCAGTAGGATAATTACTAATGCCTTGCCGTTGATACTGTCGATACCGATTCTGTCAGCGGCAGGCTGTTCCTCATCTTCTTTTGAGGACGGTCTCGATGTTGAGACGATTCCGTTTCACAGGATGTCCAAATCTTCATATTGTGATCTTCCTGCGGGATTTTGGGATTCCGTGAATTATGTGCTGCTTGATTCCTCTGATTCCGAATATTTGCTGTCATCGGCAGATAAAGTCATTTTCAGAGATGGCAATTTTTATATTCTTGATTGGATAAAAAGAAAATTGCTGGTTTTTGACGGCGGAGGTTTTCCCGTGAAATATATTGCCAGACGCGGCAGAGGCCCGGGAGAATATCTGCAGATTACAGATTTTGATATCGATGATTCGGGAAACATCTGGATTTGGGACGGCCAGAAGGATAGGATGCTTTGCTATGATTCGGACGGGACATTCGTAAAGGATATTACGCCCGGCTTTGATGCCAGGCTGTTCAAATGTATCGGCACGGACGGTTTTGTGTTTGAACTCGCCTCCTGGGACAAATCGGAATATAGAGGCAATGAATTGCTTGTCTCCGACAGGGAACTTAATGTCCGTGCGGCCTTTGTGGAATACGGCGAATACATTGATACCGATTATGAATTGGCCAGTATGGGTTTTTCGGACAATAACGGTACCGTAATCTACCACCAGCCGATAGACGATGATGTCTATGAACTGAAAGAAGGGATTCCTGTGAAGAAGTACCATTTCGATTTCGGAAGCAAGTCTGTTCCGGACAAGTATAAGGTCAATGTCGAGAAATACCTGAATGACATAGCTGAATGCATCACCCTCGTAAAGACTGTTTATGTCGCTACGTCATTTGCTGTCGGCAGTGTGCAGGACGGAGGCAAACCGAAAGACTTCATAATGGACCGAATCGGCAACCGTGTCTATTTCCAGAATGGCAGTTTTGCCGGATTATCTCTTGTCGGAATTTCCGGAGGAAAAGCTATTTTTCGATGTATTGACGCCGGTGGTTCGTCCCAGTTGCCTGATAATGTGAGAAGTCATCTGAATTCTGGCGGCGATGTCCAGATGACAATAGACCTGATGTTTTTTTGAGATGGTGGGTAATCTCTGTGTCACAGGAAGTTAGCCTCTGTCCCTAACTGCTTATTGCAAATTATCGTAAATCTCATTAGGGTTTTTCAGTTCTCAACAGTCTTATATATGTTACGCACAATTAACATTAAGTAATAACCATGAAAAAATCCTTTTTGATAGCAGCAGGAGCAGCTCTTGCGGCAATCGCGGTTTCGGTTTTCGTTTACGCCAATAACGGAAAGAATGAGATGGACGACCTTTTCTATGCCAACGTGGAGGCTCTGGCGAGGAATGAGGGAGGCGGATTCGGGCCGATATGTTCGCAGACTGGCTATAGAGGAACGCATTATATGAAATTATGTTCAAATTGTAGCGTGCCGATGGGGAATTATGACAATAGTCGGGTCGCTTTCTGTGCGAATTGATTTGTATATGAAGATTATCTGCAAACTTTCACTTGTTTTTGCCGCATTGCTGGCTATATCCTGCAAACATACCGGTATAGTCAGTGATGCTCCCGTTAAATTTGTAAGGCCGGCAAAGTCGGTTCCGTCATTGGTTTGTACCGATTTGCGTGATGCTTTCCCGGAAGTGCTTGATTGCTCTCGTATTCAGGTTGTCAATGACACCGTCCTTGTGCTCCAGGACCAGCCAAATGACGACAATCCGTATCATTTCAAGGCCTATTCCACAAGGGATTTCAAGTATCTCGGTTCTTTTGTCCGCAATGGCCGCGGGCCGGGTGAGGTGCTGTACCCTCATACGGCTATAAAAAGTCCGTCCGAAAGATTCCTTTGCATGAATGACAATTCTGTCGGCCAGGCCTGCTTAGTTGATATTGAAGAGTCCATTAAATCCCGGAACCTGTCCGTAGCACATAGCTATGCGCTGCCTCCGGAAATTGTTGACTGGGTGCCGTTTCCGGATATGGGGCAATTCATGCTGCTTTCGGAAGACAAAAGACTGGTTTTTCATCTTGTCGGTAGCGACGGCGTGGTGTCGAGGGTTTTTGACCTTTACAAAGGTTACAATGGTGAACGTTATTTGACGCATTTCAGTGGCATGATTCTTCATAATGAAAATACGGGGCAAATTGCAGAGGTGATGATATTTTTCCCTCAGCTCAATTTCATCGATACAAATGACGGACAGGTATATTCTGTTGCTGTAAACAAAGACTACCGTAACTGGCAGTCAGTTATGGGCCAAATGCTTAATGCCGGTACAAAGGAATATTATGTCGGTGCAGCCTCAACACCGGACTACATATTCGCAGCATACAAGAACGTGCCCATCAGTGAACTGGCAGAAGACCGTCATGGTACGCATATCCATATTTTCGACTGGTACGGCAATTTCCTGTATGACATAAGTGTTGCAGAGAACATAGAAAATATGACCTTCGACAGCCGGACGGGTTTTCTCTACGCCATGGACAGAACCGGGGGCAGGATTGTCCGCTATGACCTTTCCGGAGTCATGTAGTCCGGGTGGAGGGTAATCGGCTGTCCTGCTGTGATTTACATTATAACGGGTGCCGAGAATCCGGCACCCGTTGTTAAGGAACAGGCTGCTATACAGAGGGTTATCCTCCACCCTGGCCATTAGGGTTTTTCAGTTCTCAACAGTCTTATAAATGTTACACACAATTAACATTAAGTAATAACCATGAAAAAATCCTTTTTGATAGCAGCAGGAGCAGCTCTTGTCTCTATCGCAGTTTCGGTTTACGTTTACGCCGACAACGGAAAGAATGAGATGGAAGACCTTTTCTATGCCAACGTGGAGGCTTTGGCAGAGACTGAGGGGGTTCCAGGCGGGTATGCTTCGTGTTTCATGGATTACTCAGATTCAGGTGCTTCCGGCTATTACCTGGAAATTAGAGAATGCCTGAATTGTACGATCGTTACAGCTGAAAGAGTAAGCAGGCCAAGTACGTGTATGAAATGAAAAATTTTATTGATACTGCTATTATTGCATTATTTGCGGCAACTGCAATACAAGGATGTTCAAACAGCGGAACAGTTTCTACCGTTTCGGATGCGGAAAAAACAGATACTCTGAGCTTTGGTGAGATACACCTTTCAAAGGAATTGCTCTCTCCGACAAGAATGACAGTCTCTGACGGTCGTGTCATAATATACCAGCGCAAGGGCGATACCTTGTTTACTGTAATCCCTGAGCCGCTTTCCGGAAAATGTTATGCCGCAGGAATCAAAGGCCGCGGGCCGAATGAATTTATCGGTGTTGATGTGCAAAGCATAGCCCCTTGCGGAGGAGGTTTTGTTTGTCTTGATTCGGGAGGCCGGGTCAAGCGGATTTCTGTCGGTGACAGCAGCATAGAGGTAGCCGATGTCTCTGCTTTTAATACAGCAGATTGCCCTCAGAACGGTATAATTATACCTTACGGATATATTACCGCCAATGTAATGAATGACTTCAGTGAGTTTATTTTGTATAGAAAAGATGAAGGCCCTGACTACGCAGGACAATATCCTGACTGGGTTTCCGTGGACAATGTGCAGCTGCCGTTTGCCTATATGAAGAATATGATAGCACAACCTTCCGGTCATCTGTTCGCTGCGTTTTATGTCTATTTCCGGAAATTCAGGATCTACGATACCGACGGCAATCTTGTGAAGGATGTAGATGTGCGTGTCCCCGGCAGATTTCCGCAGTATTCGCCTGAATCTTCAGATCCGTCCCTCGCCTATGCTTCGTATCCGTCTGCTACATCAGAGGAGATATATGCTCTTTGCTGCAACAGGAAAGTCTCGGAACGCGGCATTGTCCTTCCTGAACTCCATGTCTTCGGCTGGGACGGCCGTTTCAAACGCAGGATACTGCTTGACCGCTATATTGACATCTGTGCGGTAGATGAGAAGAACGGTATTGTTTACGGCTTTAATGTGGATGACTCCGCAACATTGTATTATGCCCCGTTCAACCCTTGACTATCGCTTGTCATCCCTCCGCCCTGTCTGCCATCCCCTGACGGCGGAGGACAACCGTCAGATCCACTGTGACTTACGCACTGACGGCTGCCGTAAATCCGGCACCCGACATTAAATAAATAATTGATACACACTAACTTATCCTCCACCATAAACCAACCGACCATGAAAAAATATCGGATAGCAATATTGCTGCTTGTACTTGTCTTTTCCCTGTCATGCTGTTCAAACAACAGGCAGCTGGCCGGGACATTGCGTGATTTCCGCAAATCTGAGATTAAGACCTCGCTTGAAATCGAAAAGGTGCAAAATCGCGGCATCGTCACCTGTATTCCTGACTTGGCAAAGGCAAGGCTTGTAATCTATCACGATTCCCTGACTTGCAGCAATTGTCAGATAAACCATCTTCACGACAAACTTGATCTGTATAAGCTGGCCGACTCATTGGATACATTTGATGTGATGACCATTTTCTCTCCGCGTGACGAAGAATATGATGAGGTCATGAAGAATCTGATGCTGTTCAATTTTCCGTATCCGGTCTATGTCGATACATACGGTGCATTCCGGAAAGCCAACGAATGCATTCCGCCGGATGAACGCTTCCACATATTTCTTCTGGACGGTACGGGGCATCCTGTATTTGTGGGCAATCCGCTCGCGACAAATGCCCTGTGGTCTCTTTTTGAAAAAGCTCTGAACAATATTCTTGACAATGACGGTGCATATAAGGATAATTAGGGCATTTTTCAGAATCGCAGGCCTCGTAGTCTTCTGCATCCTGTGCCTGTGGCTTGCCGGAGAGTCCGTACTTGGGCTTAGGCAGGTCTTCGGACGTGCGTCTTCCGGCCATTTCATGTTCTCGATGACCGGAAGTTTCAAAAATCCCGGCCCGTATGGAGGATTCATAGCCATACTTTCCTCGGTTGCCGTGTCATATACAGTCATTCACAGAAAAAGCCTTGATTCATTGCCGGCCATGTTCCGGGCAGCAGTTTCCGGGCGGAGAATCCTGAGGCCGTCATTTCTCCTTTGGACACTCTTGCGTGCTGTTCCTTTATTGCTGGCAATCGTGGCCTCTGTATTCGGACTTATTGTCTTGCCTGCTTCTATGAGCCGTGCCGCATGGCTGTCTTTTGCTGCAGCGATGCTTATTCTCGGTTTCCGCGAGCTTGGTCTGAAAGACTTGATAAAGAGACATGGCCTGCTTGCCGGAGCTGCCTGTGTCTTTGCGCTTTGCCTTATGACAGGTGCGTTTTTCATGAAAAAGGATTCGGCAGTCGGACGTTTTCATATCTGGCACATGGAGCTGCTGGCGATGTGCAGGAACCCCTTGTGCGGAACAGGGGCAGGCACAGTCCTCGGGACATACGGCAAGACCCAGGCGGCCTATTTTGCCGAGAAGGAGAGGAGTGCGGCAATTGTGCGTGCCGCAGGCTGTCCGGAATATGCTTTCAACGAATATTTCAGAATAGGTGTCGAATACGGCGTGCCTGCGATGGTTGCCGCCGCCGCATTACTTGCCGCTGCAATTGCCGGATTGCTCCGTGCAAGGTCCCCGTTCGGCTACGGTCTCGCGGCCTTTGCCGTCTTTGCCTTTTTCTCTTATCCGCTGAGTCTGTTCAAACGCGAGAGTGCTGCGGAAAAAGCCTGGCAAGACCTGAGGCCTCTTTCGTCGTACGGCATATATGACGATGCCGCCGGTGAATATGGACGGCTGTATTGTGAATTGCGCGGCAATTACAGGTTTCTGTACGATTATGGATATGCCTTGCACAAGGCCGGAAAATATGCGCGGAGCAATGAGATTCTGGGCGAAGGCGCGGACATTTCTTCCGACCCGATGTTCCATAACATCATGGGCAAGAATTACGAGGCTCTCGGAATGTATGCGGAGGCCGGACATGAATATCTGACGGCCCATTATATGGTACCGTGCCGCATATATCCGCTGCTTCTTCTTATGGAGATGTATATGGCGCAGGAAAGATACTCCGATGCGGTTGAAACAGGAAAAAAGATACAGACAGTGCCGGTGAATCCCAAAGTAAGGAGTATGAAGGAACTGAGGCAGAGGGCAGACGATAAACTTGCGGAAGCCGAACGGAGGCTTGCCGGACAAAACCTTTGAATATGGATCGTGTTCTGAAAATATTGAAATGGGTGATTGCCGCGGCCCTTGCCGCAGTCGTGCTTCATTATGCCGGACGCGTCTTTGTTCTCGATTCATTCATCGTAAGCGGAGAATCGATGGAGCCTGTCATGCACTCCGGAGAAAAGGTCTATGTCAATAAAATGATATTGGGGCCGAGAATCTACACGGATTATGACTTCAGCTGCCCGAAGCTGCACAGCTTCCGGATAAAAGGTTTCGGAAAACTTCGTCCGGGTGATGTCGCCGTGTTCAATTATCCCTATGCCCGGAGCTGCGACACAATCTCTTTCAAGATAAACTATGTATATATAAAAAGATGTATAGGCGCACCGGGAGATTCAGTCTCTATTGTGGACGGATATTGGCGCAACAGCCGCTGTCCCGGGCCGACAGGAAGTGAAATGTATCAGGCAGTCCTTTCGGAAACTCCTGATTCGCTGCTCATTCTCCGCGGAGTTACATTAAATGCTTTCCAGGCAGATGAGACCAGGGGATGGACAATCCGAAGTTTCGGCCCTTATTATGTTCCTGCGAAAGGGGACAGGATAGACATTGCCGCGGATACTTTCCGGCCATACCGGCACCTCATCCTTTATGAGACCGGCAGCCTTCCTTATACCGAGGGCGGACGTGTGTTTCTTGACGGCAGCCCTCTCGAAAGCTATGTCTTCCGGGAAAACTACTATTTTTTCGGAGGCGACAATGTGCTTAACTCGCGTGACAGCCGATATTTCGGCCTTGTTCCGGAGGAATATGTCATCGGTGTGGCGGCGGGCCCGTGGCGTAATGAGGAAATACCTGACCCCACAGCAAATAAATTTCCTGGTTCACATTAAGTTAATTATATTTGTCATATATGAAAAAAAAGATATGCTCCTGCCTTATGATTGCCGGCTGCCTGCTTGCCGCAGGCAGCCATAAGACGTATTCACAGGAAATGACACTCCAGGAGGCTGTGTCCGTCGCGAGGATGCAGGGCGTGGAGGCTCTGGAAGCCAAATTCAATTTCATATCCTCATATTGGGCATACCGGTCGTACAAGGCAAGCCGCCTGCCGTCTCTCTACCTCTACGGAACCCTCGGTGACTTCAACAGGTCGCTTACCCTTCTGCAGAACTATGAGACCGGCCAGATGTCATACGCAAGTTCGTATTATATGCAGAACAGCCTCGGGCTTGCAGTGCGCCAGAACATCACGCTTACAGGAGGAAGCCTGTCCCTGTATTCGGACCTCTCCAGGATAGACCAGTTCGGCACCGACAAAAGCCTGACATGGTACACCCAGCCTGTGACGGTCTCCTATTCGCAGCCCCTGTTTGCCTATAACCGTTTCAAATGGGAAAAACTCATTTCCCCGAAGGAGTATGAAAAGGCGAAGAGGGTATATATCGAATCTATGGAAAACGTCACGATGGATGTCGTGGCCGCCTATTACAATCTGATGCTGGCCCAGATGAAATATGATGTGGCCTCATCAAACTTCGTGAATACCAAAAAGATGCGCGATGTGGCCGCGGAGAGGCTGACGCTCGGCAGCGTGACACGTGACGAGTATCTGCAGCTTGAACTCAGGATGCTGAATGACAGCATAGCTATAAATGAGAATGCCGTTGCCATAAGAGAGGCGCAGATGTCCCTCAATTCGCTTCTCGGATATGACGAGTCGGCTGAAATACGTCCTGTGACGGACGATGTCCTGCCGTCTGTCATGATGGACTATGACTTTGTGATGCAGAAGGCGCTGGAAAACTCCTCGTTCGACATAGACAACGAAATCAGCATACTGA
This sequence comes from uncultured Muribaculaceae bacterium, assembly GCA_964394295.1. Lineage (GTDB taxonomy): Bacteria > Bacteroidota > Bacteroidia > Bacteroidales > UBA932 > Cryptobacteroides. Next base: position 139,973 of record CAYMVG010000002.1, on the reverse strand, counting down.
ACGCCCGTTCGGAAGTCGCCCGCGCCAGGGCCGACAGGGGCATCACGATGCAGATGAACGCACGGTTCGGCCTTTCAAAGACCGATTCCCGGTTCCGTGAGGCGTACCGGCATCCCCTTGACCAGGAAGTGGTAGGACTGACTTTCAGCCTGCCGATTTTTGACTGGGGCCTGGGCAAAGGAAAGGTGCAGAAAGCCAAGGCGGCCGAAGAAGTCGTGCGTGCCCAGGTGCAGCAGAACGAAAACGATTTCCGGAGGAAAATATTTACTGCCGTCGGACAGTTCAACAACCAGAGGCAGCAGTGCAGTTCATCGCGCCGTGCCCGCGACATTGCCGCCGAACGCTATTCGCTCATAATGGAGAGGTTCAGAAACGGAAATGCTACGGTTACTGAGCTTAATACGGCCCAGAGCGAAAACGACACGGCCGCACACCAGTATATTGCCGACCTGAGCAATTTCTGGAATTATTATTATTCACTCCGCAAACTGACGCTGTATGATTTCATTGCAGGTTGCGACCTCGATGTGAATCCGGAAGAAATGATAGAATTATATTAAGAAACGTTATATGATACATAAATCCATGAATATTGCTGCGCTTTCTGTGGCAATGGTGCTGATGCTCTGCTCCTGCGGCGGCAGGGGAGGCGACGGCACAGAACGTGACGACAAATTGCAATACGCTCCTCAGGAGAACGAGGTTACGGCCATAGTTCTGAAAAAAGATGTTTTCAGCAGGCATATCCTGTCCAACGGAAAACTGTCCGCCTCTCTGAAGGCCTCGCTTGTGTTCGGGACTCAGGGGGTGATAAGCTATGTCAATGTGCGCGACGGCCAGACTGTCCGCAAAGGCGAGGTCCTTGCAGGCCTCGGCAAGGAGGATATAATGCTTTCGCTGCGCTTGGCTGAACTCGGTCTCATGAAAGCTGAACTTGACCTCTATGATGTGCTTGCCGGACAGGGTTATGCCGCAGGAGATACGGTCTCTGTGCCGAAAAACATTCTCGCAATGGCAAAAATGCGCTCAGGCTATCTGTCTGCCGTGAATGAACTTGCAAAAGCCAGGATAAGCGAGGCCCGGTCGGTTCTGGCTGCTCCGTTCAGCGGCAGGATCGCAGATGTGAAATTCAGGGAATGGGACCTGGCTTCCGCTTCGGAACCGTTCTGCACGATAGTGGACGACAGCACTCTCGATGTCAATTTCACAGTCCTGGAGTCTGACTATGCGGCGATAGGAACAGGACTTCCGGTCAAAGTGACACCGTTCGGACGTCATGACAAAATCTATGAGGGCAAGATTGTCAGCATTAATCCGGTCGTGGACAGGAACGGACAGGTTGCCGTCCGTGCGCAGGTCAGGGGCGACGGAAGCCTTGTTGACGGAATGAACGTGAAGGTAGTCATAGAAAAGGCCATGGACAACATGCTCACGGTTCCCAAAAGTGCGGTGGTCATAAGGGACAACCTCGACGTGCTTTTCCGGTACAGAGACGGCAAGGCCGAATGGGTTTATGTAACGATTCTGCATTCCAACAGTGACAGCTATGCCATTGCCGCAAATTCCGACCGCGGGGCAGAACTTCATGAGGGCGACATGGTGATTGTCTCCGGCAATCTGAACCTTGCGGACGGCTCGTCTGTAAAACTTAAGGACTGACTATGCTGAAAACCCTGTTAGACCGCCCTGTTGCCGTGACCATGATGCTTTTTGTCGTCATCGTCCTCGGTATCGTCAGCATGCGCCTGCTTCCTGTCTCCCTGATTCCGGATGTGGATGTGCCTGTCGTTACGGTACAGGCCGAATCGGCCGGAATGTCGGCCCGCGAGATGGACGAAAGCGTGCTGAAACCGCTGAGGCAGCAGCTTATACAAATAAACGGCCTCCAGAGCATAGTGACCGAGGCCAAGGACGGGAGCGGTACGGTCTCCCTGACTTTCAGTCACGGGGAGGATATGGATTATCTGTTCATCGAGGCCAACGAAAAGGTGGACAGGTCAATGTCTTCGCTTCCTGACATTCCGAGACCGAAAGTACTCAAGTCGGGCGCGACCGACATACCGGCCTTTTACATAAACATAACTTCTGCAGCGGATGAGTCTGGGTACAGGTCCGGCGATGACCTTTTCCCTGTTTCGGAAAGATTCATGAAAATGTCGTCATTTGCGTCCGAGGTGGTGGCAAAACGTATCGAGCAGCTTGACGAGGTCGCCATGGTGGACATAAGCGGCGCAGCCGGAAAGGAACTCCTGGTCATTCCCGACATGGAGGCCCTGAAGGCGGCAGACATGACAATCGGTACATTTGAGCAGCTGGTCCGCTCGTCGAACGTGCGTCTCGGCAGCCTTGTCATCCGTGACGGCGAATACCGGTTCAATGTAAAGTTCGTCTCATACGCCGAGGGAAAGGAAGACATAGAGAACCTGTATTTCAAAGTCGGGGACAGGCTTATGCAGGTAAAGGACGTGGCCTCTGTCACGGAACATCCTGCGCGCAGGACCGGGCTTGTACGTTCGGACGGCCGCCCGGCAGTCTCGATGGCTGTAATCAAGCAGAACTCGGCCAGGATGTCCGACCTGAAGAAAGGCATAGACGGCCTTGTCGGACATTTCACGGATGACTATCCGGAACTGGAATTTACGGTGACAAGAGACCAGACCGAGCTGCTCGACTATTCAATCAGCAACCTCGTGAAGAACATAATATACGGCATAATTCTCGCCGTCCTGGTGATTTTCCTTTTCATGCGCGACTTCCGCTCTCCGGTACTTGTGGCCATGACGATTCCGGCGGCCCTGATTCTGTCGATGCTCGTTTTCCATATCATAGGACTCGGCATCAATATAATCTCTCTTTCCGGACTGATTCTCGGCGTCGGCATGATGGTGGACAATACAATCATCCTTGTGGACAATATAACCGGGCACTGGAACAGAAGCGGAGAACTCAGGAAAGCCGTTGTCGACGGTACGCGGGAGGTTATGGGAGCTATGCTCAGCTCGGTTCTCACTACATGTGCCGTCTTTGTCCCGCTTGTTTTCGTAAGCGGCATTGCCGGGGCCATTTTCCATGATCAGGCTGTCTCCATTGCGGTGGTCCTGCTGTCTGCGTATGTAGTGACAATTACTGTCGTTCCGGTATATTACTGGCTGTGGTACCGTAAAAGCAGCCGTTTCACGCCTAACCGTTTTCTTGAACGGATCTCGATCGACGGCTTCACTGAAAAGGTGGACCATGCCGTGATGTCATGGTTTCTTGACAGGCCCTGGACAGCATGGGCCACGCTTGCAGTCTGCCTTGCCGGGACAGTCCTGCTTTTCGGGACAATGCGCAAGGAAAAACTGCCGCCGATAACCACTTCCGAGACAATCATGTCCATAGACTGGAACGAGTCGCTGTCCGTGGAACAGAATGAGGCCAGGGTCGCAAGAATAGAGGCTGCCGTTCCGGATGCGGTGCAGCTTACCTCTTTTGTCGGAGTGCAGCAGTTTCTGCTCGGGCATAGCGGCGACAACGGTGTGTCCCAGGCCTCTGTATATCTTAAATGCACCGATGAAGCTGCCCTGAAAGCCGGTATGGAACGCATGGAGGACTGCATACGGAAAGACTATCCGGATGCGAACTTCTCATTCGGAGCATCTGGCAATCTGTTTGAAATGGTCTTTGCCGACAACGAACCCGGCCTGCTTGCAAGACTGCGTCCCGTCGCTTCGCCGGAACTGATGCCGGCTGCCGTCTCCAGTGTGGCGGACAGTATTGCCTGTGCCCTGCCGTGGCTGAGCCTGCCGCGCATCCCTGTCAAGACGGATGTGCTGTTCGTTGCCGATGCCGGGAGGATGGCCCTGTACGGCATCTCATATTCGGGACTTGCCGGTGCGCTGCGCAGTTCGCTTGACCAGAATGTGCTGTTTGACATTGTGCAGGGAGACCGAAGCATACCTGTGGTGCTCGGTACCGGAAGCCGTGACCTTGCCTCCATTATGGAAAACACTTTCATAAATGCAGGAGATGTCTCCGTTCCGGTGTCGGAACTGATGCGCCAGACGTATGTCGAGGACTTCAAGACCATCGTTTCCGGTCCGGAAGGGAATTATTATCCGCTTCAGCTGGACGTGGCCTCTACCGATGCACCTGCCGTGATGTCGGCCGTCAGGTCTGCTGTCCGCAATGAGGGCAATTTTGAAGTAAGTTTCAGCGGCTCTTATTTTACGAACCGGAAAATGACGGAGGAGATGATAATGGTGCTTATTATCGCAATCATCCTGCTGTATCTCATCCTTGCCTCTCAGTTCGAGTCGCTTCTGCAGCCTGTCATCATTCTGTCAGAGATAGTCATCGACATATTCCTGTGCCTGTTCTTCCTCTGGTGCATGGGCATGAGTGTAAACCTTATGTCCATGATCGGACTTGTGGTCATCTGCGGAATAGTCATAAACGACTCCATCCTCAAGATAGACACCATAAACAAGTTGCGTTCTTCGGGCCTTTCCCTGAGGGATGCCATATTGACGGCTTCCGGGAGACGTCTGAAGGCCATACTTATGACATCTCTGACTACGGTGCTTTCTGTCCTGCCGTTCCTTGCAAGGGGAAATATGGGGGCCGACCTCCAGTATCCCATGTCGGCAGTCATCATTGTCGGTATGATAGCCGGTACTTTTGTGAGCCTGTTTGTCGTGCCTGCGTTCTACTATTCAATATACCGCAGGAGCGGGCGATAATGGAGTATGGAGAGGAAAAACGGCATATCTTCATTTTCGGTAATCCTGCTGATGACGGCGGCCGCCATTGTCGGGATCGCTTCACTGGGGCTGCTGAATGTGCAGTACACGCCGTCTGTACCGGACCGTTCCATTCATGTGAGTTTCAATTTTCCGGATGCTTCGGCACGTGTAGTCGAAGCGGAAGTCACATCGAAGCTTGAAGGGGTGCTTTCCTCGATAGACAATTGCAGCGGCATTTCCTCCGTTTCTAAAAAAGGCTCCGGAACCGTTTCCGTAAGTTTTCCGAAAGGCGCGGACATGGCGACGGCGCGTTTCGACGTCGCCTCCAAGGTACGGGACCTTTATCCGCAGCTGCCGGCAGGCGTGTCTTATCCTGCCATATCGCTTAATGCGGCAGGCGGAGGGTCGAGGACGGCCATTACATATATGATCAAGTCATCCCTGCCTTCATGGGAGATAGAAAGTTATATTTCCGAACATGTCGTGACGCCTCTGTCACGCATTCCGGGAGTCGAGAGCGTCGCGCTTTACGGGGCGACTCCGTACCACTGGGTGATTACTTTCGATGCGGAAAAGGCTCGTGTCCTCGGTATAAGGGCTGAGGACATTGCGGACGCTGTCCGGGCCTGCTCCCACGACGAGATAATCGGTATGGCCATGTCGGATGACGGGATGCTGACTATTCGTCTGAACTGCGGTTCAGGCGGTGATTTCGGTGACATACCGGTCAAAAATGTCTCCGGACATATCGTTTTTCTGCGCGACATAGCCACATTCCGCTACGAGGAGGCCCTGCCGTCCGGATATTACCGCATAAACGGTCTGAATACCGTCACCCTCAATGTCGATGTCGCCGCCAAGACCAACCTCATCACCGTCGTCAGGGATATCCGCAGAGAGATGTCGCTGCTCAGCGGGGCTTTTCCTGACGAGATAACGGCTTCGGTAAGCTATGACTCGTCGGAGTATGTAAGCAAGGAGCTTGACAAGATTTTCCTGAGGACGCTTCTTTGCCTTGCCGTGCTTCTCGCCTTTGTCTTCATCGTGAACAGGTCGCTTAGATATATGGTGACAATAGCAGTCACACTGGCTGTCAATCTGCTTGTTTCCATTGCGATATACGGCCTTGTCGGCCTGCCTGTGCATATCTGGACTCTTGCCGGTATCAGTGTCTCGCTCGGCATCATCATAGACACGTCCATCGTTATGATAGACCATTACGGACATTTCCGGGACAGAAAGGTTTTCCCGGCACTCCTCGGGGCGGTGGCTACGACCGTCGGTGCACTTCTCATGGTCCTCCTGCTGCCTGAGGAGGAAAGACAGAATCTTTCCGATTTCATCTGGGTCATAGTCATTAACCTCAGTGTCTCGCTTGCCGTCACCTGGCTTTTCGTTCCGGCCCTTATCTCGGTCATGCCGGTAAAGGATATGCGGAAATCCGTTCCGCTGCGCCGGAAGAAAAAGATAATCCGCCGTCACCGTGCATATGCTTCATACATCAAATGGGGTGTGCGTCACAGATGGGTATATGTCCTTGTTGCAGCGGTATCTTTCGGTGTGCCGCTGTGCCTTATTCCGGCGAAGCCGTCATACGAAAATGCCGCCCCTGCAAACAAATTCGAGGCCCTGTGCTGGAAGGTTTCGGGATGGAAGCCGTATGCGGACAACAGAGCTGTGATAGACAAGATTGCTGGTTCTTCTTTTGCCCTTTTCCACAAGGCTATGGACAGGATGAACTTCTATCGCGAGCCTGACAGGACTGTCCTGACGATTCATGCCGGTATGCTCGAAGGGGCGACAGTGCATCAGTTGAACGAGGTTGTGCGCTGTATGGAGAACTATCTTGCCGGCTTTGACGGAATCGACGTCTTCACCACCCGCGTAAATTCCTACAATGACGCCGTGATTCAGGTGATGTTCAAGCCTGAATATGAAAATACGCCGTTTCCTGTGACTCTGAAGTCGCAGGTCACGTCCATGGCGATAAATTTCGGAGGTGCGAACTGGAGGGTGAGCGGAATCGATGACAATTATTTCAACAACAATGTTGTCTCATATTTCAAGAACAGCGGCATCTGGCTGCGGGGATACAATTATGATGAATTGCTGAAGTATGCCGAAGCACTTGCATCGCATCTGTCCGGCAACAGGCGCATTTCCGGGCTTGAAATATGGAGTTCCTCATATTACGGCCGTCCGGCCACCGAGTTCAGTCTGTCATACGATTTCGGGGCAATGGGGAATCTCGGGCTCCGGCCGTATGCCTACTATGACTATCTGCACACTTCTCTGTTCGATATGCCTGTCTGCAATGCCGGCATGGACGGAAGTGCTTCGGAGGTCGTACTGCGTTCCTCTGCTGTGGAGAGTCTGGATCTGTGGCATGTCCTGAACGGTCCGGCCGACATTGACAGTATGAGCGTGAACCTGTCATCAATCGGCGATATAGTGAAATCGCGCTCCGGCCTTGAAATACGCAAGGTAAACCAGTCCTACGAACTCCGTGTGATGTATGATTTCATCGGCAGCTGGAAACTGCAGCAGAAGGTTGAGGAGGATATTGTCCGCTGGATGAATTCAGAGGTGCTTCCGGTGGGATTCAAGGCCGAGCGGACAGAATACCGCTGGGCAGACAGAAACAAAGGCAGCTATATCTGGCTCATACTGCTCATAATGGCCATGATTTATGTCATAACGGCGGTCACCTTCGAATCTTTCAGACTTCCGCTTCCTGTAATGTTCATGATACCCGTGTCATTTATAGGGCTTTTCCTTGTCTTCGGCCTGTCGGACATCACATTCGACCAGGGAGGCTTTGCCGCATTCGTAATGCTCTGCGGTATTGTCGTCAATGCCGGAATCTATCTTGTGGCCTCATGGCAGGAAGTCTGTGCGTCCCGGCCGGGACTTACTGATGAAATAAATTGCTATATAAAGGCATACAACAGGAAAATCAACCCTATTGTCCTTACGATAATTTCCACGGTTCTCGGCTTGCTGCCTTTCCTTTCGGACGGCCCGAAGGAAGTGTTCTGGTTCGACTTCGCCATCGGCACTATTGCCGGAATGCTGTTCTCTGTTGCGGCCCTTTTCCTTATCCTGCCTGTTTTTGTCGTCCACAAAGATTGAGGCGGTGGAGGCTAACTATTTGTTTCCCTGTAACTTATATGCTGACGGATGCCAGAAATCAGGCACCCGTTGTCAAGCAACTCACTGTGAGTCATACGTTTACCCTCCACCCGTCCGTCCTGCCTCAAAAATTTCATTTAAAATGTTGAAAATGAAAATATTATTTGTATATTTGCAGCCCGCAAAAATGTGTTGCGGAGTATAAAGTTTTTATAATCAATTAATTAACAAACCAATGCCTGGATTAATTGGAAAGAAAATCGGAATGACTTCCGTTTTCGGTGCCGATGGAAAGAATATTCCATGCACCGTTATTGAGGCTGGTCCATGTGTAGTTACGCAGATTCGTACAGTAGAGAAAGACGGCTATGCCGCTGTACAGCTTGCCTATGACGAAATGAGTGAAAAGCATGCCAGCAAGGCTCTTAAGGGCCACTTTGAAAAGGCAGGAACGACACCTAAGCGCAAGCTTGTCGAGTTCAAGGCGGATTTTGCCAAGGAGCTCCAGCTCGGAGACGTGCTCTCTGTGGCTGACGTCTTCACCGGCGTGGACTTCGTGGATGTTGTCGGAACCTCAAAAGGTAAAGGCTTCCAGGGAGTTGTGAAACGTCACGGCTTCGCCGGAGTAGGCGGTACCACACACGGTCAGCATAACCGTCTCCGTCACCCCGGTTCCCTCGGTGCATCATCATGGCCTTCACGCGTGTTCAAGGGAATGCGCATGGCCGGCCACATGGGAAATGAGCGTGTCACCGTGTTCAACCTGCAGGTCGTAAAGGTTATGCCTGAGCACAACCTTATCGTAGTGAAAGGCTCTGTACCTGGAGCCAGAGGATCTTATGTAATTGTGGAGGATTAAGCTATGGAATTGTCAGTCTATAAAATTGACGGATCAGAGTCCGGAAAGAAAGTAGTCCTCAATGAGGAGATTTTCGGTATCACACCGAACGATCACGCCATTTATCTCGATGTAAAGCAGTATCTTGCAAATCAGCGTCAGGGTACAGCCAAGACAAAAGACCGTAGCGAGGTCGCATACAGCACCCGCAAGCTCATCCGTCAGAAAGGCTCAGGCGGCGCACGCCACGGCAGCCTCAAGGCCAATATCTATGTAGGCGGCGGACGTGTTTTCGGACCGGAGCCGCGCTGCTACCGCAAGAAACTCAACAAGAAGCTCAAACAGCTTGCACGTTTCTCTGCCCTTTCATACAAGGCACAGGAGAATGCAATCGTCATGGTGGAGCCATTCGCAATGGAAGCTCCTAAGACCAAGGAGTTCATGCAGATTCTCGCCAACATCAAGGCCGGAACAAGAAAGGTTCTCTTTGTGCTTCCTGAGAATTCTAAAAATATTTACCTTTCGTCTCGCAACCTTCCTGAGGTAAAGGTCATCACTGTCGATGAAATCAACACTTACGCCATCATGAACTCATATTCTATGGTACTTGTCGACGGTGTACAGGAAATCCTTGCTTCAAGAATCAGACGATAAACCGACAGAGAAATGGGAATTATAATTAAGCCAATAATAACTGAGAAATTGACGGTTCAGGGCGAAAAGTTGAACCGTTACGGTTTCATTGTTGACCGCGCGGCCAACAAACTTCAGATCAAAGCTGCGGTAGAGCAGATGTACAACGTGTCAGTTGCTTCGGTAAATACCCTCAACTACCACGGAAAAAGGAAATCCCGCTATACCAAGGCCGGTATGCTCAAAGGACGCACCAATCACTACAAGAAAGCATACGTGACTCTTGCCGGTGAGGACAAAATCGATTTTTACGCAAACATTTAAGGTGATTAGGCAATGGCAGTAAGAAAATTCAAACCGGTTACTCCCGGACAGAGAAATAAGGTAATCAGTGCTTTTGACGACATTACCTGCAAGACCCCTTACAAACCGCTCCTTGAGCCTCTCAAGAAATCAGGCGGACGTAACAACCAGGGTAAGATGACAATGCGTTACATCGGTGGCGGACACAAGAGAATGTACCGTGTGATCGACTTCCTCCGTACAAAGGATGAGTGCACTGCAACCGTTATGACAATCGAGTATGACCCGAACCGCAGCGCACGTATCGCACTCGTTCAGTATGAAGACGGCGAAAAGAGATATATCATCGCACCTAACGGCCTTAAGGTCGGTCAGGTGATTGCTTCAGGCGCAAATGTGGCACCTGAGGTCGGAAATACTCTTCCTCTCTCTGAAATTCCGCTCGGAACACTTGTTCACAACATCGAGCTTCGTCCCGGCCAGGGTGCCGCAATGGCACGTTCTGCAGGAACATACGCACAGCTCGCTGCACGTGAGGGCAAGCATGCAATTCTCCGTCTCCCTTCAGGCGAGACAAGGATGGTGCTCGTTTCATGCCGTGCAACTGTAGGAACAGTGTCCAATCCGGACCACAATCTGGAGTCTCACGGAAAGGCAGGACGCAGAAGATGGCTCGGCCGCAGGCCTCGTAACCGCGGTGTCGTAATGAACCCGGTAGATCACCCGATGGGAGGTGGTGAAGGTCGTGCATCCGGAGGACATCCGCGTTCTCGCAAGGGTCTGCCAGCTAAGGGCTATAAGACTCGTAATCCTAAGGCGACTTCAAACAAGTTCATCATTGAAAGAAGGAAAAAATAACGGAATAAATTAAGAGATTATGAGTCGTTCATTAAGAAAAGGTCCTTATATTCAGGAAGCCCTTGAAAAAAGAATTCTTGCTATGAATGAGGGTAGCATGAAGAAAGAGGTTGTCAAGACTTGGTCACGCGCAAGCATGATTTCTCCTGACTTTGTAGGTCATACCATCGCAGTTCATAATGGAAATAAGTTTATTCCTGTTTATGTTACTGAAAACATGGTGGGCCACAAGCTCGGCGAGTTTGCGCCAACAAGAACTTTCAGAGGCCATTCGGGCAATCGTAAATAATTTAAAATGAAATTGTAATTATGGGAGCTCGTAAAAGACAGATGGCCGAGAGGCTGAAAGAAATAAAGAAGCAGACAGCTATTGCAAAGCTGAATGACGTGCCTACATCTCCTCGCAAGATGCGTCTTGTCGCAGACATCGTACGCGGCGTCGAGGTGAACCGTGCGCTTGACATACTGAAATTCTCGAAGAAGCACGCTTCTATCGATCTGGAGAAGCTTCTCCGCAGCGCAATTGCGAACTGGGAGGCAAAGAATCCTGACAATACCAAAGAGTTGGACAACGGCAACGTCATCGTCAAGACCATTATGGTTGACGAGGGTCGTACGCTCAAGAGAATCCGTCCTTGCCCTCAGGGCCGTGCCGGACGTATCCGCAAGCGTTCTAACCACGTGACTGTTATCCTTGATGTTAAACCAGCTAAAGTGGAGGAGTAATCATGGGACAGAAGACTAATCCAATCAGCAACAGAATCGGTATCACCCGCGGTTGGGATTCCAACTGGGTAGGCGGCAACTTTGCAGAGAAGATCGCAGAGGACTATGAGATCCGCAAGTATCTTTCAAGCCGTCTCGCAAAGGCTTCTATCTCGAAGATTGTCATCGAGAGGACTCTTAAGCTCATCACTGTGACTATCCACGCTGCAAGACCGGGCGTCATCATCGGCAAAGGCGGCCAGGCTGTGGACCTTCTGAAAGAAGAGCTTAAGAAAGTGACCAAGAAAGACGTTCAGATCAACATCTACGAGGTCAAGAAACCTGAGGTTGACGCCAATATCGTGGCAGACTCTATCGCACGCCAGATTGAGGGTCGTGTTTCATACAGAAGGGCAATCAAGATGGCTGTCACCACTACCATGAGGGCCGGTGCAGAAGGTATCAAGATTCAGATCAGCGGCCGTCTCGGCGGTGCTGAAATGGCAAGAAGCGAGATGTTCAAGGAAGGACGTACTCCTCTCCATACATTCCGCGCCGATATCGACTATGCACTTGCAGAGGCTCATACCAAGGTAGGCGTGCTCGGTATCAAGGTATGGATCTGCAACGGTGAGGTTTACGGAAAGAAAGACCTCTCTCCTAATGCAGGTGTCGCTGCCCAGGCTCAGCAGTCCGGAAACAACCGTGGAGGACGTGGCGGTGAACGCCGTCGCGGCGGACGCGGCGGACGTGAGCGCAGAGAGAACAAATAAGGCACAGATAAATTTTTCTATATGATGAGAGGGTGTCCGGGACTTCCGGTCATCCTCTCTTCTTTTCCTGCCGTACGCGGATTTCCATATCGGAAAAATAGTTAACTTTGCAGGATGCTGTCACATCGGGACAGCTCAGATGCGTAAATGACAGAACAATAAATATTATGAAACTCAGAACGATTATTTTTGCGGCTTTGGCAGCCGCAGTCACAGTTTCCTGCGCAAAAGTCGCAGAGAACACCGAGATTACCGGAACTGTTGAGCAGGCCGGCGTAACCAAAGTAAATATTTCCGTTGGCAAGATCGACACTCTTGTTCCTGTCGTCGACGGCAAGTTCTTTCTGACTGTCCCTACTGATCTGACAAAACCCGGCACCGTGTCGACGTCGAGCCATAGCGTGGATTTCATTGCCGACGGGACAAAACTCAATGTGACAATAGGAGATTCTTTCAAAGTGACTTCAAAGTCTCCCAAGAAGTCCGTACACGAAAGGTTGAATGTCTACAATGATTATGAAACCAAGTCCGGTGAAGAATATTTGGCAAAACGTCAGGAAATATATTCTGACGCCACCAGAACAAACAAGGAGAAGTCGGAGGCATTTGAAAAATATTATGACGAATTCATTGCCTCATACGTAGAGTATAATATTGAAGTGGCAAAGAAGAACAGTGACAATTACCTCGCTGTGCTTGCGCTCCAGAATCTCAGAGGCATGACTGACGCGGAGACACTCAATTCCATAATAGAAAAACTTTCCCCGTCCATAAGTGACAACAAGTCTGTACGTAAAATCAAAAGCAGTGTTGAGGCCGTGCTTGCCACTTCAGAGGGCAAGAAGTTTAAAGATTTCACTGTCAATACTGTCTACGGCCAGACAAGGAGCATTCCTCCTCAGCCTCTCTACAAGGAAGTCAACTTCTCTGATTATGTCGGCAACGGCAAGTATGTACTTGTTGATTTCTGGTCGCCGTGGTGCGGTCCGTGCAAAGCGGAGATACCAAATATCAAGGCTGTATATGAGAAATATAAAGGCGACAAATTCGATGTGCTCAGCATTGCGGTATGGGAGAGGGAGCCTGTCGATGTGACAATTTCCACAGCTGCCTCATTGGGCATTGACTGGAACCAGATAAACAACGCCGGAAGTGTTCCTACCGAAATCTACGGCATCGAGGGTATTCCTCACATCATGCTTGTCGGTCCTGACGGAACAATCCTCAAAAGAGGTCTTCGCGGCATCGCTTTGGAGGAGGCCGTCGCCGAATATGTAAAATAATTTCTCTGTTCCGGATTTGCCTCAGTAAGGTGCAGCCGATGACACTGAGAGAGAAAATATCACTGTTTCCGCATTCCCCCGGCGTTTACCGGTATTACGACGCTGAGGGGAATGTCATATATGTGGGCAAGGCCAAGGATCTGCACAAGAGGGTGGCCCAGTATTTCGTGCCTGCCGAAAGGCTGACGCGCAAGACTGCCGTCATGGTCTCCAAGATTGCCGATGCGCAGTACACCGTCGTGGAATCCGAGGCAGATGCGCTTCTGCTGGAAAACAATCTCATAAAACAGTACAAGCCCCGCTACAACATCCTTCTTAAGGACTCCAAGACCTATCCGTGGATTTGTGTCAGTGCAGATGACTTTCCCAGGGTGTTTCTGACCCGCAGGATGGTGAGGGACGGATCAAGGTATTTCGGTCCTTACAGCAGTGTAATCCATGCAAGGAATCTTCTTGAACTGTTCCGGAGCCTCTATCCTCTGAGGACCTGCAACCTGAAGATAGACTCGAATGCCATTTTGCGCGGCAAATACAGGCCGTGTCTCAATTTCCATATCGGTAAATGCCGCGGCTGCTGCATCGGTGCTATCTCACAGAAGGAGTATAACGACAATATCGGGGAAATCGTGCGCCTGCTTAAGGGAGGAGGCCGCGAGATGATTCAGCATTACCGTGAACTCATGCAGGAAGCAGCCGGGCGGATGGAGTTCGAGGCTGCCGATGTTTACAAGGAGAAGATGCAGTCTCTTGAAAAGCATTACGGCAGGTCTATAATTATGAATTCCACAATAGGGGATGCGGATGTCTTTTCACTTGTCATGGACGGAGCCGATGCTTTCGGCAACTTCATGCGCATACGCATGGGAGCCGTGGTCCAGTCACTCAATCTCGGTTTCAAGCTGAACATCGAGGAAAACCGCGAGGCGGTGCTGGAATTGTTCATTTCAGAGATAAAGGCCAAGTTCGGCACATTGTCGAGAGAAGTCATAGTACCTTTCGTGCCGGAGTTTGAACTGGAGAACATCGAATTCAAAGTGCCTGTGCGCGGTGACAAGCTGGCCTTGCTCGAATTGAGCGCAAAGAATGCCAGGGAAATGAAATTCAATGCAATGAAACAGCGCGAGCACACGGATCCTGATGAGTACAGGATGAAAGTTTTAGAGGAACTCCGCACGGCTCTGGGAATGGATGTCCTTCCTGAACACATCGAGTGTTTCGACAATTCGAATATCCAGGGAACGAATCCTGTCGCCTCATGCGTGGTTTTCCGCGGGGCGAAGCCGTCCAAAAAAGATTACAGGCATTTCAAGATAAAGACTGTTGTCGGTGCGAATGACTATGCTTCCATGAAAGAAGTCGTGAACCGCCGATATTCGAGGATGCTTGCCGAAAATCCGGATGACTTGCCGCAGCTTGTTGTCATAGACGGAGGAAAGGGCCAGCTTGCCTTTGCATACGAGGCTCTTGCCGAGCTGGGGCTGACAGAGAAGCTGACTGTCATCGGACTTGCCAAAAGGCTGGAGGAGGTGATCCGTGTCGGAGACCCTTATCCGCTTTTTATAGACAGGAACTCATCCGCTCTGAAAGTCCTTCAGCAGATTCGCGACGAGGCCCACCGTTTCGGAATCACTTTCCACAGAAATCTCCGGAGCAAATCGCAAATTGAATCTGCCTTGCGAGAAATCAAAGGAGTGGGCGGGAAGACCGAGCAGCGTCTGCTGCTCCGCTATGGGAGCGTAGCCCGCATAGCGGCGGCGTCGGTCGAAGACCTCGCCGCTACGGTCTCCCGCCCTCTGGCAGAAGCTATCCACGAACACCTTAACAAGAAACTGGACTAAACACGTCACAAAAATCAGTATCATGAACAACAAAGTGCTGTCTGCATACGACTACTTTCTGATAGCCGGAGTAATTGGCTCCAATGCCCTCTATTCATTCTTTTCCGGGAGCTTCGACCCGCTCGGTTCGGTTGCAGGCATTGCAGGCGTCCTGTGCGTCGTGCTCGTGGCGAAGGGAAACATCTGGAATTATGCTTTCGGACTCGTGAATGTTTCCCTATATGCCTACATTTCTTTCAAAGCATCCCTATATGGCGATGCCGGACTGAATGCCCTCTATTATCTTCCGATGCAGTTCATCGGATGGTATTCCTGGAAGAAAAGGGGAGCGGCAGCATTAAGGAAGGATCAGGACGGAAATGCAGACACAAGAGTCCGTGCGAGACGTATGACTCCGCTCCAGCGCGTCGGTCTGGCCTGTTTCTGCATAGTCACAGTCATAGCCTTCGGTCTGCTCCTTAGGCATTTTGAAGACCCGCAGCCATTCAAGGATTCCGCCACTACCGTACTCAGTATTGTCGCTCAGGCCCTTATGGCAATGGCATTTATGGAACAGTGGGTACTATGGATCATTACCAATGTCCTCAGCGTTGTCATGTGGTGCATCTGCGTTGCGAGAGGGGAGGCCCATGCAGAAGTAATGGTCATCATGTGGACCTTCTATCTGCTCAATTCGCTTAACGGACTGAGAATCTGGCTGAAAATCAGCAGAAACTGACACCGCTGCCCGAGTTTCGCACAGGTGTGTCCAAGGCGTTCTTATGTACGTTTTTGGCCCCTAAATTTTTATTTTTGGATTTTTTTAATTTATTTTGCACCGATTTTTAGCAAATACGTGTATTAAATATTTTTTATTAACTAAAATTTAAACATTATGGCAAATATTGCAGAAGACGTAAAGGCAATCATCGTCGAGAAATTGGGTGTTGACCCGTCTGAGGTTACCGAGACAGCCAGCTTTACAAATGACCTCGGCGCTGATTCACTTGACATCGTAGAGCTTATCATGGATTTCGAGAAGAAATTCGATATTGAGATTGATGACAACGATGCAGACAAGATCAGCACTGTCGGTGATGCAATCAAGTATATCGAGGAGATTGTAAACAACAAATAATTTCTTTCGGAATACGGAAACAAATAAGGGCGGCCTTGAAAGCCGTCCTTATTTTGTTATGCATCCCGGTTCCGCTTCTCCTATTGCTGTTTCTCGGCAGTCTTCGGCGCAGAGAATGTAATTTTCAGCTGCGGTACGGAAGACCCGGACGACGGGCCGTTGAGTCTTGCCATGTAGTACCGGTCTTTGTCCATTTCCGTAGTGACCTTGCTGTCCGAAGACGTATTGTATGAGCTTGAGTACATGGCCATCATCATATAATTATAGTAGTTGTTGTATCCATAGCCTCCGTAGCCGTATCCCCCGTAGCCATAGCCGTACCCTCCGTATCCATATCCTCCGTATCCGTATGGATCATACATCATGTTGTTGTAGTATGAATTGTACATCAGGTTATTGTAGTAGTCCTGCATATAGCTGCTGTTTGAAGAGCTTGATGCAGACGATGTCTCCGTGTGCATGATAAGAAACCAGATGTCATAGTTGCCGATTTTCTCTGAGAAGTCTTCGGCGTTCCTGTCCAGCTTCAGTATTTCCTGCACATGGTGGCTGATGTCCGGCGAGTATAATGAAAGAGACCTGTTTATGTCGCCATGGTTTTCGCTTTCTATGCTTGAATCCGTCAGGCCTGCAAAGGACACATATTTGCCGTCATCGCTCGTAAGCCTCACAGTCGGACTCAGAATCATCGGATAATTGTCCAGCTCGTCATAATTCCCGCTGACATCGTACGGAAGCACAATGGTCGCCTTGTTTATTACGACTTGCCTGTAGTCCGTGATGCCTGCCTCCGTAAGCTGCCTGTCAAGTATCTCCTTGATTTCCGCAGCCTTTATCACAGGTTTTATTCCGCAGCCGCCCTCGATATATACGATGTCTTCTGCGCTTATGCCTTCACCCTGATATTTTCCTGCTGTCTCATGTTCGCTGGCATTGAATGCGTACTGCGTCAGATTGCTTGTATTCGACAGATTCTTGAGGAAGTCGCCGAGTCCGAAAACGAAAATGAACGAAGTGTCCACATCTTTCCTGCCTCCGTAGTCCGCCGTTATTTTCAGTTCCGCGTAATTGCCTGTCACATAGCCGTCCTGTTGGCCGACCTCGACGTTGAACATATTTATTCGTCCGCCGCCCGCTGCGGGGGCATCGGTCGTAATGTATATTCCCGGCACCGCCTTCAGATACTGTTCCATGCTGTCGATCGGAGTAATCTTCAGCCTTTCCACGAGTTTTTCCGTGAAATCCCTGCTGAATTCAAAACTGAGGGAGTCGCCGCCCGCATATACAGGTATTCCGTCCGTTATCAGATTGTCCGTATTCAGATACTTTTCCCTAAGTTCAGCATCCCTAAAAGAACCGGCATACATGACATTCGAGTCAAGCGGCGCTTTCAGCTCCGAGACATATACGTTCTGTATTATTCTGTTCTGGCTGGCGTCGGCCGTTGACAGCGTATCCATCAATGCTGAAAAATGGAAACCGCGTATCTTTGTATTCTCTCCCAAATCGAGCGAATCCATAACCGGCACGAGTGTAAAGCTGGTGCTTTTGATGCAGGTTCCGAGAATGTCGTCGTTTATCGATCCGAATGTGAACCTCGTTGTACTGTAGCCGGACAAGTCGGCCATCTGCATGCGTATATCCCTAAGAGGCGCAGGTGCCGGAGTGAAGACGTCCCATTTCTGGTCAGTCGGTATAAAATTCTTTCCGAGGCTTTCGTCAATGTCTATGCATGATGCGGAGCCAAACAGTATCGCACCGGCAGCCGCAAGGCGGCAGACTCCTGCAAAAAAATTCAGATTCATTATAACTGGTCGTAAAAACTGTTGTATTCTTCTATGTATGAGCCGTCCTGAACGGATCCGGCATTAAAATCAAGCACAGGAAGCCCTGAGTTTCTGCAATATTCGGCCAGTTCAGGCTGTATTGACTCTGAGCCGAATATTATTCCGTCCGAGTAGCTGGCCGCGAGTTTTGCAAGTTGCGTGCCGTCCGCCTCTGCGGAAAGAAGCCCGAGGTCATCTTCCTTTATTCCTCCGAAAAGGATTTTGTCCTTTATGTCGGCAGGGAATTTCTCCGCAGGCGTGTCGTCGTACAGGGACAGGACTATTTTGCTTCCGGAGAAAATCGGGTCGTCGATATATGCCTTTTTGAGATAGAGCGGCAGTATGTGTGAAATCCATCCGTGGCAATGTATGACGTCGGGTGCCCATCTGAGCTTTTTTACTGTCTCAAGGACTCCTCTGGCGAAAAATACGGCTCTTTCCCCGTTGTCTTCATGGAAAATTCCGTTCTCGTCGCAGTATATGCTTTTCCTGTGGAAGTAGTCTTCGTTGTCAATGAAATAAACCTGCATTCTTGCTGCCGATATGGATGCGACCTTGATGACAAGCGGCCTGTCCACATCGTTGATGATAATGTTTATGCCCGAAAGGCGGATTACCTCGTGCAGCTGGTTTTTCCTCTCATTGATGCACCCGTATCTCGGCATGAAAGATCTTATCTCCTTGCCTCTTTCCTGGACACCCTGAGGCAGAAATCTTCCAATTTTTGAGATATCGGATTCCGGCAGATAAGGAAATATCTCCGAATTTACGAAAAGGACTCTTTTGACTGAATTTCCCATACTGTCTGTTTTTTAATGACAAAATATCTACAAAGATAAGAAATTGTTTTGAGTTTCCTCAAAAATTCTTTTATGTTTCTTTCTTGTTGTTTCTTAATGAGTTTTTGATATTTTTTGATATTTCACTATCTTTGAACCCCGATTGGAAAAGCTATATGGGTAAAGGAGACAATAAGATGATGAAGAGAAGGCTTGCCAATGCCTATCTTTCCTCTCTCATCAGCATAAGCCTTGTGCTTTTGCTTGTGGGTGTTGCGAGTATGCTTTTGGTCAATGCCAAGGGCGTTTCCGACTATTTCAAGGAGAATATGCAGGTTTCTGTGCTCATGAAACAGAATGTCGGTGAAGATGAGGCGCTTGCCTTCTGTGATGCTCTCGGAAAAGAGCCTTTCATAAAAGCGACTGCCTACGTGTCGCGCGAACAGGGGGAGAAAGAGCTTGCAAGGCAGCTCGGAGATGATTTCCTGGATGTCTTTGAAACCTCTCCGATTCCTATTTCGATAGATGTCACGCTGATGGCCAGGTATGTGTCCTCCGACAGCCTTGACGTGGTGCGCGGAGTCATCTGTGCTTCTCCTCTCGTGGACGAGGTGAACTATCAGATGTCCCTTGTGGATGCCCTCAATGCCAATCTCAGCAAGATATCGACACTCCTCGGTGTCTTTATCTGCCTCATGCTGTTTATATCTTTCGTGTTGATAAACAATACGATAAGACTCAATGTTTTTGCCCGGAGGTTTACGATTCACACCATGAAGCTCGTCGGTGCCACACGCCGGTTTATTCGTGCTCCATTTCTTGTTCAGGCTGCCTTCCAGGGCATATTCGCCGCTTTTCTTGCCATAATGGCCCTGCTCGGAGTGATGTTTTTCATCAGAAGCGAATTCATGCAGCTTTTTGAAATATTCCGCCTTGAACTTCTGCTTGCAGTGATAGCGATCGTGCTCGCCAGCGGTCTCGTGATTTGTCTGGCAAGTACCTATTTTGTTGTAAACAAGCTCATTTCATTGGGTAAAGATGAATTATATTATTGATACTATGGAAAATAATGAAAAAATGGCTATAACCCCGAAAGGACTGAAATATCTTCTGGCCGGTTTTCTGGTGATGGTTTCCGGTTATATACTTATGTCCGGAGGAGGAAGCGACGATCCGGCTGTATTCGATTACGGGATGTTCAGTTTCAGGAGAATGATTGCCGCTCCGGTCGTCATTGTGCTGGGAGTTGTGATTGAGGTCGTATCCATCATGAAAATCTTTAAGAAACAGTAGGCGGCATGGAGTGGTTTGAGGCAGTATTTCTCGGTATCATACAGGGACTTACGGAATTCCTGCCTGTAAGCAGCAGCGGTCATCTTGAAATAGGCAAGGCTGTTCTCGGCGTGGAGGTGCAGGACGACCTGCTTTTCACTGCCGTTGTTCATGCCGCGACCGTGTTCAGCACTGTCGCGGTTTTCCGCAGACAGATATGGGGGCTTCTCAAAGGCCTTTTCCGTTTTGAATACAATGACGAGACTGACTATATATTAAAAATAGGAGTGTCCATGATTCCGATTTTCATTGTCGGAGTATTTTTCAAAGATACCGTAGAGGCTCTTTTCGGCTCGATAACGGTTGTCGGCGTTTCCCTTGTCGCGACGGCTGCCCTTCTGTTCTTTTCTGACTTTGCGTCAAGGCCGGGGAGAGCTTCCGTCTTCCCCGCCAATGAGAGCAGGAACGGCATTTCGTACAGGCAGGCTCTGGCCGTAGGTATAGGCCAGGCTTTTGCTGTAATTCCCGGCCTGTCCCGCTCCGGCACGACGATTTCAACGGGACTTATCTGCGGTGTCACGAGAGAGGTGATGGCGCAGTTCTCCTTCCTTATGGTTCTTGTCCCTATTCTCGGCGAGACTTTGCTTGAGGTTGCCGGCGGAGACCTGTCTTCTTCTTCCGTGGGCCTGCTTCCTCTTGCGCTTGGCTTCCTGTCGGCATTCCTGTCCGGCCTTCTTGCCTGCAAAGCAATGGTCGCACTTGTCAAAAGGGCGCGTCTCAGCTGGTTTGCCCTGTATTGTCTTGCGGTCGCAGCCGCCATATTCATTTTCGGATGATGGCGCAGAAACATCCTCTATGTTATTTTGTCTCGGATGTCCATCTGGGGCTTGACGTGGACGACCCTGGCGGACGGGAGCGGAGATTCACCGAATTTCTGCGTTCGTTGCCGGCGGAGACCGGAGCCTTATATCTTCTCGGGGATATATGGGACTTTTGGTATGAATACCGTGATGTAGTGCCTAAAGGTTATGTCAGGGTTTTTGCTGCAATCCAGGAGCTGATGGACAGGGGCGTAGACGTGTATTTTTTCCAGGGCAATCACGATGTATGGACTTACAGCTATTTTGAGGAACTTGGAATGAAGCGTCTTGTTCAGCCGGCAATAGTCGAGATTGCCGGAAAGCGTTTCTGTCTGGGGCATGGCGACGGACTCGGTCCTGTGCCGTTCGGATACCGTCTGCTCAGGGGCATATTCCACAACCGCGTGCTTCAGTTTCTTTTCAGCCTTCTTCACCCTTGGGTCGCTTTCCGGATAGGCAAGGGATGGTCGCGGCACAACAGGCTGGCGCGCCGCTGCAAATATGTCTTCCGGGGAGAAGAAGAGCCTTTGTATAAATTTTCCGAAGCTTTCTCCAGGGAACACGGAATCGACTTTTTCATCTTCGGGCACTACCATGCGCAGGTAAACATGAAACTTCCTTCCGGAGCCGAGCTTCATGTGCTGGAAGACTGGATGGACGGCTCCCCTTATCTGTATTTTGACGGAATTTCAGTTACCGGAGGATCTTCCCAGAACAGTGAGAAGTAAAATGCAGGAAAGTCTCCTGCGTCCCAGATTTTGACGAGGTCTTCCACCATGATGTCGTCACCCTCCGGGTCATACGGTTTTTTAAGGTCTGAGCCGAAGATTTTTGCGATTCCTTGCCAGAACGCTGCGGCAATGCCGTTCTTGTAGTCCTTGATTATAAGATACGATGATTTTCCCACTTCCCTGTCGATGAGTTTCATCAGTAGGGCGCCCTGGCTTACCGTAAGGTTCCTCAGAGGCTTCTCGAATACGCTGAAAAGCTCTTTCTGCACCTCGTTTATGTATTTCTCCCGCTTGCCTCTTTTGAGGTGGCCGGCGGCGATCGTGCTGTCTGCCGCCGCCACTAATTTGCGGGCAGCGAGGGCGTATGGGTATGTTTTGCTGAAATTATGCACGAGCCTGTAATATTTACGCCATTCTTTGCCCTTCTGCCGCGGTATTCTCGAATATACTTTCGAGGCCGGAAGTTCCGATATATATATGGTGTCCTTTCCCTCTACAATGTATTGCATATATCCGCCTTTGCTCTGCTGGGCCGTGCAGCAGAGCGCGGACATGGCAGAGAGGGCCGCCGAGACTATGATATATAATATTTGCGTCTTTTTCATTAATGTCAGTTTGTGTGCATCCTGCAAATTTAGAAATTGTTTTCAATTTTTGACTCTAAATCGCATTCTTGTTTTTGTCCGGCCTTTAAGGATTGCAGAGCCGGTCGAAAATGTGCGGATATATTTTTGAACACAGTTTGTAATATCGTGAAAATATGCGTTTTAGCTGTTTGTTTTTTCGGTCGAAAATGTCAATTATTTTTTTAAATATTCTTTGTAATTCAAGATTATTTGCTAACTTTGCAACCCGATAATTGAGGACCACTATGCCCAACCGGTTGGAAATCAATTACTTGGGAAGTATTGTGAAATATTTTTATTAAAAAGTAATAGAACAATGTTACAACCAAAGAAAACAAAATTCAGAAGGCAGCAGAAAGGCCGCATGAAAGGCCTCGCCCAGAGGGGCAATCAGCTTGCATTCGGTTCTTTCGGTATCAAGACCTTGGAGAACTGCTGGCTCACCGGCCGTCAGATCGAGGCTGCCCGTCAGGCTGTTTCGCGTTACATGAAGCGTGAGGGCAAGATCTGGATCAGGATATTTCCTGACAAGCCTTACACAAAGAAGCCTGCCGAGGTGCGAATGGGTAAAGGTAAGGGTAATCCGGAAGGATTTGTATGCCCTGTTACTCCGGGCCGCATTCTGATTGAGGCAGAGGGCGTTTCCCTCGAGATTGCAAAGGAGGCGCTCCGCCTTGGTGCGCAGAAGCTTCCTGTTACTACGAAGTTCGTGGTTCGTAGGGATTATGTTGAATAATTAAATGGAGAAAAGAGATGAAAGCATCTGAAGTACGCGAAATGTCGGTCGCAGATCTGCGCGAGCGCATTGAGATCGAGAAGAACAACCTCGATACAATGAAGATTAATCATACGATTTCTCCATTGGAGGACACTTCTAAAATCAAGAAAGCAAGAAAAGATATCGCACGCATGATGACTATTCTTGCCGAGAAGGAGAAACAGAACTAAAAATTGAATTCCCATGGAAAGAAATCTTCGTAAGGAAAGAATAGGAATCGTGGTCAGCAACAAGATGGACAAGTCTATCGTCGTTGCAGTGGAAGTCAAGGAGAAGCATCCTATTTACGGTAAATTCGTAAAGAAGACCACAAAATTCGTTGCTCACGACGAGAAAAACGAGTGCAGTGAGGGCGATACGGTCCGCATCATGGAGACACGTCCTTTGAGCAAGACCAAGAATTGGAGATTAGTAGAAATCGTAGAAAAAGTTAAGTAACAATGATACAGCAGGAATCACGTTTACAGGTGGCAGACAACAGCGGTGCAAAAGAGGTTCTTTGTATCCGTGTTCTGGGTGGTACCCGCCGCCGTTATGCAAGAGTGGGAGACAAGATTGTCGTTGCGGTGAAGAGCGCAATTCCTGGCGGTGACGCCAAGAAAGGCTCCGTGTCAAAGGCTGTCGTAGTTCGTACCAAGAAGGAAATCCGCAGACCGGACGGTTCGTATATCCGTTTCGATGACAACGCCTGCGTTCTTCTCAACAACTCGGGTGAGGTCCGCGGAACACGTATCTTCGGCCCTGTTGCAAGGGAGCTCCGCGAGAATTATATGAAAATTGTTTCACTGGCACCGGAGGTCCTCTAACAAGCAAGCATTATGAAGAAGTTACATATCAAAAAAGGCGATACCGTCTATGTGAATGCCGGCAATGACAAAGGCAAGACCGGCAAAGTGCTTGAGGTGATCACTTCAAAGGATCGTGCAATCGTTGAGGGCGTCAACATCGTAAGCAAGCACACAAAACCAAGTTCCAAGCATCCTCAGGGAGGCATTATAAAACAAGAGGCTGGCGTGCACATCTCAAATCTCCAGGTTGTTGATCCCAAGACCGGCAAACCTACGAGAATCGGCCGCAAGGTCGTAGACGGCAAGATTGTCCGCTATGCTAAAAAATCTGGAGAGGAGATCTAACAATGGCAAAGACTAAAAATACAGCAGCAGTTGCAGCGGTTCCGGCGGGATATGTTCCGTCGCTCAAAAAGGTCTACAAGGACGAAATCGTTGCCAAATTGATGAAGGATTTCGGATACTCGACAGTTATGCAGTGCCCGAGACTCGTCAAAATTACTATCAATGAGGGTGTCGGTGACGCTACAGGCGACAAGAAGCTCGTTGAGGCGGCTCAGCAGGAACTTACTGTCATCACAGGCCAGAAGGCTGTCGTCACTCATTCAAGGAAGGATATCTCCAACTTCAAGCTCCGTAAGGGAATGCCTATCGGAACCAAGGTCACTCTCCGCGGCGTGAGGATGTATGAGTTCCTTGAGAGGCTTATCCGTGTTTCTCTTCCACGAATCAGGGATTTCAACGGAATCTCCGAGAAGATGGACGGAAAGGGCAACTATACTCTCGGCGTAAAGGAGCAGATTATCTTCCCTGAGATCGACATCGACAAGATTACCAAGATTCTCGGTATGGAGATCACTTTCGTTACCACAGCCAATACCGATGAGGAGGCATACGCGCTTCTCAAGGCATTCGGACTGCCTTTCAAGAAACATAACAACTAATTAAAGGAGAACGACATGGCAAAAGAATCAATGAAAGCCCGCGAAGTAAAACGCGCGAAATTGGTTGCTAAATACGCCGCAAAGAGGCAGGCTCTCAAGGAGGCCGGAGACTGGGCAGCTCTTGACAAGCTCCCTAAGAACTCGGCACCTTGCCGTATGCACAACCGCTGTTCTCTCACCGGACGTCCAAAAGGATATATGCGTATGTTCGGCATAAGCCGTATCCAGTTCCGTGAGATGGCAAGCAACGGCCTCATTCCTGGTGTCAAGAAGGCAAGCTGGTAACATTTAACCTGAAAATATCCGCCTCTGGCGGCAATAATCAATTATAAACAATTTGGATATCGGGCGCATCCGATGCGTCGGTTTCTGTAAAAAACAAAAGTAAAATGACTGATCCAATTGCAGACTTCCTTACAAGGATTCGTAATGCTTACCTTGCAGGAAAAAAGATCGTGGAGATTCCGTCTTCAAAGATGAAGCTCGCCCTCACCAAGATTCTTTGTGAGAAGGGCTACATCCTCAGCTACAAGGTAGTTGACGGAACTCCGTACAACACAATCAAAATCGCTCTGAAGTATCATCCTCAGACCAAGACCGCAGCAATCAAGAAGATTGTCCGCATCTCAAAGCCGGGTCTCAGGAAGTACTCTGATGTCGAGAACATGCCGCGCGTCCTCAACGGACTCGGAATCGCAATCCTTTCGACTTCAAAGGGCGTCATCACTGACAAAGAGGCAAGAGACCTCAATGTAGGTGGTGAGGTTATATGTTATGTATATTAATCATAAAGGAACTTATAATGTCAAGAATTGGTAAATTGCCTGTACACCTTCCTGCCGGAGTGACCGTCGAGGTTCTTCCCGGCAACGTTGTCAAGGTTAAAGGACCTCTCGGCGAGCTCAGCCAGAAAGTTGACGCTGACATCACCGTTTCAATAGAGGGAACAGAAATCAAATTGACCCGTCCGACCGATCTTCCGCGCCACCGTTCGCTTCACGGTCTTTACCGTGCTTTGATCCACAATATGGTTGTCGGAGTGTCAGAGGGTTATACCATTCGTCAGGAACTCGTCGGTGTGGGTTATCGTGTCGAAGTCCAGGGCCAGCTGCTCATCATGTCTCTCGGTTTCTCGCACGAGGTGCAGATCATGCTCCCTGCCGAGGTCAAGGCCGAGGCCGAGCCTGTGAAGAAGGGACAGAATCCTGTCCTCTGCCTCAAGAGTTCGGACAAGCAGCTTATCGGCCAGGTCGCTGCGAAGATACGTACGCTCCGTAAGCCAGAGCCATATAAGGGTAAGGGTATCAAGTTCGTCGGCGAGCAGCTTCGTCGCAAGGCCGGCAAGTCAGCAGGTGCTAAATAATAGGAGGACTAAGTTATGGCATTGAATAAAATTGAAAGAAGAAAAAGAGTTCACTACCGTATCCGCAAAGTCGTTAATGGTACTGCTGAAAGGCCGAGAATGGTTGTTTTCAGAAGCAACAAACAGATTTACGTACAGGTTGTTGACGATTTGAAGGGCGCTACTCTTTGCGCTGCAGCTTCAAATGACAAGGCGCTTGCCGCAGAGTGCAAGGGCAAGACTGGCGTAGAGGCCGCAGCCATCGTCGGAAAGGCGATTGCCGAGCGTGCTCTCGCAAAGGGTATCACCACTATCTCATTCGACCGTGGAGGTTACCTGTATCATGGTAGAGTTAAAAGTTTGGCCGACGCTGCCCGTGAAGGCGGCTTAATTTTCTAAGAGACTATGGCAAATACAAATGTTAAAAAAGTAAAGACATCTGACCTTGAGCTTAAGGACAGATTGGTAGCCATCCAGAGAGTGACCAAGGTTACTAAGGGTGGTCGTCACTTCAGCTTTGCAGCCATCGTTGTAGTTGGTGACGAGAACGGCGTTGTAGGTTATGGTCTTGGAAAAGCCAATGAGGTCACTACTGCAATATCGAAGGGAATAGAGGACGCAAAGAAGAACCTTGTCAAGGTTCCGGTGCTCAACAAGACTATTCCTCATGAGCAGGAGGCTAAGTTCGGAGGAGCAAGGGTATTCATGAAACCTGCCGCACCCGGTACCGGAGTTAAGGCCGGTGGTGCCATGCGTGCAGTTTTCGAGTCTGTCGGAGTGCAGAACGTGCTTGCAAAATCAAAGGGTTCGTCAAACCCTCACAACCTTGTGAAGGCAACAGTTGCCGCTTTGGTTGAGATGAGGGATGCCTACACCGTAGCCGGACTTCGCGGTATTCCTATGAGCAGGGTATTCAAAGGTTAAAGGAGGGCAGAAAAATGGCAAAACTTAAAATCACTCAGATAAAGAGCAAGAACGGTGCGACCAAGAGGCAGATTGCAAATCTCCAGTCTCTCGGTATTCACAGATTGCATCAGACTGTAGAGGTGGAACTTACTCCGGTTACCAAAGGTATGGTAGAGAAAGTTCGTCATCTTGTAATCGTTGAGGAAATTTAAATTAGGAGGACAGACAGATGAAATTACATAATTTGACACCTGCCGCAGGCTCTAAAGGCAGAGAGAAGAGAATCGGACGCGGTGAGGGCTCAGGTCACGGCGGAACTTCTACCCGTGGTCACAAAGGTGCCCAGGCCCGTTCCGGCTATTCTCGCAAAATCGGCTTCGAGGGAGGTCAGATGCCTATTCAGAGAAGGCTTCCTAAGTTCGGATTCACAAATCCTAACCGCGTGGAGTACAAAGGAATCAACCTTTCTGTCCTCCAGGCTCTTGCAGAGGCTGCAAATGTTTCGGCCATCAATGTCGAGACTCTCAGGCAGGCCGGTTTCGCCGGCAAGAATGATCTTGTCAAGATTCTTGGAAACGGTGAACTTACTGCAAAATTGGAAGTATCTGCAAATGCCTTCTCCAAGTCTGCAATCGCAAAGATTGAGGCTGCCGGAGGTACTGCAACAATAATCTGAAAAAGATGAAAAAACTTATCCAGACAATCAAGAACATCTTCAAGATTGAGGAACTTCGCACGAGAATCGGCTATACGCTTCTCCTGCTGCTCGTCTATCGCCTCGGAAGCTTTATCGTGCTTCCGGGCATAGATTCAGCAATGATTGCGAATTCGGATCTTGCCCAGAACGCGTCAGAGGGCCTTATGGGTCTTTTGAATATGTTCTCCGGCGGTGCATTCGGAAGTGCCTCCATCTTCGCGCTGGGAGTGATGCCGTATATCTCGGCATCAATCGTAATCCAGCTTCTTGGTCTTTTCGTCCCTTACTTCAGAAAACTTCAGATGGAGGGCGAAAGCGGACGCCGCAAGATGAATCAGTACACGAGGTATCTTACCATCGGTATCATCTGCATCCAGGGTCCGGCTTACATGGCTACAATTCACAGCCAGATTCCAGAAGGCGCTTTCATGGCAATACACCAGCTCGGCTGGAGTCCATTCTGGTTCAATCTTGTTTCCACAGTGATTCTCCTCGGAGGAACAATGTTCGTGATGTGGCTCGGAGAACGTATTACCGACCGTGGTATCGGCAACGGAATCTCACTGATCATTATGGTCGGAATCATTGCGAGACTTCCTTATGCCCTTACGGCCGAGATTATGTCCAAATTCAACGGTAACGGTGTCGGAGGCCCTCTTCTTCTTATCGTGGAGCTTCTGATTCTGTTCTTTGTATTTGTTGCTGCCATTGCTCTCGTGCAGGCTGTCAGGAAAGTTCCTGTACAGTACGCGAAGAGGGTTGTCGGAAACAAACAGTACGGCGGAGTCCGCCAGTACATTCCGTTGAAGATAAATGCCGCAGGTGTGATGCCTATCATCTTTGCACAGGCTCTCATGCTCTTCCCTATGATATTCTCGAAATTCGAGGCCACACAGGGCTTTGCTGCGGTAATGGGTAACTATACCGGTATCTGGTATAACCTTGTATTCGCAGTCCTTGTTGTACTTTTCACATATTTCTATACCGCCGTTACAATCAATCCTACGATGATGGCGGATGATATGAGAAAGAACGGCGGATTCATTCCTGGAGTCAAGCCTGGAAAGAAGACGGTCGAGTTCATTGACTCTGTCATGTCAAGGGTAACTCTTCCCGGTTCCGTTTTCCTTGCGCTCATCGCCATTCTCCCTGCAGTCGCAATGCGTTGCGGTGTGAATAACCAGTTTGCGAGCTTCTACG
Organism: uncultured Muribaculaceae bacterium; assembly: GCA_964394295.1. Lineage (GTDB taxonomy): Bacteria > Bacteroidota > Bacteroidia > Bacteroidales > UBA932 > Cryptobacteroides. The sequence goes on along the minus strand of CAYMVG010000002.1, from coordinate 111,020 downwards.
GAGGTACTTCCCTCCTGATTCTCGTCGGCGTCGTGCTTGATACTCTTCAGCAGATTGAAAGCCACCTTCTTATGCGTCACTATGACGGACTGATGAAAACCGGTCGCCTGAAAGGACGTTCCGGAATGTAATTCTCAATATAGAGTTCATTGAAGATGATAAGACCAAAGACAGAAGAAGAAATAGCGCTGATGCGTGAGAACGGGATTCTCGTTTCCAGGACATTGGCTGAGGTCGGTAAAATCGTCGCCCCTGGTGTGACAACTCTTGAGTTGAATAGGGTGGCTGAGACCTTTATCCGTGACAACGGGGCTATTCCGAGCTTCTTGGGTTATGACGGTTTTCCTGCGGCGCTTTGCATTTCCGTTAATGATGTGGTGGTCCACGGTTTTCCTTCGGACTACGTGCTTCGTGACGGTGACATTGTTTCGGTTGACTGCGGTACGTTTTATAAGGGGTACAACGGGGATTCGGCCTATACTTTTCCTGTAGGGGAGGTTGATGCCGATACCCGCCGTCTTCTTGACGTGACCAAAGAGTCTCTGTACAGGGGCATTGCCGCTGCGGTTGCCGGTAACAGGATGGGCGATATTGGACACGCGGTGCAAACGTATGCTGAGTCATTCGGGTTCTCCGTTGTACGCGAACTTGAGGGACACGGAATCGGAAAGAAGATGCACGAAAGCCCGGGCGTGCCGAACTACGGCAGGAAGGGGCAGGGCATCAGGCTTGTCGACGGGATGACTATATGTATCGAGCCGATGATCAATGCCGGGGCCAAAGATGTGTATTTAGCTGGAAACGGTTGGGCAGTACACACGGCGGATCACCGCAAATCAGCGCACTTCGAACTTACGGTTGCTGTCAGAAAAGGCCGGGCGGAATTATTGTCTACCTTTGACTTTATTGAGAAAGATGTTAAATTTTAAAGTGATTATCGATGCCAAAACAATCAGCAATTGAACAGGAAGGGGTTATAATCGAAACTCTGCCAAACGCGATGTTCAAAGTTGAACTCGAGAACGGTCACGTCATCATTGCTCACATCTCAGGCAAGATGAGGATGAATTATATCAAGATCCTGCCTGGGGACAGGGTTAAAGTTGAGATGTCACCTTATGATTTATCAAAAGGAAGAATTTCTTTCAGATACAAATAAAATAATTGCAAATTGAGTGCAGATGCGGAATTTGTTCCGATTATGCCGAAATGCAGCATTTATTATTAAAACTTTAAGAAAATGAAAGTAAAAGCATCCATCAAGAAGCGCAGCGAAGATTGCAAGATCGTGAAGCGTAAAGGACGTCTCTATGTGATCTGCAAAAAGAATCCTAAATTCAAGATGCGCCAGGGATAATTTTTTAGTTGTATAAACAAATTAAGTTAAGATAATTATGGCAAGAATAGCCGGTGTTGATTTACCTAACAACAAAAGGGGAGAAATAGGTCTTACCTATATCTTCGGTATCGGTCGCAGTTCTGCAAGAAAAATTCTTTCGCAGCTCGACATTGATTTCGATACAAAGGTTGGCGAGTGGAACGACGAGCAGATTTCCGGTATCCGTAGCGTAATTGCTAACGAGTACAAGATCGAGGGTGAGCTTCGCTCTACTATCCAGATGAACATCAAGCGTCTGATGGATATCGGTTGCTACAGAGGAATCCGCCATCGTATCGGTCTTCCGGTACGCGGACAGAGCACCAAGAACAATGCCCGTACAAGAAAGGGTAAGAAGAAAACTGTTGCAAACAAGAAGAAAGCAACTAAATAATTGAGATGAATTATGGCAAAGAAAACAACATCAACCAAGAAAAGAGTTGTTAAGGTTGAAGCTTATGGCGAGGCCCATATTTCATCAACCTTCAATAATGTTATCGTAACCCTTACAAACAGTGTCGGTCAGGCAATCAGCTGGTCGTCTGCAGGTAAGAGCGGTTTCAGGGGGTCAAAGAAGAATACTCCTTATGCAGCCCAGGTTGCGGCAGAGGATGCTGCAAAGACTGCTTATGACCTTGGACTTCGCAAGGTAAAGGCGTATGTGAAAGGACCGGGTGCAGGACGTGAGTCTGCAATCAGGACTATCCATGGTGCAGGTATCGAGGTTACAGAGATTATCGACGTTACTCCTATGCCACACAATGGCTGTAGACCAAAAGGCCGTCGTAAAGTTTAATTTTGTAACATTTAAAGGATAAATTACTATGGCAAGATATACTGGACCAAGCACAAAGATCGCACGTAAGTTCGGCGAGCCGATTTTCGGAACAGACAAGGACTTTGAGAAAAGGAATTATCCTCCGGGACAGCACGGCTTGGCAAGCAAGCGCAAAAAGAAATCGGAGTACGGTATTCAGCTCAAGGAGAAACAGAAAGTAAAATACACTTACGGTCTTCTTGAAAGACAGTTCCGCAACCTCTATGAGAAAGCCTCACGCATGAAGGGACAGAAAGGTGAGAACCTTGTGATTCTTCTTGAGTCGCGTCTGGACAACATCGTGTACCGTATGGGAATCGCTCCTACAAGAGCCGCTGCCCGTCAGCTCGTTTCTCATGCCCATATCACTCTCAACGGTGTAGTCTGCAACATCCCTTCTGCTCTTGTAAAGCCGGGTGACGTTGTTGCCGTAAGGGAGAGGTCAAAGAGCCTTGAGGTTATCACGAACAGCGTGGCATCAGCAGCCAGGTACTCATGGATAGAATTTGATGCAAAGGCTCTCACAGGCAAGTATCTCAATGTTCCGGTAAGGGCAGAGATTCCTGAGAACATCAACGAGCAGCTTATCGTCGAGTTGTATTCTAAGTAATGATTAACACCGTAAAAAAGAATTAATATGGCAATCTTGGCATTTCAGAAACCGGACAAGGTGATAATGCTCGAAGGAACCGATACCGTAGGACGTTTCGAGTTCAGGCCTTTGGAGCCTGGATACGGACAGACTATCGGCAACGCACTCCGTCGTATCTTATTGTCTTCTCTGGAAGGTTTTGCTATCACATCGGTCAAGGTTTCCGGTGTAGACCAGGAGTTCGCTCCTATCCCCGGCGTGATCGAGGGTATGCAGGACATCATTCTCAATCTCAAGCAGGTTCGCTTCAAGAGAATGGTGGAGACTGTAGACTCAGAGGTGGCAAATATCGTAATCAGCGGCAAGCAGGAGTTTACCGCGGAGGATATCTCAAAAGGATTGTCTTCTTTCAAGGTGCTTAACCCTGAACTGCACATCTGCTCTCTTGAGCCGGCTGTGAAGATCGAGATGACTCTGGTTGTAGGCAAGGGACGCGGTTTCGTGCCTGCTGATGAAAACAGGGACATGGATGCTCCTATCGGCACCATTCCGGTAGATGCCATCTATACTCCGATCAAGAACGTTAACTGGACTGTAGAGAACTGGCGTGTAGAGCAGAAGACCGACTATGAAAAGCTCAATCTGGAGATTGTGACCGACGGTTCCATTACTCCTAACATAGCTCTTCAAGAGGCTGCAAACATCCTGATTTATCACTTCAAGCTCTTTACTGATGACAAGAAACTTTCTCTCGAAAGCTCTATCGAGTCTGAATCAAAGGAACTTGACGAAGAGTCACTCCACCTGAGACATCTTCTCCTTACCAAACTTTCCGACATGGGACTTTCCGTAAGGGCCTATAACTGTCTGAAAGCTGCGGACATTGACACATTTGCCGACCTGGTTTCCTATTCAAGGGCTGAGCTTATGAAATTCAGGAACTTCGGACGCAAATCACTCAATGAAATAGATCTTCTTGTGGAGAAGATGAAGCTTTCATTCGGAATGGATGTCACCAAGTATAATATTGAACCTAAGAAAAAGAACGTTTAAGCAATATGAGGCACAATAAAGCAATCAACCACCTTGGCCGTAAGAGTGGTCATCGTAAAGCTCTCCTTGCCAATATGGCTACCTCTCTTATTCTCCACAAGAGAATCGTGACTACGGTTGCCAAGGCCAAGGCTCTGCAGGTTTATGTTGAACCGCTTGTAACCAAGTCAAAAAACGATTCGACTCATTCACGTCGTATCGTGTTCAGCTATCTCAAGAACAAGGAGGCTGTTACGGAGCTCTTCCGTACAATCGCCCCTAAGGTCGCTGAGCGTCCTGGCGGATATACACGTGTTCTGAAGACCGGTTTCCGTCTTGGTGATGGAGCAGACATGGCTCTTATCGAGTTTGTTGACTTCAATGAAGCAGCTCTTGCTTCCGCTGCTCCTAAGGCTGCGAAGAAGACAACCCGCCGCAGTTCCAAAAAGACTGCTGAGGCTGCTCCTGCTGCAGAGGCTCCGGCAGCTGAGTAATCAGACTTTACAGCAGCTGTGGCTGCACAAAATAAAGAGGTGTTCCAATATATTTGGGACACCCTTTGTTTTTATGAAGAAAGTTCCCTCGGACTCTTGATCTGATGTATATTCAGACTGTGCCGGCTGATGACCAAAATCCGGATTATTGCAAATATAACAAAAATTTCTTCCGGCAAATAAATGTTTTTAATGTTTGTTAAAATAAGGCGCGTATTTCTTTTAAAATATAGTCTGATCGCCTTGTTTTTCTTGAAAAAATAAATAATTTTGTTGTCTGAGCTTAAAGCCAAGGCTCCCGGTATGTGCGGGGAAATACATAATAAATAATAACACTATGACTAATCTGTTCTATTTTGTGCCGGCAGCCGCAATTGTGGCTCTGCTGTTTGCCTGTCTGTTTTTCCGGCAAATGATGAAAGAAAGCGAGGGCAATGTAACCATGAAAGAAATCGCGAAATTCGTAAGGGAAGGCGCTATGGCTTATCTTAAGCAGCAATACAAAGTCGTGACAATCGTGTTTGTCATTCTTGCGGTTTTCTTCGCTGTATTGGCCTATGTCTTTCACGTACAGAATCCGTGGGTACCGTTCGCTTTCCTTACCGGAGGCTTCTTTTCGGGCCTTGCAGGTTTTGTGGGAATGAAGACTGCCACATATGCATCCGCAAGAACTGCCAATGCCGCAATGCGTTCCCTCAATTCCGGTCTTAAGGTGGCTTTCCGCAGCGGTGCAGTAATGGGACTGACCGTTGTTGGTCTGGGACTTCTCGACATTGCCATTTGGTGGATGATATTATCCGGTTTCTACCCTGCCGACAGCCCCCGGAACCTTGTGATAATAACGACGACAATGCTTACTTTCGGTATGGGTGCGTCTACCCAGGCGCTTTTTGCGCGAGTCGGAGGAGGCATTTATACCAAGGCTGCAGATGTCGGAGCTGATCTGGTCGGAAAAGTCGAGGCCGGAATACCTGAGGATGATCCGCGCAACCCTGCCACGATCGCCGACAACGTTGGTGACAACGTTGGTGATGTCGCCGGTATGGGTGCAGACCTGTATGAATCATATTGCGGCTCTATCCTGGCGACCTGCGCTCTCGGGGCTTCTGCATATTATATGGACGGGACGGGGTTGCAGCTCAAAGCGATTTTCGCTCCGATGCTCATTGCTGCCGTCGGAGTCGTGCTTTCAATTATCGGCATATATCTTGTCCGCACAAAAGAGGGCGCCGGAATGAAACAGCTTCTCAAATCTCTCAGTCTGGGAACAAATGTCAGCTCTTTGCTTATAGCCGGTGCGACTTTCCTTATAATGTGGCTTCTCGGCATGGAGAACTGGTGGCAGGTATCATTCTCTGTGGTTGTCGGGCTTGTCGCCGGCGTAATAATAGGACAGTCTACCGAATATTACACATCGCATTCTTACCGCCCGACTCAGAAACTGGCCGAAAGCGCGGAAACAGGACCTGCGACCGTGATTATCTCAGGTGTCGGTCTCGGAATGCTTTCTACCGCCATTCCTGTAGTGACGATTGCAGTGGCCATACTTCTTGCATATCTCTGTGCAAACGGGTTTGACCTTTCATTCTCCGCCAGGAGTCTCAGCCTTGGACTTTACGGAATCGGAATTGCTGCCGTGGGTATGCTTTCTACACTCGGAATAACCCTTGCGACTGATGCATACGGCCCGATTGCCGACAATGCCGGCGGAAACGCGCAGATGAGCGAACTCGATCCTGAGGTGCGCAAACGTACCGATGTTCTCGATGCTCTCGGAAATACTACGGCAGCAACGGGCAAAGGCTTTGCAATCGGCTCTGCCGCTCTTACCGGTCTGGCGCTTCTGGCTTCATATATTGAGGAAATAAAGATCGGCCTGTCCCACATCGGCAAACAGATTGTCGGCTTGTCCGGCGAGCTTGTGGATGCCTCCAATGCGACGATTCCGGACATCATGTCATATTATCATGTGGATTTGATGAATCCACTCGTGCTTGTCGGAGTCTTTATCGGTGCAATGATGTCCTTCCTTTTCTGCGGACTTACAATGAATGCTGTCGGCCGTGCAGCGCAAAGTATGGTTACTGAGGTGCGCCGGCAGTTCCGTGAAATTAAGGGTATACTTACAAAGGAAGCTGTACCGGATTATGCCCGCTGCGTGGAAATCTCCACAAAGGGTGCGCAGCGCGAAATGCTTGTTCCGTCTCTGATTGCCATCATCGTTCCTGTACTTGTCGGTATGGTTCTCGGAGTTGCCGGAGTCATGGGACTTCTTGTCGGAGGGCTTGGCAGCGGTTTTGTGCTCGCTGTTTTCATGGCTAATTCCGGAGGTGCCTGGGACAATGCAAAAAAATATGTGGAGGAAGGCAATCTCGGTGGCAAGAATTCCGAGGCTCATAAGGCAACTGTGACCGGAGACACTGTAGGAGACCCGTTCAAAGATACGTCAGGACCGTCACTGAACATACTTATAAAATTGATGAGCATGGTTTCGATTGTAATGGCCGGCCTTACTGTATGGATTCATTAGGCAAATTGCTGTAAAGTGGCCGAAAAGGCAATTGGAGGTCTATATGCCCTGCAATGTTAAAATTTATTTTTAACGATTGCGGGGCATATTTCTCTTTTTTAAAAGTCTTTTTCTCTTTTTTAAACATATTTCTTCGTTCTTCAGTCATATTTGCCCTGCTTTTCGTGTTAATGACATAAGGTTCTCCTGTCGTGAGATACGGGAACTTTTAGCTGAAAATCAATTAAAATTATATATATGGAAAGATATATTCTGATAGCGGCTTTAGCTGTATGCGGTTTGTCGGGATGCGGAACTTTCGGGCAGGAAGGACAGCCGGGCGCAGAGGACGGAAGCACCGGAGACAATATCCTTGTGGAAATGACGTTTTCGGCGGCATCGCCCCGCACAAAATCTGTACTGCTGGCGGAAGGCATGGCGGAAAATCTCGTGACGGACATTACTGTTGCCGCATATGACGGAGAAAGACTCGGCACCTGGCATCTGGACAATGTATCCTTTGCAGTTCTGGAAGTTCCGAAGAATGTGAAGACATTCTATTTTACTGCGAACATGGGTGATATGTCAACCTGTTTTCCGGAGAGTGAAGATGCCGTATGCGGACTCTCGTACAGAGTGGACGATTTCACCGCACTTTCTGTCAAAGGCATACCGATGTGTGCGAAAATTGAGTGGAACGGCAATGCGGCGGTCTGTGTCATGCTTGAACGGCTGTTCGCAAAAGTCCGCGTTTCCGTAAGGAAAAATGACACCTTTGTAAATCCGGCGAACGGGAGCAATGCCTTTTTTCTCCGGGATATCTATGTGCGCAATGCAAATACGCTCTTGTTTCCGTTCGGTGAGAGTTTTGCGGCGGCTGTGTCCGATGTGGCCGGAGAATCTGATTATCAAGGCAGTTTCGGCACTTACCCGGAACAGTCCGGAAGTGATTCGTTTACAGCGGAATTTTATGTTCCGGAAAATATGATGGGGACGCTTCTTCCTGAAAACGATGATCCGTGGCAGAAAAGTGCGGAGAATCTTGTGTTCGGCGAGAATGACTTTTCACGCAGATGTACTTATATGGAAGTAGGAGCGACAAGCACCTATCCTGTTAAGGGCCTTGTGGGGAATGTAAAATACAGATTCTTCATCGGCAAGGACAATGTGTCCAATTTCGATATATGCAGAAATTCCGTTTATGACATAACGCTTCTGCCGGATTATGACAATATGACACGGTTGTCCTGGAAGGTGGATTTCACTGGAAATGATATGCGGACTCTGGCTTTTACGGATGCCAGAGAGGTTGTCGGAGGAATACCGACTTATTATTTCTTTACAGGAGGCAAGAACAGGGTTTATGTCACTTATCACCGTATGGCCGCCGGTACCAGTGCTTCTTCACAGACAGAATTTTACAAGGTGGATTGGGATTATTGCGGTGATGTTGCCGGACTTGTCGAAAAAGGAGCAGCGTCTTCTGTGGAATACGGCATAGGAACAAGTCCGGGGAATCCCGGTATGAAGCGTCATATTGTTGAATTCGATATTCCTGCAACGGCAAAAACGGGAACCTATTCAATATCTGCACAGACATACGACGGTCGCAGAAAGGCGGTATCCAACATTGTCGTCATGGATCACGTGGAGTGGCCCATGAGCTTCAAATGGGACATAATACCGTCTTATGTAGGACAGTACGGTACTCTTTCCGTAAAAGACGTTCCGGAAGAGATGCTGCCTGTAAGCTATGTCAAGTCTGAGTCGAAGTCAAATGAATCCGAATCCGGTGATGTGGTGAGACTTGTCCCTTTGAATGACGACGGTACAGAATTTAAAGTTATAGCCTGCCGCCAGGGCAGGTCTGTGATTACTTTTGCGAATAAAGACGGAGGGCAGCTTTCGGAGGTCGTCCTGAATGTCGGACGTCCGTGTCTGGTTGTGAAAAATACGACTTCTGTATACAGGCTGGATGTCGTGGGCAATGAGGCGAATGTTTCTTATTCCATTACGGACGAAAGCGGGAATGCCTTGCCCAATATGGATGACGATGCCGTTGTGGAGTTTCTTACTCCTGTCGCGGATGTGCCTGAGCCGGTTTCACCGTATGTCAGTGTCGATGTGAAACCGGACGGCAAAAATATGGATGTTTATGTATCCCATGTGGAAAACAGCATGCTGCAACATGACGGAAGCCGTTTCCCGGTAAATTTCAATTTCTGCAACTGTGCCGGCGATGCTTTTCCCGGATTTGACGTGATGCTTGTTTTCCCTGTTGCCGAAGACCGGAATACGAGATTCGGGCGGATAGATGACTATGGCTTGCTTACATACAGACCGCTGAGGAAGCAGTTCTGTGCCGAAAACGGCATTTCATACAGCGGCAATGACTCCTATTGTTCAAATCCGGAAAACTATGAGTTTGACACCAGGGATATTTTTATCGGCAACAAGATTGCCCTGTCCGTTCTTCCTGTGTCATCGGTAAGTGTCGAAGGCATTACAAATCAGACATATCCCGGAGTAACCCGTATGTATACTACAGGCTATGCTCTCCATGGGACGTGGATGCGGTACACCATGACCAACGGCAATGCTCAAATCCGTTTCTGGCCTGTCTATTACCACAAGATTCAGGATATGGTCAGCGGAAAATACGAGTATGACAAGGAATTGGGGCGTTCTGAAGCGGATTTTGACATGTTTACCCATACGGCAGGGAAAAAATATGTCAGATTCCATTATATGAACAAACATTCAAGGGAGGTAATAGGAATAATTCAGGGATACATTGAGTTCTATGTCTACGGGCAGCTTGCATGGAAACGCACGGAAGGTGCATTTGAATTTCAGAAGCCTAACGGAGGAGGCACATCAGGAGCAGGCTATGTGATAAACGGCTATCTCCAGCAGTATTATCCGTTCCGGTTTGCAAGTCCGGACGGTACGCTTCCAAGAACCGGTACAGTCCCGTGCGGGCTTTATCCTCTTTTCGCTTATTACGAGTGTATCGGAGATATGCGCAAGGACACCTATACAGAGGGGGCTTATTATTCTTTGCCTCTCATGGATCGGCAGCTCCGGAGCAAAGACAATATTTTCACTGAAATAGGCATTGGGGATTATTATTCGGAATTCAACAGGTGGGTGTACTATGATATGAGTCTTGTGTTTGCCGTACCTTACAGATCTACTGACAAGTTCAGCGACATGATGTCGCCTTCCGCACAGATAGGCACGGATTATACCGGCATGTATGATGCCGTGTATTCCGACCTGATGTCCGGTACTTCTGACGGGGCGGTCCGGGAGGGAACAGATACAGGATGCGCCAGAACCTCATCCGGTGTAATCGGTTTCAAGGCAGCAGAGGACAACGGCAAAATCATAGTGTCCAATATCCGGAAGAGCCGTAACGGAAACTCCATGCGACTGTCTTGTGAGAGATATGTTCCGGGCGACGGGAAATATTCAAGACGTGGCATAAACAATATGCTGTATCGCGTAATAGGCTACCCCGGGCTTGATTATACCTTTTTCCCGGCAAACAGAAAGGAGTCGCATTCTGCAGCACCCGGCAGATATGACAATGTGCTGCCTTCATTGTTCGGATATGACAATCCGGGTATAATGGACAGGATAAACAGTTCCGGAACGGAGAAGTACGGGGAGAGAGATGCCGAAGGGAAAAGCTATTATCAGATAGTTTCCATTCTGGACAGATAGACGGGGCATTCTTGTCTGCCTCTTTGAACACTATTTGTCGGTTTGCGGCAAGTATAATCAACAAAAACCTGTATCTTTGCAAATTGGGCTTTTAAAGGCCCGCAATTGAGTAGATACAGGTTGTTGTCTGGCCTTTCCTTTTAAGGTTCGGCCGTTACCCAAAGAGGCATTATGAGTGGTGATAAAAAGATATTTGACGGTCTGGCGGATAAAGAATATGAGCATGGCTTTGTTACTGAGCTTGAGCAGGAGTTTATTCCCAAAGGCATCAATGAAGATGTGATACGTCTTATTTCTGCCAAAAAAGACGAGCCGGAGTGGCTGCTTGAGTTTCGTCTTGAGGCATTCCGGAAGTGGCAGAAGATGAAACTTCCGACTTGGGCGCATCTTGATATTCCTGAGATTGACTTTCAGGATATAATATATTATGCCGCGCCAAAGAAAGACAGCGTCCGTCCTGACAAGATAGACCCTGAACTGGAAAAGACTTTCGACAAGCTCGGAATTCCGCTTCACGAGAGGGCCGCGCTTGCAGGTGTTGCAGTGGATGCCGTGTTCGATTCGGTGTCAGTGACAACGACATTCAGGGCGGCTCTTGCTGAGAAAGGGATTGTTTTCTGCTCATTTTCAGAAGCTGTAAAGGAATATCCGGAGCTTGTGCGCAAATATCTCGCTTCAGTCGTTCCTGTCGGAGACAATTTCTATGCAGCTCTCAATTCTGCGGTTTTCAGCGACGGCTCGTTCTGCTACATACCGAAAGGAGTGCGCTGTCCGATGGAGCTGTCGAGCTATTTCCGCATAAATGCAAAAGGCACGGGGCAGTTCGAGAGGACGCTTATCGTGGCGGACGAAGGGTCGTATGTGAGCTATATGGAGGGATGCACCGCTCCTATGCGTGACGAAAACCAGCTTCATGCGGCTGTTGTCGAGATCGTTGTCGAGAAAGATGCCGAGGTCAAGTATTCCACCGTACAGAACTGGTATCCTGGAGATGCCAATGGCAAGGGAGGCATATTTAACTTTGTCACGAAAAGGGGAATCTGCAAAGGTTCAGGCAGCCATCTGTCATGGACGCAGGTTGAGACAGGTTCTGCCATTACGTGGAAATATCCTTCAACTATACTCAAGGGTGACAATTCATCCTCCGAGTTCTATTCTGTTGCTGTTACGAACAATTATCAGCAGGCGGATACCGGAACCAAGATGATACATATAGGAAAGAATACACGCAGCAGAATCATCAGCAAAGGAATTTCCGCAGGATACAGCCAGAACAGCTACCGAGGACTTGTCAGAATGCTTCCCGGGGCAGACAATGCCCGCAATTACTCCCAGTGTGACAGTCTTCTGATCGGCAGCAAGTGCGGAGCGCATACCTTTCCTTATATAGAAAATGCGAATAAGACCGCCGTCGTAGAACATGAGGCCACAACATCGAAGATAAGTGAAGACCAACTGTTCTACTGTAACCAGAGGGGAATCGGACAGGAAGAGGCGGTAGGCCTGATTGTGAACGGCTATGCCCGCGAGGTGCTTTCGAAACTTCCTATGGAATTTGCAGTCGAGGCGCAGAAACTCCTTTCGCTTTCGCTTGAAGGTTCTGTCGGTTAGCGTTTGTTTGTGTAAAATGATAAAAGAATGTACAATATATTGAATTATACCTTGTTTACTGTCGGAGGAGACACTCCGGTGCTGCTGATTGACCTGCTGACCTCTGTTGTGGGCCTGACTTGCGTATTCCTGGCGGGCCGCAACAGTAAATATAATTTCTGGGTAGGATATTTATATACCTTCCTGCTGTTTCTGATGTTCTGGAACAAGAATCTGTATGCAAGCCTGCTGTTGCAGCCGATTTCGCTGGGCATCAATGTTTTGGGACATTACCGCTGGACGCATCCGAAGAAGAACGAGGAAAGTGCGAAAGACCATAAGGCGTTGAAAGTAAGTATGCTGACCTGGCCTCAGCGTCTCTTTGCCGCTGTTTCTGTCTTTGTGCTGGCAGGTGTGTGGGGACGGCTTTTGAGTCTGCTCGGGAACAGGTGGTTTGTCGGGGTCTTCCCGTCTGATCCGATACCGTATCTGGACGCATGCGTGACTGTGCTGATTCTGGTTGCGCAGTTCCTTTCCGCCATGAAGAAATGGGACTGCTGGATTGCCTGGCTTCTTGTCAATATAACCCAGATGATTCTGCATATTTCCGTGGGACATATTTTCATGCCTGTCGTATGCGGACTTTACCTTGTAAACGGAATAGTTTCGCTATACCACTGGTACAGACTTTACGGCCGCTCGGAATAGAATAAACTTGTGTGAGTGCGTTTCGCAAACCGCACGAGCCTTAAAGTAATTTAATATTTGCGAAATTTGTGTGAACGATGAACGATATATTATTGAAAGTAGAGGGCCTGAAGGCCGGCATTGAAGGAAAAGAAATCCTCAAAGGCGTCGATCTTACTATCCGCAAGGGGGAGATACACGCCGTAATGGGTCCTAACGGAGCAGGCAAAAGCACCCTGTCCGCCGTTCTTGCCGGAAAGCCGCAATTCACAGTCATCGACGGTTCTGTCGAATTTATGGGACGAGACCTTCTTGCCATGTCTCCGGAGGAGCGCTCCTGGGCAGGACTTTTCCTGTCTTTTCAGTATCCTGTCGAAATACCCGGAGTCACGATAACTAATTTCATGAAGACCGCTGTAAACTCTCACCGCAAGGGAAAAGGGCTTGAACCTCTTAAAGCAGGAGATTTTCTGAAGATGATGCGCGAGAAAATGGAGTTTGTGCAGATGAAGCCGGAGTTTGCGAAAAGAGAGGTCAACGTCGGTTTTTCCGGAGGAGAGAAAAAGCGCAATGAGATATTCCAAATGGCCATGTTCGACCCGACGCTTGCGATACTTGACGAAACCGACAGCGGTCTCGATGTGGATGCTCTCCGCATTGTTGCCAACGGAGTTAATGTCCTGCATACTCCGGAGAAAGCCGCAATCGTGATTACTCATTACCAGCGTCTTTTGGACTATATCGTGCCTGATGTCGTACACGTACTGAAGGACGGACGCATTGTGAAGACAGCCGGACGTGAACTCGTGGCGGCAATTGAGGAGAAAGGGTATGACAACTTGTAGTGCTATGGATGCGCATGGTGTCCTGAATATACCGGCCGGACAGGCGTTTCGTAAAATCCATGTTGCCGGTTCGGATGACTGCCTGCCGGAAAAAATTGTAGTCGGACAGGATGCAAAGCTGGAGCTTGTTATTTTGTCGATGCCCGGCAAGGATTGCGGGCTGGCTCTTGAGGTAGTGCTTGCCGGCAGAGGAGCCTCGGCTGTCATTTCCGGTGCATACGTCTGCGGTTTTGACGAGAAAATACACATACAGATTGACATGAGGCATGATGTTCCTGAATGCACTTCCCGGCAGCTTTTTAAAGGGATAGCCGGAGGACATTCCGCAGTGGATTTCTACGGCAAGATAATCGTTGCGAAAGATGCGCAGAGGACGGAGGCATATCAGGAGAACCACAACATTCTTCTGTCCGATTATGCTAAAGTGAACACGAAGCCGCAGCTTGAGATTTATGCCGACGATGTCAAATGCTCGCATGGAGCAACCATCGGACGGCTCAATGATGAGGAACAGTTCTATATGCGTTCGAGGGGCATCAGCCTTGAGGACGCCAGAGTCCTGCAGATGATTTCATTCCTTGCTCCTGTTCTGGAGACGATAAGTGACAATGAATTGCAGGAACAGAAGACAGCCGGACTGGAAGATGCGGTCAGAACTGTTGTCAAGTGCATCTGACCCCAGGCTTACAATACTATGATAACGCATCCTAACGTAAAGATAAATTTCGGGCTGAATGTGCTCCGCAGGAGAGAGGACGGTTTTCATGATCTGGAAACTCTTTTCGTCCCTTATTTCGGCATCAGCGACACTTTGGAAATCATTTCTGGCGACGATTACAGCCGAACTTCCGCCTCGCTTGCCGCCAGATACGGCAGTGCCTGCAAAACTGGGGCTGTGCCCTCACTTGTGCAGGCCATATCCGATGACGGGAAGCTTATGATTACCATAGCCAGGGAGCAGGGAGTCGATTGGGAACCTCTGAAAGATTTGTGTGCCAAAGCATATTTTCTGCTGGACAGGGAATTCAGCCTGCCTCCTGTAAAGATTTTTCTTGAAAAGACTTCGCCGGCCGGTGCCGGACTGGGCGGCGGTTCGTCCGATGCCGCTTTTACTCTTAAGATGCTCGATTCGCTTTTCGGACTCAATCTTACAGAAGAAAAACTTGCGGAATACGCCTCGGTCCTTGGCAGTGACTGTGCGTTTTTTGTATTCAACCTTCCTATGGTCGGGGAGGGGCGGGGAGAGATTCTTTCTCATTTTGAACTTCATGAAATGGGATTCGGGGCCGAAACGGGAGCTGCCCCCGAGGCTTCTGCCCTGTATGAGGTCAAGGTTCTTGTTCCGGAGGGCATAGCTGTCTCCACTGCGGAGGCTTACCGCGGAATAGTTCCCAAACTGCCGGAAATTTCACTCAGGGATGCGCTGGCATATCCTGTGGAGCAGTGGAAAGACGTTCTTGTCAATGATTTTGAAAAGACGGTATTTGCAAAACATCCCGAACTGGAAGCTATTAAGAATTCCCTTTATGACAGCGGTGCCGTATATGCTTCCATGTCAGGTTCAGGATCAGCTTTGTTTGCCGTCTATCCGCGTAATTGACAATCGCACAATAAATTTAGACAGCAAAAAAAAGAAATAATTTTAAGAAAAAGAAAAATGTGACGGATTCCGGTTATGCGGGATGGCCGTCACTTCTTTTTTCATGCGCTTTGCTTTTCTTTGCAGGCAAAAAAGAAAATGCGCTTTGTTGATTTGATGCTGTTTGCCGTCGCAGTCTGTTCGTGCGGCCTTGTAGAAATAGGAGGGACTTCCGATGACAGGAAACACAATGTATGGATAGCTCCCGGGACCGGAAATTCGGGAAACAGCGGGAAAACCCGATGTTACATTACAGGTTTTGATTATCCCGAAGGTTATGACTGGAGGGCGGACATGCAGGCCGGGAGCGTCAAATGCTCGCTTGTGGTGTTTGCAGATATGATACCTGTGATGAAAGTGCCGGTCGGTGACAGCTATGAGACAGGTTGGGAGCCTGATATGCACAGGATAATAGACGGTCATCTTTATACGGACTGGTCTGCCGGCAGTGAAACAGTGATAAAGAAGGACGGGCAGCTGTTGTTCCGGTATGAGGGTCGGGAAATGATCTGTGGCATGGTGCAGGACGGTGACGACCTTTATTTGCTCGGTCAGGACAGAAGCGGCACAGGATTTTGTTACCGGAAGAACGGTGAGCCTATTTTCAGAAGAGAGACAGGCTATGTTCTTGGCAATCTTCAGCAGACACCGTATGGAACCGGCTTTGCCTACTGCGAGGAGATTGCTTCGGATTTGGGCAGCATCTGTAGATATTATTATTTCCTCGACGGCGATGTGACCCAGGTGGCAGTCCGGGAAGACGTGAAGAAAATATGGGATGTGATTCTGTATGACGGGGAAGTGTGCTACATAGCGGATTTGGTCGGAATCAATGTGCCGGTGACAGTATGCGGTGATAAAATGTCGGCCATAGCCCTTCAGAGTTCTGCCTCAATGTTAGCCTGCCGCCTTGTTCCAGTTTCAGGAAAACTGTTCGTTGAAGGCGTTTTTACATCAGACGGTCGCACTCTGTGGAGCGGATTATGGGCAAACGGAGTTCTTTACAGAATGTTCGGTCCGGGATATACCGTTTCTTCACTGTGTACATGGCAGGATGATTTGTGCTGCCTTCTGAATTCGGCTGCAGCAGGGGCGGTTGCCAGGATTTCCCGTTTCGGGGAAGTCTCGGATGTGCCGGAGGGATATGTTCCGGCCGGCAGTTCTCCTCTTGCTGTTGTGGACGGAATACTGTATGTGGGACTGTCTTCTGTCACAGGAGGCAGACCTGTCGTGTGGAAAGACGGTTCCGTGCAGGAACTTGATATAAACGGATATATTGCGTCAATATATGCAGAAAACGCTAATCATACCACGAAAGGGTGCGTGACATATCCGGGTTTACGCTGATGCTTACTCTCAGTGTTTCCGCAGGAAGCAGTTCCTCCACATTTTCCGGCCATTCCATGATGCACAGGCAGCCGCTGTACAGATAGTCGTCCATTCCGATTTCCATTGCCTCGGACAGTTTGCAGATCCTGTAGAAATCAAAATGGTACATCGGTTCGCCGTTGCCCCTCTCATACTCATTGACTATTGTGAAGGTCGGGGAGCATACGGAGTCTTTTACGCCGAGAGCCTTGCATAAGGCTGCTGTGAACGTTGTCTTGCCGGCCCCCATCGGTGCGAAGAACGCAACTAAGGTCCTGTCTCCGATTTTTGAAATGAATTCCCGGGCGGCCCTGTCCAGATCTTCCGTGTTTTTTATAGTGATTTCGTGTTTCATGTTGTCAAAATTTTAGGCGGCTGATTCCTGCATGATGAACACTGCCGGCTTACGGAGGCAAAGATAAGGAAAAATCACATTCCGATTTCTGCTTTGTCGAGGAATCGGTAACTTGCCGCCTCGGCGATATGCCTTTCGCCGATGTCTTTCGCCCCTTCCATGTCCGCGATTGTCCGTGCCAGCCTGATTATGCGTGAACAGGCCCTTGCCGAGAGTCCCATGTGCTCTATAAGTTTTTCCGTCAACTTTTTGCATCCGGCATCCAGCGGGCAGTATTTGTCAAGCATCCGGCTGTTCATTCCGGCATTGCAGAATATCCCGTCTTCCGCAAAACGCTCTTTTTGTATTTCTCTTGCCCGCTTTACCCTCGATGCAATCTCTGCACTCGACTCCTCCTTCTTCCGTTCCACAAGTTTCTTTGCATCGACGGGATGTATCCACAGCTGAATGTCTATCCTGTCCATTATCGGGCCGGACAGCTTTGACATATATGTCAGCCGTCTGGCAGGAGTGCAGGTACATCGTTCCCCCTCTCCATAATAGCCGCACGGACAGGGATTGGCTGCCGCAACCAGCGTGAAGTCTGCCGGGTATTCAATTTTTGCCCTGAGTCTTGAAATTGTCACTTTGCGGTCTTCCATCGGGGCGCGCAGAGCCTCCAGGACTTTCTTCGGTATTTCGCAGAATTCGTCCAGAAACAGGATTCCGTTGTGGGCGAGGGAAATTTCCCCCGGCCTGATGTTGTCTGAGCCGCCTCCTATCATCGCTGCTGACGATACACTGTAATGCGGAGAACGGAAAGGGCGCTGCTTCATAAGCCCTTCGGCAGGATTGCCCTTTCCGGCTACAGAATAAATCTTGCTTGTCTGAAGGGATTCTGCTGCGGTCATCGGAGGAAGAATCCCTGCCATAGCCTTTGCCATGGAACTTTTTCCTGAGCCCGGAGGGCCTATAAGCATTACATTGTGTCCTCCTGCAGCCGCGATCTCTATCCCTCTTTTCGCCTCTTTCTGGCCTATTATTTCCGAAAAGTCCATAATGCCTCTGTCATTGCCGGGATTTCCTCGGACAGTCTCAGCTATAAGGCCGGATGCAAGAAGGTCACTGCATTCTTCCTCTCCGGACAGAATGCGCAGCACATCCCAGAGTGTGTCAACTCCGTATATTTCGATATTTCCGTATTCGGAGGCCTCGACGGCAGATTTTCTCGGCAGGATACAGCCGCTGAACCCTGCTGTACCGGCCAGTTCCGCCATCGGAAGCGCACCGGGAACATCGCGAATGCTTCCGTCAAGCCCGAGTTCTCCCATGATTATGAACCTGTCCGCAAGAGGCAGCTTTCTTTGTCCGGAAACCGCTATTATACCCACTGCAATAGGTACATCATAGCCGCTTCCGTTCTTGTGCATATCCGCAGGTGCGAGATTGATTACAATCTTTTTGCCAGGAATACGGAAACCCATTGCCTGCAGCGCCGTCACTGTTCTCAGAAGGCTTTCCTTCACCGCCGCGTCCGCAAGCCCGACAAGGTGTATCCCTATGCCGCAGGCCATGTCCACCTCTACTGTTACCGGTATCGCATTGATACCTATGCATTTTGCGCAATGAATGTTTATAAGCATAGTACTGATTTGGTTTTTGTTAATGTCATTGTTTCTCCAAATCTTGCCTTTATAATCGGCAATTTGTTTAAAAAAGATAAAAAAGTGGTAAATTTGTTTTCTGAAAAAAGAATTTTATTCATGATAAAAAAATTTCTTGAGTCAGTCGGAAGGTATTTCCTGTTTCTGAAAATGGTTTTCAGAAAGCCTGAGAAATGGAGACTGTTCTGGAGGCAGTTTGTGAATGAATCCGACAAACTCATATTGTCCTCTATACTTATCGTCGGTGTAATATCGCTGTTTATCGGCGGTGTGCTTGTCATACAGACAGCCTCGAATCTCGAAAATCCCGTAATCGACAAAATGTATGTCGGATATATGGTAAGGGAAAGTCTTATTCTTGAATTCTGTTCAACAATGATTGCCCTGATACTGGCGGGAAAGATGGGATCCAACATCGCTTCCGAAATCGGCAGCATGAGGATAACGGAACAGATTGATGCAATGGATATGATGGGAGTGAATTCGGCAGGTTTTCTCGTTCTGCCAAAAATCGCCGCAGCCACTATTCTGAGCCCTCTTCTGATGCTGCTGAGTCTTGTGCTCGGACTTATCGGAGGGTGGTTTGTCGTGGAGACGACGCAGATAATACAGACAGCCTCGTACATTACCGGAGTTAAATTCTGCTTTAACGGATATTATATCTTTTACAGCTGTTTCAAAATGTCGGTATTCTGCTTTATGATAGCCTCAATCGCTGCATTCAACGGATACTATGCCAAGGGCGGGTCTCTCGGTGTCGGGCGTTCGAGCACTAGGTCGATCGTTGTGACAAGCATTCTCATACTGCTGTTCGACCTGATACTTACACAATTAATGCTTTATTAGGAGGGCCGGCCATGATAAAAGTGGAACATCTTTATAAAAGTTTTGAAGGGACTCCTGTCCTGAAAGATATAAATGTGGAGTACGAAACCGGAAAATGCAATATGATAATAGGTGCAAGCGGTTCCGGAAAGACTGTTCTTCTCAAAAACCTTATAGGACTTTTGGAGCCGGACAGCGGTGAAATATGCTATGACGACAGGCCGCTTTCGCGGATGGCGTATAAAGAGAAGAAACAGCTCAGACGCAATATCGGCATTCTGTTTCAGGGAAGCGCCCTGTTCGATTTTGCCACAGTCATTGAAAATGTGATGTTCCCGATGGAATTCTTCACCGACTGGTCTGCGGCATACATGAAAGAGCGTGCACAGTATTGTCTGGAAAAAGTCAATGTTACAGGCTCTGACAGCAAATACCCGAATGAATTGAGCGGAGGCATGCAGAAGAGAGTCGGCATAGCCCGTGCAATCGCCCTTAATCCTTCATATCTGTTTTGCGACGAACCTAATTCAGGACTCGATCCTTATACGTCGATTCTGATCGACCGTCTGATAAGCGACCTTACAAAAGAATTCAACATGACGACGGTCGTCAATACCCACGACATGAATTCCATACTTGAAATAGGAGACAAAATCGGCTTCATATACAAGGGTTCGATGCTGTGGCAGGGAGACAGGCATACAATCCTTCAGACCGAATGCCGGGAACTCCGTGATTTTGTATGTGCGAACACTCTTGCAAGAAATATCATAGAAGGACGCAGATAGGCTACAGCCGTGCCCTGATTCCCATTTCGAAGCCCAGCATCAGCGGCTGGGCCGTCCTTATGCTCTTGGGCTGTCCGTTGTCGAAATAATATCTGAGGCTCGGGTCGATATAGATGCCGAGATGCTGCCCTATCATGAATTCGGCTCCTATACCTATGTTCGCGGACAGCTGCAATCCTTTGACGGTCTCCCTGTGAGTCCGCCTGCTGCCTGTCGCACTGAGGATTTCATATCGGTCGGCGATACATTTTTCGGCGGCACCTCCGGAATATGCATAGAAGTTTATATACTTGTTGTCAACTATATTGAAGAATACAGTCAAAGGTATTCCTATATAATGCTGGGTGTTTCTGATGTCGGATGACTGAGAAAATTCGACCTCTCCCTCCGGAGTCGCCTTTGTGTAGTTGCCGTAGAATTTTCTGCTCAGCAGGGTATAGTTCAGACCTGTACCCAGAGACCATCTTTTCGTAAAGTCTATCTTTACTCCCATACCGAATGAAACCGGTATTCCGTATGTAGTGTTGGTGCTTGTCTCGGTTATTCCGGTCTTTGGAATCGAAGACGGGACAGTCGGACGTTTCATCAGGTTCTGTTTTGCGAGACTGCGCGTGCTGTTTGTTCCTGTGATTCCTGAGAGGACGAACGATGTCTGCGGATGACCGCCGGCAGCCTTTTCTTCATCTTCCGGCCAGTCCTGCCACATTCCGCCGTCTGTATTGTCCGTGATTTGCTGATTCTTATTCGCTGTCCGGTTTGTATTCCCGGTATCCTTTGCGGTATTGTCTTCCGTATTGATCTTTTCCGTTTCAGTATTCCCGGCAGGCAAATCACTGTCTGTGGCCGTTGTGGTATGGTTCTGAAGCTGTCTTATGAAATCGGATGCCGCACCTGCCACGGTGACGGTTCCGGTCTGAAGCCCTGCAATGTCAGGCAAAGTTTCCGTTGGAATCTGTTCTGCAATGAGAACGTCCGTTCCGCCGGCATCCTCCTGTTTTGCGCTGTCCTTGACAACTGCAAACACTTCTCCGCTTCCGTCAGGGCCGGCATCCTCTCTGAAACCGAAAAACAGTCCTGTTGCCAGCGCAGCGGCAATGCTGCACGAGACAGCGGCCCTGCGCCACAGGACTGCAAGCCTTTTTCGGCGCACAATGGCATCGAGTCCATCCGATACGGCATCCCAGATATGGTCGGGAACTTCTTCCCGGCCATTTTCAAGGATGGATCTCATCATAAAATCGAATTCCGTATTATGTTTGTCCTCAATCATTTCCCCGTTCTTTAATTTTGTTCTGCAGCCAGACCCTTGCCCTGCTCAACTGAGTCCTTGACGTGGTCTCGCTGATACCGAGCATCTCACCGATTTCCTTGTGTGAGTAGCCCTCGATCGCATACAGGTTGAAAACGGTCCTGAATCCCGGAGGAAGCTCCATTACCAGCCTCATCAGCTCTTTATAGTTGATCGACTGTGTCTGTGACATCGTGTCTGTCTTTATGCCGCGTGCAAGTTCAAGGTCATCGCTCATTTTCAGAGCATCTTTCTTTCTGAGGCTCATAAGTGCCGTCGTCACAAAAATCTTTCTTGCCCAACCTTCGAAAGAACCTTCTCCCTTGTAGCTGCCGAGCCTTGTAAACAATGTTATGAACCCGTCCTGAAGAACATCCTCTGCAAGAGATTTGTCGCCGATATATCTCATGCACACCGGGAACATACGCGATGCCAGACGGTCATATAAAGCCTTCTGGGAACTTCTGTCTCCATTGATGCAGGATGCTATTAGCTGTAAATCAAATGTTTCTGCCAAAATGTCTCAGTTTAGGCCCGGAAAAACACAAATTTACTCCGCACGAAAAAGATGCAATCCGGACCAGATATGTTGCATCATCGGCAGATTTTTTCCAAACTTATGCATTTTTCCCGAATTAGAGTATTATTTTTGTAAGTTTAATGCTTAAAACAGAACATGAACACTTTATTGAAAATATTTCTGCCGGCGCTCATGGTCTTGCATATTTCAGGCATGGCACAGGCTCAGACAGTCCGGAATCCGGAAATCGACAACCTGCTTGTAAGCGCGGTAGGAAAATATAACGGCAATGATTTCAACGGCGCAGAATCCATTCTGAGGAAAATAGCTGCGGAAGACAGCACCAACGATGCGGCATGGTATTATCTTGCACAGATTGCTGCAGAGCGCGGAGAAGTCAATATGGCGGAAGAGTACCTCAGACTTGCAATGGAGCTTGATCCCGGCAACTTCTGGTACCGTTACAGGCTGGCCAGACTCTATGCAATGACTTCACGCCAGGAACTTGCCGCCGGCCTTTATGAGAAACTCCTCGCTGATTTTCCCAAGAAAAGCGAACTGTATCTCGACCTTACGGAGCTGTATGCGGCACAAAAGGAATATGAAAAGGCTTTGACTACGCTCGATGAGATCCAGACCGTGTTCGGAATGACCGAGTCGATAGCCGTATACCGTTTCAATCTGCTCAGGATGATGAACAGACAGGAGGAGGCCTTCAGGACACTTGAGGAGTACAACAAAGAATACTCCTCGCCTTATGTGCTCTTGACTCTCGCCGATTACCAGATGTCCATGTACAATGACGGGACAGCCATTGCATACTATGACGAAGCTCTGGATATTGCCCCTGACTATATTCCTGCGATAATCGGCAAGGCTGAGGCCCTGAGGCTGACAAGGCGTTACAGCGAATATTTCCCCGTACTGTACAGATTCGCGGAAGATCCTGCCAATCCGGTTCAGGCCAAGGCCGACTATCTGTCAGCCCTTGTACAGCGGACAGAAGCCTCGTTCACAAGTTCTTTCAGACAGCAGCTGGACACCGTTTTCACCAAAGTGCTTGAGGCCCATCCGTCTGACAGCACTATTCTCCAGACGGCAGGCCTGTATTACTATTCTTCCGGACAGCACGACTTGTCGGAAGAAGTGTTCCGCAAAAGTGTGGAACTTTATCCCGCCAGTCTTGCGGCAAGCGCGAACCTTGTGGAGATGCTCATGTATTCAAACCGTTGGGAAGAGCTTTCGGCCGAGGGCAGAAAAGCATTCGCGCGTTTTCCGGATGAGCCGGCATTCATTGAAATGGCAGGTGTCGGAGACTTTAATCTTAAAGACTATGACAAAGTCATAGAGGCCTGCCGGGATATTCTTGCCGCCGCTCCACGGGACAGTTCCAGGACACTGAGGGCCTGGTCTACGATGGGAGATGCCTATCATTCGCTCGGGGAGCCGAAAAAGGCGTACAGCGCATACGACAGGGCACTCAAAATAAACCCTGACTATATTTACGTGCTGAACAACTATGCCTATTATCTGAGCACGGAGGGGAAGCGGCTCAAAAAGGCATACGCGATGAGCAAGAAGACGATCGTGGCAGAGCCAGACAACGCCACTTATCTCGACACTTTCGGCTGGATATTGTACCTTCAGGGAAAGGCTGCCGAGGCGAAGCCTTTTTTCAAGCATGCCATGCTTTACGGTGGCAAGGACAGCGCGGTCATTCTCGACCATTATGCCGAGGTGCTCTATGCCCTGAAAGAATATGACCTTGCCTTTGTGTACTGGAATCTTGCCAGGCAGAAAGATGACGGAACGATACCGGACCTTGACGAAAAAATCAGGGAGAGAAAGCAGGCCGCCAATATCGGGACATTATGAAGACAAGAATAAGAACCATAATTTGTGCGGCATTGCTTCTTGTGCCTGCTTTTCACTGTCTTGCGCAGGATATCGAGCGGCAGAAGGAAAAAAAGGCGCGTCTGGAACAGGAGATAGCCATACTCGATGCCCAGATTGCAGCCAACGCCTCCCGGAGCAGTACAATGCTTTCCGATCTTGAGCTTATAAGAAAGAACGTAGCCAACAGAAAGGCCCTTGTGGCGGAGAGCGACAGGCAGATACGGGAGCTGTCCGACCGGATTTACCGCCGTCAGCTCGGCATAAACCGTATGCAGGCCCGTGTAGATACCCTGACAGGCCACTACGCCAGACTGGTCAGGAGCGCATACAAGAACCGTGATTCGAGAATCTGGTATATGTATATGCTCGCCAGCAATGACCTCACACAGGCATACAGGCGCTTCGGCTATTTCAAGAACCTGTCTTCCGAAATGAAAAACGAGGCCATGAAGCTCCGCGCACTGAAGGCTGAACTTGAACAGGAGAAAGAACAGCTTTCACTGATGAAAAAGGAGGCTGAGGGAGTCCGGGCCGAAAGAATCCGTGAACTTGACAAACTGAAAAAGGATGAGGCGAGGGCAGACGAGGTGGTGAATAAGCTGAAGAAAGACAGAAAGAAATACGAAAGCCAGCTCGCTGCCAAAAAGAAAGAGGTGAATTCACTTAACAGGGAAATACAGAGGCTTGTCGCCGAGGCCATGAAAGCCAAGGAGCCGAAGACCGGTTCGAAGCAGGATGATGCCGCCGACATTATACTTTCCGCTGAGTTCGTGAAGAACAAGGGCAAGCTGCCGTGGCCTGTAAAAGGGCCGGTGGTGGCAAGATTCGGAAAACACTTTCACCCTGTTTTCAAAAATCTGGAGCTTCCTTCAAACAATGGAATCGATGTAGCCGTTTCGGCCGGTACAAGCGTAAATTCAGTGTTCAACGGAGTCGTGAAGCAGGTTTTTGTCATGTCTGGATACAATAAATGTGTTCTTGTACAGCATGGAAAGAATTATTTCACTTTTTATTGCAAGCTTTCGCGTGTGGACGTGAAGGTCGGGGACAAAGTTTCCACGGGACAGACTCTCGGAATTGTCGACACGATTCTCGGCCAGACACAGCTGCATTTCGAGTTATGGAAAGATACCGCTCCGCAGAATCCTGAACTTTGGCTGCGGTAGCGGACAAAAATTTGACATTATGAAAAAGACAATATTTCTTACCGGTGCCACCGGGAACATGGGATGGGCCGGATTTCAGGAGCTACTGAAGAAAAAAGACAGATTCAACATACGTATCCTTGCCCGTCCGAGCAAGGTAAACATGAAAAAACTCCGGCCGTATATGAATGATCCTGCCGTCACAGTCGTGTGGGGAGACCTTACCTGTTACGGGGATGTCCTTGCCGGGGTAAGCGGTGCGGACTATGTCCTGCATGTCGGAGGAATGGTCTCCCCGGCCGCGGACTATTTCCCGGAAAAGACCCTGAAAGTCAACGTGTCTTCGGCTAAGCATATCGCGCAGGCTGTGCTTGCACAGGATAATGCGGATGATATAAAAGTTGTATATGTCGGTTCTGTCGCCCAGTGCGGCGACCGTCTGTCTCCCGTTCACTGGGGACGTGCCGGAGATCCGGTCTATGCCAGCAGATACGACAAATATTCCGTATCGAAGTGTGAGGCGGAGAGAGTCATTGTCGATTCCGGAATAAAGAAATGGGTCTCTGTCAGACAGACCGGCATTCTTTATCCGGGAATCCTGAAAGTGGTCAATCCTACTGCCTTTCATGTGCCGGTAGGCGGTATGCTGGAATGGGCTACAATCGAGGACTCGGGACGGGTTTTGGCCAATATCGTCGAGGACTGGGTGCCGGAAGAATTCTGGAACAGGTTCTATAACATCAGCAGCGGCGAGCAGTACAGGATGACCAACTACGAGTTCGAGACAAGAATGCTCAATGCCCTCGGGCTTCCGGGACCTGAGAAAGTGTTCGAGCCGCAGTGGTTCGCAACCCGTAATTTCCACGGAATGTGGTACACCGATGCCGATGTCCTGGAACATTATCTTCACTTCAGGGCGAATGTTCCGGTTGAGGACTATTTCAAGGGAATGATGAGACGTCTGCCGTGGTATTATAATCTTGCCTTTCTCGTGCCGGCGTCCGCGATGAAAATGTTCATGAAAAGGTACGCGTTTGAAAATGGTCTGGGGACTCAGTGGTGGGTTGAACATGACAAGGAAAAACTGGCCGCTTTCTACGGATCTGAAGACAACTACCGTTCCATAACCTCATGGGAGGCTGTCCGGCCGCCGCATTGCGAGAAAAATCTCGGGAAGGCGAGGGCCGCAGGAGAAGTCCGTGTACTGGAGCACGGCTATGACGAAACGAAGTCGATATATGACCTTACCCCCGGTGAAGTCGAGGCTGCAGCAGCTTTTCGCGGAGGCCGCTTTTTGGGTCCGGAGGAAAAGCTCGGTACGAAAGGGGCGATTTTCGAGTGGGAATGTGAGAATGGACACCGTTTTCCGGCATCTCTGGAGTTTGTGCTGCTCGGAGGAGGCTGGTGTACGACCTGCAAACCGGACGAGGTCTATGATAATACGACGGAAAAGAACCGTTTTATTTCGCAGGTACTAAGGGCACAGTCCCAGGAATGACATCATCTTCCTTTCCGGTAAGATAGATTATACGCTGGTTCGAACTTCCCCGGAACAGCAGGTCGGTGTCTCTCAGTTCATTTATAAAAGGGCCGTCGACCAGTACGTCTATATACGGAAGCAGCATGGACAGACGCGGGTCCGCAAGAATGTCTTCGTATGTAAACCCTGTCCAGCACCAGATTGTCTTGCCTGTCTCTTCTTTGATGCGGCGGGCAAGTTCTGTAAATGCCTCAACCTGATAGAACGGGTCGCCTCCTGAAAATGACACATTGCTGAATTCGTCGGCCTTGACAATGGCAAGCAGTTCATCCACTGTCATTTCATGGCCTCCTGCGAAGTCCCATGACTGGGGATTGTGGCATCCGGGGCAGTGATGTGCGCATCCGGCACAATAAATGGCGGTCCGGAGTCCCGGACCGTCAGCCATTGTTTCTTCCAGTATGTCCAGAATCCGGATAGCGGACGGACTGCCGCACCTTCTATTTGTGGACAACACGGTCATGCAGTTCTGCAAGTTTTGCCCCGTTCCAGCGGTCTGTAGTTCCTACAAGATAGCCGGTTATGCGCTGGAGTTTGTCGAGTTTTCCGCTTCCGCAGTTAGGGCATTTGACGAGATTCTCATCGGCGTTCTCATAGCCGCAGTCCATGCAGCGGTTCCTGTTGTGGTTCACAGAGCCGTAGCCGATGTCATATTTGTCCATCAGATCCACAATCGCCATAATTGCCTCAGGGTTATGGGTCGCGTCTCCGTCGATTTCCACATAGAATATGTGTCCGCCTCCTGTCAGAGCATGATAAGGGGCCTCGATTTCCGCCTTGTGCTTCGGAGTACATTTATAATACACAGGGACATGGTTCGAGTTTGTGTAGTATTCCTTGTCCGTGATGCCAGGTATTATGCCGAATTTTTTTCTGTCTCCTCTTGTAAACCTGCCGGAGAGTCCTTCCGCCGGTGTCGCGAGCACACTGAAATTGTGTCTGTACTTCTCTGAGAATTCCCCGACCTTGTCTTTCATGAAAGAGATGATTCTGAGTCCGAGTTCCTGTGCCTCAGGAGATTCTCCGTGATGTTTTCCGCAGAGTGCTATCAAGGCCTCCGCAAGTCCGATGAAGCCTATTCCGAGGGTTCCCTGGTTGATTACCGGCTCTATCGTGTCGTTCTCTTTCAGTTTGTCGCTGTCGATCCAGAGTGCGCCCATAAGCAGAGGAAACTGCTTCTTAAGGGCGGTCTTCTGGAAGTTGAACCTTTCGTTGAGCTGTTTTGCGGATATTTCAAGCGCCCAGTCGAGTTTCTTGAAGAATTCGTGGATTCTGTCTTCCTTGTCCGGTATTTCCATGCATTCGATAGCCAGCTTCACGATGTTGATCGTTGTGAAAGACAGGTTTCCGCGTCCGATGGAAGTCTTCGGTCCGAACCTGTTTTCGAATACCCTCGTGCGGCATCCCATCGTCGCCACCTCATAGCGGTATCTCTTAGGATCATCCTCCCTCCACAGCTCGTGTCTGTTGAACGGTGCATCGAGGTTCAGGAAATTAGGGAAGAAACGTCTTGCCGACACCTTGCAGGCGAATTTGTAGAGGTCGTAGTTCCTGTCTCCCGGAAGATAGCTGACACCTCTTTTCTTTTTCCATATCTGTATAGGGAAGATTGCGGTAGAGCCGTTGCCGACTCCCTCGTATGTCGTGTTGAGGATTTCGCGGATTACGCAGCGTCCTTCGGCAGAGGTGTCGGTTCCGTAGTTTATGGAACTGAATACGACCTGGTTTCCTCCCCTCGAGTGTATGGAGTTCATGTTGTGCACGAATGCCTCCATTGACTGGTGGACACGGCTTACGGTCATGTTTATGGCGTGCTGGATTACCCTGTCGTCGCCCTGGATTCCCATGAGGTCGCGCTTTATATAGTCGTCGATTTCCACATCATAAAGCCTCTTATAGTCTTCGCCGTTGATTTCGCCGATTTTGTCAAGTTCTTCATGGAATGACTTTCTGACAAAAGGTGCCATGTAGAAGTCGAATGCAGGGATAGCCTGGCCGCCGTGCATTTCGTTCTGCACCGTCTCCATCGATATGCAGCCGAGGATGCTTGCCGTTTCTATCCTCCTTGCCGGTCTTGATTCACCGTGTCCGGCAAAAAAGCCGTCTTCGAGAATTTTGTCGAGAGGATGCTGGATGCAGGTAAGGCTCTTGGTCGGATAGTAGTCCTTGTCGTGAATATGTATATAGTTCCCCTTGACAGCCTCCTTGACATCCTCGGAAAGCATGCACTCATCCACATACGATTTTGTGGACTCGGACGCGAATTTCATCATCATTCCGGCCGGAGTGTCTGCATTCATGTTGGCGTTCTCTCTTGTTATGTCCGTAGCCTGGGCATCTATGATTTCCTGGAATATCTCGCGTGACTTGGCCTTGCGTGCAAGATTCCTTTTGTTGCGGTATGCAATGTACTTCTTTGCGACTTCCTTGCGTGGACTGTTCATCAGCTCAAGTTCGACGTGGTCCTGGATGTTTTCCACACTCATTCTTTCCTCGTCGATTTTTGATATTGCCGATGCAATCTCTGCGGCGAGAACTATGTCCTCACCTCCTTCCGTGACGTCCATAGCCTTGAGTATGGCGTCAACAATTTTGCGCTTGTCGAATTCTACGACTCTGCCGTCTCGTTTGATAACGTTCCTGACCATAATTGTACCTTATTTGCTCAGTCCTGCCGATATGTTCCGCCGGGCCGGAAAGATTATGTTCTGTTGATTGTTTCGTTGCCGGAGATAAGCCTGTCAACCGGACGGCAAATATAATCCAATACTTCCGATAATCGTTGTAAATGTCGATAAAAAGTTTTCAACAATACATTAAAAATCCTGTTAACTAATTTGTTAACAGGATTTTACTTACTTGTTTAATTTAGAAAAGCTCAAAATTGAGCAACATTTGTGTTATCTGTGAAGGATATGTGCTAATCTTCCGTGTACATACTCAGATAGCGCAGGCGCGGATAGTAATAATTGCTGCTCGGCATATAGTCTCCCATGAATTCAAGCCTTATGTAACGCAGTTTCTTAGCCTCGAAAAGCTCAAGGTATTTGATTTGTGACGTTGACGAGATTTCGTTCAGGAAGTACGAGCCCATAGATTTGTATGTCACTCCGTCCTCGCTTGAATATACAGTTACATCAGTTGCAGAGTAATAGTACATATACCATTTGACTGCGATAGTCCTCAGGTTCAGTTCCGAACCGAAATCGATGTCGATGATGCCGTTGCCGTCTTCCCAAGGCTTCCAGTTTATTGTGCTGGTATTGTCCGTAAGAAGCGTGCTTGTGCAGTCGCTTCCATTGAATTCCAGTTTCCAGCCGGAGGTGTCGGAAACAAGTGTGCCGGACGGACTGCCTACGACATTCGCATAGAGTTCCGTTGATGTGTAGTGGAGGTAGATTACGGATCTTTCGCTCAATGTCGTTTTCGCGCCTTCGACAGATTTTATTACAAGAGGAAGGAGATACTCTCCCTTTCCGTTCTGGAATTCCTGGAGGTCGTAAGTGACTTTCAGGCTGTCTGCCGAGATATATTCGCCCTTGCGGATTACGAGCCGGCTGTTTCCGATGACGGCTTTTTCAAGCAGACTGCACTGCGTGCCGTTTTCCTGATTGTATTTTTCCACAAGCGCCGGGTCGGCTTCAAATGTCACGGTCATGTCCGAAGGTGCCGGCTTCGTGCATCTTACAGGAACAAGAACCTGAGTCTCCGGAATCGGACTCTTGTACTCTCCGTTGGGATAATATTGCAGCGAGAAATCGTTCTGATTCGGGGCGAAAACATACACGAAATTGATTGTATACGGATCCGCCGGTTCTTCTTTCTGGCATCCGGCGGCAATTGACAGTGCCGCCAGGGTGATTGTAGCTATATTGAAAAATCTTTTCATACAAGTCTATTTTGAGAATGTGTATTCTGCCCAGGTTATATTTGAGTTGTAGCCGGACTGCAGATTGCCGACAGTGATGTCGTGGCCGTTTCCGCTGACATCCTTCAGGACGATGCTCTGGATCGTCTTGTCCGGGTCGATTTCCGCGCCTGCTGTGCCGTCGGTATAGTTTATGATGCGGCTTGTTTCGCTCATAGGGAAGTAGAGGAGAAGGTCCGGGTTGTCATACTTGACCTCTGAGTACATTCCCTTCTGAATCTGGCTTTCTGTTCTCGTGGTCTTCCAGAACCTTACCTGGCAGACTTCGCAGTAGTCAGGGAAATATGCCGAGCCGGAGCTTATCATCTGGAATTTGTCTATCTGCGTCGGTCTTCCGGCCGCACATGACTCGGTTCCAGCAAGCACGCCGTTCTTGTACATGATGCATTTTCCTGTCGCTGAGTCATACGAGATGGCGAAATGATACCATGCGCCGGAAGTGAGTCCCAGGCCCTTTGTCGGGTCTCCGGAGTCAATCTGTACGCCCATTGTCTTGATCTGGAGGAAATTGTTCTGGTATTTTCCGCCGCTTGCATAAACGAGGTCTCCGAAACGGATATAAAGCTCTGTCGAACCGCCGCCGGAATTGATGATTGCCTGGTTGTTTTTTGAGTAGCCTTTGTCATCTCCGCTTTTTCCTGTTACGCGGCTCCACCATTCGATTGTCCAGTTGTTGAGTGACAGTCCCCACTCCTCATCTACCGGTGCTGCCTGCATTCCG
Organism: uncultured Muribaculaceae bacterium; assembly: GCA_964394295.1. Classification (GTDB taxonomy): domain Bacteria; phylum Bacteroidota; class Bacteroidia; order Bacteroidales; family UBA932; genus Cryptobacteroides. The sequence continues at coordinate 79,691 of CAYMVG010000002.1, read as the reverse complement.
TTGCTGTATGTGAACTTAGGCACGAACTGGTGGATCGGCTTTATGAGCTTGATGATGATTTTCGATGAGCTTTCGGCTTTTTCGATTCCGCCGTTCACTTCATCTATCACAATCGGCAGCGCATAAGACGCTCCCATTGTCTCGAAATACGGTATATCCACCACGAGCGGTTCCGAGCTGATGCTCCCGGCCGGTATTTTGACGTTTTTTTCAAATGTAGCCTCTGGGACAGCCAGAAAGTCTGTCTGGTTCAGCTCATTGTACTGGCTGAGGTAATTCTCGTCGGTTTTGAGCCTGACTGTGACATCCTGGTCCGATACCTGGGCAAGACGTATCACGATTGACGTTTTGGTCGTGCCCTGCTGCATTGTCACGTCTTTTGTCTTGGCGCTGTATGCATCGCTGATGTAGACAAGATTGTCCTTCACTTCATATTTTGCATCTTCGCATCCTGCCGTCAGGAGAGTCAGCGAGCATATTGCAACAGTTTTTATTATATTTTTCATTTTGTATCTGTTTACTTGTTGATAGGTGGGTTCTGCGTAGTGATGCCTTTCCTGACATCAGGATAGTCCGGTGTGCCGTAATAGTCGTATTCTATGTGATATGCACCCTGTCCTGCGTGCTGGAGACCGCAGGAAGGAACCCATTTCGACTGCTCAAGGAATCTGTACTTCTTTGCAGCCTCCTCAAAAGTCGCGGTCACGATGGATTTCTTGAATACGCATTCGAACATTTCCGGGTTATGCGCCTTTACGCCGCTGCTTCCTGTAAAGAAGTCGTCGAGTCCGCTTCCTACGAGGTCGTATGTCTGCCATACGAGATAGTCGAGACTTTCGAGGACATCATTGTCGAGGACATCGTAGAAGGTAAGCCAGCCCTTGCCTCCCGGTATATCGGCAACCAGCATCTTTCCGTCCTTGTCGAACTCTTCGCGGAGTGTGCGCATGAATGCGTTCGCAACCTCCGGATGAGAGGAGTCCATGAGCGAGCCCCAGTCCTCTATGTCATAGTCGAATCCGTCTACGCCATATTTGCTGCAGGTGTCCACAATGGCCTTCGCATATTTCTTTGCGGCTTCCACACGCGACTCGACATCGCCGAAGGTAAAGCCCCAGAATGCCTCTTTCACCTCATCGGCATTTCCGCCCGGGGTGAGGTTGTCGCCTATGTCGCCGGCACGCCAGCAGAGGACGGCCCTGGAGCCTCTTGCCTGGAATTCCCTCAGGTCGGCCAGCTGCGCATCGTTGATGTTGCCCCAGCAGAGCCATAGGCTTACAAAGTCGGTGCTGTCAGGAAGTCCTGTCAGGCAGCCCTGTTTTGAACCTCCCTTTCCAGCCCAGTTGTAGTACCATCCGAACATTACCTTGTGAGGCGATTTGAGATAATCCTGTATGTTCTCTTTGTATCCTTCCGTAGGAGACTCGAAATAGTCCTTTGCAACAGGCTCTGTCCACTTGCTGCATGATGTCCCCATGATTCCGAACGCGAACACGAGTCCCAGCCCTGTTCCGAGTAAAATATTTTTTGAATTCATTGTCAGTTAAAATTTAGTTTTTCTTTGCCCACCAGAGATTTGTCGCCGCATTGTCCTCTCCTCCGAGTTTGGCGACCGCATCCGGCATATTGTCTGCGTTGGTGTTGTATTCGTCCGCAGAAAAAGGAAGCCTCCTCATTCCGTCGGCTGTATTTACCACTGATGAGTTCTGGTTGCTCACCACAGGGAACTGCTTTGGATAACCTGTGCGGCGGAAATCCGCCCATCTCTCCCAGCCGTTGGGGAAGCTCGCGATCCATTTCTGCACGAGGATTCTTTCGAGGTTGGTGTCGAATGAAGCCGATTCGTCATATTTCGGACAGACCGTGCTGACAGCGTTGGCGCTTCTGGATGAGCTGTATGTATCAGTGTAATTCTGCGGAACGGCCTCGCTTGAAAGATAGTCGCCGATATTTGCGCCCCGCTCTTCCATAGATACTTTCACGCCGGCCTCGTACAGTTCTTTGGCAGTTCCTCCCATTGCCCAGCCCCTAAGCGCTCCTTCGGCCCTGAGGAAGTATGCCTCTGAAGCCGACATCGCGAGAAGCGGATCGCCCTCGGCAATCTTGACATTCGAGAAGCCCTGGTATGCCGTGGTTGAAGAAGCCGAGTGGTAGATGCCGTTGCGCACACCCTTGAATGTGCCGTCGACCTGTGTGGCATATTTCTCGAGACGCGGGTCATTGTAGCCCCCGAGGTAAGACGTGACATTCGCGCTGACGCGGAGTTCTCCGCCGTTCCAGTCGTATGCCGCGCGTTTGTAGGGATTCATTCCGTCGTTGTAGGTGCTCCATGCGGCATCGGATGCGGCAGCCATGACTCCGATTACATCGTTTACGGCTTCCTCTGCTTTTTTCCTTGCAAGGTCCTGGCTCACATTGCAGATGCGGACTGCCATACGGAGCTTGAGCGTGTTCGCGAATTTCACCCATTTGCCGAAATCGCCCTGATAAATGAAGTCGTTCTCTGCCAGTGACGACATGTCTTCACCGCTGAGGACGTATGTCTCCATTGCCGTGATGGCCTCGTCAAGGTCGCTGAACATATAGTTGTACAGATCTTCCATTGAATCGTATTCAACCGCATATGCTCCGCCGCCCACTTTTGAATAAGGGACAGGGCCGTAGCAGTCGCTTATTTTGAGGGTTGCCGCGATGCGGATGATCTGAGCCCAGTAATAGACAGGGCCTTTGCCCTGGGTATATTCGAGAATCTTGAAGTAGCTGGTGTAGATCTGCGACATCATCGTGTCGAAAGGTATGCCGTACCAGCCCTGCTTCGGGTTATAAGTGTAGAAGTTTCCGGAATTTCCCCACGTCGCAATGCAGGCGATATGGCCTCCGTATTCCGAACCGACCATCTGGTCGATCATCTGCGAGTTGTTCTGCTGACCCTGTACAAGAGTCGGAATCATAGCCTTGAGCAGGGAGCCTGTCAGGGCGTTGTCTGCCTGCATCTGCTCTTCTGTCGGGGCGAACGGGTTGGTGTTGTACTGCTCGAAGTTCTTTGTGCAGCCTGCCAGCAGAGACGTTATGAAAATGCACGCAGTTATTTTTAATATATTGGTTTTCATTGTCGGTATTGGCTTAGAATGAAAGTTTTACATTGAATCCGAAACTTCTGAGGCTCGGCTGCTGGAACAAATCGATGCCCTGGTAGAAGTTGTTCGTTACGGATGACGTGCTTTCAGGATCGAAAGGAGCCTTGCAGTATATCATAAGCAGGTTCTTTCCTGTGACTCCTACGGTCAGACCTACCTTGTTCCTGAACCATTTGCGCGGAAGGTCATAGCTGAGGCTCAGTTCGGAAAGCCTTATGTTGGTGGCATCGTATGTATAGTATGTTCCGATGGCCGAGGTCACTTTGTCGTAATATTTTCTTGCATCTACTGTCCTGCTTTCCCCTATGTCGATTCCGCCTGCGTCACGTGCCGCTGCCGAAGCCTCCGACACTCCGTATTTGTCAAGCAGCGCCTGGGTGTCTGAAACGACTATGCCTCCGAAGCGTCCTGTGAACTGGATATTCAGGCTGATTCCTGCGTATGACAGGCTGGTGTTCCATCCGAGGTGGCATTTTGACAACATTGAGCCGATATAGCGGTAGTCGGTGGTTTCAAGCTCCAGATCGTTGGTGGATGTCGCATAGATATAGCCGTTCGGCGACTGACGGAGCCTCTGGTTGATGTAGAGGTCTCCCATTGTTCCGCCCTCTGTGAGCCTGAGGGTAGGGCCGCCTCCGATTCCGAGCGTACCCTTTGAATAATAGTCCATGTTTATGACTTCGCCTGTCTCCGGGTTAATTTCGCCGTTTGCAAGTCTGACAATCTTGTTGTCGTTCATGGTGAATGTGAAATTTGTCGAGAATTTCACCTTTCCGGCGGCGTAAGAGTCGGTATATCCCAAAGCAGCCTCGATACCCTGGTTCTGGATGTTTCCGGTCTGCACTATGTTCTGCTGGTATCCTGAGGATGCGGATGCATCCACATAGAACGTCTGGTTGTAGGTGTTGGAACGGTAGAATGTGAGGTCGAGATTGAATCTGCTCTCATAGAACTTGGCGTTCAGTCCGAGTTCCCATGACCTTGTGTTCTCAGGCTTGAGGTTGGGGTCATAGTGGATCGACGGGAACAGATAGGTGTTGGTCTGCTCGCTGTACGAGTACTGTTTGCGTGTCAGATAACGGTCAGGCGAAGATGCCACGTCAGCCCATGATGCGCGTATCTTCAGGTAAGGAAGCGCCACAGGAGAGCGGAACAGTTCGCTTATTACGAAAGACAGACCGACAGACGGATAGAAATATGAATTCTTGTCTGTGAACGCGAGTCTTGAATCCCAGTCATTGCGTCCGGTGAGGGTGAGGTAGAGCATGTGGTTCCAGCCTGCCTCGAAGTTTGCGAATACGCTCTGGGTCTGGTCGTGCCATGCGCTCTCATTCCTCTTTGAAGTGGCGAGCTTGATGTTTCCGTAATGGAAGAAGTTCGGGATCTGCTCGAGACCTCCCCTGAGATACATTGCGTCTTCTCTCATGTCATTGATAGAAGCACCGATGTTGGCGTTGATCGAGAGCTTGTCGTCGATGAAATTCTTGCTGATGTTTGCGATGACATCTCCGTACACAGTGCGGTCATTCTGCTTGCTGTGGCCGTAAAAACCTCTGTCGCTTCCTTCGGTGAATGTACCTGTGGTGGTTGCATAACGCTTCGCGTATGTGTCATGGTTCGAGTTGTCGACCCTGACGCGTCCGACTATGTTGAGCCATTTGGTGACATCCCATTTAAGGCTCGCGTTGAACATATAGCGGTTTTTCTTGAGCGTGTTCTGGATACGGTACATCACCCAGTACGGGTTCTGCATGTCATAGTCCGCGCCGAAGACGGATTCCGGCCAGTACTGCTCCATGATTCCGCGTGTCTCGTTCCAGCGCTCGAATGCCTGCACTTCCTGGAAGCTCTCGCCCCTCGGGAACAGATAGAGGGAAGTCAGAGGGTTGAAGTACAGTCCGCTGCCGACCATGTTCTTGTTGTTCTGGATGACATACTGCGCACCCAAATCCAGGGTAAGCTTGTCATTCGCGAATTTGGAGGTGTTGCGGAAAGAGAAGTTGTACCTGTTGTACGCGTTGTTAGGAAGTATGCCGGTCGAATTGGTCGTCGATACGGATGCGTATGTCTGATTCTTGTCAGTTCCGCAGGTGAAGGTAACGCCGTTGATTTCATTTACTCCGGTGTTGAAGAAATCCGCAGGATTGTAAGATGCCGGCTCTGCGAGCTTCGGCCCCCAGCTGTACTGGTTGCCCTCATCATTGCCGTACCTGTTCTGGAATTTAGGCATCATCAGAGGAGACGAGAAGCTGGTGCTGTTGCTGTATGTAACGGAAGCTTTGCCCTCTGTTCCGCGCTTTGTCGTGATCAGCACGACTCCGTTGGCTGCATCTGAACCGTAGAGGGCCGCTGCGGACGGGCCTGTGAGGACGGTAAGCGACTCGATGTCCTCGGGGTTGATGTCGGCCACGCTGCTTGTTCCCGGCTGGTCGCTCATCGTTCCGCCGGAATTGTCGCCGGAATTGATGTTGAACATAGGGATACCGTCAATTACATAGAGGGCGTTGTCATCTTTTACAAGTGATTTCGTTCCTCGCATGATTATACGCGATGCAGCTCCCGGACCTGCCGCCGAGGTGTTTATGATCGCTCCGGCGACCTTTCCCTGCAGGGCATTGATGAAGTTGGCATCCTTGATTGCCGTGAGCTTGTCGCCTTTGACTTCCTGGACATTGTAGCTCAGTGCTTTCTGTTCGCGCTTGATGCCGAGCGCCGTAACGACAACCTCATTGAGAAGTTCAGAGTCTTCTTCGAGAACGACAGTAAGCGGTTTGCCGTTGACAATAGTGATTGTTTTTGTTGCGAATCCGATGCAGGATACTTCTACCTCGGCTCCTGTTTTCACAGTAAGTGTGAATGCTCCGTCTATGTCGGTGACGGTTCCGTTGAGAGTCCCTTTTTCAATGATGCTTACGCCGATGAGCGGCTGACCATTGATGTCAGTGACTATACCGGAGATTTGTGTCTGGGGGGGGTAACGTCTTCTGCCTGTGAAACAGGAGCCTGGAAGGCTTTGTTTTCAGCGCTGATATTGCCCGTGCACAATACAGGCGGCAGGATTAGACAACCCAACAAGCAGATGAACCTGCTTTTCGTAGATGATTTTAACATGCGATAGGTTGTTTTTAATGTTATAATATGAACGCTTTTCTTAGTTAATTAAAGTTTGGTTAAGGGTACAAATATAGAGAAATAAAAAGAAAAGCAAAAGGTTCTGTAAAAAATTGTAAGTTTTATGCCGTCCCTGCTTGCCGATGTATCGGAAAGTTTATACATTTGGCTTAAAATCGTTTCATTATGACTGTATCGGGAATAATGGCTGCCATGTACATTATATTTAAAGGGCACATTCTGAACTGGCCATGGAAGCCGCGGCTCTCAAGGAGAAAGACAAGGGGAAAGGCCATACAGGATGCTGTCGGCCGCTATGTAGACCGTACCATGCCGGATATATTCTCAATCAGTGAAGACGTTGCCGGAGCGGAATCTTCCCCGGAAAGGATATTCAGCATCTGGCTGCAGGGAGAAGACAATGCGCCGGAGATAGTGAAAGCCTGCTACCGGAGCATACGCTGCAATTGCACTCAGGAACTGATTGTGCTCGACTCAGAAACGCTCGGGGACTGGATTACCCTCCCGGACTGCATTATGGACAAATACCGCAGAGGCAGGATCCGTCCTGCCCATTTCGCCGACATCTGCAGAGTGGAGCTGCTTTACAGATACGGAGGAATCTGGATGGATGCCACGGATTTCGCTACGGCCCCCGTCCCTGACAGCATACTCGACGAGGATTTCTTTATTTATATGTATGACCCGGAAAAGAACTGGGACAGCTCTTATTCCTATTCTTTCGTGCAAAACTGCTTTTTCCGCTCACGCAAAGGCAGCTTTCTTGCCAAGGCATGGCGGGAAGCCATATTCAGATACTGGGAGAAAGAAGACGGCCCGATAGATTATTTCATACACCAGCTTCTGTTTATGAAAGTCGTGGAAGGCAATCCTGCCGCCGCGGCAAAATTCGCGGAGATGCCTCATGAGAGCCATGCCGTCACCCACAGCCTCTGGCAAAGCCACCGGGATCTGCATTTCGACAGTACGGAATTCAGCCGGCTTACGGCAGGGGCCTTCTTTCAGAAACTGGAATATAAATCGAAGTCGGCCGTACATCCTCTTCCAGGAAGCTTCTCCGATGTGATGCGCAGAATGTACCTTCAGGATTAATACCGCTAATATATCGTATTCTGTCCGTAAGCTGTTTGAATTCCGATAGTCAAAAATGTTGCACTGCAGAAAAGGCATCATTTTGAATTTGCCAAAATATGATATAAATTTGGGGACTTTTTTAGAAATATAACGATATGCTAAACTTTACAGTCGGGCCGGTGATGTCCAGTGACATTGTCCGTGAAATCGGCTCGGAGCAGGTGCCTTACTTCAGGACTCCGGAGTTTTCCGCACTTATGCTGGAGAACGAGCGTCTAATAAAGAAGTTTGCCAATGCTGAGGATGATGCCAGAGCCGTGTTCATAACAGGTTCGGGCACCGCCTCTATGGAGGCCGCAGTCATGAATGTCCTGACGGAGGACGACAGGGTGCTGGTCATCAACGGAGGAAGTTTCGGACACCGCTTTGTCCGGATGCTCGGACTGCACGGCATACCATATACTGAGATAAGGCCCGGACTGGGGCATGACATAACGCCTGAAGACCTTGAGCCTTATGACGGCAAAGGATATACGGCATTCGTGGTGAATGTTCATGAAACCTCGACAGGCGTACATTATAATATAGAGCTTATCAGCAGTTTCTGCCGCCGCAACGGAATGTTTCTGATAGTCGATGCAATCAGCTCTTTTCTTGCCGATGAATTCGACATGGCGGGTCTCGGGGCTGACATAATGATAACAGGCTCGCAGAAAGCCCTTGCCTGTCCTCCGGGAATTTCCATAATAGTCCTTTCGAAGCGGGCCCAGGAACGGGTACAGGAGGCACAGACAAAATGTATGTATCTCGACCTGAAGGGCGCCCTGAAAAACGGAGAGCGCGGACAGACCCCTTTCACATGTGCCGTCGGCATTCTCAGGCAGATAAATGCCAGGCTTCGGGAAATAGACGAGGCGGGGGGGGCCATGTCTGAAATCAGGAGGACAGCCGCAGTGGCAGAGGACTTCAGAAACAGAATAAAGGGCCTTCCTTTTGAAATAGTTTCCGGCTCCCTGTCCAACTGTGTCACTCCGCTTCATCCTGTGACGGAGGGCGTGTCGGCATACGGCATCTTCATGACGATGAAAGAAGAATACGGCATTTGGGTATGCCCGAACGGAGGCGAAATGAAGGACACGATATTCCGCGTAGGCCACATCGGGGCTTTGACGGAGGACGACAACACGGTGCTTATAAACGCTTTCCTGGATATGCAGAAACGGGGGATGTTATAGAAAAGTCCTTTACACATGAAAAAAGTCATTACTTACGGCACGTATGACCTTCTTCATCAGGGACATATAAATCTGTTGAAGCGGGCAAAGGCACTCGGTGACTGGCTGATAGTCGGTGTCACGACAGACAATTTCGATCTGGAACGCGGGAAGCTCAATGTCCACGGAAATGTCATGGAGCGTATCGAGGCAGTCAGAGAAACCGGACTGGCAGACCAGATCATCATAGAAGAATATCCAGGGCAGAAAATAGACGACATACTCAGATACAATGTCGACATCTTTGCCATCGGAAGCGACTGGGAGGGAAAGTTCGACTATCTCAACGAATACTGTCAGGTCAGATATCTTCCGCGCACGGAGGGTATTTCCTCGACAATGCTCCGCGAAAAGCAGGGGGACATACGCATAGGCATCGTCGGAACCGGCAGCATCGCCAGACGTTTTGCCAACGAAATGTCGTTTGTCTCGCGCACGAGTCTGCAGTGCGCCTTCAATCCGGATGCCGCAGAGAACCGGGACTTCTGCGCCATGTTCGGCACTGTGCCTGCGTCATCATACGATGAACTTTTAGAGCAGGTGGACGCCGTATATGTGGCTTCTCCGCATCTTACGCATTACGACTACTCGCGCAGGGCTCTTCTGGCCGGCAAGCACGTGCTTTGCGAGACCCCGTTTGTCCTATCCGAACGCCAGGCAGAGGAACTGTACGAAACGGCGGAAAAGAACCGCCTCGTGCTCATGGTGGCCCTTAAGACGGCCTATTGCCCTGCATTCGGACATCTTATCACTTTGCTGAAATCCGGCATAATAGGCGAAGTCGTGGACATAAATGCATCTGTCACCACACTTTCCGATGCGGATTCTGTCAAACTGAATCCCAATGAGGCGGGGGGCAGTATGAGCGAGAACGCCTGCTTCCCGATGCTTCCGATATTCAGGATACTCGGACTGGACTACAAGTCCGTGAAATTCTTCTCGAAATTCAGAAACGGAGTCGACATATACACGAAAGCCCTTTTCCTTTATGAGCATGGCATAGCTTCTTTTCAGGTCGGGCTTGGCGTCAAGAGCGAGGGCAACATGATCATCTCCGGGACCAACGGCTGTATTTATGTTCCCGCCCCGTGGTGGAAGACGGATTTCTTTGAGGTAAAATATGAGGATCAGAACAAGAACCGCAAATTCTTCTATCCTTACGAGGGGGACGGCCTCCGTTATGAAATCAAGGAATTTGCGACTGCGATATTGCACGGGACCAATCCGCGTATGAAGCTGAGCAAGGAGGAGAACCTTAAAATGGCCCGCATACAGGAGGAATTTATGACAAACAAAAGTATCACCTCGCTGATATGATTGACCGACAGGATATTGCAGACAGACTGATTGTCAGGGAAAGGACAGAGGAGACCTCATATGCGGAAATACTGTCTCTGCTGCACAACGCCTTTGACGAGCATCTCCGCAATGACCTGCGTTTTACAGTCAGCGACTTTACTCTTGAGGACGTTATCCGCTATACAAAGAACGGAATACTGATGACCGCGCTCATGGACGGCAGACTGATCGGGGTGCACTATTATTCTGTCCTCAAATGCCATACTTCGGGAAACAGGGCATACGGAGAATTTCTTGCGGTCTGTCCGGAATACAAGCGGCATGGGATTGCGTCCGCCATGCTGAAACATGAACTTGGGATGCTCCGGGGCATGGATGTAAGGTACATATTCGAAGATACTGCAGTCGGGGCGGATTCTTCCGTAGGCTGGCATCTGAAGAACGGGTTCCGGATCGTAGGACTGGAATCATACCCAAACACTAAATATTATTCTTATCTGTTCAGACTGCAGCTTGTGCCTTCTGTGTGGCAAAGCGCCCTGTGGTGCAGGCTGGCATTTGCGGTTTCATATGTATGCTGCCGGCTTCGAAAAAAGCCGGACGGCAGCCCGACACTGTTTGCAAGATTGCTGAAACTTAAATAAGACAATGAGAGAACTATCATTAAAGGAACTTCAGGCAGTAAGCCTTGACATATTGAAAGAGGTGCATAAGTTCTGTGAGGACAACGGCATCATGTATTCCCTGGCATACGGGACTCTTATCGGTGCATTGAGGCACAAGGGCTTCATCCCGTGGGACGATGACATCGACATTGTCATGCCTCGGCCGGACTACGACCGTTTCTGCCGGAGTTTCAGCAGCGTGACTGGTCTGGAGCTGGTTCATCCGGAACTGCCGGACAGTTATATAGCGTTTGCAAGGGTGCAGGACACAAGAAGGACGGTATGCACTACATATCTTCCGTGGAAGAGCGGACATGAGGGGGGAGTGTGGATCGATATTTTTCCGCTTGACGGTATGCCCTCCGACAAGGAGGCTTTCGAGGCAATCCACACAAAGGCAAGAAGAATCTACAGGAAGCAGCTGCGTGCGAGGTATGCGCTTTCGCTCATCGGTCTTCCGTCATTGCCGACAGTGAGGAAAATCAAAATCTGGGTCAAGAAGACCAGGCCGCATAAAGACATACGCGCTATTGTGGGCAGGCATCTTGAGATTATTTCCGGATATGGCTACGACAAGGCTGAGAAATGGAGTCAGCAGGCCTGTCCGGACAACGGCGACAGGGAATATATGGACAAGTCATGTTTCACAGGAACCGTTCCTGTGGAATTCGAGGGCATGAAATTCAATGCGATGAACGGCTATGACAAGGTGCTGCGTTCCGTATATGGCGACTATATGGCACTTCCGCCGGAAAAGTCACGCGTGCAGCATAGCATAGAAACAAGATTCTACTGGAAATGAAAGAGCTTACATTAAAGGAAATACAGGGCCTGATACTTGAAATCATGCTGGACATAGATTCCTTTTGCAGAGAAAACGGAATCAGATATTCGCTGGCCTACGGAACCTTGCTCGGGGCGATAAGGCACGGCGGCTTCATCCCGTGGGACGACGACATCGACATTGTTATGCCCCGGCCGGACTACGACAGGTTTCTGAATACATACCGGAGCGACAGATTCCGCCTTCTTGAGGATGCCTGCGGCAAAGATGAATTTTACCGCCTCAAATTCGCCAAGGTCCACAATCCTAAGACAAAACTCGGCCTTGACAGAATGAAGTCGCATTTCGCATACGGAGTTTTTGTGGACATCTTCCCTATGGAAGCTCTTCCGGCAGACAAAAGCCGGTGGGACGGTTTTATACGCCGTGCGGTAAAACTGCATCACAGACTGTATTTCCGTCACAAGAAATTTCCTTTCGGCTCGCCTCTGCCTATGATTGAGGCGCATCTTCATTCATACGGGTACTGGAGGAAAAAATGCGATGAAGCCGTTCGCTGCTGTGATTTCGAACGGGCCTCACACCTCTGCCATATCTTCGGTTCGGATGAAATCGTGTTCGTCCCGAAGGACTGGTTTGGCAACCTTACGGATGTCTGCTTTGAAGGACACAGGCTGCTTGCATTTGCCGACTACGGAAAATATCTTGAAGACACATTCGGAGACTATATGACCCCTCCTTCGGAAAAGGACAGGACCGGTCACGGAACAAAGGCATTCAAACTGTAATTATACCTGACCATGAAACGCCACGCATACCTGATTCTTGCCCATTCCAATTTCGGGCAGCTGCGCAAACTGGTGGAACTCCTTGATGACCCGCGGAATGACATTTTCGTCCACATCGACAGCAAGGCCGTTTTCAATCCCGGAGACTGGACCGGAGTCTGCCGCCATTCAATGCTCCGTTTCCTGAAAGACAGGATAAAGGTCAGCTGGGGAGGCGTGAGCATAATGAGGGCTGAAATCGCGCTGTTGAAAGAGAGTACAGACTGCGGAAGCTATGACTACTATCATCTGCTTTCCGGAATGGACCTTCCTCTTAAAAGTCAGGCGGCCATACACGATTTTTTTGACAGTAACGGAGGAAAGGAATTCATAAATTTCTGGAAATTCAAAAAGACCACAGCATCGCGATTCAACTATTACACCCTGTTTCCCGAGGGGGCCGGAAAATTCCACACGAACCTTGCGAACAACATATTCAAAGGGCTTCAGATGGCTGTCGGCTACAAAATGAACAGGGATGTAAACTTCAAATTCGCGTCCCAGTGGTTCAGCATTACTGACACGCTTGCGAGATATGTGGTATCGCAGGAGGCCTGGCTCGAGAAAGTTTTCAGGCACACAAATACCTGCGACGAGATTTTCCTTGCGACCCTTGTCTGGAATTCGCCTTTCAGGGAAAGGCTCTATGTCGGGGAAGAATGTGAACCGAATACAGTCGGCATGGCCAACCTCAGGTTCATCGACTGGTCGCGCGGAGAAAGTGTGCGCCACCCCTGGACTTTCCGTTCATACGACTGGGACCTCCTTCAGGAAGTCCCGCATTTCTGGGCCAGAAAATTCGACGAAAGGGTCGACGGAGAGATTATAGACAGGATTTACAGACAGCTTAAGCCGTAGGACTTACCCGACAAGCCACACAAGCACATGACGGTCGAAGGTCATGTACTCAAGCTCGAACTCCTCCTCGTGCTCATCCTTGTGTATGAAGGTGGCCTCCAGCTCGCCCTCGCCCTTCGGACGGAATTTTTCCACCTCTATCTGCTCAGCGAAATCGACTCTGTTCTGTGACATTCTTTTGAATATGGCTTCCTTGGCGCACCAGTAGATGGCGAGCTGCTCATTTCTCTTGTCTTCGTCGAGATCGTCTATCTCATCTTCGGAAAGAGCCTTTTTCTCGACAGCGGAGAAGTCCCGGTCGAGCGATTCGATGTCGATTCCGAGGTCATCCTCATCGTGGGTTATTATTGCGACATACTTGTCCGTATGCGTGATGCTTATGTTGGTCACGCAGTTTTCCAGGTAAGGCTTGCCGTTGTCGTGATGATTCAGGTACATCTTTTCCTCAAAAACTTCGTTAAGCAAGGCTCTTACAGCCAGTTTCTGCATCCTCTGGTTCTGGTTGCGGATAAGGGAGATTTCCTCCATCTCGTCATTCGGCACGGAAATCAGCGACATGAGTTCTTCTTCCGTTTCCGTAATCTGCCAGACGGCAATTTCTGCCTTGTTGTCAAGTTTCTTTCTTAAATATAGTGCCATATAAAATGTGTTCGCGTTTTATGAGACGGTCCCGTCCGAGAATCCGATATACGACAAACCTGTGCGCGCCGACCAGGCACACACGGAATAAGCCTCTTCGCTCTGTTCCGAAGAGGTTCCCATGATCATATAAATGTTTTGGGACAACGGGTCATCAGACATCTGATCCGCAGTGCTGTTCTGATTTGTCAATATCGGACTGGGAGGTTCCACTTGTCTTTAAAGTTTAAATACGTGGCAAATATACGAAATGTTTTGATATATTTATTATATTTGCGCAGTTTTGGAAATGATAGGACATTATATACAATAATTATGGAATTTTTGACTAATGACAAACTCGTCATCGTCGGCGCTGCCGGCATGATCGGTTCAAACATGGCACAGACTGCCATGATGATGAAACTTACTCCGAACATCTGTCTCTACGATGTTTATGAGCCGGGTCTCAAAGGAGTGGCAGAGGAAATGTTCCATTGCGGTTTCGAAGGTTTCAACCTCACATGGACAACGGATCCGAAAGAGGCTTTCACCGGTGCCAAGTACATCATCTCTTCAGGCGGTGCTCCGCGCAAAGAGGGCATGACCCGCGAAGATCTTCTCAAGGGCAACTGCCAGATCGCCGAGGAGTTCGGCAAGAATGTCAAGACATATTGTCCTGACGTGAAGCATGTTGTCGTGATTTTCAACCCGGCCGATCTTACCGGTCTTGTTGTCCTGCTTCACTCAGGGCTCAAGCCTTCGCAGGTAACTACGCTTGCTGCTCTCGACTCTACACGTCTCCAGAGCGCGATTGCCAAGGAGTGCGGCGTACAGCAGAGCCTCGTCAAGAACTGCTGCACATTCGGCGGACACGGTGAGCAGATGGCTGTATTCGCTTCAAAGGTGACAGTCGACGGCGTACCTTTTTCAGAGATTCTCGGCACGAAGATTTCTGCAGAAAGATGGGCGGAAATGAAAGTTGAGGTCATCCAGGGCGGTGCGGCAATCATCAAGCTCCGCGGACGCTCCTCATTCCAGAGTCCTGCATATTGCTCTGTGCGCATGATTGCCGCAGCAATGGGCGGAGAAGGCATTTCATGGCCTGCAGGCTGCTACGTGAACAGCGGAAAATACCGCAATGTCATGATGGCTATGCCGACTGTTATGGATGCTGACGGAGTTCACTATTCTGAGGTTACAGGAACTGAAGAGGAAATGGCTGCACTTGACAAGTCGTATGCACATCTCTGCAAGATGCGTGACGAGATCATCGACCTCGGCATCATTCCGCCGGTTGAGGAGTGGACAAAGGCGAATCCGAATCTTTAAGAAGCAGTCTTGAGTTTCTGAGATAGAAATTTTATGCAAAAGTGCAGAATTTTGAAGAAAAATTTTGCACTTTTGTTTTTTACCTCTATATTTGCAGTCCCAAATGAAAGGGAAACATAATTCGGGGTGTGGCGCAGTTGGCTAGCGCATCTGGTTTGGGACCAGAGGGTCCTGTGTTCGAGTCACAGTACCCCGACCGCAAAGAGGTTGACCAGTTTGGGTTGGCCTCTTTTCTTTTGAAAAAACGGGGAATTAGCTCAGTTGGTAGAGCGCTTGCATGGCATGCAAGAGGTCACCGGTTCGAACCCGGTATTCTCCACAATGATATCGGCAAAAGGAATAGAAAAGTCATTCGGTGACCTTAAAGTTCTTAAGGGACTTGATTTCTGCGCCTCGAAATCTGAGGTCGTGTCGATAATGGGTTCTTCGGGGGCAGGCAAGTCCACTTTGCTTCAGATTCTCGGCACACTTTCCACACCTGATTCCGGTTCGCTTATAATAGACGGTATTGATGCGCTGTCTCTCAGGGGCAATTCTCTGGCTTCTTTCCGCAACCGCCGCATAGGCTTCGTGTTCCAGTTCCACCATCTGCTTCCCGAATTCACTTCCCTTGAAAACGTCATGATACCGGCTCTGATTGCCGGGCGCACCCGCCGTGATTCCGAGGCGGCCGCCAAGGCCCTTCTGGACGAAATGGGGCTGGCCGGGCGTCTTTCTCACAAGCCGTCCCAGCTCTCCGGCGGAGAACAGCAGAGAGTGGCCATTGCCAGGGCACTGATAAACAGGCCCGCAGTGCTTTTTGCCGACGAGCCTTCCGGAAATCTCGATTCCAGGACAAAGGAGGAGATTCACAATCTGTTTTTCTCATTGCGTGAACATTACGGGCAGACCATAGTCATTGTTACGCATGACTCAGGACTGGCCGCCATGTGCGACCGTTCCCTGTTTATGCGTGACGGTATGTTTGTGCAGGAAGGCTGAGTGCCATGGGAATCTTCCATTTCAAGAAATTTTCGGTCAGGAACGAGTCCAGTGCAATGAAAGTCAACACTGACGGAGTTCTGCTCGGGGCTGTCATGACGATTGTTCCCGAAGACCGTTTTCTGCTCGATGTGGGTACCGGCACGGGAACAATCGCCCTGATTTCGGCCCAGAGATGCGCAGCCCTGCATGATGTGGCTGCAATTCGGGAAATATGTATCGATGCAATAGATTCCGACAGTCCTTCCGCTGCCGAGGCCGGAGATAATTTTGCTGCTTCACCGTGGGCGGAAGTCCTCCGTGCCCACAATATGAGCCTGGATGAATTTGCCGGGGCAACTGACAAAAAATATGATCTGATTTTTTCCAATCCGCCTTATTTCGACTGTTCTCTTCAGGCCCCTCAGCTCAGACGCAATGCCGCGAGACATACTGCTTCCGGGCTTTCCTACAGGGAACTGCTTGAATTTGCCGCAAATAGACTTTCTGACACCGGGCGGCTTGCAGTAATTCTTCCTGCCGACCAGGAGAAGTCCCTGCTGCGTCATGCGCGGATGTGCGGCCTGTTTCTGTTCCGCATTACCAGAATAAGGACTGTGCCACGCAAGGCTGACAGCCGGATAATTGCTGAATTTTCAGGAAGCAGATGTGCAGCCCCGTCATTTGAAAGCCTTGTAATACAAAATGAGGGAAAGTACACGGATGAGTACATTTCCCTCACAAAGGATTTCTATCTGCGGTTCTGAGGATGTCCCGGCTGGCCGTCAGGCTTTCCGTGCATCTTGTTTATGCAGTGGCGGCGGAACTTTTCTTCACTCAGATACAGTTTTGCCACCTTTTCAACAGGCAGCACTTTTTTGTATTTCTCCACAGCTGCCTCCTCGATGTCCCGGTGTTTTTTCTGTGCCGCGATGTAGCGGTCGAGCAAAGAGGAAATTTCGGTTTTCGGACGGTTGTCGCCGATAGCTTTCGACAGGGCCTTGTTGGCCTTGAATATCTCCTGCATGGCATTGTCAAGTTCTGTTCTGACCGTATTGTACACCGGCCAAAATGTCTGTGCCTCCTCAGGCGTCAGGTCGAGTTCAACTGTCAGGAAGGCGATTTTCTCGCTCATCATTTTCTGCTTCCAGTCGTTTTTGTCCGTTGCCTTTGACACAAGGCCCGCTGATATGAATATCAGTGCAGATAAGATTAATGATACTGTTCTTTTCATGGCGTGTTGTTATTTATATGATAATTCTATGACGTTTGTGCTTACTCCTGTATATATAAGATAGTCTGCGATGTCCTGTTCGTCCGGGACCTCTTCTGCATACTGGGCTTCGTCCTGTGTATATGTCAGCATTCCCGTCAGGCCGTCCGACATAATGAGATAGTCTTCAAATGTATAGTCCGCGTCTTCTGTGACCGTCCGGAGAAAGAACGTGCCGGCTGTGGCTATGACTGCGAACATGGCTGCAGCCGCAAAATACGGGGTCAGCTTTCCGAAGAAACCGGCGGCCTGCGACTCTTTTTTCCGGATGTTTCCGGTTATTCCTGTCTCCAGTGACCGGAAATATCCGTCGGGTACGGTGTAAGGCATTTCTTTCAGCCGCCTGTCTGACTGCAATATGTCTTTTGTGGTCTGTTTCATATATATGACACTTTTACGTTTGAAAGGTTTATGATGTATCTATAGGAAGTTTTCCTCCAAAGTCTTTTTTATTTTACCGTATGCGTGGTGGTACGACGCTTTCAGAGCACCCTCGGAAGTGTCGGTTATTTCCGCGATTTCCTCGTATTTCAATTCATCGAAATATCTCATACAGAATACGATTCTCTGTTTTTCCGGAAGTTTCTGTATGGCCTTGTGAAGTTCCCTTTGCAGATGGTCTCCGTTAAAATAAGGGTCTTCGTCTATTTTCTTGTTAAAGGCCTCCGCAGGGTCGGAAGCCCTTAACAAGGCCCTTACCCTGTTTTTGCGAAGATGGTTCAGCACTTCGTTCGTGGCGATCCTGTATATCCACGTGAACAGCCTGGAGTCTCCCCGGAAGGTCGGCATTGCTGTCCATGCCTTAATGAATATGTCCTGCACGAGATCATCTGTGTCTTCATGACGGCACAGGAAACGCCGCACGTGCCAGTAGAGCCTTTCGCTGTAATTGGCGACAATGTGGCGGAAGGCCTCCTCCTGCCTTCCCTCTCTGTATGCCTTTATGATGTCGTTGTCTGTCATAATCATATATAAGACACTCTTATGTGCTGAAGGTTTGAAACAAAAGTAAGAAACTGTTTTGAATTTTTTCAAAAAGTCATCGACAAACCTTTTCGCAAACAATTCATAAAATCCATGATGATAAAATCTATGAAAAAATGCGTTATCTTTGCAAAGTTTACATTTATAGACAGAAGGGATGAAGAATACGAGAAACTTTTGCATCATTGCGCATATAGACCACGGAAAGAGCACGCTTGCGGACAGGATGCTGGAAATCACGGACACTCTGAACGCAAGGGAGATGGAGAACCAGGTTCTCGATTCGATGGATCTGGAGAAAGAAAAAGGAATAACGATCAAGAGCCATGCTATCCAGATGGACTATACGTATGGCGGAGAAAAATATGTCCTCAATCTGATCGATACTCCGGGCCATGTGGACTTTTCGTATGAAGTGTCGCGCGCGATTGCCTCCTGTGAAGGGGCTTTGCTCGTTGTGGATGCGACCCAGGGAATCCAGGCCCAGACAATATCCAATCTCTATCTTGCCATAGAACATGACCTGGAGATAATACCGGTGCTGAACAAAATCGATGTGGAGTCGGCTATGGTCGAGGTCGTTACAGACCAGGTCGTTGAACTGATAGGCTGCAGACCGGAGGAAGTGCTGCTTGCATCAGGCAAGACCGGCGAGGGTGTCAAAGAGATACTGGATGCGATAATCGAGAGGATTCCTGCCCCTGCCGGTGATCCGGAAGCTCCTCTCCAGGCCCTTATTTTCGACTCGGTATTCAATTCGTTCCGCGGAATCATCGCATACTTCAAAGTCATCAACGGTTCGCTTAAGGCAGGTGACAAGGTGAAGTTCTTCAACACCGGCAAAGAATACGAGGCTGACGAGGTCGGTGTTCTCAAAATGAAGATGCACTCCAGAAAAGAAATACCGTGCGGCAGCGTGGGATATATAATATCGGGAATAAAATCGGCTGTTGAAGTCAAGGTCGGCGATACGATTACCCATGTCGCAAGACCTTGCGCAGAGGCGATTGCCGGCTTCGAGGAAGTCAAGCCCATGGTCTTTGCCGGAATGTACCCTGTCGAGACAGACCAGTACGAAGAACTGCGTGCATCCCTGGAGAAATTCCAGCTCAACGACGCTTCTTTTGTCTTTGAGCCGGAGTCGTCCCTTGCCCTCGGATTCGGTTTCCGCTGCGGTTTTCTGGGACTGCTTCATCTGGAGATTGTGCAGGAGAGGCTTTACCGTGAGTTCAACATGGACGTCATAACGACAGTGCCTAACGTTTCTTATAAGGTATATACTACGCAGGGGGAGTGCCTTGACGTGCACAACCCTTCCGGACTTCCTGCCGCGACTCTGATTGACAGAATCGAGGAGCCTTACATCAGGGCGCAGGTGATTTCCAAGTCAGATTACTACGGCCCTATCATGAAGCTGTGCCTGGAGAAGAGGGGAATCCTGATTAATCAGCATTACATGACTTCAGACCGTCTGGAGCTGACCTACGAGATGCCGCTGTCCGAGATTGTATTCGATTTCTATGACAAGCTGAAATCGATTTCAAAAGGTTACGCCTCTTTCGATTATCATGTGGTGGGGTTCAAGGAGGCCCGGCTGGTCAAACTTGACATTCTTCTGAACGGAGATCCGGCCGATGCGCTTTCTACGCTTATCCATGCCGACCATGCCTATGATTTCGGGCGCAAGATGTGCGAGAAGCTGAAGGAACTGATTCCGCGCCAGCAGTTCGATATTGCAATTCAGGCTGCGATCGGGGCCAAGATTATTGCCCGCGAAACGGTCAAGGCTGTGCGCAAGGATGTGACTGCAAAATGCTACGGCGGAGACATCACACGTAAGAGAAAACTGCTTGAGAAGCAGAAACAGGGAAAGAAGCGAATGAGGCAGATCGGAACTGTCGAGGTTCCTCAGAGTGCTTTCATGGCTGTGCTTAAACTTGACTGATTCACTGTGTGGATTCAAAATAAAAAATGGAAACCGTCGCGGCTTCCATTTTTTATGCCTCTTTGTCCGAGGCCTTTCTGTCCGAGTTCCGTAAAAGGATTGCACACATTCTTATGATGACGGAACCGCAGAAAGTGACGAATAAGATTCTTAACCGCTTGCGAAGGTCGGCATTTTGCATCTGTGCGCGGTTGTCGGAATTGTTGTTTTTGGTGTTGTTTTACTTGTTGTAGGTTGTTTATTATGGTTTTTTCTGCCATGAGACTGAGGACACTTCCTCTGTCTTTGTCTGGAGTCTCGCTCGGATGTATGCTTGCCGTGGCGGATTTTCACGTGAGGCCGGCTGTCGTTGTGCTTGCCCTTGTCACTGCCTGTTTGCTTCAGGCTGTTTCCAATGTCGCGAATGAACTGGGCGATTTTCTCCGCGGAACGCCTTCCGGCCACAGAAGGACAGCATCGGAATCCCTGTCCGCAGGGAAGCTTACGGCCGGAGGCCTGAAGACTTTTATGCGTTTTCTTGTCGCGCTTTCAATAGTTTCCGGCCTGGCTTTGATATATTTTTCTTTCGGGACGCTTTTTTCTCTGGATGCTTTTGTGCTCATGCTTTTGGGCTACATTTCCATTAAGGCAGCCCTTGGATATACACTCGGAACCAGTCCTTATGGCTACAGCGGATATGGAGATGTATGCGTTTTCCTGTTTTTCGGACTTGTCGCAGTGTCCGCATCATATTTTGTGTGCACACATGCTTTCGGTACATTAAAACTGCTTCTTCCGGCCGTGTCTGCCGGAACTTTGTGTACGGCAGTCATCAATCTAAACAATTTGCGTGACATTGAAACTGACAGGGAGAACCGGGTGACCGTGGCCGGAAAACTCGGTGTACGGGGAGCAAAAATATACCAGACTCTCCTGATTCTTTCGGGCTGGACAGCAATGACGGCTTATTCGGCAATGTCTTTTCCGGACCCGTGGCACTATCTCTACGTTCTGTCACTTCCGCTGTTTGTATGGCATCTCTGCGCGCTCTGGAGAGGGTCTTCTGACAATCTTGACAGGACTTTTCCCGTGCTTGTCGCATCGGTATTCCTGTTCTGCATCCTTGCGGGGGCAGGTTTCCTGGTCTATATGATAATATGAATTGCCGGCCGACTCTGTCATTTTGTCCCGACATACATCCGGCATATTCCGAATGTCAGGGCTTTTTGCCTTACGCAAGTGAAACCGGCGGCTTCCAGCATCCCCATGAATTTGTCCGGGGCAGGAAATTTCAGCACTGATGCCGGAAGGTATTCGTATGCGGCCTTTTCTCCTGAAATCCAGCCTCCTGCCGCAGGGAGAAACTTCAGAAAATAAATTTTGTAAATATATCTTATCACAGGATTGGACGGCATGGACAGTTCAAGAATGACAGCCTTGCCTCCATTTTTCAGGACCCGGTGCATCTCCCTCAGGCCGGTGCCGAGGTGCTCGAAATTCCTGACCCCGAACGCTGCGGCCACACGGTCGAAGGTGTTGTCTGCAAATCCGAGTGCTTCGCAATCTCCCTGAACCATCGTTATATTCCGGTCTGCGCCGGCTCCGGATTTTTCTATCTTGGCCCGACCGATTTCCATCATGCCTTCGGACAAGTCAATGCCGGTGATGCTGCTTCCGGCTGCCGTTTTCCTCGCAATCTCTATCGTGAAGTCACCGGTTCCGCAGGCGACATCGAGAATCTCGGCAGGGCCGGACACATCTGCGATTTCCTTTACTGCTTTTTTCCTCCAGCTCTTGTCGATATCCAGCGAGAGGAGATGATTGAGTCTGTCGTAGTCAGGAGCTATTTTGTCGAAAAGTTTTCTTATGCCTTCTTTGGGAGCCATATTGTCTTTTTTATTACGGTACGGGATCATAGCCGCTTCCTCCCCATGGATTGCAGCGCAGAATGCGCCAGACAGTGAGGTAAAGTCCTTTTATCGGCCCGTGCTTGCGGAATGCCTGAAGCGCATACTGTGAACAGGTCGGCGTGAATCTGCAGCATGGCGGCTTGAGCGGCGAGATACACTTCTGATAGAAACGTATGAGGAAGATGAAAGGCATAGCCGCAATCTTTTTGGCACTCGGCACCGCTTTGTCCGAAACTGTCAGAATCTGTCTCATTGTAAATTTATGAGTTGTTTACGATAGTGTTTCTTCCGCACTTCTTTCATTGATTTTGTCTATGGCCTGTGATACTGCCATAAAAATCTCCTCGTAGCTCATGAGGTCCTTGACTGAATATGCCAGCAAAATGTCCATGCCGTTTCCGGCTGCCACATTGTGTTTCTGCCTCCTCCAGCTTTCACGGATTCTGCGTTTCAGAAGATTGCGTTTGACTGCGCGCTTGAAAAGTTTCTTGGGCACGGAAACGAGCAGTCGGCAGCATCCCTTGCCTGTGTTCCGGCGGAAAGTGAACCTGAGTCCGGGCACTCTGCCGTGCTTTCCGCCGGCAAGAAGCATGGATATGCCGGTTTTTCCGCAGAGGCGTTCCTCTTTTGGAAAGGTGTCGTGCCGCTGAATTTCCACGTGTCAGTCTTTTGTCAGATATATTTCAAGGGCTTTGGCTACGGAAGGCGCCTCCGGCGTCGGGGCCGAAATTTCAATGGAGAGACCGGCATCTGTCATTGCCTTTACGACTGATTTTCCGTAAGAAACGAATTTTATTCCTCCCTGTACAAAGTCAGGATGATTTTCGTACAGGGACTTTACATCTGCCGGATTGAACAGCACCACCATGTCATACGAATTCATATCCATGTCCTTCAGATCCTGTGACACGGGCTTTACGAATACCGCAGTATTGAAGTCGAGTTTTTTTGTCTCGAAGAGGAGGGTGACGGCATCCTTGGTCACGGATTCCGATGTGGCGATAAGGAATTTCTCGTCCTTGTGTTTTGTGCCTATCAGGTTCAGGATTGAATCCGTGGTCCCGTCTCCGAAGAATATCTTCCTTTTGCGGTAGACAATGTGCTTCTGGAGATAATTGGCCACGGCTTCCGTCGTACAGAAATATTTCATTGTCTCCGGAACCTTTACGCGCAATTCTTCGCACAGCTGGAAAAAGGCGTCTATGGTTGTCCTTGCAGAAAACACGACGGCCGTATGGTCGAGAATATTTATTCTCTGGGCGCGGAATTCTCTGGAAGTCAGAGGTTCAATCATAAAGAACGGTCTGAAGTCAAACTTCACTCCGAATTTGTCTTCTATGCTGGCATAAGGCGAAGCCGTCTTCGGCTGCTGCTGCGAAATCAATATCTTCTTTACGCTCATTCTCTCTTAAAAAACAATGGCTGAAACAACAAGAGTTCCAGTCGGGATTAATTCAAGGATGCAAAGGTACGAAAAAGCTGCGAAAACCGAACATGAAGAAATGAAAATTTGAGTTTTTCTGATAAGAAACAAGGCATAGACCGATGCTGATATCCAAAGCATTGCACTCCGTATGAGAGCTGGAGACATATCTGCCGCCGACATTATTCCTGCGGCCGAAAGCAGAAACAGAGTGAGTATCGTAAAAAAACTCAGAGACAGTTTTCCTGCGGCCTGATAAACCTTGGCGTTCATTTTCTGCGGCCTGACGGCATAGGACACAGCTTTTCTCAGCAAAATGTATGTGAGGAATACCGCAGAGACGCCGATAAGCCTTGCCGTCTCGTCCAGCTTGCTCAGATATTCCGGATTATAGAGCCTGAAAGTCGTGGCAACGAGACAGAACGGAATGAACATGAGCATGGCGGCGAGATCCCTTTCGCGTCCGGCCTTTATGCTTGCCTCAAGGTTGAGGCTTTCTTTCCAGCGTATCATGCAGGCCATGATGGACGGAAATATAGCTGCGAATCTGTCGAGAAAAATAATGACAGAGACAACGGATATAAGGGCGAGAATGTCCGTAACCATGTCAGTTTCCACGTTTTGCCTTGTATCCCATGTCTTTGAGAAGTTCCGTGATACGGTCACGGAAGTCTCCCTGTATTGTAATCTCGCCGTTCTTTGCGCTGCCGCCGACTCCGCATTTCATTTTAAGAGTGCGGCCAAGCTCGGCCAGATCATCCTGTCTTCCGATGAAGCCGCTCACAAGAGTGACCTGTTTTCCTGCCCGGCCTTTCCGGTCGATGCTGACCCTCAGATTCTGCTTTGAGGGTTCGGGTGTTTCTTCTTCGGAAACCTCATCTTCCTGATAAATAAAGTCGGGATTTGTGGAGAATACCACTCCCAGACGTTTCTTCCAGTCGTTTTCTGCTGCCATCTCGGTTTTTCTAAATATTTTGCAAATATAGCCAATATATGCGTATATTTGTGAGTTTTAAATTACTTAAGTTTCGTTTCGGGACTTGTTGAATAAAGAACGTAATCATAATATGGATAAAAGGAAATTCAATCTGTACAACAGGCTTGCGGCATTTGCCGTACTGGCTGTTGCCTCTGTAACTTATCTGATGACAATAGAGCCGACCGCATCTTTCTGGGATTGCGGTGAATTCATTGCATCCTCTTACAAACTTGAGGTCGGACATCCTCCCGGAAACCCTGTGTTCCAGCTGTTTGCCCGCTTTTTTACGATATTTTCCGACGGAGCTCATGCCGCAGTCGCCGTAAATGCAATGAGTGCCATGTGCTCTGCGTTTACGATATTTTTCCTTTATCTGACAATCGTGTTCTTTGCCAAAAGACTGGTGAAGCCATCCGGTGACGGAACATATAGTGCGGCCCAGGCAATAGCCGTCTTCGGCTCAGGTGCTGTCGGTGCCCTGGCCTATTGCTTCAGCGACACTTTCTGGTTCTCTGCCGTGGAGGGAGAGGTCTATGCCATGTCGTCCCTCTTTACGGCCATGGTATTCTGGGCGATGACAAAATGGTACGAACAGGCTGACACGCCATACGCCAACAGATGGATCGTGCTGATATCCTTCCTTATGGGACTCTCGATAGGCGTGCATCTGCTCAACCTGCTTACAATTCCTGCCCTCGTTTTCATGTTTTATTACAGAAAAAAGGAAAACGGACACTACAGTTTCGCCGAATATCTCAAGATTCTGGCATTGTCGTGCGTCATACTTGCTGTCATACTGTTCGGAATAATACCGTATTTGCCGAAGATTGCCGCATATTTCGACCTTTTCTTCGTCAATGTCCTCTGTCTCCCTTTCAACAGCGGTGCGATATTTTTCATGGCCGCACTTCTTGCCGCCTGCTTTTTCGGCCTGTTCCGTACAATTGAAAAGCAGCAGGTTCTCGCCAATACGGTACTTTTGTGCTTTACCGTGATAGTGATAGGCTTTTCGATATTTTCCATTGTGGTGATAAGGTCCTGTGCCAAGACCCCGACAAACGAATATCAGCCGGACAATCCTTTTACCCTCGTGCGCTATCTTGCCAGGGAGCAGTACGGAAGCTCTCCTCTTGTATATGGTCAGTATTTCGGTGCACCTTACGACTTTGACCAGAGCACCTATTGGGCACCTATGCCTGAAAAGGCGGCCGGCGGAAAGGTCAAGGCAAAATACATAAAGGCCGACGGCCCGGGAAAAGTGAAATACAGCGCTTCGGGAAAAATGCTGTTCCCTCGCATGTGGAGTTCCGACAAGAGCCATATCGAGTTCTACAAATCCTATATGGGAAGCGGTGGCAGGACTGTCGCCGGTGCTGAGCAGAAGAAGCCTACTTTCTTCCAGAATCTGATGTTTTTCTTTGACTATCAGATGAACTGGATGTACTGGCGCTATTTCATGTGGAATTTCGCCGGACGTCAGAATGACATACACAGCCCTTCGCCGGGAGACATTTTTGCCGGCAACTGGGAGTGCGGAATACCTGCGATAGACAATATACGTCTCGGAGACCAGTCTGAAGCGCCGGACTATCTTAAGAACAGCAAGGGAAAGAACCATTATTATATGCTTCCGCTGTTGCTGGGAATAATCGGACTGTTCTTTCAGTTTGCCCGTGACAAGAGAGGATGCTGGCTGACTTTCCTCCTGTTTTTCATGACAGGAATTGCCGTCGTGCTGTATCTTAACCAGCCTCCTTACCAGGTCCGCGAGAGGGATTATGCCTACGCCGGCTCTTTCTACGCGTTTTCAATCTGGATCGGCCTGGCCGTTGCCGCATTCTTTGTCTATATAGCCGGACTCAGGGAGAAAAGAGGCGCTGCCGATGCTTCCGGAGACAGGATTTCCATTGTTTCTGCCGCAGCCGTTTCCGTGCTACTGCTCGGCGTACCTGCTCTTATGGGAGCTGAGAACTGGGATGACCATGACCGCAGCAACCGCTATACTTCGGTTGAAATGGCTGCCAATTATCTGAATTCGGTAGGGAAGAACGGCATTCTGGTGACTCACGGCGACAATGATACCTTCCCTCTCTGGTATGCTCAGGAAGTGGAAAACATCCGTCCGGACGTGCGTATCGTAAACACCTCTCTCCTCGGTACGGACTGGCACATAGATCAGATGAAGTACGCTGTCAACGAGTCGGCTCCGCTTGACCTGACAGTCGGCCCGCTCCAATATCTCTACGGAACGAATGAGTTCGTATATATATATGACAAGCGTGACACCGCATTCCTTCTTTCCGATGTGATGAGGGTCTTCCGCCATCCGGATGCCAAGCTTGAACTTGCGAGCGGCAGGAAGGTCGACTATATAATGTCAAGGAAGTTCATCGTTCCTGTGGACAGGGAAAATGTCATAAAGTACGGAATACTTGACAAGAAATATGAGGACATGATACCGGACCGGATTGTCATGACCATACCTAAGGGCAAGGATTATCTGACCAAGCCGGAGTTGTTCATGCTCGATCTGCTGTCCAACTACAAGTGGGACCGTCCTCTGAATCTCCTCAGCATGGGCGGAGACATAAATATTGGAATCAAGGAATATCTGATGTATGAGGGCTTTTCCTATAAGTTCGTGCCGGTAAAGAACAGGATGAAGAGCACTGACATCGGATTCGCCGACCCTGACGATCTTTATTACAAGATGAAGAACGTCTTTAAGTGGGATGCCCTGAAGCGTACTGACTATTTCGTAGACTATCAGAATTTCTATACTTTCTGCGGAGTGCTGTCGCAGCGCCAGATCTTTGTCAATGTCGCCAAGGAGATGCTCAAGGCCGGAGACAAAGGCAAGGCCGTTGAAATTCTTGACATGTGCCAGGAATATGTACCTGAAGAGAATTATCCTCTTGACATAACCTATCTCGGCTTCTCTAACGAGTACATGGTTGTGGATATGGTCGAGACCTATTACAAAGCCGGTGCGAAAGACAAGGCCATTGAACTTGCAGGGAGATTCGCAGACGATATATTCGTGTCGGCAGCCTTCTTCAGCTGGAATTTCGATTATGCCCGCCAGGCTTTCGAACAGTGCTACAACTGCATAGGTTATCTTGCGGAAATAACGGAGCGCTATGGAGACAATGCTTTTGCGGAAAGCGTGCGCAAGCGTTTCAGCGACCTTCTGGGAGGCCCGTTATCTGAGTAGCCTCACAAATACGCTGAGCGGAAGGTTCTTTCCGAAGCTGTCTTTAAGAACCAGTTCGCCGTAGTCCAGGGATTTGAATGCGGTCTTTGTGCAGAATGCCTGCCTGACCGCAGTTTCCCCGAGGACGGCGGAATATCCGTTGGAGTATAAATTCAGCACCATGAAGCTGTCCTGGGACGCAAGTATGGATGACACGCACTTTAGCATATCGTTCAGACATTCGTCAAGTTTCCACTTCTCTCCGTCGGGGCCGTGTCCGTATGCAGGAGGGTCGAGGATGATTCCCTGGTAGGTGTTGCCGCGCCGGGCTTCCCGTTTTGCAAACTTTAGCGCGTCCTCGACCACCCAGCGGATATTGTCCATCCGGCTGGATTCCATGTTTCCCTTTGCCCATGTGACCACCTGGCGTACAGAGTCGAGATGGGTCACGTCCGCCCCGGCCGCCTTTGCCGCGAGCGAGGCGGCTCCGGTATAGGCGAAGAGGTTAAGCACGCGCGGAGCCGGAAGCCCTTCGGCCTTGGACTTGTCGGCGAGAGCCTTTGTCTGACGGTATATGTATTCCCAGTTCGGGGACTGCTCCGGGAAAACGCCCACGTGCTTGAAAGAGGTAAGCCCGAGACGCAGCGAGAAGCCGAGCCCTTTCCGGGCACCTGTGTACCTTATGTACCACTGGTCGTCCATCTTCTTGTGACGCTCCCATGTGCCGCTGTCTTCCTTGCCGGCTTTTCCGAAGCCTGCTCCGGTCCTGAACCTTGTGTGTATAAGCTTGTTCCATTCTCCGTCCGACATGGATTTGTCCCAAAGCGCCTTTGGCTCCGGTCTTGCCATAATGAAATTGCCGAACCTTTCGAGTTTTTCGAAATTGCCTGAATCTATCAGTTCATAGTCTTTCCAGAAGTCTCCGGGACTTTCGATTGTCATCATATCTCGATCTGTAATATGAAAATTTGTGCAAAGATATGTATTTTCTTGCATTTCGCCGAAATTTGCTAAATTTGCAGGTTGTCCGCGGTGTATGTCCGCGGTGTATGATATTTCAAAACTTTATAGATATGCAACAGTTTATTGACACTTATGATTTCTCCGGCAAGAAGGCCATTGTCAGAGTAGACTTCAACGTTCCGTTGAATGACAAAATGGAGATTACGGATGACACCCGCATCAGGGCTGCCATTCCTACACTCAAGAAAGTTCTTGAGAAAGGCGGCTCGCTCATCATCATGTCCCACCTCGGACGTCCGAAGGGTGTTACCGACAAATACTCTCTCAAGCATATCCTCGGCCGGGTAGAGGAACTCCTCGGTGTTCCTGTGAAATTTGCCGAGGACTGTCAGGCTGCCGATGACAAAGTCGCTTCCCTTAAGCCGGGAGAGGTGCTTGTCCTTGAGAATCTGCGTTTCTATGCAGAGGAGGAAGGAAAGCCGAGAGGACTTGCAGAGGATGCTTCCGACGAGGAGAAGAAGGCTGCAAAGGCAGCTGTAAAGGAAAGCCAGAAGAAGTTTGTCGCTAAGCTCGCTTCGTATGCGGACTGCTATATCAATGACGCTTTCGGTACTGCACACCGCGCCCATGCCTCTACGGCTCTAATCGCCGAGTATTTCCCTGAGGACAAGATGTTCGGCTATGTAATGGAAGGCGAAATCAAGGCCATCGACCGCGTGCTCAGGACTCCTGAACATCCTGTCACAGCCATCATCGGAGGAGCGAAGGTGTCATCCAAGATAGGTATCATCGAGCATCTTTTCGATGCCGTTGACAATATGATCATCGGCGGAGGAATGGTGTATACCTTCAAGAAAGCCCAGGGCGGAAAAATCGGAAAGTCGCTTTGTGAGGACGACCAGATGGAGCTTGCCCTCAACATTCTTAAGAAGGCCGAGGAAAAGGGCGTTAAGCTTTACCTTTCAAAAGAGGTGATCATCGCCGACGGTTTCTCAAATGACGCCAACACAAAAATCTGCTCGAACATGGAGATTCCTGACGAGTGGGAAGGCGTCGACGCCGCTCCGAGCACACTTGCAATGTGGGAGGATGTTATAATGAAGTCAAAGACCATCCTTTGGAACGGCCCTGTCGGCGTGTTCGAGATTCCTGCATTCGCAAAGGGTACGAACAAAGTTGCCGAGATGCTCGCCAAGGCTACCGAGAACGGCGCGTTTACACTTGTCGGCGGAGGTGACTCCGTTGCCGCTGTTACACAGATGGGCTTTGCAAACAAAGTCAGCTATGTCTCTACGGGAGGCGGTGCCATGCTCGAATATCTTGAGGGCAAGGAACTTCCGGGCATTGCTGCAATCCGCAAATAAGGAATCGGGCAATAATATCAGGGAGACCGGTCTGCAAATAGGCCGGTCTCCTGATTTTTTTATATCTTTGTCCGGCAATATGATTACAGTCTAAATAACAGATATATGATAGGGGCGCTTATAGTACATTGGCACATGAATCCGGAGATATTGCAGCTGGGACCGATATCTTTGAGATGGTATTCCATCCTTTTTGTTTCGGGATTTGTCTTAGGATGGTTTATATTCAAATGGTTTTTCAAGAGGGAAGGAGTTCCGCAGACTTTGCTTGACCCTCTTCTCTACACCTTGCTTATAGGGACAATCGTAGGTGCGCGTCTCGGGCATTGCCTGTTTTATCAGCCCGACTACTATCTCGGTAGCTGGGACGGATTCCTGGAGATTTTCATGCCGTGGAAAGGCGGGCTCGCAAGTCACGGAGGCACTATAGCCCTTTTTATCGCCATGTGGTGGTTTGCCCGTCGCTACGGCAGGAAATATGATTTCGACTTCCTGTGGATTCTCGACCGTCTCTGTATCGCAGTCTGCTTTGCCGGTGCACTTATACGTCTCGGAAATCTCTGCAATTCGGAGATTTACGGCGATGTCACGAATCTTCCGTGGGGCTTTGTGTTTGAACTTCGCGGCGAAACCCTGCCAAAGCATCCGACACAGCTTTATGAAGCGTTCTGCTACACCGTTCTGGGGCTTGTCCTGCTGTCATTTTATAAATACAGGCTCGGCAAGATGTACCGTGGAACTTTTATCGGCATCTTCTTTGTCGTGCTGTTCGGTATGCGTTTCATAATCGAGTTCATCAAAGAGCCGCAGGTTGGATTTGAAGAGAATATGGTACTGAATATGGGACAGCTCCTCAGCATTCCTTTTATACTGCTCGGTGCAGGACTTCTGGTGTACAGCTTCATCAAACGGCAGCCTGCGGCCATCGTGCATCCGCAGAAGGCAAAGGCTGCTCCGACGCATTATGCCAAAGGGCTTGGCGACTGACTCCGCCTGCGTGCCTTCGGCTGATTCTACGGCCTGAGTGAAAGCAAAGTCTTCCTCAGGCTGTTTCTGTATTTGTTCGGCGACATGCCGGTGTTTCTGCTGAAAAATTTGCCGAAAGACGACTGGTCGGAAAAAGACAGCATGGCGGCAATCTGCTGTATTGTAAGTTCCGGGTTCCTGAGCAGCTTGGCAGCCCGGTCTGTCCGTACATTGGCGATTATTGTGCTTATCGGCACCTGGGCTTTCTCTTTTACGATAAGGGACAGATATTGTTTCGATATGCACAGCTGTTCTGCATAGAATCCCACGCTCGTCTCGGTCTCTATGTTCTCCAGCAGAAGATGCATGAACTGTTTCATGAGCATATCCGGGCGTTTCATCGCGGTGTAGTGCGACAGCTGTCCCTGCCCGTATTTTTTCCACACCATGTCCGCCATGTCAGTCAGGAGTATGTAGAAATACGCATAGCACACCTCCTGCATGAAATGGTGGTCTTTTGAGCACAGAGCCTGTATCAGATTGTTTATATCGCTTCTGAAAGTCGCGATATGACAATCTGTCAGAATGTCACCTTTGACGGAATGGGACATCCTGAAATAAAAATCGGGAGGAAACGGATTCCTGTTCCGGAATATGTCTTCAAATATAGTGTTGTCCGTAGCCGCGAATATGGCATGGAAATCCTCTCCGTATTTTATTTCCGAGATTTCCGTCCATGTCGGAAGGTTTACACACATGTGTTCCGTGAATATATGTTCTTTGCCGTTGACTATCGCCCTCATCGTGCCTTCGAGAATAATTATCATCAGATGATATTTGGGCCTGCGTGCTTTTTTATATATAATATGCTCTCCTCCCTTTATTTCTCCGGCACAGATGAAATCGTCGATATTTCCGTAACGGGCCATATTCTTGCCTCCGAATATTGTCGCGTACCGGCTTGTCTTTTGCCTATGTTCGTTCATTTTCGTATTTTTGCGGACCAAATATAGCCACTTTATAGATTTAAACCAAATATATGGCAGTTTGGACCAATCGGGGCGGTTGAGGTGGCTTGAATTTTGTAGTTTCCCGCCCCCTTGAATTCAAAAATGTTTAGTGTAATTAGTCAAATGAAGAAATTAGCGGTTTTTACGGTGATTGCCGCAGGTCTTGTTTTTCCGTCTGTCGCATCCGATGCGCAGTACAGGACAAAGACATCGGTAAAGGAAAGTCCTGAGAACGGGACTCTGCCTATTCCTGAGCAGGCCGATTCGTCGGATGCACCTTTGGTCATCACTTTGGAGCAGGCGCTTGAGATTGCGTTGAGCGAGAATCTGTCGGTAAAGGTGGCAGACATGGAAATTGAAAGGACCGGCTTTGCGAAGAAAGGGGCATATGCCTCTCTGTTTCCTCAGATCGATGCCTCCGGAACATACCAGAGGACTATCAAGAAGCAGGTGATGTATATGGACTTCGACATGGGCTCGTTCGGAGGTTCGGGAATGACAGGCGGAGAGGGGGATATGACTGAAACTCCCTCGTCCGGCGAAGATGCCGGACGGAAGTCTTCCGGTTCGTCGTCAGGCGGCGGACTTGAAGTGGGACGCTGGAATACGTATATGGCAGGAGTGTCGGCCTCCATGCCGGTAGTTAATGCCCAGCTGTGGCAGAGCATAAAGATTTCAGGCCTCGATGTGGAACTTGCGGTTGAAAAGGCCCGCGCCTCAAGACTCGATATGGTAACTCAGGTGAAGAATGCGTATTATGCGACACTTCTGGCAAAAGAGGCCTTCGATGTATACAGGCAGGTTTATGAGAATGCTGTGCAGAATTTCGCAGAGGCACAGAAGAAATACGATGCGCAGAAGGTGTCGGAGTTCGAGATTATCCGGGCAAAGACAACTGTAGCCAATGCTATCCCTAATGTATATAATGCTGAAAGCTCTGTCATTCTGGCGTTGTGGCAGCTGAAAGCGGTGCTGGGGGTCGATCTTGATCTCAATATAGATATAGCCGGCAGTCTTGAAGATTATTCGGAGCATCTGTTTTATGACGTGCATCAGCATGACAGCATATCTCTGGCAAACAATACGACGATGAAGCAGCTCGCGATTCAGGCCGAGCAGCTTGCCGAGAACATCAAGCTGCAGAAATATGCCTGTATCCCGTCACTCGGCCTTGCATTCAATTACAGCATAAATGCAATGACCAATGACTTCAAATTCAGCGAATACAAGTGGACTCCCTATTCATATGTAGGTCTCAGCCTCAGCATTCCTATCTTTTCCGGCGGAAAACGCTGGCAGCAGATAAGGCAGGCAAAGAATCAGTACGGCCAGGTGCAGCTCCAGACGCTCAACACGGAGCGCCAGCTTAAGATTTCCATAAGACAGAATCTGAACACTATGGAGACAAACATGAAGAGCTGGTATGCAGCCCAGGAGGCTGTCGCTTCGGCACAGAAGGCCTACGACATTGCAGAAGCTTCGTACAAAGTCGGCCGCAGCACTCTCATTGAGCTCAATGACGCACAGTTGGCCCTCACGCAGGCTCGTCTGGCCGGCTATCAGGCCATATATAATTTTGTAACGGCCAAGGCACAGCTTGAGCAGACTCTCGGCCAGGATTTCATAAACGAATAATAAAGTCAACAATATATGAAAACTATTATCAGAACAGTGTTTCTCGGTGCTGTTGCAGTCGTGTTTGCAGGCTGCGGAGCAAACGTAAAGAAAAATCAGCCGGCTGCGGCAGTTGCGGAGACAGCTCCTAAAGTATCCGTAGCTACTGTAACGGTGCGTGAAGTGCCGCAGACTGCGACTTATACTTCCACAGTGGAGCCTTTCGTGAAGAACAACATTGCTCCGCAAAGTGCAAACAGAATAAAAAAGATAAATGTCGAGGTCGGAGATTTCGTAAATAAGGGACAGGTACTTGCCGAGATGGATCAGATACAGCTTCAGCAGGCTGAGCTTCAGATGAAGAACAACGAGATTGAATATAATCGTCTTAAAGGGCTGTATGACGCTGGCGGACTTTCACAGTCCGATCTCGATGCGATAGAACTTGCATATAAGGTAAGCAAAACATCATACGAGAATCTTCTGGAGAACTCAGTGCTCCGCTCACCGATAACTGGCGTTGTAACGGCGCGCAACTATGATGCCGGCGATATGTATTCGATGAGTGCGCCTGTGTTTACCGTAGAGCAGATTGTTCCTGTGAAGCTGCTTGTCGGAATCTCTGAGTCGGACTATACGAAAATCAAGAAAGGCGATTCTGTGACAATTACCGCCGATGCCGTTCCGGACAAGACTTTCTACGGAAAGATAAACAGGATATATCCTACAATAGATCCGGCAACAAGAACATTTACAATCGAAGTCGTGGTGCAGAACAATTACAAGACCCTGCGTCCGGGAATGTTCGTGAGAGTGACTGTCAATTTCGGCTCGAACAACAGTGTTGTCATTCCTGACGTGGCTGTAGTGAAGCAGCAGGGCTCCGGGGAGCGTTTTGTGTATGTGCTTGCAGAGGACGGTACGGTTAATTATCAGAGAGTTGTACTTGGCCGCCGTATCGGTGCCGAGTACGAAATTCTGGAGGGTCTTTCGGACAATGCTGTAGTCGTTACCGCCGGCCAGCCGCGTCTTAAGGACGGAATAAAGGTTACTGTCAACGAATAGAGAAAATAATATCGGACAATTATGAGTATATACAGAAAAGCGGTCAACAACCCGGTGACAACGGCACTGGTCTTCATAGCCCTTGCCATATTCGGTGTGTTTTCGCTTATAAAGATATCGATAGACAGGTTTCCAAAGTTTGATGCGAACTTCATCATGGTGATGTCGTCGTATCCCGGAGCCAGTGCCGCGGATATCGAGACAAACCTCTCGAAAATCCTGGAAAATTCACTGAACGGTGTCAGTGACCTCAAGAATATTACTTCGACCTCCAAGGAAAACATTTCAATCATTGCACTTGAATTTATCGAGGGGGTCGACATCGACGTAGCGACAAATGACGTGAGGGACAAGCTGGACATGGTCAATTCGTCACTTCCTGACGGGGCGACTCTTCCGGTAATCTTCAAGTTCAGTGCCGATGATATGCCTATCATGATTATGGCGGCTACTGCCGAGGAGAGTCTTCCTGCTCTCGAAAAGATACTCGACGACAAGGTGGCAACACCTCTCGCACGAGTTTCCGGTGTAGGTACGGTTTCTGTGGCCGGTGCTCCGCAGCGTGAGATACAGGTATATTGCGATCCGAACAAACTGGAGGCATACGGACTGACTGTCAGCGGCATATCGGGCATTATTGCGGCAGAGAACAGGAATGTGCCGAGCGGTACGGTCGATATTGGATCGAACGCATATTCTCTTCGTGTAGAGAAAGAATTCACGAGCGCGGACGAGATGCTCGACATTGTAGTAGGGCAGTCGAACGGCAGGACAATCTTCCTGCGCGATGTCGCACGTGTTGTCGACGGAGTTGAGGAACGCTATCAGGAGGCATACATAAACGGCCGCCAGGGTGCGCAGATAATAATCCAGAAGCAGTCAGGCGCGAATGCCGTGAATGTCATAAACGGTGTCAAGAAAGAGATGCAGAAGATTGCGAAAGATCTTCCTTCCGACATACAGATCAGGACGGTGGTGGACAGTTCCGACAACATCAAAAACTCCATCAATTCCCTGAAAGAGACGATTATCGTGACCTTCCTCATCGTGATGCTTGTCGTTTATCTCTTCCTCGGAAGATGGAGGGCGACATTCATCATCGTGCTGGCAATCCCGATTTCGCTGCTTGCCTCGCTGATGTATCTGTGGGCTACGGGCAATACGCTCAACGTGATATCCATGTCGGCCCTGTCCATTGCGATCGGTATGGTCGTCGATGATGCCATTGTGGTGCTGGAGAACATTTCCACGCATCTTGAGAAAGGGGCGAAACCTAAGGAAGCCGCAGTCCATGCGACCCAGGAGGTCGGTATCTCGGTCATAGCGTCTACGCTTACCATGCTTGCTGTGTTCCTGCCTCTTACAATGATCAACGGTATGGCCGGAATCATGTTCAAGCAG
This sequence comes from uncultured Muribaculaceae bacterium, assembly GCA_964394295.1. Taxonomy (GTDB): domain Bacteria; phylum Bacteroidota; class Bacteroidia; order Bacteroidales; family UBA932; genus Cryptobacteroides. The sequence goes on along the minus strand of CAYMVG010000002.1, from coordinate 43,662 downwards.
CTCGGATGGATCACCAGCATCATTATGATTGTATCTACTGTCGGTGCCCTTACCCTCATTCCGATGCTCTGTTCGCAGTTCCTCCGCTTCAAGCCCAAGTCCGGAAAGCTGCATGACATTATTTTCGGCAATTTCAACAGATTCATCCAGTGGATTTCTAGGGGATATTCCCATGTCATCAGATGGTGCGTCAACCACAGGGCTGTGGTCGTATGTATGGCATTGGCCGCTTTTGCCGCAACGATGTTTTTCCTTGCCCCTCTTGTGAAGACAGAATTCTTCCCTAAGTCGGACGAAGGACGTATTACGGCACAGCTTGAACTTCCTGCCGGTACCGGCCAGGATGTGACAAGGGAAGTCGCCCATGAACTTTACGGAAAATTCAAAGAGGCGATTCCGGAAATCGTGAACTGTTCGTATTCTCTCGGACAGGCAGATTCCGAGAACTCTTTCGCGGCTATGCAGAACAACGGTACGCACGTCATATCGTACAATATCAATCTTGGAAGTATGGAGAAACGTGACCGTTCAAGTTCCCAAATCGCCGATGTGATGCGCGGAATCCTTGCCGACTATCCTCAGTTCAAAAAGATAAAGGTAACTGAAGGAGGCGGAGGAATGGGAGGCGCCTCGACTGTCGATGTCGAAATCTACGGATATGACTTTGAACTTACCGACAGGATCGCACGTGAAATCCAGGCCAAGATGCTTGCAGACGGCGGTTGCTCTCAGGTGCTTCTCAGCCGTGACGAATATACTCCGGAATACCAGGTGGACTTTGACAGGACAAAGCTTGCCGTAAACGGTCTGAACAGCACGACTGCCGCTGCTTTCCTCAGTGCTGCGATGAACGGTTCCACCCAGTCGTTCTACCGTGAGGACGGAGACGAGTACGACATCCGTGTGCGCTATGCTCCTGAATTCCGTACAAGTATCGAGGACATAGAAAATATCCTTGTATATAACAATATGGGCAAGGCCGTGAGAATCAAGGATCTCGGGACAGTTGTCGAAAGCCAGATGCCTCCTTCGATCCAGAGGAAAAACCGTGAGAGGGTGATTACCGTTTCAGGAGTGGTCGCAGACGGAGTGGCTCTTTCAGAGGTTGTTGAAATGGCGCAGAAGACCATCGACGAAACGGAGATTCCGTCTGAGTTGAGAGTAAGAATCGGAGGCTCGTATGAGAAACAGCAGGAGACTTTCGGCGACCTGATAATGCTCCTCGTGATGATTGTGATTCTTGTGTACATCGTGATGGCTTCGCAGTTCGAGTCTTTCATGAGTCCGTTTGTAATCATGTTCTCGATTCCTTTCGCTTTCGTGGGTGTATATATCGGCCTTGCTGTCACGAATACGCCTCTCGGTGTCATGGGACTCATCGGAATCCTCATCCTCATGGGTATCGTCGTGAAGAACGGTATTGTGCTTATAGACTATACTATTCTTCTGCGCGAGAGGGGAATCGATGTGGTCGAGGCAACTGTTTCGGCAGCCCAGTCGCGTCTGCGTCCGATTCTCATGACGACCCTTACGACTGTCCTCGGTATGATACCTATGGCTGTAGGCAGGGGCGAGGGCTCGGAGATGTGGCGTTCGCTCGGTATGGTTGTGGCATGGGGACTCTCGATTTCGACCCTCGTCACCCTCGTCATCATTCCTACCGTGTATGTGTCCGCAGCCTCATGGCAGGAGCGCCGTGCCAGAAAAAAGGCGGCAAAGAAAGCCGCCATGGCTTAGGAGTAGTTTGTTACCGATATTGAAACAGTAAAGCAAGATGAAAGCAATATTTATAGTTTATGACCAGGCCTACAACATGGAGATTGTCGATGTGCTTGAGGAGCTTGGATGCCGCGGAATGACGATGTGGCAGGACATTTCCGGACGCGGAAGCGAAACGGGAGAGCCGCATCTGGGCAACCATGCCTGGCCTACGATGAATAACGCAATTCTCACGTTTGTCCCCGATGAAAAGGTGGACGGAATCCTTGCTTCCGTGAGGGAGATGGATGAGGAAACCCCGGCTCTCGGACTGAGGGCGTTCGTCTGGAACGTGGAAAAGGCATATTAGCCGCATTGTGGTATCATTATTGTAATTCCAACCGTAAATCGTTATATTTGCGGTTGGATTATTTGTTTAAATACCCACTATTAAAAGAATTTTGTTATGGCAAAAGTTGTTACTGACGGAAATTTCAGTGAAATTTTGAATACGGAAATGCCGGTCCTCGTGGATTTCTGGGCCACATGGTGCGGACCGTGCAGGGCATTGGGCCCGGTGATAGAAGAACTGGCGGGAGAGTATGAGGGCAAGGCCATTGTAGGAAAGTGCAATGTAGATGAGAATGAGGACGCTCCGATGCAGTACGGAATCAGAAGCATTCCTACCCTGCTTTTCTTCAAGAACGGAGAACTGGTCGACAGGCTTGTTGGCGCGGCTCCGAAGGCGGACATCGCCGCGAAACTGGATGCGCTCATCTGATGTTTCCGATGAAACGTTTTATTTATTCGATAGTTTTCTGCGTGCTGACATTTTCCGGTGCGCAGAATCTTTTTGCCGGGAACTTCGGAATTGTGGCAGGCGCAGGCTTCACCGGGATAAAAGACGTCAGCAATGGCCTGGCCACCGGCTATCATGCAGGTATGACATATAAATTACGTCTGCCTCTGGGCTTTGCGGTCCAGCCGTCTCTTCTTTATCAGATGAAACGCTCCGCAATCGGAGGATTGTCCGAGGGAGAAGGGACATTCGATTACAGGGCCGGATATCTTGAGCTTCCGGTATCGTTTCAGTGGGGTCCGGACCTGCTTTTGTTCCGCCCTTTTCTGGATGTCTCCCCTTATGTGGGATACGGGCTCAACAACAGAATGGACGGCAGCCATGCGTTTATGAACAGCTGGGAGGGCATACACAGGCTTGAATACGGCCTTGGGCTCGGTGCCGGACTTGAAATATGGAAATTACAGCTTGTATGCCGCTATAATTGGAATTTAGGGCCTTTGTTTGACCGGAACGGCAATATGCCGGACGTCTGGAATCAGGCCCGGGATTCTGTGCTGAACGGCAAGATTTCAGGGGTGACGCTGAGTGTCGCCTTTCTGTTTTAAAAGACATTGCAATGGATTTGGATTCTATCAAGTCGTATGTCGGCAATGACTGGATTCGGGTGCAGGACTGCATCTCGTCAGCGTTGCTGAGCGACATAGGTCTTCTGAACGATACAAACGGGGCGGTGCTTTCACATTCCGGCAAGCAGCTGCGCCCGTTGCTTTCCATTCTTATGGCCCGTGCCTGTTCCGGCGGAAAGGTTTCCGGTGCCTCTGTGCGCTATGCCTCTGCTTCCGAGCTTTTGCACAATGCCACTCTCCTGCATGACGATGTTGCCGACGACAGCGACAGGCGCAGGGGAGTCCCTACGATAAGGTCTCTTATGGGGCCTTCCGTATCTGTGCTTGTGGGTGACTACTGGCTTGTAAAGGCGATGGATCTTATTTTGGGCGGCAGCAAAGAGGATACAAGGGTAATCCGGCTTTTTTCGAAGACTCTCGGTGACCTTGCCGAAGGGGAAATGCTGCAGTTGCAGAAGGCCCAAAGCGGGGATACGGACGAGAGTGACTATCTGAAAATAATATATGCAAAGACCGCCTCGCTTTTCGAGGCTGCGTGCGTGTCCGGAGCGGTGTCGGTCAACGCTTCTGCCGAAATGGAGAAAGCCGCAGCCCGGTATGCCGTTTCTCTCGGGCTTGCATTCCAGATCCGTGACGATATGTTTGACTATGCCGGTACTGCTTCTGCCGGAAAACCGGTCGGCGTAGATGTGCTGGAGCGGAAGATTACCCTGCCTCTGCTCGGGGCCATGGCTTCTGTTTCCGAAGAAAAGGGCCGTGAGATCCGTGAAATGGTGAGGAACATCGGAGGAGACTGCGGAGTAAGAGATGAAATCGTAGCCTTTGTCCGCGGGAATGGCGGTCTTGAATATGCTGCCGGGAAACTGGAGGCTTATGTCAGGGAGGCGGTTGCTGCACTTGCAGTCTTTCCGGAGTCCCGCGAAAAGGAGTGCCTTGTGGAACTGGCACATTTTACGGCGAAAAGGATAATGTGACATTTGTGAAACTGTAATAATGCGATGAGATTCGGGGACATCATAGGAAACAGGAAAGTTGCGGATGCGCTTGTGTCTATGGCAGACAGCGGACGCGTGGCCCACGCCATGCTGTTTTATGAAAACGACGGCTGCGGAGCCTTGCCGCTTGTCCTTGCATACGTCCAGTATCTCAATTGCGCCAATCCGTCCGGAGGCGATTCATGCGGAGTCTGTCCGTCATGCAGGCAGATGTCGAAGCTGGTGCATCCTGACGTGCATTTCGTGTATCCGGTAAACAAAGGACTGAAGACTCCTGACGACAAGCCGACTTCGGAGTCATATGTGAAATACTGGAGGGAACTTGTGCTGGCCAATCCTTATTTTGTAGAGTCCGGCCTTCAGAAGGCGATAGGCATCGAGGGCAAGACCGGTTTGGTTGCGGTGGCTGAGGCCAAGTCGATTATAGGCAAGCTCTCTCTTGCCTCTGTGTCCGGAGGATACAAGGCCGTTGTCTTTTATCTTCCTGAAAAAATGAACCAGCAGACAGCGAATATGCTTCTGAAACTGGTTGAGGAGCCGCCGGAAAAGACATTGTTCCTTTTTATAACCCACGCTCCGGAAAAGGTGCTGCAGACGATATTCTCAAGATGTCAGAGTGTCAGGGTGCTGCCTTGTACAAAGGAGGAAGTTGAAAGGACTCTGACGGAAAAGTTCGGTGCAGAGCCGTCGGAGGCTGTTTCTGCGGCCGCCGTGTCAGGAGGAAGCGTAGGGGCGGCGATGGAGCTTCTCGGGGAAAGAGAGGAGCATGATGCTTTTATGGACCTGTTCTCGGACCTGATGGACAGACTTGTCTCGCGTGACCTGTCCGGTGCGCTGGAGTGCGGTGAGTCTATTGCGTCCCTGGAATCGCGTGAAAAACAGAAAGCTTTTTGTATATTTGCAGGTGACTGCATAAGAAAACTGTTTATGACAAGGCAAAATCTTCCGCAGATTGCCGGTATTGCTCCGGAGGAAATGCAGTTTTATTCCGTGCTGGCGGCCAAGTGCAGCGTACCGTTTTTCAGGAAAGCGGCTGCTGACATTGAAGGTGCCGCTGCCATGATAGACAGAAATGTCAATTCCAAGATAGTGTTCTGCGACTTGATAAACAGAATGTATCTCAATATATAACCCGGTCCAATGACCATTGGCAATTATGAACAACGACAAGGAATCCAAAAAATATGACTGTTCGAGAGGCTGTACAGTCGAGAGGTATGACACAGGCGAACTGAACTGCAGTTACCGTCAGGGCTGCTGCAAGCTGGAAGTTTATGACTGGCTTCAGGGAGTCAGCCAGGAGCAGTATAAGGACTATTTTGAAGTCCGGTTCAAGAATACGAGAAAGGCAATATTCGTAAATGTTTCAGGCCAGAGCATAAAGACGGGAGATCTGGTCATAGTGGAGGCTGCCAACGGGCATGACCTCGGTATCGTGACACTCGAAGGGCCTGTTGTCGCCCGTCAGATGAAGTGCAAGCGCATCAATCCGGAGACATACGAATTCAGGAAGATATATCGCAAGGCAAAGCTGTTCGACATAGAGAAATGGCAGGAGGCGATAGCCCGTGAGCATGAGACTATGATAAGGGCGCGGCAGATTGCAGCCGAGCTTGAACTGGAGATGAAAATCGGCGATGTGGAGTTTCAGGGTGACGGAACCAAGGCGATTTTCTATTATATCGCTGACGGCCGCGTGGATTTCCGTCAGCTGATAAAGGTTTTTGCGGAGGAGTTCAGGATAAGAATAGAGATGAAGCAGATCGGTGCGCGTCAGGAAGCCGGCCTTATAGGCGGTCTCGGAGTCTGCGGCCGTGAACTTTGCTGTTCTAATTACATATCCGGTTTCCAGTCCATCACGACCTCCGCAGCACGCTGCCAGGACCTTTCGCTCAATCCTCAGAAGCTGGCCGGGCAGTGCGGCAAGCTCAAATGCTGCCTGAATTACGAAACGGCTGTCTATATGGATGCTCAGTCGCGCATTCCCAAGGTGCATAATCCTTTGGAGCTGGAGGACGGTCTTGCATATCTGATGAAGACGGATATACTCAAGGAGACCATGTATTTCTCATACGACCCCTCGTCTTTTGCAAATCTGTATCCGCTTTCCGCCCAGGAAGTATGGAACATCATACGCATGAACCGCAACGGAGTAAAGCCTGAATCGCTCAAACAGGAGCAGGAGCCTGTTGCGCCTGAATTCGTTACGGCAGTCGGCGATGATGCAATCAACCGTTTTGACGAGGCACGCAAGCGCAAGAAGAAAAAGAAATCTGCCGGAAACGGGAGAAGGTCTGCGCAGGACGGCCCGAAAAGGGAAGAGCAGGAGCACAAGGAAGTACGGGAAAACAAGGATAACCGTGAGGGCCGGGAGAACCGGGACAATAGGAACGGCCGGAGAAATTTCGGCAAGGGCCGTGGAGACCGCCGGCATCAGGGTGACGGCCAGCAGACGCGTCAGAACAAGCCGGAGTCAGGAAGCGACAAAGAGTAGGGGACAATGGGAAAGGACAAACTGAGGAAATTCCGGGAGAACGAGACTTTCAGATGCCTTGTGCAGCCGTCCACCGGTCAGGTCCTGAATTGCGACCATCCGCTTAAAGGCAATTGGAACCGCGATTTTTTCGGGAATGACAATCCGATAGTTCTGGAACTCGGCTGCGGCAAGGGGGAATATACCGTAGACCTTGCCATGCGCAATCCTTCGTGCAATTATATAGGTGTGGACATCAAGGGGGCGCGTCTGTGGAAGGGAGCCGGCTATGCGGAGAAGAACGGCATAAGCAATGTGGCATTTCTGCGTACGCGCATCGAGTTCATCTGTTCTCTTTTTGCACCGGGAGAGATTTCCGAAGTGTGGATTACCTTTGCCGACCCGCAGATAGGACGTGAGAAGAAGCGTCTGACAAGCCCGCTGTTCATGAACCGTTACCGCAGCTTTATGAAGCAGGGCGGAATCGTGCATCTGAAGACAGACAGCCGGTATCTGCATGAATATACTCTTGCAATGGCCCGGCAGAACAATCTGGAGATACTGGCAAGTGCCACTGACATATACGGAGAGGACAGGGAGCGTCTTTATGGAAGCGGACTCATGTCTGTCTGCGGCCGGGAGGCTGTTGAGGCGCTGTTCGAGGTGCAGACTTTTTACGAGTCACAGTATCTGGCCCAGGGGATAGGCATAACATATCTCGGCTTTGTCGTTGACCATGAGGGCGATTATGTGAGTCCGGTATGGGATGAGGACGCGTGGAAAGACGAGAGCCATCATTTTCTTACGCCGTCCGGAGTGCCTGCGAAGTCGAAGTTCTATCCGGAGGGTTAGACCTCCGTCCAGTGTATTTTTATACCTTTGCGCTCCATGCCGCGGAACCATGTCATCTGGCGTTTCGCGAACTGGTGTATTGCGGTAGCGAGCTGGTCGCGCATCTGCCGGTATGTCAGTTCTCCGGTCAGATACAGGGTTACGAATTTGTATTCGAGTCCGTAATAGATGAGATCTTCCGCCGGTATTCCGCTGTCGAGAAGTCTCTGTATCTCGTCAGTCATTCCTTCTTCCAGTCTTGCATCAAGACGTCTGTCTATCCTGGCGTTTCTTTCATCCCGTGAGACAAGGGTACCTATATAGTAGGTGCTCTTTGGCAGGAATGCAGTGTGTGCGACGGGATGCTCTTTTTCGTAAATCGCTATTTCAAGTGCCCTGATGAGCCTTTTCCTTGTGTCGTAGTCGGTGGTGTTGTGCAGGGGTTTAAGTCCGGCAAGCATTTTTATCAGGTCTTCCGTGCTTTCTTTTTCGAGTTGTTCCCTGAGTGCAGGGTCGGCCGGGACTTCGGGGAGGGAGTATCCGCAGGTGGCGGCCTCGATATAAAGTCCTGACCCGCCGCACAGGATCGGCAGTTTCCCCCTGTCAACTATGTCTTCATAGGCTTTCCCGAAATCGCGCTGATATTCGAAGATGTTGTATTTTGAGCCGGCATCGGCTATGTCTATAAGGTGGAATGGTATTTCTCCGTATTCCCCGAGGTCTTTGCCGGTGCCTATGTCCATTCCTCTGTATATCTGTCGTGAGTCGGCGGACAGGATTTCCGCTCCCCCGAGCTGTCTTGCAAGGTTTACGGCATATCTGGTCTTGCCGGAAGCGGTCGGGCCGAGCACGCAGACAAGGTCTATTTCCCCGGACCGGTATTTGCCGAGGAGTTCCTCTGTGTCTATATGCTCTCCTTCCGGCAGTTCCGCCATTGGAGGAATCGGTATGAATTGCCTTTTTGCCATGATTGTACAAAGATAGCATTTAATGCCGGAGTAATTGTCCGGAATGTGAAAAAAGCACTAAATTTGCAAGGTTCTGCAGACGCACTTACTTTCATAGACAGAATTATTTATTGTTTGCGGAACGGAACATTAGCGGAATAATATTATGCCAAAAGCAAAAAGCAGCGTTGAGATAAAAAACAGAAGGGCCTCCTTTGATTATGAATTCATAGAGACCTTTCAGGCGGGAATTGTGCTTACCGGCACAGAAATCAAGTCCATCAGGGCCGGCAAGGCATCGCTTGTGGATGCATTCTGCTATTTTAGCGGCAGTGAGCTGTATGTCAAGAATATGCACGTCGCGGACTACTGGTGGGGAAGCTGGGGAAAACATGATCCGAGACGTGACAGAAAACTGCTTCTGACACACCGCGAACTGACCCGTCTCCAGCGTGCGGTCAAGGAAAAGGGACTTACGATAGTCGCGGTCAGGCTGTATATTGCGGACAACGGATATGCCAAGCTCCTGATTGCGCTGGCCCGCGGAAAGAAAGAGTATGACAAGCGCGCATCAATCAAGGAGAAGGATCTGCGGCGCGAGATGGAGCGTATGTAAAACAGTTGCCTTGCTTTGCAGCGTTCCCCGGTGCCAAGGCATCGTAACAAAAGTATCTCCATAGAGGGGGACTCGAGGTAGTCCACACATAAGAATGAGAAAAAGGGGCCTGACTAATACTTTTTAGTCGGCCCCTATTGTTGCATCCTAATATATGTTGAATATAAATAAGCAATATATAATAGTCTAATTGCCGGCCTGAGTTATCTTGAAGCGGAAAAGTTCCTTGGTCTTGTCGCCTGCAGGAAGTATCACGAGGTCGGTCGAACGGTCTTTTCCTGTATTGTTGGCTGTAGGAACGATGCTGTATCCGTATGTGGCGCTGTAGCTCATCCACGGATCGTCCGCACCCTCGATAGTCGTATCCGCCTCCATAGTGCCCGGCTTCACAAACATGAGACTTACAGATCCGTCCTTTTCAAGCTCAAAATCGAAGGTGTCCCATGCTCCGACCTCTTTCTCGAACTCTACATCGAGAGTCTTGCCCTCGGCTTCGACTTCGTTCCAGTTGTCGTCATAGTAAATTACTTTTACAGCTGTTGCAGGCTTGCCGTACTGTGTCACCATGATGGATGAAGTGCCGTATCCGTCAGGGTCTTCAACGAACATAAGGGAGGTCATTCTGTCCTCAGTTCCGGTGTTTGCTGAGAAAGTGATCGTACAGGTCTCTCCGTTTCTGCCGCTTGTCTTGTCGGCCGTGTACCATTCGATAGGATTGTAATCGTCGTCAGTCATCATGTTGTAGTCATTCAGGTACCATTTCTCCGCGTTGGTCTTGACTGTCACCGTCAATGTCTCTCCGGCAGCGGCAGGGTTGAATGTGTATGTACCGTAAGCTCCGGCAGTGAGCTGCTCTGACTCGAAATTGACATAGATTTCAGTCTCCGAACCTGTGCTCGTGACTGTTATGACAACCGGTGCCACTCCGTCTGCATTTATTCCGACCTCGAATACGGCAACCTTGTCATCGGCGGCAGTATTTGCACCCGGGGTGATTACTATGGCATCGGCATCTGCGCTCACTTCTGCTGCGCACCAGCTGCCGGCATTTTCTTTGGCATTGATTACAAGCTGGTCTCTTGTAATGTTATTGAGAACCAGGCCCACTGTTATCGCGGCAGTGCTGCCGTTGTTTACATACAGTTCGGCATCGGTGGGATCGGCCAGTTCTATCGACCTGTCCTTGATTTCTTCATCCGGTGTCTTTTCGCAGGATGTCGCCATGAGGAGACCTGCTGTTGCCGCAAGTGTCCCGAGCATTGAGAATAATCTGTTTGTTTTCATGATTAAATAATTAAAGTAGTTCGTTATATATGTTTATTTTGAGTTTCTCATAAGTCTTTCAGCCTTGTCTATCTGGTAGTCATAAAAGGCCTTCGATCTGCTGTCTGCCGAGTTGCGGGCATTTCTGTAGATGTTCATGACTCTTTTGAGTTCCTTCAGCGCGACAGGCCTTGCAAGCGCACCGGAAAGGTTCGGCAGGTCATTGTTCTGCCTGAAATAAGAATTCTCGGGTCCGGATGCACTTTCGCTGTGTGCGCAGCGGTCGTGCGAACAGAATGATTCGCATTGGGTGTCATGCTCCATTTCTGCGAGCGCCTTTTGTATGCTCACAAGCTCTTCTTCGATGGCCGTGAGTGATTTTGCATCTCCCAATCCGATGGCCGTGCCCTGAGGCTTGACAAGGTCTGAAAGTTCTGCAAGGGATGCTATCATTGCATTCTGCATATTCATGTCCTCGACAGTCAGTTTCCTGTTTTTCAGAGTATTCACAAGAACAGCGTCTACGGCATCCTTCATATATCCGTCAAGAGTATAGAGGTTCTTCTGTCCGGAGCGTTCTCCCTCTGCAATGAATGTGAGCGTTGCTGCGCCGAACATCTTGCCTACCACGCTCCTCTGGTAGCCGTCGAGATCTCCCGAACCGTAGCCGGTAATGTCGAGAATCCTCCCGGGAAGCAGCCATTCGCGGAATGTCAGGGCCTGGTTTACAAGCCATTTCATGGCTTCTTTCTGTTTGTCTTTGCCTACATATACCCTGGCGCGTCCCTCAAAGCTGCCATCCTGTACGATGTCATTGAAATATACTCCTCCGAGGTACGGCATTACATGATTGAACACCCTCTTGTACTGGTTGGCCAGGTTGAAGAACTTGATTTTGATGTCCATATAGTCGCTGCCCTCCTCATAGAACCATTTTTCGAGCTGCGGAACGAGGATTTTAAGGTTCGAGATGCAGTAGTCGCTTGCCTTTATGTGGTCGTCACCGAGGTCCTCGGTAAGGTCTGCCGGGCTTACGATGTTGAAAATCTGCTGTGCACCGAACTTGTACATCGGATCTGCGGCCTTTTCCAGGATCATTTTGTTGAGGAGACTCTTTTCCTGTTCAGGTGTCAGATCTCCAGGGAACAGCCTGTAACCCCAGTTGATGGCATGGATGTCATATACACCGACAAGAGGCGGTACCATTCTTACGCCTTTTTCAAGGTCGCCTGGCTGGGCCACATAGTTGTTCCTCGCATAGTCCATGATTGACGGCGTGGTTCCGTATTTTTGTGTGAACGAAGGACTGCGCAGCGAATCCACAGGGAAGGCGTAGCTTGCACCCATGTTGTGCATAAGTCCGAGAGTATGTCCGACCTCGTGCGAGGCCACATATCTGAGCGACTCGCTCATCACGTCGTCATCGAATACCATCTTGCGCACGCGCGGATCGGCTGCGCCTGTCTGCGTGAATCTCCAGTTGTTCACGAGAGAAATGACATTGTGGTACCAGTTCACGTCTCCGACAAGTATTTCTCCGGAGCGCGGATCGACATAGCTCGGGCCGGAGGCATTGGCAATGTCTGTCGCAATATATCTTATGCAGTTGAAGCGTATGTCGTCCGGATCGAAACCGGTGCTGTCTGCGACTGACGGGTAGTCTTTTGCTATGATTGCGTTCTTGAAGCCGGCTGCCTCGAATGCGGTCTGCCAGTCCTCGATGCCGTTTTTCACAGCATCTTTCCATTTGTCGGGGAATGAGGAGTCCACATAGAACACAATCGGCTCTTTCGGCTCTACAAGTTCTCCGCTGAAATATGCCTCTTCCTCTCCCTCCTTCGGTTCAAGCCTCCAGCGGTGGGCTATCTGCTTCATCTCGACCCTGTCCCTGTCTGAACTGTAATAGTTGTACATGGAATAGAAATATCCCACGCGGTTGTCCTGGTAGCGGATTTTCATCGGCTGGTCGGGGAGGGCGAGTATGGAGCGCCTTACCTTGACGAAATACGGCTGCGGGTCGCACTGGAAATTCATCTGTGACGAAATCTCCACATTCTTCGGGAATGACTTCACTTCAAGAATCTTTGCCGCATCGGAATCATAGCTTCCGCTTCTCTTGCCCATGATGTTGGAGCTGTACTGGAGCGGAGTAATAAGTTTTTCGTTTGAGTTGAAGAAACTTGTCATGTCTATGAGGTAACACGAATCCTTTTTGAAAGCCTTTACCTTGAATGATTTGAGTATCGGGTCACGGTGATTTTTGTAGAATGCCTCACCGATTTCGTCTCCGGGACGCAGCTTGTTGTCGGTAGAGACATTGTAGAAATGCACGTATGACGTGTCGGCTGTCATCCTGAACATTATCTGGTCGCCGATCATCTCGCCGGCGGCAAAGGCGGCATCATCGCTGGTCTCGGTGATTCTGTTGGTCAGGAGGTACAGACGGCCGATGTTCTCTTCTCTGATTTCAAAAAGAAGCTCATCCTTGGGTGTCATGTAGAGCTTGATGAGTCCGTCGTATACCTTTGCATCCTTGATTGCCTCGGCATACTTGTCTTTTTTTTCCTTTTTTGTGGTGTCGACCTGTTCGGTTTCTCCCTTTTTCTTCTTTTTCCCTTTTGGAGAATGTTTCGGAGCAGCTCCGGCGCTCAGTGCCGCTATGCAGAGCAGTGAGCACATTACTAATGCAATTCTTCTGATTCTCATTATAAATATTGTTGTTATTCCAAAAAATCTGTTTGTAAAGACCCGGTCACTTTCTAAAATGCCTTGTAGCAAATGCTGTGTATTTTGAGGAAACCCTTGTCCCAGCATTCTTTCTGTTCAATCTCCATGTTGTCAGGCGAATCCGCGACATGGAACTTGTACACGATTCCGCTTTCCGGCACGGCATCATCGTATGTCGCAGCATAGAAGTTGTCCATGTATTTCTCGTCCGTGTCGAAATCCGCTTTCAGGCAGGTTACGGGTGCATCGAATTCTTTCAGCAGACGACATTCCTGGGGCGATTTCCGGAAATTGAAGCCGTACAGCCTGTTGCCGACACTGTATATCATATATCCGTGGTTCGTCGTGACAATGAAATTCTCAGCCTTGTCAAAGTCTGTGGCGACCGACAGGTCTGCCGGGCTTCTGGTGCCTTTGTTGAGGAAGCGGTAGGATTCGGCGGTTATTCCATAGAGCCACCTGTCCCCGTTTTCCGGATTCTGCAGTATGACGACAGTCTGTCCGCTGCTGAAAAAAGATTCCACCGCGGCAACGAAGTCGAGTCCTCCGCTGAATTCCGTCTTTGTATCATAGCTCCACAAATCATTTTCACCGTCACCCGGCATTACCGTGTTCTTTACCGTCAGGCCGCTTATATAGCCGAACCTCTTGTGCGTGAGGCTGTAGAAGCCGAAAGTCCTTATGTTGGGCTGCCTGCGGTTGCATATCATCTGCGGCGCGACTTCAAATTCAGTCCCGTTCTCGGTATAACTGAAAGTATTGCCTATCATGCCGCCGTCGGAACTGACCTCGTAGGCCCGTCCGTTCACTATGACTACATGTCTCTTGTCGCTGATTTTCCGGCTGTCAGTCATTATGCACCGGCTGTCGTCACCGAGAGCGAAAGAATATTTCAGGTCTGTATATGGCGAACCTGTGAAACTCTCCCTGTCGAATTTGTATGTGCCTTCGGCAGTGGCCGCATATACCCGGTCTTCCGATGTATATTCATCGTTGTCAATCCATACGAGGTCGATGGGGGACAGGCTCAGCCCATCCTGCATGGTCAGGGTGTTTTTCAGGAAAAGGGTGTTTCCGCTCAGGGAAATCATGTCCATCTGTCCGCGGCCTCCGCTGTCTTCTCCTGCAAGCAGCCAGCCTTTGGTATAGAGCGACATGACATTAAGCCCGACGCTCTTGCTGAATGTCATGTCCGTTGCCGGATCTGTCACTTTCAGATACAGGATGTAGTTCTCTGCCGCAAGCTTTACCGGGTATTCGAGATTGCGTTCAGTACCTATGGTGAATCTCTGTCCGCGCAGGAAATTCTGGCCTACCGCCACCCATTCATATATGTACGCGCCTTTTTCATCAGGGTCTCCGGTGAATGAAATTTCCGGAACAATCCTCAGCACATCTTCATTGATTCTTACGTTATATTCAGATTCGAAGCCGGCGTTGCCGATTATCGCCTCGTTTATGTCCGAATAGTCATAGTTCCCGAGGTCCCGGAAGCATCCGCAGACTCCGAGGACAGCGAGAAGATATGCTGTGAACAGGCCGGTGCATCGTCTGTATGTATTGTATGCTGCCATGTCTTTTTTCTTCTTTAATATATATAGTTTCCGGCCGTCATTTCCGTGCCGTCTTCCTCATAGACGGTCTCTCCCTTGGATTTCTGCTGCCGGAGCCATCTGTCGAATTTCTGGCCCATCGCCTTTGTCCTGGTGTATGGCAGGCTCGTCCTGAAATCTGTCAGTTTCATTCCGAAAAGCTCAAGGATAAGTTTCATTTTCTTTTCAGAGAAAGGCCCGAAATGACTTACGGAATATCCCGGAAGCCTTACATATTTGTCGCTTACGTTGATTGTGTGACGGATTACATTGACATATTCCCTGGATGAGTTGCGCCAGGACTTGATAGGCAGAGAGAAGTCGCTGTTCTCCACCAGTTCGATTGTCATAGTCCTCTCACAGCCTTCCAGCGATGCCGTGCGCCGGAATTTTATCGGAATGCTGCCGAATACCTCGCCTGCCTTCAGCACGTAGCTTTCCTGCAAAGGCTCGTAATCTTCCGGAAGCACGGTCGACTCTTCCCCGACAATCCTGACAGAGACCTGCCTGTCATGTGACGAGACAGGCCCGATTGTCTTTATCTTTACGTTGAACACGGAATCCCGGCTTTCCGTTATGATGAAAGGAAGGTCGGAAGATTCGAGATATGTCGTGTCGGCATTTGCATAGATGCTCCCGGAGTTCATGGCGAAGTACACCCCGGAAACTCCGTGATATGTCTCAAGTTCCGAATTGCAGCCTGCGATGACTGCAGCAAGCGCCATGGCGCAGATATATGCCTTGCGTCTCATTTGTTTTCCTCCCTCTCTCTGAATCCGTCCTCAGACTGCGGCAGTCCGAACAGATAGCCTTCCGTGCCGATTGCAATGTCCGGCCTGCTCCTGTCGTAGATCGCAGGAATGGTCTGGGCGTTTTTCCGCTTGTAGTACCAGAACAGCTGGCCTTCGCCTGCAAATTCGCGGACGTATTCGTATTCTATGTTGGCTTCGATTGCAGTTTCCACCGATGAAGTCTGCCGTGCATTCCTAAGAGTGTTGAGCCTCTTGTATGCCAGCTCTGTCCTGCCGTCCGCACTGTAACATTCGGCTGCGATCAGGTACATCTCGGACATTCTGAGCACAGGAATCATGTACGGGTAGTTTTTCCCGTCCACTTCCATCGCTTCGTATTTCACGAGGCAGACCACATCGTTTCCGAGCGCGTCCCTTTTTCTTGCCCACTGGTATGTCCTCAGGTCTCCCTCCTCAGGGAACATGCTGCTGTAGCCTCTTTCCGAGATTGCGAGAAGCCGGCTTGTTTCAAGCGTGTTATAGAAATATTTTTCGTATATGTCTTCGCCGCGCCTGATGTTGTAGACAGCGAAAAGAATGTCGGAAGAAAGCACCCTGTCCTCTGCCGCAGTGTTTACGTTTCCGGTCGCGGCCTGGCCGTTGGCCTCCTCCCTTGTTGAGAACGGGAAGAATGCGGCCGCATCCCTGATGACCTCCTCTGCATATTGCAGAGCCTTTTCGCGGTAATTGTCGAGATAGCTCAGGTACATATTCACTCTTGCCGCAAGCGCCTTTGTCGCGAAATAGTTCATTCTGAGATTCCTGAATCCGTATAGATTCCTTCCTCCGTTGTCAGCCTCGTTCTTGCCGGAAGTGATGACTGGGTCACTTTCGGCAAGCAGGGCCATGGATGATTCCAGGTCTGCATTTATTCTGGACATTACTGCTGTCGCCGACAGGACCGGACTGACTTTCGGTTCGCTTTCCGTGACATACGGAATCGCGTCCGCCCCCGGTGAAACCGAGAATACAGGGCCGAAGTATCTAAGCAGTTCAAAATGCAGGAGGGCACGGAGTGCCAGACATTCGCCTTTGACAAGATTGTAGTCCACGTTGCCCAGTACGGTTTCCCTGCGCGCCTCACAATGTCCTATAATTTTGTTTACATTGAGGATGAGGAAATATGCCCTTGTCCACAATTCGTTCACAGCAAGCCTTTTTGCCTCGTTCTGACAGTTCGCGAGCGAGCCGTATGCGTGCGTGTCGGCATTTGTGTCGTAATACTGCGCGAGGATGTCCGGAGTGGACGGGGCAAGCGTGCCGGAGTACAGACTGGCATTTACCAAATCTATATAGACTCCGTTGAGGGCAGTGTAGAAGCCGTTTGTGCTGCTGAAAAGCCTTTCCTCCAGAATCCTGTCTTCTGAATCGACGGTGAGCCACTGTCTGCATGAGGTCAGGAGCGCGGCCGCCATGACTATATATGTTATATATCTTTTCATATTCTTAGAATCTTAGACTTATTGACAATGAAACGCTGTTGGAGAACGGGTATTCTATTCCGCGCTCCTCCTTTACCGATGAGATTCTCCAGATGTTGTTGGCGTAGAGCCTGACGGACGCTCCCTGCACTTTGACTTTCTGAAGCCACCTTGCATTGGTGTCATAGCCGACTGAAACGGATTCGAATGAGAATACATTGTCATTCAGGACGAAGCGTGATGACATAGGAGTCGTGTCGAGGTTGTCTATCGCCTTGAATCTGGCGTTGTCCCCCGGCTTCTGCCACCTGTCGTACAACGCCCTCCTGTCCAAATTGTAGTAAAGCTGCTGTTCGCTGAGGTTCTCCACTTTGTTGTACAGGGCGGAGGCGAATATCTGTCCTCCGGCCTTGTAGCGGCAGTTGACGCTTGCCGAGAATTGTTTGTAGTAGAACGAGAGACCGACGATTCCTTCGAGGTCAGGTGCCGTCGAGCCGACCTTCACTTCATCGTCCGCATTGTACTGGAAGGTGTATTCCCCTGTTTTCGTCAGGAAGATTTCGCGTCCTGTTGCAGGGTCTATGCCGAGTGACCGTACTGCCCAGATGTCATCGGGGCTTGCTCCGTCGTAATATCTTCTGAATACTTCCGAACTTCCGTGTTTGTTCATGAATTCAAGGCTGTTGCCGATGTTCACGTATCTGGAGGTGTTGTGGCTGAACGAGAAATTCAGGCCGAGTCTCACGGTTTCCGTCTTGAGGGCAATCACGTTGAGGATTCCCGAGAATCCCTGTGAAATCTGGCCTCCGAGGTTGGTGTAGGCCCTTGTCTGTCCGGCAGACGGAGGCAGCGATATGGACACGAGCAGAGGATTCGTGTTCTTGTGGTACCAGTCGAAGGTCAGCCTTATCCTGTCTTCCCATGCAGTGAAGTCAAGGCCCCAGTTCTGGTCAAGGGTCTTCTGCCATGCGAGATTCCCGTTGGCGGCTTTCTGCAGTATCGCGCTTTCTCCGAATATGTTGGTATATTCCGGATTGTATTCATATATTCCGGAGGACATGTAGGCATCGAAGTTCTGATTTCCGGGGTTTCCTATCGAGTATCTCAGCTTAAGGTAGCTTATCCATTCTGCTTTGAACCATTTTTCGTTCGTTATATCCCATGCCGCTCCGAGTGACCATGTGCCGGTGAACATCTTCTGTGCTCCGAAGACGGACGAACCGTCGAGCCTGTAGTTGAGGTCTATCATATAACGCCCTTTGTAAGCGTAGTTCGCACTCATGAGGAAGCCTGTCGAGCGTGAGCGCGAGTTTGAGTATACGGGCTTTGCGCCCTTGTCGAAACCTGCCGAGAACGCCGGGTTCTGATGCTGGTCGCCTACAAAGCCGGTGATGCTGTATCCTGTGCGTTTGGTATTCCTGTTGCTGAAATCCCAGCTGGCGTTTGCACTTACGTTGTGCTGTCCCTTGAACAGTTTGCCGTAGCTGAACACGAGTCTTCCGTTGTAGTTGAAGCTGTCGTTTTTGTCGGCGGAATACAGACCTTTCTTGTCGGCAATGCTTCCTGTGAAATCGGGATGTTCGGGAGACTTGAATGCCTCAGTCTCCGATATGTTCTTCGTGAAGCCGAAAGTGCCGCGCAGAGAGAATGCACCGAGGAATCTCCATGTCAGGTCGAGCTGGTCGGAAATGGAGAGGTCTTTTGTATGGTTCGTGTTTGTGATTTCCGACAGGGCAAGAGGATTGTATATCGGAGTCCCTGCCACGGCAGTGGATTCCAGCAGCATGGGAACCGTGCCGTCGGCATTCCTTTTCCGGTAGTACGGGTTTGCATTCGCAAAATAGTCGAATGACACCGGCTCGGTGTCGGAATTTACCGCAGTCAGGTTGAAATTGTTGGCAAAGGTGAAATTGTCCTTGCGGTATCTCACCTGTATGTCTCCTCCGAGTATATCCCTGTCCGAACCTTTCATGATACCCTTGTCGTTGCCGTAGTTGACACCGATTCCGTACTGCATATTCTGGTCTCCTCCATCGACATAGAGATTGTGCGAATGATTGAATACGACTCTGAGGGGATCGGACAGCCAGTATGAATCCACTCCCTCGCGTACGGCCTTCAGCCTTGAATAGTACAGGGCGTCGAGAGCATCCTGTTCCGGCGATTCGGTCTCCGATTTGGAAGTATATCTTCCCGCAAGTTTCTCGAACCGGAGTTTTTCTTCCGCGTTCATCAGATTATAGTCGCTGAGATCCGGGAACTGTACTCCGAAGTTTCCGGAGTAGCTTACCCTGAGACGGCCCGGTTCCGGAGGTATCGTTTCGACGACGATTACACCGTTTGCGGCCTTTGAACCGTAGATCGCGGTCGATGAGGCATCCTTGAGGACAGTGACGCTCTTGACTCTGTCGATGTTCAGGTTCACTATGGCCTCGATTGAGACTTCCATTCCGTCGAGTATGAAAAGCGGCTGGTTGGGAACGTTGTCATAGTCGGACTCAAGCTCGCCCACGATGCTTGTCTTGCCCCGGATTTCAAGGTCAGGCATTGTGTTGGGGTCGGCTCCCCTCAGGCTGTTTTCCGCGATTGTCATTGACGGTTCGAGGGTCCTGAGGCTCTGGAGGACGTTCGTCGTGCCTATGTTCTTCAGTTCTGTTCCGGAGAAGGTGGAGGCGGAACCCGTGAAACTGTTCCTGTGCCGGGTGATGATACCCGTCACGACCACATCTTCTATGCTTGCGGCTTCTTCGGCAAGTGTCACGACTGTGCTTTCCTGTCCGGTGTACGTTATCTCTTCCTCTGTCATTCCGAGCATTGAGAATACGATGACGTGATTGCCGGGCGGAATGCCCTTCAGCTCGAAATTGCCGTATCTGTCAGTTTCGATTCCGACCGAGGGCTTGTCTTTCAGGTAGACAACGGCACCGGGCAGGCCTTTGCCCTGCTCATCTTTTACTACTCCTACCAAAATTCTCGATGCCTTTTCTGCCGCAGGCTGTGCTGCCGGGTCCGTCTGTGCCATGACATCGAATGACAGCGCGAGGACTGCCATTATAATCAATAAAAACTTCCGTTTCATGTACCAGTCTGAATGACAGGCCACGGCCTGTCAGGGGAATTAGACAATTGTTAAGCGGAAGCAAAGATATGAAAAAATCCGAAACAGAAAAATTCCGGTGCCGTCATGTAGTTATAAAAGCACCGGTAAATACATATAAATAAGGAGTATTCTATGGAGTTTGTATCAATCCTTCCGTATGTCGGCAGGGAAGACAACTCCGGCTTGTCTGCGTATTTCGTCTATGATTTCAAGTGTCGTTATGGAATTGCAGTGGCTGTTTGTTGCCGATTCACGTTTTCCGGACAGGACCAGACTGATGAATTCCGCCATTTCGTAATAGTATTCGTTCATGTCTGTCGGGCGGCTTATGTCCTCGGTATCGCTGATGTACAGATTCGAGGCCGCGGTCTTCGCCTTGCGCGGACGCAGCTCGGCCTTTGTCATGAGGTTTATCCTGTCGATGGATATGTTTCCGTCTTCTCCCTGGATTTCGGACGGCAGCGAAGAATCTGCAATTTTGGAATACAGGACAGTGGCTTCCATGTCTTTATATCGGAAGTTTACCGTTCCCTGGCCGTCCACTCCGGTGTCGAGCAGTATGGCCGATGCCATTGTTTCTTCCGGTTTGCCGAACAGTGCCACCATCGGATAAATCGTATAGATTCCGATGTCCATTACCGCTCCGTTGGAAAGTTCCCTCCGGAATGCGTTCTCTATTATGCCTGCCTTGTATTTGTCGTATCGGGATGAATATTGGCAGTACGATGAAAAGTACCTCCTGACCTTGCCTATGCGCGTAAGATTTTCCTTTACCGCAGAGAAATTGGGCATGAGGGTCGTCTTCATGGCTTCCATAAGGGCGACATTGTACTTTTCCGACGCTTCTGCCATTTCCATAGCCTCCCTTGCATTTGATGCGAGAGGCTTTTCGCACAGGACGTGCTTTCCGCGGCTCATGCACAGTATGCTCTGCCGGGCATGAAGAAAGTTCGGCGAAGCTATGTAGACGGCATCTATTATGTCGCTTTCCGCCATTTCTTCAAGCGAGGTGAAAATGAACGGGATATTGTGCTTCGCGGCGAAATATTCAGCCCTTTCCCGTGTTCTCGAGCATACTGCGGCCAGTTCGAATCTGCTGTCCTGCCGTGCTCCGGCTATCATCCAGTCGGTTATGAAATTGGTGCCGACGACACCGAAACGTACTTTCTTCATTCCAAATGCAAATTACTGCTCCGCGGCAGCCTCTTTTGTTTCTTTTTCGTCAGGATAGGTGAAAGGAATGAACCATGTGATCAGCAGAGCCGGAATAGTGGCAAGCAAAGACCACAGGAAGAATGACTTGTAGCCGATTGCATCGCTGATTACTCCGCTGATCATGCCCGGAAGCATTACTCCGAGATTAGCCAGGGCCGAGCCGAAAGAGAAATGGGCCATCTGGTGCCTGCCGGGCGCCACCTGCTGCATGATGAAGAGCGTAAGTCCCACGAAACCGAAGCCGTAGCTGAAGTACTCAAATACGATCGCTCCGCAGATGAGAACCGGGTTGGTCGGCTGCGCCCATGCCAGCAGGGCATAGACGGCGAACGGAAAGTTAAAGATGCAGCAGAGCTGGAACAGAGCCTTGCGCAGTCCTTTCCATGAGATGAAATAGCCGCCCAGAATAGAACCGACGATGAACGCCGCCACTCCGAATGTTCCGTAATACAGGCCTATCGCATTCTTTGTCAGTCCCATGCCCTGCTCCGCAACCGGGGCCTTAAGGAACAGCGGAACAATCTTTATGACAAGTCCCTCGGCAAAGCGGTAGAAGACGATGAATGCTATGTAGATCCAGATATATTTCTTGCGGAAAAACTCTAAGAAAACCATTCCTGTCTCACGCATGGTCTCCCCGATGCTGCCTCCGTGGCCTGTTGCTGCCTCTCCGCCTCCCGGGAGTACACGCAGATGATAGAGTCCGAGCAGAATCAGCATTGCACTGCAGATGCCCATTATGGTCATCCATGCGTACAGTACGCCGATGTGCGACTCCAGCACTCCGGCCAGATAGACCAGTCCTCCCATCGCGGTCACTTTGGCCAGGTTGTAGAACGCTCCCTGCCAGCCGATGTAACGTGCCTGCTGCGTCTTGGTCAGCTCCTGGATATACACGCCTCCGAGGGCAATGTCATGGGTCGAGCCGCTGAATGCGATGACTGTCATGATTGCCACGACGTACGGGAAGAAATCCGGCAGCGGCAGGGCCATTGTCACAAGGGCAAGCGACACTCCCGAAATGAGCTGCGTGCTCACGACGAAGAATTTTTTCGTGCGGTACATTTCCATAAGCGGACTCCAGAGCGGCTGCAGCGACCACGGAAGGATGAGCAGTGAAGTCCAGAACGCCACTTTCGCATCGCTGATTCCGAAATCGTTGAACATCAGCGGGGCCACGAGATTCAGCAGAATCAGCGGAAGTCCCATCGCGAAATATGCGGTGGGAATCCATAGCAGCGGTGAATACTTTTTTTCTTGCATTGTCTTATGTTCTTTCAGGTTAGTTCTTGTTACAGCAGACGAAGCGACTTGCTCCGCGCCAGCAGGCAGGCTCCCACCACTCCGGCATTTTCGCCGAGCTTGGAGAATGTGATTCTGGTGTCCTTGCTCACCATCCGAAGTGAATATTTGTTGATTGAGCTCATTACGGGCAGCATAAGATACTCACGCGTAGTCGCAAGTGTTCCGCCGAGGATAATCAGTTCGGGATTGAACATATTTATAAGCCCCGCCAGGGCCTTCCCGAGCGTATGTCCCACGGACTCCATGATTTCGATGGCCAGCACGTCCTCTTTCAGCACTACCGCAAGAATGTCCTCCAGCGTTATCTTGTCGCCGTTTTTGAATTTGCCGGACAGCATCGAGATACGGCCTTCGCCGAGTTTTTCGAGAAATATGCGGTGTACGGCCGCTCCTGAAGCCCCGGTTTCCAGGCATCCGCGTTTGCCGCAGCGGCAGATCACCTCATTGTCGAGCATCGGGAAGTGTCCGAATTCGCCGGAGAAGCCTGATTTGCCGTAGAAAAGTTTTCCGTCGAGAATCATGCCCAGGCCGAGTCCCCAGCTGGCATTGATATAGAGCATTGTCTTTTCGCTGTTTCCGGTTCCGGACATATATTCGCCGTATGTGGCGGCACGTGTGTCATTCTCGATGTAGACATTGTAGCCAAGCCGTTCCTCAAGCATAGTGGACAGAGGCTGCTCCTCCACGAAGAGGTAGCTGTAGCTGTATCCGGTTTCGGAGTTCACCCGTCCTGAGATGCTGACTCCGATTGCCAGAATCTTCTCCTTCGGCAGTTCCTTGCGGTTTATGAACGAACGTATCAGATCGCAAAGATGATCTATGGAACTTAGGGAATTGTCGGACATTATATATTTTTCCTCGCTGTTGGCGATGACCTGCGCCTTGAAATTGATTGCCGCCATGCGCACTGTATCCTTGCGCAGTTCCACTCCGACATAATAGCCTGCATTCGGATTCAGGCCGTAGATGTTCGGCTGCCTGCCTCCCACGTTGCTCTGCTTGCCGTAGTCGTGGACAAGGTCCTCCTCCATCAGTTCTCCGATGAATTTTGTGACGGTGGGTACGCTAAGCATCAGTGTCTTGCTGAGTTCGGCGATGCTCGAATTGCCTCCGAATATATACTGATTGATGATCTGCTGTTTGATGAGGGAGGTCTTGTTCCGCTCTTCGGCCTGTCTGAATAGGGAGTTGTTCATAAAAATATTGCAATTGCACCGCAAAGATAAATAAATAATTTTATCTGCCAATTATAATATATTAAAGAGGTGTCGGGAAACTCTGCCGGCGCGTTTTGCGTTTCATTGCTGTCCGGAGGCTTTGCAATGAAATTCAAAATAAAAAATATAATATGCGGCGCTACCTAAAATAAAATTTTTTATTATCTTTGTCGGGCATGATAAAATTCAGGTGGATTACACCCTGTGTATTTAGGAAGAAAATCAGTAGCACTAAAACATTTGCCGAATGAATTTGAAATCCGCACGTATGTTTCTTGCAGGCCTGTGCCTGACTGCAGGTCTTTGTTCATGTGACAGCAAGTCTTCGACACCGGAATATACTTTCCCGGAAGGCCCGGGATACGGTGACAAGCAGGATGACAATGACACGGACTATCCGAAAGGACTGACTGTGACGGAATTTACCGATGAGCTTGCAAGCGGCAGGCAGTGTCTCGGTTTTGTTGCCGTGGCTGATCTGAAGGCCAACCCCAAACTGCGCTTCAATGCTGTGCATCTGCCGCAGCCGAAGACTCCGGCTGCGATTCACTCTGCGTTTGCCGCCGAAGGCAAGGGGACTCCTTATGTGACAATCAATGCCGGATACTGGTGGGCGGGAAATTCGCTCAGCCTGCTTATTTCCGACGGAGTCGTAAAGTCGATTGAAAACCAGACTGTGGAGCGTGACGGAAAGACCGTCTATCCGGTGCGTTCCGCGTTCGGACAGCTTCCGGACGGCAGCTTTGAGACAAAATGGATATATTGTGTGCTTGACAAGGGCAACAGTCCTTATTCATTCCCGTCGGCCCTCGACAATGACGAGCGCACCCATACCTATATGCCGGATCCTCCGACTTCAAAATATCCCGGAGCAAGCCCGTGGACACCGCGTGAGGCTGTCGGCGGCGGGCCTATGCTGGTCAAGGACGGCAAAAATGTGGCGGTGGAGAACTATTGGAAGGAGGCATTCGACGGCGGCGGAATCGCAGGGACATCGCGTCAGCCGCGCACGGCCATCGGCACTACGGCAGACGGCAAACTTGTTCTTCTGGTATGCGACGGCCGCAATATGCGCGGCAGCGCAGGCTTTACGCTTTCCGAACTTGCCGACAAACTCATATCTCTCGGAGTCGTAAACGGAATCAATCTTGACGGAGGGGGCTCGTCCACAATCGTAGGCTTCAACGGCGAAGTCCTCAACCGCCCGAGCGACACCGGATCCAAGGAAACAATCGTGCAGCGCAGCATTTCCACGGCAGTTGTGATTTCTGAATTAAACTGAACCTGTTAAAACAATAATATGAAAAAACTGTTACTTTTTCTCTGTGCGGCGTTCGTCGCATATTCCTGTGTCCCTAAGACAGAAAGTCCGGAAAAACGGCTCTACATGTGGTTCGACTGCGAGGCCAACTTCGCGCTGTCGAACAATCCCGATTCTGTCCGCTTTTATCTGGAGCGGTGCGTGGAAGCCGGTTTCACGGACGTTGTGGTCGATGTGAAGTCCATCATGGGCGAAACTGTCTACAAAAGCGCATACGCTCCTTTCATGTACGAATGGGGCGGTGTTCCGCGTTCTGAGGACTACGATGTTCTCGGCAACTACATCAGCATCGGCCATGAACTCGGCATGCGTGTCTTCGGTTCTCTTAACGTATTTGCAGGCGGGCACAACTACTTTGACCGCGGCATCATCTACGGTGAGCATGCCGCATGGCAGTCGCTGGTTTCCACTCCGGAAGGCATTGTCCCGATCAGCACGATCAAGACCAACTACAACGGTATGCTCAATCCTGCCAATCCGGAGGTCCGCGAATATGAACTGAACATCCTGCGCGAGTTCGCCGTGAAGTATCCGGAAGTGGACGGCATCATTTTCGACCGCGTGCGTTTCGATGACATTACTTCGGACTTCAGCGAGCTTTCAAAAGAACTTTTTGAGGCCTATGCCGGCGTGGAGGTCGCCAATTTCCCTGAGGACATCCTCTACTGGCAGCAGGACGGAAACGGTGCATGGAAGTGGAAAGAAGGCCCGATGTTCCGCAAATGGGTGGAGTGGCGTGCCAGTGTCATCAAGTCGTTCGTCGAGGAGAGCCATGCCGTTCTTAAGGGCGTCAATCCTGACCTTATTATCGGTGACTATACCGGAGCATGGTATCCGACCTATTATTATGTCGGAGTGAACTGGGCCAGTCCGGAGTTCGATCCT
The DNA here is from genome assembly GCA_964394295.1 of uncultured Muribaculaceae bacterium. GTDB lineage: Bacteria > Bacteroidota > Bacteroidia > Bacteroidales > UBA932 > Cryptobacteroides. Next base: position 17,837 of record CAYMVG010000002.1, on the reverse strand, counting down.
GCTGAATATTTCGACTGGGCTACGCCGGAGTACCGCAACACAGGCTATGCAGACCTTCTGGACGTTTACATGACCGGACTCTACTACACTCTCGTCACCAAAGAAGAGGTAGACAGGGCCAACGGTGCAGTCGGCCAGCGTACCGAAGCCGGAATGACCGATGAGCAAAGTTACTGGTATTGCGTTGAGGGAGGAGCCGAATGGGCCCGCAGGCTCACATGCGGAGCTGTCCCTGTCATCGGTTCGCTCTATGTCGAGCAGTATGAGGGCGACAGCGTACAGTTCGCCGGAGCAGTCGCCGAGGCGCTGCGTTCGACTGACGGTCTTATGATTTTCGATGTCATGCACATCATCAAACGCAACTGGTGGCAGCCTCTCGCCGAGGGGATAGCCGCCGCATCTGAAAGCAAGCACACCCAAATTAATAACTAACTTTAAATTTCTATGAAAGAGTTTTTCTCTAATTTCCGAAATGCTCTGGCTGCAAAGTCGTGTATGCTTACACTGGCTTTGCTGTTGGCCGCTACAAGTGCCGCTATGGCACAGACGGTCTCGGTCAGAGGTAAGGTTACCGATGAAAGCGGCAGCCCGCTTATCGGTGTGGCCGTCGTAATCGAGAATACTTACAAGGGGACGACAACCGATGCTTCGGGCAATTACACGATTGACGCACCTGTCGGCAGTAAACTCGTTTTCTCTTTTATCGGTATGCTGTCGCAGACTGCCGCCGTTGAAAAGGGTACGGCCCGTATCGACATTACGCTTAAAGATGACGCAGCCCGTCTGGAAGATGTGGTGGTAATCGGTTACGGTACATCCCGCCGCGCCGATGTAACGGCAGCTGTGTCTCAGGTCGATGGCAAAGAATTGGCCAAAATGCCGATGACAAACCTCTCGCAGGGTCTTGCAGGCCGTGTTACAGGTCTTATCTCCGTGCAGAACTCAGGCCAGCCTGGTGCTGACCAGGCATCAATGACCATCCGCGGCTCAAAGGCCGGCATCCTTTACATTGTCGACGGTATTCCCCGTTCAATCAATGACATCAACCCTAACGACGTCGAGTCTGTCACCCTGCTCAAGGACGGTGCGGCTGTCGCCATCTACGGTCTCGAAGGAGCCGGCGGCGTTATGATCGTCACTACCAAGAAAGGGGGGGCGCAGGGCAAAATGTCGCTCACTTACAAAGGTTCATGCGGAGCTTCGTTCAACACCTCATATCCTGAATTCCTTGACGGTCCAGGCTATGCATACTGGTACAACAAGGCTCTGGAGATGGACGGCAAAGATCCGGTCTTCACTGCCGAGCATGTGCAGATGATGAAGGAAGGAATCAACGGCTGGGGCAACACCAACTGGTTCAACGAGATTTTCGGAACAGGTGTAAACCAGCAGCACAGCATAACTTCTACCGGAGGTACCGAGCGCCTCAGCTACTTCGCATCTCTCGGTTACATGGACCAGAAAGGTAACATCAAGAACTTCAACTACAGACGTTACAACATCCGTGTGAACATCGAGTCAAAAATAGCCAACAGCCTCACTTTCAAGATGGGAGTTGCTGGAAATCTCGGCGACCAGTCGGCTCCGGGTTTCGCTGCCGGAGGTTCTTCCGGTGCAGGTGCATCATACGCATGGCTTTCGATTGCGGAGCAGGCTGCCTATGCGCATCCTTACCTTCCTGCTACATACGAGGGTATGCCTGCTGCGAGCATGAACAACTACAGCAACACGATTAACCCGGTTGCGGCAACCGAACTGTCAGGCTACTCGAAATCACAGAGCATCGGCGTGCAGACCAACGCCTCCCTCCAGTGGGATCTTCCTTGGGTAAAGGGTCTCAGCCTTAAAGTTCTGGGTTCTTACGACCGTTCGATCACTACTTCAAAGATTCTTGCGACACCTTATTTCGTAATGGTGGCCAGCACTCCCAATGCCGATGTGGCTGACATTACTTACCGCAAGGCATCCGACCCGCGCAACAATGCGGACGTAAACTCTGGCAAGAAGACCAACAATCTTACGGAAGGACTCAGCCAGGGCACACGCATTACCTCGCAGACCAGCATCTCTTACAACAACACTTTCGTCGAGAAACACCACGTCAATCTCCTGGCCCTTCTCGAGACACGTGAATACAAGAGCAACAACTTCTCCGCATCCGGCAAGGACGTACCTTTCAAGGAACTTCCGGAACTGAGCTATGCCACCACTCCGGCCGACAGTCCTATAAGCGGAAGCAGCAACGCCAACCGCCGTGTGGGTCTTGCTTTCCGTGCCCAGTACAACTATGCCGACAAATATCTGGCAGAGTTCTCCGGCCGTTATGACGGTTCATACAAGTTCATCGGCAATGTCAGCGGCAAACGCTGGGGCTTCTTCCCTTCTGTTTCGCTCGGATGGCGTCTTTCTGACGAGGAATTCTTCCGCCCTGCACGCAAGGCTGTAGACAACCTGAAGATCCGTGCTTCCTTCGGTTCCCTCGGTGACGACGGAGGTTCAGCCGCATACGCATATCTCAGCACTTACGGCAATGTCTCCAATTCTCCTAACGTTGTCCTCGGCGGCGTCGGGCAGAACGGAATCATGACTTCACTCGTGGCAAACGAACTTCTCACATGGGAGCGCAACTATTCATACAACGTCGGCTTCGACCTGTCCATGTGGAACGGAAAACTGGGTGTTGAATTCGATACCTACTACAACTACATTTTCGACATACTTGCACCGAACAGCGGAAAGCCTGCTTCAATGGGAGGCTACTACTCTTCATACGTAAACAACAATTCGCAGGATGTACGCGGTATAGACGTGAAACTCAGCCACCGCAACCGCATCGGCAAAGACTTCACGTACGGAGTCACTGTCAGCCTGACATGGGCGAAGGACCGCTGGCTGAAATATCAGGACAGTCCAAACACTCCTGACTATGCCAAACATATCGGCCACTCACGCTATATGACCATGGGTTATATTGCAGAGGGCCTGTTCCAGAGCGAGGAAGAGATCGACAATTCCGCTTACATCGTAGGTATGCGCCCTCAGGTCGGCGATATCAAGTACAAGGATCTTAACGGTGACGGCAAGATTACATACGACCAGGACCGTGCCTATATCGGCCGCGGACAGCGGCCTCAGCTCAACGGAAGCCTCAACCTCAATGCCGGATGGAAAGGCATCGAACTCGATGTCCTGCTCGTCGGAGCTGCAATCTGCGACGTATCTCTCATGGGTACATGGTACAACTGGAACGAGGATTCGACTATCTTCACCCGTCCGTTCAAGGCCGGGGCAAACGCACCTCGCTATCTTGTTGAGAATTCATGGACACCGGACAATACAAATGCACAGTATCCGCGTCTGTCTCTCACACCGCCTAACAGCAGCAATGCCCATGCGTCTTCATTCTGGTACCGCGACGGAAAATATCTGCGTGTGAAATCCGTTCACCTCGGTTACTCGCTTCCTGAGAAGTGGATCAGCAAAATGAAGATGTCGAAACTCAAAATCTACGTTGAGGGCAACAACCTGTTCACATGGTCAGGTCTGCCTGAGGGAGTCGACCCTGAGTGGCCGTCCGTGACCAACGGATATTATCCTCAGCAGCGTACGGTAGTGGGCGGACTGGAGATTACGTTCTAACCGACAAAAATCAGTAGCAATGAAAAAATACATTATAATAATCGTTTCCGCAGTTGCAGCATTCGCAATGACCGGTTGCAACGCATGGCTCGACATGTCTCCTACTGACAAAGTTTCAGACAAGATCGTGTGGAGTGATGAAACTTATATTACACAGTATATCAACGGATTCTATGCGTATCTGTCCCGTTACAGCAGTTTCGAGACCCAGGATTCGCAGGTCGGTCTGACAGACGGTCTGACTGAGACTCTCAAATTCGGCTCTTATGTCGAGGGAACCAATGTCGGATTTCCGAACAGGATCGCGTTTGCCGAAGGCGGCCTAAGCGCACCTACCGCTGCTTTCCATTTCGGAAACTGGGACAATCTCTATGAGCGTATCCGCCGTGTCAACGAGTTCCTTTACAATCTCAGGAAATTCGGAACATGGCTTGATGCAGACAAATACAAAAGATATGAGGCAGAGGCACGCTTCTTCCGCGGCTACCTTTACTGGCAGCTTCTCAAGCGTACTCCGGAGGTCATCATCTATGACGAGAATCTCCTTGCAATTACAGAAAACAAGGCTCTCTCTACTGAAAACGAGGGATGGGATATGGTCGAGAAAGACCTGACATTTGCCGCAACTGCCCTGACCGACAGGTGGACAGGTTCAGAAGTTGGCCGTGTCACCAGCGGAGCCGCATACGCACTTCTTTCACGCGCGATGCTTTATGCCAAGCGCTGGGATGTGGCGAAGACTGCTGCGGAAGAGGTATTCAAACTTGATTACGAACTTATGCCGGGCAAGACTGCCGCAGACTATTCAAAGGCATTCACATCGGTACGTTCAGGCAACACTGAGTCTATCCTTGAGTACAACTATCTTGTCGGAGGCCCTAACCATTCATGGGACCGCATGTTCATGCCGGGCGGCGACAATGTGACTATGGGAGGCCGTGCAACTCCTACACAGGAGATGGTCGAGTCATACGAGCTTGCGACAGGCGGCTATCCGGACTGGACACCTTGGCATTCTGCAGAGGGAACCACGCAGACGCCTCCATACGCACAGCTTGAGCCTCGTTTCCAGGCATCCGTGCTCTATAACGGCAGCCAGTGGAAAGGCCGTACAATACAGCCATACGTCGGCGGCAGGGACGGCTGGGCAACCTTCAATGACGGTACACCGCTTGACGGACGCACTACGACAGGCTACTATCTGCGCAAAATGCTCGACGAGAAATATACCAACTACTCACAGTATTGCACACAGCCGTGGATTGCAATCCGTCTGGCCGAAGTAATCCTCAACCATGCGGAAGCCTGCTATATGCTGGGCGACCCTACTTCTGCCAATAACGATGTACGCAGAATCCGCGACCGTGTGGGACTGCCTTATTCATCGAAATCCGGTGAAGACCTTATCGCCGCTATCCGCCAGGAGCGTAAAATAGAACTTTACTGCGAAGGCCACCACTATTGGGATATGCGCCGCTGGCGTCTCGCCCACATTGCCTACACCGGTCCGAACAGCCGCGTACACGGTCTGAAGATTACTTTCGACGAAATGTCCAATGAGTTCACCTACGCATACGTTGATTGCGACGGCAAAGATCGTCTCTTCGAGGAGAAACTTTATCGTATTCCGCTTCCGGAAACTGAGCTGAGCAACAACAGTGCAGTGAAACAGTTCCCTGAGTGGTTATAATTTAAAGCATTGAAACAATGAAAAACAGCATAAAACTATTGGCTGCGGCTTTGCTGGCCGTCGCCGGCTGCCACAGCCCGGAGGAACTTACTCCTTCAATGGAAGGCATGGGGCTGAACAGCGTTTCAGCACAGTTCGCCACAGGCAAATACAAAAACGATGCGCAGGCCACATTCACCGCATCAGTCACCAGCCGTGATCAGGACCGCATAGTCATCGACATTCCGTATTTCTTCCCGGAAAATACTGCGGATGAGGTCGAAATCACAAATATGCGCGTCACAGCCAGCCTGGACGACAACTGTTTCATAGATCCGCCTCTCGGTACGCTCGACCTGACGAAAGAGCACTTTTTCACGCTGACCCGTGCCGACGGCTCTACACAAAAAATCTGCATTACGGGAAATATAAAGAAGTCCGACAAGTGCCAGCTCGAGGCTTTCGCGCTTCCGGATCTCGGTCTTGCAGGTGTCATCGACCAGGACAAGGCTGAAGTTTCCCTGATTGCTCTCGGAGATATCGCCCCTGCAAAGGCCACTTATCAGATTTCCTACCATGCGTCAATCTCGCCTGACCCTGCTGTGGAGGCTCTTGACTACAACAACGATGTCAAGCTGACAGTTACCGCTTTCGACGGTGTTGCCAAAAAAGTCTATACCGTGAAGAAGAACGTTCCTCAGAAGATCAAATCAGGTATCCGCGAGGGCAGCCAGAAGAATCTCTTCGTTTCCGAGACCTTCAGGGATCAGTGGAACATGACAGGTACGACGAACTACACTATGGGTGTGATGGGTGACTATCTGCTCGTATGCTCCGGTTCCAATGAAATGGTATATGTGAACAAGTTGACCGGTGTAAAGGTCGGAAACGTCGATATGGGCGGTATAGACCTTATGAACGGAACCAACGGAGGAGGAGCAATTTGCTCTGACGATGCAGGTCATCTGATTCTCTGTACAAACGCAACAGCCGGCATGAACATGCACTTCTATACTCTCGACTCTGTGAACAGCACACCGAAGGAGGTCCTTGAATGGAAGAACACTACCGGAGCGCGTATGGGACAGCACATTTCCGCACGCGGCGACATTACCGGCAATGCCATTATCACTGTCAACACGTGGGCATGGGCCAGTCCTGCAAACTGGAGCGCATTCGTACGTATCGTTGTCAAAGACGGTGTATGGGGCGAGCCTGAGAAAGTGACCATCAACGACTGCGGCAAGTGGAACGGCGGCAATGTCGATGTGGAGTACCTCACTACCGACGTTAACGGAACATATTTCGAGGCGCACTACTCGCTTAACGGACTTGAGTGGATCGACGGTTCGACCGACTCCCGTGTCGCTTTCATCGAGCAGGGACAGTGGGATGCCAACTCGAACTTCTCGAATGTATCCTGCACATACTTCAACGGCAATCCGTATGTGGCTGTCTATGGAGGTGCGCACTTCACCTACAGTTCAACAAGGGCACTGATGTTCGATGCTTCTGACCGCAACAATTTCAAAGGTTCGTATGATGATTCTCCGGCACTTTACTACCGTTCGACCGGCAAGAACTTCAGCGGCCTGGTTGGTACGGCAAGCGCCGATATTCTGCTCACCCAGTCTCCTGACGGATACTTCCTCTACCTCTACTGGATCGGCGGAAATACAGGTTTCATCCGCGCCGAGCAGTTCGACTGCATAGAGCAGTAATTCCTTTTGCCTGCATCCCCCTGACCGGGGATGCAGGTGCCAGTAAACGAAACCAGGAAAAGACTATGACAAAGACATTTCTTAAAATTGCGGTAATCTTTTTGTCGCTGTGCTGCGCAGTTTCGTGCAAGCCGGATTACAATGAACCGGAATGGGAGTGGCCGAGCACCGGCCTGCTTGACGAAAAGCCGCGCTTTATATGGGTGGATGCTGCGGCCAACTTCCCCGATTTTGCCAACAGCAAGGAAAACATTGCCTCTGACCTTGCAAAAGCAAAGGAGGCGGGCTTTACCGATATTGTTGTGGACGTAAGGCCGACCTGCGGAGACGTGCTGTTCAAAACTTCTGTAGAGGAACAGGTCAAATGGCTGGGGGCCTGGCTGCCGGGCGGATACTCCAAGGTGGAGCGCACGGCGAACTGGGACTATCTTCAGGCATTTATCGATGAGGGACGCAGGCTCGATCTGCGCATCCATGCCGCAATCAATACTTTCACCGGTGGAAACAATTCATCGATAGGCAAGAACGGCCTTCTGTTCCGTGATCCGTCCAAACGTGAATGGGCGACCAGCCTGAACCTTGAGCAGGGAATAATAAATACTATGGACACCGGTCAGACGACCAAGTTCTTCAACCCTGTGCGCGAAGATGTCCAGGACTATATCTGCGCAATGCTTGCAGATCTGGCCGCATACGACGGACTGGAGGGCATTTTCCTTGACAGAGGACGTTTCGACAGTTTTACGAGCGATTTTTCTGACTACAGCCGCAATAAATTTGAAGAATACATAGGTGCAAAGGTACAGAATTTCCCTTCCGACATCCTGCCTCTGGGACATACGGCCGGCATTCCTGCACAGCAGCCTGTCTATATGAAACGCTGGATGGAGTTCCGCGCAAAAGTTATTCACGACTTCATGGTGAAGGCCTGCGCAGCTGTCAAGCGCGTGAATCCGGATTTGAAATTCGGTGTATATGTGGGCGGCTGGTATTCGTCCTATTACGATGTGGGAGTGAACTGGGCAAGCCCCAACTACGATGTCGCCTCAAAATTCACGTGGGCGACAGAGGATTATCAGAAATACGGCTATGCCGACCACATGGACCAGATGCTCATCGGAGCATACGCTTCGCCGGGAGCTGTCTACGGCACCACCGAATGGACCATGCAGGGATTCTGCTCCCTGGCCAAGGAACGTACAAGGAGAGACTGTCCGATGGTGGCCGGAGGCCCTGACGTGGGCAACTGGGACACTGCGGACAAATTCACTCAGGAGCAGGAGAACGAGGCAATCACCAATTCGGTGGCCGCCTGTTACCGTGCATGCGACGGTTACTTCCTCTTCGACATGATTCATCTGAAAAAGGCCGGCCAGTGGCAGTATGTCAAGGCCGGAATAGACGGAGTACTGAACAAAAAATAGCTTTCCATACGATGAAACGTATATTTGCAATAGCTTTCTGTTTATATTGCGTACTTGCTCCGGTCGAGAGCAGGGCGCAGAAATTCCGCAATGACTACTACGACACGCGCCGTACCGCATACGAGCAGGATGAAACCATTCCGCAAGGCGCTGTAATCTTCCTCGGCGACAGCATCACTGAACAGGGATGGTGGAATATGCTTTTCAAAGGCCGCAACATTGTCAACCGCGGCATCGGGGGAGACAATACCTTCGGGATAATCGACCGCCTGCCGTATATGCTGCAATTCTGTCCGGACAAGATTTTCCTGCTGGCCGGAGTCAATGACATTACAGGAGGCCAGAGCGTGGACACCATCGTGGAGAACACAGGCCGCATTGCAGACATGATACATGAGGCTGTTCCGGACTGCAGACTTTACATCCAGAGTCTCCTTCCTGTAAGCACCAAACGTCTTGCCTACAGCTATGTCAAGGGACATAACCCTCAGATTCAGAAAGTAAACGCCCGTCTTGCGGAACTGTGCGGAGAAAAGGACTGGTGCACTTTTGTAAATATCGCCCCTCTGCTCTCGGATTCTGACGGTGAACTGCGTACCGAACTGACAAAGGACGGCATCCACCTGTATCCGGAAGCATACGTAATCTGGGCGGACTATCTCAAGAAGCTCAAATATCTGAAATAATATGGGAACGCGGGCTGATTCGATAGACCTTTTGCGCGGACTGGCAATCGTCGGCATGGTGCTGTCCGGACAGATGCTGTGGCACAGCGATCTGCCTGCATGGCTGTTCCATGCACAGGTGCCGCCCCCTGATTTCAGGTTCGACCCCGGTGTGCCGGGCATCACATGGGTGGATCTTGTCTTTCCGTTTTTCCTGTTCTCTATGGGTGCGGCTTTTCCTCTGGCCATGCGCAGGAAACTTGAGCAGAAAGGCGAACCGATCACAGCTGTCGTCTCCGGTATCGTCCAGCGCTGGGCTTTGCTGGTGTTTTTCTCGATAGCACTTGCCAATCTGCGTCCTGGCGCGCTCGGACAATTCCCTGCCTGGTGCATGGCGGTTATGCAGCTTGCGGCATGGCTTTGTTTCTGGCTGCTGTTTCTGCGTGCGGGCCGATTGACGCGCAGGCAGAATACGTTTGTGCACTTCGGCGGTTTTGCCGGCCTTGTCCTGCTGATGTGCGCTGCCAAATGGACCGGAGGAGCGGAGATTTCGCTTTACAACAGTGACATAATCATTCTTGTGCTGGCCAACATGGCCTTGTTCGGCAGCCTGATATGGCTCTGCACCCGCAACAGTCTGAATGTCAGACTTGCGGTTCTCGCCATTCTCGTGGCCCTGAGGTTCGGCTCGCAGGTTGAAGGGTCATGGAATGAAGCATTGTGGAACTGGACGCCGGCCGCATGGCTTTTCCGTTTCGATTTTCTCAAGTATCTTTGCATAATAATACCCGGAACTATCGCCGGAGAATTTTTTTATCAGCGCATGCAGCAGGAATCCGGTACCGAAAGCACGTTGCCTGTGTACCGCCGGACTGTTGCCGCTGTACTTGCCGCTTTGATTGTGATTGTAAATCTGTGGGGACTTTTCTCCAGGCATTTGATTTCCAATCTTGCCGCGAGCCTTGTTCTGGGGGTATGCCTGTATTTTATGTTGCGCAGCGACAGTACGGATGACGGACGCTTGCACCGCCGTCTGACTGAATGGGGATTGTTCTGGCTTTTGCTCGGTCTTTGTTTTGAGGCCTGTGAAGGAGGCATCAAAAAGGATCATGCGACGTTCAGCTACTTCTTTGTCACATCCGGGCTTGCCTCCGTTACATTGGTATGGGCGTCGATACTTATGAAGACATTCGGCCTGCGCTTCGGTGTACTTGTCAAATGCGGACGCAACCCTATGGTGGCCTATACGGCTGCCGGCTTTTTGATCACGCCGCTGCTCATGCTGACCCATACGGCCGGCTGGCTGCAATGGTTCAGCGAACTGGATCCGTGGACAGGAGTTGTCCGGGGTGTAATCGTGACAGGTGCCGTGATGGCTGTGGCAATCTTCTGCACTGACAAAAAATTATACTGGAGAACTTAAAATTATACTATTATGCGCATAAAAGGAACTTTTTTGGATGAAATAAGCCACGACATTCCTCACCAGAACTGGGGTGAGAAAGAATGGGACCGCGATTTCGAGTATATGCGGAAAGCCGGCATAGACACCGTAATACTCATCCGCAGCGGCTATAAACGCTGGCAGACCTTCCCTTCGGCAGTGCTTACGGCAGAGGAAGGATGCTATGCTCCGCCTGTAGACCTTGTGGACATGTTTCTCCGCCTGAGCGACAAGTGGGGAATGAATTTCTGGTTCGGACTCTACGATTCAGGCAAATATTGGGCTTCAGGACGTTATGAGGAGGAAGTGGAACTCAACAAAAAAGTCATAGACGAAGTATGGAGCCGTTACGGTCATTACAAATCGTTTGCAGGCTGGTACATTTCACAGGAGTGCAGCCGCAATACGGGAAGCATCGTCGACCTGTATGCGAGTCTTGGCCGCTATTGCAAGGAGGTTTCCGGAGGACTGCCCACAATGATTTCCCCTTATATAGACGGCAAAAAGAACATCAGCCAGTACGTGGCTTCAACGGGACGCGAGGCCGGAGTCACCCTCGAAAGCCATGAGCGCGAGTGGGATGCCATTTTCCGCGGCATCAGCGGGGCTGTGGATATTGTGGCTTTCCAGGACGGCCATGTGGAATATGATGAACTTGTGGACTTCCTGAAAGTGAACAAGAAGCTGGCCGACCGCTACGGTCTCGAATGCTGGACAAATTCAGAGACTTTCGACCGGGATATGCCTATCAAGTTCCTTCCTATAAAATGGGAGAAACTGCGGCTTAAACTGGGACTTGCGGCCCAGGCCGGGTACGAGAATGCCATAACATTTGAATTCTCGCACTTCATGAGTCCGCAGTCGGCTTATCTGCAGGCAGGACATCTTTACGACCGCTATCTTGAATATCTCGAAACACAGGAATAAACGATAAAAACGAAAAGCATGGATTTCAATTTACTTGCACAACAATACAAGAGCGAGCTGCTGGACAACGTACTGCCGTTCTGGCTCGAATGCTCGCAGGACAAGGAGTACGGAGGCTACTTCACTTGTCTTGACCGCGACGGCAGCGTATACGACACCGACAAATTCATCTGGCTGCAGGGCCGTCAGGTGTGGATGTTCTCTATGCTCTGCAACAAAGTGGAGAAGCGTCCCGAATGGCTCGCCTGCGCAGTGCAGGGTGCTGAATTCCTTAAGAAATACGGCCATGACGGCGACTACAACTGGTATTTCTCGCTCAACAGGGAGGGAAAGCCGCTGATTCAGCCGTATAACATTTTTTCATATACATTTGCCGCTATGGCTTTCGCACAGGCTGCGATTGCAACAGGAAACGACGAGTATGCCATGATTGCCCGCAGGACGTTTGACCGTATTCTTGAAAAGAGCGGCAATCCGAAAGGTATATGGAACAAGGCAGTGCCGGGAACACGTCCTCTGAAAGGGTTCGCCCTGCCGATGATTCTGTGCAATACGGCACTTGAAATAGAGCCTATGATTAATCCCGGACTGCTTGAAGAAACCATTGCCACCTGCGTACATGAGGTAATGGATGTCTTCTACCGCGAGGAGCTCGGGCTTATAGTCGAGAATGTGGCGGCTGACGGTTCGCTGAGCGATTCTTTCGAGGGCCGTCAGATGAATCCGGGCCATGCTCTTGAGGCCATGTGGTTCATCATGAATCTCGGTGTGCGTGCCGGCGACGACAAACTTATTGAAAAGGCAGTCGGGATTGCCTTGCGCACGGCAGAATTCGGCTGGGACAAGGAATATGGCGGAATCTTCTATTTCATGGACCGCAACGGCCGTCCGCGTCTGGAGCTGGAATGGGATCAGAAACTGTGGTGGGTGCATATCGAAGCCATGATTACCATGATCAAAGGCTACCGTCTGACAGGTTCTCAGGCTTGTCTGGAATGGTTTGAGCGTCTGCATGAATATACCTGGTCGCATTTCAAGGACACAGAGCATCCGGAATGGTTCGGCTACCTTAACCGCCGCGGAGAGGTGCTTCTGCCGCTCAAAGGCGGAAAATGGAAAGGCTGCTTCCACGTGCCGCGCGGCCTGTACCAGTGCTGGCAAATTCTTGAGGAGTGCAAATAAACGGTAAAACTTGATTTTATAATGAAAAAATATCTTTTGTTTCTTCTGTTGAGCGGACTTTGTTTCAGTTCGCAGGCGATGGATGTCCGAATCCGCGGCCGTGTCATCTGCGACGGCCGCGGAGTGGAAGGGGTCTGGGTGTCCGACGGCGAGCGTTTCGCCTGTACGGATGCCAAAGGACGCTATACTTTGAATGCGGATGACGGAAACCGTTTCGTCTTTGTCTCTGTCCCGGCCGGTTATGATGCTCCGGTCAGTGACGGGGTCGTCAGGTTTTTTGAACCTGTGCCGGAAAACGGCAAATGCGACTTCACACTGATTAAACGTGAGGGTGACGATTCGCATTACGGGCTGATTGTAATTTCCGACCCTCAGATCTGGGCTCGCAAGGAATTTGCGAAGCTCGCTGTGGCCGCAGATGACATTGCCGCTACTGTCAGCGGATACAACGGCCTGCCTTTCAAGGGCATCTGCTGCGGAGACATCATTTCGCACGATCATTCTTTCTATGACGAATACATTGAGACCATCTCCCGTACCGGACTCACGTTCTGCAATGCGATGGGCAATCATGACATGACGCTTTACGGACGTTCCCATGAGACCTCGCAGCAGAAATACGAGGACAAGTTCGGCCCGTCGTACTACTCCTACAATATCGGCCGTGTACACTATGTGCATCTGGACGACAATTTCTACATCGGCCGTGACTATTTCTATATCGGCTATATAGATGAGCGTCAGTTCAAATGGCTGGAGGAGGATCTTTCGCACGTGGCGCCCGGTTCTACGGTTTTCGTTGCAATGCACATTCCTTCCACCTGTGAGGAGAAGGACCGCAAGCAGTTCCGTTATGAGACTTCCGCAAGCACCATGACCAATCACCGCGGTCTGTATGAAATCCTCAAGCCTTACGATACGCACATCATTTCCGGCCATACGCACACGACTTTCAATACGCCTTTGCGCGAGGGGCTTTACGAGCATGTGATACCTTCGCTCGGCGGTGCATGGTGGCAGGGAGTGCTCTGTACCGACGGTACTCCGCGCGGCTACTCCGTGTTTGAGATTGACGAGAACCGGGTAAGCTGGCGCTACAAGAGCACCGGTTATCCAGATGATTACCAGATGCAGATTTACGACGGACGCAGGCATCCTGAGTTTGCGGGCTATGCCGTTGTGAACATTTGGGCGAGCGATCCGGCCTGGGAAGTGACTTTCACTATCGACGGCGAGCCTTGTGCTCCTGCTGAGAGGTTCGAGGCCTATGACCCTGCCGCAAAGGATATGTATTCCGATACAAGCGGAATGGACCACAGGTGGATTTACCCGTCGGTTTCCGACCACTATTACCGTGTTCCTCTGCCTGAAGGCGCAAAGAAGATTGCGGTTAAGGCTGTCGACCGTTTCGGCCGTACATATTGCGGAGAGCTTCAGGCTGACAGCTGCGAAGAATAACTTCTGGCGTCCCTTCAGGACAGTTACCGGACTACCATGAAAAGACTTTCAATCTGCGCCACCCTGGCACTCCTTGCCGTCCTGTCAGGAACAGGCTGCCGCGAGAGCCGTTATGACGTAATTGTAGCCGGCGGCGGTACTTCTGGTACAGCCGCCGGCATTCAGGCTGCACGCATGGGAGCGAGTACGCTTATAGTCGAGGAGTTCGACTGGCTCGGAGGCATGCTCACTTCTGCCGGAGTGAGTGCGACCGACGGGTGCTACCGTCTGCGCGGAGGTCTGTGGAACGAGCTGCGTACGGCACTTGAAGCGCACTATGGCGGCGATATGGCCCTGAGGACCGGCTGGGTGAGCAATGTCATGTTCGAGCCATCGGTCTGCGATTCGATATTCAAGAGCATGGCCGCTGCTGAGAAGCTGCTTGAGGTGCGCTACCGCACGACTGTGTCCGACCCTGTATATCGCAACGGACTCTGGCATCTTCGTCTCGTACATTCCGACGGTTCGTCTCGGCGTGTGTCCGCCCGTGTTCTTGTCGATGCGACGGAACTGGGGGACATTGCCGGGATGCTTGGCGTTCCATGCGACAAAGGCATGGATTCGTCTGCCGGGACAGGGGAGCCGGAAGCACCTGCCGAGGCAAACGGCATCGTGCAGGATCTGACATACGTGGCGGTGCTGAAAGACTACGGGCGTGATGTCACGATACCGCGTCCTGAGGGCTATGATGCTTCGCTGTATGCCTGCTGCTGTGCCAATCCTCTCTGCATCGATCCGAAAGAGCCTGACCGCATCTGGCCGCGCGGAAAGATGATTGCATACGGGCTTCTGCCCGGAGGCAAGTATATGATAAACTGGCCGATAGAGGGCAATGACTACTATGTTGACATGATTGACATGACGGCTTCAGAACGGGCCGATGCTATACGCAAAGCCAAAAACCACACTCTCGGCTTTATCTATTTCCTTCAGACGGAACTGGGCTTTAAGACGCTCGGGCCGGCAGATGACGAGTTTCCGACGGAAGACCGGCTGCCGTTCATCCCTTATCACCGCGAGTCGCGCCGGATCCGCGGGGAGGTCCGTTTCACTCTGCGTGACATAACCGAACCGTATGGCAATACGCTGTACCGCACTGCTGTGGCAGTGGGGGACTATCCTGTGGACCAGCATCATGCCCGCTATTCGGGCTGGGATTCTCTGCCGAATCTTTATTTTCACCCTGTGCCGTCATACGGCGTGCCGCTTGGGGTGATGTTTCCTGCAGGGCAGCCGGGGCTGATTGTTGCCGAGAAGTCGATATCGGTCACTAATCTGGTTAACGGCTCTACACGCCTGCAGCCTGTCGTACTGCAATTGGGTCAGGCAGCGGGCATCGCGGCGGCTTTGGCCGCCGTGGACGGATGCGAGCCTTCGGCCGTATCCGTCCGCAGGGTCCAGCAGACCCTGCTCGATGCCGGCAGCTATCTGCTGCCTTATCTTGACCTGTCTCCTTCCGATCCGGGCTTTGCCGCAATGCAGCGTATCGGGGCGACAGGCATTCTCAAAGGGAGAGGAGCAAATGTCGGCTGGGAGAACCAAAGCTGGTTCGATGCCGAAAAAACTGTCACAGAGTCGGATTTGAGGCTCGGGCTGCATGAAGTCTATCCGTCGGTGGCTCCGGTTCCTGTCAGGGATGAAGTCACAGGAGAACGTCTGGCTGTCCTGCTTGCAGAGGCTTTGGGTGACAAGGCAGGGGAACTGACGCTCCGGACTGTTATGGAAATGTTTTCCGGCTCTGCCCTGTCCCGCCCGCTGACACGCCTTGAATGCGCAAGACTGATAGATGCAGTTGCCGATCCGTTCCACAGGATTGATGTTGATCTGCACGGCAACCTGTTGCCGCAGCTGTAGCAGTGTCTCCCTGCCGCAAATCGATAAAATGAAAAAGATTTTCCGCTCATTCATAGACGTTGCGGCAAAACAGAAACTTATGTGGCTTTTCCAACAAACCCAATAATACTATGAGATTTCCGTTATTTTTATCACTGGCTTTCTGTGCCGGCACACTTGCGGCCCAGGAGCATTCCGAGTTTCCGGCCATGTCTCCGGAAATACGTTATGTCGGCCGCACAGTCGCAGCAGACAATGGTGTAAGCTTTGACTGGAGCGGCAGCTATATGGAGTGCCGTTTTTCAGGCCGTTCTTTCGCTGTCCGCGTATCCGACACCAAAAAGAATTACTATAATCTTACAATCGACGGCTGTGATGCCGGGGTCGTGACAATAACCGGCAGCGATACTCTTGTGACGCTTGCATCGAAGTTGAAGCGCGGCGAACACAGTCTTCGGCTGCAGAAACGCACGGAAGCCGAGCAAGGACGCACTACAATCCATTCTGTGCTTTTGGACAAAGGGGCAAGCCTTCTTCCTGCCCCTGCCGCACCGGGACGCCATATCGAATTCATAGGCAACTCGCTCACCTGCGGCTACGGCACGGAAGGGTTGTCTGCAAATGAACCGTTCAAGGCTGAGACCGAAAACTGCGACAAGGCGTTTTCCTGCATCATCGCCCGCTATTTCGGGGCCGACTACAATCTCGTTTCGCACTCAGGCCAGGGCGTAATCCGCAATTACGGAGACAAGAATACGACTTCTGCGCTGACAATGGCCGACCGCATCAGCCGGACATTCGATACGTCGGAGACTCCTTTGTGGGATTTCCCGGCTTCGCCATACCATCCTGATATTGTGGTGATTAATCTCGGCACTAACGATTTCTCGACGCTTCCTCATCCGTCGCATGACGAGTTCTGCAATGCCTATCTGCGTATTGTCGGAACGTTGCGCGAGGCATACGGCGACCAGACTCCGATTCTCTGTGTCGCTCCGCGGGTGGAAGGCGAGGCCTTTGCCTACATCCGTGAAATATGTAATGATGCCGCCTACCCGAATCTGACATTTGCAGCCATACTTCCAGGCTATTGCAACAATGACAGCGACCTCGGCTCGTCAGCCCATCCGAACTATGCCGGCCAGCGCAAAATGGCCATGCTGCTGATTCCGTACATCTCGACCCTTACCGGCTGGGAAGCCCCGATGCAGGCTGTCAAGTAATCCTGCCTTTCAGTTTCAGTTGCCGTGCCGGGGTGCTCGCAATTAATGCCACCCAGGCACGGCAACCTGCCTCTCCGCGCGAATATCAATGGTCAGCGTGCGGTTTGGTGCAGCATGCTGCTTGTAAAGAGGAAGCGGAGGCATATTCAGTTCCTCGTAATTCCGGCAGTGGACTGGCCGCTAGAGACATGCAACGAGAAAAGCACAGCAAAACGCTGTGCTTTCTTGTAGCGGGACGCAGGATTGAACTGCGGACCTCATGATTATGAATCATGCGCTCTAACCAGCTGAGCTATCCCGCCATTTTGGGAGTAACCTCCCGGCTTTGGAACTATGTCTTCATTAACATGAGGACTTTTGGTTGAGATAGAAGGACTCGAACCCTCACTGACAGAGCCAGAATCTGTAGTGCTACCATTACACCATATCTCAATATTGTTCTTTCGTGGCCTTTGGGGCCTTTTCGACTCTGTGTTTCACAAGTCCCGGCCCAGACACGGTATTGTTCCCGAATCGGGACGGCAAATGTACGAAGTATTTCTGAATTTGCAAAGAAATTTAAAAAAATTATTTGTTATTTATAATAGCTCAAATTGGATTGTCCGTCATGAAC
>CAYMVG010000001.1:2275-275207 GCA_964394295.1 uncultured Muribaculaceae bacterium | reverse complement strand
AACTGTCGTGAGGAAATTCCATGCTTCGTGCCGGAAACACACAATTTGGGGAACGGTCAGGAGGAAATGTTGTATAGGGTGGAGGCTAACTTGTTGTGAAATAATGATTTGCTTTGTGACGGGTGCTGAAATTTCGGCACCCGTCGAAGTGTAAAACACTGTATAACAGAATGTTGACCTCCACCACGAAGCCATCCTGTCCTAAAGCCAAAGCACCTCAGCCTTGCTGCCCCTCACATGCCCGAAAGGCCACGTTTGGAAACTGTCGTGAGGAAATTCCATGCTTCGTGCCGGAAACACACAATTTGGGGAACGATTAACAGGAAATGTTGGAGTTCATTCCTAAAACACATGTTTTGGAAACAATCATACTGAAAAGTCGTGTTCCGTTCCTGAAAGTGCCTGTTTTGGGAACAATCGTACAGAAAAGTTGTGTTTCGTTCCCGAAAAGTCCCGTTTTGGGAACAGTCTGAGTTTTCCTGATTTAGGTTGCCTCGATATTGTCTTATCTCTATAAGAAGTTGACTCAGTTTTTACGTTATTACTGATATTTGTTGACCTCAGGCAGTTATTCCTGAAGTTTGTTTACTCACCGTGTCTTGTCCCTGTCAGGGGTTGACTGAAGGCCGCAGGCCGGAAGGAGCCCCCTGACAGCTGGACAAAGGTAAACTATTTTCAGGGATATCCAACTTCGACTTGATTGCATTTTCCCTGTAGCTGTGCCATTTCTTTTCAAGTTCACCGCTGAGAGATGCCGCCTGGGCCGGAGTCATCATGTTGATACTCATGTGAGGTCTTCTGTTGTTATAGAAGATCACGGCGTCAGACACGGCATCGGTTACATCAGTGATGGACATGAAGACCCTGTCTTTCAGAAGTTCATTCTTCATTGTGTTGTTGATGCGCTCGGCCCGGGCATTGTCTTTGGGGTCGCCTGTTTCTGTCATGCTGATGCGGATATTGTTGTCCCTCAGCATCCTGACATATTCCAGGCTCGCGTACTGACAGCCTCTGTCTGAGTGATGTATAAGGTTGTGTTCCTTGCCCCCGATGCGCCTGAGGGCCATCTTAAGAGCCGCCATGGGATATTCGGTCCTCAGGGTGTCCCCGACACTCCAGCCCACTGTCTCCTTGCTGTAGGCATCAAGTATCAATGACAGGTAGCAGAAGCGGCAGTTGCCGTCCGGCCTCCGGATCGGGATATATGTTATGTCGCTTACCCACAGCTGGTTTGGGCCGGTGGGGATGAAGTCCCTGATGATGTTCGGGAAGGTCGGAAGACCATGGGTGGAGTCGGTCGTGCGTGGCTTGCGCATCTTGAGACGCACTTTCATGCCTGACTCAGCCAGAAGTGCCGCGAAGGCATCCCTGCCAAGGATTTTCTCACCGTACCGGAACTCATGCTGATACAGAAAAGGCATGTTTTGGGAACGGTTGGACTGGAATGCCGAAGTTCGTGCCCCAAAAGTACCGGTTTGTGGAACGATGAGAGAGAGATGAGGGGGGGAATAAGCAGTCCCGTGCAACGAAAACAGCACAGAGTGCATCTATCTGTGCGATTTTAAAATTTATCGGCTATGGTTCAACATTTCAAATGTCATATTATACTGTCTGCTCTGGTATGCGCATCCATTGTTTCTTGTTCAAAAAATGCCTTCTTCGACAATTGGTTTTACGGTGAAGATGCTGATTTCACTACTCCGCAGAACGGAGAAAAATATGAAGATTACAGCGACAATCCATTTATCGACACGTCCGACAACAACATCTCCACTTTCTCAGTAGATGCTGACGGTGCTTCTTATGCCAATATGCGCCGATTCTTGAAGCACGGCATGCTCCCGCCAAAGTCCTCAGTAAGGATTGAGGAATTCCTAAATTATTTTACATTTGATTATCCTGAACCTTCCGACGGCAACAATGCGGCAATAAATTACGAGATAAGCGACTGCCCGTGGAATGAAGGGCACAAACTTCTTCGCCTCGGAATAAAAGGGATGACAATACCTGAAGAGCAGATACCTACAGCCAATTACATTTTCCTTATCGACGTATCAGGCTCCATGAATTCGGTAGACAAGATTGTCCTTCTGAAAAAAAGTCTGGCAACACTCACGGACAACCTGAGACCTGACGACAGAGTTTCCATAATAACTTATTCCGGAAAAGTAAAGAAACTGCTTAAATCGACACCGGCAAGGGATGCGGAAACAATCAAAAAAGCGATAGACAAGCTGGTAGCAAGCGGAGCGACAGCAGGAGGGGAAGCAATGAAGATGGCCTATGAAGAGGCCGTGGCAAACCGCATTGAAGGCGGAAACAACAGGATAATCATGGGTACGGACGGCGATTTCAATGTAGGCGTGACGGCCATAGACGACCTTGTGGAAATGGTTGAAAGCTATGCCGACAACGGAATCTATCTGACAGTCTGCGGTTTCGGAGGAGGTAATCTGAACGATGAAATGATGGAGAAGATTTCCAACAGCGGAAACGGAACCTATGAATATATAGACTCAGAAGAGGAGATGACAAAGGTATTTGTCAATGAAAGACAGAAATTCTACTCTGTGGCCAATGACGCAAAGGTACAGATTGCCTTCAACAAAGAAAGCGTAAAGAGCTACCGCCTAATAGGGTATGAAAACAGGGTCTTGGACAACAGTGACTTCGTAAACGACAGGAAGGATGCAGGTGAAATAGGTGCAGGACAGACTATAACGGCATTGTATGAAATCATTCCGGCAGAAGACAGTACAGCGGAATTGCCATACGGAACATTCGATTTCAGATACAAAAAGGCATTAGGGACAGAAAACATACTCCTGTCGGTGCAAATGAAAGACAACGGCAATGCCATGTCAGAAAATATGTCATTCGCAGCAGGCACAGCTGCATTCGGGATGATTCTGAGAGAATCGCCATACAAGGGAAACTCGACATTAGGAATGGCTGAGGAACTTGTAAGCAGCGGACTGTCATTCGATCCGCACGGCTACCGCAAGCAGTTCCTCGAAATCATCGGCATGGCCAAAAATCTGTAACGCACGCTCCATACGCGGCTCAATGATAAGAAGTATTTGTCAAGCCACTTTTTGCAGTTTTCCTGTGAGGTAAGCCACGGCACTGTCTCCGGACATTCAATTCTCATAAGGATGTGCAGACTTTTACCCGCCACGCATTATGGCCGTTCAGTATAAAATTCTATGATTCGTGAGATTGCACGAATACATACAGGGCAGAAACTTTCGGCAGTGTTGGTCTTCATGCGGCAGTCAGGAAAACCGCGGAAAACTCTTTTGGACTGATAGCCGGCACCTTCATACAGTCCGACAACCGGAGAAATGCCGGAGACACCCTCGGCAGAAAATCCCCCGGCAGAATCGGAACCGTCCGGAATCATGTCCGCCCACTTCTGAGAGAAATCAGCCAAAGTGGTGATGTTCTGCTCCCACGGCTCGCAGTCCGGAAAATAATACTCAGAAAACTGGTCATCATAATAATACTCATCCGCGAGACCGGCAAAACTGTGCCCGAACTCATGTACGACAACCGGTCTGAAACTCTTGTTACCGGCGGCAGTAAGAGTATACAGATTGAATATGCCGCCTCCACCGTATGTCTCAGTGTTGGCAAGTATCACTATATGCTCATACGGAATTCCGCACAACTTGTCGTGCATCTGCCTGACACGCAAAGTAGTTAGATAGCGGTCCGAATAGAAGGTACTGAAATGCGAGCCGAGCGCGGTATTCTTCCAAAGCCCTTCAAGAGGCACGCTGACACCGCTGTCGGCAGAAGGAAGCGCCACCGCCACAAAATTGAAGCGGTCTCGGTAGCTGCTGAACGGCTCATGTGCCAGAATTGCATCCATGGCACACAGGGCATCCGCATAAAATTTATCCTGCTCTGCCCCAGTATAGCCCTCCGCCACGATTGCGACATCGATGCAGTCCGCAGAAGACCCGCTGCGCAGAATGTACTTGCACGGTGCCGGTTCGGGAGCTATTTTTCGTATAAGTATATCATCGGGGTCAACAATATGCTCTGCAGATGCGGTCATACCTCCGCGGAAACCGTAAAGTTCAACCCTGACAACCGCCTTTGCAGACGGCATGGGAAGCAGGAACACATTCTCGAAAGAGCGGCACGCCCCGGTGGCCTCCTCAGTAGTCTGCCATTCCTGAAACAAGGTGGAAAAGCTCTGACGGTAAAGCACTTCTCCGGTCACGGCATCACTCATCCGGATCTGGCCGTTTCCGCGTACTGCGACGGAATCAAGATTATGCCTCCTGCCTGCCCAGCCGTCAAAGCACGACATTCCGTCAAGTGCAATCAGCGCATCCTTGTCCGTACCGGAAAAAATATAATCGAGCCTCAGAGTCCTGTCAAAGCATACACCTGCAAGACTGGCGGCATAGGCCTCCCGTTCGGCATACGCAAAGGCCACAGCAACAAAAGCCGCAAAACAGAGAAGACACTTTTTCATACTGTCAAAATTTATCAAAACATGAAACCGGCCTCCGACGGCAGGCGCCATTGGAGCATCAGATCTTTAAAGCACAATTGATTCCGTCAAGGGCAGAGGAGACAATGCCGCCTGCATAGCCCGCACCCTCACCGCACGGATACAGGCCGGGAACCCCGATATGTTCAAGAGTGTCAGGGTCACGCGGAATACGGACAGGCGACGAAGTCCTCGACTCCACACCGAGAAGCAGGGCCTCATTCGTATAATAGCCGTGCATCTTCTTGTTGCCGATCTGAGGAAAAGCATATTTCAGCCTCAGCGAGACATGCTCCGGCAGCAGTTCATGCAGAGGCGCAGACACTGCCCCCGGATGATAGGAGGTTGCAGGAAGTCCGGAAGAAGGAATCCTGCGGCAGAAATCCATCATACGCTGGGCCGGTGCCTTCAGCGATCCCGTATAGTCGAACATCGCCTTTTCCACATCTTTCTGGAACTGAAGCAGGGCAAGAGGTCCATGGACGGCATACTCCGGCAGGTCCTCAGGCTCGACAGAAACCACGACACCGGAATTGGCCCACTTGGAATTTCTGGCAGAATTGGACATGCCGTTCAGCACAAGCTCTCCCGGCGCAGTGGCTGCAGGCACGAGAATGCCTCCCGGACACATACAGAACGAGAACACTCCCCTTCCCTCTATCTGAGTGACGAACGAATATTCGGCAGTAGGCATGTACGGCTGATATTTGCCATGATACTGTATCCTGTTGATGAGAGACTGCGGATGCTCGACGCGCACGCCCATCGCAAAGCCCTTGGCCTGGATTTCCCAGCCCTTGCGCCAGAACATCTCGTAAATATCCCTTGCGGAATGCCCCGTGGCAAGAATCACTTTACGCGAAGAATAGACAGTTCCGTCCTCTGCCGTCACATCGAAACTGCCGTCGGATTTTTGAGAGATATCCGTCACACGCGATGAGAAATGATACTCTCCGCCATGCTCAACGATACATTTGCGTATATTCTCGACCACCGCCGGCAATTTGTCGCTGCCTATATGCGGATGAGCGTCAATCAGAATAGAAGGGTCGGCACCGAAGCGGACAAGCTGGTGAAGGACTTCGCGTATGTCTCCCCTCTTGGAGGAGCGCGTATAAAGTTTTCCGTCGGAAAAAGCTCCGGCACCGCCTTCGCCGAAGCAATAGTTAGAGTCCGGATTGACAACACCTTCCTTTGAAAGCGCAGCCATGTCGAATTTCCTCTTGTGCACATCCTTGCCCCTCTCGAGGATCACCGGCTTCAGGCCGCGCATAAGCAGCCGCAGGGCAGCGAACATTCCCGCAGGCCCTGCACCTATTATCACGACAGGCTCTGAGGAAGACACATCCATATACGGTTCAAGGACATATTCCTCCATAACCTCCTCCGGACGGAAAACCTCGATGCGGTACCTGTACAGCACATCGTTCCTTGCATCTACCGAGCGTCTTGCGATACGATAGTGCACAGCCACCTTCGGAGATACTCCCAGCGCCTTTACGGCTGCAGCCTTTATTTCTTCTGCCGGCGGTTCGCTCCCCAACCGGCAGGTAATCTCAATTTCTTTCATAATACTCAAGTTTCGCAAGTGTCAGATTATTCATTATTATAATGTTAGTGCAGGTTGCGAAACTTTTGCCACCGCACTTTCCTTATTTACGAGAACCTATCCCCAAACACCTTATCCGTCACTCCGCGCTGCTCACTGCAAAAGTCCACAGGACTGTTTGCCAATCGTTCGCGCCCCGGGGAAAGGACTTACCTACGGCCTGACGGCCTTTAATTCAGGCTGTTTCGCAAGTGTCAGACTGTTCATTGTTATGGCGAAACATATATTTCAGGTCAGGACAAGTTTCAAAATTCGGCAAGCCTTGAAACCGGAGCCACATCGAGCGCGGCACGCTCTCCGTTCCTGTACCTGAACCAGCCTGCTATGGCAATCATTGCCGCATTGTCCGTAGTAAACTTGAACTCAGGAAGATATGTCGTCCATCCCCTCTTGCGTCCCTCCTCGGTGATACGGCTTCTGAGTCCGCTGTTGGCAGATACTCCGCCTCCTATTGTAATCTGACGTATTCCTGTCTGCACGGCCGCCTTTACAAGTTTGTCCATAAGAATGTCTATCAGGGCCTTCTGGAAACTCGCGCATATGTCGGCCTTGTTCTTTTCCATGAATTCAGGATCCTCCGCCATCCTGTCGCGCACAAAATAAAGCAGAGATGTCTTGATGCCGCTGAAACTGTAGTCCAGACCCGGCACATGCGGTTTTGAGAATTTGAACTTGCACGGGTCGCCCTCTTTTGCAAGTCTGTCCACAATCGGTCCGCCAGGATATCCCAGGCCCATCATCTTCGAGCATTTGTCGAAAGCCTCCCCTACCGCATCGTCGATGGTCTGGCCGAGAATCTCATAATCGAGAGGACTGTTTACCTTGACTATCTGCGAATTGCCTCCGGACACAAGAAGACACAGATAAGGAAACTCAGGCTGCCTGTTCTCGGCACCGTACTGGCATATAAAATTAGCGAGCACATGTCCCTGCAGATGATTGACTTCCACAAGAGGTCTGTCGATAGCCATGGCGAAACCTTTCGCGAAAGACGTACCGACAAGAAGCGAGCCGAGAAGCCCCGGACCTCGTGTGAAAGCTACTGCCGTAATGTCAGACGCCTGAATGCCGGCACGGGCAATCGCCTCGCTGACCACAGGCACAATATTCAGCTGATGCGCACGGGATGCAAGCTCCGGGATGACTCCGCCGTAGGCCTTGTGGACATCCTGGCTTGCCAGCACATTGGACAGCAGAAAGCCGTCTTTGATGACAGCGGCCGAGGTGTCATCACACGAAGATTCTATTCCGAGTATAATATCTGCCATTTCTTTGATTTTTTAGCACAGTTTATGCTAATGCAACGCGACAAAATTACGGATTTTATCCGATATTTTTACTACTTTTGCAAGTTATACCTTATAAAAACAGAACGAGATCAAAAAGGCACTGAAAATATTTTGGCTGACTATTGTTTCTGTCACTGCAATTATACTGGCGCTGGCCATAGCACTCCAGACGCCGGCCGTACAGACATTCATTGCAGGCAAGGTAGCCGAAAAGCTGTCTGAAAACCTGGATGCGGACATCAGCCTTGAGAAAGTGCACTTCAAACCGTTTTCCACACTTGTATTGAAAAATATCACTGTTATCGACAGAAAGGCGGCGATCGACGCAGCAGACTCAGTAAACTCGCCTGTGGATACATTCTTCACGGCTGAATATATAGAGGCCACATTCACTCTGAAAGGACTTACAGGAAAAAACGGAATCCGAATAGGAAGCGCATCTGTCAGGAACGGGCGGTTGAATCTTGTGATAGAGGACAATCAGGATGAACCCGGGGAAAAGACCAACAATCTCACAAGAATATTCAGGATCACCAAGTCAGAAAAGAAAAAGAAAAGCGAAAAGGAGATATTCAACATAAGGAAAACAGAAGTGCGCGGCTTCAGGTTTACAATGAAGAATTACTGTGCGGACAAAATCTGGCATGAGGAAGGGGGAATAGACTGGAATGACCTGGATGTAAGCGACATAGATATAGATGCAAAAGGCCTCGGATTCAAGGGAGGAGTAATGTCTGGAGTCCTGCAGCATCTGTCTTTTAATGAAAAGAGCGGTTACTCCTGCGAATCAATATCCGGCCGGGCAAAAGTCGGAAACGGACGCACGGTTGTAGAGGATCTGCACCTCAAAGACCCGTGGTCGGATATCCGGCTTCCGCTCTACATCATGAGCTACAGCGGGACGGCCGACTTTTCGGACTACATAAGAAAGGTTGTGATGACTGCCATGATAAGCGAATCATCCATCGATTTGCGCACAATAGCTTATTTTGCTCCGCAACTCAAAGGCAATGATCTGATACTGAAAGCGTCCTCGGGAGAATTCTACGGAACAGTCAACGATTTCAACGTAAAGGGCATGACTGTAGCTGCATCCGGAGGAGGCTTCCGTGCGACAATAAACGGCAGAATGACCGGTCTACCGGCTGTCGACAGCACAAGCATCGATGTATCATTAACCGATTTCACAGCCACAGCCAAAGGAATCGGAAGATTCGTAAGCGGCTGGATGAAAGATGGAAAACTCAACCTTTCCAATTTCGCCAAGGGAAGCACTTTCCGGATAAGGGCAACCGCCAAAGGACAACTGAACCGACTTGCAGTAAATGCAGACATCAGGTCCGGAAACGGAAGACTCAAGGGCAGCATCAGGATGAAAGACCTTATAAAAAAAGGAAGGCCTGTCGGAATGTCCGGAACACTGGCCTCATCCGACTTTGACATAGGAAAAATAATAGGTACCGGCCTGATAGGCCCTGTCACCATGCGCACAGGCATTCGTGCAAAGTTCGGGGCCGGCAGCACCGGAGCGGAAATAGACTCACTGACAATAAGCAGGCTCAACATATACGGCTATGACTACAGCCGCATCAGCGGAGAGGGCACATTGTCCGGAGAAGCCTTTGACGGCAGAATAACCTGTGACGACCCTAATCTTAATTTCCTGTTCCACGGCCATGTGGCCCTTTCGTCCAAGAACAGGAATGCCGCATATAAATTCTATGCTAACATAGGCCATGCGGACCTCCGCGCAATGAACATAGACAAACGCGGAAAATCGAATATAAGGCTTACTACGCACGCAGACTTCAGGAAAACAAGCAAAGGAGACATATTCGGAGAAATAAACCTCGGCGATGTGGTTTTGGAAAATTCATCCGGAAAATACGGAATCGGCAATGTGAGCCTCTATTCCCAGACTGTCAACGACATCTACAAAATGAGGCTTAAGTCGGATTTTGCAGAAGGCACATACTCTGCAAGCGCGCCGGTCACACAATTCATAAGCGATCTTGCCGACATTACAATGAAACAGGAACTGCCGGCCCTGTTTGAAAAGCCAGAATACAAATGGGAAGGCAATAACTACAAAATCGACTTCACCTGCCACGACTCCAGAGGCCTGCTTTCATTCGTAATGCCGGGACTGTATATTGCAGAAGACACGAGGCTAAGTGCAAAAATAAACGAAAAAGGAAGATTCAATGCAGGACTTCATTCCCAAAGGATTGCATTCGGACGGCAGTATATGAAAGACATCGAGGCCACGTTCTCGAACAATGACGACAGTTTCAGCGGCAATCTTACCTGCAACGAGATACAGGCCGCGACACTCAAACTCAGCGACAATACTTTCAGGCTGTTCGCAGATGACAATCACATCGGCCTGGGATATTCTTACGATAACAGAAGCGAGCTTGAGAACAGCGGGGAATTAATTGTGCGCGGCGAACTGACACGCAGCACAGGAGAAGGCATTGCCATTGGAGTGGACATACTTCCGTCAACTCTGTACCTCAACTCTAAGGAATGGAGAATCCAGCCGTCGCGCCTGTCTGCAAAAAGCGGAGAAATCGACATCGAATCCATCGAACTCGTAAGCGAAGACCAGGCCGTAAAGGCTTTCGGCAAAGCATCGAAAGCCGCGAAAGACACACTTACGCTGGAACTTGACAGATTCGACATATCCATATTGAATCACCTGTTCAGTTCTGATCTGGGAATAAGAGGAGCAGCTACCGGAAGCGCCAAGCTCATATCTCCGCTTGATGACAAAGGATTCCTCGTCGATATGGTATGCGACTCGGCTTACATCGCGGACCGGCCGCTCGGAACAGTCAATGCCATAAGCGAATGGGACGACCTTTTCCAGAGATTCAACATTTCTGTCAGCAATGAGTTTGCCGGACAGCGGAATATAGACGCATCGGGAACGTACACTCCGAGCATACGCTCACTCGATGCCCATGCCAGCCTGAACAGACTGTCCGTCGGATATGCCCGTCCTTTCCTTGAGGACATTTTCAGCGAGATAGACGGCAACATCTCGGGTGAACTGTCAGTGGAAGGCCCTATGGACAGGCTCGAACTATCCAGCAAAGACACGAGGCTGGACAATGGAATGCTCAAAGTCGCCTTTACCAATGTGCCTTATTATGCAGACGGAGACTTCCACATAGACAGGTACGGAGTGTATTTTGACAACATATCCATAAGGGACAGATTCACAGGAAGCGGCAATGTCACCGGCAGCATCGGCTGGAACAATTTCAGGGACATGAGTTTCGATACAAGAATCAGAGTAAATGAAATCGAGGGAATAGACCTGACGGAAAAACAGGGTGACGCATTCTACGGCAATATTTTCGGCACAGGAAACGTCAGCATCAGCGGTCCGGTAAATTCGCTTGTAATGGATATAGAAGCCGTCACGGCCAAGAGAGGAGAATTGCATATACCGATAAATTTCTCAGCGACTTCCGGCACATCCAATCTCCTCAAATTCACAGAAATGCCGAAGGATATATATATAGACCCTTACGAGGAGATGATTTCAAGGCTTGATAAAAAGACCAGGGATGCCACTGACTTCAGACTGAATATGCACGTCAGCGCTTCGCCGGAAGTAACGGCTTTCGTTGAGATAGACAAGGCATCAGGACACGTGCTTTCAGGCCAGGGAAACGGCACGATAGACCTTGAGGTCAGCGAAGATGTATTCAACATCAACGGAGACTACACGCTGACCGGCGGAAGCTACAGATTCGTTGCACTGGGATTCGTACGCAGAGACTTCACGATCCAGGACGGAAGTACGGTCAATTTCAACGGCGACATCTTCGACAGCAACCTGAACATTGAAGCTCTGTACAGGACAAAAGCCTCTCTGTCAACTCTCATTTCCGACACGACTTCAGTGGCGAACAGGCGCATTGTGGACTGCGGCATAAAGATTACCGACAAAATAAGCAATCCGCGCCTGGCGTTCTCCATTGACATCCCGGACCTCGACCCTACCGTCAAGTCAAGGGTGGAAAGCGCCCTCAGCACCGAGGACAAGGTACAGAGGCAGTTCCTCTCTCTTCTGCTCTCCAACAGCTTCATCCCGGACGAGCAGTCAGGAATCGTGAACAACTCCACAATGCTTTATTCAAATGTGTCGGAGGTAATGGCGAACCAGCTGAACAATATCCTCCAGAAACTGAACATACCTGTCGATCTCGGCCTGAATTACCAGCCGAACGAAAGAGGAAACGATGTCTTTGACGTTGCCGTATCCACACAGATATTCAACAACCGGGTAGTTGTCAACGGAAGCGTGGGCAACAGACAGTACAATTCCGGAAGCACAAAGGCCGATGTCGTGGGCGACCTCGACATAGAGATAAAGCTCGACAGAGCGGGAGCATTCAGGCTCAACATATTCTCTCATTCGGCAGACCAGTACACCAATTACCTCGACAATTCGCAGAGAAGCGGCGTCGGACTCACATATCAGACCGAATTCAACAAACTCAGCCAGTTCTTCAGGAATCTGTTCTACACAAAGAGCAAGAGGCAGGAAGCCAAAAGAGCGGAAGAACAGGCGATCTTTGAAGGCAGCCGCCGCGAAATGAAGATAACAGCAGATGAGAACAGAAAAAATGCAAGAAAAAAAAGGAAGACTGTTCCTGATACCGTCTCCGCTGGGAGACAATGATCCGGCAGAGGTCATACCGGCCCCTGTCCTGAAATCTTTGGAAAGTTTCAGGACTTTTGTAGTGGAGGAGGTCAGGACGGCAAGAAGATATCTTTCACGTGCAGGACTTAAAGGCCGTATTGCGGAGCTTGAGTTTTTTGAACTTAATGAGCATACGGACCGTGCCGCCATAGAAGGCTACCTGAAGCTTTTTGACGACGGCAATGACGTGGCTCTGATTTCAGAGGCCGGACTGCCTGCCGTTGCAGATCCCGGTGCCCAGCTTGTCGCACTGGCACACAGCAGCGGAATCGAAGTGATTCCTGCCGTAGGCCCGTCTTCTCTGATGCTTGCGCTCATGGCTTCCGGACTCAACGGCCAGTCTTTTGCGTTCTGCGGCTATATCCCGGCCAAGACGGATGAGCGCAGAAGCCGGCTCAAGACTTTGGAGAAAGTGTCAGGCCAGCTGCATCAGACGCAGATTCTGATTGAGACTCCTTACAGGAACGATTCCCTTTTTGCAGACATACTTTCTGTATGCTCCCCGGCCACAAAGGTCTGCGTAGCCGCCGACATAACGATGCCGGACGCATACATAAAGACAAAAAGCGTGGCGGAATGGAAGAAGCAGACCCTTGTCATAGGAAAACGTCCCTGCGTGTTCCTTATTCTTGCATGACCTCACTGAATTGATTCACAATGGACAGAATCGGCATATTGGAACTTGAGGGCATGGAGTTCCGTGCATATCACGGCTGCCTTGAAAAAGAGCGCGCGGAAGGCAATGATTTCGTCGTGGATTTCCGCGGAGAAATATACATGGACGCTGCGGCGGAAAGCGATTCGCTCGACGACACACTGAATTATGCGCTGATATATGACGCCGTGGCGGAGGAAATGAAAATTCCGTCGGACCTGCTGGAACATGTAGCCGGCCGCATAGTCAGAAGCATAGCAGAGAAATTCCCGCAGCTGCTCTCGTTCTCTGTAAGAGTATCCAAAAGCCGTCCTCCGGTGGACGGAAGTGTCAAATGGTCGCGCATAACACTGACACACAGCAACAAGACATTGTAGAATTTACTGCCCGCACAAACCGTGCCCGAAGGGCGAATTACTTGTGAAACATATTTATGACTAAAAAAATAGCATTCATCACATTGGGGTGCAAGCTGAACTACGCCGAGACCTCGACTTATGAAAGAGCCTTTCTGAAAGAGGGCTTTGAAGCCGTTCCGTGGAACAGCGGAGCGGATGTCTTCCTCGTGAACACCTGCTCTGTCACCGAACATTCGGACAAGAAAAGCCGCAATATCATCAGGAAGCTGCACAGAATATCACCGGACGCCCCGATTATCGTGACCGGCTGCTATGCCCAGCTCAAAAAGAAAGAGATAGAGGCAATCGAGGGAGTCACTTTCGTATTCGGGGCAGCTGACAAAAGCAGGCTTGTGCCGGAGGTTCTGGCATATCTGAACAACGGCAAAGCATCAGGAGAGGGCCACGGTGCATTTTTCCCTGCCTATTCCGATGGAGAGCGCACGAGGTCATTCCTCAAAGTTCAGGACGGCTGCGACTACAGATGTGCGTACTGCACAGTTCCGGATGCCAGGGGCGAAAGCCGCAATATTTCCATCGCAAGCGCAGTGGAGCAGGCAAAAGAAATCGCGGCCTCCGGAATACGCGAAATAGTCCTGACTGGCGTGAACACCGGTGACTTCGGCAAGACCACCGGAGAAAATTTCTTCGACCTGATTAAGGCACTGAATGATGTAGAGGGCATCGAACGTTACAGAATATCATCCATAGAGCCGAATCTTCTGACTGAGGAAATGGTGGACTGGATAGCTTCCGGCACCAAATTCCTGCCTCATTTCCACATTCCTCTGCAGGCCGGCAGCGATACCGTACTCAAAGAAATGGGAAGAAGATACGACACCGCAGCATTTGCGCACAAAATCAGCTACATAAGGAGCAAAATGGAAAAGCCTGGCGGTCCGAAGGTCTTTTTCGGTATAGACGTCATTGTCGGCTTTCCGGGAGAGACGGACGCACTGTTCATGGAGACATACAATTTCCTGAAAGATACGGTAAGGCCGGCCTTCATCCATGTATTCCCGTATTCAAGGCGTCCCGGCACGCCTGCGGCAATGCGCAAGGACCAGGTGCAGGATTCAGTAAAAACCGCCAGGGTGCAGATGCTTGAGGAACTGAGCAACGGACTTCACGATGAATTCATACGCAGCAATGCCGGTGTAAGGGAGCAGGTGCTGTTCGAGAGCACTGACAAGAAAGGGATGATGCAGGGATATACAGGCAACTATATCAGAATCAGCAGACCTTATGCCCCTGAAATGATAGGAAAAATCATTGACGTGACGATATGACAGGCAAGGCAAGACTCACATTCCTCGGGACAGGGACATCACAGGGAGTGCCTATAATAGGCTGCAAGTGCGAAGTGTGCTGCAGTGCCGACAACAGCGACAAAAGGCTCAGGTCAAGTGCCCTCGTGGACTATGAGGGCCTGCGCATTCTTGTAGATGCAGGCCCAGATTTCCGTCAGCAGATGCTCCGCGAAAACGTCTCGCACGTCGACGCAATACTTCTGACCCACAACCACAAGGACCACACAGGGGGTCTGGACGACATACGCGCTTTCAATTATCTCGAAAAAAGCAGCACGCAGATTTATTGCGAGAAATATGTGGAGGCTTCCCTGCGCAATGAGTATTCATACGCCTTCGCTGAGGAGAAATATCCGGGAGCACCGGAATGGGACGTGCATATAATAGATGCAGAGCCGTTCACAATCAAGGGAGTGCGCATTGTCCCCATACGCGGCATGCACTACAGGCTGCCGGTTCTGGGCTACCGCTTCGGCAACATAGCCTACTGCACCGACATGAATTACATTCCGGAGGAGGAATTCGACAAGCTGCGCGGCCTGGACCATTTCATAATCAATTGCGTCAAGAGCGGGCATCACATTTCCCATTTCAGCATTGAGGAGGCTGTCGAAGTGTGCAGGCGCGTCGGGGCAAAACAGAGCTGGCTGACCCATCTCTCGCACCGGCTCCCCTGCCACTCCGTCCTCGTGTCATCCCTGCCGGACGGCATCAGCCCCGCCCGCGACGGACTCGTCATAGAGTAGCTACATTCTCGAAGATTCGTCGAGGGTGCCGACTTTGCGTGAGGATTTTACGGCCTTGCCGAAACGCCAGGTCAGGCCGAGACGGAATGAGGTCATGGAAACCGCATTTTCTATGCTGTATGTAAGCCTGTCACCGTCATAGACTTTCAGTGTCTGATTCATCGAATTGAAGATGTCGTTGACATAGAAACTCAGCACCAGACGGCTGTCAAGGAAACTCTTGGAGAAATTGAAATTTACAGTCCACATGCCGTCTACATCATAGAAGCCTGCCAGCTGAGGAGTGCAATAGAGACCAGAAAGTCCTGTCTTGAAGTTTGCCGGCAAAAAGAACGTCGTGCTGCCATAGCAAAAAAAGGCATGTCCCTCATTGACATATCCGTCTCCAAGTCCGGTTTCCAGTCCGGGATATGCACGGAAATGCTCATAGCTGTATGTTCCCTGCAGAGTGAGATTCCACCATTTTGTGAGAGGAAGTTCAGACAATGACACAGAGACATATGCATTCTGCTGTACACCGGCATTCTCATAGATATGTCCCATAATTCCGTTTTCCATGTCGAAGTGAGGCACCTGTATGTCATTGTAGTTCCGGATACTGCCATAGCCGGCATTGACAGAGAGTCTGCTGAACATCACTGCGGTAAGTGAAACGTTGTGTGAATATGCAGGAGCCAGGTCAGCCTTTCCCTGAGTATATGTAGTTGCATTGATATATGAGACAAAGGGATTCAGCTGCCAATACTTCGGACGGCTTATTCGGTATGAATAATTTGCAGACAGTATGAATTTCTGCGAAGGAAGCCAGCTGAACGAAACATTCGGAAAGACGTCGAAATACGCGTTGCGGGCGTAGGAAGAATTCTGCCACCGGCCTTTGGCTACGGTACCCTCTCCACGTATTCCTGCCTGGGCATTCCATTGGGTCCCGAAACGCTTGGCTACGTTCACATACGCGGCATAGACCTGCTCGCTGTATTTGAAGTCATTTCTTGAAGACGGGAGCTCAGCAAGCTGCCAAGGCTCGGCGGACACGTCATAGTCATTGTGGGCAAACCTATTGTCAGTCATCGACAAAGCCCCTTTTACACCGGCCTCGACACGCCCGGTTGCCTTCCATAAATTTGTGGAATAGTCAGCTTTTACGGACACAAGGTCAAGAACTCTGTGAGTGTTTTCAACGAAGCCGTATTTTCCTGACGGATCACCGACAGTCATTGTGTTCAGCTGACCGGTAGCCTCACGGCCTGCATTCCTGCTGTAATCCGCATTCACGGTAATCTCCGCCGAGCGCGACTCATCGAAAGTGTGGGTATAATTAAGGTTTGCATACACAAAATTCCGCTTTTCGTCAGAGGTATTGTCGCTCAGCATCTCAGAATACAGTTTTTGCGAAGGTGTTCCCCATGCCTCATAATTTCTTATGACATTTCCGCTGCCGCAATCCGTCACGCTGCTGCTTACACTTGCATTGGCAATGACTCCGAACACATCTTTGGGCGTTATGTTCCAGTCGTTCTGCAGCCTTACATTGTGTCCGTTCGACATGATGTCCATCAGATTGCGCGAATACTGCAAGGCGCTGTAATCAGTACCGAAAAACTTGTTCTCGATTGCCTCTCCGGTCATATTGCCGATTCTCGGGGAATACGAAAACGAGGTCAGGGTCTTGTCCGTTTTGTACATGACACTGGCCGAAAGATCTGAAGAAAGATTCACTTTCCGCAAGTCCGATTTCGGCACCGGGTTTATGGAACCGTTCAGTGACACAGAACCGCTCAGTCCCTGCATGAAGCCTTTGCGGGTCTTTATATTTATAATGCCTCCGCTGCCCTCGGCATCGTATTTGGCAGAAGGAGAGGACATCAGCTCCACCTTTTCGATTGTATTTCCCGGGCTGCCTTTCAGATATACTTCAAGATCCTTTCCTGACATTGCGGAAGGTCTTCCGTCAATCCATATCGCGACTGTCCGGCCATTCAGTTTCACATTGCCGTCCTTGTCGACAGTCACTCCGGGGGAGCTCTTCAGCACATCGAGCGCATTTCCTGTCTGTGCCACAGCCAGTTCGGAGACATTCATGACAATCTTGTCGAAATTGAACTCCAGAAGCTCGCGCTTGCCGGACACGACAGCACCGGAAATGGCATCATGCACTTCCTCAAGCACAGCATCACGGAGGATGCGGACACCGTCTTCCATACCGGTGATCATCTCAGCAAGAGGAGAACGGAAATCCTTATAGCCCACGAATGAGCACAGCAGCGACAGTTCTCCTGCCGGCACAGAGTCTTTCGACGGATCAATAATATATGTACCGTCCTCTGCGGAAGTCGCTCCGCCAATTACAGTACCGGCCGAATCGGTCAGGGCTACAGTGGCAAACTGTACCGGCCTGTTTTCCCGGTCGATAACCCTGCCGCGCCAAGAATCAGGCTCAGAAGCATACCCGAAATGTGAGGCAAACAAAAGAATGAGTGCAGAAATAATTGTCTTGTTCATTTTATACTTATTTATATTACACTTTCAACAACCTTACAACGCAAGCTCTCAATATTGGTGCATTAGTTCAATAATACACTGCAAAGAAAGTTGTTTTCCATTAAATAAACAATAGGAAGTTGAAAAAAAAGAGACTTTTGTAAGATAATTCCAGGAAATTGTTAAATTAATCCGAATATTTTGACAGCTTCAGAGAGAAGACATAAAGATTCATTTTTCAGAAACTGCAATTGCCATTGGAATCATTGACATTACCGGCTTGCGTTTTATTCAATAAATTTGTAGATTTGTAAGAAATACATAATATTATGAATCTTAAACCTATACTTAAAATTGCGTTGATACTGTCGGCGGTGCCGGCATTCGCAAACGGAGCTCCCTCAGCGCCAGAGACACCGGAGCAGAAAGCCGAGAGAATGGACTGGTTCTCAAAAGCCAAGCTTGGAATCTTCATCCACTGGGGCGTTTATTCAAAAGGCGAGACTTCCGAGAGCTGGGCTTTCCACAACGGCCATATCAGCATGTCGGATTATATGAAACAGTCCGAAGTGTTTACCGCAGAGAACTATGATCCGGAATACTGGGCCGCGCTCATCAAAAACAGCGGTGCGAAATACACGGTCATAACAACCAAGCATCACGACGGCTTCGCACTTTGGGATACCAAGGCCGGAGATGTAAGTGCAGTGAAGAGCAGTCCGGCCAGACGCGATCTGATTGCACCTTTTGCAGAGGCCGTACGCAATCAGGGGCTGAAACTCGGTTTCTATTATTCGCTGATCGACTGGCCTCGTGAGGATTATCCTGAAACATACCGCAACAAGCCGCCGAAATACGACATCAAGGCCAATCCCCAAAAGTGGCAGCATTTTCTTGATTTCAACAATGCACAGCTCACAGAACTGAGCAGCACATGGAATCCTGACCTTTACTGGTTCGACGGTGACTGGGAGCACTCTTCCGATGAATGGAATGCACCCGGCATTGTCGGGCTGCTCAGAAGCTACAACCCGAATGTGATTATAAATTCACGCATTCAGGGGCACGGAGACTACGACACTCCGGAACTCGGTGTACCGGTTATGCGTCCGGAATCCCAATGGTGGGAAACCTGCATGACTATCAACGATTCATGGGGCTACCGCACTGCCGACACCAATTATAAGGATCCGATGACTGTTCTGCGTATGCTTGTCGATTGCATAAGCATGGGCGGCAACCTCCTTCTCGACATAGGGCCGCGCGCCGACGGTACTATTCCGGAAGAAGAGATTGCAATGCTCGAGACCATCGGACGCTGGACCGGAAAACATGAGGAAGCCGTCTATGAGACCCGTGCCGGCATACCTGCAGGCCATGTCCAGGGCTACACTTCGCTTAACAGGACAGGCGATATCCTGTATGTTTACCTTCCGTACCGTCCGAACGGCCCTCTGGAAGTGAAAGGTCTGAAGAGCCGCATCAAGAACATCCGCGTTGTGGGAACTGACAAGAATCTCACATGGGAGCAGTACAATGATATTTCATGGAGCGAGGTGCCCGGTGTTTATTACATCGATGTTCCGGAAGATGTGCTCGACCCTCAGATCACCGTTCTCGCCCTTGAAATGGAAGAACCTGTGAAACTTTACCGCGGTTCCGGCCAGGTAATGAGTTTTAATGACAATGAACTGACAACCACGAATAACAATCAATAAAATGCATTTGGCAAAATATTTCGCAGCATTGGGAATTTCAGTGCTTTCTGCCGCAGCTTTGCAGGCGGAGCCGCTCACTTCCCGTTATGCACCGTGCCTTACGGCACCACGTTCATACGACTGTTTCAGAACCGACATGAAAATCAAGGTCGACGGCAAGCTCAACGAAAGTGCCTGGAAAAAGGCGGTTCCGACACAGGATTTCGTAGATATCGAAGGCGATTCAAGGCCTGTGCCTGCACAGAAAACTTGGGTCAAGATGCTTTGGGACGATAACAACCTCTACATCGGAGCCTGTCTTGAAGAAAAGAATATTGTCGCCAGACTTACTCAGCGCGATACTATCATTTATTATGACAATGATTTTGAAGTGTTCATCGATCCTGACGGCGACGGACTCAACTATTTTGAAATCGAGAACAATGCGCGCGGAGTAGTGTTCGACCTGACTCTCGACAAGCCATACAGAAGCGGAGGCAGTTTCTTTATCCCATGGACCTGCGAGGGTCTGCAGCTTGCAGTGCACAGCGACGGAACTCTCAACAGGACTGCCGACACGGACAAGGCGTGGTATGTGGAGATGGCTATTCCTTTCGCAGCACTGAAGCGTGATTTCACCGACCCCAAAGATCTCAAAGTATGGCGTATAAATTTTTCGCGTGTGGAGTGGACTCCCGGCTCGCCCAAAGAGGAGAACTGGGTATGGAGCCCGACCGGACGCATAGATATGCACATGCCGGAACGCTGGGGATTTCTGAACTTCATTGATGCTGTAGTAGGAACTCAGGCGGCCGGGAACATACAGCACTACAATATGGAGGCCTACAGACTTGCGTGGACTCTCTTTTATGCACAGCTCGACGAACATTCCCGAAAAGGCAATTACATACGCAAGGCCGAGGACTTTTTCCTGAGTCCCGAAGATTTGGCCCTGCTGCCGAAAGGCGGTTCGATTTCGGTCGATGCAACAGCTTCGGCTTTCGATGTGGAAGTAACGGTTCCTGCTTCTCAGGAGATTTACAGAATAAATCAGGACGGCAGATTCTCAATTGAGAAGATTCAGCCGCGTATCGTGAAAAACTGGGTCTGGATGCGTCTCAAAGACTGGTCTGACAACGAATACGGCAGCTACTTCAAAAAACTCCACGATGCCGGAATAAGCGCAGTCCTCTTCGAGGGTTATGATGAGAGGGCCTACAGGCTTTGCAAGGAAGCCGGCCTTCAGGCCCACTACTGGAAATGGACCATGAACCGCCGCGAACTTCTCGACAGGCATCCGGAATGGTATGCTGTAAACAGGAAAGGAGAGTCCTGCCACGACAATCCGCCTTATGTGGACTACTACCGTTTCCTTTGTCCGTCTCACCCGGAAGTGGCGGAATACCTTGCCGAAGACTATCTCAAAGATGCGAATCTTCCATATGTCGACGGCATGCATCTCGACTATGTGCGCTTCCCGGATGTGATTCTTCCCGTGAGCCTGTGGCAGAACTACGGTATCGAGCAGACTAAAGAGCTTCCGGAATATGATTTCTGCTACTGCGACCTTTGCCGCGCCAACTTCAAGGCAGTCACAGGCCGTGACCCTCTCGAAGTGGAATTCCCTATGGAAGATCAGTCGTGGATTAACTTCCGTCTCGATGCCGTCACACGTGTCGTGAAGCGTATCTCCGATTCTGTACGCGGCAGCGGCAAGTATCTCTCTGCCGCAGTATTTCCGGGTCCGTCAATGGCCAAAAGAATGGTGCGTCAGGACTGGGGCAATTGGAACCTCGATGCCTACTTTCCGATGATATACAACGGCTTCTATTATGAAGGACCTGAATGGATAGGCCGTTCTGTCAAGGAAGGTGTGGCTGCAGTCAATGGCCGTGCATCTCTGTATGCAGGCATGATGTGCCCTGATCTCAAAGGCAATGATTTCGTAAAAGCTCTTGACGAGGCATACTCAAACGGAGCCGCCGGGGTTTCGTTCTTCGACGGTCCGGACGATCAGCAGCTTAAAGAACTGCGCGAATATCTCGACACCCACAATCTTGTGCCAGCCAACTGATTTTCATGGCAGAATCCCTATTGAACCGCGCCCTAAAGTTCATTGTGCAAACTTTAGGGCGCAGTTCAATTCCGGTATCCTCCTTTCCATTCCGCCAAACAACGGAAAACTTCAAATGACAGGAGAGGGCACGACAGAACGGCTTATCAGATCACGCAGAACGGTCTGCCAAAAGCCGTCATCATCCGGAGAGGAAAATATGCGTGCGAGTTCTTCAATCGTGTAAGACCCGTCCTTCGATTCTATATACGCCACAAGCCTGTCTTCCAAATCATCCTGTGTACCGGGCACTGCTGCGGACGGTTCCCCTCCTCCGTTTCCGGCAGAGCCTGAGCGGCAGACATCGCAGGTTCCGCAGTTGCCCGCATCCTTCTGTCCGAAATAATCGAGCAAATATGCACTGCGGCAGACATCATCTTCCTGAATATATCCGGTCATCTTTTCCATTCTGGCAAGACAGGAACTTTTAAGCATGCTGTATCTCTCAGGATCAAGATTGACATTCTTCGGCCTCAGGCGGTCATGGTGCAGATACAGCACCGTGGCATGGTCACAAGGAATATACTTTATCACATGTTCCAGTGAAAGCCCGTAAAGCAACTGGCGCAATGCAGGTACGGAAACCCCGACAAGTCCGGCGATATAGTCCTCGTCGATCGGAACCGGCCACGAAAAAATACCAGTATATTTCCTCATGAGGACTTCAAGCAGTCCGGGCATCCGCGGGTCATGAAACTCCGTGTCATACAATTCATTTCTGTCCGCACGTATCTGTACCTTGGTCGCAATGTCGATATCTTCGGAAAGCGTCCAGTGCCCGGTACGCCCTATATACACAATCGCATACCATGCGGAAGAACGCTGAAGCCGGAACCGGCTGCAGAACTCCTCGAAGTCGAACTTAAGCTGACGTCCGCCTCCTGTGTCATAGGGAATGTCGAAAAAAACGTGTACTTTATGATATATATCTTCTATATAGTCCAACGGCGGAAACGATACAGCCGCAATCTGCCGGAGGCGGCGGATATCTCCCGAGTTCCACAGCATGACAGCAAAACTGCGCTTCCCGTCCCGGCCTCCCCTGCCTGCCTCCTGGAAATACGCCTCAGGGCAGTCCGGGACATCGAAATGAATCACGAAACGCACATCAGGCTTGTCGATTCCCATTCCGAAAGCATTTGTGCATACCATTACACGGATCCGTCCGGACTTCCACCCGGCCTGCCTTTCGGAGCGTGACTGCGGCCCGAGACCGGCATGATAGAAAGACGAGGAAATCCCGTTTGCAGAAAGAAATGAGGCAAGTTCCTCTGTCTTTTTGCGGCTTCGCACATACACAATACCAGTCCCGGCAACAGAAGAACATATATTCAGCAGCTGGCCGAGCTTGTCCTCGCAGCGGCGGACGATATATGAAAGATTAGGCCTCTCGAAACTGCTCTTGACCAAATTACGTTCATCGAATCCGAGCCTTTCCATTATGTCTCCGGCCACTTCCGGAGTCGCGGTAGCCGTAAGCGCAATCACAGGCGCATCCACAGTTTCACGGAGTTTCCCGATGCAAAGATAGTCCGGGCGGAAATCATAGCCCCACTGCGATATGCAATGCGCCTCATCGACAACTATATAGTTCACGTTCATCTCAGTGACATACTGCATGAACATCCTCGTCCCGAGTCTCTCCGGAGAGACATACAGAAATTTGAAATCGCCGTAGGCGGCATTGTTCAGGGCAAGCTCAACTTCACGCCGCCCCATTCCGGAATTGACGCACAGGGCTTTGATTCCCCTGGCATTGAGATTCTGCACCTGGTCTTTCATAAGTGCTACAAGAGGAGTCACCACGATTGCTATTCCATCACGCATAAGGGCAGGTATCTGGAAGCACAC
Source organism: uncultured Muribaculaceae bacterium (assembly GCA_964394295.1). Taxonomy (GTDB): domain Bacteria; phylum Bacteroidota; class Bacteroidia; order Bacteroidales; family UBA932; genus Cryptobacteroides. The sequence goes on along the minus strand of CAYMVG010000001.1, from coordinate 251,831 downwards.
GGATTTTCCTCCGCCGGTCGGAAGAATGGCGAGCACATCCCTGCCGTCCAAAGCAGCTTTGATTATCTCTTCCTGCCGTGGACGGAAAGAATCATGTCCCCAATACTCACGGAGGACATCTATCGGAGAGTGTACCCTGTTTTCTTCCATAATTATATACAAGCGCAAATATAATTCAAAAGTCGGGAGCTGGCAACAAACTCATCTGATTGTATGCCGGGACGCATACAGATATATATATGTGCGAAGTATAAATATAATAGAAATTTATTCGCCACGGAGTTTGCCGTATCGTAAAAAAAGGTTATTTTTGCACCGCACGTAAAAATGTTTAACGGAAATTTAGTGCAAACTTTAAAATATTTTTTGTTTTATGAGCAAAATTGATTTGACCAAGTACGGTATCACAGGTGCTACAGAAGTAGTATACAACCCTGACTATGATACCCTTTACAAAGATGAGCTCAACCCGGAGCTCACAGGCTTTGACAAAGGCCAGCTTACAGAACTCGGAGCTGTCAATGTGATGACAGGAGTCTACACCGGACGTTCTCCTAAAGACAAATTCTTCGTAATGGACGAGACCAGCAAGGACACTGTATGGTGGACTTCTGATGAATACAAGAATGACAACAAGCCTGTAACCGAGGCTACATGGAAAGTCCTGAAAGACCTCGCAGTCAAAGAACTTTCAAACAAGAAGCTCTATGTTGTGGACACATTCTGCGGAGCCAACCCTGCAACCCGCCTCAAAGTACGTTTCATCGTAGAGGTGGCATGGCAGGCACACTTCGTAAAGAATATGTTCATCCGCCCTACTGAGGAGGAACTTGCAGCATACGGAGAGCCTGATTTCGTTGTATTCAACGCATCAAAGGCAAAGGTTGAGAACTACAAGGAGCTCGGACTCAACTCAGAGACAGCTGTTGTATTCAACCTCACTACCAAAGAGCAGGTTATCATCAATACATGGTACGGCGGCGAGATGAAGAAAGGCATGTTCTCAATGATGAACTACTTCAACCCTCTCCGCGGCATCGCTTCAATGCACTGCTCTGCAAACACTGACAAGGAAGGAAAGAGCTCAGCTATCTTCTTCGGACTTTCAGGAACAGGAAAGACCACTCTTTCAACCGACCCTAAGCGTCTGCTTATCGGCGATGACGAGCATGGCTGGGACGATGAAGGCGTATTCAACTACGAGGGCGGCTGCTATGCCAAGGTTATCAACCTGGACAAGGACAGCGAACCGGACATCTACAACGCAATCAGGAAAGATGCGCTTCTCGAGAATGTAACTGTAGCCGAGGACGGAAAGATCGACTTCGCAGACAAGAGCGTTACTGAGAACACCCGCGTATCATATCCTATCAACCACATCGAGAATATCGTTAAACCGGTTTCAAAGGGTCCTCACGCACAGCAGGTTATCTTCCTTTCTGCAGATGCATTCGGAGTTCTTCCTCCTGTATCGATCCTCACTCCTGAGCAGACACAGTACTACTTCCTTTCAGGATTTACTGCAAAACTAGCCGGAACTGAGCGCGGAATCACCGAGCCGACCCCGACATTCTCAGCTTGCTTCGGTGCAGCCTTCCTTTCACTCCACCCTACCAAATACGGTGAGGAGCTTGTAAAGAGAATGCAGGCTACAGGTGCAAAGGCTTATCTCGTGAACACAGGCTGGAACGGAACAGGCAAGCGTATCTCTATCCGTGACACCCGCGGTATCATCGACGCCATCCTCGACGGTTCTATCGAGAAAGCACCTACAAAGAAGATTCCTTACTTCGACTTTGAAGTTCCTACCGAGCTTCCTGGCGTTGACACCAACATCCTCGACCCACGCGACACTTACAAGTGCGCTTGCGAGTGGGAGGAGAAGGCAAAAGACCTCGCCGGACGTTTCATCAAGAACTTCAACAAGTTCACCGGAAACGACCTCGGAAAGGCTCTCGTAGAGGCCGGCCCTAAGCTCTAACCGACTGACGAATTTATTAGAAGCGTGTGACTAAAAAATGATTTAGCCACACGCTTCTTCAATAAAGATGAATGTTTACTTGGTCTGCAGGCGTGCAGGATATGACAATTACATTACCGCCTTAAAACAATTAATAAATAATCGAGTTTAGCATAAATGCGGTGACCAATGCAATTGTAAAACTGGTGAGAGTTCCGAGTAATACATATTCCGTAATTTTGATTTCCTTTGCTTTATTAAGGTCTCCAAATCTAAATACCGATTTGGCTGCAAGCAAGAATCCGACAGCTTCAACATTCCCTGTAATAACGAATGTCAGAATCAGTACGCGTTCTATATATCCTATCCATTCACCGGCATGAGGCAATCCCTTGGCCTGCATATCGTTTGACGGAATCCAATTTCTCATAAATTTCCCAATCAGCACAGAAGTAGGCTTCAGGACAAGCAAGTAAGCTATAAGCGAGGCCCAAAGAGATTTTGATGTAGCAATATCGGCAAACCAAGAAATGAATTCTGAACGATCTGCATAAATCATCCACCATAAGAGTAAAATAATAATTATATGGGCAATCTGATCACATAAGAAACCTCTTGTGCCATTGGCATGTACCTGCAGTTTAACAACATCTACCATTAAATGACTGACAAAAATAATCAACGGAATAATCCACCCGCACCAATCACCCAACAAAATGTAAGCAGAAACAGAATGTATAAATGAATGGAGCAATTGTGCTTTAATACCATTAAACCCCTTTTCATTTTTTGCCTTACAGAGTTTGTCGTTCTGCAAGAAAAAATCAGCAATAATATGAGCCGACAGCAGGCGGAGCAATAAAATTACATTCATAATCTTTATTTTAGTTGGGCAGCTATAAGCTTTATACTGCGTTCAATATAGTTTCTCATCAAGCCCTCTTTGGCGGAGGTAAGTATTTTGCCGACATTCTGGGCGGATGTTCCGATGGATTCAGCTAACTCTTTTTTGGATTGATTTTTTATTAGCGACAGATATATCATTCCGGCTTGTTTGATAGACCATCTTGTTATAATATCGTCTGCAAAAGGAGTGGAAACTGCCAATTCTTCATTAATCTCCGGCCATGGCGTCTTTATAGCCAGATGCTGTTTACCCATTTTATCAAACTGGCGGCCTGAATACTGAAAAGCCTCTCCGTCTGATGTGATTATTTCATTTGAAATAAAATCAACCGTCCCTATACCTACGGACACTTTGGTATCCCATATCCCTTCTTTTTTCGAAATGGTATGATGTCTAAATCCTGCTCGCAGCAATATGGCAAGCATAATAGCCATTTCAGGTTTATCTACAAGCAGTTGGAAGCTGTCCCCACGAAAGATTTCCATTTTGAAAGGAGATATTGACTGCAGTTCATCTTTCATCGCGTAAAAACAATCGAGCAGCTGTGCACGATCCTCTAACTTAATTTTTGAAGAGCCAATAATATCTCCTGTTATCACCCCTTTTATCATCATATCTTTACAAGTTTCTTTTTGCCAAAGGTATTAAAAAGATTTCAACAAACAACCATTTTGGGTTGTTTTTACAATAACAACCATTTTAGGTTGTTTTCACGATAACAATCATTTTGGGTTGTTTTTACAATAACAACTATTTTAAGCTGATTATATAATTAAGGACAAAGTTTGCGGCATCCCATCCACGTACCAATAAATTAGCACATACCCAATTTTCTCCCAATAAGCCCAATTGTTGGTTTGAAATTTCCTCGTTCAGATAAATAGTTGTTCCATCTATTACCTAAGACTTCATCTTCCTGATAAATCTGGTGTGTATCGTGCGTGATAATGCCCCCCTATTGCTCCCGAATACAAAAATCTCGCAACAGGATAATTCACAATTACATAGCTTGAGTTACAGCAGTTTATCCGACGTGAAAAGCTATATTTCCTTTTTCTGTTCAGCCAGTTTCTTGCGGTAGGCATCCATGCGTTTTTTCCATGCGGTCTGGCGGGCCTTCTTTTCCTTTTCACGCCGCTGCTGCAGGGCCTCGAATTTATTTTCCAGATAATTGTCTGCCATAATTCTACATCCGTTCAACAAAATTTACTGCAAGTCCCGTTAAAACACAGCGTTCATTTACCTTCTTTCAGATAATCCGTTATCCTCTGCTCATGATCCAGCCGGCACACAAGAAGACGTCCGTCATGTTCGGCCACGATACAGTCCTTCAGCCCCTGCACGACCACCTGCCTTTCCTGTGGAACATGTACAATGCAGCCCTCGCAATCGAACAGTCTCACAGAATCCCCGACAGCGGCATTTCCGGACTCATCCTGCGGCAAAAGCATCCTCAACGCGCCCCAAGTGCCAATGTCGCTCCAGCCGAAGTCCGCAGGAATAGTATAAATATACTCCGAGGCCTTCTCCATAACGGCATAGTCTATAGATATTTTCTCACACTGAGGAAAAAGTCTTCCTACGGCAGTCTGCTCATCAGAACCGTAAAAAGATTCAGCCATTTCGTCCATAAGCCCGGCTATGGACGGCACATACCTGCGTATACACTCCACAGCTGTCCCGGCTGTCCATACAAAAATACCGGCATTCCAAAGAAAACCTCCGTGCCGGAGATATTTCATGGCGACATCAATACAAGGTTTTTCCTTAAAGGACAACACTTTATGCACACTGCCGCAAGAAGCTGCACCAGTACATGGCTCTCCTTTTCCTGCAGCCTCCCCCACTTCAATGTAGCCATACCCCGTCTCCGGACGGCTCGGCTTTATTCCGACAGTAACTATACGTCCGCCTCCTGCTGTAAATGCAAGCGCAGTCCTTATGACATTGCGGAAATCATCATGGTCAATGACAAGGGCATCCGACGGAACGACAACCATATTGGCATCGGGATACCTCTTGCTGATTTTCCATGAGGCGTATGCAATGCAAGGAGCAGTATTCCTTGCAGCAGGTTCTGCAAGAATATGGTCACGAGGCACATCAGGAAGCTGTGAATATACTGTCGGCAGATATATCCCTGAGGTTACAATCCAGAAATTTTCTGCAGGACACACTCCGGCAAAACGTTCCACAGTCATCTGCAGCAAAGATTTGCCTGTCCCAAGCACATCGACAAACTGCTTCGGCAGTTCGGGAACACTCATAGGCCAGAATCTGCTGCCTACACCCCCTGCCATAATAACAACATGAATATCCATATCAGTCCCTGTTGAAAATATCTCTGGTATAAACCTTCTCCCTGACATCGTCCAGCGCGGAATCGTATCTGTTTGCGATAATGGCATCGCACATCTCCTTGAACTTTGCAAGATCGTTCACTACCGGACTCCCGTAAAAAGTCGCCCCATCCTCAAGCACAGGCTCATAGACTACGACATATGCACCTTTCGCTTTCACGCGCTTCATCACTCCCTGCACCGAACTCTGGCGGAAATTGTCCGAATTGCTCTTCATTGTCAGGCGGTACACACCTATAGTACACTGTTTTTCAAGTTCGGAACTGTACACAGGGCCTTCACTGTACGAATAATATCCGGCCTGCTGAAGAACTCTGTCGGCAATATAATCCTTGCGTGTGCGGTTGCTCTCTACTATAGCTCGGACAAGATTCTGCGGCACATCATCATAGTTTGCAAGAAGCTGCTTGGTATCCTTGGGCAGGCAGTAGCCGCCATAGCCGAAAGAAGGATTGTTGTATTGCGAACCTATCCGCGGATCAAGGCACACGCCGTCGATAATCTTCCTTGAGTCAAGCCCTTTCATTTCAGCGTATGTATCGAGTTCATTGAAATAGCTGATGCGCAGTGCGAGGTAGGTATTTGCAAACAGTTTGACGGCCTCAGCCTCGGTAAAGCCCATAAGAAGCGTATCGACTTCCGGTTTCAAAGCCCCCTCCTGAAGAAGTGAGGCAAATCTGCGCGCAGCCTCAACAAGACGCGGGTCATCCATATCCGTACCGACAATAATCCTGCTCGGATAAAGATTGTCATACAAAGCCTTGGACTCACGCAGAAATTCAGGACTGAAAAGTATGTTCCGGCTTCCGGTCCTCTTCCTTACAGAATCTGTAAAGCCAACAGGAACAGTGGACTTTATCACCATACAGGCATCAGGATTTGCCTGCATGACAGTTTCTATGACATTCTCTACCGCAGAAGTGTCGAAAAAATTCTTCTTCGGGTCATAATTTGTCGGAGCCGCGATAATGACAAATTCTGCATCACGATAGGCAGTTCCGGCATCGAGGGTCGCAGTCAGATCAAGCTCAACATTTGCAAAATATTCCTCGATACAGTCATCCTGAATAGGAGATCTGCGCCTGTTCACCATCTCGACCTTTTCAGGTACCACATCGACGGCGGTCACACTGTGTTTTCTCGCCAGCAAAGTGGCCATCGACAAGCCCACATACCCTGTGCCGGCTACCGCAATTTTCATGACAACACGATTTTACATATTCACATTAGGTTCATCCCACAGCTTTGTGCTGCAACATTTTGCCGTACAGTTCTCTGTGCCTGACGACAAAATGAAATCCCCTTCTTCCAGACGCCACTTTCCGTCATATCCGACAAATGCAAGATTTTTGGCAGGCAGTTCAAACTCCACGGTCTTGGTCTGTCCCGGAGCCAGTTCCACTTTCTCAAATGCCCTCAGACGCCGCACATCAGGAATAGAGCTTGCATAGAGATCGGTTGAAAACAGAAGCACGCTTTCTTTTCCGGCGGCATGGCCTGTATTCGTGACATCCACAGACACTTTGAGCACATCTTCAGGGCCGAATTCAGCCGCAGAAACCTTCATGCCGGAATAACTGAAAGAGGTATAGCTCAGTCCGTGTCCGAACGGCCATTGCACATCCATTACCGCATTATAGTTATATACACCGGACATTGTACCCTGATTTTCAGACGGTTTATAATCATATACAGCAAATTTATTGGTGTACTTCGGATAAGTGAAAGGCAGTTTTCCGCTGAAATTCTCCTCTCCGCAAAGCAGGGCGGCGAGAGCATCCCCGCCATAGTTTCCGGGAAGAAGCACATCTACAACGGCAGTCGCCAGCGGCTCAATATCGCTGATTATACGCGGACGGCCTTCATTGAGAATCAGGACAATAGGACGGCCTGTCTCTGCAAGTGCACGGACAAGGTTCTTCTGATTTGCAGAAAGATTCATATCCACATCATTGCCAGGAGTCTCACAATATGAGTTCTCTCCTGCACAGACTATGATAACCTCGGAAGTGCGGGCTGCGGCCACAGCCTCCTTTATGCCTGTAGCCTCATCGGCTTTCCAGTTCGTGCCGTCAAGGTCATATTCCACTCCAGGCACATATTTGACATTGTCGAACTTGGCGGACAGAGCCTCATAAATGGTGTTATATTTGTCAGTGAATGCAGGAATAGACGCACCGTGTCCCTGCCACGTATATGACCATCCTCCGTTCAGAGTCCTCATCGAGTTGGCGTTAGGCCCTGTCACGAGAATCTTCACATCTTTTCTGAGAGGAAGGATCCCGTTGTTTTTCAACAATATTTCCGACTCAACGGCAGCCTCGTATGCAAGTTTGGCATGAGATTCCGACCCGAATTCAGGATAGTCTGAAAGGTGCGTATCAGGCCGGTCGAACAGGCCGAGACGATATTTTAAGCGCAGGATACGGCGCACTGCATCATCCACACGGCTCACAGGGACTTCTCCCTCCTCCACCAGCTCCTTGAGGTCAATTGCAAACTGGCACTCGTACGGAACCATAGCCATATCTATTCCGGCATTTATCGCGAGCTTGACAGCCTCTTTTTTTGAAGATGCCACGCGCTCCCTCGTATAAAGATTGTTTATGTCAGCCCAGTCGGTGACAATCATGCCGTCCCAGTCCAGTTCCTCCTTCACCCATTTGGTCAGCAGCTCGGCATTACAGTGGAAAGGCATTCCGTTGTTGCTTGCAGAATTGACCATCAGAGAAAGAGCACCGGAGCGCAGGCTGGCACGGAAAGGCTCGAAATGCTTCTCCCTGAGTTCAGAGGAGGCAATCGATGCAGGTGTGCGATCCTGTCCTGTGACAGGAACTCCGTAGCCCATGAAATGCTTTGCGCAGGCAGCGATATTCTGCGGACCTACATTATTGGGGTCATTTCCCTGGAGTCCGCGTATCTCAGCCACTGCCATTCTGGAGTTCAGAAGCACATCCTCTCCGAAACTCTCCCACATGCGTGGCCAGGCCGGATTGCGTCCGAGGTCCATTGTAGGCGAGAAAGTCCACGGAACATTGGCCGCACGGCTCTCATAGGCCGTGACTTTTCCCATATTATATGCGTTGTCACAATTGAAGGAGGCGGCAATATTTATCTCCTGGGGAAATAATGTCCCACCGGCAACGTATGTTGTCCCGTGTATATGGTCAAGTCCGTAGAGGCAAGGTATGCCAGTTGCCTCAATGGAAATCTTCTGAAGCTCCGCAATAAACTTCCCGTAATTTTCCGGGGACTGGGCAATGTCACCGGGCGTATTCAGAACAGAACCTATCTTGTAAACCCTGAGAATCGAGTCTCCAGCCGGCGTTATTTCAAGCCCGTCAGCTATCGCTGTCGCAGTAATCTGGGTCATCTGACCGACTTTCTCCTCAAGCGTCATCTTCCTGAGAAGTTTCTCCACATTACGTTCAATCCTGCTGTCACACGGAATCGCAGGCTCCATTGTCTGCCTGCAGCCGCAAACGGAAGCAGCCAAAACGGCAAACGCGATTAAAAATGTCTTTTTCATGTTTATGTTTATTGTTAAGATTATAATGCACTACAGATTCCGGGCTTCCTCCAGAAGCCGTCCCAAAACAGAAATATCCGGGCAGACTATATCCGGAGGGAAAAATTCCGGAGAAGGATTAACTGCCGCATCGGCAGCCACAGCCTCGGCTGTTTCCAGCGCAGTCTCGCCCGACAGTACGAGAACTCCCAGAGCTCCGGCATTATAGGCCATTGCCGTATCGGTATATATACGGTCCCCGACCATTGCAATCTCGTCCGGCCTAAGGCCATGCCTGTCGATTATGCCTTTTAGCATGTTTGGGTCTGGCTTTCCGAGGGTTATGTCAGGTTTGCGTCCGGTGGCATAGGCAATGCATCGGCAGATTGAGCCGCAGTCTACAAGCACCGTCCTCTGGTCAGTCGGACAAACCCTGTCCGGATTGGTAGCTATATAAGGGACATTCCGAGAGGCCCACCAAGAGGCACGGCACAGTCTCGAATATTCCAGCGTCTTGTCAAATGCCACGACGAGAACGTCCGGGACATCGTCCGGATCATCGGCACAGGATCTGAATCCGGCCTTCTCAAACTGGGAAATCATGCTCGGAGTACCGAGCAGAAACAGATTCTTCGCATGCGGAAAATTAGTCTTTATATAGTCTATTGCCGCAAGAGAGGTCGTGTACATATTGTTTTCATCGGCTTCTATTCCGAGCCGTGCAAGTTTTTTCAGGTAATCATCGACTGAACTTGACGGATTGTTTGTCAGAAATGAATAACCGATTCCGGCAGCGGAAAGTCCGTGCAGAAATTGCTTGGTGAACGGGAACAAAGTGCCTCCCATATATATAGTGCCGTCCATATCAAGGGCGACGTGTCTTATTTTTGCCAGTTTCTCCAAAAGCTGCGGAGAAACCGGCCCGTTGTTACAATATTCCATAGGGCAAATATAGCAAAAAGCCGAGAGCAAACGTCAAATTTATTTGTAAAGTTTACCGAGGCGCAGGCGTATATATGTGCAAAGCACAAATTAGCAAAAAGCCGAGAGCAAACGGCAAATTTATTTGTAAAGTTTGACGAGGCGCAGGCGTATATATGTACCGCAGGTACAAATTGGCAAAAAGCCGAGAGCAAACGGCAAATTTATTTGCATAAAAGTCCTGAAAGGACCGGACCGTAGGGCCGAGATACCCCTAATAGGGGTGGCAGACGAATGTCTGTCGGGGTCAGGAGGGTCAGTTTTTGGGAGAAAAACGGTATAGGGCGGACAAAAGTTTACTTTTGAAGCCCTATTGCCGAGACGCAGGCGTAAAACAGCAGAAACGAAGCGGTCAGACTGCCATTTTGGCAGAGTTTCAAAGGTGGCAGATTATTTGTTATCTTTGCGGCTGCCAATCATTAATTAATTGAAAAAAAGATAAACAGATATGTCAAAGGAAAACAAAGAAAAAGATTTGAAGGAAACTGCTGCCGAGGAGACAGTCATTGACGATACTGCTGCTGAGGAAGTTGCAGAGGAAAAGACTCCCGCAGAGGATGCACAGGAAGATAAGGCCGCAACTGACAAAACGGATGACAACAAAGGCCATGCAAAAAAAATAGCTGATCTTGAAGCTGCCATAGCCAAAGAAAAAGACCATTATATAAGACTTATGGCTGAGTTTGACAATTTCCGCAGGCGCACTGCCCAGGAGAAACTCGACCTTGTAAGCATGGCATCAACCGACACCATAAAGGGCCTGCTGCCTGTACTCGATGATTGTGAAAGAGCTTTAAGCGTACTCCAGGATTCGAATGACAGTGCCGCTGCGAAGGAAGGTACAGAATTGATATACAACAAGCTGACCGCCTATCTCAAAAGCAAGGGCCTGGCAGTTATCGAGGCTCTCGGACAGTCTTTCGATACAGACCTGCACGAAGCTGTGGCGCAGTTCCCGGTGGAGGATGAGGAGAAGAAAGGAAAAGTTTTCGATGTCGTGCAGACAGGTTATACACTCAACGGCAAAGTGATACGTTTCGCCAAAGTTGTAGTGGGAATCTGATGCAGACTATATAAGGTAAAACAATATGGCAAACAAAAGAGATTATTATGAGGTACTTGGCGTCAGCAAGAACGCCAGTGCCGATGAAATAAAGAAGGCATACAGAAAACTGGCCGTCAAATACCACCCTGACAAGAATCCCGGAAACAAAGAAGCGGAAGAAAAGTTCAAAGAGGCAGCAGAGGCATATTCTGTACTGAGCGATGCTGACAAAAAGGCAAAATACGACCAGTTCGGACACGCCGGCGTGGAAGGTGCCGGTCCCGATTTCAGCGGAGGCTTCGGCAATCTGAACGACATCCTCAATGACCTTTTCGGAGGAGGATTCGGAGGTTTCAGCGGATTTGGAGGATTCGGAGGCTTCGGCGGCGGGCAGAGACAGCAGAGAGTGTTCCGCGGCCGTGACATACGCGTAAGGGTAAAACTGACCCTTGACGAGATTGCCAAAGGCGTTGAGAAAGAAATAAGTATCGAGAAAAGCGTACCATGTACAGAGTGCGGCGGAAAGGGAGCGAAAAACAGCTCTGACATAAAGACCTGCCCTGCCTGCAACGGAACAGGGGAAGTACAGAGAGTAACCAACAGTTTTCTCGGACAGACCATCACCAGATCAACCTGCCAGCAGTGCGGAGGAGAGGGCAAAATCATATCCAACCCTTGCAGGAACTGTTCAGGAAGCGGACTTGTACGTAAGCGCGAGACCATCAAAGTACGCATTCCTGCAGGAGTCGAAGCAGGAATGCAGCTTACTCTCCAGGGTCAGGGCCATGCCGCCAAGAACAACGGGGTGAACGGAGACCTGCTTGTAGTAATAGAAGAACAGGAGCACCCGAATCTCAGGCGCGAAGGAAACAATCTTTACTACACAAAGATTATTTCTGTTCCTGAGGCAATACTCGGAGGCGATACCGAAATCCCTTGCCTTGACGGAAACTACAGAATCAAAATTGAACCCGGAACCCAGTCCGGCACAACGGTAAGGCTGCGCGGATGCGGACTGCCTACAGTGAACGGATACGGAGGAACGGGAGACCTTTATGTCAAATTTGCGGTATGGATTCCGAAGAAGCTTGGCAAGGAGGAAAAGGCAGCGATGGAATCTCTGCGTGACAAGGATTCTTTCAAACCGGATCCGACCAAAGAAGAAAAAGGTTTCTTTGACAAACTGAAGGGGCTGTTTGACTGATTCGCGAATTAAAAGGATTTTTGCAAATTTTTCAATAAAATATTTGCTGTTTCAATTTTTATTGATACCTTTGCAATCCCAAAATGAAAGCAACCTCTTGTGCTGGGTGAAAAGAAACGCAATGTTGCCACAAAATTTAATTTAGTACAGAAATGGATTTTATTAAAGTAGTAGAGCAGGCATTCAGCAATGACAAAGTTGCCAGCTACCCAAAATTCAAGGCAGGTGACACTATTACAGTCACTTACAGAATCAAGGAGGGCGACAAGGAGAGACTCCAGAAGTTCAAAGGAACTGTTATCCAGCTTCGCGGAGCTTCAGCCAACACAAAGACTTTCACTATCCGCAAGATTTCAAGCGGAATCGGTGTAGAGAGAATCTTCCCGTTCGAGTCACCTTTCATTGAGTCAATTGAACTCAACAAGGTTGGTAAGGTTCGCAGAGCAAGAATCTTCTACCTCAGAAATCTCGCCGGCAAGAAAGCCCGCATCAAAGAGAAAAAGGTTGTTGTAAAGAACACCAACGAATAGCAGTCTGACTGCATTTCGGCCCCATAGCTCAACTGAATAGAGCATTTGACTACGGATCAAAAGGTTACAGGTTTGAATCCTGTTGGGGTCACTAAAAAGTCCTTTGGAGTATTTCCGAAGGACTTTTTTTTCATATAAGGGGCACAAAAAGGCGGCACTTTTCTTTTATGCCGCTTCTTCCCTGTTCCCGGCAAATGATCAGGCAAAGTAAATGTGCCTACTTTTGCATACATCACGAACATGTTCGAATGTCCACAAAAGCGCCTCATTTGGGAAACAGTCGTGGAAAATGTCGTGGTTCGTTCCCCAAAATGCCCGTTGGGGAACGGGAAAATTGCGAGGGGAGGTTATTCCGAATGAATCAGAAAAACGGAATGTGGCGAAAATCCGTAAGCACAGATAATTCACTGCATATTTATCAAATATTCAACAATATATAACAGATAAAAAGAGACTGTCCGACAAGACAAATCTTATACCCCCGTCAGAGTTTATTCTGGCGGGGGTGATTTTCAATTTCGAGGACTTGCTGAAAGCGTCCCCTTTTGTTATATGATAAGTTTATCTTTATTTCAGAGCATGCCCACCGGCTTCTGTAGGCCAGTTGATATTCTGGTACATAGCACTTGTGGACAAATCCCTGTCAGCAGATGCCGTACGAAGATCACTGATGCCTATCGGATAGAGATAATACGCATCATGCCACTTGTAACCGTCGCGCAATTCATTAGACGCCTGCATACTGCGGCTGCAAGGGCGAAGATATTTACTCAAAGACTGCTGGGAAACAAGAGCATTGCTGCTTCCGTCCGCAACCAGTTTGCCATCTTTTTCAAATTTTTTGTACATATCATCCCAGAAATTACAACCTTCGGGTATCCATTTGGTCGTAAGCATATTGTCAAAAGCACGCCAGCGAATCAAATCCGCAAAACGCAGACCTTCACTGAACAATTCATTGACACGCTCGCGACGGATATTGTACAAAGTCGCATCCACTCGTTTGGTTCCGGAATAAACGGCAAGGTCAAGTTCCTTAGTCAAATCAGTAGCGGCAATAGTCGCATTGAAATCAGTGCTGACACCGGCACGCTTACGCAACTCGCGCCAATATCCTGCAGCTGTTCCGTCGATGTTGCCGTTAAGCTCATAGCAAGCCTCAATATAATTCAGCATCGCTTCGGCAGAGCGGAATATAGGACAGGCATTGACTGCATGATTTCCGTCATCCCAATACTGGGAATAATCATAAGCAAAATATTTACGAGGCTGATAACCAGTAATATTACGTTGTTGCGCCACCTCGCCTGTAATGCTTGGAAGTTCAAATTTTTCACCGGCATTAGGAGCTGCATTATCACTGTGCAGCAAATTGCTTTCTCCCCATATAAACAACTGCAGACGCTCATCACGGCCGTCCTTTACATTATCCAAACTAACATCACCCTTATAGTTGCCGTCAGCATATATAGGAAGGCCGCTCTTCATCAGGAATGACTGGACAAAACTGCGTGTATATCCATCGTTGCTGCCAATTTGTGTACGTCTCACGGCATTGTGAGTAATGCCTTCTCCGCTGCTGTACTGTTTCCACAACAAAACTTCAGGAACTGTTGCGAGTGAACTCCGGCTATACATCTCAAAGTAAGGATTCCAGCCTGCGATCGTTCCGATTTCAGGATCAATAACGCCATTGTTCGCCGTCAATGCAATGTCACCGACCTCTTTTGCGGCTTTCATAGCTTCATCAAGGAAGAACTTGACCTCGTTATCGATATTGAATGTCTTGCCGCTGTTATAAGACATCGCCGCACCTGGCCAGTTTGCATCGCCAGGCACACGTCCTGAACCTTTATGGTACTTCTCAAATGTACCCTCAAACAAAGCCACCCTCGACTTGAACATCAGAGCAGCTTCCTTGTTCAGACGCTGTCCGTTGAACATGCTGCGGGAAGCCAGATAATCAATTGCCTTGTCCAAATCCTCAAGAATAAAGCGGGCTACCTCGTTGCGCGGTGCACGCTGGCTGGCCCCGACCAATAAGTCATTTTTATCCTCAAGCACAGTCTTCACAATAGGAAGGTCACCGTACAATGCCAACATACGGTAATAAATCAGAGCACGGAAGAAATATCCCTCACCGATATAATTCCTGATCTCCGCATCTGACCCACTGATAGTTCCGGCCTCATAACCGGGTACAGCCTTGTCAAGGAAATAATTGCAGATACGCACATTTCCGTAGTATCCCTGAAGATCTTTGCCTGCCGGGACTTCCCAGTGATTATCGGCAAATAACGCGGTACTTCCGTCTCCCACGCACATGATGTCCGTATTTCCGTCAGAATGTGCCATGCCATCAGACCAGTCTGCAGAATGGAACATATTTCCGGAATAAGGATTGACCATGAAAGTATTATAATAATTTATCAGATAGGCTCCCAACTGATCTGCCGAAGCGAAATAAGATTCAGGAGTAATCTGACTGACAGGCTGCATATCAAGCAAAGCATTACATGAGACAGTCACCATGCTTGCAGTCCCTATCAGTATGCCGAGTCCTATATTTTTTATTAATTTCATAATATTACTCTATTTGATTAAATTAAAAACCGATGTTCAGTCCCAAAGAAAGTACACGCTGCAATGGATAAGTCTTACCTGCACCCCAGTCGCCGCCGAGTACTTCAGGATCGAAGACTTTGGACATCTTGGTAATAGTAAAGGCATTGTCACAAGAGAGATAAATTCTGAAATTGCTCATGTGCATACGGTCGAGGACTGCCTGCGGAAGGCTGTATCCGAACTGAATGTTCTTGCAACGGAGATAAGAAGCATCCTGCAGATAGCGGGTCTGAGCCTGCTGGTTTTTCTGATTGTTCCAATATGGTTTTGCATAATACGCATCAGGATTGTCCTTGCTCCAATAGTCAAGATGCTCTCTGAAACAGGCGGCCTGCCACATTCCGACGCCCGCACCCCAGAAATAAGGCTCGCCTGAACCGAACATCCAGTCACGTTTCATGATTCCCTGGAAGAAGAATGAAATGTCGAAGCCTTTCCATGAAGCATCAAGATTCAAACCGAAACGATAACGAGGGGTTGTATTACCTATGCGGACCAAATCTCCATGGTCACCCAAAGTACCTGCTTTTGAGCTGACTACATCATCATCACCGCTGATATTCTCATACATGATGTCACCGGCACCCCAGTTGCTGCCCCAATTAGGATTGTTGTGCTCAAGCCATGCTTTCATTTCCTCGTCCGTCTGGGCGATTCCGTGAGTAACATATCCCCATATTTCTCCGAGGTATTTGCCGTTATAGTAACTGTTGATTGGCTGGTTGTCGAATTCTCCGTCGTATGGATAGCTCAAAATCTTGGAGCGGCTGTCAGAGATGTTAAAGCGGGCGCCGTATTTGAAGTCACGGATCTGGTCACGCCATGACAGTTCCAATTCCCAACCGATGGCACGCATATCACAGTTGTTTGTTTTCGGAGCATTTGTTCCAAGTACAGAGCCCAGCACAGGAGCTGGACCGATCATATCTTTGGTTGTACGTGAGAACCAGTCGAATGTACCTGTAAAACGGTTATTGAAAGCTGCCCAGTCAAGACCGATGTCCCAGGTCTCGACAGTTTCCCAGGTCATTGTTGAATTCACGATTCCAGGGAGTGAAGCAGTATTCTGCTTGTTTCCGTTGATCAGCCAGCCGCTGTTTGCGGAAGCGATGCTCTGCTGCTGATAGAAAGGATACCAATCCCAGAAGCTGTTATAGTTTGAGCTTGTATTACCGAGCTGACCCCATGAGGCACGTACCTTCAAAGTGCTGATGGTGTTGCGGAGCTTGCCGAAAAAGTCTTCACGTGCAATATTCCATCCGACTGAAGCAGAAGGGAACCAGGCCCAGCGTCTGTCGCTGAGAAAACGTGAAGAACCGTCATAACGGATATTGAACTCTGCCAGATACTTTCCGTCGTAGTCATAGTTCAAACGGGCGAAATAGCCGGCTGTTGCACGGTGCCAATACGAATCCGTCGTTTTCTGATTAGTCTGTGTCTGACTCAGATACGGCTTGTCACCCGTAGTCAGTTCCTCTCCATATCCATACAGGTTATCCTGATTGTAACGCTCGTAGTTCAAACCGAGGAGCACTTTTCCGTTATGCTTACCGAAGCTGCGGGTATAATCGGTATAGATGTTGGCAGCAAAATAAGTTTGGCGGAATCTGTTGTCGGATACTGTAGTTACTACACCATAGTCGGAATTCCTGATGACCGGTACATTGTCCACATTGTATGTATAAACAGGAATCTTGTATTCGTATGTCTTCTCATTGGCTGAACGAAGAGCGCCTTCTGCATAGATGTTCCAGCCTTTCAGAGGAGTAAAAGTAAATTTGAGCTGTTGTGTGAACCAGTCTTTGTTTGTCTTGTATTCACCTCCATTCTCGAGTTCCTCGATTTCCACTCCAGACATCCAGTGTCCGTTAGGGTCAACGACAGGACAGGTAGGCCAGCGGCGTGCAATATTGTGGAAGAAAAGGCCGGACATATACTGCGGCTTGCTGTAGTCAGTTCGGGTCCATTTGGTAGAATATTCCATCCTTGCCCAGGAAGCCAGTTCGGCACCGATCTTCGCATTGACGGTATAACGGTCAAGTTCATCGTGTCCGTGGCGAATCAAACCGTTCTGCTGCAGGAAGCTGCCGCTCAACGTCCAGTTGATTTTATCAGTTCCGCCGCTCATGCTCAGGTTATGCTGGGTAGAAGGAACATTTTTCTTGTAGTGCTCCTTAAACCAGTCAGTATTGGCAAAAGCACTGCCGTAATTCACCCAGCTTCCATTGCTTGCAATTGTTCCGTAATATTCAGGCTGGGCAGGATCCGTATATTCTCCGTTCATGAATTTCTCGATTCTCGACAGTGTCTCGGCATCAAATACGGCGCCACCGTCCGTATTGAACTTAGCTGCATTAAAGAATGAGGCGAACTCCATAGAATTAACCATGTCAGGAACCTGTGTGGCCGTGCTGAAGCGGACATCACCCGAGTAGTTTACCCTTACTTTACCGGCTTTCCCGCTCTTGGTAGTCACGAGAATAACACCGAATGCGGCGCGGGCACCGTAAATGGAAGCAGAGGCGGCATCCTTCAATACTGAAATGGATTCTATATCATTAGGATTCAGTGTATTCAGGTTGCCTTCGATACCGTCGATCAATACCAGAGGGCTGTCAACCGAACCGTCACCGATAGTACCTGAACCACGGATATTGAGTGTCATCGTCGCATCGAGCTGTCCGCCGGCATTTGTCGTACTGAGGTTCAAGCCCGGAATTGCTCCCTGAAGTGCCTGGCTCACATTCGCAACAGGACGGGACTCGATAACATCAGAGTTGATCATGCTGACAGAACCGGTCACGTTCACTTTCTTCTGCGTACCGTAACCGACGACCATCACTTCATCAAGCAAATTGAAGTCGGATTCCAAAACGATGTCAAGAGGACCTCCTGTCCAGACAAGTTCTTTTGTTTCAAAGCCAATGCACGAAACAACGATAGTGCTTCCTACAGATACATTGGCCAGGGAGAACGTTCCGTCGACGTCTGTTACTGTACCGTTAATCCCCCCCCATTCGATTTAACTACCACTGAGGCACCGATAACTGTTTCCCCGGTAGCATCCTTTACCACGCCAGAGCAGGCATCTTTTTGTTCGGCAAAGGTACTCGATGTCGTCTTTCCTGCAAATGCATAGTTACCTATACATAAAAAACAGGAGACAAATAGCATTGCTGCTAATCTCAAGTGTTTTGTCATAAGTAATAGTGTTTTAAATTATGTGTTTATAAATAAGGTACGTAACTGCTTATGCAGATTTCCCGTTATTTTCAAGATATTCTAAAATATTTCGGTAAATATATAACAATTATTTTAATAATACATTAATTCAAAGATTATTATTATATATTTTTATTGAAATCGATGCGAATACGGCCGCAATCATAGTTTGTGTACGGCGGAAAGGGGCAAATACAAACAAGGGGCCGACTAAAAAGTATTAGTCAAGCCCCTTGTTCTCATTTTTATGTGTGGACTGCCCCGCCCTTGTCACCAGATTTTCAATTCTCAGAGAGTTATTCTGACTTTTCAGTACCCCTCATTACTATATCCGAATAGGTGGAATTATTTACGCTTCCAGAGCTTCGACATGTCTTCAAGAGTCTTTCCCTTGGTTTCAGGTACCAGCTTCCATACGAAGACAGCGGCCACAATGCAAATCACTCCATAAAGACCGTATGTGAACGCGTGCCCGAAATTCTCCATTGAGCCGAGACTCATATTATACATAGGAAGGAAAGTCGAGGACACTATAAAATTGAATATCCACTGAAACGCCACGGCAATCGCCACGGCTGCGCCGCGGATAGTGTTCGGGAATATCTCGGAAATCAGTACCCAGCAGATAGGGCCCCAGCTGAACATGAAGGATGCACTGTAAACCATAATGCTCACGACAGCCACTACAGGCGGAAGAGCCTCCAGCACACTTGCCGCGGCTACTCCGGCAGCTCCGAGAGCCATTCCGAGAGACCCCCATATAAGAAGAGGCTTCCTGCCCCACTTCTCCACAGTAAAAATGGCAAGCAGAGTGAATGAAATGTTCACGACTCCCATAAACACTGTCTGCATCATCGGATTGCCCATGCCGAGGGACTCAAAAATCCTCGGAGCGAAATACAGCACGGCATTGATTCCTACAGCCTGCTGAAATACGCTCAGCATGATTCCTACAAAAATGACAAGCACTCCATAAGTGAAAAGTTTTTCGGTCTTGGCTGTTACTGTGGACTTTATGTCGGCAAATATGCACTTTGCATTCTCCGGCCCGTTGATACGTGAGAGAACCTCCAGCGCTTTGGTGTCATTCCCGCTCATCACAAGGAAGCGAGGAGTCTCAGGCACAAGGAACAGCAGCACGGTAAACAATCCGGCAGGGACAGCCTCGCTGACAAACATCAGCCTCCAGCCGCGCCCGATAGCCCATTTCGCATCCTCAGGATTGATTATGCTGTTCAATCCATCTGCCATGCGCTCTATTACTGGTGCGATATGGTCTCCGAGAATCATGAAATTCACGAAATACACAACAAGCTGGCCGAAAATGATGGCGAACTGGTTCCATGACACAAGAGTTCCGCGCATATTGCTCGGTGAAATCTCCGCGATATACATAGGGCAGATTGCAGAAGCGAGTCCGACACCGATTCCACCGAGTACTCGGTACATGTTGAAAGCCATCAGCAGCCGGAACGACGGTTTGCCGTAGCTGAAAAACAGAAACTCGGGGTCATAAGATCCGAGAGCCGAAAGAAAGAAAAGCACTCCTGCAAGAATCAGAGACTTTTTCCTGCCCAGACGGGTCGCAAGGATTCCTGACATGGCACTTCCGATAATACATCCGATCAGTGCACTCGAAGAAGTTATTCCATGCAGGAAATCAGTATAAGTGAAGTCAGACGCTCCCATGAAGAATGCCTGCAGCCCTTTCTCCGCTCCGGAAATCACAGCTGTGTCGTATCCGAAAAGCAGACCTCCGATTACAGCGACCAGAACAATGGAAAACAGATACAGCCTGCTTCCCCCATTTTTGTTGTCAGTCATTTATAAACAGTCTTAGTGTTATAAAATGTGGTGCAGTCCGAAAAAATTCTTTCGCACCGCACCACAAAAAGATTAGCAATACATATTAAGTATAGCCTCGTAGAGTTCCTGCTTGCCGCTTGTCATCTTAGGCTCACCGACCGTCTTGCCATACTCATAGACCTCTTCAAGAGTCATCACGCCGTCCTCGAACTTTTTGCCGAGACCGGAATCGAAGCTGGCATACCTGTCTGCAACCATTTGTTTGATAGGAGACTCTTCAAGAAGGGCAGCAGCGTTTTCAAGGGCACGTGCCATTGCATCCATAGCAGCTATATGCGCGATGAAGATGTCATCGAGATCCGTAGAATTGCGGCGTGTCTTTGCATCGAAGTTCGTACCTCCGTTGCCGAGTCCTCCGTTGCGGATTATCTGCATCATCGCCTGTATGAGGTCGAAATTGTCAATAGGGAACTGGTCTGTATCCCAGCCGTTCTGATAGTCTCCGCGGTTTGCGTCGATAGAACCGAGCATTCCGGCATCCACTGCGCAGGCAAGTTCATGCTCGAAAGTATGGCCTGCAAGAGTCGCATGGTTCACCTCGATGTTCACTTTGAAATCCTTGTCAAGGCCATGTGCCTTGAGGAAGCCGATTACAGTCTCAGTGTCAACGTCATACTGATGTTTGGTCGGCTCCATAGGCTTTGGCTCGATGAGGAATGTTCCTGCAAATCCCTTTGCACGGGCATAGTCACGAGCCATGCGCAGCATTGTGGCCATATGCTCTTTCTCACGCTTCATGTCAGTATTGAGCAAAGACATATAGCCCTCGCGACCGCCCCAGAACACATAATTCGTACCGCCAAGCTCAATTGTAGCGTCAATGGCATTCTTGATCTGAACCATGGCACGTGCAACAACATCGAAATCAGGGTTGGTCGAAGCACCGTTCATATAGCGTTTATGGCCGAACACATTGGCCGTACCCCAAAGCAGCCTTATTCCTGTCTCAGCCTGCTTCTGCTTCAGATAGGCCACGATTTCCTTAAGGTTTGTCTCATACTCCTCAACCGTCTCAGCCTCAGCTACAAGGTCGACGTCATGGAAGCAATAGTATTCTATGCCCATCTTCTGCATGAACTCGAAGCCTGCATCGACTTTGTCCTTGGCGGCCTGAACCGGACATGCGGCGGCATTCCAAGGGAAAGATTTCGTCACACCGCCGAACTGGTCCGCTCCTTCTGCACACAGTGTGTGCCACCATGCCATTGAAAATTTGAGCCACTCGCTCATCTTCTTGCCGAGAACGACCTTCTCTGCATTATAGTAGCGGAAAGCCATAGGATTGCGGCTTTCTTTACCCTCAAACCGGATTTTACCGATACCCGGAAAAAATTCTTTGTTTGCCATAATTCATTATTTTATTGGTTATTATATAAACTTTAAATATGATTTCCATCTTTCGTAGGCTTCACTGTAGACTCCGGAATCGGCCATGGACGGCTCTATTACCGACAGCCTCGCCAAAGTGGAGAATGCCTCATTGTTGTCCTTGTATATGCCTGCACCTATTCCGGCCCCCCTTGCGGCACCGACAGAGCCGTCTGTATCGTAAAGTTCGATCACTGCTCCGGTCACACCCGCAAGAGTATCGCGGAAAACAGGGCTAAGGAACATATTGGCATAGCCTGCATGAATTTTCTTTACATTCATTCCCATCTGTTCCATTATGTCTATGCCATACCTGAAAGAGAATACTATGCCCTCCTGCGCGGCACGCAAAAGATGCGCCCTGTCATGCATATTGAAATTGACACCATGAACAGAACAGCCGGACTCTTTGTTGCCGAGCATCCGCTCCGCACCGTTTCCGAACGGAAGTATGCAGACTCCCCCGCTTCCGACAGGAACTGTCGCCGCAAGATTGTTCATGTCTGCGTATGACATTGATTCCGGAGCGACATTGCACCTCATCCACGAATTAAGTATGCCTGTTCCGTTTATGCATAAAAGCACTCCGAGGCGTGCTTCCTCAGCCGTATGATTGACATGGGCAAAAGTATTGACCCTTGATTCCGGATCGTAAGCCACCTGGCCGAGGACGCCATATACAACACCTGAAGTTCCTGCTGTAGAAGCAATCTCACCGGGATTGAAAACATTGAGTGACAAGGCATTGTTTGGTTGGTCGCCAGCACGGTAAGTCACAGGTATTCCTGCCGCAAGACCAAGTTCCCCTGCAGCTTTTGCACTGACACGTCCCTGCTCAGAGAACGTCGGACGCACAGGAGCAAGCAGCGACGGATCTATACCGTAATAGTCAAGGAGGAAACCTGCCGGAGCATTTTCACGGAAATCCCAGAACATTCCTTCTGACAAGCCGGAAACTGTCGTGCAGATTTCACCGGTGAGTTTCATCGCAATGTAGTCTCCCGGCAGCATTATTTTGTATATTCTGGAATACAGTTCAGGTTCGTTCTCTCTGACCCATGCAAGTTTCGATGCTGTAAAGTTCCCTGGAGAATTAAGAAGATGGGACAGGCATTTTTCGTTTCCAATTTCAGCAAAGGCACGGTTGCCGTATGGCACGGCCCGGGAGTCGCACCATATTATGGAAGGACGCAGGACATTCATGTCTTTGTCCACGCACACAAGTCCGTGCATCTGGTAAGAAATGCCTATTGCACCAATGTCTTTAGGCGAAACGCCTGCCTGCTCGAGTACGGCGGCTGTAGCAAGTTTGAGATTGTCCCACCATGAAGCAGGTTCCTGCTCAGCCCAACCGCTCTTGTGCGCTATTATGGCGGCCTCGGACTTTGGGAAAAATGCGGATGCGGCACAATTGCCTGACTGGGCATCCACTATGCTCGCCTTCACTGACGAGCTGCCTATGTCATAACCTAACAGATACATAACCTATAACACATTTCACAAATTATTCATTATTTCAAGGCATGTGCGGAACGCAAAACTTTCTTTCCGCACATTTCATTTTTTCACGAGGCTATTTCCCGGATGCAGAATCACAGTCTCACAGTCATGGAAGAACCGTCATATTTAACCTCCACACCCGCTGCATCTCCGTCCTTCGATACCGGGAAGATGCGGAAAATCCTCTCACGGAGCATCCCCGGAAATTCCCCCTTCCTGTCGCCTACCGTCAGTGTGCGGGCTGCATCGTCATAACGAAAATCAATGACAGAATACAGTCCTTTCTCATAATTGTAGTTCACGCCCTCATCTTCATAGAGCGCAAAATGTCCGTCATCACCCATATATACATAAACGTCAATGACATCGGCAGACTTCTCATCTGAGTACTGCATATCAGGTCCGATCGGAACAACCGAACCGGCACGCACATACAGAGGCATCCTGCCGTAAGGTGCATCGGCACACACGCTGTGTCCTCCCTCCTCGAATTTCCCTGTATAGAAATCATACCATCCTCCGCAGGACGGCAGATAAACGCTCCTGCTCCGTGCCCCGTACTCATATACCGGAGCGACAAGAAATGACGGCCCGAACATATATTCGTCACCTGTATTATATACATCAATGTCACCAGCGAAGTCCATCACAAGAGGACGCATTATAGTATAATCATCAGTCCACGTCATTCCTGCAAGGGAATAGATATATGGCATGAGCCTGTACCTGAGCTTGGTATACCAGACTATAGACTCATATGCAGGATGCCCCTCCGGGGCGATTTCCCACGGCTCGCGGAACGGATACTGGCCATGCGCACGGTACAGAGGAACAAATGCACCGAATTGGAACCAGCGGGCATTGAGTTCACGCCATTCCTTCATATCCCCGTTCTCGATACCTGCGGCATTCCATACATTCTGTCCTTCAACATATCTGTTCTCCACGCAAAATCCGCCTATATCCATTGTCCAGTAAGGTATTCCGCTTATGGCGAAATTAAGTCCGGCGGAAATCTGGGCCTTCATATCCTCCCAGCGTGTTCCTATGTCGCCGCTCCACGTGGCAGTCGAATATCTCTGCAGGCCGGCAAAACCGGAACGTGTGAGCAGGAAAACTCTCCTGTTTCCGTCAACAGTCCTCTGGCCGTTGTAAATCGCATCGGCGTTCATCAGGGCGTAGGCATTGAAATATTCAGTCGAAGGGCCAAGGGCCGTCGGTCCGCACAGGGCCTTCCTGTAATCCATATCGGTACAGTCGCGCACATTCGGCTCGGAGGCATCCATCCACCAGGCATCGATTCCGAGCGGATAATAATGCTCGTACATCTGCTCCCAGAACAGCTTGCGGGCATCCGGGTCGTAGGCATCGTAGAAGCCGTACAGATATCCCGGCCCTATCCAGTCGCGCACCCCGTCTTCGTACGCCCTGGTGTACATCCAGCCGCTGCGGTCGAACTCATTGTAATGTTCCGTACCCACATAGAATTTGGGCCAGACAGAAATCATCATCCTGCCGTGCATGGCATGGATTGAATCGGCCATAGCCTTAGGATCCGGGAAACGCTCTTTATCAAATTCGTGGCTTCCCCATTCCGCCTCCGGCCAGTGGCTCCAGTCCATCACGATATTGTCTATCGGTATGTTTCTTTTGCGGAATCCCTCCAGCGCCTCGATCATTTCCGTAGAGGTCTTGTAACGTTCACGGCTCTGCCAGTAGCCCATCGCCCATTTCGGCATCACAGGAGCTTTGCCCGTAACAGTGCGGTAACCGGATATGATTTCGTCCATATCGTCACCGGCTATGAACCAATAGTCAAGGCAGTCAGACATTTCGCTCCACCATGAATGTGAGTTTTTTTCTTCCTCCAAGGCAGGCGGATAGGCTCTCAGACCGCAATACGACACATAGCCGTCTGGCTTCCAGTCTATTCTGACAGGCACTTTTTCTCCGGCATTGAGATGGACGGCGAATTTGTAGGCATTCGGATTCCATGCCGTCCTCCAGCGTTCCGGCACAACGGTCTCCCCTCCCATGGAAACGGAGATATAACCTGCATAATATAAGATAAAACGATAGTTACCTGTCTCCGGAGCTTCGATATACCCTTCGTAGGTCACTGAGGAATTCATGAAAAGAAAGCCTTCGGGAAGATTAATGACCTTTTCCATTTCCGGAGCGATGAGATGCTCAAAATAAATCTGCGGCTCGTCACGCACTATGGTTTCTCCGTTTTCAGGCACGTATGTACCTGTAAGACAGCCTTCTTTTCCATTTTTGTCATACAGACGGAAAATCTCGGGGAGCTGGCTGTACGGCTGAGGATTGCCGAAACGCATAAGCGAATAGCTGTCCATCAACAGGCCGTAGCCTTTTGTAGAGACTATAAAAGGTATGGAAACTTTCGTGTTGTACTGGAAAAGTTCCTCGTTCCTGTTCTTGTAGTTGAATTCATCGGACTGATGCTGTCCAAGACCGTACATAGCCTCGTCATCCGGAGAATAGAATGTCTGCGTGAATGAATATCCTTTTTTTCCCTCGACTTCAATCGGGGCAAAGGTCTTTCCGCCCCCTGGCGTTTCTTTGAGGATAATTTTTCCGTCCCTGTCAGAGAACCATACTTCTCCGGTGGACACAAGGACATTGGCTGTCAGTGAAGCAGTCGACAATATGACCGTATCTCCTTTGCGCACACAGGCAAACGGAGTTCCGGAGTCTTCCGGAAGCACGACAAGGCTTTTGCGCTTTTTGAATTTCCGGTCAGGAGTGGCTGTCACATGAATGATTTTATCTCCGCGCACCTCAAGACGCACCAATGCAGGCCCTCTTTTGGCTGCATTGGCAACATTGTCAGCCGGTACGGCCTTTACGGCCTGAGCGACTTTGACGGTGACACCGGATTCATCATGCACCACTTCCTGTGAGCAGGAAGCCAGCACAGGAAGCAGAAGCATAACAAAATGTCGAAGTTTCATAATTTAATTTAGGTTCAAAGTTTTATGTTTGCAGTTTTGAGAAAATTTATAACATTTTCTTTACCTGTTCATAAACGTTTCGGGCAGTGAAGCCGAGTTTTTCATCCAGGACTTTATATGGAGCGGAGAAACCGAAGCTCTCGAGTCCGAAAACTTTTCCGCAGGCACCTACAAGTCCGAGGAGATTGACAGGCAAGCCGGCAGTAAGTCCGAATATTTTGGCTCCGGCCGGCAAAACGCTCTGCTGATACTCCTCGCTCTGGCTGCGGAAAAGTCCCTCCGAAGGACAGCTTACGATGCGCACTTTCACTCCGTCCTTTCTGAGAATCTCTGCGCCTGCTGCCAAAGTGGAGACTTCGGAACCGGAAGCCACGAGAATCACGTCAGGGTCATTGTCGGAACCGGCCACGATATATGCTCCTTTTGCGGCCTGTGAATAATCATTGCCCTGAGGAAGCATATCTATGTTCTGACGTGAAAATATGAGTCCGGTAGGTGACGATGTGTTTTCCATAGCCAGTTTCCAGCACTCTGTAGTTTCCTCGGCATCAGCAGGACGGAGTACAAGCATTGAATTTTTCCCGCTGTGGTTTTTGAGCTTTTCCATAAGACGGATCTGCGCCTCCTGCTCGACAGGCTCATGGGTAGGCCCGTCCTCTCCCACACGGAATGCGTCGTGCGACCAGATGAATTTCACCGGAAGCTCCATAAGGGCAGCCATACGCACTGCCGGCTTCATATAGTCTGAGAAAACGAAGAATGTACCGCAGGCTGCAATCACACCGCCATGCAGAACCATTCCGATACAGCAGCATGCCATGGTAAGTTCAGCCACACCCGCCTGGAAGAATGCTCCGCTGAAATCGCCTTTGACAAAAGAGGCGGTCTTTTTGAGGAAGCCGTCTGTCTTGTCTGAGTTTGAGAGGTCGGCAGATGCACAAATCATGTTAGGTACCTGTTCCGCAAGCAGCCCGAGCACGGTTGCCGAAGCATTTCTTGTAGCGGCTCCGGCTTTCTGCGAAATTGCGCTCCAGTCTATTTCAGGAGCTGCACCGCTGAACCATTTTTCGACATCGGCAGCCATTTTAGGATTGGCTTCGGCCCATGCAGCCTCTTCTGCGGCACGTCCGGCGACAATCTGCCTCAGTTCATCAGCACGTTTTGCATAAAGTTCGCGTACCTCATCATTAATCCTGAAAGGATCGTCCGGATTTCCTCCGAGGTTGATGATAGTGTTCCTGTACGCATCGCCTCCAAGAGGAGCACCATGGGTCTTGCAGTTTCTTTCGTATGATGAATTGTCGTCTTTTCTTGCGCCTTTTCCCATTACACATTTTCCGATGATGAGTGTCGGACGCTCGTTCTCCGCCTTGGCTGCATCAAGTGCCCTGCGAATTTCATCACAGTCATTACCGTTTATTTCCAAAACATTCCATCCCCAGGCACGGTATTTCATGGCTGTATTTTCAGAAGAAACGTCACCACATTCCGTTGAAAGCTGTATTTCATTGGAGTCATAGAACATTATCAGGTTGTCCAGTCCGAGTGTGCCTGCAATGCGGCCTGCTCCCTGCGAGATTTCTTCCTGTATGCCTCCGTCTGATATATATGCGTAAATTGTTTCTTTTGCAAAAAGAGGGTTTCCTGTACGCGCTGCAAGGAATTTTGCAGAAATGGCAGCACCTACGGCAAATACATGTCCCTGTCCGAGAGGGCCGGAAGTGTTCTCGATTCCTCTTGCAACGTTTACCTCAGGATGTCCAGGCGTCGGAGAACCCCACTGGCGCAGCTGCTGAAGCTCTTCCAATGAGAATTTGCCGGCAAGGGCAAGCTGGGCATAAAGCATAGGCGCCATGTGTCCCGGATCGAGGAAAAAACGGTCGCGTCCCTTCCACTGCGGACAGTCCGGATCGTACTGAAGATATTCTGAATACAGAACATTGATAAAGTCTGCGCCTCCCATTGCACCGCCCGGGTGGCCTGATTTTGCTTTTTCTACCATTGAGGCAGCCAAAATACGTATATTGTCGGCTGCAAGATTCATTAATGCATTGTTGTTCATGTATGAAACTGTTTTGATTACCAATCAAGTGACGGCAAAACATGCATTCTGCCGCAGTCTACGGCAGGCATGCCGGCCGTAACAATCTGTAAAAGTAATCATTTTTCCTCATTCTGCAGGCAAAAAATCGGAACAATGTCTGTTTTTATTGTGTAGGTCACAGTTTTCATTGTGATGTACATTTACAGTCTCAGGCTTTGAGGAACGTAGGGTTTTATCCCCCGGCCTTCAAAAATATTCGGTATGATTGGCGGCAATATCGGATTTTTGCATATCTTTGCAGAACATATTTGCGGAAATAGCTCAGTCGGTAGAGCATCAGCTTCCCAAGCTGAGGGCCGCGGGTTCGAATCCCGTTTTCCGCTCCAAAGAGAAAGGTGCTAAATATCAAGACTTTACCCCTTGATATCTTTCATCAAAATCACAAAGTGCAATGTAAATCGCAATAAAAAAAAGCGAAACATTGCACTTTTTTGCATCTTTTTGCACCGTTCTGGGAACAAAGCACAATTTTTCTGTACAATCGTTCCCCAAAAACGGGCATTTCGGGAACGAAATACGACTGTTCTGCACGATTGTTCCCAAAACAGGCACTTTCGGGAACAAAACACGACTGTTCTGCACGATTGTTCCCAAAACAAGGCATTTCGGGAACAAAACACGACTGTTCTGCACGATTGTTCCCCAAAACAGGCATTTTCAGGAATGAAGCACAACTTTTCAGTACTGCCGTTTTCCAAACAGCCCTTTTGCACTGTTTCGCCTGCACAATCACCTGCATAATACCTGCATGAAATGGCAATGCCAAAACTATATCTTGACACACGTAACGTCAACTCCGGAATGGCTTCACAGGTAAAAATCTCACTATGTCTGCAAAGCAGGACGGCCTTATATTCCACCGGGATCAAGGCGACCTCGAAGGCAATGAACATAATATACAGGGGCAAAAGCCACATGCTTAACATAATAGATGGGAGAGCCAATTACCAGGATTTCCTGTGCCGGATGAGCATGGTCAAAAAGAAAATCGGTCCGGTCACGTGTCAGAGACATTTAATATATAATAAATATTTGACCGGAGGAATGCCGATGAGGCCAACCGGAGCATCATTGACTTCGTATTAAACGAAAAAGACTAAAAAGCCAGAATAACTCTCTGAGAATTGAAAATTCGGTGACAGGGACGAGACTCACCGCACCGAAAAACGTGGACGAAGGGGATGGACGGATACTTTTTAGTCTGCCCCTTTCATTTGCTCTACCGGCAAGTCAACAACTCCCACTCGCAAAATTCCGGCAAAGTTCCTCAACGATTTTGCCAAGCGATACGCCTTTGGCCTCAGCCTGTCCCTTGATTGTCTCGAACACATCCGGGGCGACCTTGCAGCTCAGCTGCACTTTTACAGCCCCGTCCTTGGCCTTGCGCCCGGCTCCTGTCCGCGTTCCTCCCCATGTTTTTTTTGCATCTTCCATAATTATCTTTATTTTTGCACTTCAACCCAGTAAGGGCAGGGGGGTGCAACCCCTGCCCTCCGGGATTAGGTTGATTTTAATAATTTGAAATCCCAATCCTAATCTTGCCGATTTTGATGATAATCTTGAACTTCATATCAAAACGGGTTGAATGTTAGGGGGCTTGCTTTGTAATTTGATGAAGCCCTTTAACCTTTTTATTTCAATGAACTCTCATCTGATTGCATTACAAAGATGCAAATAACATTTGATTTCGTAAACTTTTTCAAAATAAATCAACAAAAAGTGACATTTTTCCAATGCCACCAAATTGAAAATCCGCAATTTACCATGAGAACAGCACAGGTAGCGAAGCCCTTATGACAGGAACGCCGGAAACGGGGTCATAGCCTGTACCTGAGCCCATGTCGAGCCACGGAAAAATCTCCCGCGAATAGTCGGCCATTATGGGGATATGCCCCGTCCAGCATCATAAGCGCGACCCCCGAACAGCCATAATCAGGACAAGCGCGGCCGTCTGGAGAAATAAATACAGACAATTTCTCAGAGAATGGCCGGAGCTGTCCGTGTCAGTTCCTCAGGTATACCTTTCCAGGAAGACGGTAGTGGTGCTTCCACGGTAACATGAACTTTCTTGACCGGATGCACAAAAGACACCCTTCTGGCATGGAGACAAATGCCGCCGTCAGGATTTGAACGCGGTGCGCCATATTTGAGATCGCCTTTTATCCGGCAGCCAATATTTGCAAGCTGACAGCGGATCTGATGATGACGTCCAGTCATAAGTTCTACCTCAACCAGGCAATAGCGGTCGGTCAGGCACAGTTTTTTGTACCTCAGTCTGGCATCCTTGGCACCCTTCCGGAGAGAACCTGGACGGCACACGAATGACTTGTTCTGTTTCTCGTCCCTCCAAAGCATGTCTTCCAGAAGTCCCTCGGCCTGTGCCGGTTCATTGCAAACAAGCGCCCAATAGAATTTGTGCACCTGGGAATCACGGAACATTGCTCCGAGCCGTTCAAGGGCTTTAGATGTCTTGGCAAGGACAGTAATACCGCTGACAGGACGGTCAAGGCGGTG
This sequence comes from uncultured Muribaculaceae bacterium, assembly GCA_964394295.1. Taxonomy (GTDB): domain Bacteria; phylum Bacteroidota; class Bacteroidia; order Bacteroidales; family UBA932; genus Cryptobacteroides. Next base: position 221,162 of record CAYMVG010000001.1, on the reverse strand, counting down.
CGGAAGACCGACAAACACCTGTCCCGGCTTGGAATCACGCTGCGCTATGAATGCCTTGTATTTTTCGCTCACAGGTTCGTCACCAGTCTTGTCGCCCTGTACAATCTCTCCAACTTTCTTGTTTATTATCAAAAGATGGTTGTCCTCATACAATATACGTGATTCAAGGTCGGCGAATTCCTCTGCCGAAAGTCTGCGATATGTCATCTCCATTATTTTCCTCGCAATTTAAGATAAATGAAAGTGCAAAATTAGCAAATCTTGTCATTTCTTAAATCGGTGTGTCATGAAAAAACTGACATTTTGACATACATTCACATTTGTCGCAGCTTGGCACAAGTTTCGATAATAGCATGACCGTCGCGAAACGACAAACAAATGAAATTTAAAAATAGGAGATAATATTATGGGAAAAATTATTGGAATTGACCTTGGAACCACGAACTCATGCGTGGCTGTAATGGAAGGAAACGAGCCTACCGTCATCATCAACAATGAGGGACAGAGGACAACACCTTCTGTAGTGGCCTTCACTGACGGAGGCGAAAGGAAAATTGGAAACCCGGCAAAACGCCAGGCCATCACCAATCCTCACAAGACCATCTTCTCTATCAAGAGATTCATGGGAGAGACCTACGACCAGGTGGGCAAGGAAATCGAAAGAATGCCTTACAAAGTCGTAAAGGGAGAAAACAACACTCCGAGAGTGGACATCGACGGACGTCTTTACACTCCGCAGGAGATTTCGGCTATGATTCTCCAGAAAATGAAGAAAACGGCCGAGGAATACCTCAGACAGGAAGTTACGGAAGCTGTCATCACAGTGCCGGCATACTTCTCAGACTCTCAGCGCCAGGCCACAAAAGAGGCAGGAAAGATTGCAGGTCTCGATGTAAAGCGCATTATCAACGAGCCTACGGCAGCGGCTCTCGCATACGGTCTTGACAAGAAGAACAAAGACATGAAGGTCGCAGTGTATGACCTTGGAGGAGGTACATTCGATATATCCATCATGGAACTTGGAGACGGGGTATTCGAAGTACTTTCAACTAACGGTGACACACACCTCGGAGGAGATGACTTCGACCAGGTAATCATCGACTGGCTCGCAGCTGAATTTGCAGCCGAGAACGGAGGTATCGACCTCAAGAAAGACCCTATGGCCCTTCAGAGGCTGAAAGAGGCTGCCGAGAAAGCAAAGATAGAGCTCTCAAGCCAGGCCAGCACAGAAATAAACCTGCCTTACATTATGCCTGTTGACGGTGTTCCGAAACATCTTGTGAAGACCCTCTCCAGGGCAAAATTCGAGCAGCTCGCAGACTCTCTCATCCAGAGGACAATCGCGCCTTGCCGCAAGGCGCTCCAGGATGCAGGTCTGAGTGCATCAGACATCGACGAAGTTCTTCTTGTAGGAGGTTCGACACGTATTCCTGCAATCCAGGCTATCGTAGAGAAGTTCTTCGGAAAGACTCCTAACAAGAGCGTGAACCCTGACGAGGTAGTGGCTGTCGGAGCGGCCATCCAGGGCGGTGTACTTGCCGGAGACGTCAAAGACGTGCTTCTTCTCGATGTGACCCCGCTTTCTCTCGGAATCGAGACCCTCGGAGGAGTGATGACGAAACTCATCGAGGCAAACACGACCATTCCGACCAAAAAGTCACAGGTATTCTCTACAGCAGCGGACAACCAGCCTGCAGTAGATGTGCATGTCCTTCAGGGAGAGCGTCCTATGGCAAAGGACAACAAGCTCATCGGCAAGTTCATCCTTGACGGAATCGCACCTGCGCCAAGAGGCGTGCCTCAGATTGAAGTTACATTCGACATCGACGCCAACGGTATCCTGAATGTATCGGCAAAGGACAAGGCTACAGGCAAAGAGCAGAATATCCGAATCGAAGCATCGTCAGGACTCTCCGAGGAGGAAATCCAGAGGATGAGGGACGAGGCAAAGGCCAATGAAGCTGCCGACAAGGCCGAGAAAGAGCGCATCGAGAAAATCAACAATGCAGATGCGATGTGCTTCCAGACCGAAAAGAACCTCAAGGAGTATGGTGACAAGATTCCGGCAGAGAAGAAGAATGCCATCGAAACTGCAATGAACAGCCTCAAGGAAGCTGTCAAGAGCCAGAACATCGCTGACATAGACAAATACAATGCAGAACTCGAGGCAGCCTGGCATGCAGCATCAGAGGATATGGCCAAAGCCGCACAGGCAGGCCAGGCCGGACAGGGTCCATTCAACGGACAGGCAGGTCCTCAGAACAGTGCCGATGACCAGGGAGTCGACGAGCAGTAATAAAGCATAAATCTGTAAAACAGAGGGGCAGACTAAAAAATATTAGTCAAGCCCCTTTTTCTCATTTTTATATGTGGGCTACCTCGCCATTGTCATCAGATTTTCAATTATCAGAGAGTTATTCTGATTTTTCGGTCACCCTTGTTTTTTTTACAGGACGCTCCCCAAGAACGGACAAGCCATTACGGGACATCATAAGCAGTAAGATTCTTCATGCCTGGAATGCCGTAATAGGCAGCTACAATATCGCCGCGTACACAGACTTTCTTACCGAGAAGGCCGGGATTGTCCACAAGATTCAGGGCCTCACGAATTTCGCCGGCAGGTAATTGTACGGACAGGCAGGATGCTTTGGAAGATGTCCCGGAGCGCGGCCCGAGCAGAATATTTGTCTTGGATTCAAATGGGGCGGAAAAGGAAGCAGAAGCAGACGTCAGGTCTCCTCCAACGACATAGCCGCAAACCCACACATCACCCTCTCCGACTGACTCAAGGGCCTGCTGCACTGTCATTGCGTCAGAAGCTCCTCCGCCTCCTCCGGGCTTGCCGCCAATCACATAATTGTCATCGATCCAAATACGCGCGGTATCCAGAGCTATTGCTATGCCTCCGGATGCATTTGGAGAAGAAGCACCGGAAGATGCGACACTGACACCGAGCGTAAGAATCTCCTGAGGCATAAGAGTCCTGCTCATCAGAGTCCTGTCTTTACCTCCGTCACTAAGCACAAGGGACACACTTCCCGGATTGAAATAGGCAATCCTTTTCTCGCGGTATGAATACATCAGCTTGCCCTCGCCGGAGCTGAGAAACAGCACGCCGTCCGGATAGGCATCCAAAAATTCAGAAGCTATTTTCAGACGTATTCCCGAATTCATCTGCCTGCACTCGAGCCGGACATCCGCAGTACCGCCGCGAGGTACTACAACACATTGTTCATCACCGTACTGCGGAGAGGAAAATGCAGGTTTTCCAAAGACACATGACACCGCACTTACAGAATAGCTTCCCTCTTTTACCATAAGAGATTCGGGACAATTGCCGAACAGGCCGTCATATATGACCTGTCCCTTTGAATCAGCCACAGTCAGCATGAAGCCGCAAGTGTCAGGAATATCCTCTCCCGCCCTTGTCTCCTCAGCACTGACAGGCAAAAATGTTATCCGCAATTCTCCTTCATCATTACCGTGGCTGCCCAGCAAATCACAGGACGCGGACAGACAACAAAACACTGACAAAGCCACAACAGATGCTGCCATTAACGGCAGACCGGATTTTTTTCTTTTCATAATTCGTTCTCCTCATATCTTAATTGCCGCAATATCGCGGACAGGGCAAATGTATACGAGCGGAGCGAAAAACAGTTTAAGAAAAAGAAATAAAAATATTTTTCTGTTTTTTAGTGCAAGTTTTTCTGTTTTTTATGTGTATGGGTATAAAAATTTTCACGGGCCAGCACACAGAATGTGAACTGCCCCGCTACTTAACCTAAACTTAAACTATGAAAAACTTCAATGCAAAGATACAAATATTTCATCATTCCGCAACATTGACGACACGTATTTTGGCATATTTAAGTATCAAAATCTTTTCTCCATAGCTGTCAAATGTAATTTTAGCCTTCAAGTCAGCGACACTTCCGGTAATTTCAATAATATTTCCGAAACCGAAACGGTTATGCTCGATTCTCTGCCCTGCCCTGAGCTGTAAAATCGGAGTCGGCTCAAAATCAGCATCCGGGACACGCGGAGGCACCGGACGCGGGCTTGGAGCGGCAGGGCGCGGGGCGGCAGCCGGTTTCGCAGAAATTCCGGATGAAGTAGAGGATGCAGAGGTTTTCCTTGTGGTCTCCGGACGCGAAGACATCCCATAGGCATAGCCAGGCTTCTTCGGCCAGGCTTGCCGCTGCCAGTTTCCGGAAAACTTTTGTCCGGCGCCGATTTCCTCTGATGCCATATCCGTAGTAAGAGGATTGGCAATGTATTGCATATCGATTTCCCTGACAAAACGGCTCGGAGAATTGGACTCATGCTTGCCGTTTCGTGTCCTTGTCTGGGCGAATGACAGGGACACAGCTTTTTTTGCACGTGTCACGGCCACATAAAAAAGACGTCTTTCTTCTTCGATTTCACTCTCGGAAGCAAGAAATCCTCCCAAAGGAAAGATGTTTTCTTCGAGTCCGCACACAAACACATACGGAAATTCAAGTCCCTTTGATGAATGCACAGTCATCAGAGTCACCTTGTTTGAACCGTTCTCATCATCTTCCATATCCACTGCACTGAGAAGCGACACATTTTCAAGATAGTCATCCAAAGTCACAACCGGCAGATCAGAAGCGGCAAGTTCCACACCTTCCTCCACAAGACCGTCTGCCTGCATATCCTCGAACATCTCGCTGCGCTTTTCCTCAATGAAATTCTTGACACTGTTAAGAAGTTCCTCGACATTGGCCGTGCGTGCCTGCCCTTCTATGCTCTTGTCCTCCCGGTAAAATGCAAGAAGTCCGGACTCCATTGCAATTGCCGCCGCAACATCGTATGCGTCCTCTTTCGGTACACGGAGACACAGTCTGTTCATCATCTCGCAGAATTCCCGTATTTTCTTCACGGCAGGCGGCTTAAGCCCGAAAGCCTCAATGTCATCAAGAAAAGCGGCCTTGAACAGTGAGGTCTGATGCGCAACAGCCGCATTAGCCAATGCCTCCATAGATGTATTGCCGATTCCGCGGACAGGCTTGTTCACAATCCGTTTGAAAGACTCGTCATCATTAAGGTTGACAGCAAGTTTAAGATATGCCATCATGTCCTTGACCTCTGCCCTGTCGAAAAAAGAGTTGCCGGAATATATCACATACGGAATATTCCTTTTGCGCAATGCCTCCTCCAGGGCACGCGACTGCGAATTTGTACGATACAATATTGCGAAATCCTGATATTGTGCAGAATCGGAATGAATCCTGGACACAATAGAAGACGCTACAAGAAAGGCCTCCTCCTGTTCGGTATATGCCTGTATAAGTCTGATTTTTTCGCCTGTATCCCCCATTGAATAACATTCCTTCGGAATCCTGGCCGTATTCTTTGCAATCACGGAATTGGCGGCATCCACAATTATCTTTGTCGAACGGTAGTTCTGCTCGAGACGGAAGATATGGTGGTCCGGATAATCTTTCTTGAAATTGAGTATATTCTCTATCTTCGCCCCGCGGAATGCATATATCGACTGTGAATCATCTCCGACGACGCAGAGGTTTCCATGCGGCTGACTGAGTTTTTTGAGAATAATGTACTGTGCGAAATTTGTGTCCTGGTACTCGTCGACCATTATATAGTCAAAACGGCCGGCCACCGATGCCACAGCCTCAGGGTTGTCGCGCAACAGAATGTTCATGTTCAAAAGTATGTCATCGAAATCCATGACACCTGCCTGACGGCATTTGGAGGCATACAATTCATATATGTCGCAGATCCTCGGCTTTTTGGAAGATGCGTCATTCTGCAATGCAGCTGCATTCCTCCTGTACGCAGAAGGCGTGACAAGATTATTCTTGGCCATTGAGATGCGTGACAGCACATCCTTAGGCTTGTAAACTTTGTCATCCAGCTGGAGTTCCTTTACACAGGTCTTTATCGCACTCACGGAATCTCCCGTATCATATATGGTAAACCCGGAAGGATAGCCGAGCGATTCAGCAAATTCCCTCAGGAAGCGTATGAAAACAGAGTGGAATGTTCCCATATAGAGCTTTCTCGCCCTCCTTTCACCGACCATAAGCGCAATTCTCTCCTTCATCTCCGAGGCCGCCTTCTTCGTGAATGTAAGGGCAAGTATCCTCGACGGATCGCAGCCGCTTTCAAGAATATAGGCAATCCTGCTTGTCAGCACTCTGGTCTTTCCCGACCCCGCACCCGCCACGATCAGCACCGGCCCGTCCACACAACTGACAGCCTGCTTCTGCACACTGTTCAGTCCCTCTAATATAGCAAGACATTTATTTTCCATAACGGGCGCAAAAATAGGAAAAAAAACATTATCTTCGCGGGCGATTTTTGAATAAAAAACTCAAAACGGTTTATATAATGTCAAACAACATCTATTTGAAAAAGGGACTGGACATTCCTATCTCAGGAGCGGCCGCCCAAATCACCAGGAAAGTGATTGTTCCTGACGTTGTGGCCGTCAAACCGACAGACTTCAGAGGTCTCGTTCCGAAACTTCTGGTCAGGGAAGGCGACAAGGTCCTCGCAGGTTCACCGGTCTTGGCAGACAAGATGTCTCAGGAAATCCTCTTCACGTCCCCTGTCAGCGGAACAGTTGCAGAGGTTGTAAGAGGCGAAAAGAGAAAGTTGCTTGAGGTACGCATCAAAGCAGATGCAAAGCAGGAGTATGTTGACTTCGGAGTCAGGAAAGTGTCGGCAATGTCGGCAGACCAGATCCGCGAGGCCCTGCTGAAATCCGGTTTGTGGCCGTCACTCGTACAGAGACCTTACGGAATCATAGCCGACCCTCAGGTAAAACCGAAGGCAATCTTCGTGTCAGCATTCTCTACGGCACCTCTGGCCGCAAATCCTGAATTCGTGCTCGAAGACGAGCTCAACGACATCCAGACTGCCGTAAACGCCCTCGGGAAACTTACGGGCGGCGGAATCCATCTGTCACTCAATGCCGAGAACTACTCCGGCACACCGTTCCACAAGCTCGAGAATGTCATCATGCACACATTCTGCGGCCCGCATCCTGCAGGAAATGTCGGAGTGCAGATTCACAATGTCTGCCCGATAAGGAAAGGAGAGACAGTATGGACAGTATCTCTCATGATGCTTGCAGCCATAGGCAAACTGTTCAATACGGGAAAATACAATCTCAGGAGAAAAATTGCAGTGACAGGCCCTAAAGCCATCAACCCTGCATACGTCGAGGGTTATCCGGGCATCTCCATGAAAGACATCAGCGAGTTCTATGACTCATCCGAGAACCTCAGGTTCGTCAGCGGTGATGTCCTCACAGGAACGAATATCGGCCCAGACGGTTTCCTCGGCTTTTTCGACAATCAGGTCACAATCCTCAAGGAAGGCAACGAATATGAGCTTCTCGGATGGGCCAAGCCTGTCAGACTAAGCCAGTTCAGTTCATCACGAACTTACTTCTCATGGCTCACTCCGAAAAGAAAGTATGACATGGACACCAATCTGCACGGAGGTCCGAGGGCCTTTGTAGTGAGCGATGTCTACGGAAAGGTTCTCCCTATGAATCTTTATCCGGTGCACCTGCTCAAGGCCTGTCTTGCCCAGGACATAGACAAAATGGAGAAATTCGGTATCTATGAGGTGCTTGAGGAGGACTTCGCGCTTTGTGAATACGTCTGCCCTTCAAAAATCGACATACAGCAGATCATCACAGACGGCATTTCCCTTATGCTGAAAGAAATGTGCTAAAGACTTGAATTATGAACGGATTAAGAAAATTGACAGATAAAATCAAGCCGACTTTTGAAAAAGGCGGCAAGTTGGGATTCCTCCATTCGACATTCGATGCCTTTGAGACATTCCTTTTCGTTCCGAACACGGTTACACGCAGAGGTGCACACGTAAGGGACTGCGTCGATTTGAAGAGAGTCATGATTATGGTTGTGCTGGCACTTGTGCCTGCAATGCTTTTCGGCATCTGGAACGTCGGATACCAGCACAAGCTCGCATTCGGCCTCAATGAATGGGGCTTCTGGAACATAGTATGGTACGGAATTGTAAAAGTAATTCCGCTTTATCTTGTTTCTTATATCGTAGGACTCGGCATCGAGTTCGTTTCTGCACAGATAAAGGGCCACGAAGTAAATGAGGGATACCTCGTTTCAGGAATGCTCATTCCGCTCATCGTCCCAGTGGACGTCCCTCTCTGGATGCTTGCAATCGCTGTTGCCTTCGCCGTTCTCATCGGCAAAGAGGTATTCGGCGGCACAGGCATGAACATCTGGAATCCTGCCCTCATCGCACGCGCCTTCCTCTTCTTCTCATATCCGAGCAAAATGTCCGGTGACACAATCTGGACCGGCGGCATGACAAGATATATGGCAGAAGGAACCGCATACGCTTCCGGAAACGGTCTTATAGACGGTGTATCAGGAGCCACGCCTCTTGCACATCCGACTCTTGACGGCCTTGCTGCAGCAAAAACAAGCTTTATGGACATGTTCATCGGCACAATTCCGGGAGCCGTCGGAGAGACGTCGGCCATAGCAATTCTCATCGGTGCCGTAATCCTCATCTGGACAGGAGTGGCAAGCTGGAAAATCATGTTCTCATCAGTTCTCGGAGGACTTGCGATAGGCTACCTCGGCTATGCTGCCGGAACCACTGATCTGCCCGGATACTATCAGCTCGTTATGGGAGGCTTCCTTTTCGGAACAGTCTTCATGGCAACCGACCCTGTGACATCGGCACAGACAGAATGCGGAAAGTGGATCTACGGTTTCCTCGTGGGTGCCCTCGCAGTGACTGTACGCCTCTGGAATCCGGGGTATCCTGAAGGAATGATGCTCGCAATTCTCCTCATGAACACATTCGCACCTCTGATTGACCATTATGTAATAGAGTGCTCAATCAAGAGAAGGGCAAAAAAGGTTAAAATCGCTTAATATATTATAGGTATGAATACAAACAGTAATACATATACGGTCATATATTCGACTGTCCTCGTTGTGGTGGTCGCTGCGGTTTTGGCTTTCGCCGCCATGGCTCTCAAGCCTATGCAGGACGAGAACGTAAAGAAGGAAACCATTACCCAGGTTCTTACGGCTGCCGTACAGTCGGATCCGTCCGTCAGCATAACGGAAGACACCGATGTAATGGCAATGTACGTTGCCAATATCAAAAAGGCCTTCTATGTCGACGGAACCGGCAATGAGAACGGACAGATGGACATGGGCAAGAAGAATGTGAACGACATTCAGGTTGCAACTACTTCTGACCTTAAGAAGCAGAACGACATCATCAAAAAAATCGATGCCGGCCAGACAGAACTTCTTAAATCACTTGAACTTCCGGTATACATCCTTGACATCAACGGCAAGGAAATAACGGTTATCCCTTGCTATGGGGCAGGACTCTGGGGTCCTATCTGGGGCTACATTGCAGTCGGGAAAGACGGAAAAACCATCTCCGGTGCAGTGTTCGACCACAAGAGCGAGACTCCGGGACTCGGTGCCAAAATTACCGAACCTTTCTTCCAGGCCCAGTTCCCTGGAAAAGTATTCGGAGACGGTGACGTGAAATTTGACGTTGTGAAAGGCGGAGCCAAAGGCGCTGCAAACGGCGTAGACGCAATCAGCGGTGCCACAATCACTTCACAGTCACTCGGAAAGACGATTAACACTTGGGCCAAATACTATGAACCATACCTCTCCAAGGCTGCGAAAGCGACTGAGACGGCAGACGAGGCAGTGAACGCCGCTTCTGAGGACGTGACAGCAGATGCTGAAAACGTATCAGAGGAAACTGAAAGCGTTGACTGTGCCGAAAACGCAGAAGCAGCAACTGAGGCTAAAGAAAATGTGGAGGAATAGCATATATGAAAGACTTTGATTTTAAAGAGACGTTTTTGAATCCGATATTCAAGGGCAACCCTATATCTGTCCTTGTCCTCGGCATCTGTTCCTCACTTGCTGTTACAGTACAGCTCAAAGGAGCCTGCGTCATGGCGTTGTCTGTGACAATCGTTACTGCCCTGTCAAGCCTTGTCGCTTCCCTGCTGAGGAACACAATACCTAACCGTATCCGCATCATCGTGCAGCTCGTTGTGGTTGCCCTTATGGTAATCCTTGTAGACCAGGTGCTCAAGGCATACGTTTACAGTGTGAGCAAAACACTGTCAGTCTATATCGGACTTATCATCACCAACTGTATCGTAATGGGACGTATCGAGGCCTTCGCCCTCGGCAACAAGCCGTTCGCCTCATTTATGGACGGTCTTGGAAACGGTATCGGATATGGACTTATACTCGTGATTGTGGCATTTTTCCGCGAACTTCTCGGAAGCGGCACCCTGTTCGGTTTCCGCATAATTCCGGAATCGTTCTACGATCTCGGCTACATGAACAACGGACTGATGATACTTCCTCCTATGGCTCTGGTTCTGCTCGGATGCATAATCTGGGTACAGAGGTCCATACAGAAGGAACTTCAGGAGAAATAACAACTAACTCGAATCAGAAATGGCAGATTATATTAGCTTGTTCGTAAAGTCAATCTTTGTTGACAATATGATATTCGCCTACTTCCTGGGCATGTGCTCATATCTGGCGGTATCAAAGAATGTGAAGACAGCCAACGGTTTGGGTGTTGCGGTTGTTTTCGTGCTTCTGGTGACTCTCCCTATCAACTATTTGCTCAATGAATATCTTCTGAAGCCAGGTGCACTCAAATGGCTTGGAGAAAGCTATGCCGGACTTGACCTGAGCTTCCTTAGCTTTATCGTATTCATTGCAGTGATTGCCGCAATCGTTCAGATCGTGGAAATGGTAGTGGAGAAATTCGCACCGGCTCTGTATTCGCAGCTCGGAATCTTCCTTCCTCTCATCGCAGTGAACTGCGCCATCCTCGGAGGCTCTCTGTTCATGCAGGAAAGGGATTTCGCGAATGTGGGTGAAGCAGCTACATACGCCCTCGGATCAGGTATCGGCTGGTGGCTTGCAATCATAGCGCTTGCAGCCATAAGGGAAAAAATGGCGTACTCCCATGTCCCGGCTCCGCTCAAAGGCCTCGGAATCACTTTCATAACCGTAGGTCTAATGGGTATAGCATTCATGACATTCATGGGTATTCAGCTTTAATTCAGGAGGATATAGACTATGCAGATGACAATACTTTTTTCTGTGATCATTTTCGTGATCATCACACTCATCCTGGTGGCTCTTCTCCTGTTTGTAAAGGCAAAGCTGACCCCATCGGGAAAAGTAAAGATAAACATCAATGACGGAAGCAAGGTGATTGAAGTTACCCCTGGCGGAAACTTGCTCACCACACTTGCCGAGCAGAAGATTTTCCTCCCGTCTGCCTGCGGCGGAAAGGGAGCATGCGGACAGTGCAAGTGCCGTGTTACCGAAGGCGGCGGAGAGATACTTCCTACCGAGGTAGGCTTTTTCAGCCGCAAGCAGATAGCCGACAACTGGCGTCTCGGATGTCAGGTCAAGGTAAAGGAAGACCTCTCTGTTGAAGTTCCGGCTTCAGCTCTCAGCGTAAGGAAGTGGGAATGTGAGGTTATATCCAACAACAATGTAGCAACATTCATCAAGGAATTCGTTGTGAAACTGCCTGAGGGAGAGCATCTCAATTTCCAGTCAGGAGGATATATACAGATCGATGTTCCTGCCGTTACTGTCGACTACAAAGACATAGATGTGGACGAGCAGTACCGCGGCGACTGGGAGAAGATGGGGGTATTCAACCTTAAGATGGTGAACACTGTTCCTACCGTAAGGGCATATTCAATGGCCTGCTATCCTGCAGAGGGTGACATAATCAAACTCAACGTGCGTATCGCAACCCCTCCTTTCGACAGGGCCGCAGGCAAGTGGGTTGATGTCAATCCTGGCGTATGTTCGTCATATATCTACTCTCTCAAACCTGGAGACAAGATAACAATCTCAGGTCCTTACGGTGAGTTCTTCCTCCCTAAGAATCTTCCTGCAGACCAGGAACTTATCTTTGTCGGAGGAGGTGCAGGCATGGCACCTATGAGAAGCCACATCATGCATCTGTTCAAGACGGAAAAGACTTCAAGAAAGGTCAACTTCTTCTATGGAGCCCGCAGTCTCAAAGAGGCATTCTACCTTGAGGACTACAATGAAATCCAGAACGAGTTCCCTAACTTCAAGTTCCACCTTGCGCTTGACCGTCCGGACCCTGCTGCAGACGAGGCAGGTGTGCCATACGTTGCCGGCTTCGTCCACAACGTAATGTTCGAGACCTATCTCAAGCAGCACGAGAATCCGGAAGATGCCCTTTATCTCATGTGCGGCCCTCCTATGATGGTTGCGTCAGTAGTAAAACTTCTGGACAGCCTCGGAGTTCCGCCGGAGAACATACTTTACGACAACTTCGGAGCATAACAATAAAAACATCCCGCGCTCTTGCAGCCTGCAAATGCGCGGGATGTTTTTATTATATCTCTGCTTTCAGACAAGCTTCGAGAAGCGTTCCGGTATGCGTACAATCACGACAAGCTCGAACATAGCCGGCTTGTTCCAGGCATAGGGCGGTCTGAAAACGGTCTGTATAAAACGGGCGAAACGTGTCCTCCTGTCCCAGTCCCCGGCCTTTCTTTCTGTTACAAGCCTGATGGTCTTAGACCTGCGCTCAAGATGCTTTGTCCATCCGGCAGCCCTGCGGGAAGGATCTTCGAAACGCGCCTTGATGCGTCCGAGATCAAAATATCCGAAATGGAACAGATACAGGTCCTTGCCTATATGGAAATTATGGCCTTTTATCCTGTGAAAGCCTGAACCCCACCGTACTGGCTTCGCTATGACACATGGTTTGGTATACCTCGTGGACAATCTTGCATAATGTCTCTGGCTAAGAAATGTGTCATCGTCACGTATGTCACCCTCTTCACCGGTATGCTGGCCGACATCGACACCAAGACCGGAAACAGAGATATTTATGTCAGCATTGTCAAGATATTCAGACAGCGAGAGTCCCAATGCAGGATCCGGCACGAGAAATTCATCTGCATCAGTGCCTATCACAAGATCATACTTTCCGAGAAGTTCAGCAGCCTTGTCGGACAGAAAGCTGAGGCGGCCCTTTTCAGCCTCCACGACCTGTCCCGGAATCTTGTCCACGGCAGTCACATTCACACCGTCGCACCATGATGGTACTGCCTGGTCTTTTCCGTCAAGATATACATACAGATTCTCTCTCCCGAGCTCCGCCCCATAGTAGGCGACCCATCTGCGGAGGTAGAAATCATCATTCCTTACCATTGTAAGGGCGCAGATTTTCTTTCCCATAAGCGATGCAATTATTCAACATACCTGAGTATTATTTTTCTGATATTGTCAGATACTGTCTTTCCTGCATCTGTCGCAGCCTCAAGCGTCTCTGCAATATTCTTGTATTTCATAAGCTCGATGGCATTATTCTCATTGGTGAAAATCAAGCCGATGTACTCTTCGTATGAATCATCTGCGGCATGTTCGATTTCCGTAATCCTGTCACACTCTATAACTATCTGCGACACATGATCATGCATCCTTCCCAACATGGATACAAGGGACTTGATAGCCTCTGACTCCGAGCGTATATACTGTGCAAGATCTTTCAGCTGCTGGTCTATGCGGCCCGGCAGATAGAGCATAAACGACTTGGCCGAATCATTTATACGGTCAAGAAACTCATCTATATTAAGGGCAATAGTCTGCAAATCCGCCCTGCGTATCGGTGTTATTACCTTTTCGTAAAGCTGCTCATAAAATTCCGTCAGAAGGGCATCACCCTGTACTTCACAGGCTTTCACCTCTTTCTCCAAAGCTTTCCACTCAGCACAGTCCACAGTTTCCGTCATACGGCAAAGCGCATCGGCAGCCTGATGCAGATAGGTTGCCTGCCTTGCAAATGACGGCACGTACTGAGGCTCACGTACGGCCAATCTTCCGAATAAATTTCCAATTTTCATAAAACACAGAAAATATTTTTGTTCTCCACCGGGATCCCGCAATTATGGAATCCCTGTTTTCTATCATCAAATATAAAGCATTATTTGATGACATCATAGCAAACAGCCACAAGATGCACCATTTTTTGCCAAAAACATTAAAGATTTATTTTAAAATGTTAAAAAAGATAAATAATCGGTGAATCTTTTTTAATATCCTGCAATGGTGACGGCCGGCACGCATACATTTGCAGAAAAAAATGAAACGCCTCATGATGATAGTTTGCATAGTCTGGCAGACAGTGCCATGCCCGGCACAGAAGCCGCCGAAGATGACGGCCGGAATAGATGCGGCACTGGCATTGCACGGAACAGCCGGACTGCAGTTCGGCTACGGATTTGCAGAACATTGGTCGGCAGAGGCCGGAATAACGGCCGATTTCAGACAGCTCAGGCTATCTGCCCTGAATGAAAAGGAGATACATGATGCCGAATTCGGCGCAACAGTAAACACCGCTGCCGGCTCACACTGTTGCACCGGCAGTCTGTCAATCCGGTACTGGCCGTACTGCATATTCCGGAAAGCATTTGTCGGAATGGGAGCGGTATTCGACGAAACAGGCGGAACGGACGCAATGCTGTCGGCAGGCTACGCATTCTGCGTATGGAAAGGCATTTTGATTACGGTTTCATATAATCTATGCCTGACGGAAGACCTTAATAAGAACAGACCTGACACATCAGGAATATCACTAAGCATAAGTTATAATTTTTAGACAATGAATACAGAAAATAAAACAGGCCGGGAATCGTTCATAAGCTATCAATCTCTTTCCGGTTTTTTCCGGTGTCTGACATTTCTGCCCGTTCTGGGTTCTGCCTTACTATCAATTGTCCCGGCACTGCTGCTTGGGTGCCATGCACCCGAGCCTGCTACGGAAGCGACTTTCACCGGCACCGGATATGAGGAGCCGGTGAGAGTGGCTGTCCTTACGCAACGGAAAGAGGAAATAGAAAGTATGGATGTATTCGTATTCAATAATGACAACTTGCACAGACTTGACTGTTATCAGCGTTTCAACGAAACCGAAGAAGGAATCGTCGCAATAGCATCACGCAAGGGAAACAAGAAAGTTGCGATATGTGCAAATTCAGGCCGCGAAAGAAATGACTGGAAAAATATTAACTCACATAAGGCACTGCAAGAAGTCATGGCAGACCTTGAAGAAGAACGGCGCGACAGGCTGTTCATGAGTGCCGAAACAGACATTACGGCCGGGAACCTGCCGGGAAAAGCCGTTGCTGTCCATTTGGAAAAACTCGCATCGGAAATTATTCTGCGCAGCATCAGCTGTGATTTTACGGGAAAGCCTTACGAAGGGGAGATTCTGAAAGATGCAAAGGTCTATCTGACAAATGTAAATGCCTCATGCAGGATAATGTCCGAAGGCACAATTGCGCCGGGGCGCATAATAAATGCAGGCGGACTGAATCAATCAGATTTGGAAAAGTTCACAGATCCAGGATTAGTATTCCGCCGGATTGGCCGCGACATAGGGCCGGACATATACAAGGCCGACATTTCACTGCTGTGCTATCCGAATTGCGGAACTCGGGAAAGTCCGGGCACACCGTTTACAAGACTCGTAATAGAAGGAAAAATCGGAAATGATACATGGTACTGGCCTGTCGACATAAACCGCAGTGCAGATGCCAATGGAAGAAACGGTATTGAACGGAACTGTCAATATGTCTATGACATCAGAATTACGAGAAAAGGTTCATCGGATCCGGACACACCGGCAAAATCGGAAGATATTGACATTAAATTCGAAATCAGGAAATGGGACAGAAAAGAAGAATACGCAGTGCATTTCTGACTCTTGCACTTTGTATGGCATACGGATGTGCCAAAACAGGATTGAATGACGCAAGCCATGATGAATATGCAGAAGTGAAGTTGACATTCGGGAACGGGAATTTCATTGTCAGGGCAATCGAACCGGACGAGGAGACAGTGACGGACATCAGCATAATGGTTTTTGATGAAAACGGTGATGCTGAAGAATGCCGGTGGCTGAGAAATGCCGGCAGCGGATGCAGTATCAACTTGGTCAAAGGCAGGAAATACACATTCTGCGCCTGTGCCAATTTCGGATATGAAGTACGCGCCAGACATATAAGTGAACTTGACGGCCTGATTTATTATATGGCATATCCTGACGAGTACCGTGAGGGCATCCCGATGTACGCAAAACAGGAGCGAATACCGGTGACAGGTAATACGGAAATCAGGCTTGAGCTTATACGCCTTATGTCTAAAATAAATATAAGGATGGACAGAAACAGGCTGTCCGACGGCGTGGAAATGGAAGTGCGCTCTGTCAGAATCGGCAATTGTCCAAAATATGTAAAGGTTTTCGGGAAAAGCAAAGTTAACAGTGGAGACGACTGTTTTGTGATAGGATTCAGTCTTGATGAAATGGAAACCCAGGCCCTCAACAGGAATTCTCCGGAAAAAGGAATAAGCCGTGAAGTTTCGCTATATATGCTGGAGAATATGCAGGGTGATCTCGACGACAAAATAGATGAAGACAAAGACAAAGTGTTTGACGACAATGACTACCGGAGAGAGACCTGCTCATATATAGAAATGGAAATCGAATATCTGTCCGGAAAATACAAAAGTACGGAAAAGCCTCTGATATACAGGTTTTACCTTGGAAGCGGCACCTCAAACCTTGATATGGAAAGGAACTGTCTGTACACAATAACGGTATGTCCGGAAGACGACGGACTGTCAGACGGAGGGTGGAGAGTTGACAAAAGCGGTCTGTCACCGAAGGGAGATGTCAGTTTCAGGGCTTACCCGTCAAGCTACATTCAGGGAAATATCGGAGACAGAATACATATTTGGTGTGAAGTGACACCGGAGGATACCCCTTTTGATGTCGGAGAAAACTATATGGAGGAGGACGAATTTAACGGAATCTACAGATATACTGTCGATGAGGACGGCCATGGGGCAGTTCTCGAACTGACAAAGGCTGGAAGAGGGCTGATATATATGGAAGCAGGGCCTCCGGTCAATGAGAGCGCCCTGTTCATAGTAGAAGTCAATTTGCCTGCCGCACAGACAGATGAAAGTCCGTGACCTCACCGCCCTTTCCGATATTCCTAATGCAGGCAAGGCATTTGAAACTCTCACATTGTGAAACGGAAAGGGCCGGCATTACAGGTAACGGGCAGTGTATGATTCCTTGCAGGAGGCAAGGTCTTCCGGTGTGCCGGCAAACACAAGGTTTCCGCCGCCGTCTCCGGCTTCCGGTCCAAGATCAATCACCCAGTCGGCCGATCTGATTACATCAGGATTATGCTCGACAACGACAATCATATGTCCCTTTGCCAAAAGGGCATCGAATGACCTGAGAAGTTTCTCGACATCGTAGAAATGAAGTCCGGTAGTAGGCTCATCGAATATGAAAAGTATTTTATTCGGTTTCGCCTTGACATACGTATCGGTCATGGACAGGAAGTAGGCAAGCTTTATCCTCTGGCTCTCACCTCCGGAGAGTGTGCTGCTGCTCTGGCCGAGCTTGATATACGAAAGTCCGACATCCATAAGAGGCTGCAGTCTTTCTGCAATCTTCTTGGACGCAGGTTCCGGCTGCGATCCAAAGAATGCCATTGCCTGCTCGACACTCAGATTCAGTATGTCATCTATATTCATGCCCTTATAGCGCACTTCAAGTATATCAGGCTTGAATCTCTTTCCTCCGCAAGCTTCGCAGACCATCGACACGTCAGCCATAAACTGCATTCCTATCTTTACAAAACCCTCACCCTGGCACTCAGGACAGCGTCCGCCGTCCATGTTGAATGAAAAATGCGACGGAGTATAGCCATTGAGCTTTGCATACTGCTGGTCGGACAAAAGCTTTCGTATGTCATCGTAAATCTTGAGATAGGTCACGGCATTTGACCTTGAGCTTTTTCCGATAGGATTCTGGTCGACATATTCCACCTGTGAAATGCGGTCCAGATTTCCGGACAGACCGCGGAATGTTCCGGGAGCGGCACCTGTCTGATTGAGCCTGCGGTACACAGCAGGATACAGAATGTCACCCACGAGCGAGGATTTTCCGCTTCCGCTGACGCCTGTCACTACGGTAAGCACACCGAGAGGAAATTCGACGTTTATATCTTTCAGATTATGTTCCATTGCCCCTTCAACCTTGATTGAATAAGTCCACGGGCGTTTTGTACGGACATATCTTTTGCGGCTCCCGTCAAGGTAGCCGAGAGTAAGCGACCGGTCTTTTGCATTTTCCGGAATGTTGTCTCCGAGATTTCCTTCAAAGACAATCTCTCCGCCGTGTACACCTGCCTTGGGGCCTATGTCTATAAGCAGATCAGCAGCCCTCATGATTTCCTCATCATGTTCCACGACCACAACTGTGTTGCCTATGTCACGCAATCTTTTCAGTACACCGATAAGGCGTTCCGTATCACGCGGATGCAGTCCTATACTCGGCTCGTCAAGTATATAAAGAGAGCCTACAAGAGAACTGCCAAGCGCAGTAACAAGATTTATCCTCTGGCTTTCACCTCCGGAGAGAGTGTTTGAAGTACGGTTCAGGGTAAGGTAACCAAGGCCGACCTCATCGATATACCTCAGACGGGAAACGATTTCATCAATGGCTTTGGAGGCAACTGCCGCTTCCCGGTCTGTCAGCTTTATATTCGTGAAAAAATCAAGCAGGCTCAGAACATTCATGCAAAGAAGCTCATGGATATTCTTTCCGCCGACCTTCACATACAGGGCCTCAGGACGCAAGCGGCTACCCCCGCAGTTATGACAGACGGTTTTTCCGGAATAGCGGCTGAGCATATATTTGTATTGTATCTTGTATCTGTTGGCTTCAACCCAGCGGAAAAACTCATCAAGTCCCACGATTGAATCTTCCTCGGTATGAGCCTTGCGTCCTTTCCATATTATGTCACGCACTTCCTGAGAGAGATTGCAGTAAGGTTCGAAGATAGGTATTCCATAACGGGAGGCATTCCGCACAAGCTGATCCTTGAACCAGCCCATTTTGTCCCCGCGCCAACAGGCAATCGCTCCGTCATATATTGTCTTGCTTTTGTCAGGTATTACAAGATCCTCACTTATGCCAATTATCTGCCCCAGGCCACCGCATACAGGGCAGGCCCCGAGCGGACTGTTGAAACTGAAAAGATATTCGTCCGGACGCGCGAACTCCATGCCGTCAGCCTCGAAGCGGTTGACGAATTTCTTCACTGCACCGGCCTCTGAAGCACTGTCACAGACAATATACAATGTTCCGTTGCCTTTTTCAAACGCAGCCTCTACAGAAGCATGAAGCCTCATGTTCAAATCATCCCACTCCGTCTGTCCCCATTCATGGCCGTCATCAGAGACAGGAAGTCCGAAGGACATTGCAGGAATACGCAGGCGGTCTACAAGCAGGAAAGCCTCATCAGGATATTCCCCGGTATCGGCAAGCTTCATCACATCCTCAATCCTGACAGGACCGCCGGCATAAAGCCTCGAATACCCCTCTTCCTTAAGGCCGAGCATAAGCTCCACTTTGTCGTCACGTCCGCTCCAGCCCAAATCAGCCAACACATACGCCACAGACGGTCCGCATCCGAACACGTATGACATCACGTCATTGACTGTATGACATTTAACTTCCTCACCGGAAACAGGAGAGTAAGTCCGTCCTATGCGTGCGAATATTATTCTCAGATAGTCATATATCTCTGTGCTTGTCGCAATTGTAGAGCGAGGATTCCTTGTGTTCACTTTCTGCTCTATTGCAATGGCAGGGGGAATCCCCTCTATAATTTCCACATCCGGCTTAGACATACGTCCGAGAAACTGTCTCGCATACGAGGACAAGCTCTCTGCAAAGCGTCTCTGCCCCTCTGCAAAAAGCGTATCGAAGGCAAGGGACGACTTGCCGGAGCCGGATATGCCTGTTATTACCGTAAACTTTCCGCGCGGAATCTCTACAGTGACATCCTTCAGATTGTTTACACGTGCTTTGCGAACTATTATATTTCCCTCTTCTTTCATCATACCTTGTTGTTTGCAGACTCACTGCCTGCACAATTTTCCCGCAGAAACACCGCAAAAGGCGCTCCTGTCCTGCAAGCAGCGCAGAATTTGCAAATTTAGTAAATTTGATCCACAAAGAAAACCGGAAAAAGCCTGCAAAATGTCTACCTTTGCATCATGCATACACCGCTAACAGAAGACATAGCCAGAACCCTTGCCGAAGCCGGACTCAAACCGGAAGTCATAAGGGAAGACATTCCGTACATAGTATGTCCGAACGGGAAAAGCGGCATATCAGGCACAATACTTCCGATGAACCTGCGTGCAAGAAGCATTGCTGAAGCTGACTTCGATGCCGGCATGTACAATAAGGCCCTGGCAAAACTTGCGCTGCAGACCGGCAAAAGACCGCTGATTATTCCTGAAGACAGATGGAGAAGCCAGAATGCGATGATGAAAGCAAGGCTTCTCGCCCATCTGGAAATTTTCATCCCGGTATATGCCAGAAACTGCGAAATAAGACGTATCGACAAACAGACAGCGGCAGCCTTTCTCGCTGAGAACCACAGTTACGGAGACGCCTCATGCCGATACAGATACGGCATGTTTCTGAAAAGGCATACCGGACATATTGCACATCAGCTCAAAAGCATCCATGGAATGCTGCCTGCCCCTGGAACGCTTGTTGCCGCCGCCGAATTTTCAAATGCCCGCAAATGGACAAAGGGAGACAAGACCATACGTTCATACGAATGGGTAAGGTATGCCTCGGCTGCAGGAATACGTGTATGCGGAGGAATGGGAAAAATCCTGCAGACCTTCATTTCTGAAGTCTCTCCTGACGACATCATGAGCTACGCCGACATGGAATGGTCGGAAGGAAGTGTCTATGAGCAGCTCGGCTTTGTCCCTGACGGAGAAAAAGAGGCGGTACTATTCCGTATCGACAGCGGAACATACAGACGTACAGCGATTAAGCCCGACAGCAAGGAAGAAGCCGCGACAATGAAAGATGAGCCGGCACACTACTTCCTCAAAAACTCAGGCAGCAGAAAACACCGGCTCAAGCTCACTGATTATCAATAATTTATTCCGCAATCACAGAATAAGTCCGTCCTTTCTTAGTTGCGAAAACGGTGACCCAGTATGTGCCGAACTGCGTTGTCTCGACTGTTGACACGACACCTTTCGCCCCGGAAACCTTTACCGGCCTGTCGGTACGCAGCACACATTCATTTCCGAGATTCGAATGTATCTCTGCACTGCAGAGTCTTCCGTCTGTCCATTCCATGTCAACGACAAAGCCACCGCGTCCGCAAAGCCCGCCGACACTTCCCTCTTTCCATGCAGGAGGAAGGGCAGGAAGCAAATGCAGTTCACCGGTATGGCTCTGGAGCAGCATTTCCGTCATTCCGGAGAGTCCGCCGAAGTTGCCGTCAATCTGGAAAGGAGGATGCGCACAGAACAGGTTGGCATACGAACCGCCGCCTACGGACCTTTCTCCCTGAGTCTCTACGAGTCTGAGAAGATTGCGAAGAAGCGAATAGGCATGCTCACCGTCAAGCAGTCTCGCCCACATGTTTATCTTCCATGCAAGAGACCAGCCTGTACCGCCGTCTCCCCGCAATTCAAGAGTACGCCTGCAGGCTTCCGCAAACTCAGGAGAACCGAAGACGGTAATCCTGCGGCCCGGATGCAGTGCGAACAGATGCGACACATGGCGGTGATGCGGATCGCAGTCTTCATAATCGCGGTACCACTCCTGGAGATTGCCCTTTTTGCCTATGGCAAGAGGCTGAAGCCGCTCCAGTTTTTCCTTTACCTCATTCAGAAAGTCCGTATCGCTGTCGCCGACAATGGAGGAAGCCTCAAGTATATTGACAAACAATTCATAAATGACGGACATATCCATTGTCGTGGCTATCGACACGGAGTGTCCTTCACCGTCCGGAGTCCTGTACATATTCTCCGGCGAAGTCGACGGAGCCGTAACATAGTAGCCGTCCTCACCCTCTATAAGCCAGTCAAGACAGAATTTTGCGGATTCTTTCATTACCGGATAGGCCTTGCCGCGAAGATAGGCCTCATCACCGGAGAAACGGTAATGCTCATAAAGATGCTGGCATACCCACGGGCTTCCGACATACCAGTTGGCAAACATAGGGTCTCCCACTCCCCTGTTTCCTACCGGATTGGTCTGTCCCCAGATATCGGCATTGTGGCTCAGTGCCCAGCCTCTTGTACCATAGAAATTCTTTGCAGTGGCGGCACCGTTTGCAGATATTGCAATAACATAGTCTATAAAAGGCAGATGACAGTCGCCGAGATTGCACATTTCGGCCGGCCAGTAGTTCATCTCCGCATTGATATTGGTCGTGTAATTGCTGCTCCATGGCGCCCTCAGATGATGATTCCATATTCCCTGAAGAGTGGCAGGGATACCTCCCGGACGTGAAGCCGATATGAGAAGATATCTGTTGAAATGGTAATACAATTCCTCAAGTTTCAGGTCTTCTGAGCCGGAAGCATAGGAACGGAGTCTTTCGACAAGCTCTCTTTCATCTTCAGGCCTGTTCTGCCGGAGCTGAAACGACACTCTGTCAAAATAGCTTCTGTAATCTTTTATATGATTGTTTTTCAGCTTGCCGTAAGACAGCCCGGAAGCCTTGCCGAGATGCTTTTTCATTATGGTCTGCTCATCCTTGCCCTCGGTGTAAGGGTCCCTGTCAAGCCCGTTGAAACTCGTGGCTGCACTGATAACAATCACGGCATCGTCAGCATTCCTTACACTCAATGCTTCGCCTGACACCTGTTTTTCGCCTCCGGAAATCTTTATATCCATGCCGACAGCGAAACGCATGCCTTTCCTGCCGTCGATTTCATAGATGACAGGATTATCGCTGTGGAGATAATTCGGGTCGGTATGGCGGGGAGCAATGCCTGACATGAAAAGTTTCTCCATTTTGCTGTCCGTACTTACAGTATTGTGCAGAAGACTGGACAGCGAAGCATTGAAATTTATCTTGCCCGGCCGGTCCGCTGTGATTTTAATCACAACGGTCTGAGAAGGTGCCGACACAAAAACTTCGCGTACATACCTCACTCCACCTTTTGTGAAAGATGTCACGGCCACGGCATCGGAAATGTTCAGTTCACGGCTGTAGTCCGTAACCGGAGAATCATCGCCGAACTCGAAATCGAGAGCCAGATCGCCAAGCGGAAGATAGGCCTCGGTATAATATCCTTGCATACGGCGGCAAAGTGCCGCGGCAAGATCCCAGTCATGATTGAAAAGCGCCTCACGGACCTCCGGAAGGACACCGGCTGCCTCAGGATTGGGATTAAGGTCCAACGGACCGCCTGACCATAGCGTTTCCTCGTTCAGCTGAATCAGCTCTTTGTCGACTCTGCCGAACACCATAGCACCGAGCCTGCCGTTCCCGACAGGCAAAGCCTCAGTCCACACACCGGCAGGTTCAAAAAATTTCAGCAGATACGGGTCTGCCGCCGGTTCCGCACAGACAATCCCGGCAAACATCGGAAGAAACAGACATAATAACGTGAATCTTTTCATATTTCTCATGTTTTGCAAATAATTAACAGTTAATTATATTTACAAAAATAATCATTTTATCGTCAAGTCCTCTCAGCTTACGGTTGCATTAACATTAATTTTCCGTATTTTTGCACGTTATTCAGAATTATCACAAAATGGAAGCAATCGTAAAGACAGATTTCAATTTTCCGGGTCAGACCGGCCATTATGTAGGCAAGGTCAGAGATGTCTACAGTATAGGAAACGAATATCTCGTGATGGTCGTTTCTGACAGAATCTCGGCATTTGACGTAGTACTGCCCAAGGGGATACCATTCAAAGGACAGGTTCTGAACCAGATCGCCGCAAAGTTCCTGGATGCTACGGAAGACATTATCCCGAACTGGAAAATCGCTGTTCCGGACCCTATGGTTACGGTAGGCCGCAAATGCGAGCCGTTCAAAGTGGAAATGGTAATCAGGGGGTATCTCTCCGGCCATGCCTGGAGAGAATACAAGGCCGGAAAACGCACAATATGCGGCATCGGGATGCCTGACGGAATGGTTGAGAACCAGAAATTCCCGGAGCCTATCATCACTCCTACCACAAAGGCCGCGGAAGGACACGATGAGGACATATCGAAAGAGGAAATAATCGCCCGGGGCATTGTAAGCAAGGAAGACTACGAACAGCTTGAGGCATACACAAAGGCAATATTCGCACGCGGAACAGAAATGGCGGCAAAGATGGGGCTTATCCTTGTGGACACGAAATATGAATTCGGCAAAAAAGACGGAAAGATTTACCTTATGGACGAGATCCATA
The DNA here is from genome assembly GCA_964394295.1 of uncultured Muribaculaceae bacterium. GTDB lineage: Bacteria > Bacteroidota > Bacteroidia > Bacteroidales > UBA932 > Cryptobacteroides. The sequence goes on along the minus strand of CAYMVG010000001.1, from coordinate 196,769 downwards.
CTCCTGACTCGTCACGATATTTCTATTCGGAAGGATACGCCGAACGTCTTGCAAAGGGAGAAAAACAGAAACAGCTCTCAAAAGAGTTTGTGCGCGAATGGCTCATGGCAAACGGTTTCCAGGGTCAGGAAGGCCAGGCAGTGCCGGAAATGACAGAGGAAATCGTGAACGGCATCACAGACCGATATGTGGAGCTTTACGAGAACATTACCGGAGAGAAATTCGTCAAGGCGGAAAACAGCGACATTGTCGCACGCATTGAAAAGAACGTGAAAGAATGTCTCGCATCATTGTAGCACATCCCGATTGCAAGTTGAAATGAACAGTTTATTTGACATAAAGGGCAGAACCGTTGTCATTACCGGAGGAACCGGAGTACTCGGGAAAGCGATTGCAAAATATCTTGCAGCCGAAGGCGCAAATGTTGTTGTCCTCGGACGAAAGGCAGAAGTGGGAACTGTTGTCGCCGAAGAGATCAAGTCTGCCGGAGGAAATGCAATGTTTCTGAAATCCGATGTGCTCGACAGGGACATTCTGGAGCAGAATCTCAATGACATTGTAGGCAAATACGGACGCATTGACGCCCTCCTGAATGCAGCAGGAGGCAATATGCCGGGAGCGACCATAGCACCTGACGCGACATTTTTCGACCTCAGGCCGGAAGAATTCAAAAAAGTGCTTGACCTCAATCTCACGGGAACAGTAATTCCGTCACAGGTTTTCCTTAAACAAATGGTAAAGCAGGGCAAGGGAACCATCGTGAACTTTTCGAGCATGGCGGCTTTCCGTCCGCTGACAAGGGTGGCAGGCTATGCAGCGGCAAAGGCCGGCATCAGCAACTTCACTGCTTTTCTCGCAGCCGAAACCGCAAGAAAATTCGGAGAAGGAATCCGTGTAAATGCAATAGCTCCCGGATTTTTCCTGACAGAGCAAAACCGTACACTGCTTGCCAATCCTGACGGAAGCTGGACTTCGCGCGGGGAGGACGTAATCAGGCAAACGCCGTTCGGAAGGATGGGAGAACCGGAGGAGCTGTGCGGCACTATACACTATCTGATAAGCGACGCGTCCAAATTCGTCACAGGCACAGTAGCTGTCGTGGACGGAGGTTTCAACACCTTCGCAATGTAGATTTTTTCGGAATGAATACGACTTACTAGTCCTGTTTAAACGATTTCACCCCCGCCGGAATAAACTCTGGCGGGGGTGATTTCCAATTTCAGGGACTTGTCGGTGTCCCTTTTATCGTCTTATTAAAGGGCCTTTCCTTCTGAACCGAGAACGTTGATGATCTTGTGCATATAGAGCTTCTTCATGTTCTCACGTGCAGGACCGAGATACTTGCGCGGGTCAAACTCAGCAGGTTTCTCTGCGAATACCTGACGGATTGCTGCAGTCATTGCAAGACGTGAGTCAGAGTCGATGTTGATCTTGCAGACAGCTGATTTGGCAGCCTGACGGAGCCAAGGCTCAGGAATTCCGATAGCGGCATTGAGGTTTCCGCCGAACTTGTTGATTGTGGCAACCTCGTCCTGAGGAACTGATGATGAACCGTGGAGAACGATAGGGAAACCAGGAAGTTCCTTCTCAACGCCCTCGAGAACATCGAAAGCAAGCATAGGAGGAACGAGAAGGCCGGTCTCAGGGTCGACAGTGCACTGTGCAGGAGTGAATTTGTATGCACCGTGCGATGTTCCGATTGAAATTGCGAGAGAGTCGCATCCTGTCTTTGTAACGAAGTCAACGACCTCCTCAGGCCTTGTGTAAGTGTGGTGGTCTGAGCTTACCTCATCCTCTACACCGGCAAGTACTCCGAGCTCACCCTCTACTGTCACATCGAACTGGTGTGCATAGTCAACGACTTTCTTTGTAAGAGCGACATTCTCGTCATACGGAAGGTGTGAACCGTCGATCATCACAGAAGAGAAGCCCATGTCGATGCAGCTCTTGCAGGTCTCGAAAGTGTCACCATGGTCAAGATGGAGGACAATCTGAGGATTCTCCCAGCCGAGTTCCTTTGCATATTCGACAGCACCTTCCGCCATATAGCGGAGAAGGGTTTGGTTGGCATAGTTGCGCGCACCCTTCGAAACCTGAAGGATAACCGGAGACTTGGTCTCGGCAGCAGCCATGATGATTGCCTGGAGCTGCTCCATGTTGTTGAAGTTGAATGCAGGAATGGCGTATCCGCCGTCAATTGCCTTTGCAAACATCTCTTTGGTGTTTACAAGACCGAGTTCTTTGTATGAAATCATAATTCTATAATTTGTTAAAAATTCATTTCGTCTGTCCGAAAACTCTGCAAAAATAACTAATTTTGCGGAATAACAGAAAAATATTCCCTTATTATATGAACAACAAAGTCATTATTTTCTCCGCCCCGTCCGGAGCCGGCAAAAGCACGATAGTCAATCATATCCTCGGTCTGCATCCGGAATTTGAATTTTCAATCTCAGCCACGTCACGCGCCCCGAGGGGTCAGGAAGTGCACGGAAAGGAATACTATTTCTTCACAGCAGAGGAATTCCGCAGAATGATCGGGGAAGGCAAGTTCATCGAGCACGAGGAAGTCTATGCCGGTTCATATTACGGAACACTTAAATCCGAGATAGACAGAATCTGGTCAAAAGGCCATGCCATAATATTCGACATAGATGTAAAGGGCGGCGTAAACCTGAAAAGGATATTCGGTGAGCAGGCATGTTCGATACTCATCCAGGCGCCGTCAGCAGAGATTCTCAGGCAAAGGCTCACCGGACGCGGCACGGATTCACCGGAAGCAATCGAGCGGAGACTGGCAAAGGCCCGGTCGGAAATGGAGTTCGCTGCAGGAAAATTCGACCATGTGATTGTGAACGATGACCTGGAGACGGCATTTGCGGAAGCCGAGGAAATCATCTCTGCATTCATGGCCCGATGAGGACAGCCGTATACTCAGGTTCCTTCAATCCCCTGCACATCGGACATCTCGCCATTCTGAAATTCCTGACTGCAAGCGCAGGGTTTGACCGCGTGAGGCTTGTGGTATCTCCCAAGAATCCGCTCAAAGACGGCATAAGCAGCTCGACCGGACAGCAGCGTCACGAGGACGCCCTGGAAGCTGTCAGACGGCATGCAGATGAGTTCGGCGGACAGGATCCGGTGAACGGTTCGCAAAAAGTAATCGTGGACAGCATCGAGCTGTCAATGCCGGAGCCTCATTACACGATACGCACCCTCGATGCGCTCAGGGAGCGGCATCCGGAAGAAAGTCTAACTTTGGTAATGGGAGCGGACAATCTCAGTTCAATCACACGGTGGCGCGATTACGTGAGGATTCTGACAGAGTACGGCGTAATCGTATATCCGCGCAAAGGCTATATTCTTGAAGCAATACGGAAGGAACTGACGACAAACATCCCCGGTGCAAGAATAGAAATAATGAATGCCCCCAATGTGGACATTTCCTCTACAGAAATCCGAGAGGCCATTGCCCGCAAAGAGGACATTTCAGCATATCTTATGTAAAACTTTACCGCCCTACGATTTCATTGGCCTTGGCAAGGGCAGGGATTATGTGAGGGAAAATGTGGTCGGCGCCGATTTCTTTGTCAACCCCGAATTTTTCCAGCGTGGTCCTTACTTTGTCCGTAACTCCTGAAAGGATTACAATCACTCCCCTCTTCCTTGTCCTTTCGCAGAGATTCCTGAGGTTGTTTACTCCTGTTGAATCGATGAAAGGTACTTTGCGCATACGTATAATCCTGACCTTTGTGCCGGATTTCTTCATTTTGTCAAGTTCCTCGAAACGGCTTGCAAGTCCGAAGAAGAACGGGCCGTTGATCTCATACACCTCAACTCCGTCAGGTATGTCAAGATGCTCCGTATCCTCAAGCGATGCTTTTTCGTCATCTTCGGTAGCGGCAAGATTGTCTCCCTCAAGCACATGGATGGAGGAAGTCTCCATAACGCGCCTTACAAACAGTACGATCGCGAGCACAACGCCGACCTCGATTGCGACAGTAAGATCCACGATTACAGTCAAGAAGAATGTTATGAGCAGGACAGCTACATCGGACTTGTCCCCCCTGAGCAGATACTTGAAAGTACGCCATTCACTCATATTGTATGCGACCATCACCAATATCGCGGCAAGGCAGGACAGAGGGATATAGATTGCGTAAGGCATCAGGAACAGATATATCAGCAGCAGGACGAAAGCATGGATTATGCCGGTTACAGGGGTCTTTCCCCCGTTGTTTATGCTGGCCATAGTCCTTGCGAGCGCACCTGTCGCAGGTATTCCTCCGAAAAGCGGAGTCACAATGTTGGCTATTCCCTGGCCGATGAGTTCCGTATTGGAATTGTGATGCTTTCCCGTGGCTCCGTCCGCCACCATTGCGGCAAGCAGTGATTCTATCGCACAAAGCATTGCAATCGTGAACGCAGGAGAAACAAGGCCCTTTATCGTATCATAGTTGAATTCCGGTGCGACAGGCTTCGGCATGGGCAGACCGTTTGCAAGCTCAGGGAACTTGGTACCGATGGTAGCGAATTCAATTCCTGCGAACTTGCCGAGAAGCACGGAAACCACAGTGCCGGCAATAAGCGCAATCAAAGAACCCGGAATTTTCTTTGTTACCCTGCCCCAGAAAATACATATCAGAAGACAGCCTGCGCTCATGGCAAATTCAGTAAGGCTGATATCCGCAATGTTCCTGAAATAGCACATCCACTGCGGTATAAAACCGGCAGGCACGGAAAGGTCAAGCGGAAAACCGAAAAAATCCTTCATCTGCGTGGAAAAAATCGTGAGTGCGATTCCGCTGGTGAAACCGACCACGATAGGATAAGGGATGAATTTGAAAATCACACCCATGCGGCACACTCCCATCACCACGAGGAAAACTCCTGCCATGATGGTTGCAATTATAAGTCCCTGCATTCCGTACTGGCTGACGATTCCGGCGACAATCACGATGAAGGCACCTGTCGGACCGCCTATCAGAAAGCGCGAGCCTCCGAAAAAGGAAATGAGAAAACCTGCCACGATGGCAGTTATCAGGCCCTGCTGAGGAGTCACACCGCTCGCTATACCGAAAGCGATTGCAAGAGGAAGAGCTATGATGCCGACAATTATTCCGGCAATAAGATCAGAAGTGAATGTCTTGCGGTCATAGCCGCCTTTTTTCATCAGACCGAACAATTTCGGCCTGAAAACATTGTTAAGTTTTACGTTCATACCACTAATATAATACACTACTATCTTCTATCTGGTCATATAGGCCTCGAAACGCTTCGCACTGTTCAATTCTGCTTCCTTGACTGAAGCCCCAATAACTCTTGTCTTCACTTTTGAACAAGGAGAGGAGATGAGCCTGACCATGTCACCGGTCTTTTCAGTAACCGGAAAATCTTTTTTCTTGTAAAACATTCCCGCACCGACAGGCACAGGATGCGCAGACACATCGGAAGGATGCACTCCCCAGACACTTATATAAGAACTGTCATAGGCAACCTTCTGTCCGGGATGATAGTTCACCCCTGTAAGGAACCTCACTTTCTTTCCCGAAAGTTCTGTTGCCGTAATCACTGCTTCCCTGCTCTTCGCCGGCATGTCTATCCTTATGGAAATATCAACCATGCCGTCCATATATGGAACACCGTAAGCAATCATTTCGGCATAGGAGCCTTTCTTGGTGTCACCTACGCGGGCAGTACGTCCCTTTGTAGCTTTCAGCTTAACTTCTTTGTCTCCGTCCCACAGGGCGATTCCTCCCAGTCCGACAGTATTTCCCACGCGGTACTCATCGCAGCCTGCATCCAGTGTATCGCACTGTCCTGCAGTAGGATACCAGAGATATTCAAGCAATTCCATGCCCCGGCCGCTTTTGGAGTACAGGTCAATTGCTCCACTGTCATTGAAATAGATGCGCAGCGCCATGTGGCTGTTTTCCACAGCGGGTCCATGATGCCCGACTTTTTCGTACTGGTCAGGTACATCCGATACGATTTCACTAATCTGCAGGGAGTCGCTGCGCCAGAAAAGGCTGCTTGCAGTCTGCGCATAAGAACGGCAGAAAAGCGGCAGCAATATGATTATGAACAGTTTTTTCATCATGCAATTCCTTTATGAGCGCAAAAATAAGAATTATTCCGGCATTTCAAAAAAAGAAAAATGCACATTGCCGTACTTCTTTTCTTTCACGAACATCGGATTAGAGCTGAAATTGAATGTTCCCGGATGTTCAAGTATAAAATATGCCCCGGGATGAAGAATATCTTTTGAAAACACCTTGTCCGGAATGTCAGCAAGCCCCTCGATAGCATACGGAGGATCGGCAAAGATTATGTCGAATTTCTCTCTGCATATCTCCAGGAACTCGAACACATTGTGCCTGACGACAGATATGTTGTCCATGCCAAGCCTGGCCGCCTGTGCCTTGATGAACGAGGCGTGAAGCGGAGCCATTTCCACGCTGTACACCCGTGCAGCCCCTCTTGAAGCGAATTCATACGAAATGGCTCCGGTTCCGGCAAAAAGATCCAGGACTTTCAGCCCCTCCATTTCATATTCATTGCCGAGGATATTGAAAAGCCCCTCTTTTGCAAAATCCGTGGTAGGACGGGCCTTATATCCGTTAGGCGGCAATATGGCCTTGCCTTTATGTTTTCCTCCTATTATTCTCACAGCTGTTCTACATTCTTGAAATAACGGTAAAGGGACATTTCCTGTTCCTCGAGCAAAGGGGTACGGAAGAAGACTGCAGAGACCTCCGGATTAAGCTGGAGCTTCTTCATCGCATAAAATATGAAGTACTCGGCGGTGGTAAAGTCCGGGGCCTTATATGAATTGCAAAGAAGCAGCGTCTTGCCCTGGGCTATGACAAGATACAGATAACCGTCCATATATGAAGCCAGTATCTTGTTGTAATCAGTAATCAGAGGAAGCTGTCCGAGCATATAATAAAGTTCGGGCCACGGGCGTGCCTTGCCTCCGCCGCTATTTCTGACAGTCTCCGAAATGACTTTGGAAAGCATACCGCCGATAGCGTCGGAATACACAAGCACCGCGCCGGAATGAGGTATCTCCACATAGTCTACCGTATCATCCTTCCCGATTTCCGCCACATCCGCGAGCATCTGTCCAGCCTTCTCCGGATCAAAGAAATGAGAAGGCACAAGGGCGCATTTCGGTGTAAAGACGGAAATTTCCACAGTCCCGTATATCTTCTGAAGTTCCGGGTCCGTAAAAACACGGTCTGCGCCCATCCAGCCGGAAGAACGCACGGAGCCGTCGGTCTCTATTCTAAAAGAATATCCACTCAAGCCGACTTGAATGGATATCCTGCCATTATTTTCTGCCATATATTTTCTGCAAAGGCAACATGCCGGTGCCAAAGAAGAGGATGCTACTCCCAGTTTCCGGCATTGTTGTTAGGAGCAGATATGCTTCCCACCTGAAGCCCCTTGTACTTTCCCTGGTCCTCTCTCTCAGCATCAAGATTGATCCTGAGCTGGTTGTTGAGCCCCTTCAGAAGAGACTTGAAAGGCATCGAAGCCTCGAACAGAGGAACCTTCACACCGGAAACAGTCTTGATTGTAGATGCGACAAGAACAGAGTCTCCGCCGCTGAAAGGAATGAAAGCGAGGGAATCGATATTGAAATCAGTACGTCCCTTGAAAAGGGTATCCTTTACTGCGATTTCACTGTTCACCTGGAACACGAGATCTTTGTCTCCTGCAAGATACAGTTCGTTGAGCTTAAGGTTAAGCTGATCGCCCTTGAGATTGCGGAACTTGTTCTTCATCTGCTGAGTGTGCGCCATTGCCACAGAATCGTCCTTGGAGCCGACCTGCATCACAATCTTCATCTTGCCCTCGTTATAGAACATCTTGAGCGAATCGATTGTAGGGGAATATCTTCCGTTCACGTTCTTGAACGCAACCTGAAGGTCACGGATATCCTTAAGCCTCTGTACAGCTATACCCTCACGATATTCCCTGTGTTTCTTGAATTCCACAGGCTCGCTGATGCTCGCTACATTAAGATAGATCAAACCTGCAATACATACAGGAAGAATAAAATAGGCCAAAACCTTTCTGATAATTGTGCTCATTATTGTTGTGTTTTATTTTCTTTCCAAAATGCCGGACAAAGTTAGCAAATTGATTTATGAAATGCAATATAATTTGTAATTTTGCACAATCAAAAACTTAATACACACATGAAAGCGTTGGACAAAGACAAAATATCATCATTTGAATCTCTGACAGGAGGGGCGGCCGCTCCGGTCATCGTCACGCACATGAAACCTGACGGTGACGCTTTCGGAAGCAGCGTGGCGATGTATCATTTTCTGCAGTCTATCGGAAAGGACAGGACGAGAATCGTACTCAACAACAAATATCCACATTCCGTAGACTTCCTTGCCGGCGGCATAGATGCCGGCCACATTCTGATATGCGAAGAGTCCGAAAATGAAGCCATCGGGGCGATAGCCGCAGGAGACCTTATCATTTGCCTTGATTTCAATGCATTCCACAGGACGGACATGCTTGAAGACGCACTTGTCGGGTCGAAAGTCCCCAAAATTCTGATAGACCACCACATAGGGCCAGACCATACTAAATTCGACGTCAGTTTCTCGGAAGAGGAGATTTCATCGGCATCCGAACTTCTGTACCATATCCTCATGGCGGCATCATATACAGGCGGAAACGTATCTGCCCTACCGCACATGACGGCAACAGCCCTGATGACAGGAATGATAACAGACACAAACAATTTCGCGAATTCCACATATCCTTCCACACTCGCGATGGCCTCAGCCCTCATCGGGGCAGGAGTCGACCGCGACATGATACTGAAAAACCTGTTCCAGCGTTTCGGGGAGCTTCGGCTGAGGCTTCTGGGCCACATGATGAAGGACCTGCTTACGATTACGGAAGACGGTGTGGCATATATGATTCTGGACAAGAAGACACAGCAGGAATATCACGTGACGGAAGGAGATACCGAGGGTTTCGTGAATATGCCGCTGTCAATAGAAAAAGTCGTCATGAGCATCCTGCTGAAAGAGGACGGAGACATAGTGAGAGTATCCATACGTTCCAAGAACGGCACTTCCGCAAACAGATGCTCGAAACTGCATTTCAACGGAGGCGGACACGAGAACGCGGCCGGAGGAAGGCTTTCCATAGGACATGACATAAAAGATTTTTCCGGTACGGAAGATTATGTCCGCACCCATATCCACACATACATGACAACAGGAAAATGAGAAAGATTACCGTAATACTTCTGGCGTTTGCCGCAATTGCAGCCTGCTCATGCAAAAAAGAGCAGCTTGCCCTCACATACAACAATCAGGAAACGAAGATAGACAGCTACATATCCGCAGCGATGAACAAGGACAACAGCATAACCGTCGCCCACAACAAAGGAAGCAACAGAATGACCCGTGTCCAGGGAACAGGGGAAAAACTTGCAGCCGGCGGCCACGTATCATTCTATTATGCCGGCTACACATTCAACGGAAGCGTCAACAATTCAAATATGTTCGCGACAAACAGCAGGACTGCTGCTGAACAGGCCGGGTGGAATCTGACGGACAAGGACTTCGAACTGTTCGAGACAGGCCTGTCATCGAAAGAATTGCTCGAAGGACTGAGAAACGGCCTGGAGGGAGTGCAGGCAGGAGAGGAATGCGAAATCATATTTTCAGGAAAATACGGATACGGAAACAGGACTTTCGGAATAATTCCTGCAAATTCTGCACTTCTTTATAAAATCTGGGTCGTGGGAGTTTCCAACGATTAGCTATTCTGCAAAGAATTATTATCTTTGCCCGATAAATTATTTTGACAAGAATGAAGAGAATTTTTCTGTATGCACTCTGCGCGGCCGCTGCACTCGCATCAGGCTGTGCGAAACACGCGGCAACAGGGCCAAACGAAGCTGGCAAGCGTTATTTCGATGCGTGGCTGAAGATTAATTATCCGGACGCGATACATTATGGCAAAGGCAATTACATCATAGATGAGGAACAGGGAGAAGGATTTGAAGTGACCAAGAACGGCTATGTCTTTGTGGAATACATAATACGCGATCTTTCGGGAAACATATCTTCCTATTCATCCGAGGAAACGGCAAGGCAGCTCGGTAAATACAAACAGTCGTCATATTATGGTCCGAGGATATGGTCGACTGCCGAAAACACGATGATGACAGGCATATCCGACGCAGTGACAGGCATAAGGATAGGAGGAAGCAGAAAAAGCATCATTCCGTCATGGATGATGACTTATTCCGTATATGACTCTGAAGAAGAATATCTCGAACATGAGACCAACAGCGAGAGCGCCATATACGAAATCAAGGTTACGGATTTCACCGATGACATAGGCAAATGGCAGATTGACAGCATAGGAAGATATATGGCCGCAAATCCGGACATATTCGGAACGATGACATCTGCCGACTCGCTGAGCTACGGATTCTACTACCGTCAGACGAAAGAACCGTCGGACACATCTTCTTTCCCTCAGGACACGACAATATATATCAATTATACCGGCAGGCTTCTGAACGGACTGGTCTTCGACACCACCGTGGAAAAGGTAGCCAAAGACAACGGTCTGTGGTCGTCAAGCAAGACATACTCTCCTTTGAAGGTCACATGGGCGGAAAAGCATACGGAACTGCAGCTGGACGGAAACACCGTAATAGAAGGCTTCTCAAAGACCCTTTGGCAGATGAGGGCCATGGAGCATGGAACAGGCATCTTCTGGTCCGACCTCGGATACAAGCAGGACGGAAGCGGCTCAAGTATACCGGCCTATATGCCTCTTATATTTGAAATAGAAATAACTGAAAAGCCGGAGAATTAAGATGACCGGCACGCAATCGTCAATTCCGACAGAACTCGGCACGGAAAACATCGGCATACTTCTGAAGAGGTATGCGTTTCCGGCAATAATAGCACAGACAGCTTCCTCCCTGTACAACATGGTGGACAGCATATTCATCGGCCAGGGAGTCGGCCCGCTTGCAATATCCGGCCTTGCGGTTACCTTTCCGCTGATGAATCTTTCAGTGGCATTCGGCACTCTCGTCGGAATGGGAGCATCTACAATGCTGTCTGTACTTCTCGGACAAAAAAACTACGTGGCAGCCAACAAGGTGCTCGGCAACATCCTTAGCCTGAACACGATTATCAGCATCATGTTCATGACTGTGGCGCTTATTTTCATAGACCCGATACTTGATTTTTTCGGTGCGAGTGAAAACACCCTTCCATACGCGAAAGAATACATGAAAATCATTCTCTATGGAAACGTCATCACGCATCTGTACTTCGGCCTTAACTCCGCGATGAGGGCTTCCGGCAATCCGAGGAAGGCAATGGGCCTGACTATATTCACTGTTGTCTTCAATACGGTTCTCGACCCGATATTCATCTTCGTCTTCGACATGGGAATAGCCGGGGCGGCATGGGCAACGGTCATAGCGCAATGCGCGGCCCTGGTCATAGTGATGAGGCATTTCAGCGACAGGAGCAAGGCCCTGCATTTTGAAAAAGGACTTTTCAAACTCGATACGAGAATCGCAAAAGACTCGCTTGCAATCGGCATGGGCCCTTTCCTCATGAATTCCGCAGCCTGCATAGTCACCCTGTTCATCAACCAGCAGCTCCGCAAATACAGCGGTGACCTCGGAATCGGTGCCTACGGAATATGCAACAGGTTCGTATTCATGTTTGTCATGATATGCATCGGACTCAATCAGGGGATGCAGCCCATCGCAGGATACAACTACGGTGCAAGGAAATATTCAAGGGTGAAGGAAGTGTTCAAGAAAACAGCCCTTATGGCCACTATCGTGACTTCATTGTGTTTTGTCATGGGCATGTTCTTTCCCAAAGTGGCAGCGGGAATATTCACACGCGATCCGGAACTTCTCGGCATGGCGTCAAAGGGACTGCGGATCACTACGCTGGTCTTCCCTATCGTAGGCTTCCAGATGATTTCCACAAACTTTTTCCAAAGCCTCGGAATGGTATCAAAATCCGTCTTCCTTTCACTTTCGAGACAGATTCTGTTTCTTCTTCCGCTGCTGTACAGCCTCCCCATGTTTTTCGGGGCAGAAGGCGTATGGATGAGTTTTCCCGTATCCGACATGCTGGCCTCCCTCATGACTGTAATCATGATAAGCAGGCTGTTCAAGAAATTCAGTCTGCTAAAGGACGGTGAAGACCCTGCAATCCTGGGCAGCCAATTATAGGAGACAAGGCAATGGAAAAAAACATAATAATTAATATCGGCAGACAGTTCGGAAGCGGCGGAAAAGCCGTGGCCACGGAACTCGGAAGAAAACTGGGCATACCGGTATATGACAATGAGCTGATAAGCAAGGCAGCAAAGGACAGCGGTTTCAGCGAAGGCCTGTTTGAAAAAAGCGATGAAAAAAGACGGGCGCTCTCCATTTCATCTATGATCGGAGACTTTATAGGGACTCAGACAGAGAATTATGTCAGCGACAAAGGACTGTTCCGCATCCAGAGCGAGACAATCCGCAATATAGCCGGACAAGGGTCCGCTGTCATCATAGGAAGATGCTCCGACTATATACTGAGGGACTCCGGACACACACTGGACGTCTTTCTCACGGCACCTGCGGAAGTAAGGAAAAGGCGTATCGCCGAAAGATGCGGCCTGTCGGACAGGAAGGCGGAATCTCTCATGGAAAACATGGACAGGAACAGGGCTGAATATTACAATTACTATACATTCGGGAACTGGGGTACAGCATCCAATTACGATTTGTGCATCGACACTTCGATTCTGGGAATCGAAGGCACTGCGGACATGATCATCAGTTTCGCCAAGGCTGCAGGACTGCTTTGAGAAGAGGAGGACAGATGAAAAGGAAATGGCCGGCAATAGCTGTAGTCGGAATTTTGGCCGTATGCATTCTGGCAAACGGCTTTGCAATCAGACACAAACCGCTCCCCAAGCCTGCGCCGCTAATGCCCGAAAGGGTAAGGCTTAATGAAATCCTGACAAACGGAATGTCGGATTTCCCTGAACTGGAGGGGCTTGACAGAAAGGTATTGCAATTCATGAAGACATGGCAGCTCAACGGAGTTTCTCTTGCGGTCGCGAGGAATGACTCGCTCCTGTATGCAAAGGGCTACGGCTGGGCTGACCGGGAATGTCAGGAAGAAATGTCACCCGGACACATTCTGAGGATGGCATCGGTGTCAAAACTTCTGACCGCGACAGGAATAATGGTTCTGCAGGACCGCGACTCTCTCAACATAAGCGACAAGGTTTTCGGACCGGATGGAATTCTTGACGACCCATTCTATTCCTCCCTGATAAAAGACTGCAATTTCTATGAAATCACAGTAGAACATCTTCTGCGTCATCAGGCCGGATTCTGGCGTGATCCGATGTTCTCGTCGCTTGAAATCATGAACATGCTCGGCAAGGATTGCCCGCCTGACGCACAGGATTTCTGCCGCGCAGTATTGGGGCACAGGCTCAGATTCACGCCAGGAACTTCGCAGAAATACTCAAATTTCGGTTATCTGCTGCTGTCGCTGATTATCGAAAAGGTAACAGGAAAACCATACGGACAGTTCATGAGAGAGGAAGTCCTGTGTCCGGCAGGCTGCTTCGATATGCACATTGCGGGCAACTACTATTGTGACAAGAGAAGCAATGAGGTACGCTACTACACGCATGAGGGAGACGGAAAATACATCGAAGACTGCTGCGGAAGCGGCGGGACCGTAGAAAGGTGCTACGGAGGCAATAATATCAGCGTGCTTTCCGGAGCAGGGGCATGGTGCGCCTCTCCTGCGGAAATCGCAAGATTCGTTGCCTCGATTGACGGAGATCCGGGAGTGCCTGACATCTTATCACCGGAAAGCGTAAGTGCCATGACGGAATATTTCGACAGGGAGACCTTTTCACTCGGATGGAACGACACTGATCCTGAGAAAGGCTGGAGCAGAACAGGCACTTTTGCCGGCACAAGCGCACTGGTGAAACGCTTTCCTGACGGAGAATGCTGGATTCTCATAACAAATACCAGCACATGGCTCGGCCCGAGACTGGCCAAATATACAGATGCTCTTTTCAAAAGCTGCCGGGAAGCATACAGCAGGCAGCTTCCGAAAAGAGACCTTTTCAAAGCGGCCTCACCGGAGCAGTAATGAGACTGAGCGGATAGCCTCATAGTATGACGGATATACTGTTTTCGTTCTCATGCCGTAAATACTGTACTTGTATGGAAGACGTGAGGCAACTGACGGAGGGTTGGCCATAGTCGCAAATTCCAAAAGGTCATAGATGATATCCTTTTCAAGGATTTCACGGTCTTTGGTGCAGCTGTGCTTCTGGCTGTATAGCACGTATTCATTGATGCAGTACATCATGTAATCTGACTGGCAGCCGAGAGGATAATGGTCATACATGAAAGATTTCAAAAGTGAGAAATCATGACGGATTTCATAGTCCCTCCCGGTTTCACTGTCATACTTGATGTCTTCATAGGCCGGTGGACCAACAGGATGGTACCATACGTACTGGTTATCGGACATTGACCATGAAATAAGCTTCAGAATATATTTCTTTATAACGGAATCAGATATTGCGTATTTTCTGGCATAACTGAAAAACAGATTTACAAGTCCAAGAGGAATGTCAAGAAAATATGATTCATAAACAGAATCTCTGCGGGCAATTATTGTCTCACCGGGAAAACGGAAAATGTAGAATGCTATGTTATAGTCGGCATAATTTTCTGAATTTATGAAGCCTATGAGGCAGTTGTCATTTCCGTCGTCAACATAAGTCCTCTGCAGATAGATGGAATTACAATCTATTGGTTCATATTCGTTAAATTTCTCCAGGCAGATGTCCTGCAATCCGGTTCCGGATATGTTTTGTGAATAATGATGCACTGTACCGTCCTTTTTCCCCGACAGTTCACCCGTCAGCTCCAGAATGTATTTATCCGATATGTGGTACCTGAGCGTATCACGGGAATGGAGATTCGTCATGAACAAAAACGGGAGCAAAATGGTTATCAATGTTTTGCCTGACATAATATATTTATAGTATTGGTAAATAATCGGTCTCTTTTAAATATTCTTCCATTTTAGCATCCGAGTCATCCTCGATTTTTTGATTGCGCTTTTCTGTATCTGTCAGCAATACAAAATTAGTTAATCTCAGGGAGACTTCAGTCTCTTTTTTTTGTATTGCTGTTTTTCTCTTTGAATATATCCTTTGCTGATCTCCGCTCTCGGGGACGGTCTCGCCCATCCCCGCCGCTTAGGCATACCCTCGCGAGAAGAGAGAGGAATGTACATCAGATGGAAACTCCTAAAAATGTGCGTTTCTATTTGGATTCTTCACAGGAACGATTTTCCACAGCGTCTTACGCCTGTGACAATCTTTATCATTCCGTTGTGTCTGCGTGAAATGAGTTTCTGCAGGTATAGAGGTCTTTATATTGTCATAATGTACGTTGTCAAATGTTGTGCCTTGTCACACTAAATGACAAGGCAAAGATAGCGGGAATAATCTACTCTGCAAGATAAACACAAATAATGTGACTTAATATTTATTTTACAGTATTCCCTGAGGAGCTATTTTGCGTCGAGCGGTCAGCCCTACCTTTGCGACAGTGAAATATCAGATGTGCTTAGGTGCGAATAATCAGTTTAATTCTTCCTACAACGTCGCGTCAAAATATCACCTATATGCTACATTTTCAGCGGTTCTCCCAATCGCAACTAAATACTACTCCTCCTTGTAGTCGATCATGGCGAGAGCGGGCATCATTGGTCGGGAAAGACAGACCATAAGGATAGTAATGGTTCATTTTTTCTCCCTCAGCAGTTGTTATTGTACATTATGTATGATCTGACAATCCCATACTCAAAGCTGACAGACTGTCCTGTCCGCTGCCGGTTACTTTCTGAACTTCCTTTTTTTGTATTTCAATTGTTTCTTAGGACTTGACATGGGCGTATATACGTACGGGGGATATTCCCCGGTCAGAACAATTGTCTTTCCACGGAATTCATTTGGCTTCCGTATGAACATACATTTCGGCAAGCATGTAGCAATATGGTATCTCCTCTTGAATCTATCATGCTTTCCGCAGTTGAAGTAGTACTGGTGAACCTTTTTCCCGTCATCGAAACAGCCGCTCTCGCCAAGAAGCCAGCTGTGGTCCGGCACATTTCGCCTCTCTATGAAATCATATTCATCAAGTTTGTCGTATGTTTCCTGGGTAAGGGTGTTCCCGTCGACATACCAATAGAACAAAATGCCTCCGCGTTCAATGTATGAAATGGAGACATACGATGTTCCTATAGTATCTATGTCACTCAGAAGGAACTTCCACAAAGAATCCTTCGGAATCACAGAAATCCCGATCACTTCATCTCCGCGTATCTTACATAATTTAATCAGAATCGAACACACCTTTGACAGCGCGGCATCCTTCCTTTTCATGAAGTCATCGACAGCCGTTTCAATGTACGGCCTTACATCTATCTCTACGGTATCTTTCGTCTCTGCCTGTCCGGCGCACAGCAGGCAAGACAGCAATGTTGCAACTATCATAATCAGTATTCTATCGGAGGATATCCTCCGGTTAATATAATAAATCTTTGAACTCCATCTATGCTTAGCCTTGCTTTTTTGTTTGTCTTGAGTTCGTAATCACAGGTCTCATTATTATATTTAAATCTTGCGACCTAAGCATACTCATCATCATTCTGTTCATATAGAATAAAATCTCCTGTTTTATCGTCATATCTGTATATATCCATCCCCTCAGGATCGATGAAATTGACCGGATTATCGGCACAGAAAGCATACGGGCTGACGGAATAATACTTTTCGGCGAGGGGGTCTATTGAGAGGAAGCGGACGAGGGACGGTCACAGGTGCGGGCAATGAAGTCGGGGCCGCAGTTACCAACTACCTTCCATAAACTCTGGACTATTGACGTAGGCCTCAACAAGAGGAAAGGCGTTGATGAAAACCTGTGGATCGTATTCTTTCATCACATACGAAACCGTATCTGCCGCTCTGACTTCTGTCCATTCCGGTGAGGATGAGGCAATTTCAAGTCCTCGAAGATATGTTGAATAATTTTCCGAATTTGAGACATGGCCTCTGGCCATTTTTGCGTTTTCGGGAATCAGAGTAAGGAGATACTGCGACTCATTGGCCTCCGGCAGCATTTCCGCCAGAACGCCATTGGAATCATACGATATTATTCGGCACATTGCTTCCGGAGGAGCAGGAAGTTCATAATATGTAGCATAGAAATTCTGTTTGCCACAGTAGAAAGAATCCTCTGCGAATTCTCCCACACGCTCCTTGTCAAATATGTATGCTGAACTGCCGATGGGGAAAGGCAGGTAAAGAACAGGGTTTTTGATTGTCACCTCGCTGCATAACCGCATGGCTTCATTGATCGGCAGGATTTGAACGGGAGGCATTGTATCCGGATGCCGAGATTTATAAATGGCATAAGAAATGTTAGAATCAATCTTATAAAAGATTATGTACATCTTTTCACGGAAGGTACTGTTGGCAAATCCGGTTGTCTGCTCCATCACTATGCGTTCTTGAAAGTACCGGGACAATGTGCCTTCGTATAATTCGCGCCAGGCACTGTCCTTCGGGGGATATTCCCTTGCCCTGAAAATTCTTTTGAGCTCCTTTTTGGGGTATACTGTGGACAAGAAGTACCTATAATATCCTGACAGGTAGTCCTTGGCATCTGTTTCATCGACCCAATCCCCGACATCTGTCCTATCATTATCGTAAAGTATTGCAAATTCATTCCTCTTGTATTGCGGAAGAAAACGGCAGTAGACAATATTGGAGTCAACATGCACGATGTCATATACAATCTCAGGAGGAAGATTTTCCCAATCGAGCAGCGAAAACACGTCGCTGCGCTTCAGGAAAGATGAATCGGGAGAGTCTGCCTCAAAATACGTGGACTCGTCAAAAATGTAAGAATCATAAGTACCGTACTCACTGAAAACAAGACATGCCATGTAATCAGGAGATTGCATATACATATTATTATAAACAAAACCATCCACCAAATATCCGGAATAGTCATCGTTAAATTCGGTGCATCCTGCCGCAATTCGACAGCCTGCACAAATCATCGCCAAGTACATTTTTTTGTGTGTCTTCATATCTAATTAATAAATTATTAATCCATGAACCATTTAGAAAGTAGGTCATTTTTTCCGTTGCCTGACTGCATCATTTCGTTTATATCCTCCTGTGTGACATCAGAGGTCCTGTTACCGTCTTGGGACCTGCTCATGATTCCTGTGTCTTTGTCGGTCATTCCAAGGGTGTGTCCTATTTCATGCGCCCCGGTCGTACTCTTCTTGTTTGTTCCCGGTTTGGTTATTGAATATGACTTTCTGACAGCAATATGCTTTCTGTCCGTTGTTTCTCCCGCACTGGTTTCTTTTTTTACTAATTTCTCACTCACGTTATATACATTCTTGTCTTTATAGTCTTTTTCATCTTTTGGTTTTTCCAAGTCGACACCAGTATTGGCAACTGTTAATATATACTTGATTGTATATGTTTTGCCTGATTCATTCGTATACGTGTCTTCCGATCTTTTATTCCAGAATGCAACAGCCTGCTTTGCAGATACTTCCGAAGCACTGTTTGTATAATACATTGCATATATAGAAATAGTATTTTTCCTGATTTTTCTAAAAAAATCATCTCCGTCCGGATCGACAAAGTTAACAGGATTTCCGGCACAGAAGACATACGGGCTGACGGAATAATACTTTTCGGCGAGGGGGTCTATCGAGAGGAAGCGGCCGAGGGACGGGTCGTAGGTGCGGGCGATGAAGTCGTAGGCCGGCATGGACCCGACCGGCATCAGTTCGTTGCCGGAGAACTTCCACGGCTGGTCTTTGGACGGCCGGGGCAATTCTATCACTCCGGTCGTGTCACGGACAGGGCCGTCGTCAGGCAGCATCGATTCACCGGCCAACGGCAACGGTATGCCGGGTGTCTGTGCAGGTCCGCTCTGCTCATTGGTCGGGAAAGACAGACCATAAGGATAGTAGTGGTTCACCTGCACGACGGTGCCGTTGGACGCAGCTACTGTCCGGTTGCTGCCGAGATGGTCTTTGAAATAGTACATATAAGTAGGCTTCGCTGCACTAAAGTCTATGTATCCTCCGTCGACAAGCAGATATTTAGTCTTTCCGTCCTGCCGTCCATTTAAGTTCATAAATTCACTTGTTGCGGTTAAACTGACTATTCTGCGGGGTTCCGCATATTGTTTTCATATACTCTGCCCACAGTCTGTATATAGGTTTCCAGTAAATGCCTATCAAGTTCAGGGTGTCTGTCAAAATAATCCGTCACTTGCTTTATTTGCAACGACAAATCAATCTGTGCATAAGGAAAGCCACGCTCCCCGACATATATCAACTCACATTCATCTCCGCATTTTAAAAAGACATACGTGTCCATTGGATGAAAATACAACGGATAAAAGGCATATATACCATATTCTTCAAGGTCGTGATTATCTGCTATGTCTTTATTATTGATCAGATTATATATGTGCATATATGAGGTATCCGCCAACAAACCTTCTGCACGTTCTTCTTCAGACAAAGCGAATACGGGAGGAATGGAATCACGTACCACCCCTATTTCATATAAATATTTTTGTAAATATACCTTTATATCCTTTTGCAATATGAACCGGCAAGGATGGCTCTGTACTTTTTCCTGGCATAGTGCAAGGCACGGTAACATATAAACTGCGGTACAAATAATAAATTTGTTGATATTCATATATTAAACATTACTTATTGCAACTTAAGGCCAATTGGTTAACCATATCACAAAACGACAGAATCTCTTGAAGTTTTTTCCGCATTACATATTCCTTTATTAATTGAAGCGATATTCTTGACGGTTCGCGTTCTTTGCTCTCATGCGATGCCCCGGTTACGTCCATTTCAATTGCTTCGTCTGTTGTATGTTTAATCTCATATCCTAAATTTACGGTCAATGCTTCAAGCGGTGTAATACAGCCTTCAGACTTATCGGCTCGTTCATTAGCATTTTTTTATAAATTGTAATCAGCATATCGCTTTTAGGTCTATATTTCTTTGAAGACAAATTATAAATATGTCCTATATAAGACGTCTTCCCATAAATTCCAGATTTAATATCATCAGTCGCATCACATTCTACAATAATATTATTTGGGGCTATTGACCAATTTATCAAATTGTCTTCTGCTCCGCCATTGGGAAATTATCCATTGTGATGGCTTCATTATCATAAAATGGAAATATGCAAACCCAATGTTTCTATAGATGATTCCTTTTAAAATAGTAAGGAATCGATCTGATGAGGAGTTTGAGTGAATGACAAATTCCAACACACTCACAACAAGGTCAAAAACCGTTCATGTCAATCTATCTGTTGCTGTTATTCATATTTCTTTTTGCAATACGCGTAACCATTAGAGCGCATCTGTTACAGACTAATAAGGAAAAGTCATGATAAGGCTGTCAAGCATATATTTTTCGGCTGCCGACACCACGAAACGGCAAACATCCATATAATATGTTGTACGGAAAGCATCATCAGGCATTTCCTTCGCTGTATTGTAGAAGAAATGCGCCAACCCGTCATGTCCGACAGATACAACCATAGTGTCAAACGTGCCGTCAAGAACGTCCTTCCGCACCGAATCCCTGAATTCAGACATAACGAAGTTTTCTTTCAGTGCCAGAAGTTCAGAAACAAGGATACTCCGTCCGTCAAAGTACGGATGCATGTATTCCCTGTCAAAATAAATCTTGTCTGCATATTCTGTATATGGCAAAGCCCTCCTTTCGGCCGACCTGTTATAATTGACAAGCAGGTGCAACTCATAAAGCGAGCAGAAACTGTCCTGAACAGCTGTGCCGTACAGTCCGTTGAGGGCTGCATATCTCTGGAAATTTTCAAGCAGCCCGGTTTCAGGGAAAGGAGCCGGCCCGCCGGACAGCATCATGTCACATACAAGCATATTGTATTTTGCGGCTGCTGCCAACTGTTCCGCAGAGGTTTCCGATTCCGCACATTCCGTAAAATACTTACCGGCTTTTGCAAAATCGCATTTGTACATATTATAAAGGCCGTATGCAAATGTCCTGTCTGCGGCAAGAGTGTCATTTGCATATTCCATTTCAATCAATTTATCGGATGCAAAGATACGGTAATACGCTCCTTCATCATGGAAAGCACGTTCGTTGCCTGTTCTGTCCTCCGGAATAAATATGCTGAATGATTGTATTTTCTGACCATCATACGATGCCGCGAGCAGTTCAAAACAATTGTCAGATATGGTGTCCATGCGCTTAAGTGCAATTAAGCCGTTCTCCGCCCCGAATACATAATCATATTCCGGTGCTATAATGATGTTGCCCTCAACATTCAATGCCCCTGTACCATTGGTATTTTCAAATAGGTATACCCCATCAGACAAAGGCCGGCATCTGTAGCCATACGGAAAAACGGATTTGACTTTCAGGTGTGAATCCAGTACAAATGACACCTTGAAGCCAAGTTCGGCAACTACGAAATCATCACGGGAATCTCTGTCCCAGTAAATCTTGCTGAAGATACCCGGCAGGCTTTTTTTGAACCTGCCGGTCTTGTCATCAATGACTTTCAGATTGAAATAACCTCCTTGGCTGCTGTCTGGAAAATAGAAAAAACGTTGTGCATAACTGTCCTGCAGCCATATTGACAGGGACAATAAAACAATTGACAGTCTATGTCGGGTTTTCATATTCAGAGTACTTGTTAAAATTAATACGGAAAAACCATTATCAGCTCAGTAAGCTGATATTCCTTGACCAGCGCCTGCATGAAAAGCCTTATGTCAAGATAGTATGACAGACGGAACCTGCTGTCGGGATACACGTTTCCTGAACATGTGCAGAACTTGCCCGTGCCGTCGCTGTTCACACTTACAATAATTGCATCAAGTTCATTATACGGAATCTGCGACACTGATTCCGACAGGACAAAGGCATCTCTGCGTTTCAGCAGATTGCGGTACATACCGTTATCGCAGGTTCTTAAAGGATTCATGAAATCTCTGTCATAATAAAGTTTCCCAGAATAGTCGGCATAAGGCAATGTCTCATGCGGATAAAAGTAGTCCGCGCACAGAAGGTACAGTTCGTAATGCGACTTGAAGAATCCTGCGGCTTTTTGCCCATACAGACCCGAGAGAGCGGCATCAATCTCATATTCATGAAGGTTGTCCCTTTTAGGCAGACGGCAGTAACGTCCAGTCCCCATCACTTTGCATACCATCAGATTATATTTCATCGCTGCTGCCAATTCCTCATCGGCATCTTCTGAACGCAATGCTTTCCTGAAGTATGTTTTGGCATACTGATAATCACCATTAATCAACTTGTTAATCCCTGATGCAACTGTATGGTCCAAAGGATATTGTATGTAGCGGGATATGGAATCCGCAGAAAATAAGACCGGCAAAATTTTCGTATTGTAATGAGCATTTTGAAGCCTGAGATACGGGACATTCAAGACAAAGGACTCATTTTTACCTTTACCTCTGCCTATCCTGTGCACTTCAAAACAATTGACTCGCGACAAATAGGTGTCAGAAAAACCGGTAACGCTCCTGAACCCGACAATACTGTTGTTCACATTAAGCCCGACATAATCATATTCCGGTTTCATGATGATGTTGCCTTGGTCATCTATTGCTCCATAGCCAGTTTCATATCCCGGTCCTTTGACAATGCAGATACCGCCGTTGAATCCGTACACTTCATCTATAGTGTTAGGAAAACCGAACATGACATGGAGGTTTGTATCGAGGGCGACGAATGTCCTTTCTGCAATCTTGGCGACAGCCGGGTCACCGGCATTGGGTGAAAGAATGACGCGCTGGAACATTATTGGCAATGCAGCCGTGACCTTTCCTGTATTGTTGTCAATGGCTTCAATTCCATAAAGTCCGTTGTTTCCGGAAATAAGTCTTAACGTATGGGCATCCGCACCTGAAATGTAAGTCAGGATGACAATGGCGGATGATATCAGGCGGTATAATGCTTTCATGTTATTTTTGTTCTATTTTACTTTGCTCCTGCGTTATGTGTGCATCGACAATCATTTTCCTGTATTCGCCCGCTTTTATGAATGACCAATGATTTTTAGAAAATTTATCAGCCCTTATTTCACCTTCGGGACTCGGCTTGTTTGCTCCAGGAATCTTTGCATCATAATCCATCATGTGCTTAATTTCATGAGAAAAAACATTTATAACGTCGTATCCATAATAAAAGTTGTCTTTGGTATTCACTCGTAGTGTACGTGATACCGGTATTACTTCGGCTTGAGATCCATTGCCGGCAGTCAACGTAATATTTAATCCTTCAGATAAATATTTTTCTCCAGAATTTTCTTCTGTGCTATTGGCCATACCTAGGAAATAACCTAATACACCGAGTGCTGTATCCATATCGACATTCCCCGTCATTAACATTTGCCCGAACAGATTGCCGTCTGCATCAGTATTTTTAAATTGTTCATAATTTGCCTGCCCAGTATTAACTAATTCCTGCTGTTGCTCAGTAATAAGATAAATCAGATCATCATCGTCATCTATGTGTGTGATAAAACTGCCATTATTACAACTGAAATACCATGACATCCCGTCCGGATCGACGAAGTTAACAGGATTTCCGGCACAGAAGACGTACGGGCTTATGGAATAATACTTTTCGGCGAGGGGGGCCGGGGGTATCCAGCGTGCCGGCAGAGGGTTATAGAACCTTGCACAGTAGTCTTTGGTCTTCAATAATAGGCATTTCTGCACAGTTTCATTCCAAGTGCTTCAAGTTATTGGCACAAAGCACACTTGTTTATGATATTTCATTGGAACTGCAAGGAGTATATTACAGAAATTGCAGTGTTCGCCATCTGCCGTCTTTGTCATCCGTCTGATGATAAAATACTTCTTTTTTGTAATGACTGCTCAAAACCGGCTGATATATGCTGTCACTCCATATAAGCTCTTGTTTGTCGCATTTGTACAAATATACAAAAGGTGGACAAGGGGCTGTACGCAAGGAATTTCCGGTTATGCGCAATGGTGCGGCACTTCGCTTTAGTGACAAATTTAAAACAATGCCATAACCAACATTGAAATTATACCCTTTTTCGGCTATTATATCTCTTATGAAATCGTGTAACTGCAGTATTTGCATAATCCATTGCCGTCGGTCAGATTTTGCATAAAAATAGTCTATATGCTTGTTACTTTCAGACGATGATGACTGATTGAACTCATTCAACCAGTTGTAAACTCGACTTTCATATATTCCATCCATTTTTTCTCAAATATGTTTCTTGTTTCCTATTTAATTTATAACTCCCTTCTTTCCTTGTAATGCACTTCCATCTGTAAAATGCACATGGTCTTGCCCAGTTCCATTATTTGAATGGTCTGTATCGAATCTGTCAATTCCTTTTGGCGTTTTCCCTTTTTAATGTCTTTATTAGGTTGATTCCGCGTCTTTGGGGCAATTGGCCTCTCTTTGGCAGCAGTTGAGGTTTCTCCAAGATTCTCCGAAGCATTAGCCATCATCATAGTACCATGACCGACCATTGCCGCACCGATGGATACTGTCACTACTCCAGGAGCAGTTGCAGCCAATGATGCTCCCGCTGTACCTGGAGCTGCTGCAACTGTAACAATAACAGTGGCTTCTCCACCAGAGATTAATCCTCCACCGGTTCCGGTTTCTGTAGCCCCCAATGCAAGGCTAAAGGTATCTCCTGCTATCAATCCTGTCCGATAATCCTCCGAATTTGTTGCATTGGCCAGGCCTGATTCTCTGTCTCCAATGGCACCGTTTGTCGCATTGCTTACAACGGCATCCAGAAATCCTCTCAGTTTATCCTTCCAATCTCTCCCGTCCGGATCGACAAAGTTAACAGGATTTCCTGCGCGAAATAGCTATGAATATAACTTTTTCCATATGTATATATTTGGCAGTACTAAAAATCTGAAAATTCAAGCTGAGCTTCATTCAAAAATCTGTTTAGGGAAAAGCAAGGCATAATGTACGGAAACCTTCTCTCCGCGATGCTTTGCAGGGGTGAAATGATAGCTGCATATTGTCTCAGCAGCACGCAATGCCTCTATGTTGATTTCCTCCTCATCATATTTCCGGACAAATCCATCGATTTTTGCAATGCCGTACTTGTCGATTATTAAATTTATTATCACGGGAACACTTGGATTCAGTATCTTTTTACACGATTTAATATTTGACGACAATATTTCATAGATGTCATCACTATATGGAAATTCTGCCGGAGTATCCACCATTACATTATTATAAACATATTCAGCATCATAATTGTTCACAGACACTCCGCAGAGGTATTTCTCTGCCAGACTGGCAATATCATCTATAGGTGCGGAAACAGAGCCTTTCTGTGTAAACATTTTACAGAATGTCCCATCTTTATGAAAAGCGATATACCATACCACCGGATCATAATTAATATATTCGTATTCATTTTTCTGCCGGAGATCTCCCGGTTTCAATGTTCCTGTGAACAGAAATGAAAGTTCAATGCCGGAAACTTTGATTTGTCTTCCATTCAAAACCGCCTCATTCATTTCCGCAACATCATAATATCCCATTTCGTCTTCAAATACAGACAGATAATAATGGCAACTGTCGGCACTGGTATGTAATATTATAGTACCGGAAGACAATATGCCTGCATTTTGTGACAGATATTCATTTACAACGCATTTCGTAAATTCTGTCATTTCTGCGGTCTGAGCAATTGCATTCAAACTGCAAAACAGAGCCATGGCAATACTGATGATACATTTCATTATCTTTTATCAAATATTAAACGGTAGTCAAATATACCTATTATACGGTCTTTGTCATATTGAACAAGAAGATTGTCCTTAGGTCCATAGACATAATGTTCAACTAAATAATTTTTCGAATATACAATTTTTTCTGCAACCTGTTTATCTCCTTTGCTCTCCTTGGAATACCCGGAAGGTATTGTGTTGCGAGGATGACTATGTATCAGTTTAGTTACAGTTTCGCCATTTGACTCAATTTGACGGAATCTTTTATATAAATTAATAGATTTGATGTCAGAGTCTGTAAAAACAAAAGAGTTCGAATCAAGCGTAGTAATTATGCCGATTTCAACAACTGTATTATCCGCCATAAATTTGAATAATTCAGCACTAAGGTTCTCATCCGAATTTATAAAAGTATTGTCTTTAAAAGAAAAAGTCCCATACTCAAAGCTGACAGATTGTCCTGTACGCTGCCAATTGCCTTCTGAATCCTGCTCGACAATCTGAAATGTGTCTTGCTTATCGTCTTTTATCCTGTTGATAATATACCCGTTGTTATCAATTTCCCATATATCCATCCCGTCCGGATCGACAAAGTTAACAGGATTTCCGGCACAGAAGACATACGGGCTTATGGAATAATACTTTTCGGCGAGGAAATGATGAACCTGTATCTCAGTCACTAAGGAGTACCGTCGCGCTTCACGGGCCTTATCTCTATGTCGTCCAGAACACGCTCAAAAAGTTCGAGGTCTTCTTCCCTGACAAAATAGTACAACACGGACACTCTGTAGCTTACATATTCCTTATATATGTCCCACCTGAAATACAGGCCGTCGTCACTGCGGCATTTCTCCGTCCTGCCTCCGTAACGGTTTGGAGCTTGGAAATATGTTTCATAATTTATGTTTGGAAACATATAAGAACATGGTGGGCTGCCGCAATATATAAAAATGTAGGATGCAGATGTCTTTTGAGGCTGTTCATATTGTCTTATATATGTATATGTCCAAGCATAGTTTCCGTCTTCGTCTGTCTTCAGCATAAATTGCTTGAAACCTTTCAGATCTATTATGACCTGGCAGCCATGCAGTTCCAATGTGTCGCACCCTTGTCCGTACATAGAAGCAACGCAAGCTGCACTCAAAATCAATGTCGCAATTGTCTTTTTCATCTTGATCTGGAATTGTAATTATTGTATGCCTGGTTCACTACTTTTTCAATCTGCTTATGCAATCGTAAACACTTCTTTACCATTTACGGTATTGTCAGCAGCACTGTTCAATCCCGTCCGGAAAGCCACTGGTCCTGTGACATTCCGCTTCTGGAAAGGTAATTGAAGTCCCCGTTATAATACAATGAGTCATAGGCCTCTTTCCATATGGAATTCCTCTGTACGACTGCCTCGATCAGATACAGAATCATGTCGTCATCATACAATGGCTGCGAGTTGTAGTTCATCCTGAATGTCGGATATGCATTCGTGACCAAGGTATCCGTCCGGCCTCCGCAATTCAGAATGGCGACAATAACAGCATCCTCATATTTTTCGTGTCTTGATGAATCCGGCCTGAAATTCCTGTACATCCCGTAGATGCATTCCAGTGTGTCTCCGCACTGTATCCTGAATTTCTCGTGGTCTCCTGAAATGAGATGATCTATGCCGTATGTTTCAAATCGCAGACTGCCCCATGGGGCAGCAGGAAGGTAGTACACATCCACCGAGTCCAGAGGCACAGTGCTGTTCCGGTCGGCAATGCAGGAACTCAGTAATGCCGACAGCAGGCATATAATTGTATGTCGTTTCATAGTTATTGTATTATTTATTTGGCTATAGGCCTTAGTGATAGACTTTCATCCAATCATAGTTATACTCCCAATTTATCTCATTAAGCGAATCATCCTCTAAAAAGAAGAATTCGCCTTCACGTGTGAACATTTGCATATTCCCGTTGTAGAAGAACCTGTCCAATGCGTATGCCCACAGCCTGTCATGTCTGCCGACACACTCCGTGAGATAAAGGGTCAGTGTCGTGTTTTCCATGACGTAGGAATTGAATTGCATGGGTTCGTCTGTATATGTGCTTGTAATCAGTGTGTCCACCCTGTCGTGACTGTGCAGCAGTACGATGATGCGCGGAGACCAGTAGTTGTATGCCGGAGAGAAAGTCATCTCCCCTTTGCTCAGACGGTTTTCAATATACCTTATGGAATCCCTGTCTGATATGGTGAACCTGCTGAAAAGCATGTCCCGCGCCTGCTTATCGAAAAAGGATCCCAATTTTATGTTCCATCCCATACGATACCAGTTCGGGGCTTTCGCATAGTACACTTCCGCCTTTTCGTATTCGTATGCATTGCTCTGCTGCGGTTCTGAAGTTCTACAGCAGAGCATGAGAGGGCAAAGCAGCAATACTATAATTATAGGTTTCATAAATATGTATTATTTCTTTGGCATCGGGTCTTAGTGATATACTTTCATCAAATCATAGTTATACTCCCAATTTATCTCATTAAGCGAATCGTCCTCTAAAAAAAAGAATTCGCCTTCACGTGTGAACATTTGCATATTCCCGTTGTAGAAGAACCTGTCCAATGCGTATGCCCACAGCCTGTCATGTCTGCCGACACACTCCGTGAGATAAAGGGTCAGTGTCGTGTTTTCCATGACGTAGGAATTGAATTGCATGGGTTCGTCTGTATATGTGCTTGTAATCAGTGTGTCCACCCTGTCGTGACTGTGCAGCAGTACGATGATGCGCGGAGACCAGTAGTTGTATGCCGGAGAGAAAGTCATCTCCCCTTTGCTCAGACGGTTTTCAATATACCTTATGGAATCCCTGTCTGATATGGTGAACCTGCTGAAAAGCATGTCCCGCGCCTGCTTATCGAAAAAGGATCCCAATTTTATGTTCCATCCCATACGATACCAGTTCGGGGCTTTCGCATAGTACACTTCCGCCTTTTCGTATTCGTATGCGTTGCTCTGCTGCGGTTCTGAAGTCCTGCAGCAAAGCATAAGCGGGCAAAACAGCAATAATGCAATTTGGGTTTTCATTATTATTTATGTGTATCATTTATCTCAAAAACGGCATCTGCAATTCTTTTCGGTGTACTGGAACCTGTCGGAATCCAAATGACAGTTTTTTCTCTATGTGTCTTTCTTGTCACCTGGTCCTGCCTGATCTCCCCATGCTTTCGTGCAGCATCCTGTTCTGTGCCCTCTATTATTTTGCGTTCCTCTATTGTGC
The DNA here is from genome assembly GCA_964394295.1 of uncultured Muribaculaceae bacterium. Taxonomy (GTDB): domain Bacteria; phylum Bacteroidota; class Bacteroidia; order Bacteroidales; family UBA932; genus Cryptobacteroides. The sequence goes on along the minus strand of CAYMVG010000001.1, from coordinate 167,552 downwards.
CATATTGGGCATCCGAACCCTTTTTTGCCTCATTTGCATATACAGCCCTGCCCTCCGCGCTTCCCTGCGCCTCGTCATATAGCTTGGCATGAGCAGCCTCATGAGCCAGCATCGTCGCAGGAGAGATTTGCATTCCTTCGCTTGTTTCCAGTATATGGTTCGGGTCCCAGTATATTGTCTTATTATTCAGAACGAATTTGTTTCCTCCGGTTTTATATGCTTCGGCAATATAATAAATTTTATCGGAAGCGTGTATTTTTGCTATGTCCCCTGCCGTCCCGTTTGAGTTCATGAATTTAATTGTTTCTGAAAACTGCTCCTTGAACTGTTCGGAAACACCGTTTGCAAAATATAACTTGTTCCCGTCCGGATCGACAAAGTTAACAGGATTTCCGGCACAGAAGACATACGGGCTGACGGAATAATACTTTTCGGCGAGGGGGTCTATCGAGAGGAAGCGGCCGAGGGACGGGTCGTAGGTGCGGGCGATGAAGTCGTAGGCCGGCATGGACCCGACCGGCATCAGTTCGTTGCCGGAGAACTTCCACGGCTGGTCTTTGGACGGCCGGGGCAATTCTATCACTCCGGTCGTGTCACGGACAGGGCCGTCGTCAGGCAGCATCGATTCACCGGCCAACGGCAACGGTATGCCGGGTGTCTGTGCAGGTCCGCTCTGCTCATTGGTCGGGAAAGACAGACCATAAGGATAGTAGTGGTTCACCTGCACGACGGTGCCGTTGGACGCAGCTACTGTCCGGTTGCTGCCGAGATGGTCTTTGAAATAGTACATATAAGTAGGCTTCGCTGCACTAAAGTCTATGTATCCTCCGTCGACAAGCAGATATTTAGTCTTTCCGTCCTGCCGGACCAGATTGCCGCGGAACTCCATGGACACTGTGTCCCTTGCCGTTTCGGTCCTCTGGCCCAGCTTGACACCTGAGGCAAGGTAGTCGAACGACATCTTCACGCTGTCGGCATCCATGACGGCCGGACAATTGTTTATGTCATAGGAGATGCCGGTCACTCCCCGGTTAAGGTCGCTGGTCATGTTGCCGTTGAGGTCGTAGGTATATTCCACAGGCAAGTCCGCCCCGTCATGGAACTGCATCGCTTCCTTGTAAGGAGAGTGTGCAGCGTCGTTCACTTTCATCAGACGGGTTCCGTCATAAGTGAGGCTGAGCCTGTCGAGGTATGCGATTTTCTTTCCGTTGCTGCATTTGCGGTTTATCGCCGTCAGGTTGCCCATGTCATCATAGGAATATGATGTGCCATAGTCATCGTACATGACAAGGGCCGAGACCGATGAATATAACGCATCCGTGAGCCTTCCGATGCTGTCATACCTGAAATCGTATGCCCGCATGTACTTGTCATCCGCAGCTTTCCATTCCATTGACGAGGCAAGGCCGTCATATCTTGGAACTGACAGCGCAGACCTTTTTGCATTGTAATAAAGATTCTCCGAAAAAAGGCCGGAAGACAGCGAAGTAAGCCATGAGCGTATGTTGTATGTCCTTGTCTCGGTGAATTTCGCCTGTGTTCCCCTTTCCGTTTGCGACAGACGGCCGACATCATCGTAGGTGTTGCGCTGAAGCGTCGCCTTTGTATTCCCGTCCAGGGAATGGGTCTCGCTCACAAGCCTGTCCCGGTTGTCGTATGAACATACGATGTCTTCCGTTATGTCTTCTCCGCCCGGGCGATGATGCACCAGATTCCTTGACACAGGGTTTCCCACAAAATCATAATCTATGTCTTCCCTCTCGCTCTCTCCTGAAGGGTAAGCACTTGCAGTATGCACAGTCCTGCCGCGCGAGTCATATCCCACGCTTGACCAGACACCTTCACCTGTAAGATTTCCTGAACTCATCACGGCATTGTATCCTCCGGTTGCCTGGCCTACAGGGTACTGATTCACATTTGCCGAAGCAAAAGACGGAAGTCCCGTGCTGAAATCGGCTTCGAATGAATAGCTGTCGTAATAATTCACAGAAAGTATCTTGCCGCCGTCGATTCCCACATCCGCACCGGGAGAGAAATCATAGCCCATGAACTGTCCGGAAGTCCCGCAGTACTTCACGGACACAACCTTGTCAATCTCCTCCCCTGCTGCAATGTTCCGGTTGCACAGCAGCGTGACACATTCCCTGCCGTTGAGGTCGTACAGACGGCACAAAGCCTTGCCGTCCTCACGGTTTTCTCCATTCTGTTCAAAGACAGGCCGGTCAGCGGAATCATACACATAGGCAATCCAGTCCTCTCCTGGAATTTTCTTTGAGCACATCCTGCCTCTGCTGTCATAGCGGTAGAGGTAGGCATATCTCAGTATGTCCTGCAGTGAAATGACTGTCCTGTCGAGAAGCCGCGATACCGCCGGAGGAAGCACTGCGGCCAGCCTGTCCATATTGTCATATATATAATACGTGTCAAGAAAGACATCCTCCTCTCCGGCAGCCTGCCTTGTCAGCACCGTACGGCCAAGCCTGTCGGTGAATGTATATGACGCGATTCCGTCCTCTCCCGTTGTAAGCACGGCAGTCAGGGAGCCGTCAGGGAAAGTACCGGGCGAAGTTATCCGCGGCCCGTCCGCAATCCATGCGACATCGGCCAGTCTGCAGGTCAGAGCGGGAACTGCATTGCTGTTGACCAGATAGGAGTACTTGACAGCCTTGCCGTTGTCCTGCCAGTCTGCCCCCGGGCCGTAGCTTTCCAGGACTCTGCCGAGCGGAGACTGTTCATATACATCGAACGAATACGGTGCAGTTTCGCCAGGATATGTCGAAAGGATATAATCCTTTACATGTGCAGGAGAGACATGGCCCGCGCCTACAGGTGCGCTTCCCTGCAGCCACGTGCGGGATTTTCTGCCCCAGCCGTCGTATTCCTGCAATGAGATGAGTGTATTTCCGGACGGCGAGGCGTTCACCATGCTTTCCGTATAAGTCCGCCCGAAGTCATCGTAAAATACCTTGTCACGGCGGCCTTTGCTGTCGCTGCCGTCACTGCTGACAAAAGCAGTGATGCTGTTCCATGACGTTATTTTCGTAACAGGTTCGACAATCAGCGGCAGACATTCCATGACGACTTTGACAGCTGAATTGGTGCTTTCCGCAACAGAGGTTGCCGGTGCAACGGAATCAGCAGGAACAACGGGATCAGCAGGAACAATGGGATCAGCCGGGGCAATTGAGTCCGCAGGGTCAGGAAAAGGCACCCATGCTCCGTCGGTAAGCACACCCTTATATTGCAGTTCATATTTACCCGGAGGAAGCCGAAGCACTACACTGTCTCCGTATGAAGGTCTGACACGGCATTCAAGAGTGGAGCCGTCCACTTCAAACGGAAGTTCCGACACAAGTTCCTTTACCGATGCCGTATCGCGAAAAAGTGCCAGCCTCAGATGCATGACCCTGTCCGGCAAAGGACCGTCCAGTCCTGCCGTATACGAGAATTCCGGTATCCTGAAATTTACGGTGACCGTGTCGGTGCATTTCAAGGCACAGCTGTATTTCGACGGTGTGTTGAGTCCGGACACCTTGAACCACTTCAGCCAGACATTCGTTGCATATCCTGTCTCAAGCAAATGGAAAGGGCCTTCGGGATCCGGTACCGGTTCTGTCGTTTCATGATCGGAAACCGGTGTCGCAGGCTCCTCGTACTCATCTGCACTGTCTTCATCGTAATAACGGTAGTCAAACGTACCTACAGTCATCTTCACAAACGGCAAATTATTTGTCCGCTCCAAATAATACTGCTCTTTCATACGGTTCAGCACATCATAGCCATAGCAGTTCTCCACACCGTCCGGTGCAGTCGCTTTTTCGACCAGCAGATTCCCGTTGTATTCCCATGTGCTGTTTAACGCACCGTGTTCCGCCAATTTCTTACGGTCTATGGGAAACATTATTTCCTGCGAGGCCCGTCCTCCAACGGACAGAATCAGAGAATCCAGAGCACGGCGTGTAATATTATCGACACGCCTCGTCAGTACCTGGCCCCTCTTTCCCCAATACAGGACAGTATGCCTGCCGGCCTGGACAATCTCTGTCGGGTTGCCGTAGCTGTCCGCGGACAGGACTTCATATTCGGTCCACTTCTCCGGATGTTCGGAAGAAAAGCGTTCAATTTTCGACATGTACGGCACTGTTTTTCCGTCTTTCCCTGCATTGGAATACTGGCATGAAACGGTTCTTGAAGCACCGTCCTGCGAGACAGTAGTCGACAATAACGGGGACAGGATATGCTTGTCGGACATCCAGGAATATTCGGGATATTCGAACGGATACCTGTAGGTTTCGGTCTGCAGAGTGTTCCTGCTTGTACGGACTGTGCGGAAAGACTGCAGTCTCATGTTGTTGTAGCCTGTCAGCTCTTCCGACACATAAGGCACCTCCCCGTCGTATTGATGCACCTCCGTGCTGCACGGAAGATAGCTGTATGTGTAAGTGCGGGTCAGCCACCCGACATTGGCCGTTGCATAGCTGTATCCCGATTCGTACGGTGCATCTATCGTGAGATTCAGAAGCCTCTGGTCTGCCGTAAGAAGAGAGCCGGCACAGACTCTTTCATAGCGTGTGTTTTCCTCGCGCACAAGCCTGTTGTCACTTGTATAGTAGCGCTTGCACAGAAGTTTTCCCCTCTCCATCGAACGGCTCGTATAAGGTACACCGTATGAGTTGGAACAGTTATAGGCATGAAAGGCCGGCTCGTCGTTGTGGCTTATGCCATATATGTCCTTGCCGAAATTACTGTATATATATTTTATGTATCCGGTCGAATTGCCCAGTGAATCCAGACTTTCCTCGATTACGGACGAATAGCCCACGTCCGGAGTGTTCAGATTGGTGACGGGAATCGGGAACCCTGTTGCACTGACCATCCTCAGTATGCGTGTACCGTCCGTCCCGGAAGCCTGATAGGTTATTCCGAAGGGAGGCTCAAGCTTTGCGATGCCGCTGCTCACTGACGAATTTATCGAATCCGTATAGTGGTATCTTGTGATGCCAGTCACCCTGCCTTCCCTCGTCTTGTCCGTGATGCTCTTTATACGCAGTCCTCCGCTTATTCCGAAAGATTCGACAGGATCCATACCGGTTTCGACAACTCTCCGTGAATAGTTGTTACCCTCATAGTCAAAGACAGAGATTCCTCCGGTGGGATACCGGATTTCCGTCAGTGTCTCATACATGGTCGTGACAATATTTCTTTCCGCCACCGGATTCGACTCGTCAAAAAAGGCTGACGGCGAATTGGTCTTTCCGTTGTAATATCCCCACCTGTCCGTCTGCGGAAATACATACCCTTTAGGAAAAACGCCGGGATTGTAGCCGAACCTGTATTCCGGCATATCGACGCCGGAATCGTTTGCCGGTATGACATAATGTGGAATTACGAGTCCTCCGCCGAATATCGGCTCGTTCTTAATCGGAGGAATACCGGCCCTCCATACTATCTCGGCAAGTTTTCTGCGGCCGAGTGAGGATTGCCGGAAATATATGGACCGGTCATTGCCGTCATCGGCTCTGCAGTCAATTGCGATGCGGTGCAGGACATTACAGCGGAGAGCGCCTGCAATGTTGTCTATGCTCTCATTGGGAGAAGAACCGGACGAGGCTCTGATCAGGCTGAAGAACTGGTCGCTCGGATTCGGCCAATTGGAGAAATAACCGGTTTGCCTTGCTTGGTCTCCTTTCCAGTACAAAGCCTCGCCTGCGAACTTTGAATATGCATTGCTGTAGCTCAGATCCGCATAATAGAAAAGACTTATGGTCTCGTTCGGGGTGGTTATGGTCTGAAGGTCGCAGCCGTACAGGAGGAATCCGGTAAACCCTTTCCTGCCCGTGTTTTGGGAGCGGTAACCGGTCGTTCCCCTGGATGTGACTTTCTGTACAGAACGCGAGCCGGGGACATAGCGCAGATCTACCATCACAGGACCGGTACTTCCTTCTGCTTTGTATGAATAACTGACCTCGTAGCCTTCCGGAGTCACTATTCTGGAAAGATGCCAGGAGGTGACTATCATGTCGTCTGTGTTCCTGGAGTAATACGGTATGCTGAAATCCATTGCGTCTATGCCGCCGAAGATATACCTGCATCCGTCCGGTGTAATGAGGGTGAACTCCTTGAAAAATCTTTCGTTGTTGTACTTATTAATCCAGTTTGAAATGCCTGGAATCCTCCCGCCCAAATCTCTGTAAGATACAAATCCGGTGTCCTTGTTGAATTCCACCTTTATGTCGCAGTCGGACACTACGGTCCAGCCTCCGTTCTCATTGAGGTAAAAATTTCCGCTGTACCCGAGGAAATTGAATGAGAACTCGTCCGCCGAAAGTTCATACCAGCCCCCGGAAGTTTCGCTTTGCAGCTTGTCCCTGGTCTGGGAGTCAAAGCTGCCGTAGCCCAGTTCCGACACTTTTTTCAAGTCGGCGGTATGCCCGTAAAAGCCGTTTGAAACTCCCGAACCCGTTTGTTTTTCATCATATACCCCTCTCACGGAACGCGAGATTACGCCTCCGGCCGTAAGAGTCCAGCCGAGGCCGAGGGAACCGGGAGGGTCATTCGGCCGCACTGACGCCAGATGATAGTCCGCGGAAATGGGAATGACATATTTCCCGAACCGGATTTCATAAAGAGGTACGGATATATTCGGAATTCCGGTAAAATGGCCTACCGGCACCTTGCCATACTCCCCAATCCCTGATGCTTCCGGGCAAGTGACACTGTAGACCGGGATTTCCTGGGAATACGATGACGCGCCTGCAAGCATACAGGCGGCGGAAAACAGAAAATGCCTTAACTTCGACATGACAATTGAAGAATTCAGTTGAGAAACAGTTTCTGTTACAAATATATAATATTTTTCAGTAAGACAACAATAAAGCGTTTTATTCTTCCGCCCATTCATCGGATTTTCCGAACTCATTGCCGGCGAACAGTTCCGCCAGTCCGGAAATCTGACGCAGGCGCAGCAGCTCATCCTTGGACATTCCTATATTGCGCAGAATCCATGCATCCGACATTCCTGATTTGGTAAGTTCCGAAACAATGTTGCTCATCAGCTCCACCGAATGCGTGCCGCGCGCCCTGTTGTGGCGTATAGTGGAAGCCATACGTCCGGACACGTCCTTGTCGATGACCGTCACCGGCAGAAGCCCGTTCTCACGCTTATATATACGTTCCGATGTCTTCATGACCATATACCGGTGATAGCCGTCCACAATCTCATACTCGTCGCGCTCCTCCACATAATAGCACACGCAAGGCATCGTGTAGCCGTCCTCCCATATCGAGAGTTCGAGCAGCTTCATTTCCGGAGGTGCCACGACATTGGGATTGTAATTGTTGGCCACAACCTTCGAGACCGGAACAGCAATCACATTATACACGGGACTTTTATATTTTTCCATTGTTCAGCAATTTATATTTTTCCATCACCTTTTCCTTTTTCTCCTTTTCCGTCTTTGTCAGGGCGAAGCCCATATACTTGCATACATGGTCGTTTTTCAGGATACAGATGCACATACGCTTATATGTCGGTATCTCACGGAATTCCGCAATGTCTATGTCATCGAGGTACTCCATTCTGACAGGCTTTTTGTCTGTCCTGTACGACGTAGAGTCCCCGATCGTAAATTCCACCCCGGCGGACCTCAGCTTTTCTATGACCTCGTCGCTGAGACAGCCTCCCTTTGTGCGCCAGAACCGGATGCTGACATTGAGTTTATCAAGGTAATTGTTCCTCGTCTCCTCCGGAAGGGTTTCCAGCAGAAAGTACATGTACTCCCTCCACGAAAATCCTTGCGGACATTTGATCGATTTCCAGCCCATCGCCGTAGTATTTCCGTATATGGACGCGAAATTGACGCCGTTCACGCGGCTTACCATCCGGCCCCAGGTGTCCGGGTCTATCGCACGGTAGACCTTCAAAGAGGATATTGCCTCGGATATGAAAGGGCTTGCGACCCTCTGTCTTGCGACAGGCACACCGGCGGAATGGTAAAGATCATACAGACGGTTGTAGTCCCAGCCGAATCTGCCGTTTGCTGTCCATACGTCCGTAACCTTCCAATCATATATCGGGTAGGCACTGTATATGTCCTTCTCCAGCATCCTCGTCCATTTGTAGTTTCCGAGATGCCTGCAGTTCTTGTCACTGTGGATTGCACGCCACCTGTTGTAGCTTTCCTGTGTACGTATTCCTACAAGGCTGCATATTCTGCGGCAGCCTTTCCTGCGGCGGAGCCACGGAGCGAACAAGGCCTGGAAATCATAGTCCCACAGTTCAGGGCCGAAAAATTCAAAGTCATCTGCCGTATAACAGCCGTCCGGACGTTCCCTGACCCACAATTCCCGTTTGTCCTCCTCCCAGGGCCGCCAGAACGTCTGGTGCATCGATGTGCAGGTGACGACTTTGAACGGGACGCAGCAGTGATACACCTCCAGAATATCGCTGTTGGAAGCCAGAGTTCTCTGAACATATTCGGTAGTATGGCTGTACTGGGCCTCATAGTCCATGTGGAAGACTCCGAGTTTTCTCCCGGGGGCGAAACGGCGCAGATAGTCAATGCACAGGTTCAGCAGTACGCCGCTGTCCTTTCCTCCGGAAAAAGAAACATATACATAGTCGAAATAATCGAAAATTATTTTCAGGCGGCGGACCGAGGCCTCATATACATTAAGCTGCCTTATCATTGCCGCCCTGAGAATATATAGTCCATCTTGTCGTAGTTCTTCCACTCGCGGAATGTCCTGAAACCGTTTCTTCCGAATGCAGCGACATGGCGTTTGTGCACAAGGGCCGACAAAGTGCCGGAAGATGCGATGTCGCCGGCAATCCGTCCGAGAAGGACGCCAATGGTTTTCTCATCGTCCCCCTTAATATAATAATTGTCTATGCAATATCCCCCTGAAGAGGGCTTGAGCGGCATGAAACCGGCGACTTCCCCGCTTTCCAGAGCAATATACCACACATGCCGAAAGGAAGTCCTGAAAGGGTAATTGTTATTCTGTCTCAGTACGGACGGATTCATGACGAGCGGTGCCACAAGTTCATACAGTTTCTTGTCCATTCCGTCCAAACGTATTGTTTCCATAATGCAAATGTCTTGATGCAAAAGTAATATATTTCGTTTAATTGTTGTACCTTTGTGCAGATAATGACTCATAAAATCCCCGCCTTGGGGTAACACACAAACCAATATGAAAGGCACGTATATATTTCTTGCTGACGGCTTCGAGATTTCGGAAGCCCTGACGACAGTGAATATGCTCCGCCGCGGCGGCGTAAACGTAAAGACAGTCTCGATATATTCGGACAGGATTGTGACAAGCTCCAACAGGATACCTGTCATAGCCGATATGTCTTTCGGAGAATTCAAGGCCTCGACTTCATTCGGCCCGTGCCTGCCGTCAGACGTGATGATATTCCCGGGCGGAATGCCGGGCTCATCCAATCTTGCATCGTTCGGCAAGCTCATGGACATTATGAGGCAGCATTACAGCGAGGGCGGGACTGTAGCCGCAATCTGCGCCGCACCTGGAGTCGTGCTGACCGGACTGCCTGACATAAGCTGCAGGAAGATGACCTGCTACGACGGTTTCGAGGATATGCTCAGGGAAAAGGGGGCGGAATACGTCAGGGAAGGTGTTGTCTCAGACGGAAACATAATCACGGGCCGCGGTCCCGGCTGGGCCGTGGATTTCGGACTGAGGATTCTCGCACACATAAAAGGACAGGAGACTGCCGACAAAGTCAGGGCAGGACTTATGCTTTAGACATTCCGGGACGACAAAGACGCAACATCGATATGGCAAAAGTTATTTTCAAAGACAGGACTGTGCTTGTGACAGGCGGAGGCAGCGGCATAGGAGAAGCCATTGCCTGCCAGTTTGCAAGGAAAGGTACAAACGTGATACTCGCAGGACGCCGCGAGGCCGAACTTCAGAGAGTCGCGCTCAAATGCGGAGCTTTCGGTGTCAGGACCTGGTGCAGGCCTCTCGACCTTGAGAAAAAGGAATCCATAGACGCACTTGCGGAATGGATCGGGTCAGAGGGACTGAAAATCGACTTCTTTCTCCTCAATGCCGGAGTATCGCAGAGGGCAAAGGCACTTGACACGAGCATCGAGACGGATAGGAAACTCATGGAAATCAATTACTTCGGAGGAGTCTACCTTATCAAGAGCCTGAAAGACATGATTCTTGCGGGCGAAAGCATACACATAGCCCCCGTATCTTCCATCTCCGGGCTGTTCGGTTTCCCTCTCAGGTCGGCATACTGCGCGAGCAAGCGCGCCATACACGGCTTCTACGAGTCTCTCGACCTTGAATATCCGAATATACACGTGACCATGCTTGTCCCCGGACGCATACGCACCGAGATTTCAAAAAGTGCGATAACAGCTACAGGTGACAAATTCGGCCAAATGGACCCCGGCCAGGCAAACGGTATGGACGTAGACGCCTGCGCAGAGGTTGCGATAAGGGCAATCGCAAAAGAAAAGCATCAGAAGCTGATCGGAGGCACGGAACTGCTTATGGCCCACATTTACAGATATTGCAGATGTCTGTACTGGAAGCTGGCAGGAAAGATTTCCGCACATTAGAAACAGCTCGTAGTGCATTTTCAGACACAGGTTTGCGGAACATCCCTTTGAGGGAGTGAATTGTGAATTTAATAAAACGACATACAATAATGGGAAAAAGAAAAGTGATCTGCGGAATACAGCAGGTCGGAATAGGAGTGAAGAACGTCGGGGAATCATGGGCATGGTACAAGAAAATGTTCGGCTTCGACGTGAAAATGTTCGGTGATGAAGGAGTGGCCGAAAGGATGCTGCCTTATACAGGAGGAAAACCGCAGCCGAGATATGCGATTCTGGTGCTGAACCTGCGCGGAGGCGGCGGATTCGAGGTATGGGAGCCGCGCGGACGCGAACTTAATTATGTGCAGTTCACACCGGAATTCGGAGATCTCGGAATTTTTGCCTGCAAGGTAAAGTCACGCGATGTGCAGGCTGCATACGGCGAAATGAAGGCAAAGGGAGCGAACGTACTCTGCGCCCCGTGCAAGTCGCCTGCAGGAAAGGAGCATTTCTTCGTCCTCGATCCCTGGAACAACCTCTTTGACATTGAGTCCGATGACTATGTGTTCCTCAACGAGGACAAGAACACAGGCGGAAACAACGGAGCGATACTCGGAGTGTCCGACATGGATAAGTCAATAAAGTTCTACGGTTCAATCATGGACTATGACAAGGTTGAATACGACGTGACCGGAGTTTTCGATGACCTCAAAGGCGTACCGGGCGGCGAATACGAGCTGCGCAGGGTAATGCTGACACGTTCAAAACCTATAGAAGGCCCTCTGAGCGAGGTTATGGGTACATCCCATATCGAACTTGTGCAGCGCATCGGCGGAGAGGGAGTGCCGCAGGCAAGAAAACTCTATGAGGACAGGCTGTGGGGAGACCCGGGCTTTATACACCTTTGCTTCGACATCAGGAATATGGAAGAGGTGCGCAAGGCTTCCGAGGCGCTCGGACACAAGTTCGTATGCGACAGCGGACGGGATTTCAAGATGGGAGAGGCTGACGGACACTTCACCTATATCGAGGATCCGGACGGAACGCTTATCGAATTTGTAGAGACATTCAAGATTCCTATCCTGAAGAAGCTCGGCATATATCTGCATCTTGCGGACAGGGACGACAGCAAGCCGCTCCCGTCATGGATAATGAAATGCCTCAGATTCATGAAAAGCAAATAAGCCTTTGTGCGGCAATGGCATTTCAGGAGAGCGGCCTGAAAATTATCTGCTTAATTCCGGAAGACAGTTTGCAGAAAAGCGCAGAGTGTTGGGAAAATTTATGAAAAAATTGCAGATAAAAGAAAATAGCTACTTTTGCAAAGTCATGAGTTATGACAAATAAATGGAAAAACAAATACAGGTATCTGTCCCTATCGGATGCCTGTATTTTTTCTTAAACGAATAATTTCCGGGGGAGATGCAGTAAGCAGGACGCTCCGATGCAGCTCGAACAATTCCATTTACACTGACTTATGGCAAAACGAGCCGCAACAGAGTGAAAGCATACATACGCTTTCGTCCTGGTAAGATTTAAAAGGTTCGGAGTCACTGGCGCAAGTATAGGGTAAATTGCCAGGATGTCTTTGTTACCGTGTCTAAGTAAAGACAGTCTTCTGTCATCTCCCGTTTTTTTTAAAAAACAGATGATTGCCGGAAAGAATGATCATCCCTGAACTATTATTCTTTCGATTCGGCGCGGCACTGAGGTGAGAATCTCGTAAGGTATTGTGCCGAGTATCCGTGCAAGTTCTGCAACTGTCGGGTCATCTCCGAAAATCGTAACGGTGTCCCCCACTTCCGCATCCACACCTGTTATATCGAGCATACACATATCCATACAGATATTGCCGATGGTCGGAACTCTGTGTCCGTTGAGCATGAATGAGGCGTTTCCGCAGCCGAGATGACGGTCGATTCCGTCCGCATAGCCGACAGGTATCGTTGCGACGACAGTGCCGGAAGGATCTATTTTCCCGTGACGGCCATAGCCTACAGTCCCGTCCTCCGGCTTCAGAGTCTTAATCTGCAATATTTTGCATTTGAACGAAGCTACTGGTGCAAGTTTCACTTCGGGAAGTGCGCTTATTCCGTATATACCGATTCCGAGGCGCACCATATCGAACCGGAACTGCGGGAAACGTTCTATTCCTGCGGAATTCAGAAGATGATACATAGGCCTGTAACCGATAGCCTCAGAGAGAAAATCAGCATTTTTCCGGAACATCTCAGCCTGGCCGAGAGTGAAATCATCGCTTGCAGGGTCTTCTGCCGCAGCAAGATGCGAATATACAGACTTGACTTTTATGCTGCCGCAGGATTTCAGAAATTCCGCCAGTTCGTCAAGCTCCCTTGTCATAAAACCGAGACGGTGCATACCTGTGTCAAGCTTTATATGAACAGGGAAATCCCGGATGCCCTTTTCTTCCAGCAGGCTGCAGAGGGCTTTGAGCGTGTACATGTTAGGGATGCCCGGCTCCAGGCCGTAAGATATGATTTCCTCAAAGAAATCGGTTCCGGCAGTAAGTACGATTATCGGGAGCCTGATTCCGGCCTTGCGCAGTTCCATTCCCTCGACAGGATAGGCCACGGCAAAATAATCGGCTCCGGCCTCCTCCATAAGAGAGGCGAACTCTACCGCACCGTGACCGTAGGCATTAGCTTTCACAAGAACAAGCAGTTTGGTGGAAGCATCAAGCCCGGCTCTGAAATATCTGTAATTTTCGAGACAGCCTTTAAGATTTATCTCCAGTCTCGAAAAGTCATTTTCACTGAACATCCGTACAAAATTTGACAGGCCGGCAGAAATTTCCCGCCCTTGCCCGAAAACGCCCGCAAATTTAAAAACTGTTTTGAATTTTCTCAAAAATTCTTTTAAGTTTCTTTTGAACGGCAACTGATTATCAAACTGCATATTATACAGACAAGTACCTGATTCTCGGCATCCGTCATTACATAAATCGCTATAAAACAGCAATTCCCTCTCCTCCTAATATCCGAGTTCTGTTTCAGAAAACAGTTTCTTTATTCTCGTATAAATGCTATTTTTGCAGACGGCTTGTTTTTTGCATAAAGGGCTGGCCGGTTTAAGAAATCAATTTTTAAAATCATACGAATATGAACATCTGGATTATCATGATTATCATCATGGCTCTCAGTTTTCTGGTTCAGAATATGCTGCAGAGCCGTTTCAACAAGTATTCCAAAGTTCCCCTTTCAAACGGGATGTCAGGTGCGGAAGTAGCGACCAAAATGCTGCACGACAACGGAATCTATGACGTCAAAGTAGTTGCCGGAAAAGGCATGCTGACAGACCACTACAATCCTCAGACCAAGACGGTCAGCCTCAGCGAAGGAGTCTATGCAAGCAGAAGCGTGGCGGCAGCAGCCGTTGCAGCCCACGAGTGCGGCCATGCCGTACAGCATGCGGTTGGATACGGCCCTCTGAGAATGCGCTCCGCTCTTGTACCTGTCGTAAATTTCGCATCGAACATAGTGCAGTGGGTTCTGCTTGCCGGTGTGCTGATGATACGCGTAATGCCGTCACTTCTCTGGTTCGGTATCGGACTGTTCGCAATGACGACACTTTTCAGCGTGATTACTCTCCCTGTGGAGGTAAATGCAAGCACGAGGGCTGTGGCATGGCTCACAAATGCAGGCATTACTGACGAGAGAACTCGGCCTATGGCTATCGATGCGCTGAAATGGGCGGCCTATACATACGTGATCGCAGCCCTCGGCTCTATAGCCACCCTGCTTTACTATATAGGTCTTGCACGAAGAAATTAATTCCAGCAATATGAAACGTATTTTATCTGCAGCGGCCTCAGCTGCTATGCTTCTGGCCGCTGCCGCTTCCTGCTCGCAGTACGGATATGAGACTGTGGCGAACGACCCTTTGGGCACAAAGATATACACCCTGGACAACGGCCTGAAAGTGTATATGAGCGTAAACAAGGAAACTCCGAGAATACAGACCTATATAGCCGTAAAGGTCGGAGGCAAGAACGACCCGTCCGAGACCACGGGACTCGCCCACTACTTCGAGCATCTCATGTTCAAAGGCTCAGAGAGCTTCGGCACTGCCGACTATGCCGCCGAAAAGCCTATGCTCGATGAAATCGAAGCGCTTTTCGAAGTATACAGAAAAACAGCCGACAGCAAAAGCAGGGAGGAAATATACCGCAAGATCGACTCCATAAGCTACGAAGCATCCAAACTGGCCATTCCGAACGAATATGACAAACTCATGTCTGTCATAGGTGCGAACGGCACGAATGCCTTCACTTCCCAGGACATGACCGTGTATGTAGAGGACATTCCTGCAAACCAGATAGAAAACTGGGCCAGAATCGAGGCGGACAGGTTCAAGAATCCGGTAATCAGGGGTTTCCACACTGAGCTGGAGACAATATACGAGGAGAAGAATATGTCGCTTACACAGGACAGCCGCAAGATTTGGGAAGCTCTCGACGCGGCCCTTTTCCCTCATCATCCTTACGGAACGCAGACTGTCCTCGGAACGCAGGAGCACCTGAAGAATCCGTCAATCACCAATGTGAAGAACTACCACAAGACCTGGTATGTCCCGAACAATATGGCAATCTGTCTTTCGGGAGACTTCGATCCTGACAAAATGGTGGCCGTCATTGAAAAATATTTCGGAGACATGGAGCCGAACGGGAATCTGCCGGTCCTGGAATATGAAGAAGAAAAACCTATCGTATCTCCTGTTGAATGCGAGGTGTTCGGTCCCGAGGCGGAGAATCTCATGATCGGCTGGCGTCTTCCGAAAGCCACAGACAAATCCAACGACATTGCTGAAATAGCTGGAATGGTGCTGTACAACGGACAGGCAGGTCTGCTGGACCTCGACATAAACCAGCAGCAGAAAGCCCTTGCCGCCTACGGTTATTCTTCAATGCAGCCGGACTACGGCCAGTTCCTTGTGGGAGGACAGCCCAAGCAGGGACAAAGCCTTGACGAACTGAAGGAACTTCTGCTGGGCGAAACGGCCAAACTGCGCAACGGAGACTTTGACGAGAGCCTTGTACAGTCTACCATAAACAACTACAACCTCAATCTCCAGCAGCAGCTTGAAAGCAACGAGGACCGCGCAATGCTGTATGTGCAGTCTTTCATATACGGAATAGACTGGAAAGACCAGGTTGAGTCGCTTGAGAGAATCTCCCGAATCACCAAGGAAGACATTGTGAAGTGGGCCAACGAATATCTCGGCCCCGAAAGCTATGCGATTGTATACAAAAAGCTCGGCACAGATGCTTCCGAGCAGAAGATTGCAGCTCCGAAAATCACTCCTATTGTGACGAACAGGGATATGCAGAGCGATTTCCTCACAGAAATACAGGGTTCTGAGGTCAAGCCTATCGAGCCTGTGTTCGTGGATTACAAGAAAGATATGTCAGTATCGGAAGCTTGTACAGGAATCGGTATACTTTACAAGAAAAACACTGTAAACGACATTGCATCACTGGCATATATGTTTGAGACCGGCACGGAGAATGACCCTGCCCTCAATCTTGCCTTCGATTATCTGAGCTACCTCGGGACACCGTCAATGAGCGCAGAAGAAATAGCGTCTCAGATGTACTCACTCGCCTGCTCTTTCTCAATGGGAGCCGGTGCGAACACTTCACGGATTTCAGTCCGCGGTCTGAGCGAAAATATTCCTGAAGCCCTCGCAATCGTCGAGAATCTGATTGCCCACGCTGTTCCTGACGAGGAGATACTGGCAAATCTCAAGGAAGATATGCTGAAAAGCCGTGCGGACTCAAAACTTAGGCAGCGCACCTGTTTCAGGGCACTCCAGAGTTATATAATCTACGGTTCTGATTTCATCAGACGCACTACCCTGCCGGACAGCAGCATCGAGACCCTGACCTCCGAAGAACTTCTTGCAAAGGTGCGCTCGCTCATGGGCAAGCAGCACGAGGTCCTGTACTACGGCCCGGAATCGGAAGCCCGCGTAAAGGCTGTTCTTGCCAAGGAGCACTGCCGCGGCAATCTCCAGCCGCTCACAAAAACAAGGACGGCGGCAAGAAGCACAGACAGGCCTGCAGTATATATAGCTCCGTATGATGCCAAGCAGCTGTACTATATACAGTATTCAAACAGAGGCGAGAAGTTCGACCTTGCATCAGATGCGGAAATCGAGCTTTACAACGGATATTTCGGAGGCGGAATGAACTCGATTGTCTTCCAGGAAATGCGTGAGGCCCGCGGCCTGGCATATTCGGCATACGCAGTTCTCGGCACTCCTGGCTTCAAGGATGACACTTATTATTACCTTGCGTTCATCGCGACACAGAATGACAAGATGAGGCAGGCTATCGAGGCTTTTGACGACATCATAAACAATATGCCGGAGTCTGAAAAGGCATTCGACATTGCCAAGGAATCCCTGCTCTCACGTCTCCGCACGGAAAGGACGACAGGCAACGATGTCCTCTGGAGTTATCTCGAGACAAGGGAGCTGGGGCTCGACGAATCGCGCGACAAGGCGATTTTCGAGAAGCTGCGGAACATGACCCTCGAAGATGTAAAGGCAGCCCAGGAGAAATGGGTAAAAGGCCGCCACTACATTTACGGTATCCTCGGTGACGAGAAAGACATAGACATGGCCTATCTCAATACCCTCGGCCCGGTAAACAGGCTCACTCTCGAAGATATTTTCGGGTATTAGTCTCTCTGCCTTACGGCGGCGGATGCCAGTGACAGGCAGCACATAAATTATTGAAAAGAAGCTGTCCAACAAGTCCTGTTTTAATATTGAGAGACTAAAAAGTCAGAATAACTCTCTGAGAATTGAAAATTTAGTGACAAGGGTGAAGTTGGTCACACCGAAAAATGAGAAAAAGGGGCCTGACTAATACTTTTTAGTCGGCTCCTTTTCAATTTCGGAGACTTGTCATCCCTCCCCTTGCCTTTGATATACGCCCCACAAGGCACATTGCCGTTCCGGGTTGGCCGCGCACTCACATTGCCAGCAGAACATTTCTTGCAAATTTATTATTTAATCGTAAATTTGCAAAAATGGATGGTTATGATTGAAAGAACACTACAAAAAAAGCTGTCGGAACTTATTAAGAAATATCCGACAGTGACTTTGACAGGTCCGCGCCAATCGGGGAAATCGACTTTGCTGAGGCATACTTTCCCTGATTACCAATATGTTTCGCTCGAAGATCCCGACATGCGCCTTTTTGCCATAGATGATCCGCGAGGTTTCCTTGCGACTTATCCGGACAAGACAATTATCGATGAAGCTCAACGGGTTCCGGCCTTGTTCTCTTATATCCAGACTCATATAGATAAAGAGGGACGGGAGGGGATGTATATGCTCGCAGGTTCACACAACTTCCTGCTGATGGAGAGCATCGGCCAGTCACTGGCAGGAAGAACAGCCATACTGAAATTGCTTCCGTTCTCCCATGCAGAGATGAAGCAAAGCGGAATATTGCCGAAGTCTGTCAACGAAGAGATATTCAATGGCAGCTATCCGCGTCTGTATGATAAGGATATAGCCCCGACAGACTACTATCCGCATTATATTCAGACCTATGTCGAGAGAGATGTACGTATGATGAAGAACATCGGAGATTTAAGTAAATTCATCCGTTTCATCAAACTGTGCGCAGGACGCATCGGTCAGTTGCTCAACCTGTCATCTCTGGCTAACGAATGTGGCGTTGCCGTCTCAACGGTTTCTGCATGGATTTCCGTATTGGAGGCAAGCTATATTTGCTATCTGCTGAAACCGGACTATAACAATTACGCGAAGCGGCTGGTCAAGACACCGAAATTATATTTCTACGATACGGGGCTGGCCTGTTCACTGCTTGATATACGCACGCCGGAACAAGTATCGACACATTTTCTGCGAGGCGGACTATTTGAAAACCTCGTAATAAACGAGTTTATAAAAACGGCATGCCACAACGGCGAAGAGCCAAATCTCACGTTCTGGCGAGACAGCACCGGCAATGAAGTCGACCTGTTGCAATATGCAGACGGCAAGCAATATGCCTATGAAATCAAATCAGGGGCGACATATTCACCTGATTTCTTCAAAGGCATTGCCAAATGGGCCAAGTTGTCCGGCACTGATCCGGCCCGATGTTTTGCCATCTACAACGGCGACAAGAACATGAAAACCTCCTCCGGAGAACTTTTGACGTGGGCCGACCATATACCATTGCAACTATAAAGCGGCGTCAGCCCGTTATAAATTGTCATCTGACTGCGAAGTCATCTAAAGCATCCCAAGTTGGCCGCGCACTCGCGTGCCCTTACTGCCGGGAAGCAGCAAGGGTGCGCGAGGCGCCGTTGGCACGGTAGTGAGGCGCGTAGAGGGATTCTATTTCCGGAACGGCTGACTGGAAGACTCCCTCCTGGACCACGAAGAAAGTTTCTTCGATCTGCGACTTTTCCTCCGGGAACATATCAAACCAGTACAAAGTCCTGTCTTTCCTGACCTCACGGTAAGCGGACGGAGAAAAACCGGGACTGCCGGCAGACAATGGCCTTGCCCAGCCTCCGCTCCAATCGGAAAGCTGTACCTGCGGACGCAGACAGGCAGGTCTCGGAACAGACATAAGCACAAAACTCCTGTTTTCCTCATTCCACAGGGAATATTTTGCGACAACCTTGTCACCGACCCGCACAATGTCACCCTCATTCAGTCTTACCATATCAGTGCCTCCCTCGCCTGCAAGCCTGTAATACTCAGCTGAAATGCTGAAACCGTTTCCGGCAGCGGATATTTCCCCGAAAGGCTTGACGAACCTCTTTTTCAGGACAATAATCTTCGCACCTTTCACTTCGGCGGAACCGTCATAAACCGAGGCGGCAGCCTCCATGAAGCCGGGGTCACCGTCCCAATGCTGCGATTCCTTCTGTATCATAATCCACAGGCGGATTCCGTCGGCAATGCGCGAAAGCTGTCCGGATTCATCCTTTCCTGCAGCGGCAAGGTCACGGAACAAATCGCAGATTGCAGCATGTGCGTATGCCTCGCTTTCGAGCAGACCGCGCCAAGGCAGCACCGCGTTAGGATAATAATATCCTCCTGACGGATGCTCCACAGCATATTCAGACAAAGAAGCGGCATCACGGCTGACAGTCCGTTCCGAGCGTTTCAGCAAACGCGGCGGCAGTCCCCAGGCTTCTGCAAGCTGACGCCCATAAACAGAAGCTCCGAGATTCATCAGAATCCTCGTCCTGCGCGCCCTGCCGAGAATATTCCCGTTCATGCCAAGAGCGCCAGACGGCACAAGCCACTCTTTAGCCTCTTTGCGGAAACGTTTGAAATTATCTTTTGCGGCACCGCCGGAGGAAGATACAGCATCGAAAGGCACTCCCGAATAGAACGAGCGTACATAAAGATACTGTTCCATTGAAACCGCACCGCACCAGAAAGGACGCTCTGTCCCGGCAAAGAATTCCTTGTCAAGATATTTCACCGCACGTACAGCGGCATCATACAAGCCGTCCGCCGCATCCTCGCCGAGTTCCTCGGAAACAGCGGAAAGCAGGCCTCTGTCACGGAGAGAAGCGAGTCTCTCCAAAACCACTGCCGTCACAATCGGAGACGAGGCCATGCCCTCAATCCAGCCGAAACCTCCGTCAGGATTTGCACACGACAGAATCTTCTCGGAATAGACCGTCCGGCTGCCTTTCAGACTCTCCCTCTTGCCAAGACCGTATGCAAGCATATCGGAATACATGGCTTCGGTATATGCGATTACATTGTTGCCCGACGGCACAGAGCCATCCCGCAAAGCACTTTCCAGCAAGGACATCAGAGAAATTTCAGAATATTCAGCACCCAGGTCAGTAACATTCGCGAACTGGCCGCGCAACTTCTTTTCAAGTTCCCGGGCCGACATGCCGGGCAGAAGCAGGCCGGAATGAGCCTCTGTCAAAATCTGCTCCGGCGCATATACCGGTACGGTCACGAACATTGCATCAGACACCGCAGCACCCTGCAATCCGGAATGCCCCTCCGGAATCCGACCGGAAAACACGACCTTGAATCCGAGCGTGCCCACCTCAGGTACACCGAGTGCAAAACTGATTTCCGCAGTCCCGTGAGCAGGCACAGTCACAGGCTCGGACAGTACCGACAACGGCTTTGCCCCCTCATGATTTTTGCCGTCATACATATAAATACAGGCAGTCCCGGACACAACTGCATCCGAACTGTTGGACACCGATGCACGAAACACATATCTGTCCCCAGTATACAGATACTTCGGTTCGGCGACAGCCACTTTGACAGGCATACTTACAAGCATATTGCGCCGCACCACAGCATTGTTCATGTCCTTGTCATGTGCAAAGACCGAAACCGCATAGGTGGAAAGTTTGTCCCCTGCGATGAAACTTAATTCGGCAATACCGTCTCCGGAAGGTCTCAGGAACGGCTCAAAAGCCAGAGTCGCCGCAAAATTATCACGCACGGAAACGTCCTCCACAGACATTTCCGCTGCATTTCCGGCAGCTTTTGAAGCGACGGAATAAGTCACCGCCCCGTCTGCCGCAAAGGCAGCCTTACTGTCTGCCAACATAAAAGGAATAGCCTCTTCCTCAACTTCAACATCAGCAGCTGAGTCATACGTCATCATCTTCTGCCTGCCTCTGATACGCATACCGGAACCGTTGCGCAAAACGCCTCCTGCAATATTGTCGCGTCCCACCCTGCTGTTTATGGCCACAGGCCTTATATAGAATTCATTCCGGGCAATTTTCTCCCATTCATTCTTCAATATCGTCTCCGTACTCACGTCAAACACAGCTGCCAGAATCTCAGCACCGGGCGAGGTCCTGACCTTGACACGGCACTCCTCACCCGGAAGCGCATCGGAAACAAAACGCATAAATTCCAGCTGCATGTCATCGGCAAGTGTCTTCCTCCTCCATTCATGATTATATACATAAATATTACTGTTCTTGAAATACAAGACCTGCAAAAATACGCCGTCCGGGTATTCCGGCCTGTAGTCATAAGAAAGGGATGAGACACAGGAACCTGATCCGTCCCCGACCTTTACCAGCCTTGAGTCAAGCACCTGTCCCCTGTCTCCGAACAGTTCCACGACAGCCCACAGCGGCCCGATTCCGCAGCCGAAATCCAGAGCGATCCTGTCCTCGTCAGCCACATGAAAGAAAGATTCCACACCGGCATCCAGAACGGCACTGCCGCTGTCAATCTTCAGAATATCAAAGCAGGAGAAACTGTCATCCTCTGTTCCTCTCCGCCTCTCCTCAGGCAATCTCAGGAAAAATGAATAGACACCCTGGCGAAGACCGGCAAAGTCAACCTTTGCAACGTCTCCGGACATGACCTTTCCGCCGGAAATCTTCTTTCCGTCCCTCAAAAGTTCATACTCAAGAGGACAGGACGCCACAGTCCCGTCAGGCCTGCTTACGCTGCACTCAAACAAAGCCGTATCCTCCGCAAGTATAGCATTTCCGCCGTACCGTCTTCCTGTTTCATGCCTTACTTTAAAATTTCCCACAGCTTTATTTTTCAGACTTACATTCATTGAAGGCCACGCAGTGACTATTTCGTCATGAGAAAATTCGAGAGTCTCGCCTGTTGCGTCAGTCACCTTCACGGTCAAATAACTGCTGCAATATTTATCTTCGGCTGTTCCACAGACATAACCTACCTCGAAAGTACCGTCAGGCCCTACCTCCACCGGAGAATCCAGAACAATTTTTCCGTCAGTCCATACAATGACAACGGCATAGGCACTTGCAAGTCCGTGACCGGAGAAATCAATGAGCCGGCCGCTTACCTTAACCGTATCTCCGGGAAAATACAGGACATCGGATTTGTCGAAAACAACATCAAAACTCGGCAGCACGAATTCATCCACCCTGAAATTAGATGCAGCAAGCCTCTTGCCGTCCGACATAAGTCTGATATAAAACCAGCCTCCGCGAGTCTTGTCATTCAGGATGAAACCGCCTGCAACAGACCCGAAAGAATTGGTCTCCAAGGCTTTTTCGTCCAAAACGTTACCGTCAGAGTCGCAAAGACAGGCAAGTACCTTTGTCCCTTCCGGAACCACTCTCCGTTTCATTTCCGCCTCCCGGTAAACTATCCCTTTGAAATTGACAGTATCACCCGGATTAAATGCTGAACGGTCTTTGAAAATCTCTGCAGTCAAGGCTCCTTCCGCATTTCTGACGGCATATCCATAATCATTGCCGTTTCTGTAAATATAAACCATAGGGCTTTTTCTGAGCAGACCGGAGTCAGCATCACGATATGAACACATAAGCATGAATGTCCCTTTACCGCCTTCAAGAATCCCGGACATATTCTCCGGAAGGCAGGTAAACCCGTCCAACTCAACATCCCTGGCCTCAGCAATCTTGGCATCACCCTTATAAAGATACAGGTCGGCCCTGTCCACCGGACGGCCTGTCCTGCTGTCGGCGACATAAACCCTTATGCCCCTGTCATCCTTTCTTGCCGCAAGCGAAAGCGTATTCTTGTTATATCGTACAGAACCTGACATACGTTTTTTGCCATGATAACATTCAAGCCTGTATTCTCCGTCATCGAACTTCGGCAGATCTATGCCAATGGTGTCGTATACATAGAAGCTCCTGACAGGATTCACTGCGCGGGTACGTAAAATAGTTGTATCACTTTCCTTTTTAAGCACGCATATATCCAGAACATCGATATTGCGCACTTTTGCCACAACCTTTCCGTCAACGACCTCCAACCGCACGAGCCCGGCCTCTATTTCTTCAGTCAATTCTGCAAACCCGCTGCATTCACGGGCAATCATGCCGTCAGTTCCAAGACGGTACATTCTGCGCTCTTTCTCATAACTTTCAAGCACTGAACGGAATTTGATATAGTCATCGGAAGAAGCGACGTTTTCCATCGAGCGGAATTCTGAATTCATTACCTCCTGCATTGCCACCAGCGAGACAGCCTTGCCTTCATATTTCCTTGCAAAAGTCCTGAGTGCATCATTGCGCCCTGCATTTTCGCCAAGCCTCATGCAGACGGCATATTCGGCCAGAGCAGCCTCCGGATAACGCCCGGCAAGTTCTTCTGCAAGAAGTCCCGATGCCTTCGAGAAAGTTTCATCAGACAAGTCCCACCACTGCCCGAGAAAAGTCCAAAGCAGATATTCATAGTCATTCTTCAATGACGGCACAAGAACATCCGAAAAAATATTAAGCCCGCCGCCGAAAGAAAACCGGGCCATATACAGTCCGCGGTTTTCACGTTTTTTCAATGCCGCGGCATTGTCAGATATAATGTCAATAAGCGACTCATCTGCCATTTCTCTTTTATCAATGCTATACAGCACGGTCAGCAAGGGGTCATTATAATTGCGGATTTCCTCTTCGAAACCGGCCTCCAGTTCCTCACGCAGTTTCCAATTCTTTTCAGACTTCACGAAAACATATTTACTGCACGCATCATAATAATCCCAGCCAAGCCTCCTGGCAGCGGCTGCCTTTTTTATACGTTCCAGAATACCGGCACTTTTCTCCGGCCTGTCATCCTGGCGTGCCGAATCGTATTCTTTCCACAGCGAAACAAGGGTATGCCCCTGTGCGTCAAACTTTCGGGCTTCTTTCATATTCACAGAAGACATAAATACAGGCACAGAGGCCAGCACGAGAATAAGGGCTACAATTTTTTTCATACAGTCACAGATTTGCAGCGACAGCCTCAGCCACGACATAAGTACTGCCGCCTATATATATAAGTGGAAACGCACAAGAATCGGCGGCCTTGACTGCGGCCGCCACTCTGCGCGCGACTTCCACGGCTTCAACTACCGTGCCGCAGCAATGCACCCTACCGACATCGCGGCCCTTGCCGGCATATATACGGTATATCTCATTTTCATCCATTGCCCTGCTGCCGGAAGCCTTCGTGAACACATATTCCGCATTCTCAGGCAAGATATCAATCACGGAAGCCACATCCTTGTCTGAAACAAAGCCGCACACCATTATAAGGTCCGTTATCCGTCCCTCAGCCTTCATCGCTTCCAGCTGCGCGAAATTATATTTCAGGCCATGCACATTATGACCTATGTCACAAATTATATAAGGGTCATCCGACAGTTTCTCCCACCTGCCGTGGAAATCCATTCTGGCCGCAGTATTTACAATGGCATCCGCGACAACATCATCGTCGGCAAGCCTTCCGGCATAACCGGGTACATCCGGTTTCCATTCTTTCCTCAGCAAATCGACGGAGGCAAGAACTGTCCTGAGATTCCTGCGCTGGTAAACTCCCTGCAGATCCATTGTGGCAAGAATTTCCGCATTGCGTCCCCAAAGCTCAGGCTCATATTTGTCGGCAAAGACAAGACGTGACATTATGCGGCTGCGCTCCCCCATGAATGCCGGATCGGATATGTTGGAATACAGAACTTTGCGTTCAAATACCGCATCGGTCTGCGGGTCGCTTTCACCCACTACGGCAGGCACTCCCGGCTTTATTATCCCGGCTTTCTCAAACGCTATCTCCGGCAAAGTGTGACCGAGCATATCGCAGTGGTCGAGCCCGATATTGGTTATAACCGAAAGGACCGGAGAGACAATGTTCGTGCTGTCGAGCCGACCGCCGAGTCCGGTTTCAATCACCGCTACATCGACTCCGCAGTATGCAAACCAGCAGAACGCCAGCATAGTGGTAATTTCAAAGAAAGACATGTCCAGATGGTCAAAAGTACCTCCCCATTTCTGTACGAAATCCCATACCTCCTGCCGTGAAATGAGATGCACGCCACCGTTTCCCTCGCGGATTCTCATCCTTTCCCGGAAATCGAGGATATGGGGTGACGTATACAGTCCGGTACGCAGTCCGCAGGACGACAGGACAGAGGCAAGCATATTGGAAACCGAGCCCTTCCCGTTTGTCCCGGCCACATGGATTATGTCATATTTTCTGTGCGGATGGGAAACGAGGCTGTCAAAGAACTCCATATTTGCGATTCCCGGCTTGTAGGCCCCTGCCCCTGTCTTCTGATAAGATGGAAAACGGCGGAACAGGTCAGAAATCATTTTTTCATACTTTTCATCAGAGAAAGAACTGTCCATATTCAAATTATTTATATCAAGAAACTGTTTTTAATTCTTCAGAATCCAAACAGTTTCCAAAATCATTGGTTTGAATCGCAAAAATACTTATTTTTACGGTTTGATAATTCAAACAGCCTATGGAAAACAGTGCATCTGCCTTATATTCGCATTACATAATCGACGGAGTGCGCCAGAATGCGACCCCGGCCGAATTGCTTGATGAATGTGCAGAAACTCCCAAAGAAGTGCCTGACGGATATGCAGACATTATTGACGAGACACCGGAACCGCCGTTGGCTGTTTTCAAAGGCAAGGAAGCGTCTGTCGAAGAATGTCTGCGAATGACATCAGGGGCAGACAAGCATGAAAGACAGTTTCCAGTCCTTTACCCGGAACAGTTCACGACACTCAGGATAGCGGAAAAACTCATAGACATGATCTGGTTGGAAGGTCATTTCCGGCTTGGGAATCTGCGTATAAAGACAGCATGGGAATGGGATATGGCTCCGGTCGGGAACATGTCGGCGTTCTACAAATCGGCAAGTGCGGCCAGCGGATACCTCTATGACATCGGAGTGAGACTGTCTGACTATGAATTCATTGAAAGCGGCTCCGGAGAGCGTCTGATTACAGAAGCATGGCTGCCTGAAAAGGTGACGGATGCGGAATATTCAGATGATGCAGAAGGGACGCAGGAATCGGGAGCGGATTTCTTATGTCCGGAAATTCCGTTCAGACTGCCATACGAAACCAGACATCCTTGGCTTGGAACGGCACGCAAATGCAGCGGCAAGATTCTTCCGGAAGACGGAGGAATGATAATATACATCCCGTTCGACACCTGCGGCTACAAATTGGGAGGTTCTCTGCTTTCAGAATTGTCCGGTCTCCAGGGCGGTCAGCCTTACGGGATGAAAGATCCAGACTATTTCATTGACTGTTACGAGGTTGTGCGCGAACTTGCCGAAGACGGCTTCATACTTGCAGGTGCCACAGTGGCAGACGGAGGACTGCTTACTGCCGCATCGGGGATGATACCTGAAGGCGCAGGGCTTGACATCGACATAAACGGGCTTCTTGCATCATACAGGGAGACAGATCCTGTCAAAGTACTTTTCGGCGAAGTTCCCGGCGTGCTGGTGCAGATAAGCGACAGCAACCTCGGCTATTTCGACTCGCAGCTGCTTCTGCAGGATGTCGCATACTACCCTGTCGGCAGGCTGTCAGGCTCTCACAAAGGAATCTGCATTGCTGACAGCACAAGGACCGGATTGTCCGACATAATATCCTCATTGCTGGAGCAGACGAGCGAAGGCGAAGATTAAGTCAGGGCAGGACAGGAAAATATGTATAAATTCATCGTTATCTGAAGAAAAATCATTAATTTCGCAACGGATTTTTCCGCCTCATGTAAAATTGCGGCGATTTCAGGACTATATTCATTATAAATCAAATACTTAAAAAAGTTTATGGAAAATAACAAGAAACGGGTTTATCGGTTCGGAGGCAAGACTGCCGAAGGTGACGGATCCATGAGGGAACTTCTCGGAGGCAAAGGCGCGAACCTTGCCGAGATGTGCAAGCTGAATATCCCTGTTCCGGCAGGTTTCACAATCACTACAGAATGCTGTACTGAATATTATGAGCTTGGCGGCGGATACAATGATGCACTCAAGGCAGAAGTTGCCGATGCACTCAGGAAGACAGAGGAAATAATGGGCATGAAGTTCGGAGACAAGGAGAATCCTCTTCTCGTAAGCTGCCGTTCCGGTGCAAGAAGTTCTATGCCTGGAATGATGGACACCATCCTCAACATCGGTCTCTGTTCTGAGACTATCCCGGGAATGATCGCAAAGACCAATAATCCACGTTTCGTTTATGATGCATACCGCCGTCTCATCATGATGTACTCCGATGTCGTCATGGAGAAGGCAGAGGGCATAGAGCCTGCGGACGGCCAGGGAATCCGCCAGCAGCTCGACAGGATGATGGAAGAACTGAAACATGAGAAAGGATATTCTTCCGACACAGACATAACAGCAGAGGAACTGAAAGATCTTTGCGTCAAATTCAAGGTAAGGGTAAAGGAAGTTCTCGGAGTCGATTTCCCTGATTCGGCTGAGGCACAGCTCTGGGGTTCAATCGGCGGCGTGTTCAAGTCATGGAACGGAAAGAGGGCCATCGCATACAGAAAAATCGAAGGCATTCCTGACGACTGGGGCACAGCTGTGAATGTGCAGTCAATGGTATTCGGAAACATGGGCAATACATCGGCAACAGGTGTGGCATTCTCACGCAACCCTGCAAACGGCGACAACAAGTTCTATGGAGAATGGCTCATCAACGCCCAGGGCGAGGATGTCGTTGCGGGTATCCGTACTCCTAACCCTCTCAACGAGGCCACCAAGAACCCTCACAACCAGCACCTCGAGTCACTCGAGACCGCAATGCCTGAGGTTTATGCGGAACTTGACGGAATCCGTCTCCACCTTGAGGAACACTTCCGCGATATGCAGGACATCGAGTTCACTATCCAGGACGGCAAACTCTGGATGCTCCAGTGCCGTATCGGAAAGAGGACCGGTATCGCTGCCCTCAACATGGCAATGGATATGCTCGAAGAGGGAATGATCGACGAGAAGACAGCAGTAATGCGTCTTTCACCGGCACAGCTCGACGAGATTCTTCACCCTATCCTCGACCCTGCTTCAGAGAAGAAGGCAACTGTCATCGCAAACGGTCTTCCGGCATCTCCGGGCGGAGCCGTAGGACAGGTGGTGTTCACCTCAGAGGCAGCGATGGAAGCCAATGCAAAGGGAATCAAGACTATCCTCGTACGTGAGGAGACTTCTCCTGAAGATGTGGAGGGAATGCGCGCAGCGGCAGGTATCCTCACCCAGAGGGGAGGTATGACTTCACATGCCGCCCTCGTTGCACGCGGCTGGGGAAAATGCTGTATCGTAGGCTGCGAAGCCATGTCGATAGACCTTGAGAACAAGACTGCCAAATTCAAAAACAGCGGTGTTGAAATCAAGGAGGGAGACATGGTCAGCCTCAACGGAGCGAAAGGTTTCGTATATAACACTGCAATCGAGACAATGGATGCATCAGGCAATCCTCGTTTCGTAAAATTCATGGATATCGTGGACAAGTTCCGCACTCTCGGAGTACGCACTAATGCCGATACACCGGAAGATGCAGCACGCGCAATCACTTTCGGAGCAGAGGGAATAGGTCTGTTCCGTATCGAGCACATGTTCTACGGACAGAATTCAGAGACTCCGCTTGCAAAACTCCGCAAGATGATTCTTTCGAAGACTGACGACGAGCGCCGTGCAGCCCTCGCAGAGCTCGAGCCTTACATCAAGGCAGCTGTCAAAGGTACTCTCAAAGTAATGGACGGCAAGCCTGTGACCTTCCGTCTCCTCGACCCGCCTCTCCACGAGTTCGTTCCTCAGTCACACGACAAGAGGGAAGAGCTTGCAAACGAGCTTGGCATCACCGAGGGCGAAATCGAGAAGAGAGGAGAGTCGCTGCACGAGGTCAACCCTATGATGGGACATCGTGGAGTACGTCTGCACATCACTTACCCGATGATTTCAGAGACCCAGTTCAGGGCTATCTTCACTGCTACTGCAGAACTTAAGAAAGAGGGCTTCAACCCTATGCCTGAGATTATGATTCCTGTGACAATCTCTGAAAGGGAGCTCCGTTTCCAGAAAGCTATCTGCGAGAAGATACGTGCAGAGGTTGAGGCTACTGCAAACATCACTATCGAATACAAGTTCGGTACGATGATCGAGATACCTCGTGCAGCCCTTACCGCAGCCAAGATGGCAAGGACAGCCGAATTCTTCTCATTCGGAACAAACGACCTCACTCAGATGACTTTCGGATTCTCACGCGATGACGTAGGAACTTTCATGGGCGACTACCTCGGCAACAAGATTCTGGATGCGGATCCGTTCAAGACTCTTGACACCAAGTCTGTAGGAAGGCTCGTGAACCACGCGGTAAAAGACGGACGCTCTGTAAAGGAGAATCTGAAATGCGGTATCTGCGGCGAACACGGAGGTGATCCTGCATCTGTAGAGTTCTGCTACAAGATCGGTCTCAACTACGTGTCATGCTCACCGTTCAGGGTGCCTATCGCACGCCTTGCGGCGGCGCAGGCTGCTATCAAAAACGCATAAAGACTGAATATGCAATAAAAGACCGGCAGAAAAATCTGCCGGTCTTTTATTATTTTAAATATCATCAAAGGATCCTATTCCTTTACATAGTGCTTAATCTCAAATTCACCTGAAAGGACACCGTAGCCGTTTTCCGCCAGGGATTCAAGTTCGTTTTCGCCGGGATAAACCTCAACCGGAGCAATAAACCCGATGCGCTCCCTAACCTGAGCCACAAGCGAGTCGCTGTATGCGACACCTCCTGTCAGAACTATTGCATCCACCTTGCCGCAGACAACAGTGGAAAGGGCAGCAATATATTTGGCAATCGAAAGACAATAGCCCTTAAGGAATACCTCGCATTCCGTATCTCCGGAGGCTGCCCGCGCCGTAAGTTCACGGAAATCATTGGTGCCGAAATAGGCTACTCCCCCGCCCCGGCCTACAAGCCTACGCTTGATTTCAGCCTTCGTATACTCACCGCTGAAACACATTTCGACAAGAGGGAAAGCCGGTACTGTGCCGGCACGCTCCGGACTGATCGGACCGTCTCCTCCCAAAGCATCATTGGTGTCTATTACCTGGCCATGACGGTGCAGCGAGACAGAAGTTCCTCCTCCCATATGCGCAACAATGACAGTCACGTCCTTATTTGCAAGCCCTTTGCTGCGGGCATACTTGCGCACCATAGCACGCGAATTTAGCGCATGGAACAAGGTTCGCCTCGGAAATTCAGGCAGACCTCCGACCTTTGTCTCCGGAATCATCTCGTCAGCCATCGGAGGGTCGGCGATAAAGGCACGGCATCTCTCAGCTATACCGGCGGCATCCCTGCAACTGTTCACCTCAAGTGCCATATCATCAGCGATAAGGGCGCTCAAGTTACAGGCATGGACTCCTTCACGTCCTTCCAGCAGGGCATCCTTCATGTCATCATTCACCTCATAGACACCTGTACGGATAGGAGTGATCAGGCCTCCCCTTGCCATTACGACATCGATGCTCTCCAGGGCGATTCCCCTTTTCACCAAAAAATCCGCAATGGCATCACGACGCATTATGTCCTGCTCCATCACGGAATCATATTTTGCAAGTTCAGCCGCCGGATGAGCAAGATTCTGCTCGAACATTTTGTCTCCGGCATCATAAAACGCTATCTTAGTAGAAGTTGAGCCTGTATTTATTACCAGTATTCTACCTTTCATTCAACAAAATTTAAAATAAAACATCAAAGGCCGGAGGACTTTCCGCATCCTGCCGGCCTTTTTATGAAATCGGCTACTTTACGGACAAAGCCGCAATAGCTATAGAATTCAGCTTGGTATCGATGCTGTCGGCACGGCTCGAAAGAACGCAAGGAACTTTTGCTCCGACCATCATGCCTGCCTGCTTTACACCTGTTGCCAGTTTTGAGTTTGCCTTGTAGAATACATTTGCAGACTCGATATTAGGGAAAAGAAGGCAGTCAGCGTCACCGGCTACAGGACTTACAAGTCCCTTGATTTCAACTGACTCCATATCGATTGCCACATCGAGTGCAAGAGGTCCGTCTGCTATGCAGCCCTTTATCTGTCCCCTGTCCACCATCTTTGCAAGCATTGCAGCCTCCATGCAGGCAGGCATGCTTGTAAGCATCTGCTCAGATGCGGCGATAATGGCCACCTTTGGCTTTGCTATTCCGGCTGCATGTGCCGTATTCACAAGATGTCCCATAATTATCTGCTTCTGCTTGAAGTCAGGCGCAGGAATCACGGCCATGTCACCGACAAAGAGGAGTTTGTGGTAGTTAGGGTTCTCGATAACAGCGCAATGGGTAAGAGTACCCTTAGGAGGCAGGAGACCTGTTTCCTTGTTCAGGATGGCACGGAGGAACTTGTCGGTAGAGCAAAGTCCCTTCATCAGGAAATCGCCCATTCCCTCGCGTATCATAGAAACCGCCTGTGCGACAGAAGGAAGTTCGTCAGGATTGTGTACAACCGTGAATTTGGCCATGTCAATCCCCTCTTCTTTGCATACTTCCTCTATCATATTGCGGTCACCGACCAGAGTGACCTCGACAAGTCCGAGGTCTATGGCCTGGCTTGCTGCAGAAATAGTATGGCCGTCCACACCCCAGGCCGCAATCATTCTTTTCTTCGCTTCCCTGCTTTTAAGTTCTGCGAATATGTCTTCAAATTTGGTAAACATATATGTCTTTTATTATTCGTCTTCGTTCTGAACTATGTGCATTGTGTCACGCGCAATCATAAGCTCCTCGTTGGTGGTTATGACAGCGACTTTTACCTTCGAATCGGGCAGAGAAATCATGACATCGCTTCCGGTAGTGACATTGGCCTCGTAGTCGAATTTTACTCCGAGATATGTCAGGTTCTCGCAGACTCTGCGGCGGAGACGGCTGTTGTTCTCTCCGATTCCT
This sequence comes from uncultured Muribaculaceae bacterium, assembly GCA_964394295.1. Classification (GTDB taxonomy): domain Bacteria; phylum Bacteroidota; class Bacteroidia; order Bacteroidales; family UBA932; genus Cryptobacteroides. The sequence goes on along the minus strand of CAYMVG010000001.1, from coordinate 135,286 downwards.
CCGGTGAAGACAATAAGGTCGACACCGTTCATTGCAGCAGCGTATGCACCGATGAATTTGGTTATGTCGTATGTAAGTTTCTTGAGAGTGAGTTTCGCCTTCGGATCGCCTGCATTGGCTGCCTCATTGAGGTCACGGGCATCTGAAGATACGCATGAAAGTCCGAGAAAGCCGCTCTTCTTGTTCATGACAGTGCTCATCTCGGCAGCGGTAAGTCCCTCTTTTTCCTGAATATAGGTAACGACCTCAGGATCGACGTTTCCGCATCGTGTTCCCATAATAAGACCCTCAAGCGGGGTAAATCCCATTGTCGTGTCGATTGATTTTCCGTTGAGCACGGCGGCGATAGAACTTCCGTTGCCCAAATGGCAGGTTATTATCTTTGAATATTCCGGATCAAGTCCTGCAAACCTGGCACCCTTTGACGATACATATTTGTGGCTTGTTCCGTGAAAACCGTAGCGGCGGATGCGGTACTTGTCGTAGTATTCGTAAGGAAGGGCATACATATATGCGTATGAAGGCATCGACTGATGGAAAGCCGTGTCAAAAACCGCCACCTGAGGTACAGTAGGAAGAACGGCGGAAACAGCCTTGATGCCCAGAATGTTGGCGGGATTGTGCAGAGGAGCGAAAACAGAGCATTTTTCCACCTGTGCGACAACCTCGTCCGTTATGAGCTGGCTGCAGACAAAGTCCTCGGCTCCGTGCACTACGCGGTGACCGACGGCTTCGATGTCCTCGAGGGTCGTGAGCACTCCGTACTCCCTGTCCATAAGGGCGTCGAGCACTGCCTTGATGCCGACAGTATGGTCCTCTACAGGCATTTCCTTCACAAGTTTTTCTTTGCCGGCAGCCTGATGTTTCAGGCATCCGGTCTCCATGCCGATCCTCTCGACAAGTCCTTTGGCAAGAAGGTCGTACACATCATCGTTCTTCATATCGAGAAGCTGATATTTGAGCGATGAGCTTCCGCAATTAAGTACTAATATTATCATCTTGTATATTTTGTTTATTGTCAGGATTAAAATTTCGCAAAAAATCCCGTCATGCAGCGCAAAGTTATAAAAATTATCGCTACTTTAGCAAAAAATAGGAACGAAATGAGAGTGGAGAGAGACATTGCGGGATTCTCGTTGCCATTTGCCGCAGGATCAGCGGCAGCGGTCTTTGCCGGAGAAACTCCAGGAACCGGCTATATGTTTTTTTCATCAGCGGTGATTTTTGCTGCGGGTATTTTCACAATATTCCTTGTGGCATGTACCGGAATGAGACGAAAGCCTGTCTCTACTCTGGCCGCTGCAATATTTTCAGCATTCATTTGCGGCATTTTCACCGGCATGTCAGGCAGCATGCTGGCCTGCAGCACACTTGCAGACGGCAGTCCTTTCTTGAACAGGCTGCACTCCGCGGCAGAAGCTACAGGCAGGGCAATCGATGCCCTTCCGTTCCATTCAAATGATACAAATGCGATAATAAAGGCCCTTCTTACCGGGAACCGGTCGGGACTCACAAAAGAGATGCAGGAAACATTCCGCAGCAGCGGAGCCTCGCATATACTCGCCCTGTCCGGTCTGCACCTCGGCATTATATATACGGTGATAAGGAAAACACTGGCATTCGCAGGCAATCATCCGGCAGTATCCAGCATCCGTTCTGTCCTGACTGTAAGCATCTGCGGACTGTATACTGCGGCAACCGGTGCAGGGCCGTCGATCACAAGAGCCTTTCTGTTCATCCTGCTCGGCGAGACCGCACGGCTGACAGGAAGACAAAGGTCGATGTCCGGAATAATGATGGCGGCCCTCACGATACAGCTCGCCGTGTCGCCGCTGTCTGCAAAGCATGTCGGGTTCCAGCTGTCCTATGCAGCAATGGCCGGAATCTCCTTTATATATCCTGTCCTCAAAAGATTCTGGAACAAAGAAACCGAGTATGCCGGACCTGGCATTCCTGCAGTACTGAGACTGCCGGAGAAAATCTGGAATTCGGCGGCAATCTCAATATCGTGCCAACTGACGGCAGGCCCTGTGGCCTACTTCTATTTCGGCACTTTCCCGATTAATTTCCTGCTTACGAACCTGATTGCGATTCCGCTGGCAGGAGCTGCCATCCCGGCTGCCCTGCTCACCCTTATACTCTCTTATGCCGGAATACGCCCGCAGTTCCTTTTGGACATGACTGAAGCTGCTGTAGACACAATGGCGGCTTCATTGGGCATAATTGCGGAAATGTAAACTACTGAGGCATTTCGTCGAGGACAAAGCCACGGGAACACCATGTCCGGCACACACCGCCGTCATCATAGATAAGGCAGCCTTCAATATCAGGAGCCGAATCCAGGAATTCCTGTGCGGCACCGAGTCCTATGACCATACAATATGTAGCATAAGCATCGGCAAGCATTCCGTCAGAAGCGACAACTGTCGCGCTCAGAAGGGAATGGTCCACAGGATAGCCTGTACGCGGATCTACCGTATGGGAATATTTCCTGCCGTCCCGTACATAGAATTTGCGGTAATTTCCCGAAGTGACGACACCATGCGGCCCTTCCGGCACACGGAATATGCCCTGAATCTGCACACCGGGGTCATTGTTCCCGTCCACTGGCCTGTCAATCCCCAGAGTCCACGGCTGCCCCTGCGGATTCCTGCCGTCACAGAATATTTCCCCGATGTCCACCAGCATATCCCTGACACCCAATGAATAGAGATAAGAAGCGACTGCATCGCAGCTGTAGCCCTGGGCAACGGCATTATAATTGAGTTTCGGCAAGACCGGCCCGACATCAGGAAGCAGCAAGGCGGACGGGGCAAGGAAGCCGTCAGCAGAGAGCGCGTCTGCAATATCTTTCCTTAGGCGTCCCATTCCGGATGCAGCCAGCACCTCCGCTACTTTCTCGGCAGACGGGAGGGTGTCGCAGGTAAAGCCGAAGCCCCAGATGTCATATAAAGATGCGGAAGCCACATCCACCGCTCTGTCTGTCTCCTCATAAATCCTGTACGACTTTTCATATATATCCATGAAGAGGCTGTCAGGAACGACAGATTCCCCGCAGTTGAAACGGCTCAGAACCGAGTTCCTGTTGTATCCTGACAATGACATGTCGATTCTGCCCAGAATGCTGTCGACCGAATCACGCACGGCCTCCACAGAAACTTTCAGACCGTCAGTATTGAATTTCACAGTGTATGTCCCGCCCTGGGCATAGCCGGAAATAGCGGCATATCTGTCATGCTCCGCACATCCGGCAATCACCGCCGTGAAAAACAGTATCCCCAAAAGACGAAGACGGCGGCAGAAAAAAAAATTCCTCATAAATTTCAGCGTAATTTTCACGCCTTCCTGCAGAAAGGCAAAGTATTTGCACAAATATAGCGGTTTTTCAAATTAAAATATCCATATTTGCAGGAATACACATTTAAAATTCAGGAAACAGAAAATGAGCCTACGAAAACTCAATACAGTCATTTTGGCTACGGCTGCGATTCTGGCCGCAGTGTCGTGTAAAGACAAAGAGGAAACAACCATTTCTCCGTCAATGAACGGATCGATGAAAATATCTGCCCCGGCATTCGTTGAACAGAAGGCTGTCGTGAATTTTAAACAGAGAGGCGTGTTGCATCCGGAAGGCGGAGTCATAGGCTATTGCTGGAAGGTCAGTCCCGTAATGGCGAAGAACGACACTACGAGATTTGAAAACGGACTGGACAAGAACGGAAAAGAATCCGAAGGTAATTTAACGTATCAGTTTCCGGACTCTCTCGGCACATATACAGTCTCATGCATTGCATTTGCTTCAGGCTATTCATCAACTTCACAGACAGTATATGTTGAGGTCGTAAAAGGAGGGCAGGACGGCTCTATAACAGGAATAGACTTCTCCGGGGACAGGACGGTGACAATAGACGGCCGGACTTACAGCATCGCCCGCATCGGTGGGACGGAATGGCTCAGGCGCAATATCGCCAGGGACGGCTCCGGACTTCCGTACAAGAACTGCAAGGCCATGAGCGATGTGCTCGGAAGATATTACAGCTGGGAGGAGGCCTCAAAAATATGTCCGGAAGGATGGAGGCTGCCGTCGGAGGAAGACTGGATGGAACTGGCTAAGGCAGCCGGTGCAACGGAAAAGCCGGAGAAATTCATGTCTGCACGAGGAGTCGCAGCGGCACTTATGGGAAATGCGGCATTCAACGGAACAAGAATGTGGGAATATTGGCCGGCCGTCGGAGAGATTACAGATGCAGTGAAAACATCTATGGTGCCGGCAGGCTTCGTCACGCTCGGAAGCCGCAGCACTGAGCAGAATGACGACCAGTACATGGAATTCACATATCCGAAGGCAGACTTCAAGGGCATCAGGGAATATGCCGTGTTCTGGACCGGAGACAAAGTTGAAGGAGACGGCAGCAAGGCATATTACAGGTATCTCATTGCCGATCAACCGGACCTGATGATAGGAACAGGGGATACGAATACTTTCGGCGCATCTGTAAGATGCGTACGCAATGCGGAGGAGAAGATGGCCGAATAAGACTTACATTTAATCTTTATTGTTTATGAAAAAAGGAATCATAGCATTGGCAATTGTCGCAGCTATAGTTTTGTGCTGCTTCGTATGGGTGAAAAATTCATATAACGGAATGGTGACGGCGGAAGAAGGCGTAAGCGCAGCCTGGTCGCAGGTGGAGAATGTATATCAGCGCAGGGCAGACCTGATTCCTAACATCGTTGCAACTGTAAAAGGATATGCGGAACACGAATCGCAGACTCTTGAGAATGTGATTGCCGCACGTTCTAATGCTACAAAAGTCACAATAGACCCGAAGAATCTCTCGCAGGAGGACATCGCGAAGTTCAATGAGGCCCAGGGCGAGCTTTCAAATGCACTCGGCAGACTTCTTATGATTACGGAGAATTATCCGGACCTCAAGGCAAACAAAAACTTCAGTGAGCTTCAGGCCACCCTCGAGGGAACGGAAAACAGGATTGCCACGGAAAGGATGAAATACAATGAAACCGCAAGGGCCTACAATACTCAGATACGCCGTTTCCCTGCCAATCTAATCGCATCCGTTTTCGGTTTTGAGAAAAAGGGATATTTCGAGGCCCGGGAGGGAGCGGAAAACGCACCGAAAGTAGAATTCTAAGCTGTTTTGAAAAGATTCATAAAATATCTTGTTGCCGCTGTCTCAATGGCCGTGGCATGTGTATGTTCGTATGCAATTCCAGGACGCCCTGTCCCGGAGAGGCTTGTAAACGATTTTGCAGGACTGTTCACATCGGCTGAAAGAGCTGCCTTGGAAAGGGCTTTGGATGCTTTCGATGACTCTACCTCAAACCAGATTGCAGTTGTGACGGTAACAGATCTTGAGGGTTATGAACCTGCCGACTACGCAACCAGGATAGGAATTGACTGGCAGGTGGGAAGCAAGGATTTCAACAACGGGATAGTCATACTTGTAAAGCCGAAAGATTCTTCGGCCGGAAAAGTGTTCATTGCCGTAGGCTACGGGCTCGAAGGAGCGATACCGGATACATACGCGAAAAGAATCATAGATTCTGAAATGATTCCGAGGTTCACGGCAGGCGATTATTTCGGAGGAGTTGCAGCCGGATGCGAGGTTCTTATGAAGCTGGCTTCCGGAGAAATTTCAGAACCACGTGACCGCCAGGAAGATGACCTGCCATGGTATGCCGGTCTGATACTCGCCGTTGTCTTCGTGATAATCATTGTCCTGATTGCAAAGAAAAACGGAGGGAACGGGCCTTCCGACAGGGGAAGGAGGGTTATTTATACAGGGCCGGTAATAACAGGAGGCCGTGGATTCGGAGGAAGTTCAAGAGGGGGCGGGTTCGGAGGTTTCGGAGGAGGTTCCTTCGGCGGAGGAGGAGCAGGCGGAAGCTGGTAGCCGCTAACGCAGATCTGTTACGACCCAGTCACCGAAGTCGGCATCCGGCCTGAAATATGACAGGAGTTTCGCGTCAGACGAACTCATTGAATGTACCTCTACTTTCATCCTGTTTCCGTCCGCAAGCACGAAATTTCCTTTGACCAATATACCGGCAGAAGTCATCACGACCTCTGCCGTTTTTATTCCGCATTTTTCCTTTGCAGTCAGCACGTATGTCCATTTTCCGTTTGCGGAAGAAGAACTTGCTATATCAAAGGCATCTGCCAGCCGGACAAAAACCTGTGCCGGATTTGCAGCATAGCCTGCCACAGCGTCATCGACCTGCTCGATTACAGCTTCACGGGCAGCATTGTCAAGTGTCCACAGCACATGGCCGTCACAGTAGAAATCAAACCCGCCGGCTTTCATTCTGTAGGCACTCCCCTGCACCTGACCGGAAGCTTCCCCCTTGACAACTGTCCCCTGAACAGAAAGTTCATAGCGGCACTCCAGGCTGACACATGAAGTCCTGAACATTTCAGCAAGTCTTTCCATAGGCGTTACCGCTCCGGGCGCAGCCTGGACACATACGGCAAACAAAGCCGCAGCCATCGTATTCAAAAAAATCCTCATAAATTATTTCTGCAAGAAAGGAGCCATTACCTCTTCAAGTTCAATAAGGTCAGCGACAAGAACCTGGCGCGGCTTTGAGCCTTCCTGCGGCCCGACAATGCCTGCACCCTCAAGCTGGTCCATAACACGGCCGGCACGGGCATAGCCCATGCCCATCTTCCTCTGCAGGTCGGAAGTCGAGCCTTTCTGAGTCTGGACTACAAGACGTGCAGCATCTTCGAACAGAGGATCGATGTTCTGCATATCGATCATTCCGCCTCCGGACTCTCCGTCCTGCGAAACAGGGACAGGGAGATAATAAGGCGTATTATAGCACTGCCTGTAACCGGTCTGATTGCCGATGAAAGACGTTATCTTATTTATTTCCGCCATGCTCACGAGGGCGCACTGGACACGTTCCATTTCAACTCCGGCATAGTAGAGCATATCTCCCCTTCCGATAAGGTTCTCGGCTCCGCTGGTATCGAGGATAGTCGATGAGTCGATTCTGGACACGACCCTGAAAGCGATTCTAGTCGGGAAGTTTGTCTTGATAAGTCCAGTGATGACATTCACGGAAGGACGCTGCGTGGCAATGATAACATGGATACCTGCGGCCCTTCCCTTCTGCGCCAGACGTACGATTGACGACTCGATGCTCTTGGCCGATTTTCTGGCTTCCGGTCCCGTGCCTCCGGCCATTGTAAGGTCGGCATACTCATCTATAACTACGACAAGATAAGGCAGATATTTGTGTCCGTCAGTAGGAAGCAGACGGCGGTCCTTGTATTTTTCATTGTACAATTTCAGGTTGTTCTCGCCTGAAAGGGACAGGAGTTTATAACGTTCGTCCATTTCTATGCAGAGGGAGTTCAGCACAGCCTCGGCGGACTTCGGATCTTTGACAATGGCACCCGCTCTTTCATCCTGTTCGCTAACGGCCAGCGGAAGCACGGCAAGATAATGCTTTATCAGCGATTCGTAGGCCGTAAACTCCACCATCTTAGGGTCGATGAACACGAATTTCAGCTCAGACGGATGCTTGGCATAAAGCAGTGACGAGACAATGACATTGAGACCTACCGACTTTCCCTGTTTTGTGGCACCGGCGATAAGAAGGTGCGGAGCATCGGAAAGGTCGAATATCTTCACGCGCTTCGTAATGGTATAACCGACAGCCACCGGAAGCTCTGCCTTGCTCTCACGGAAAGAGACATCGTTGAGCATGGCTTTCAGGGGAACAATTGAAGGAATGCTGTTCGCTACCTCGATTCCCACACAATCCGGAAGCGTTACGATACGGACTCCTTTTGCGTTCAGGGCCATCGCTATCTCCCTGTGAAGGGTTTCTATTGAAGACACTTTTACACCAGGTGCCGGCACAACTTTGTAAAGAGTTACGGTGGGACCGACAACAGCGGTGACACGGTTGACATCCACTTTATAGTTCTGGAGTGTCGCACGTATCATGTTATTGTTCGTGTCAAGCTCCTGCTGGCTGACCTGATGCTGTCCTTCGGAATAATCCTCCAGAAGATCGAGCGGAGGGAAAGAATAGCGCTGAAGTTCCTCCCTGTTGTCGATGCGCGGCAGCTCCTCTTTCACATCTGTCGAGAAATCATAGCCGACTACGACTTCCATATCACCCTTACCTCCGCCGGCAGATGACTCATGCTCTGGCAAAGGGCTGCCGGAATCTTCGTCTCCGGCATTCATGCCGTACCTGTCCGGCATATAAGCATCCGTCTGCCCGGCAGTATCTGCAGGTTCATCGTCCGCATCAAAAGCCGGCTCTTCAATTTCAGCCGGAACGTATTCTTCAACGTCATCTGCATCTCTCTGCATCCCGGTTTCCGCCAGAGGCTGTCCGGCATCTGCCACGCAGGCTTCTTCCGATGACGGCTTCTCTCCTGTTTCCTCAGCAGGCTTTTCCTTCCTCCCGCCAGTCTTTGCAAACCACACGGAAAATCTTCCGCTTACAAACAGAAGCCAGACAACAATCAGAGCTATCAGAATACAGCATGTGACCACCATACCGAAAAGATTGCTCATTCCGCTTACCGCAGCGTAGCCGGCATCACCGCCGAGTCCGCCTCCGAAAACATTGCCGGCTCCCGGAAGCGACAGCAGCATAGACGCAAGGAATGCACCGCTCACCGTCACAAGTGATGTCCTGGCCAGTCCTATGCTCCTGTTCCAGAAAAACAGCCTGTAAGCGACGGCACCAAGCAGAAAGACAAAGGCAAAACTGCCGAGTCCCAAAAAGTCAGAGACAAGGAAACGGCTCCATTTGTATCCGAGCTTGCCGCCCCAGTTAGCGACCTCTACCGACTTGTCGAGCATATCTGTCATGGAAAGGAGGCTCTGGTCAGCCTTCCATGTAAAAAGATACGAAGTTACAGATACAAAGGTAAATATCACAAATACAAACACGGCCACGCCTGCACATTTAAGCAGGTTCGACTTGCGCTCGGGACTCATATTTGCGATGAAAGAGAAACGCGGCAGTTTCTCGGTCTGTTTCTCGCTGACCTTTGTAGTCTTTTTGGCTGCCATAGGTATGGTTACTTATACTGTTTTCTCATTTTCATGTTGTTCTTCTGACGCAGGCTCTGGTTCTTTCCCTGTTTTGTATAACTGATGCCGGGACGGCTGAAATTCGCTCCGGACTCAATCCGGCTGAGCTGTATCCCCTCCGGAACCTTGATTCTGAAGTCTGAAAGTTTTTCTATATCCTGGAAAATCGTTTCGTCGGACACGCTGTCCTTGTTCCAGATAAGATACTGCTGCCTCATGTATATGGCAAGCGAGCGGATCATCGCTGTCTTGGCTTCTCCGTCCTCAGTCTCGGCGATAAGGTCTATGATGCTCTCGATGTTGCGGCCGTAGTGATTGGCCTTGATCGGCTTCTTTCTTATCGGAACTGCCGCCGGACGCTCATTGAGACGTTCCGGCTCAGGAAGAGGATAAGGAGAGTCCACATCGAGGCTGAACCCTGATATTATGTGCAGATGATCCCACAATTTATGCTCATAATCCTCCTGAAGATGGACGGCAGGGTTCAGGATTTCCATCACCTTCACCACAGCCCTTGCCTGTTCGTTGCGTTTGTCCCTGTCTTCGATAGTCTTGAGATAATCGACCATTTTCTGTACATTTCTTCCGTATTCGGGAATATGCAGTTGAACTCTCTCTGTATTGTAAAGCAATTTGCAGGTATCTACATCATTATTCTCCATAACATCAACAACTCAAGTTTCGCAAATGTTAAATTGTTTATTATATTAAGGGCAGCGCAGATTGCGAAACTTTTTCCCTCCGCACTTTCCTTTTCACGTAGACCTGTCCCCATGGGAAGGGACTTGCCTACGACTTTCTGACGAATTCACGTCAGAAGTTCAAAACTGCAAATATAATCATTTGCAAGCAAGGTTCAGCCGTTGCGACAAGTAAATTTGACAAAAATCAGCAGACCTTTACTACTTCGCCGGTGCGCACATACCACAGCATTGCCGAGACTTCGCCGACACCTGTCCCGGACAAGATTTCAGCATATTTCAGCAGCTGCTTCCGGTATTTTTCTTCGTGCTCCCCGAATTTGTAATCTATTATCACAGCCTTGCTGCTGTCATATACGACACGGTCAGGACGATGCAGGCTGCCGTCAGAAGCGATAATGCTGACTTCATTCATGACTTTCATCCTGTCATCAGGGAACCAGCCGCGGGCCGCACCTTCCTCTATTCTTACAGACAGCAATTCCTTTATCTCATCTGCCTCGGCTTCGGTAATTTCCCCTGCATCGACAGAGACACGGACAGCCCCGGCAAGATCGGACGGTACAGCCACACGCGAAAGTATGTCATGCAGAACCACTCCGCGTATCCTGTTGGAAGCGGAAATTCCGGCATGCCCGTCCTCAGAGAAAAAGTCCATTGCATCCGCAGAAAGCCTGAGACGCCCCCTTTCATTCACCGGAACTCCGGAATCGCAAGCATCGGAATTCAGGGCAAAGGAAGGAAACTCACCGTCCTCGGCTACCGGAAAGGCATCCGGATGCTCTGACTCCGGTTTCCTTAGCGCAGCAAAATCAGGTATGTCGCCGAAATCGAATCTTATGCAGGTCTCATCGGAACTCCGGCTAAGTCCGGATGCGAATTCCGAAGACGAGACAAACCGCCACAGCATTCCGGAAAAATCGGAGATAACGGAGAAGTCACCGGACTGCAAGGCGGCACGGCACTTGTCTGATGGCATTTTGGCTATTATATGCATTCCGCAGGCCGCCCTCGTCATTGCGACATATACAATGTTCATATTGTCCACGCACTGCAGAAAGCTCTCCCTGCGGTAATCTCCGGCGAAAAGTGTCGAATCGGCAGCCTTGGAAAGCATGACGTCATATACACCTTCCGCAACTCCCTCGAGAGGTGTTCCCGCAAGTTCAGGGGCGCACCACCTGCTGCCGGCCTTGAACATTGTGACGCTTTCGAGAAAAGGAAGAATCACATAAGGAAAATCCAGTCCCTTTGACTTGTGCACCGTCATTACGCGCACACTGTCACCGGAAGACGGGGAACTGATGGACGGATCCTCACCTTCCCAATACTTCAGGAAGCCTCTGAGACTGTTTCCGTTCATTGACACATAATCCTGCAGACAATCCATAAACGACTGGACATAAAGCACTTCACCTTTCCATAGCTGTTCAGGGTCATTTTTCTGCAGACTCCGGAGGAGGCTTTCCGCCAAGTCTTCAAGGGAACTGCAGGAATCCGGTATCTCGATGCCGAGAGCGGCGGCAAGGTATCCGTTCACCGTATCCTCCGGATTGTCTGCATACGAAAGCAGGGACACGAGCCTCCTCACCGTAACGGAACTGCGCACTTTCAGGGAATCGTCAGTAACCACGGCAATGCCGTTCTCTATCAGGAATGAAGAAACGTCCTCTCCGATTGCATTGCTGCGCACCAGAACCGCAATATCAGAAAGTCCCGCCCCTGACGCCCTGACCTCTCCTATACATTCGAGTATTTTGTCCAATTCCTGTTCCTTGTCGCAGAAAGTGACACTGACGCAGCCTGACGGCCCGTTGTTTCTGGCGACTTTCTGCTCCACATCGGAATATATGCGGCCGAGCTGACCTGCGGAATCACGGCAGCAGCCAAGACTGCCGATGACTTCTGCGGAAGCCTTGAAAAAAGCATTGTTGAAGCCTACCACATTTGCAAGGCTGCGGTAATTTGTATCGAGGACTTCTTCCTCAACTTCATGGAACTCTCCGGGCACTTCCGATTCCAGAAGATTCCAGTCCGAGCCGCGCCATCTGTAGATGCTCTGTTTCACATCTCCGACGATAAGATTCTGGCCTCCGGAAGCATCGCTGTTGTGCAGCAGAGGGCTGAAATTCATCCACTGTACCTTTGCAGTATCCTGGAATTCGTCCAGCAGGAAATGCTCATAGCGCACCCCCAGTTTCTCATATACGAAAGGAGCATCAGAGCCGTCGATTATATCCCTCAGCAAGGTATTGGAGTCGTCTATGCACAGTACATTTTTCTCGCGCACCAGCTCTGCGAAGGTCTTTTGCAGCTCTCCGGCTACTCCGAGGCCATAGACCTGACGGTCAAGTATATATGCAGTATTGTACAAGGCATAGTCATCTCCCCACAATGCGCAGAAATCCTCCAGCGGAGCTTCAAGAAACGGAGACACCCTTGGCAGCAGCATCTTTGCCTTGCTCTTTGCAAACCACAGGTCTCTGTCCGCGGCCTTTGTGAGAAAAGCCGCGGTAGGCGCTTCCACAAAGTTTCCTTCCTGAACCGCATCATATAAATACAAAACACTCATGAATTTGCGGTTGCTCTCCGCAGGATCCACACCGGCCTGTTCCAGGACATCGAGTGCGGCTCTTGCCTTCACTCTTACATTTTCGGTGAATGAGGCAATAATCTGCCGGCAGGCTTTCCTTATCCTGTTCAGGTCATCTTTTGAGTATGGAATGTCCGGGCTGATTCCGGCCTGTTCCATAGCCTCCTGCCTTTGCGGGGATTTGAGGCGCAGGGCCATTTCGAGCAGATTCGCGTCCATGCTGTACCTTTCGCCCTGTTCGATTTTCTCAAGTACATTGTCGGTAAGCCACGGCAGCAGACTCTCGTCCTTTTCGTCAAGCGAGTCAAGAATCCTGTCCACGCTTTCGGCCACCAAAGATCCTTTGTCAAGTTCCACCTGATATGAGGCGAACTGGCCGATCTCGCGCGAGAAAGCCTTGAGAGTCTGCTGGAAAAAACGGTCGATTGTGCTTACTGCAAAGGCACTGTAGTCATGCAGTATGTCATTCAGGACAGTGCGGGCCTTGTGTTTGAGGTCCTCGTCCGAAGGGAATACGGACGGAACGAAATAGTCATGATAACCGGACTTTGCCGGCTCAGTGGCAAGGATATGCAGCTGTCTGAGAATACGGCTTTTCATCTCGTCCGTGGCCTTGTTCGTGAAGGTCACGGCCAGGACATGACGGTAGGCATAACGGTCACTGCTGCCCAGGATGATCGATATGTATTTTCTGGCAAGGCGGTATGTCTTTCCCGAGCCTGCCGAGGCTTTCATTATCTTTAGCATGGAGTTTCTTTGTCAAATATTTACCGTCCGCATATTGTTCTGAAATCGCAGTACGAGCAGACTTTCCGGTCTTCTGTCCTGCTGAAAGGTACATCGATGTCGCACATATCACCCAGCAGAGTTTTCAGACGTTCTGAAACAGCATCGCAGAAAAGGGCGTTGCAAGGCACTGATACAGGGGCATCCTTGAAAATCTTTGCGGTCGAATACACGCAATTGTATATGTCCCTGCCCTGAACTTCCGGCCTCGTCTGCACGAGCATATCATAAATGAAAAACTGGAGGGCAATCTTGGGCCTGTCCTTTATCCGCGGAGCGAATATCTTGTCTGCAATCGCCTCGGCATTTCCGTCGTGTATGTTTTCGTCATCTTCAAGCACACGGCCTGTCTTATAGTCCACGACACGCACCTTCCCGGGAGCGAAGCTGTCCAGGCGGTCGACAAAGCCCTTGAAACGCAGCCCGTGCAGCTCTCCCGCAACCCTTATCTCGCTTCCGAGAATCTCGAATGAATCCGTGCCCTCCGCCTCAAGAAGTTCAAGGTCGCGCTGCAGAGTCTTCATAACATACTTCACTATGACATCCGTGACGACGAGGTTTCTTCCGGTCACTTCCATAGCATTGAGTTCGGCCATTATAAGTGCCCTGACCTTTCTCTTTACTGCATCTTCCCTTGACAGCCATTGCCTGATATAGTCCCGGCTTATGCGGCCGAGACGCGGCAATGTCCTGCCCTTGTCCTCTGTACCGCTGAAACTGAAATCCTCGGCCATGGCAGCCTCCGAGGTATATATCGAGCGCATTACTTCATGATATACAGTACCGAACATTCCGTAGTCCAGCGATTCGGAGACTTCCTCAGCCGCCTGAAGCCCCTTTACCATTCCATAGTAGAATTTTGCAGGACATGCGAGATAGTTCTGTACTGCCGTTGCAGACAGCGCGGTTTCGCGTATCTTGGCGACATCCTCCTCCGTCTTGCGTATTTCAGGAAGCGATGCGGCCTTCATGTTGCCGTACTTTACGACATAACGTTTCAAAGGAAGGCCGAAATGATACTCCAGCTGCTTGATGTAACGGCTTTCCTCCCCCGACTTGAGTCCTTCCGTGCGCGAATCGGTCAGCATCCAGACATTTTCCGCCCTCGAAATCATCCTGTAGAAATAATAGGCCCAGACCGCATCCTGATATTCGTATGTAGGCAGTCCGAAACCTTTGCGGAGTTCGGGAGGTATAAATGACGAGCTTACGCTGCGTCTCGGGAAAATGCCCTCGTTGGCAGAGAGAATTATTATATTCCTGAAATCCAGCGCCCTTGTCTCGAGAGGACCCATAATCTGGAGTCCTTTCAAAGGCTCTCCCTTGAAAGGCACGGAAACAGGGGCAAGCAGCTGCGACAGAAGCCGGACGAACGTGACCGGAAGTATTTTGAGTTCCTTTTCCTGCAGCATATTCACACTCCTGTAATATTCCTTGGCATATTCGAGTTCAAGAACAGCTTTGCCGTCACTGCGGACATGGGGAGCCACAGCCTTTATCACATCTTTCAGGTATTCAGAAAATGCCTTTATCTGCTCAGACGACGGCGACTTGGGGTCTTTCACCGCAACGCGGAAGACAGTTTCCAGAAGCGGAGTCTGTGCGAGATCTTCCTGCGGTATATAATATTTGGCCTGCTCCTTGATTCCGGAGACAACTGCCTGCGTAGCTTCATCTGCCGCCATTCTGAACAGGCTGCCGGAAAACAGGTTCCACACCTGTCTGTGATAGAAGCACCATTTCCCCTGTCTGAATGCGAGGTGCAGCTGCATTGCCGCAATATCCGACATCATGGCATACAGCTGGCTGCCGCTCATCGGAAGTCCCATTGTCACATTTATGTCTCGGATTTCTTCCGGAATTGAGTTAAGTACAGGCAGAAGAAGCCCCTCATCAGGAAGTACTACGGCACAGTCCGTCCCTATGTCTGTCAGTCTGCCGTCCGGAGTTGAAGCGGCTATCTGTCTGAGAATGTCAGGAATGCGCTTTGCCTGTCCCACTGCCGAAGCCACACTTACGACATTCACCTGCGGAAGCGGCAATTCCCCGTCCCACTTCGCAGCCTGGGGAAATTCCCTTACGTTCTCCGACATGAATACCGAAGACCGGTTCTGAGGATTGCTTATCATATCGCCGGAATAGTCCCAGCAGAACTGTGCAGCCCCGGCATCACGCAATTTCCTCAGAAGTGTCTTTTCACATTCGTTAAGAGCGTTAAGACCGACAAAGACAAAGCGTGTGTCTTCCGGAAAATTCTCCGCGAACACGTCACAGACAGGTTCGGAAAGCAGTCTCTCGGCAAGGCTTCTGTAAACTTTGCCGTCGTATGCCATGCCTTTCTCGTCAAGACATCTGTTGAAATCAGCATACAGCGTATGCAAAATATTCCATATCAGGAGAAAACGTCCTTTCACATCGGGGCTGTCCGTATCCATATTGACTGTCAGACGGCCGGATCGGTCGTTGAAATGGCTCAGGAACCCTTCGATCGCCGCTCTTTGGACTGGCGTAAGATAACTGAAAGTGTCCTGCAGCTGACGGTAGTCCGAAACATTGGCGAACAGCTGCCCCGGATCGACAAGGTATTTGTCCACATCATCGAAATCGCCCAGAATGACATCACCCCAGAAAATGAATTCATCCAGAGGCTCTGCCTTGCTGTTGAGTTTTCTGTAGCATTCGTAAAGTTCCAGCAGAAGACGCACCCTGTCTGCGGACTGCGCACCCGAAATTTTGAAAAACAGGTCGTTTATAGTGAACATCTGAGGCGCGACAAGAGGACGTCCCTCCGCGCTTCCGGCAACAGCATCGCACAGGTACTTGCGGAAGAATACCATCGAGCGGCGGTTCGGAAACACGAAGCACCTGCCGTCAATCTCACCTGCATTATAAAAATGGTCTGCGACCTGTTTCAGAAAAGGTATCATATCGCTCCGTTCAAGTTTCGCTCAAGTTTATTTATTGTGTACAAAATCCGCGAAGCGTTTCAGCCCTTCTTTCAGCACGGCCCGAGGACACGCGATGTTCCAGCGCATGAATCCGTCACCCTCTGCTCCGTACATTGTGCCTGCATTGAGCCACAAGCCTGTTTCCTCCTTCAGTTTCCGGCAGAGTTCCTCTGAATTTATGCCGAATGCGCGGCAGTCCATCCAGACAAGATAAGTCCCCTCCAATATTGTGAGCGGGAATTCAGGCAGATGCTCACCGCAGAATTTCTGCATATATAGATAATTGGAATACAGATATTCAACAAGCTGATTGAGCCACTCCTCCCCTTCGTTGTAAGCCGCCTCGGTAGCGATTACGCCGAACGGATTTACATTGCACACTTCGTTGCTGCTAATGGCCTGAGCGATTTCCGCACGGCGTCCGGCATCGGCGCAGACTATATTTGCAATCTGCAGTCCGGCGATATTGAAAGCCTTGCTCGGGGAAACGCAGCTTACGGAATGACGGCGGAAATCTTCAGATATGGAGCCGAACGGAATATGACGGTGCCCAGGCAAAACAAGTTCGCAATGCACCTCGTCTGCAATGACCGTGACTCCGTTGCGGATGCAGATTTCACCGATACGCACCAGTTCCTCACGTTTCCAGACCCTACCGGCAGGATTGTGCGGATTGCACAGCAGCATCAGCTTCACTTTAGGATCAGAGGCCTTGCTCTCCAGGTCATCATAATCTACAGTATATGTATTGTCTGCGAAGACCAGAGGAGAAGACACTGTCTCACAACCGTTGTTGCGTGTCGACGAAAAGAAGCAGTTATATACAGGAGGCTGTATCAGCACCTTGTCGCCCGGTTCCGTCAAAGCCCTGACAATAGCCGACAAGGCCGGAACGACTCCGGTTGTGTAAATCATCCATTCACGCTCGATCTGCCAGCCGTGCCGCCGCGAGAACCAGCCCGCAACAGCCTCATAATAGCTGTCCGGCACGCGCGTATAACCGAAGATGCCGTGTTCCATCCTGCGGCACAAAGCATCCACGATTGCCGGAGCCGTATGGAAATCCATATCAGCCACCCACATAGGCAGCATACCGTCTCTTTCTGCACTGTCCCATTTCACGGAAGAGGTCCCTTTCCTCGAAATCCGTTTGTCGAAATCGTATTTCATATCTTAACTTTATTATATTCGTTTCCTGCCGCAAAATTAGAAGAAAATAAGATACTTCGCGCAGACAGTAAACGTTTTTACAAAATTTGTTTGGCCATACAGGTTTTTTCTTTAACTTTGCGTCCCGAATAAAATTGAATTATTCAAATTTAGAAACTGTGTGGGGACTTTCAAGGAAACCCGGAACAGTTCATTAAACATACTGAACAATTAAAAGTAACTATTATGGTAAAGAAATTCAGATGTCTGGTATGCGGTTATATCCATGAGGGAGAGACTGCACCCGAGGAGTGCCCTGTATGTCATGTAGGGGCTGAAAAATTCGAAGAAATCGTTGAGACCGACGGTGCCCTGACCTGGGCTGACGAGCACAAGATCGGTGTTGCCAAGGATGTCGATCCAGAGATTCTCAAAGGTCTCCGCGACCACTTCAACGGAGAGTGCGGAGAAGTCGGCATGTATCTGGCAATGAGCCGCCAGGCTGACAGGGAAGGCTACCCTGAAATTGCAGAGGCATTCAAGAGATATGCATGGGAAGAGGCTGAGCATGCGTCAAAATTCGCTGAGCTTCTCGGTGAGTGCGTATGGGACACAAAGACCAATGTAGAGAAAAGGATGCTTGCAGAGCAGGGTGCATGCGAGGACAAGCTCCGCATTGCAAAACTTGCAAAACAGCAGAATCTCGACGCTATCCATGACACTGTACATGAGATGTGCAAGGATGAGGCCCGCCACGGAGCCGGATTCCAGGGACTCTACAACAGATACTTCAAGAAGTAATCTTCCGATGAGCATAACTAAACGAGGCTGCCTAAAAAGTTTAGGCAGCCTGTTTTAGTTAATAATTGCAGATAAAAGCAAGGCGGAGCGTTTTATCTGAAGGTTTCCACAAGCTGCAGTTCCGCGTCATCCGGAACACTTTCACCCGGAGCCAATGGCGTGAATATCAAAATTTCGTTGGAAGTTTTACCGTCAATATCGACGGCATTTGCAAGCAACCAATAGAGCAGCCGGTAATTAGACTGCAGATTTTCGAGATAGACATCGATTGCCTTGTCGCATTGACTTACAATCTTGTTGGCCTTTTTCAATTCTTTGCCATACATAATCGATCCCAAACCGAGAGAAGGGATATCAAGAGCGGCCTGCACCGACTCAACACGCAGCGCATTCACCTTGGAATCGAGTCTCCGAAGCTTTTCAATGTCATTTAAAATTTCCGATGCGAGTCGCGGAATGCTCACTGACTTGGGCTCATAATTGGCTCCAAGTGCCTGTGCGACACCCTTTGCATCGCGCACAGCATGCAGTCCTCCGTTATCGACGACATGCGTTGCCTTGACCACCTCTCCCGAGGCTGTACGAAGATAATAAGTATTCAATTCATGACGGGGATATCCGTCATAATTATGAATATTTGCCATAGTGCCGTTGTAAAGTTGGCGGACTCCGGCCAAATATTTGTCAAGACATGAGGCCCCGGACAAGTCAGGAGCTTTCCATTCATCCGGCATCTCAGCATCAGTCCAGTCCATAATCTGAACAACTGCATGAGATTTGATGCTTGCAGCGGGACGGATGAGTTCACTCTTAGCCTTGGACAGCACGCAATCGTAAACCACGTATGTACCCGAGCCATTGTCGCAAGGCATGAAAAACAGCAGCTGCCGGCAGCCGTTGATAGGAACAGTAAATGTCTGCGGCCCGTCTATTTCATTGAGCATCAGTTCTGCTGCCACCTCTCCATCGGCTCCGACAAGAAGCCTGTTCTGCCGATCGGCAAATGTCCCGCCTGAAAGAATACCCGCATCAGCCGGACTAATGCATTCCACGGTAAAAGTGACACTCTGATAGTCGCCGTGAGTGTTGAAAGCTGCAAATGAAGACTCCTCGGCTTCTCCTCCGGCAGCAAGCATCATCAGTCCTGCCATACCCGCGAGCGACGAACCTACCATGGCACCTCCGACCATTCCCCCGGCAACGAATGAAGAACCTACAGCAGTCGCACCGACGGCACCTGCTATTGCGCCATCGCCTTCATCACTGAGGACGCCATGTTCCAGAGAAAAGTGTACACTGGTCTTGAGATTGAAACCGTTGTAGATACGACGGCCGTCGCGCGCAGTGAAGAATTTACTGATATCTGAGCCATTTAATGCCTTTGTCACTTTAGTGCCCTCAATAGCATAGATATAGTGAAGATAAGGCGACGCATATTGCAACAAAGGCACGTTATCCGGCGCTTTGGGACTGTTATGCACAAAGAGAGCATTATCTTTTATATCGCCACGATACAGTATAATATCCGCTACCCCGATATTTCCGCCGCCTTTGCGGTTGTCGAAGGTCAGTTTGCGGCATTTGTCGAGCCTGACCCAATGCTTGGTCGGCATTCCGGTGATCATTATAGGCACTGAATAAAGCAGTTTGTCATCGGCATAGATATTTATTTCGCTATTTTTCATCGGCCCATTCACAAAACCGGTGACAAACGTCATATAGTCAAACTCTCCTCCCAAATCGAATGATGCAGAAGAGAAAATATGGTCGTGGAAAAAGTTTGAACCGGACGCGAAAATCATGCCCTCGCTATGGTCCACGCCACCCATGTTGAAACCAATATATTCGCTTTCACCTGTATAGAGCATCTGTTCGCGGCTCAGGCCGCCGAGCACGGCAAACGGCTCGATCGTACTCATCAGAGGAACTATGTCGGGCAAAGACTTCAGCCGGGACGACGCTGCCACAGCGGTAACTCCGACATCAGGCCCCTGACCTTTGGGCCAGGCTGTAATGTCGGCAAACCCTGCGCTGAGATTCCATTTGTTTTGAGAAGAATGAAACGAAAGACGGTCGACACCGGCAACATCGAGCACAACCTGCTCTGCCATATCGAGCTGGGCAAGGTCTTTCTGATAAATAGTGTATCCGTCGGCCTGGATTGTCAAATAACCTTGTCCCTGTTCCGCATTGATTTCGTTGTCAAGCGCACCGAGGATGAAACTCAATTTTTCATATTGACTTTTCAGATTGAACATTGCCGAGCCGAAATCACCGCCAAGAATCTGCATCCTCATATTCAGAACAAGCCCATTGTCATAGTCTTTCCCGTTGATCCTGAATGACTTTATTTCATCGTCAGGGGAAACAAGCACGACATTACGGTTACAATAATAAGGATGCCGGTCTTTGACAAGCAGCAATTTGGATGTGGCAGGGGTACGGTCATAGTCGGGTTTGACAACCTTTTGCCCCTGAGTCCATAACTGAGGTTTTCCGACCCCGATATATCCGTCGCCGGCGAGGATATCGAAAGTCAGCTCCCGGACACCGGTCACATCTATCTCATACGGGCGTGAAATATCGTAGTCCTGAAACTTCTCGTCAAGCAATTTGCGGCCGTCTGCACGGACCGTCACGATGGTAGGACTGTCAGAGACATGTTCCGAATCAGCCATAGGCCCCATCATGAAAGTCAGTTTTGAATATTTTCCGCCAAGCGGGAAACTTACTTTTCCTACTTTTGGAGGAGTTATCAGATACTGCGCGCGCTGCCCCAAAGAAAAACCCGAGGTGACAGCCAGACCGCCCATCATAATTTGTTTTTGTCCTGATTTGACAGGAGTATAGGCTACCGACTCCTCAGCAGGCAACGTAGTGAGAAGAGTCTGTGCATCCACCAGCTTCGGACAACAAAGAAATGCCAGCACTATCAATGAAATTGCAAATGATTTCATATAAAAGTCAGAAATATTATTCAATCTACGCTGAATTATGACAACAGAAAATTTTATTTAAAAGTCACTGCGTCACAAAATTATAAAAAAAGTTCGTAGTGTCATCCGACAAGCGCAAAATTATACAATTCTTTTGAAGAACTGTTTGATACGGTACCTTTTCCTCTCGGAAAGCGGTTCTTTTCTGGCAATATTCCGAAAAATCTTTAGGGGCTCCGAGCAATAAGGGTCTCCAAAAGACCGTACAGTCCAAAGAGTTACAAAGCATTTATGCGCAATTAATTCCGCATGCTATGGATGAAAGAAATACGGTATTGCCGATATAACAGGTATCGAATATTGCAAGGAATCATTCCTCGGATGAAAACATATCGGCCACATCTTCAGGGACATCGAAGTCCAGCTCGTCCCAGAGTGATTCCATCTGGCGCCGGTCCTTTTTCGTCGGACGGCCGGCTCCCCTGTCGCGTTTGAGGAAGAAAGTCTCCACAGGAGCACGGAGTTTGGCCAGTTCTTCCTCAGGAGTAAGATTCTCGGCGTAGCGCGGAACAAGGGCTGCGCCCTGCCTTTTGTCAAGAGGTTCAAGAACCTTGTATGTATATGTAACCGCTCCCTTGCGGGCCGTAATGACATCACCGGCCTTTACTGTCCGAGCAGGCTTCACATCATTTCCGTTCAGGCGTATCTTGCCGCCTTTGCAGGCATCGGCAGCTTCAGTCCTTGTCTTATAGACTCTTATGGCCCACAGATATTTGTCTATTCTTACTTCATCCATAACAAAAACAATTAATTTCCAAATTATCACGGTTCATGTAAAATCATGCTCCAAATATCATACAAACACGCTATAAATTCAACACAGGCAGTGACTGATGATATATTTTCATAGACTACACGTCATCCTCATCTCTATTGAATTCATCAAAGAAACTCTTTCTGCCTTCCTCCAAAGCAGATATCTCCTGATACATGAACACGGCCGGAAGATACGGCCATGCTGCGGACAAGAGTGTTGAAGTCCGATGCCGCAAGCAGTTCCTCAAGCGTCAGATGCATCCTGTAACGCCAATAGTGGCGCGGATTGGCAGGGATGTTTATGCGCTCTGACGCAGGGTCGACGGCACACATTCCCGCATCCATGGAAAGCCAGTCCTGCAGAGGAAGCACAGTGAACATCGCAGGAGAATCAAGATGCTGCCGTACAATCTTCCTGCAGATTTCGGGAGTGCAGGAACGCGGAGCAGCACCGTCCATGCCGAGCATCTCATGCCAGAAGCGGCAGCTGAGTTCATAGTCCTCCTCCCACCATGCCCTCAGCGGATTCATGTCATGTGTAGATGTTGTGCATACAGAATAATAAGGATATTCAGCAGGATCCGCGAATGCGACATACATGGCCTTGGGCATCCTCTGTATCTCAAGCGAAAGAATCTGCAATTCATTCATCGTATCAGGCACGCAGCCCGGAATCATTCCGAGATCCTCGCCGCAGGCAATCATCTCTGTGGAAGCCAGCAGATCCGGAAGTTTGCGCAAAGCCGACTCTTTCCAGAAACAGTTGTGACGATGATAGAAGAAATCCTCATAGAGCCTGTTGTACGCCTCTTTCTTCCTGTCCTCAAGGGCAGCATAGACAGCAGTCGTCTGTGCCCCGATTCTCGGATGCCAGTATCCTTTGCAGCGCGGGTCCTCGACAAACAGGACGTCCGCCTCATTCTCCGCCGGGATGACATACTGTCCTGCCGAAACATCAAACCCAAGATGTGCGAGTTCATCTGCAGAATAAGGCAGCGCAGGGCTGAAATGCCCCATAAGCCCGCTCTTGTGCGGCACAGGAATCTCCCAGATACGGAAAAATCCGAGGATATGGTCTATCCTGAAAGCATCGAAATACTCCGACATCTTGCGCAGGCGTGACTTCCACCAGGCATAGCCGTCTTCCTCCATTTTATCCCAGTCATACGTAGGAAAGCCCCAGTTCTGGCCGTCGGCAGCGAAAGCGTCAGGCGGTGCTCCGGCCTGTGAATCAAGACGGAACAGCTCAGGATAGAGCCATGCGTCCACACTTGTACGGCTTATGCCTATAGGCAGGTCGCCTTTGAGGATTACCCCGTGCGCCTGCGCGTATTTGCGGACATCGAGCAGCTGGACATGGAGATGATACTGCACGAAGCAGTGAAAATCAATCTCCGCAATGTTCTTTTTTATGAACCGCTCTACCTTGGCCGCATCATACTTCGCATAACTCTTCCATTTCCTGAAATCAGGTGTACCGAATTTGTCCCTGAGCGCACAGAATGCAGCATACGGCACAAGCCAGTCGCGGTTCGCGTCAAAAAAAACGGCATACGCCCTGCTCGCCGAAATATTGTCCCATGTCTCGGCAAATGCCTTCCTCAGCAGCCGTGTCTTCTCACGGTTGACCCTCTCATAGTCGAAATCTGCAAGGCTGTTCAGCTCTTTCTGCAAAGCCTTGTACTCTCTGTCTTTCCTGACACCCGCAGCCGGAAGATGAACAAACTGCGGATGAAGCGCAAATGTCGAAACCGCATTGTAAGGATAAGAATCCTCCCATGTCCCGGTCATGGTCGTATCATTTACCGGCAGAAGCTGGATGACACTCTGGCCGGTTGCCTCTGCCCAGTCGACCATCTTCTTCAAGTCACGGAATTCACCTGTTCCGAAACTGTCACTGCTGCGAAGAGAGAACACAGGAATGGCAGTTCCTGCAAACCTGCACTGTCCCCCTTCAAAAAGTTTATGCCTCAGCGGAAGGCCCTCAGGGATATCCTGCCACCAGTCCGTAACATTTTTTTCACAGACCGAACCCTCTGCACAGCCACGGACGACATGGCTTCCCCACTCCCTGCGCACCATGAATCCGTCACGGAAAAGCTCATAGTGATATTCAAAGTCCCGGCCATTGTCCAGACAGTCAATGGATATCGTCCATATTCCGTCACCGGCATATTCCATAGGATAAGAGCGGCCGCCGGAACGAAGCGCCAGTTCTTCGCCCCATACGGTATAATATTCTATTTTTGCATTAAGTTTCATACTGTTGTGCTGTATATAACGACAAAACCACAATCTGAAAAACATGCAAATTTAGTCATTAATTCATACCCGCTCACTAATTTACGCACAAATATGAAAATCCGGCAGACAATGCTAATATGCAGGCAGTGCACGTTGGCACTCATTAAAAAGAAAAAGAGCCATGCACAAGACATGAAATGTTGTTATCTACTTCTCCGGAATCAGAAGAAATAGCGGAGGGTCAGCAGCATCTGCCATGTAGAATAAGTGCTGTTGTACTTTGTCCATTCAGGCTTTGTAAATGTATAGACACCGTTCTTCAAAGCAAGAATATTGTCCTTGTCCATCCTGTCGGTAGCTCCCCAGTTTGAATTGAGGAGGTTGGCGATATTGTTTATGTCAAGACCGACCTGTACGGTATGTATCTTCTCGCGTACTGTGCTGAAGTTTATGTCCTGGGTCAGCTTGAGGTTGAAACGGTTCTGCCAAGGAGCTGTTGCACCGCCTCTTTGTGAATATTCTCCCCTGTGCCTGCTGAGATATTTGTCCGAGCTGATGAAATCCTCGTAAGCCTCCCTGTTGTCATCCGACGAAAACTGCATTTGGGCGAGCTGCTCCTTCGTAGGTATATATACGAGATTGTATGCTCCTCCGTCGCCTGTCTGGTTAGGCATTGTGTATGAATATCTTGTATATGAATAACCTCCGATATAACAATGATTGTATCCCTCATAGAACAGGCCTATCGTAGTCGCCCCCTTCCGGCCTTCTTCATGGCGATAGCTGATGTTCGCAATGAAACGGTTAGGTGAAACAAAGGTAGAGTATCCGAGTTCCGGAGTATTGGAACCGTTCTTCGTATATGTCATCGTATTGTATGCGGAAGAAATCTGGTCACCTATTGCATCCGATACGCTCTTTGAGTTGCTGTAAGTGTAGGCTGCCATGAGTGACAGCCCGAAGTTGAAGTCCTTCCGGAGCTGTGCTGTCACTGAATAGTAATATCCGTGAAGCCCTTTGGTATTGGTGATATAGTATGGGGCAACCGTACCGCCCTGAGAATTCTTTATTCCCTCGGATTTCCATGATTTTCTTTTGTCAGGCTCACCAGGAAGCTGTACGCCGTCTGTCTCAGTCTGTCCCAGTTTATGACAATAGACAGAAGGTCATAGTTGAAGATTCCTTCCAGAGTTGCCTTGATTCCTCCCGGAATACGTCCGTCGAGCGCAAGCGAAGTCTTCCATGTAGAAGGCATCCTGAGATTTTTGTCAAGGATGGTAGGAGCTGTAGGAGCGGCAAGGTCCTGTGCCTTGAATGAACCGCCATAGAGGTCTTTCTGAATGTCATTGACATTTGTATGGAACTTTGGAAGTTTCATGTCAGGAATGGCATTGACTTTGGCAGGATCTGCCGTAGTGCCGTCTGTAGTGGCAATATACTGTGCCTGAAGGCAGTTGCTGTTGCCGGCTACTGATACGATCCATACGAAAGGAATGCGTCCCGTATAGATGCCGGTGCCTCCGCGGAACACAAGGCTGCGGTTTCTGAGAATATCCCAGTTGAAGCCGACACGAGGCGAGAAGTTCACGCCGGTCTTCGGCATAGCGGAAGTAGAAGTGCCTTCAAGACTTGTTCCATCGGCTGCAAGGCTGAGATATTCTTTGTTCTCGTTGCCCGCTATAGAAGGGTACACCGGCAATTCGATACGCAGGCCTGCCGTAAGTTTGAAATAGTCGCTGAAATTTATCTCATCCTGTGCATACAATGATGCCTGCATATACTGGAAAGACGGATATACCTGCTTGAGGTCGTCACGATTTGAATGTGTGATTGCAAAAGCCACAGGAGCAGCATTATTTTTGAAGTCGTCCCATGAATTGTAAACATAATATCCTGCACCGCCCTGCATAAATCCGTTCTTCGTGTCATTCCACTCGAACTGCGCACCGGCAACTATGTTGTTGATTCCCTTTGTTATGCTGACCTCGTCTGTAACGATTACAGTCTGCACATCGCGGAGGTTTCCGTAAGTGAACGGATCGGGACCGAATGCGGTTGCAACGGCCCGTGTATCGATGACACCGTCTCCGTCCGTGTCGATATTGTCAAGTATATCTACCGTAGGAAACAGGTCTCCCACAAAGCTGCGCGGCTCATTCTGGTGAGACCAGGTCACACGGAACATATTGTTTACAAGTCCGTTGTTGAACCTCGAATTGAGTTCAGCCGCAAGAGACGTGAAGTTCTGCTCCTGATAATATCTCTGGCTCTCGAAGAACTGCGCATAATCGGATGTACGTCCATAGACGTTTCTGTTGTATGGATTCGGGTTCAACGGATTTACAGAGTTCGAAGGAGCTGTGGAATAATAATTTTTGGTATGGCTGAAACGCAGGTTAAACTTATTGTCCTGATTGATGTTCCAGTCGATGCGGGCCATTACTTTCCAGTCCGGAGTGCTTAGCGAATACCCCTGATAGCGGCCAGGGTCATATCCGTATTTTTCCATAAGATAGTCCTTCACCTCATTCATAAATGCCTCAGTAGGACGAAGTCTTCCTGTCGAGCCTCCGAAAGTCTCATTTTCATTTTTCCTCACAACCTTTGTCGACCCCGGCACGTTGTCCACGGCATATTCGGCATTCACAAAGAAAAAGAGTCTGTTCTTTATGACAGGTCCTCCGACAGTCACACCGGTGACATTGTTGAGCGACTTCGACAGGGATACCACATCGTCACCGACACGGTCGCCGCGAAGCTGCTCGCTTGTGAAATAGTTGTAAACGGAAGCATGCCATTCATTTGAACCGCTTTTTGTCACGGCATTGATGGCACCGCCTGTGAAGCCGGAATGGCGCACGTCGAACGGAGTGATGTTCACGCTCATCTGCTCCAGGGCATCCAATGAAATAGGAGCACCGCCGGCAGGAAGGTTGGAACCGATACCGAAAGCATTGTTGAATGATGCGCCGTCGACTGTCACGTATGAGGATCGGTAATTTCCGCCTCCGACAGCAAGACCGTTCGAGGTGACAGAAGCCTGGGGAGTGAGCTTCATCACGTCATTCAAGCTGCGGCTTGTGGTTGGCAGGGCGCTCATTGTCTTCTGGCTTACTGATGTCCCTGCCCCTGAACGGCTGATATTCATTCCGGAATCAGTGGCATCTGCTACAAAAACCGCAGCTTCAAGATTAATGGACTCTTCTTCAAGAGCCGCATTCACCGTTACAGTTTCTCCGAGAGGTGCATATACACCTGTAGTTTCGACCTTACGGTATCCGAGCATTTCCACAACAACGGTATAAGGACCACCTGGAGCAATGCTGTTGATACGGTAAACACCATTCTTGTCCGTAACAGAATAATACTTTGAGCCCGAAGCATAATGAATGGCCACGACCGGAGCGCCAAGAACAGCACCGTCCTTATCAGAAACAGTTCCGCTGATTGATGATGTTGTTACCTGTGCGAACGCACAGAATGAAGCGATAGCTGCCCCCCCCTAACAGGGCAAATAAACGCAGAAGTGTTTATCTCATAACGTTTTATTGTTTTTAATAGGAGTTTTAACGGTGCAAATATAACATTTTTTATGATTCTGTAAAAAATAATTTCTTTTTTATGACCGCCCAGCACCGCCACCCGCGGTATATGCTCTGTATTCCATATCACCGTGTCGGATCGGCAGTGCTCGCTGCCGGTCCGGCACGGTGAGAATAATACATGCTTTTGGCAAAGCGGTCCTGCAAAATTACGACAACGGGCTGCGGCCTTTGCCGAAAAAGCCGAAAGGGCTTGCGCCAGAATCTCCGGACGCGTCCTGTTCACCGTCACCTGCCCCGTCTTCAAGCCCCTCATAGTCCTCACCTTCAAGGAAAGCATCCGTATCAGGATCTATATATGCGTCCACCTCATCGACAGGACGGGTCACGGCTTCAAGCAGTATTGTCGAACGGTCGCGCGGCACAAGGAAGAAATCAGGCAATTCGGCAGGTATCAGTATAGTTTCGCCTGCCGTAATTTCATAGTTGTCCATGCAAGCGGCGCCGGACGCATTCACGGACGGCACCTGAACAGAAGCTGCCCCCTCGATGCAGACATATACAATGAAACTTCCGAATTTTTCAGTATATATGTGCAGGGGGTCGGTCAGATTCAGTTTGGTGACATTGAACTGCATCGACTCCACAAGAGTCTCGGCGATCTTTCCGTCAGAGTTCTCATGCAAATGGCCGCTATGCACAACTCCGGTGTGCCCATGTCCGCCCTCCCCGTGGCAATGGCACTCACTTTCATGTTCATGGCAATGGCAACCTTCATTGTGACAGCCGCATTCCTCTTCATGGCAGTGACAGCCGTCTTCATGGCAGGTGCAGTCTTCACTGTGACAATGGCAGCCGTCTTCATGTTCATGGCAGTGGCATTCGTGGACAGTGGCCGCACACGGTGAATATGAAGCCTCATCACCCCAAAGAGGCCCCTTGCGGTACAGTCCGGCATCGAACGGGCCGTAATCTATAAGGTCAATCGCCTCCTCCAGATGCATCTGCCTTGCCGTCTCCGGATCGAACTCACGTCCCCAGTCATAAAGGCGGAAAGTCATATCGGAAGACTCCTGTACCTCGGCAATCAGAAGCCCGCCCTCGGCAGCATGAACAGTTCCCGGAGCTATATATATGACATCGCCTTTCTTTGGATAAATTACATTCAGCACTTCGTCCACAGTTCCGGCATGGCACCTGTCATAGAACTCCTGTGCACTTACCCCGCGGTTGAATCCCAGATATACCTTTGACTGCGGAGCGGCATCGACCACATACCACACCTCCGCCTTTCCGAGGGCATCATACCTTTCGGCTGCAATCTCATCATCCGGATGAACCTGCACAGACAGCTTTCCCTGTATATCCAGAAATTTCACCAGCAGAGGAAACTGACGTCCATAATAATTATACACATCCTCACCGACAACACGCTCCAGATATGTCTCCATAATCTCTGAAATCGTATTGCCTGCGAGCCATCCGTTCTCTATGACAGAATCCTCGAAGCCCATATCGGCAAGCTCCCAGCTCTCCCCCACTTTGGCATCGGCATCTACCGCCGTCTCATTTCCGTCATCGTCACACTCCACAAAACGCTTTCCCAGCCTGGTAACAAGCGCATTTCCGCCCCACGGCCTTCTGGAAGCCACGGGAATAAACTTCAAAGGATATAATTTCTTTTCCATAATATAAACATTATCAAATTTGCAAAGTTAGCCATTTTCTGCAACTGCCTCCACTTGTTGACGGAGAAAAGCCGCCATTGGCACAACTATTGCCATTAATTTTTACATATTAAAAATATTCCTTATCTTTGTCGGCAGAAGGCTATTTATAATAGAAGCAAAATAAATTTTCCTTACCTGTCACAGACACACAAAGTTTCGAATTGCAACATTGATGACAGGTGCGACGGATAGGGATGCCGAAAAACCGGCATATACCTTGCCATTGTCGTCAGGGCCCTCGAAACGCCTGTGTGTCATGGTTTAGGTATATGCCTTTTTATTTTGAACACATTTACATATAACCAATAAACTGTCAGAAAAAATTTTTGAGTCCATAGTTTGAATGCATCACATATCCATATATGCAATGCGCTTTTTCTGACAGTTTTTTTTACAAACTCACACCGCCGTGTCGGCAGCTCACTTTTCTTCCCTCGCCTTTATATATTTGAGCAGCAGAAAATGTCCGGGCTTTACCATATCTCCATGCCCGAAGCCGTCAAGACGGTGAAAGACAATATCATTATGCCCGTTCAGGCGCATCATCCTGACAAAATATGCCGTTTCCTCATATCGGCCGTACAGTTCCATTTCAGGGTCGCCAGAAATCACAAGCATCGGGGCAGAGTCGCCACGAACATGATAAAGAGGTGCAAGAGAATCTATTACAGGAGTAAGTTCAGGAATATTCTGCTTTCGGCGATGCGCAAAATGTGTTATCACCTGTCCGCTGTAAGGCACTATGCCTGCAATGTCAGTATCAGGATTCACGCCATATTTTGCAAGATATTTCTTGTCCAGACCGAGCATATTCACGATATATCCCCCGGCAGAATGGCCTGCAAGATAAATTTTTCCGATGTCTCCTCCGTATTTCCCGGCATTCTTTACTGTCCATTCCACGGCAGCGGCGGCAGCATCGAGTATTTCGGAAAGTTCCACCCTGTCAGCAAAAGGATAGCCTACGCCGACCACGACAGCACCGTCACGCTGAAGCTCCGCCGGACAGCTGCGCCGCCCTCCTGTAAGTCCTCCTCCATGAAACCAAACAATCACCGGCCGGCCCTCACCTCCCTTTTCATACGCCACATCGAGCAGACATTTCTCTGCAAGATAGCTGTCGCCGGTACAGACATATCTTATATCCTTGTCCTTTTCATACTCATGCCTGGCTGCGAAAACCTGGAAACAGACAAACATCAAAATCAGTACAAGCACATTTCTTTTCATACTCATATCAGGAATAATGGATTATTTTACATTCGCAACATAACTTGGTCTGAGTACTGCCCTATGTGCAGCTTTCCGGGCAAGACGGCACTGCCTTTTCGTCATTCCCTCAGGACAATACGTATTACGCACAGGATTTACTCCCAATACGGCTTCCAGCCATGTACAGCCGGCGACATATCTTCCCACAGGCTTGTGCAGATGATAGCCGTCACGCGTCATTGTATCTTTCAGTTCATCCGATGTCCTCGCATTCTGTACAGCAGTCCCGCATGGTATCACAAGTGTTATTCCTGTTTCAGATGCAAGTTCACGCACTGCCGAGACTATGGAAGCATACATGATGTCCTGGTCTTTACCATAATTCACAAAACCTTTATGGGACGAATCCCAGTCATAGGCCCAGGTCTGGTGAAGCATCAGAACTGCATCATCAGGAACACGCTCCTTGACAAATTCCACAAGTTCAGCCAGATAAGGACGGTATGAATCCGGAAGTCCTGACAACGGACTGGCCTGCTGAAAACTTATGTAATCCCATTCTTCGTCAGCAAGCGCCATCTCAAGAGAAAAGTCCGGAGTCGTGGTCATCACGCCGGCTGCCGAGATTTTCCTGTATGAATAAGCCGGCTTGTTCCCACGGATGTTTTCACAATGCCTTTCAAGAGAGCAGCCTGGTATATACATATTTCCGATAATCACAGTTCTGCCGGCAGCATGGGCCAGAGGCCATAGATGCTCTTCAACCGCATCGGCGGAAAAACTGTTTCCAATGGCCAGCACTTTGACTGTATCCGGCCGGAATCCGAATGAACATACAGCCGGAAAAAGAAAAACAATCAGAAGTATAAGCCGTTTCATTTATCTCTTTCTTATATTTGTAAGGTACAGATCGGCAATCGGTACGATTACCATTATGTCAATGAAAGCAAGCATTGCCACAGCACCGAGCGCACCTATCGTCAAAGCCATAGCCAGGGCATAGAGGAAAGAAAACGCATGGAGAAGCATGGCTCCTATCGCAAGCGGAATCCAAAGTCTGAGTCTTGTCACATGTTTGAGGAGCATTGCAGCAGACGCACAGAACAGAGGTATCAGGAACATCAGATTCTCGCCCAAAGTAAACACAAGGACAGCTGAAAGCACGAAATCAAGAATCAATGCGCCATAAAGTGCATTATAGGCATATTTGGACGCAGCGATAGCTGGAGCACTTGTGCGCATCGAACCGGCAGTCTTCCTTATAGCCTTTCTGCGTCCTGCCACGTACACAAGGACAGAGGAGACGGCCATCACTGCTATGAATGCCACCATTGCAACATTGTCATATTCGACCCCGGCAACGATTCCGAAAAGATTGAATTTCGCTCCTGAAGCAAAAGCGCATGAATAAGCCACGGCTTCACCTACAAGAAGAACCAGAAGAGACCATCCAAGGACAATGCCGGCTTTTGCAAGAACTCCAGGCAGTTTCACCCTTCCTCTAAGCACTTCAAATGCAAGAAGAAGAAGGAAGATTGCGAAAACTGCCGAATTGAATATGATATATCCGGTTTTGCTGAACACGAACAGTCCGAGCAACGGAACCGTGAAATAAGTGGAGTCGTCAACGGATTTCAGACATGACTTTCCGGAATATTCCGGAGCTGTAAGGTAGGCTTCTGCGACAGGAAGTATCTGAGCGCCATAGTGCTGGACAGACCGTTCGCTTGTATTTGCAAAGTTGTCGAGATCCGTATGGTAGTGATTTATATCCGCGACTGTAGAGAAATTCATACCGGGGATATCATCTTTCACAACCGTAAAATCGGTAAAATTCGGCATGAAGCTATAGACCACGCTTGTAAGCGAATAGGTGTACGGATATTTTGCATTTTTCTTATACAGTTCCATTACCTTGCTGTTGCCCGGGCTGGTCTCGAACAGCAGAGCAGGTCCCCACGGGCCTCTTGCCTCGATGTTTATTATCAGCCCGACATTTGCAAACACTTCGCCGTCATTCTCATATATGGACTTCATGCCGAGCATTCCTGCCTCCTCTGCATCCGTGAACAGGACTTTCAGGCCCTGTTTCCATTCATTCCTGAGGCTTAATGCGCGGGACACTGTCTCTAATGCAACAGAAAGCCCGTATCCGTCATCCGCTGCTCCGAACGACCAGACCGTATCTTTAGGCATAGGCTGCGAATATCTTGAATCATAATGTGCCACCAGCATTAGGTATGCACCGTTTTCCGCAGATGCCGGAGGGGCGAATTCAGCCATTACATCAACTGCATCAAAGGTATAGACGACGTGCTTGTTCTGCGGCCCGACAAGAGAATCGTACCGGAAAAGACGGACGGTATCTGCCCCGAGTTCATTGAGCCTTCCGACAAGATAGTCGCGGACCTCGGCTCTTTCGGCATCCTGTGCGACAGAATGATGTTTTCCGGAAATGGCCTGAATGTCAAGCATTGCCCTCTCGGAAGAAAAGCCTTCCGAACCGGCTGGTCCAGGCGCAGGAAGAGTCCAAAGCCCATAGGCAAGGAGACCGGCCATAATTACAATGGCCACAAGAATCAAAGGTCTGAATCTTTTCATCGGCTGTCAGTTTTAATACACGCGTTTAATCCATGTATTCAATTGAATCTGCAAATATAATAATTATCATGAATATACGGACAAAAACCGGTATCAACAATCAATACAGAACGACCGAATGACATATAAAAGGATACCTGCAGGAAAAATATGACATTTTTCCTAACCCATATCATGTATCTGTGTTTCCGTCAAGCCGGATATGCCTGCTATCAGCTCAACAGGCAGGCCATGCTCTTTCATAGCCCTGACAATCTTGGCTATGCCGCTGGCCATGCCTTCTTCTAGTCCTTCTTCTAGTCCCTCTTCACGTCCTATCCGCCTTTCTGTCTGCGCAATGCAGTAAATGTCCCTCTTTGTAATCATATTCCTGTTGTATTTATGGTGTTCACTCTTTGTCATTCTGGCTACACGTGCGGCATCGAACAGCCGGCTGAAGATTATCTGCTGAAGCGAGACTGGACGGTCAAGAAGATTGGACATGTTTTTCAGACAGTAATAAAAGCCGTCGAGGACACTCCCGTCAAGGTCGTCAAGTCCCTTGGCAAACTTGCCCAGCTCGATGAAAATCAAATTGTACTTGTCCGTCAGGAGAACTCCGGCACTGTCATCATACAGCCGGAAACGGCTGCGGACTGAGGTGCCGGTATCCACGCCGCGAAGAAAGCCCTGGAGGATGCTTATGACATACACCGGGCAAATGGAGTAATCGGGACTGCCGGACAACACCTGCTCACGGACCGGATACGTGGAATAGTACAGGGTTCGCTCCACATACCGGTCATGGCTGCGCTTCTGGACCTCAACGATGATGCGGGCGCCGCTGTCCGTGCGGCAATAGACGTCAAAAACACAGACGCGCTCGTCAAACAGGTCGCCGTGCTTCTCCTTGTCAAGATATTCCAGATCGAGAATCGTGTGCTCGGGAATAAGAGCATTGAGGAACTCGATCAGTATGCACTTGTTCGACTCGACACCGAAGACCAGCTTGAAACCGGTGTCTGACAGAAGGTCGACATATTTGGCCACCGTGCTGCCGCGAGGATAGCGGATCCGGCCTTCCTCCAGAACGCCGGAAGGGCACGTTTCCGGCAAAACGTAGCCGGAAGAAATATCATGTCTGTCAGAATCTTCCATATCACATACCTCCCATATAACAAAAAGCGCGACACAGGAACGACATCCCATATCGCGGTGTGGACTCGAAGTGCCACGGAATACAAAATTTTACTCGGCAAAACTACACAAAATTTTAAACTTATGCAAATTTCCGACTGAAATTGGCACTGACTGCGCCCAAAAATCAGAAACGACCACAAAAAAGGCCGGCCAATATCGGCCAGCCCTCATGTTGAGATACCAGGATTCGAACCTGGACAGACAGAACCAAAATCTGTAGTGCTACCATTACACCATACCTCAATTCCGCCTGCAAAGATACCATTTATTTTATTTTCTGCAAACGCATATATCCAATGCGATGCCGCAAAGAATTCAGAAAAGGCCGTAGATTAAATTCCAGACAAGAAACCTCGATAATTTACCTGCAAGCATCAGCACTGCAGTCCAGAAAGGACGAACCTTATAGAATCCCAATGCAACCGCGATAACGTCACCTATGACAGGTACCCAGCACAAAAATGCAAGCCACACCCCGTATTTCCCGATAAACATTTTCTGACGTTCCAATGTCTCACGCTTTACCTTGAACCATTTCTCCAGCCATTCCCACTTTCCGAGCCATCCGATCCAGTAAGTAAGCAGACTTCCGGCCCAGTTTCCGGCAGTCCCGGCGACAAGGCAGCCCACAGGGTCGGCAGTTGCGGCAAGAACAGCAAAATAAAGCGCATCGGAACTGAACGGCAGCACAGTAGCGGCAAGAAAAGTCCCTATAAACAAGCCCCAAAGGCCCAGTCCCTCAAGGGCTCCCATTTATCTCCTGCCTTTAAAGAACTCCGTAACAATGGCAGAGCACTCGTCAGCCATCACTCCCGAGACCACATCCGTTTTCGGATGCATAAGCGACGGTGAAAAAAGTGAGAATCCGCGTTTCGGATCGGCAGCTCCATAAACGACCCTCCCGATCTGCGACCACGCCAAAGCTCCGGCACACATCGGACATGGCTCCACGGTAACATACAAAGTGCAATCACTCAGATATTTGCCTCCCATAGCCTCAGTAGCCGCCGTAATGGCAATCATCTCCGCATGCGCAGTCGGATCGCACAGCCTTTCCGTCATATTATGCCCCTTGCCTATGATTTTGCCACGGCAGACTACTACGGCACCGATCGGCACCTCCTCTTCATGAGCTGCACATTCAGCCTCGCGAAGAGCTTCCCTCATGTATTTTGCATTTTCATCCATAGCCGCCCTATCGCACAATGCTACCTGACACTGAACCTGTACACGCAGGTATGTGTATAAGTCTCGCCAGGACAGAGCAATGTGGAAGGGAAATTGTCATGGTGCGGAGAATCCGGATATTTCTGAGTTTCCAGAGCCAGGGATTCCCTGTATTTCAAGGCCTTGCCATACTTTCCGCAAGTCGTGCCGTCAAAGAAGTTTCCGCTGTAGAACTGGAGGGCAGGCTGGTCTGTGAACACTTCGAGGAAACGTCCGCTGCCAGGTTCATAGACAGAAGCCGCAAACTCGACGCCATCGCCGGTTTTCCTGTCGAGCACCCAGTTGTGGTCATATCCGCCTCCATTGGCAAGCTGCTCATTGTCGGCACCGATACGCTCTCCGATTGTATGAGGCTCACGGAAATCGAACGGAGTCCCCGTAACATCGGCCACAACGCCTGACGGAATCAGAAGATTGTCCACAGGAGTCGTATGACCGGCATTTATGACCATGACATTGTCAAGGATATCTCCGTTTCCTTCGCCCTTCAGGTTGAAGAAAGAATGATGCGAAATATTGACAAATGTCTTTTTGTCGGTTTCGGCAACGTAGCTGACCTTAAATTCATTGTCTGAATTAAGGCTGTACGCCATCATTATATCGATATTGCCCGGATAACCGTCCAGCCCGTCAGGATGCACATAATTAAAAAGAATAGTACTGTCATCTGCAGCGACAACATCCCACACTACCATGTCAAGACCTTTGAGGCCTCCATGCAAAGTCTGGCCGTTGTTGTTCTGCGGCATTGTATATGTCTCGCCGTCAATCTCCATAGTACCGCCTGCAATCCTGTTGGCATAAGGTCCTACCACAGCGCCGAGAAAACGCTCTCCGGGATTGTCCACATACGTTGCTATATTATTGTAGCCGAGAACTATGTCATCATAGTTTCCGTTTTTGTCCGGTGTCCAGAGGCTCACGACACGTGCCCCGAAATTGGTAACCTGCATGGTCAGACCGCCTGCCCTGAGAGTATACAGCCCCACAGGTTTGCCGTCTATGTTTTCTGCGAAATTCTCCTCCGGAATAAGATTTATCCCTGTTTTGCCGGTGCATGAAACGAACAGCACTGCTGCTGCGCCGGCAATTATATATTTAAGTATATGTTTCATAGTCATATTTGTATGAAAAAACTTCTTTGAAAATCCGAAACAGTTTCCCAGGCTCAGATCTGCTTGAAGAAATCGTTGCCCTTGTCATCCACAAGGATGAATGCAGGGAAGTCCTCAACGCGGATTTTCCAGATTGCCTCCATTCCAAGCTCAGGATACTCTACGCACTCGATGCTCTTGATATTGTTCTGCGCAAGGATTGCGGCAGGGCCTCCGATAGAACCGAGGTAAAATCCGCCATGCTTCTTGCAGGCATCGGTAACAGCCTGTGAGCGGTTGCCCTTTGCGAGCATAATCAGGCTGCCGCCATGATCCTGGAATTCATCCACATACGGATCCATACGGCCGGCAGTAGTCGGACCCATCGAACCGCAAGGCATTCCTGCAGGAGTTTTTGCAGGACCTGCATAATAGACAGGGTGATCTTTGAGATACTGAGGCATATCCTCGCCTGCGTCAAGGCGTGCCTTGATTTTGGCATGGGCAATGTCACGGCCTACGATGATTGTTCCGTTAAGGCTGAGACGTGTCGAAACCGGATATTTTGAAAGTTCCGCACAAACCTCCGCCATAGGACGGTCGAGGTCAATCTTCACTGCGTCTCCCTCTCCTGCCTGGCGCAGTTCCTCCGGGATAAGTTCGTATGGCTTGTCATCGAGTTTCTCGATCCAGATACCGTCAGAGTTGATTTTGGTCTTGATGTTGCGGTCCGCCGAGCAGCTTACGCCAAGTCCGATCGGGCAGCTCGCTCCGTGGCGGGGCAGACGGATTACGCGGACATCATGGGCCATGTATTTGCCGCCGAACTGCGCTCCGAGGCCGATTTTATGAGTTTCCTCAAGCAGACGCGCCTCAAGCTCTATGTCACGGAAAGCGCGGCCTGTCTCGTCTCCAGTCGTAGGAAGGCTGTCATAATAATGGGCGGAAGCCAGTTTGACTGTAAGCAGGTTTTTCTCTGCGGAAGTTCCGCCTATCACGATTGCGATATGATAAGGAGGGCAGGCTGCAGTTCCGAGGCTCTTCATCTTCTCCACGAGGAAAGGAATGAGTGTGCCGGGGTTCTGGATGCGGGCCTTTGTCTCCTGATAAAGGTAGGTCTTGTTGGCAGAACCGCCTCCCTTGGTGACGCAGAGGAAACGGTATTCATCTCCATGGGTCGCCTCGATGTCGATCTGTGCAGGAAGGTTGCATTTGGTGTTCACTTCATTGTACATATCGAGAGGCGCATTCTGTGAGTAGCGCAGGTTTTCCTCTGTGTAGGTTTTGTAGACTCCGAGAGAAATCGCCTCCTCATCATCGAAGCCTGTCCATACCTGCTGGCCTTTTTCACCGTGTACGATTGCTGTTCCGGTGTCCTGGCAGAGAGGCAGTTTGCCTTTGGCTGCGACTTCGGCATTTCTGAGGAAAGTAAGGGCTACATATTTGTCGTTTGCACTTGCTTCCTTGTCGCTGAGAATCTTTGCGACCTGCTCGTTGTGTGAGCGGCGAAGCATGAAGCTGACGTCACGGAAAGCAGTATTCGTCATGACGGTGAGAGCCTCCGGTGAGACTTTCAGAATCTTCTTTCCTTCAAATTCCGAAGTTGAGACGAGTTTCCCTGAATCCGGAATCTTGTAGTATTCAGTCTTGTCTTCGCCAAGCTGAAACATCGGTGCATATTTAAAATCAGCCATTTTGTATAGTATTGGTTAAAAATTCAACTGTCACCCGGACATGGCCGGGAGAATTCTTTCAAAGACATCGTACAAATATAGTGAAACTTATCAAGAAACCAAACCATAACCGGAAGCCTCCTTAGCATTTCACATATAAAACTGCCCATGGAAAATCCAGAACAGAAGCGTCTTACAAAATTCATGGACGTTGTTTACGATGCCAAGGCAAACTATCAAATAAATTTGTTGTCTGCTCTCGACTTTTGACTATATTTGTCGCATGGAAAATATTGGAATTATTATTCCTGCCGGAACGAGGAAAAAGTGGATCAGTGAGCATCCGGACAAGAAGATTTGGAATGAGAATCTTCATGATTACATCTGTGTCAAATACCAATCCATCAACGAGACATACAACAAGGCTGCAAGAAGATATGAATCTACTCTTGCCGTATTCCGATTGACAGAAGTAATGGGGAAAGCAGTCCTCAAAGAGGAAAAAAGGACAAAACCTGATGATAAAAACCAGAAGCCATACTCTAAACTGCTGATTATGCAACACGATGGCGTCAAACTTACCGTAGGAGTTCAAAAGACCACCCAGGAGAAAGTTCAGTATTTTCTTACAGCACTGGGTTCCATCAACGGACAATAAAAAACCACCGCAAAAGCGGTGGCTATACTTCGGGGCTCGGAACTGCATAAGCAATAAGGGTTGTCATCCCTTCTACGAATTCCCCTAAGACTTTGCAAAGATATGCAGTTTTTCCCAATCTGCAAAACTTATCGTCTATCTGTCACCCAAACATGAGGCCGAAACTTATCACAGGGAAGAATTTTTATTTTGAGTTTCCCATGAGGAAAACCTTCATGAATTCATTCAAATCACCGTCAAGCACTCCCTGAGTATCGGAAGTCTCATGCCCGGTGCGCAAGTCCTTCACCATCTTGTACGGATGGAGCACATAACTCCTGATCTGCGAGCCCCATTCGATTTTTTTCTTCTGCCCCTCCAGCTCGGCCTGCTTCTCCTGTCGTTTTTTCAATTCTATGTCATACAGACGTGATTTCAGGATGCGCAGAGCATTCTGCCTGTTGTCCAGCTGCGACCTCGTCTCAGTATTCTCGACCACGATTCCGCTCGGAATGTGCCTTACGCGCACTCCGGTCTCGACCTTGTTCACATTCTGTCCGCCGGCACCGCTCGAACGGTAGGTGTCCCATTCAAGG
Source organism: uncultured Muribaculaceae bacterium (assembly GCA_964394295.1). Lineage (GTDB taxonomy): Bacteria > Bacteroidota > Bacteroidia > Bacteroidales > UBA932 > Cryptobacteroides. The sequence goes on along the minus strand of CAYMVG010000001.1, from coordinate 95,735 downwards.
TCCGCCGGATTTATTTCAATCTCTATCGAATCATCCACAAGAGGGTACACGAATACCGAAGAAAAAGTTGTCTGACGCTTTCCCTGCGCATTGAAAGGAGAAATCCTCACAAGACGGTGCACTCCGCTCTCAGCTTTAAGATAGCCGAAGGCATAGTCCCCTTCAAACTGAACGGTCACAGACTTTATACCGGCATCCTCCCCTTCAAGTTCATCAGTTACAGTCAGTTTATATCCGTTCCGCTCGCCCCAGCGCATATACATCCTCATCAGCATGGCCGACCAGTCATTGGCCTCCGTTCCGCCAGCACCTGAATTGATTGTAAGTATCGCACCCAGACTGTCCCCTTCTTCTCCGAGCATATTTCGAAGCTCCAGAGCCTCGACCTCCGCCTCGACAGCCTTATATGCCTCATCCAATTCATTTTCCTCATCGGTATGCACATCGTCTGAAGAACAGGCAAGACTTTCCTTTGCAAATTCATACAGGACGTCCAGATCCGCAACCCCTGCAGCAGCCTTGTCGTATCCGTTCACCCAGAACTTGACGCCGGCAAGCTCTTTCAGAAATTTCTCAGCCTCTTTCGGGTCATTCCAAAAATCCGCAGCAAGCGTCTTCTCCTGCCTTGCGGCCACATCATCGCGTTTGCCCGAAATGTTTATGCACCTGCCAAGCGTTTCCATACGCTGGCGCAAAGTCTTTATCTGATCTGTCGTTATCATGTATATATCACTGTTTTGCAACGGCACCGCAGTCCGAAGTCCTATAAAATTACAAATTTAGTGATTTTTCCGGACATTCATGAACGAACGGATCATTTTCGTGATTGCATGGCGGCATTGAGATATTTTTCCGTATCTTTGTACAGATGTACATATATACGTATATACTCGACCATGATTGGTATTTTTGATTCAGGAGTCGGCGGGCTGTCCGTCTTCAGGGAGATACGCAAAGTCCTTCCTGAAGAATCTTACATCTATTTTTCAGACAATGCCCACTGTCCCTACGGTGAAAAACCGGCAGAATACATTATAGACCGTGCAAGAAAAATCACGGAATTTCTCATAGGAAAAGGCGCTGAAATAATTGTCGTTGCCTGCAATACGGCCACGGCAGCGGCAATCGCGACACTCAGAAAAGAATTTCCCGTAAAGTTCATAGGCATGGAACCGGCCGTAAAGCCGGCCGTAAACCGGACAAAGACAGGCGTTGTGGGCGTACTTGCCACCGCTGGCACTCTCAGCGCGGACAAATACAGGAGCACAAGGGAAAAGTTTTCGGAGAACATACGTATCGAGGAACATGTAGGCCAAGGATTTGTCGAACTCGTGGAAAGCGGGACAATCTCAGGCCCGGCTGCCGAAGAAACCGTCAGGAAGAGTGTCGGACCGCTGATAAGCGCAGGGGCGGACATGATAGTCCTCGGATGCACCCACTACCCTTTCCTCATTGAAACCATCCAAAAGATTGCCTCCGGACTCGCACCGGAAAGGGAAATCGAGATAATCGATCCTGCCCCAGCAGTCGCCTCCCGCCTTATGGAAGTCATGAAAGAAGAAGGCCTGCTGAAAACCAGTTCCAAAGGTTACAGCATCGAGCTGCATTCCTCAGGAGACGCCACATCTCTCGAAAGGACATACAACACCCTGCTGTAATCTGCCTTGTAAGTACCGAACAGCCGGATATCGCCAAATATCCAACGTTATTGCCACATACTTCGAAGAAGCCATTCAGCCATACATAATATTTCATTCTGCAGGCGGCAAATAAAAATCCCGATGCGGCAGATGTTGCTGCATCGGGAACTTTTACCGTATATTAAAATGGTGATAAGCCAATCGGCATCCAAGGCAATCAGGAATAAAGCTGGCCCATAACTTCGAAATAAGGTTTTCCTTCGCTTATGGTCACTCTGTAGACGGTATCATCCACTTTGTAATACTCATTGCCTTTGAGGGTAATCATGTCATAGTCCTCAGGAAGGGTCTCCACCAAAGCCCCGGCAGGCGGAACAATCACTTTGTATTTTCCGTCCGAATCCATTACGTAAAACACTCCGTCCTGGTAGTAATATTCAGTGCCGGCAGCCGCATAGCTCTGTATCAGTCCGAGTTCGTCGGCAAGTCTCCATGATGCACCGGAATCCGTTGCAAGTTCCTTTTGCTGAGCAGCCAGTATCGCGTTGTTCTTTGCAATAAGTTCATTCTGGCGGGCTATATACTCATTGTTTTCGTTTATCTGACTATACGTGCGGGCAACTGTATTGTAGTATGAAAAACGGACAGCGGCCCATGTCATGTCGGCAATTATGTCAGCGGCAAGCACCGTTCCGAAAGGAGGACGGCAGACAATGTAATATCCGCCGTAAGGACGATACCAGATGTCATTGTAGCAATAATATGTAATGCCATGATGGATATGTCTGTGTACATGCGTCGGGAGTATTTTCACTCTGTGCCCGTAGCAGTGGTTGTGGCCTGTCCAGAAATATGCAGGACGGCTGTAGTGCATGAACTCGCGGTCACGCGGATGAACTCTGTGTACATCAGGCCTGTGGTCAGGGCGAATGGCAACCGGAGCACTCGGGCGGGCGGCTGGTCTGGAAACCGGAGCGGAATTACGTACCGCAGGGGCAGCCGTACGGACGGGGGCACCGGAAGGTCTGGTCTGCCCGGAAGGTCTGACGGCAGTACCCGAAGGACGTGGTGCCTGGCCCGACGGTTTTGCTGCAGTACCCGAAGGAGCAGCTGTCTGGCCTGCAGGCCTGCGTGCTACGGTTCCTGAAGACTGGCGCACAGAAGGAGCCACAGTAGTGCTCGGCCGAGATGACGAAGTTCCGGATGCCGGACGTGCCTCGGTTGACGGGCGGGACGATGTCGAAGGGCGTGTCGCCGACGACGAGCGCGATACAGGTGCCGACGATGAGCGTGAAGCAGATGACGAAGACCGGGAAGCCGACGACGAGGATCTGGACACGGAAGAAGATCCGGATGTACGTGAAGACGAACGCTGAACCTGTGTCCTTGACTGTGACGACGATGAGCCCGAACCGCCCGAATTTCTTGTCTGGGCTGAAATATCCGCGTTAAATGCCGCAAATGCCAATCCTGCGAGCATAACGGCCATTGTTGTCCTTAATGTACCCATAATATTCAGTTTTAAGGTTAATAGATAAGGTATTTCTGCGACAAAGCACGGAAAGATTCCTCATCCTTCCGCCAGTAATCCTTAATGTCATCAAATTTATACCTTTTGACAAATTCCTCTCTTACATAATCCGTGCCGCAGACTTTGTCGAACAGTCCGCAGCCGCTTATTACAGAAAAAGCTTTCTTGTCCGGATAGAGTTCCGCCACAGCCTGCATCACATAAAACTGTGTTTCCGTGACACGGGCACTCTCATAATCAGTAAAGAAAAACTGGAGACCCTTCACCATCTGTCCGCTCAGACCGCCTGAGAAAGGCTTATACCAGATGCACCGGAATGACACTCCCGGGAGTTCATAGCTTTCAAGCCTGGCCTTAAGTTTCTCAGGGTCGAGCCAGACTGCACCGAACAGCTGAAAAGGAAGAGTATATCCGACCCCTATGTTCATAAAGCCGTACAGCTCGCCGCAAATTCCGGAGGCGGCATAATACATCGGGGTATCCTTGAACGGAATATTCGGCGACGGAAGCACCCACGGAAGCCCAGTATCCTCATACAGCATATCGCGCGTCCAGCCCTCCATAGGAACAACCGAAAGTTTGCATTTTGCCGGAGCCTGCCTGCCGTTCTGTCCGCAATTCAGTCCCTCGCCATTTATAAGCATCGCAAATTCACCTACAGTCAGACCGTAAATATATGGTATTTTATACTGGCTGACAAATGAATGGAAACCGTCTTCGACATAGCATCCTTCAATCTTCCTGCCCCCGAGAGGATTCGGACGGTCGAGAACCATGACTTCAATCCCCTCTTCGCCGCAAGCCTCCATGACCAGCCCGAGCGTACTGATGAAAGTGTAGGAGCGCACACCGACATCCTGAATGTCATACACCATGACATCGATTCCTTCCAGCATCTCCGGAGTAGGCTTCCTTGTCGCTCCGTAAAGCGAATAAACCGGCAAGCCGGTAGCAGGATCGACCGAATCCGTTACCTTTCCGCCGGCATACACATTGCCGCGCACACCATGTTCCGGCCCGAAAAGCGCCACAAGCTCCACATCAGGAGCATTGTACAGAATGTCGATTGTTGAACGCAGGCGGCTGTCCGCTCCGCTCGGATTTGTGACAAGACCGACACGTCTGCCGGTCAGTCCGTCGAAGCATCTGTCACGCAACACCTCGATTCCCGTTTTCACGGCAGACTCGGCCGACAGCTCAAATGATGCGCACAAAATCATTAAAAATGAAACGACATAATTTCTTACCGTACACATAACTCAACCGATTAAAGGTTCACAATCTTGCCGGCAAAAAGGATTCCGGCACTATCCTCATCGACAATGAAAAACAGGAACGGTCTGTCAACAGTCATTTCCACAGCAGCCCTCACTCCGGGCCTGACAGAAGTCAGCCTTACCTGCACAGCCGTGACAGCCGCGGCTTCAGTCCCCTTCTCTGACACGTCTATATAGCATTTCTGCGTGACCATGTCGAGTGCCAGGGAGCGGGACGGAGATATCACGCCGAAATCAGCTGCCGTTGAAAAAGCCTTCTTCACTCCCATTGACTCAAGAGTACCGTTAAGCACTGCCGATGTCTCCAGCCTGTATTTCGGAAATGACAGCATCACTTCCCGCTCCTCAAGCATCTGCATGGCTGCATCATAGGCCGATTCCCCGATATAAGGCAGCAAATCATTTACATCCGTTCCTGCCGGAGGAAGCAGCACGTACATCGAGTAGCGGCCGGAAGCATACGGAAGCCTTATCATCTGACAGCCTTCGTATTCAGCATAAAAATAATCGGCCCGCTTAGACATCATCTGTACCGGAACATCACCGGAAAAGCCGTGAAAAATACGCTCGCGCGTCATTTCGGAACCAAAGGCCTTCTGCCACGGAGCGTCGAAATAAAGAGCGTTTACCAGAACCATTGCCATATCAGGGCTGATTCTGTCAATTATTTTGCCGATCTTGCCATCTGTATTGTCAGAACACCACCTGTTTATGTCAGACGCTGCCGCATGGGAAGAAAAATCACGGACATAGACAGACGCTCCGTAAAAATCCTTTAGAGCATTTATATAACTGTCCCTGATCCGGAAACCGTCATCCATCCAAAGCGAGTTTGCAGACTTTACCGCCGCAGAGTCTGTTACGGCAGGTGACTTCCCTCTGAATCCGCATCCGTTAAGTGCTGCCAAAAGCTCTGCCGCAGTCTCTCCCCGGGCCCCTTCCGCCAGCATGGCAATAGCAGTTCCGGCACTATAAGGAGAAACTACGACATTGTCGTTTTTATTCATATTGTCATTTACCTTTCTGAAAAAGGACAGGGCAAAACCTGTCATAGAACCGTCAGAAGGCTCTTCATATTTCCGGCCGCAGGCTGCAGCAAGGCAGCATACGGCAACAGAAACGGCAATTCTTGTCATTTTATTCATCTCCGGTCTGTTTTTTACCATATTCAGGATCAATTTTCAAAAGAAAAGTCACGGCAAAAGTGACTAAGCAGCACAGCATCACAATAAGGAAGAAACCCGTATACCCAAGCAATTCCTGCACATAGCCTGCGAACATACCGGGAAGCATCATGCTCAGAGCCATGAATGCAGTGCACAGAGAATAGTGCGCCGTCTTGAATTCTCCCTCCGAAAAATATATCAGGTAGAGCATATAGGCAGTAAAGCCAAAACCATAGCCGAACTGGTCCAGTGCGACACAGCCTGTAATTATCCATATATCGGACGGAAGAAACGCTGCGATGAAGACGAATGAGAGGCAAGGCAGCGTCAGGCTCAATGCCATCGGCCACAGCGACCTCTTCAGTCCGAATCTTGAGGCGAATAGACCTCCGAGTATGCCTCCTATTGTAAGGGCTGCGACACCTATGGTCCCGTACACTATGCCGACAGTTTCAGTAGAAAGCCCCAGTCCTCCTGCCTCATTCATATCGAGCAGAAAAGGATTCATCATCTTTACAAGAAAGGCCTCGGGAAGGCGGTACAGCAGCATGAATGCAAGAGCGGCCGCCACGTGTCTTTTCCGGAAAAATGTCGCGAAAGTCCTGCCGAAGTCCGCGATGATTTCACCGGGACTTTTGGCATGAGACACTGTATCCGCCGGAGGATGCGGAAGTTTCCACGTATGGTAAAGCGTAATTGCGGCAAACATCACGGCAGAACCGGCCAAAGTCATCTTCCAGGCAAAATGCACATTGGATGTACGGGCCTCAAGCAATCCGGCGGCAGCCACGAGTACGCCCTGGCCGAACAGTGAGGAGAAGCGGTAGAACGTGCTCCTGATACCGACAAAGCCTGCCTGGTCTCCATGATCGAGGGCAAGCATATAAAAGCCGTCGGCAGCTATGTCATGGGTTGCCGAAGCAAAGGCCGTGACCCAGAACAGGGCGAGGGTCACGTAAAACAGAGGCGCGGAGGCAAAGTCGGCTCCGTCACCATGCGGAAGGAAAAAAGGAAGCAGAAACATTGCGGCTGACATCATGACCTGCATGGACAGAATCCACCATCTTTTGCTTCTGATTATGTCCACAAAAGGACTCCACAGCGGCTTGATTACCCACGGAAGATAAAGAAGGCTCGTATAAAGGGCAAGCATTCCGTTCGGCATACCCATATTCTTGAACATTACCACGGAAATGTTATTCACCACAAAATAAGGCACTCCCTCGGCAAAATAAAGCGAGGGAACCCACAGCCACGGCGATGTTTTTCTTCCTTTATTCATCACGATTCTCCTATGCTCAATGCAGTTCCCGGATAATAATGTCCAAGTATTTCCCTGTAGCCATAGCCTCTGGAAGCCATGACAGCCGCACCTATCTGGCAGAGTCCGACGCCATGTCCCCAGCCACGTCCGTGAAGCACGACCTTCTCACCAGTGAATTCTGCTTCAAAAGCAGAGCTTTTCAGATGGCTTTCAGAAAGCAGACGCCTGATTTCCAATTCTTTTCCAACGACAACAGTGGCATCTGAACCTTTTATTTCCAATTTTTTGATTCTTCCGGAAGCCCCGCGTTCAAGCGGTTTCAGTCCGAGAAGTTCACCTATCTGTATACCGCTTCTCCTGCTTATAATCTCTGCCAATGCCTTACGGTCATATTCTTTGTCCCATTTATAGAAATCCGCGGTTTCCCTGTCATAGCCGTTAAGTACCTGTGAAAGAATGACCGGATCATCCGTATTGCAGAAACAGTCTTGCCCTGCATCATGTTCCGGTGCATCGGCAAGCGGCAGTAGATACGGATAATCCCTGTCCTCCCAGCATGTACTGAACAGTTCCATGCGTCCTCCGCAGCACTTGGAAAATCTTGCATCGCAGAGAACGCCGTCATGGACAAGAGTCTGGCCCCAGGTAGAATCTATGGCCTTGCGTACATTTCTGCCCAAAGCCCGGGACAGGCCCTGGTATCTCTGGCAGTGGTCATCGGCACATACATCGAAAATGTCATGGTCCTCATGGTCATACCATTTGACATATTCATGGACTGCGTCACCGGCATAGGCTTTCTTTCCTTCAGGCACGGCACGCCGTCCTGTTTCTTTACGGCCGATCTGAGCCATAAGCCATGAGCGCGAAATGACGGCGTGGGCTTTCAGAAATTCCAATGAAGCAGACGCACTCATCTCGGAAGATATGACACTCAGCAGATAGTCCTCAATCCCTATCACATTGACAGCCGCAAGCCTGCCGTTGCATACTATTATTTTCAGTGCTCCGGCAAAGGTCTGGTCTTCCTTTCTTTCCCAATGGAAACCGGAGCCGATGGTAACACCGTGAAGTATGAACGAGGCTTCCGCGAACATGGTCGACAGTGTCGGGGCATCGAAATGAAGTTCATCATACACAGTCCCGTCATATTCTATTTTCCCGCCGGAAAAAACAGCCTTGCGCGGCCCGGCTCCGTCAGACAGTATTTCAAATTCAATTTCTTCAGCAGACATGATACCGACTTCCACCAGCGGCTGCCGACGTGTCAGTCTGTGCATTATGCGCTTTTCATCTTCTTCAGATATGGAAATCTCTGCCAGCATTTCTCCGAGAAGTCCAGGTGTAATCTTACGGTATTCTTCCTCGACCGGAACGATGAAAACTCCTGCCATGTCAGCACAGCCAGGACTCATGGTGAGATGATCCGGACCGTCGCTGAAATAGTGGTGCGAACGGTGTGACCTGCGGAAGATGACAATGGAACGGTATTCTCCGTCCGCATAGTATGAAAACAGATTTATAAGAGGCTCACTTTCGCCCTCAGGCGTTCCGGCACAGTCAAGGAGACGGTAAAAAAGTTTGGCTGCCGATTTGGACGTTTCCGCCCTTATCACAAATATTCCTGTCGTGAATTTATTGTAATGATAAAGGGAGGCATCCTGCACGGACGTCATGTATCCGAGACCGTCATGGCCCATGGATATGATTTCATCCACATCATTCTCCAGCGGCATAAGTCCGCGCGGCGCACCCTGGAAATGGTGATGGTCCGGGGCGGAAGCTCCGCTCTTGGGCCCGTTGTAGAAAAAGATGAAGCCATCGTACTTCCTGGCAAGATCAAGCATATCGACATAACGCTGCCATATAGACTGCTCAACGTGCCTGTCCATTGCAATCACGAGATGATCAGGAAATATCGGATAAGGGTTCACGAGAACATCGTATTTCTTGCCTTTGCGTCCCTCGAACTTAAGCATCGTCTGCTCTTCCGGACGGTTCTCGCGGCAAAGGAAGCATCTGCGTGCGGCAATATCCTCTTTTGTGAGCTTGGCGGCAGAAGATATCATTCTGGCAGGATTGAACTGAAGCCTGACTTTAAGTCCGCCTGCGACAATGTCCCTTGTCCGCACGTCCTTCAATGCACGGAAGTTACGGCATGCAAGAGGCCAGCGGGAAAGCTGGTCCCCTACAAATTTATGTATTCTGTCCTGCATCATCGGTTCATTCTGATTCGGGCCTCGAACTCCCATGTACGTATTCTGTCTTTGTATAGATTGTTTGCATTTATCCTGTCTATGTCAAGAGCGGCATCCGAGTTGCCTTCCCAGCGACGGCACAGATATAACACGTCATAAATGCGCCCTATCCTGTATTCGCGGCTTATGCGCAGACCGACCGCATAGTCCTCGCCATAGCTTACGTCAGGCAAATTCAAGGTTCTGAGCAGAGGAGTCCAGAAAGCGCGCGGCGCTCCGAGTCCGTTTATCCTCAGTGCATTGTTGCGTCCGTTTTCGTCTGTCCATTCCCTGTGGTCTACCGTTCCCGGAGGAATCGGATTCAGGTTGAAGTCCGTCATCATGTACGTACCGACAACCATAGCACATTCCTGCTCACGGAAGGCGGCGACAATCTTCGAAAGGGTATCAGGTCCGCTGTAGACGTCATCGCTGTCAAGCTGCACGGCATATTCTCCGCACATCGGATGATGCACGGCAAGATTCCAGCATCCTCCGATGCAAAGGTCGTCTTTCAAGGGAACGACATGGACCAGACGGCTGTCTTCCGCAGCCACCGACTCAAGCATTGCAGTTGTACCGTCGTCTGAGCGGTTGTCCACGACAATCACATTGAAATCAAAGGCGCATTGCTGGGACAGGGCGCTCCTTACGGCATCGAGTATCGTGTTTTTGCGGTTATACACCGGTATTATCACCGATGCGGTCACAGGAAAATCTTCTGCCGGATATTCCGCAATGTCGGGTTTGCGGAATTTTGGTTCAAGGTATGCCCCTGTCCGTTTGAGGTGTTCCGTACAGGCCCTTTCCATTTCTATCTGGACATCCCTGTTCTTAGGATCCACATAGTCGAACTGCTTCTGACCGGATCTGCGCACATCCGTTTCTATTTCTGTGTACAGGAACTCGCTGATATGCACAATATTCTTCATCCGCAGACGCAGGTCATACAGTCCGGCCCATTCATAATCCTCATTCATGCAATGCACCGCCCTTCTGAAAGAGGATGCCTTGAAAACAAGGAGACTTCCGAAATCGAAGTCATCCCGGAGCGAGCCTTTGAGACAGTCGATCCGCGGGTGCTTTTTCTTAATGTCATTCCCGCTTCCGCCGCGCATGACAGTGTAGCAGTCAGAATAGAGCATATCCGCTCCCGAATCTGCCGCCACTGCCAGAATACGGTCCAGGGCGAACATACCGGCCTCAACTGCCAGTGATTTTGTACATATAAGAATATAGTCGGCGGCAGCGGCCCCGGCGATGCTGCGCAAGGTGGAGACAGCATGTATGGAGCCGCACGGCAGGACGGTGATTCCCGCAAATGCAGAACTTCTCGCAAATGATTCCAGGGTGATTTCCATGTCACGGCTTGACATGGACGGTACGAAACATTCTATATTGGTCATAATGTGCAAATAATAATTGTGTTGTGGCAGTATTCCGGCAAATATCCGCGGCAAATCTAAAGGAGGGCCAGCAGAGATTTGCGTATCATCATGAATTCGCTTTCAAAATTAGGGGTGAAGAGGCCATTGTCGATTCCGGCATCGATTTCTGCAAGTTCCCACCATTTTCCTTCGTCAACTTCGTCATGGTCGGGATACAGTTCATAATTTCCGACAGCCGCAAAGACATTCACAAGTTCATGTTCGATTTCCGACGTGAATTCGTATGATTCAAGGTATACCGGATTGAACTCCGTGAAGCCGAGTTCTTCGGATGCCTCGCGGTAAACGGCCTCGATTATGCTTTCGCCGTATGAGACGTGGCCTCCGACCGCCGTGTCCCATTTTCCCGGCTGTATGTCTTTCGACATGGACCTTTTCTGGAGATATATACGGCTGAATCTGTCGATTATGTGCAGATGGACTACAGGATGAAGCGGCCTGGCTCCGCTGTGGCAGTACTCGCGTCTCGCCCTGCCGACTACAAGTCCGCTGGGAAGCACAATCGGAAACCATTCTCCTCCCGAATGCGAAAGTGCGGCCCCTGCTGTCAGTGCAGGAACTACAGGCGCGGTATCGTATGGATATACAAGTTCAAGCATAGCGGTTCAGAATACAAGTTCAACGCAGAATGCGGATATGTCACCGACCATGCCCTCTACATAAACACGGAGCATCTCTCCTTCGTCAATGACGGCACGGTAAAGGCTTACGGTATCTCCAGCCCTTGTCTCATGGTTGAAATTGATTGCGGCCTCTTTCACGGAACGCGATGAAGACACCTCATAATCAACTGCATCCATCGCCCATTTCATGTACATTGCATTATTTGTATGGCCGTTCATGTCCACATCCGAATATGCGACCTTATGGCTCATGACAAGTTCCCTTGCGGCATCCTTCGGAATCTGCACCTTGGGGGCTGAGGCTTCCGTCGCATTGTCGCGGCACATTGTATTTTCATCCATTATGGCAGGGTCGCGGACGAGTTTCCTGGTGTCAAGGTTCAGTATGAGCCATGAGGAAGTGGCCAATACGAGCGGATTGCCTTCAGTGTCAGTTATTGTATAGTCACGGAGGTAGAAGAGCCGTTCCAGTCCTTTGTGCCATGTGGAAAGGACGACCTCTTCTTTCCATTTCGGAGTTTTCACGAATTTCATGTACATTCTTGACAAGACCCAGGCTGTCCTGGAGCTTATCAGGGCATCATAGCCGAAGCCGAGCTTTTCGGCGTGGAGATTCGCGATTTCCTGTGTCCAGTTCATGAATGAGGCAGGTTTAAGCCGCCACTCGATGTCCGTGTCATAGCACGGAACTATAATTTTCTGTATATGTTTGTTCATTGTACAGCATCACGTTTCGCAAACTGTAAACTATTTATTAAACGAAGGTTTGTGCGGTCTGCGAAACCTGTACTGCGCACATTCCTTCTTTGAGCGCCCTCAGGGCGAGATATTTTCAAAACATTCTTACCCTTTGTAGTTGATAATGTCCAGTTCTTCAGGGGTATAGAGGAGGCTGTCCAAAAATTCCGGGGCATATATGGCAAGTGCCATATAAACGGCCAATGCTGCGACAAGCAGGACAGCTATTCCGGCAATAGTCCACAGAATGATTTTCCGGACAGGCTTTCCTGTATCAGCAGAAGCTGTCCCTGAGGTTTCAGCCGATATGTCTTTAACCTGTTCTGCGTTCATTTCTTCCGGCATTTCTACTGTAACGGCAGACTCTTCGGCAGTTTTCGGTACCGGGCATGAAGGTAAATCTGTGTTCAGACACGGAATACCCTCCGTATCAGGACATAAGGACACCTCCGCCGTTATTACGGATTTATCAGATATTGTTGCAGTCTCCGCCACATCGGCTACGGCCTGTACGTCTTCCGTATGTTTAGCCTCATCAGTTTCCGCCTGTGCCTCGGCCGATTCCGCCAATTCCTGCACATCATCGACCGGCTTCCGGAATTCCTGTTCAATATCAGCAAGATCATTATCAGGTAATTTCCGTACATCGGAATCCACCGTTTCCAGAGTAGCCGTGAAAGGCGGCACACCGTTAGTATTGTCATCAATAATCGCTCGCAATCCCTCAATAGCCGCACTCACTTCCTCATGCGACTGCTGATGGGTTTTGAGAGAAATCGGCTCCAGTCCGAAGCCGGCAGGATAAATGTCGAGATTTTCATCCGCAACAAAAAAGACTGTATTTTCTTTTGTCGCCCTCAGACGGCCAAGTCCAGGAAAGACCACTGTCTTTTTCTGGTGAAGCACTGTTTTGAGCTCGGAAACAAAATCATTCATTATATGTTCTGCGGCATCATAGGAGACGTTATTTGTGTCGGCATAAAATCTTGCCAATTCCTCTCCGCGTTCAGGCCTGGCTCTGAACGACAATTTCCTATAAGGAGGATTTATCGTGTACCCCCTGTCAGAAAAGGAAGAGGGGACAATCTCGGCAACAAAGCAGCCAAGTCCGGGCAACACAACCCTATCGTTGTCAAGAATCAGTTCCTTGACCATTTTAGACAGCAGATCTATATCCATATTACGTAATTTGGCACTGTCCGGACAGACAGTTTCAATAAAATGTTACAAATATACGAATAAGTCGAGAGCAGAACCAAATTTATTTGGGTCTGCCGAAACGGGAGTATATTGTGTGAAGCAGAATATAGCAAACAGCTGAGAGTAAACATCAAATTTATTTGAATGTTTGACGAAGCGCAGACGTATATACGAAGCAGAAGTTGGTAAAAAGACCAGAGCAGGCAAAGGTCTGAAGAGAGGACGACTAAAAAGTATCCGTCCAGCCCCCTTCGTCCACGTTTTTCGGTGCAGTGAGCCTCGTCCATGTCACCGAATTTTCAATTCTCAGAAAGTTATTCTGACTTTTTAGTCCACGTGCCGGAGCAGAAGGGTTTAATACGCCGGAAAATAAAAGGTCAGTTTTTCGGAGAAAGACAGTGTAGGGTGGAAAAAGTTTAGTTTTTGGATGCCCTATTGCCGAAATGCTGGCGTACCCATGCACCGGAATCATGTACTTTTAAGGCCTTACAAAAGATATTCCGACTGCTGAAACAGGCATTTTTCACAAAAGATGCAGAAAAATTCATTTTTTCTTCAAAAATATTTGCAAGTTCAAAAAATATACCTACCTTTGCAATCCCAAACAACAAGAAACTCTTGTACAATAGGAAACAGAAATTCCTGAATAGCTCAGTTGGTTAGAGCATCTGACTGTTAATCAGAGGGTCCCAGGTTCAAGTCCTGGTTCAGGAGCAGCAGAAAGAATCACTGGAACTCAATAGTTTAAGAGTTTCGGTGATTTTTTGTTTACTATATTCCGCTCAATCATATCATAAAAAATTTGCTTATTTAGGTTAATTTGGAGTAAAATAGAGAGCGTTTTGACAGAAAAACGTGCAAATTCAGTGCAAAATATGGCAAATTTCGATATAATTGCCCAAAGTGGTAGTATAATTGCCCGGCCGCCCGAAAACACAGAGTTTACATCAGTCCTTTCTATATCACATTTCTTTTTGACACTATAGAATCTTATTAATTGGTAACGTTTACGTCCTGAAATGACCGGTTTTTGTGAACGGTCATTTGTGAGGAGTGGAGGGTAACTTGTTGTGAGATAACGATTTGCTTTGTGACGGGTGCCGAAATTTCGGCACCCGTTGAAGTGTAAAATACTGTGTAGCAAAATATTGGCCTCCACCCCGCAGCCGTCCTGTCCTAAAGCTATGGCATCTCTGCCCTGCAGCCCTCACGTTCCATAAAGACCACGTTTGGAAACAGTCGTGAGGAAACGCCATGCTTCGTGCCGGAAACACACAATTTTGGAACAATTGATATGAAACGTAGTGTTCTGTTCCCGAAAGTGCCCGTTTTGGGAATAGTCGTGCAGGAATGTTGTGTTCCGTTCCCGAAAGGCCGTGTTTTGGGAACGGTCATGCTGGAAAGTTGTGATTCGTTCCCGAAATGGCCTGTTTTGAGAACAATCGTGCAGAAAAATTGCGTTTTGTTCCAGAAAAGCCCTGTTTTGGGAACAGTCGGGAGGAAAAGTTGTGTTCCGTTCCCGAAAGGCCGTGTTTTGGGAACGGTCATGCTGGAAAGTTGTGATTCGTTCCCGAAATGGCCTGTTTTGAGAACAATCGTGCAGAAAAATTGCGTTTTGTTCCAGAAAAGCCCTGTTTTGGGAACAGTCGGGAGGAAAAGTTGTGTTCCGTTCCCGAAAGGCCGTGTTTTGGGAACTGACGTGCTGAAAAGTCGGAGTTTGTGCCTGAAATGCACTGATTGGGGAATGGTCAGGAGGAAATGTTGCGTAGGGTGGAGGCCAACTTGTTGTGAGATAACGATTTGCTTTGTGACGGGTGCCGAAATTTCGGCACCCGTTGAGACATAAAATACTATGTAGCAGAATGTTGGCCTCCACCCCGCAGCCGTCCTGTCCTAAAACCATGGCATCTCTGCCCTGCATCCATCACGTGCCGGAAAGACCATGTTTTGGAAACCGACGTGGTGAAATGTTGTGGTTCGTTCCTGAAAAGCATTGCTTTTGGAACAGTTGACAGGAATAGTTGCGGTTCGTTCCCGAAAGAGCCTGTTTGGGGAACAATCGTGCTGAAAAATTGCGGTTCGTTCCCGAAAGGCCTTGTTTTGGGACAGTCGTGCAGAAATGTCGGAGTTCGTGCAAAAAAATGCCGGCCTGCAGCTCCAAAGCCATATACAAAACTTTTGACGTGCAGACCGGACTCACATTGAAAGCCGGGAGTTTCAGTCCGGACCTATAAAACGGCAGGCACCTTTACGGCAGCCGTGCCGGCAAAACGTCTCGACAGGGCCTCAAGATAGTAATAATCCGCATAGACAAGAGGCTTGTCCACCTCGGCACCGTGAGGTATACTTCCGACAGAATGCATCAGCAGGAAGTTTCCGTTGCTTCCCGGCTGTGCGGAATAGGCGCAGGTTGAAAGCGATCTGACAATTTTGTCGGCATATACAGAATAGCCGTTGTCCGGAGCATAACCGTCGAGTTCATAAAGCGCAGATGCAATCACCGCAGCCGCAGAGGCATCTCTCGGAGCATCCGGAATCGACGGCGCATCGAAATCCCAGTACGGGACAAAATCAGACGGCATGGCAGGATGTCCGAGCAAGAAGTCCGCAACCTTGCAGGCATGATCCAGATACTTTTTGTCACCTGTATACCTGTAACACATCGTATAGCCGTAAAGCGCCCACGACTGTCCTCTCGCCCAGGAAGAATCATCCGAGTACCCCTGTCCTGTCTCGCGGCTGCGCACACGGCCGGTTTCCAAATCATAATCGACGACATGAAAACAGCTTCCGTCAGGACGGAAATGATTCTTCATAGTAGCATCGGCATGACTTCGGGCTACCTTGCCGAAGGACGCGTCCCCTGAAAGCAGCGATGCCTCGAAAAGTATCTCCAGATTCATCATATTGTCGATAATCACCGGACATTCCCAGCCGCGGAGAGACTGCCAGTCACGGTCAACATCCCATGACTGTATGACTCCGGCCTTGTCACGGAAGCGCGTAGACAGCGATTTCGCAGCCTGCACAATCACCGGGACATAGGCCGCATCGCCAGTCAGCCTGTACCCGTTAAGATAGCTCGAACCGATAAGAAAGCCTATATCATGGTGCGAAGTAAGAAACTGGACATCATACATCATATCAGTATATCTGGCAGCCACGGACCGCCATACGTCATCACCTGCAAGACTGTACATATACCACAGGCAGCCGGGAAAGAAGCCCGATCTCCAGTCATCGGCAGTTACATACTTCACTTTCATTTCATCGTCAACAGTACAAGGGAACAAGCCGGCAGGCATGGCAGCCAAACCGTCAAGCTGCCCCGAGAGACAGGCTGCAGCCTGCCTTTTGACAGCTGTCACATCCAGGCCCTGCGGCATACCGACCGGCTCAGGAAGAGCCTCCTGCACCGTTTTCAGCTCCGTTACCCATTCCGGAAGACGTCCGAGACGCTTTTTTAACTGGTATTCATAAAGAGATTCAGGAACGACAGGTGTTCCGTGCGAGACATCCGCAGCACACTGCTCCTGCACGAAGCCGCACTCCTCGCCATGAAACCCGACAATCACAGGAGGCAGAAATTTCTGATATACATCGGTTTTGCTCCACCATATCCATTCCCCTTTCGTGTACGGGACAGTCGAGCAGAAATTCCAGATGACAAGATCTGCCAGATGGTTGGGGCAAAGGTCGGAAGCCCCGCCCTGGCGGTAATCCACCCAGCCGCCTTTGCAGCAGTCTATGAGAGTCGCCCTCGGCTGAGTCGCATGGCACTGGAAACAGGCATCATTTCCCCAAAGGTTGCGCCAGATCACATTGCCCATGTCAGGTTTCGCGACACCTGTGGCATGCCACTGTCCTGCCCCTTCGCGCCATGTGTCAGGGTCATTCTCCACGGCACCGGAAGAATAATCACCTATTGCTCCAATAAAAGAGCGCGAAGACTGCTCCGTATAAACCGAACTGTGGCCCCTGTTGCCGGTAAACGCAAGGTCATAGACACTGCAGTTGGCACAGTCCCGCAGACAGGCTCCCTCGCTGACACTCACAAAATCGCATCTGCGTATCCAGCCGTCCGTCACACCCTGGAACCGTATGATTTTGTAAGCTCCGTCATCCTCCCAGCTTCCGTGGTGAACAAAATGCTCCTTGGCGTTTCCCCTGAAAGTCACATCCTCGACTCCCACCTCGCTGTAATTCGGATAACTCAGGACAGTCCAGTTATATTTCGCCTCGACTTCATGAAGCAGAGGGGCATGAAAAATCAAAGTATTCCCCCTGATTTCCTTGACCTTGCGGTAATCCCGGACCTTTACGCCCTGTTTCACGAAATCGGTCATCTGCTCCTCGAGCCTGCACGGGGCAAGTTCCTTTTCAATCAGTTCCGGACTGTTGTCAGTAAGATTCAGACACACATAATCTCCCGGAATTATACCCTCCGCAGACTCCACCTCAACGGAAAATGCTCCCTTAGGACTGTCCCCGGCCACTTTTGTCAGCTCTTCCGGCCTTCCGCGGCTGCTGAACTTCAGCATAAACGGAGATGTCCACATCTTGGGAGGGTCCGCAAGATTGCAGGGATCCTGCATCACAAGGATTGTCTTGCCCCTGCCGGCCCCTTTTACGACAAGATGCCCTCCGTGAATGTCGACCGCACTGCTCCTTCCGTCAACATCATCTTCCGAAGTATGCAGGATGAATTCACCCTCCGGGAAATAAATCACCGCATCGGCACACGGATTCCCGCTCCTGCCTGTCGCTGCCATAATTGCTTTTATGAACGCTTCACGGTCTGATTTGCCGTCATTCGGAACAGCTCCGTAATCAGTCACGTCAAAGACACGCCAGCCGCGCGACTCCGCCTCCGGAGGAAGACACTCTCCATGATGATACCCGGCATACGAAAAATCTATGTCGGTATATTTTGTCCACTGCTCCTCCACCGCAGCAGTCCGGCAGCCGCAGAAAGCAAGAGCCGAAATTGTAAAAACAGCTAAATTCCTCATATCTATTTATGTAAAACAAACACTTTCACCTGCCTTATATCACAGTCGGTGTACATATAATTGGCGTTGACCCCTACGAACGTAGCCGTATAATTGCCCGGAGCATCGTATGTATATTCATACGAAGTCATCATATTCCGGATATTCTTCACAACCGTACCGGCATCCGGCTCGACCTTGTTCAATGCCCTCGGCACGGATACGGCCCAGCCGTCAAGCTGATAAGGAAGTTCTCCGTATGCCGCACCCTGAAACCAGATGTCGGCCGTGGAATTGTCGAAATGAATCGTACCGTTCTTCTGATTCTTTATATACGGGTCTTCAATCTCGTCGTTCGTCATGACCGTAATTATGTCCAGATCGCATATATTGATTTTCGATACTCCTTCATCCTCGACATCGATCAGCACATCGGCGGTCACACCGTATGACCTTTGTGCGGATGTTCCGCTTGCACGCGGATGCCAGTGTATCGCTATGCAGAAATTGTCAATATAATCCGCCATATCAAAGCTCTGGTGCGTCCAGCTTCCGTTAGGCCCTTCCTCGTAGTCCAGCTTTGTCCAGCCGGGAATGTTGCCCTCGCTGTCCATCTGCGCCTCAAGAGCCTGCATCAGTTTCCTGTCCGCCATGGCATCGTTGCCGTCCAGTCCTTCGAAAGTATTTGAAATATAAATGTCAAGCCCTTTGTCTGCTCCGTACCGGGCAAGAAAATCACAGTCAAGCACCGCGCTCCTGATCTGCTCAGGAGGTACGCTCGTACGGTTGCGGTTTTCCCACTTGTGCCCGTTTTCACCGCTGAAAAAGAGGATATTGTCGACCTGCGGACTGCCGAACAGGAAGCGCACAGGCCCGCCCGCATAAAAATTTCCCGACGGATCGGCAGTAACCTGCCAGTCAACTTCCCGGTCAAGGCCTTGCGAACAGGCGCACACAGCCAGCGCAGCCAATGAAAATATAATTGCCGATTTCTTCATGATTACCACAGAGGATTTTGTACAAGTTCTTCATTGACACCAAGTTCTATTGCAGGTATAGGCATCAGCACATGCTTTTCCGACACTGCCGCCCCGATTGCTGCCGCATATATATACTTGTTGTTCAGATTCCATTCCATATCAAGCGTGTAATATCCGTATGAGTGCATATTCTCCACAAAAATGCCCCACCTTATCAGGTCATATTTGCGCAAAGATTCAAAACACAGTTCCCTTCCCCTCTCGTTCCTGACAAGTTCCCTGAAACTGCCGCCGTCATATCCGGACAATGCGCGGGTCTTGATTCCGGCCCTGTCACGCACAGCCTTGACAGCCTGATACGCAGACTCATCCGGAGCGCCGTAATACTCGTTGTATGCCTCGGCATACATAAGCAGCACGTCAGAATAGCGCAGCAGAGGATAATTCACCGCAGTATAAATGCTCATGTTGTCCTTTACGCCCTCATACTGCACTTCCCTGCGCCATTTTCCGCAATTGCGTATTGCACGGGCCGTCATAGGATCGTCAAAAGTACTCACATTTCTGTACACATACGGCGTCTTTTCTTTGGAAGCCGCATAGACAGGGCTTGACGTCCTTCCCTCATAATTGTAAGGAGGCATATTCCACTCCTGCCTGAGGTCTGTCACCGAAGGCAGCATATTCTCGTCATCGGTACGGTCCGTGCTCCAGTAAAGATTCCACAGCATCAGCGTACCGTCATACTGGGCGTATGAATAATTGCAGAGGAATGACAGGAAACCCTCCCTGCCGCTGCTCCTCAGCCCGATTACGTCACCGATACGTCCGTTGCTCCATGACTGCGGACCCGACCTGTCGCCGCTGAACTCCACTTCCCACATCGATTCACGGAATTCAGTGTCATATCTGTCGCTGCACATATTTATGAACACATCCTGATATTTCGGATTAAGCTCATGCTTTCCGGATGCAATGACTTCAGCGGCATTGTCCATAGCTTTTTTGTAAAGTTCCTTTTTGTCACCGCCCTGCACACTTTCACCTGCCATGAACAGATATACTCTTGCAAGTATTCCATGTGCGGTTGTCCGTGTCACACGCGAAGGCTGGAGGGCCACGTCATCGGACAGGCCGGCAAGACAGGCCTCCATCTCCTGCGCACACCACTCCAGCACCTCATATTGCGGAGTTGCGGCACACGGAGTGTCCTTATGCTCCTTGCAGGCTTTCTTGCGTACAGGGACGTTGCCCCATGCCTGTCCGAGCAGGAAATGATAGTATGCCCTGAGGAAACGGGCCTCGGCATACATCGAACCGTCACTGTCAAAGTCCGTTTCAGCGACCGCCTCCATAAATGCGTTGGCGTTCCTGATTCCGGAATATATGGCCGTCCATACCTGATATATTTCAGTAGAGCCGGAATCATGTCTGTAAACCGCTGTCTTCTGGTCTGCCGTGCTGCGGTTGAAATAGCACAGGTCATCCACATTGGAAATGAACATAGAATAAAAGTTACCGTAGAACGTCTCCTGTCCCATAGGCCCGTAGACACCGGCAAGACCGCTGAGAACATCCTCCTCCGACTGGTAGAATGTGCCTGAGCAAATCACGTGCGGTTCCTCGTCGAGGAAACTGCAGGAGGCCAGAACCGCCAGCACAGCTCCCGTAAATATCATATTTTTCATACTGTCAAAAATTTTCGGTTTCATGTCACACAGTTCCTAAAATGAAAGATTCAACGATACGGAACCGCCGCGTGCCCTGGCGTATGCAGACCAGTCAAAGCCCGGAGTAAGCACCGACGCCCTGGTCGACACCTCGGGATCAGCACCGGAATACCTTGTAAAAACAAGAGGATTGTCAGCGGAAACAGCTATGCGGCATGAGCTTATGCGTACCTTTGAAAGCAGTCCGGCAGGGAAAGTATACCCGACTGAAACAGAGCGTATCCTCAGATATGAACCGTCTTCGACCACACGTGACGAATAGACGTATATGCCGTTGGCGAACACTCCCGGTATATCGCTTCCCGGATTGGTCTCGGCATTGAAGCGGTCTTTGTAGGAAGCGAACTGATTCGTGCTGTACCACTGGGCATTCTCGAAATACAGACGGTTAGCATTCAGGATGCTGTTGCCATAGCTCCAGTTCATGAATATATTGACATCCACTCCATAGAAACTGAACGAAGTGCCGAAGCCGCCCGTATGCACAGGCTGTCCGCTGCCTATGATTGTACGGTCATTGTCATCGATTACACCGTCGAGATTTATGTCCCTGTATTTCGCATCGCCGGGACGAACAAGCCCTTTGCCGACAGAAACCATATAAGGGACACCGTCATTCAGCATACCCGAGCCGTTGAAGTCTTCGGCCTTGTACGTACCGTCATATATAAAGCCGTACATGAGTCCGGTAGGCGCGCCGACCATGGTGAGATAGGCATACTGGCTGTTGAATCTCTGGTCCCACGACACGGCCGAGAGCAGGGTCTGCTGACCGAGGTTAAGTCCTGTGACAGTATTCCTGTTGAATGCAATATTAAAAGACGCGCTCCATTCAAAATTCGTTTTCCGCACAGGAACGGCCTCTATCGAAATTTCATGCCCCCTGTTGCGTATGGAACCGATGTTGAGCATTTCCGAAGTATAGCCGGAAGATGACGGTATCGTCGCCTGAAGGAGAAGGTCCGATGTCAGTTTCTGATACCAGTCGTATGTGACCTTCAGACGGTTTCCGAAAAATGCGAGGTCGATTCCGGCATCGGTCTGCGAGGTCTGTTCCCATCTGAGGTTGTCATTGGCCATATTCACAGGCTGATACCCCTGCACATAAACACCGTTGAAAGTATAGTCGGCTGTCGAGCTGCTTCCCGGAGAAGAGGCGATTTGGGAGTAGAAATCATACGGAGTGCTTGTACGGTTGTTTCCGGTCACGCCGTATGAGAGCCTGAGTTTTCCGTTCGAGAGCACATCGGAATCCTTGAGGAAATCCTCCCGGCTGAAATTCCACGCAAGACTGCCGGACGGGAAGAAGCCCCAGCGGTTGCCTTTTGGAAACTTGGAGGAGCCGTCGGCACGGAAGGTAAGAGTCGCATAGTACTTGTGGTCATAGTCATAATTGAAGCGGAGGAATGCAGACATCATCTTCCAGTTATATCGGTACGGGGGCACGTTCTGATATTGTCCTGTGTTCATGCCTTCAAGTCCGAGCGCTTCCGTCGTCATGTTCCATGCCGCCACACCGTGGCTGTTCTTGTTTTCCCCCTGCATGGCAAAACCGGCTACAGCATTGATGTTGTGGTTTGCTTTTATGGTCTTGCGCCACGTCAGCGACCAGTCATTCTGCCAGCTTAAAGTATTCGTCGTGACGATCCTTCCGTTTATTCCTTTTCCGGAAGGAGAAGCAGGGAAACCCGTATATGTCTGGGTTCCGTTGAATTCCTCATTGCGCCAGCTGTTCCATGTATAGCCGCCTGTCACACGGAATGTAAGGTATTTTGTCATGTACCAGCTCAGGCTTCCGTTGCCTTTCATATAATCGACAGTCTTTTTCCTGTGCTCATTTCTTACGGTCTTGGCAGGATTGAAGCGGTAGTCGTTGGCATCGGCCGAATCCGTAAAGTCATCCATCCACTCATCGACATTGCCCATGCTGTAAAGCGGAAGCACAGGACGGTAGGCCCACACGGAATACATCAGCCAGCCTGAAGCAGAAGAAGCCTCATGTGCATCGGACGGAGTGACTCCTCCGGTAATGCTCCTGGAATATGTCATGCCGAGATCCAGTTTCAGCTTCTTCCCTATTTTCTGGGTCAGGTTCATCTTTCCGCTATAGCGCTGAAAATTGGAATTGACGATAATGCCGTCCTGGTCCAGGGCAGACACAGAGGCGCTGTATGATGTTCCGGACGCCTTGCTGCCTCCGGATATGGAGATACTGTAATCCTGGACAAAAGCTTTGCGGTAAATCCTGTCCTGCCAGTCCACACCTTCCACATTGCGGTAATCGTCAAGCGTATAGCCTTCGCGCGTGTACATATTGTCAGAACCTTTGGCCGCAGCAAGTTCTTCCTGCAGAAGCACGAAGTCATACGCTCCCATCATTTCCTGCCTGTTTGCCACAGTGTTGAGCGACCACGAAGACTTGAAATTGATTCTCGGTCTGCCGTCAGTCCCCTGTTTTGTCGTTATGACAATGACACCGTTGGCTCCCCTCGCTCCATAAATGGCCGTAGAGGAAGCATCCTTGAGTATGTCTATGGTCTCTATGTCGGCAGGATTCAGAGAAGTCGCAAGCGAACTCTCGGAAATGAAGCCGTCTATCACGAACAGAGGGCTGTTGTCCTGAGTCAGGGAATTATTGCCCCTGATGACTATGTTGGCATCGCTTCCCACAGCTCCGTCGGATGTAGTGACCACCACTCCTGCGATACGTCCGGAAAGGGCCTGGTCAAAATTCACGACCGGAGCAGAGGAAATCTTGTCCATGCTCACAGATGCGACAGAACCTGTAAGGTCACGCTTTGCCACCGACATATATCCGTCACTTACAAGTTCCGCAGCCTCAAGGACAAGCCTGTCCTCCGGCATAATCACATTTATCACGGTTCTCGAATTCACCCTCTCCCTTATTTCCTTATAGCCAAGGCAATTGAAAACCAGAACAGCATCCGGGGAAACAGAAAGGGCAAATTCACCGTCATTTCCGGACACAGTGCCGCGGGCAGGCTCATTCTCGGCATACACCACAGCTCCGGCAACAGGCTGTCCTCCGGAATCGGAAATCCGTCCGCTGACAGCAACCGTCTGTGCGCGGAGACCGAGCCCCGCACACAGAATTGCCAATATTGTCAATAATCTTTTCATCTGATTCATTTTATCTCTTTGCACCGAAATCCTCATACCCTGCCTTTTTAACGAACAGGCATTTAGAGGCATCATAGGAGGCAAACGGACTTTCATCGAGCTTCACCGCCTCGTCCGCACCGGAAAAACCGTTTGAAATGCCTCCGAAGAACATCTGGAACTGTTTGGCCGAAGCCGTATTCGTATAATACACATTGGAAGAGGCCGTTCCGGAGGCCGGATAAAGCACCCTGCATCTGAGGAAACCCTCCGCATCCACAAGCGCATCCTCCCAGAAGCACAGATTGTTTTTCATCACGGCATTCCTGCACGTGCCCACATTGCAATAGAAATCAGTCTTGGAGTGCAGATTGAACATCGTGTTTCCTGTTATGACGAGATTGTCAAGTATCAGGTCGGAAGAGCCGTTCGTGCCCTGGAACAGATAGAAATTGATTCTCTTTGAAGCGGAATACCAGATATTGTTGTCATATTTGACCGTACCCCAGTTGGAGGTTCCGGGCTGCGCGTTCACAAACTGGGTGCCGTCCTTTGCAATCTCAATCTCGGAGTTCACTACAGCGAAATACTTGAAGCCCCTGTCGCTGTCCTTGCTGTATATTAGAGTCGATGCAGGACGTATATGGCAATTGTCGAAGACCAGGGCATCGAAATATTTGGCATTGTTGACCTTCATCACATAATTGTTGAATGTGAGGGCGTCCACATTCACATTGTAGAATGCGCATACATTCGTGCCCTCCGAAGAACCCATTTCATAGAACTGCATCTGTCCTCCGAATACGACATTCGACCTCTGCGAAGGATCATTGCCGACAATAATAAGTTTGGACACGGCCTTGGACGGCTTAATAGTGAACGTTACGCCCGGGTCCACGAAGAACACTCCCTCACTCGGTTCAGTGAACGTATAGTCTTCCGAGATATGCATTGTGACTCCTGTGGCGCCGTATGTTTGCTTGGTGTACTTCACGCCGTCTATCGTAATCGCACGTCCGGACTCCCATGCCTCATACCACGAAGTGACCGGAATAGCCTCGGTAGTGAAATCGAGCACGAAAACTTCGCTGACTCCTTCCTCACCGGCAGCGATGAAGCAGGCTTTGTAGTCCGTACCGTCGTCGAGGCCGGAAAGAACAAGTTCGCTTCCATTGCCTTCCGTCCCCGAAGACATGATGTCCGGGGCCGACGGAATATCCTGGCCGGCTGCCCTGAGCAGATACTTCCATGATGAGGCATTTGCTGCCGCTACAGATATTCTGGCTGTGGATACCGTGACCTCCTTAAGTGTTGCGGCTATGACAGGAAGCCTTGCGGACGACCCTTCCACAACCACGCAGACCTTGGCCACTGCCGCAAATCCCATCTGAGAAAATGCGATTATGCATACGTCCGTCATATTGCCGGCGGAAACAGCCTTAGTGGCCGCCGGCGGTGCAGTGACAGACAAGACGTTTCCGCCAAGCTCACAGGTCCATCCCTCCGGTGCCGTGACAAGGGCCTGAATGACTCCTTCCATCGTAACCATATAGTTCTTTGTCTGGCCATAGTCAAATTTCTGTGTTCCTTCGGCATCGACCGAACACAGAAAACCGGCTGCGACAGGAATTACAATGGTCCTCCCGTCCTTAAGTTCAAGAATGAATTTTCCTCCGTCCTCATCATAGCTTACATTGTTGAAGAAAGTGTCGCCGGACGTTCCTCCGGCAATGCATCCCACTTTGTCCCCATTCGCATTGAGTACATAGCTGTATGTCTTGCCGCCGTCATAGCTGACCTGCCAGCAGTTGTCTTCCGACACCCTGAAAAGAGGAGTCTGCCCTGTCTCGCCCTTGGACTGCACCTTTTTGCCGTCATACATGATATACTGAGGTCCGCAGCCGTCCTGATAATCCGCCATCCAGTATCCCTCTCCGTCTATCGTGATGACAGGCACTACAACAGAACCGTCAGTACCCTGATGCAGTGTTATAATCTGTCCGTTCGACAGGGTTATCTTGTATTGGCCGTCTTTTTCTTCACATGAATATATGGTGCCCGCATTTGCAAGAGCCTGCAATGCCGCTATATTGTCGTTCAGGCTTTTGACGACATTTTCAAGGACCGATACCCTCGCATCGAGATCACGCACCTGCTCCCTGAGTTCGGAAATGCCGGAGCAGGATACGGCGGCTGCCGCTGACACTGCCCACAGAATAATGATTTTCAGTTTTGTCATAATTATGTTATTTTAACGAATTCAACCATGATGGCACATAGCCGAGCCTTGCCTTAAGCTGGGCCTCGTACAGAGAGCCCGGTTCGACCTCCGTACCGTGACTGCTGTCAACCTTGCACGAGGACTGCACGAAATTGCAGTACAGTCCGTGCCAGCCCACAATCACAGGCGGCAGGAAGCGCCAGTATTTGCTGTCCGTCTTCCACCATGTCCAGTTTGAGGCCATTGCAGAGACAGCGGATGCATTGAAATTCCATATCACGAGATCGTCGAGATGGTTCGGCTGGAGACCGCTGTCCCCTCCCTGGCGGTTGTCTATCCAGCCGCCGTCACAGGCATCCACAAGCGTTGCCCTCGGCTGCGAAGCATGGGACTCGAAACAGCTGTCAGAACCGTAACGGTTACGCCACAGTACCGTTCCTATTGCCCTGCCTGCCACTCCTGCGCCATGGAACTGGCCTTTTCCGGAAGATGAGGCATCGAGCACATTGCCTATAAAGACCCTTGAAGAATTCTGGGCATGTACGGCGGTATGGCCACGCTGACCGCCAATCGTAATGCCGTATGCAGAACAGTTGGCACAGTTCGTAAACGACAGAGCCTCGCTGCAGCTGACAAAACTGCACCTTCTGCACCATGCATTGTTTATTCTAAGGAACTCTATCATCCTGAATGCGCTGTCATCCTGCCAGCTTCCGTGATGAACGAAACCGTCCTTCGCATCGCCCTTAAAGGTAATGTCCTCTATGCCTACATTGCTGTAATATGAATACTTGTCTACTGTCCATCCCCATTTCGCCGCGACTTCGTGCATCAGAGGCTCCTCAAAAGTAACGGTATTGCCGGATACAGACTTGACCTGATGATAATCCACGACAACCACTCCTGTCTCTTTCAATTCAGTAAACTGGTCCTCAACAGGATACGGAGCCAGTTCCGAAGCCACAAGCTCAGGATCGTTGTTTGTCAGCGAGAGAAGCACCCAGTCACCCTCCGAGATACCCGCAACGGACGACAGGACAACCGAAAAGCCTCCCTTTTCCGAATCGGAAACGACATCAGCGATTTTTGACGAAGAAGACGTCCTCTTTATTGTCATCATAGGAGGACAGGACCACATCTGGGACGGATTCGCAGGCTTGTTCTCATCCTTCATTCTCAGGACAGTCCTGCCTGCCCCTGCTCCTTTGATGAGAATATCTCCGGCCTCTATCGTGAAAGTGGAGCTTGTGCCGTCCCCGAGGTCATCGGAAGAATCATGTATTATAAATTCACCTTCCGGGAAATAAATCACAGCCTTAGCAGAGCTGCGCCTTACCCCGGCAACACCTATGGCGGCGGAGTAGGCCTTCATGAAAGCCTCCCTGTCGGACTTTCCGTCATCGGGAACCGCACCATAGTCACATACATTGTACACTGTCCAGCCGAGAGCCGCAGCCTCAGGAGGAGCTGACAGTCCGTGGTCATATCCGGCATACGAGAAATCTGGCAGGAGATTGTCCGGGGACTTGCGCAGGAAATCGTTCCACTCCCTGCAGCCGGAATCCGCGGCATCCTCATCGACATAAGTCACCCTCAGTTCCATTGTCTTCGCATATCCGTCGCAGGAAACCACAAAGAGAGTAATGCCATACTCTCCGGAAGGAGTTCCCGACGCGGGCGTTATCGACATTTTCCCCTCATCGAGAGCCACCTCCCAGCCTGAGGGGGCGTCATAAACGACCACTGACGCCACATCCACATATTCTGCGGAATACTGTACAGACTCTCCCCTGTACACCTTCACACCGTCATGCCATCCGGCAAACCTGACATAAAAATCACCTGCCACGTCCACAGTCACGGCATTCCCGTTCTTGAGAGTGAATGTCACCTTCGAGTTTTCCGCATCATAACGCACATTGGCAAAGACAGAATTATCCCCCTTGACTGACACGGGGTCATCGGCACTGAGTCTTTTGCCGGCCTCATCATAAATAAAGTCCCAGCTTTTTCCTCCGTCCACGGAAATCAGCCAGAAACCGTTCTCGTCAACCTCAAGCAGAGGCGTAAAGCCGGCAGGTACAAAAGCCGGATCTGCACCGTCTACCGGTGCAAAAGTTTTTCCGCCGTCAGTTGAGATGACCCACAGCCCGTCTTCGTCCACCGCAATCACAGGTACCGGCAGCGCAATGGAGGCGCCGTCAATCACCGTAATCCGCGTTCCGTCACTCAGGCAGAGTTCATAGCCGTTCCCGACAGACAGGAACTCCGTTACAAGTACCTTGGCCCCGAACAGAACCTTCAGAGCTGATGTATTCGTATTTACATCAGCCACGGCGGTTTCCAAAGCCTCCACTCTGGAAGCGAGGGAACTGACTTCCTTCCTGAGTTCCTCTATGCCGGAACAGGCCGGAAGCAATACGGCAAAGAATGCCGCGACAAATAAAGTTTTAAGAAATCCGTTCATATAATTTTTCTTCAACTGTACAAATATTGCAATATATGGCAGTGCACAACGTCCACAATAATCCAAAAAAAGTTCAAGATTGTCTACAATAATGGAATTGGATTCACTATAGATTCTTTTTATACTAAATTTGCCGATATGAAAAATGCGATACTCTCAACAGCACTTGCGGTATTTTCTGTCCTGTCCGTCACATCACGGGCTATAGAAACCCCTTATATTTCGTTCTCTCACATCTCTGCCGAAGAAGGCCTTTCACAGGTATCGGTAAATGACATCTATATCGATGAATTCGGTTTTGTATGGATCGGGACCAACTACGGGCTAAACTGCTACAACGGCCGCGACATCCGTAAATTCCGCATGGAAAAGGGAAATCCCAACAGCCTTTTCTGCAACAATGTCTACCGTCTGTCAGGAAACGGCCGCGGCAAAATATATATAGTATGCACGGAGGGGCTGGCGGAACTCGACCTGGAACACATGTCTTTCAGGACTCTTCTGACCGGGGAAATAAAATCCGTATTCTATGACAAAGCGCTGTACATCGGCTACGGAAGCAAAATACTGAAAAAAGAAGACGGCGAAGACAGTTTCATGCCGTTCCTGAGCCTTCCGGACAGCGTCAGCGAAATCTCGGCAATAATCACGGCAACGGACGGTTCCATGTGGATAGGAACAGCAGGGTATGGTGTTTATGTGCTCAGGCCGGATTCACAGCACCTGCTGCATCCGGTCACGGAAGGCAACATTACGAACATATACCAGGACAGCGAAGAAAATATATGGATAGGGAGTTGGGAAGAAGGCCTTTACAGAATATCCCCGGGCAATACGGTGACAGTGTTCCGGCACAAGGATAATGACCTGCAGACCATTGCCTCGGATTTCGTCCGCTGCTGCTGCGAAGACAGTTCCGGAAAACTCTGGGTCGGGACATTCACAGGACTGGACTGCATCGACAGGACTACAGGCAAAATATCCCATTATACGGCAGACATAACCCGCAATGACGGCCTGTCGCACTCCTCTGTCTGGTGCCTGCGCAGAGACAGCCAGGGAAACATCTGGGCCGGGACATATTTCGGAGGCGTGAACTGCTTCAATCCGGAATATTCAGTCTTCACGAAATATGCAGAATCTCCCTCCGAAGGCAATGGACTCAGCTCATCCGTCGTAGGCAAAATGACAGAGGACAAGAACGGGAATCTCTGGATCGCGACAGAAGGAGGCGGAATCAATTATCTGGACAGAAAAAGCGGAAAGTTCACGTGGTATCATAAGGACGGAAAGCCCAGCTCCCTTTCCGAGAACAATGTAAAATCCCTGTACTATGATTCGGAGAATGACATTCTATGGGTCGGGACCCACATCGGCGGCCTGAACAGACTTGACATAAGGACAGGAAAATTCCGTACATACCGTTCCTCGCCTCAAGACGGGACGTCCCTTCCGTCCGATATAATAAGGGATATACTTCCATACGGAGACTCGCTTATTGTTGCGACAGAAAACGGTGTGTGCACTTTCGACTGCAGCAGCGGAAAATGCAGAAAGCTTTTCACGGACATGGAAGAGGAGCCGATGATAAAGAAAGTTACCGATATTCTCATGGATGCAAACGGGAATCTGTGGCTGACTACAATGGGCGAGGGGGTATTCAAATACCGGCTTGAATCCGGTGAAATAAAGAGATACTGCCATGATTCCGGTACTCCTGGCACAATAAGCAACAATAATATATACAACATTTTCCAGGACAGCATGGGAAACCTCTGGTTCTCCACCTCCGGAAGCGGCATGGACAGGATGGTTCCGGGAAGCGGAAAATTTACCAATTACGACAGGGAAAGCAACGGACTTTTATCGGATTGCGTATATCAGATATGCGAATCGCCGTTCAGCGGCAACCTGCTGCTCATCACAGACAGCGGATTCTCCGTTTTCAACAGCACGACAGAAAGGGCCGTGTCATACGACATCTGCAACGGCTTTCCGTTCACATCGGCCAATGAGAATGCCCTGCAAATCACAAAAGACGGTGAAATCTTCATCGGAAGCGCACAAGGCATGGTATCATTCAGGGAAAAATGCCTCGACCTGCCGGGAAAGCCATACAGCATCCATTTTTCAGGTCTGTATGTAAACGGAAATGCAGTCAGTCCCAAAGACGGAAACGGCATACTTGAAAAATCCCTGCTCTACGAAAAACACCTCAGATTCAAGTCCGACGTCTCCATGTTCAGCATAGAGATAACGACATCCAACTACCTTGCCGCCAACAGGCATAACCTCGAATACCGGCTGGAGGGTTTCTCCCAGACATGGAATCCTCTGAGAAACGGAAATACAATCACTTATTCCAACCTGTCACCGGGGAAATACAGACTTGTCGTCAGGACAGAGGGCGGAACAGGCCCGGCATCGTCCGCAGGACTTGACATCACAGTACTTCCTCCGTGGTATTCATCCGCGCCGGCATATATAGCATACATTCTGCTGGCCCTCCTGGCCCTCCTGCTGGCAGTAAATTTCTACAAAGACAGGGTGCGGCTGCGTACATCGCTTGAATACGAACAGAAGCGCAACCAGGACATCAAAGCCCTAAACCAAAGCAAATTACGTTTCTTTACAAATATATCCCACGAAATCAGGACTCCGCTGACCATTATCATTGCGGAAGCGGAATCCATTATGCTGAACAAACAGGATTTCACACCGTCTTTGTACAAAAAGATACTGTCCATATATAAGAACAGCATACAGCTGCGCGAACTGATTTCAGAACTGCTCGAATTCCGCAAGCAGGAGCAGGGGCATATGAAAATCAAGGCCGCGCCGCACAATATCGTATATTTCATAAATGAGCTTTATCTCCTGTTCAATGAATATGCTTCGTCCAAAGGGCTGAAACTCACATATATCAAAGAAATAGAAAGACTCGAGGTATGGTATGACCAGAAACAGATGCAGAAAGTCCTCAGCAACCTGCTGTCCAATGCCATGAAATATACCGAACCGGGAGGCGCAATAACTGTCAAAGTCTATTCCAAAGAAGGAAAGGCTATCATCGAGGTATCCGACACAGGCTGCGGAATAGCAGCGCAGGAACAGGACAAAATCTTCGACAGTTTCTACCGCATAGACCGTCCTGCCGAAGAAGACCAGACAAAAGAAGGCAGCGGAATCGGCCTGGCCCTTGCCAAAGGAATAGTAGAACTGCATTACGGGGAAATATCCGTAACAAGCGAAGCCGGAACCGGAAGTACATTCCGCATATCCCTGCCGCTCGGATACTCGCATTTCAGGCCTGAACAGATTGAAAACGGCAGTCCGGCCGCCAAAGCAATGAAAGACTTGCCGTCAGACATTGGCCCGAAGGAATCACGCGGCACAAAATCTCCGGAGACTCCCCTGCCGAAGATGATTGTGGCAGAAGACAACGACGGAATCAGGGAACTGCTCGTGGAAATATTTTCACCGTATTACAATGTAGTCGCAGTCAATGACGGTGAAAAGGCATACAATCTCATCTGCAAAGAAATACCGGCCATAGTGGTAAGCGATGTAATCATGCCTAAAATGTCCGGCACCGATCTGTGCAGAAAGATAAAGAACGACATCAGCACCTGCCATATACCTGTCGTGCTGCTCACTGCAAGAGTCGCAGTAGAACAGAATCTTGAGGGGCTGCTTACAGGCGCGGACGACTACATAACCAAACCTTTCAACACATCCCTGCTTATCTCACGCTGCAATAATCTTGTCAATTCGAGAATTGCCCTTCAGGAAAAGTTCTGCCGCCAGCCGCAGGTCCCATCAAAAATTCTCGCGACCAATCCTCTTGACAAGAAGCTGATAGACAAGGCAAACGCGATAATCGAGGAGAATCTGGCAAACCCTGACTTCAACGTGGCCATGTTTGCAAAAGAACTCGCAATGTCAAGGGCAGCCATATTCACGAAAATAAAGGCGATAACCGGAATGACTCCGAACGACTTCATAATGAGCGTGAGACTGAAAAAGGGCGCCTGTCTTCTTAGCAGCAATCCGGAGCTGAGCATAACCGAAATTTCGGAAATGACCGGCTTCAACTCGCCGAAATATTTCGCAAAATGTTTCAGTGACATGTACCATTTGAGTCCGACAGCCTATAGGAACGCCCATTGATTGCAGGCTGTCTTACCGGCAAAGAAAAACCGGAAACGGATTGTAAGTCTTTCCGATTCGGCTTATATTTGCATGGAAAAATGAAAATATATGCAACACTCTCATGACGGAGGCGGGCACAGCCGCAACAGCTACACTATAAGTGCCGCCACAAGCAAGGCTTTCAAATGGGGAATCAGCCTCAATCTGATTTTCGTTGCGGCAGAATTCTGTTTCGGATACATATCCAATTCAATGGGCCTGATGTCGGATGCCGGCCACAATCTGAGCGACGTGGCCAGCATGGCGCTCGCCCTTATGGCCTGCATTCTCGCAGCACGGCAGACAAGCAGCAGATACACATACGGATACAGAAAATCGACGATTCTCGTTTCTGTGGCCAATGCAGTAATTCTCCTGATAGCCGTGGCTGTAATCATCGCGGAAAGCATAAGCAAGATTATCGGGCCGGAGGAATTGCAGGGCAACTGGATAATTATAGTCGCAGGCATCGGCGTGCTGATAAACGGCTTCACGACCTGGCTTTTCACCAAGGACAAAGAAAAAGACCTGAACATCAGGGCCACATATATGCACATGCTTGCCGATACTCTCGTATCGGTCGGAGTCATAATTTCCGGAATAGCAATCAAGATTACAGGATGGAACATCATAGACCCTATAGTCGGCATAATCATAGCCATAATCATCCTCGTGTCCACATGGGGACTGCTCAGGGACAGCATAAGGCTTGCCCTGGATGCGGCTCCGGAACAGTTCGACGTCGATGAGGTCAAGGCGAAGATGAACGGCACCGGAGGGGTGGAGGAAGTGCATCATATACATATATGGGCGATAAGCACGACGGAATATGCCATCACGGCTCACGTTGTCATTGCGGATATGGCGGAAATGAACGGAGTCAAGGCAAGGCTTAAGAAACTTCTGGAAGAAATCGGCATTGCACATTCGACCCTTGAATTCGAGGATACGGTCCACAAATGCAATGATTGCGGATGCGGACAAAAACAATAACGGCATTATGAATTTCAGCGGAATAATAACAGGTCTGGCGACCTTTATGATAATAGGTGTATTTCACCCTGTAGTCATCAAGGCGGAATATTGGTTCGGCAAGTCATGCTGGTGGGTCTTTCTGCTTGCAGGCATTGCCTTTTCGGTTCTGTCACTTTTCATTGAAGATATAGTATGGTCCACAATAACCGGTGTTACCGCATTTTCGTGCTTCTGGTCGATAAAGGAGGTTTTCGACCAGGAAAAGCGTGTAGCCAAAGGCTGGTTTCCTGCCAACCCAAAGCGCATAAACAAAAAATAATCCGGATTGCGGTGTAACGTTTTGTGTGTTTATTGCATCTAATGTCAGATTTTTAAATTCAAGCAGTATGAAAAATATTGTTCCGAAATTCTGCAGGTGGGCGCTCGGAGTCCTCGGAATTACAGCCTTTGATGCCTGCAATTCTGAAATTCCGCCGATTATTGATGAATATGGCTGTCCTTATTCGGAGTATGAGATAAAAGGCAAGGTTGTCGACAGCAATACAGGCAAACCTCTGAAGAAAATCGAAATCGAGGCTTTCAATCAATATAAAGACTATAACGGCCAAATCAGATTGGATGCAATTTATTCTGCAAAAGATACGACAAAGGCAGACGGTCTTTTCAGGATGACAGGCAGCGATATGGTCTTTAATGACAACATCGTACTGAAATGCAAGGATATAGACGATTCCGACGGTGATTATGGAGAGATTGAGGTCAGTGTTCCGCTTAAGGAGAAAAATACCGAAGATGCCGGACATTGGTATCTGGGAAAGTTCGTCTATGACGCATCCGAGATAGAAATGACAGAAAAGCCGGCAGAATGAGCGGACTTTCAATCAAAAAGAGAATCGGTCTGGAGCTGCACCGTCAGATTGTAAAGGATCTGGCGGTGCAGCATCCGCTCAGGCAGCTGTTCTGGGAATGTACG
Organism: uncultured Muribaculaceae bacterium; assembly: GCA_964394295.1. Taxonomy (GTDB): domain Bacteria; phylum Bacteroidota; class Bacteroidia; order Bacteroidales; family UBA932; genus Cryptobacteroides. The sequence goes on along the minus strand of CAYMVG010000001.1, from coordinate 60,963 downwards.
CTGAGGTGCAATCTCCGGTGCCGGCATTGCGGAAGCGACTGCAAAGTGTCCTCACTGCATCCGGATATGCCTTTTAAGGACTTCGCCGGTGTGCTGGCATCTTTGAAAGAGCATTATGACCAGCATAAGATTATGGTCATGCTTACAGGAGGAGAGCCGCTTATGCGAAAGGACATTGCGGAATGCGGACGGGCCATTTATGATATGGAATTTCCATGGGGCATTGTATCGAACGGTATGCTTATGACTCCGCATAAAATCGAAGATCTTCTTTCTGCCGGACTCCACGCCGCCACAATAAGTCTTGACGGCTTTGAAGCCGAGCATGACTGGATGCGCGGAGTGAAGAATTCTTTCAGGAATGCTTCGGAAGCAATAAGGATTCTGGCTTCCGAGCCTTCTGTCAAATTCGATGTCGTGACCTGCGTGAACAGACGCAATTACGGATATCTTTCCGAATTCAAGGAGTATCTTATATCATTGGGGCTCAGGAGCTGGAGGCTGTTCACGGTGTTTCCTGTCGGCAGGGCTGCATCCGATCCGGAACTGCAATTGACGGGTGAGCAATTCAGAGGGCTTATGAAATTCATCCGTCAGACGAGAAAGGAGGGCAGAATTGCGGCAAGTTACGGCTGTGAAGGTTTCCTCGGAGAATATGAGGGAGATGTCCGTGACAATCTGTTCATGTGTTCCGCCGGACTGAATATTGCGTCTGTGCTTTCCGACGGCTCGATATCCGCCTGTGCGAGCATAAGGAACGGCTACCATCAGGGCAATATTTATCAGGATGATTTTATTGATGTGTGGGAAAACAGGTTTTCGGTTTACCGTGACCGTTCATGGATGAAGACTGGCCAATGTGAAGACTGCAAATATTTCCGCTACTGTCAGGGAAACGGAATGCATTTGCGTGACGAGAACGGAAATCTTATACTGTGCCATCTCGACAGGCTACGCCGGGATGCAACATCTTTTTGACAAATCCGTTCTGCATTTGGTACAGCTTCGTTGAGGTGTCAGTCTGAATTTAAACAGATTCCAAGAAATTGTTTTGAAGAAATCCTGACAGTTTCCCGGTTTTTTGCTATATTTGCAGCCGGATTCATTGCAATTCGTTTTGCGGGCGTGTTGAAATTGGTAGACAAGCCAGACTTAGGATCTGGTGCCGTGAGGCGTATGGGTTCGATTCCCTTCGCCCGCACAAAAAGAACTTTAATTCTCAAATGATTCGATATCAAAGAATTAAAGTTCTTTTATTTTTATAGCATACCTTATGCGTCCTAAATTTTTTTCGAGTTCATCTAAGGTAATCCAATGTAGTGCGTCCGGTAAGATGGGAGTAATTCTTGTTTTGATGAACAGTCTGGTGGAAAAGTTGTGGTTCGTTCCTGAAAGTGCCTGTTTTGGGAAACAATTGGCAGGAAACATCGGGGATTGTTCCAGAAAGAACCGGTTTGAGGACAATCGGGCGGCTATTTCAGAGGTCGTCCCAGGAAATACTTGTTTGGGGAACAATCGAGCTGAAATGTCGTAGTTCGTTCCTGAAAAGGCCAGTTTTGGGAGCGGTCAGGAGGAAATGTCGTGTTCCGTTCCTGAAATAGCCTGTTTGGGGAACGGGCAGGAGGAAATATCGTGTAGGGTGGAGGCTAACTTATTGTGAGATAACGATTTGCTTTGTTACGGATGTCAAAATTCCGGCACCCTTTGAAGTATAAAACACTGTGTAGCAGAATTTTGTCCTCCACCACGTAGTCGTCCTGTCCTAAAGCCAAAGCACCTCAGTTCTGCAGCCCTCACATTCCAGAAAGACCACGTTTGGAAACACTCGTGAAAAAATGTCGTGTTCCGTTCCTGAAATAGCCTGTTTGGGGAACGGGCAGGAGGAAATGTCGTGCAGGGTGGAGGCTAACTTATTGTGAGATAACGATTTGCTTTATTACGGGTGCCAAAACTCCGGCACCCGTTGAGGTATAAAACACTGTGTGACAGAATTTTACCCTCCACCACGTAGCCGTCCTGTCCTAAAGCCAAAGCACCTCAGCCATGTAGCCCTCACGTGCCAGAAAGACCACGTTTGGAAGCAATCGTGCCGAAATGTCGTGTTCCGTTCCCGAAAAGCCCTGTTTTGGGAACAGTCGTACTGAAAAGTTGCGGATCGTTACAGAAAGTGCCTGTTTGGGGAACAATCGCACCGAAAAGTCGTATTCCGTTCTAGAAAAGCCCTGTTTTGGGGAACGGGCGTGGGATTGTACCAGCGGGTCGTGCTGAAAAATCAGAGGTCGTACCTGAAAGCCTGTCAGTTGTAAGGCTCGAAGCGGTCGATGTGGGTGTCGTACCAGAATTGCACTACCGGATTGCCCTCCTCATCTTCCACTCCTTCATAATAGCAGCGGACTTTCTGGCCGTTTTTGCCGGTGTACACAAATTTTCCGTCTTCCATGACAATCGTCATCCCGTTGAACACGACAGGCTCAAATACCGTTTCTGCTTCCGGCTCCCTTTCCTCCGGACGTTCCGGCTCAATCACCGGTGCGGAATCCTCCAGAAACTCCAGAATCATTTCCGCGCCAGTCATGGCATTCACCCTCCATATCCCGGTACCGATTTCCATAACGGATGCATCCTGATCATAGGAGTATGGCAGCGCCCCCTTATGTCCCTCAATACAGCACAGCCCCTGGCGATAGAACGAAATGACATTGTACGCGCACGAATCCGCACTTGAAACCTCGGCCCCGTTGAACCTGTACTCAGTATGCACTCCCTTCCAGTTTCCGTAGGGATTGTCGAGCGGACCGGTATAAAGGGACGGCTTGCATGACGAAGCCAAGACCAGGGCCGCCAATATGAATATTCTTACAAATACTTTCATCTTACGGGAATTTCTAAACCTGTTTTTGGAACTTTATGCAGCACCAGTTGTCGATGGTGTCATGGCTCACATATTCCAGTCCGGAACCGGAGGCCATGGCTGTTATCATAGGCATATCCTCCATATAGAAGCCGCTGACAAAGAGCAGTCCGTCCCGGTGCAGGGACAGAGAGTACGTAGGAATATCCTGAAGAAGAATGTTCCGGTTGATGTTGGCAAGAATCACATCATAGGTATTCCTCTGAAGTAGAGAGGCATCACCGCAATATGTCTCCACCTGCTTCCCGACACGGTTGGCCCGTGCATTATCGTAGGCGGACACGGCAGCAACTGCATCTATGTCAATTCCATACACTTTCGAGGCCTTCATTTTTGCAGCCAAAATAGCCAGCACAGCCGTTCCGCAGCCCATGTCGAGCACCACCTTTCCGCGTATGGCCGCCTCATTTTCAAGCATAGCCCGGCACATCATATAGGTAGTCTGATGATGCCCGGTTCCGAAAGCCATTTTCGGGTCAATGGTAATATTGAAACGCGTGCGTTTAAGCCCCTCATGAAACGATGCCTTTATCGTACATTTACCGTCAACAGTAATCGGATTGAACTGACTTTCCCACAGGGCATTCCAATTCACTGCCGGCATAAGCGACGCGGATGCCTGCACAGAAAAGCCAAGTCCGTCGAGGCCGCTGAGCACGACTTTGAGAGCCTTGGCATCGTATAATTCCTTCTGTATATAGCATTTGAGCGACTCATCCTCAGTACAGAACGATTCATAAGGAAGACTGCATATCTCCGCTGTCACTATTTCCGCATTTTCTTCACTGAAAGGTGAAATCCTGACCGTCACCTCAATGTATTCCTGACTATTCATTAGGTATCTCTATATTTGTTCCGTTTTCATCTGTACACCGGCCAGTCTCTTCCGCCCCAGTTTCTCCTTCATCAATCACCTCTGCCTCAGCGGATTCCTCTGCCTCCATCTGCCTGCGTTCATCGTCTGACAGCTCCTCCATTTCCTGATCCACAGCTTTGACATAGCCGATGGACTTCTTGTGTTCCGATATAGCATTCTGCGTCTCATTGTCCCGGATGACTGCATCGACCCCTTTCTCGAAGACTCCCTTAATGGAAGTCACAAGATTTATTTTCGTCTTGTCGATTACTGTCGAGAACACAGGTACATTCGTATTTTTGTATTTCGCCTTACCGACTTTGAATTTGAAATGGTCAAAATCCTGGCCGTACAAATCAAGACCAAGCCTGAACAGGAACGGAGACTTCAGCACAGAAACATGATAGCGGAAAGACATGTCAAGATTCTGGACCCCGCTCATGGCGAGCGTATATCTGTCCATATTCAACACAAACGGGAATATTTCCAGTACATTGTCCTTGATGACTCCCTCCACCGTCATATTCTGTACATATCCCTCCCTCTTATTCTTGAACATCAGTTTCTTGGCAAGTGTCCTGAAAACTTCGTTCTCACTGATGGACAAGTCCCGTCCGCCGATTCTGACCACACCGTTGATGCTCTGCGGGATCACATTCATATTTGTGTCTATGCTTGCCGTCGCAGCGAGTTCACAGTTCAGCAAACCCTTGAATGACTTGAGCATAGGCATCAGGGTATCTACCGCCGGCAACAATTCTATGACCTTTTCGGCTGTTATGTCATTCAGATTCAGACTGAAACCGGTCCTTAAATCTTTCTTGGTACGCGTTGCATAAAACCCGTCGAACTGCATCTGCCCGACATTGGTGACAGCCGCCGTGTTCAGGACCTGCAGACACCTCTCCTTCATCAGAATATCCGCACAGGCATTGCTGATGTTCAGGCCGGAATAAGTGATGCCGGAAGCATGGATACCTATATGGGCATTCAGATTTGACGGAACGACAATCAGCGGCATTTCAACGTCAGAAACGGAGGCATCTGCCGTGACCATTTTAAGAAATTCGGAATTGCTCGCCTCCTCCATAATTCCGCGTTTATCTTCCGGATTGAAGTTCATTCCAGAATTGTAGGCATTAAGCAATTCCGCCGCATCCATTTTTCCGGACCTGACATCGAGTTCCAGATTGAGGCGGCCGTGACCGAGCATGGCCCTTTTGAGTCCGGTAAGCTTGCCTTTGGCCGAAATCTCTGACGCGCCGGCCATGACCTTGGCACTGTCTATACGTATTTCATTGTTGCTGAAATTACATTCAAGGCCGCGCAGAATATTGCGGAGAGGGAAATAAGGAGTCATGAGTATTCCTGTACGCACCTCCATGTTGCCGTCAAGATCCCATTCGCGGAAATACTTCGCAAGAGTTTCGTCAAGCCTTATGTCTATGTCCTTTTTTCTGAAATCCTCCTCTTTCATCCAGTCCGGCACAGGACGGGATTCCATGCTTTTCCTTGCGTAGGCAAAGAGCGAATCGCGTCCGACCCCGGGATAGACACGCGACAGCGAATCGAGAAAGGCCTTTCTTTGTGCCTTTCTCTTCAATGTGTTCATGGCCGCCCTTGCCTTTATTGAGGCATCTGTCAGAATCGCACGGTTGACATCGCTGTTGAGCATTATCCTTTTGTTCATGCTGCGCAGCATCAGAGTCGGCAATTCAGGATGGTCTTTCATTGGGAAAAGGCTGAAACTGTTTTCGGTCCGGTCCATAAACACACTTGTCCCGGAGACATCCGACACAGTCAATTTTCCGGCATTGAACCGTCCTCCCAAATATCCGAGTGCATTATTGTCTTTCATTGACTGCTCTGCAGAGTTTTTGGCAGTGAAAGCAATGTCTTTTCCGTTTATTTTAAGCGCATTTTTATACTCTATATATACGGAATCCGCCTCACCTTTCAAGGCCATCATCCTGAATGACTTCGCAGTATCCCTTCTCGTCTTCACGGATTCAGGCCCCAAATGCACCGCGAACCTGCTTACGGCTATGTCTACTGTATCATCCGGCGACTTCAATACAATGTCTTTTCCTTCGACTTCACCAGTCAGGCCTGCCTTGGAGAAATTATAAAGATTCATCTGAGACAAGAGCGCATTGCCTTTTATTTCCCCACTGACCGATCCGCGCGCCTGAACATTCAGTGCCTCCGGAACAAATGCCAGCAGCGAATCAAAAGCCATTGACATTCTTCCGTCAACGGAAAGTTCCGGATCATCTCCCATAACGTCCATGACACAGGCAGAAAGGAAAAGATGGATACCGGATGCAGAAACCGCAGCCTTGTCAACCGTCACGTTTACTCCGCCCTCAGGCCCTGAAGAAGCCCCGGCCTCAAGATTGAACCTTACCGGAGACGGGAAACCGGGATACTCCAAAGACGACTCGGGAACGGAAATCCTTGCAGAAAAATCAGGCAGACAGCCGCTTGCATGATCATAACAGCCGTTCACCTCTGCCGACACAGTGACAGATGCGTCAGTGCTTATATCCGCGGCCTGCGGGAAAAAATTGCCGACAAAATCACGCAACACATCACCGACCATGCAATCATGCACCATAACGGAACCGTTTATTTCCGTTTTTCCCGTACACAGCCTTATGTCGGCATCCGCGCTTAAAGGAATTTCCGCAATTCTTGCATTCATTCCGTGAACAGAAACTGCAAATACACTGTCTTTTGGAAAACTGAAACTGCCGCTGATTTCCAGAGGGACATCCATCCTTCCGAACAGACGTGTCCCAATCCATGAATGCGCCTTGGCATGAACCGCCATGCGATTGCCGCCATGTTCACGGATATGAAGCCTGTCCAGCCCGAGAGCCAGCGTGTCATGTCCGGCACGCCCTGCAACAAACATGCTGTCCAACACGAACTCTCCTCTGCACCTTAAAGCCCCGGCAGTATGAAGCCTGCCGCTGAGTTCCGCCTGCATGATGTCGATCATTGTGAAAACCGTATCGCAGCAGTCGGTATAAACGATATGGGGATGTTCAGAAAGGGTTATGCGGCCGAGAGTCATGGCAGGAAGAGAAAATCCGCTTTCATCATCGCTTTCCTCCTTCTGGGCGAAGATATTCCAGTTCGCGCTTCCGTCATGGTAGCAATGGGCAAAGATTCGCGGCTTGACAAGTTCGGCATGAGGTATCACGACTTTTCCGGCAATGAGCGGAAATATTCTTATGCACGCAGAAAGCCTTTTGAATGAGGCAAGCGTATCGGCAATCTCCGAACATCCGTGATACATAAGGCGTCCCTGCACTCCGGCCTGTTCGAGACTGTCGTATTTTTCGGGATCGTAAGTAATGGAAAAGTCATCGAATGAAAGTGTCAGGCTCGGGAAATGCTTGAACATGGACGCAGAAGCGGAACCGAACCTGATGTCCCCGTCTACATATCCGTCAGAATATTTGTTTGCTATCCCGGTAAGTACCGACGGTGACAGGACTATATGGAGCAGAATAAGCAGAACGGCCCAGATTCCGAGAATCCATGCCATGACTTTTCCGGCTTTCCTCAATCGGAAAGCTTTTTTCGTTCCGTTTCCGGATGTTTCCACGTTTATGTTGTCTTTTTTCTTCATCTTTCGGGCATGACTTACAAAGATAAGAAGAAATTAATTACTGAAATGTTGCAACGACAAAAAAAGGTGGCCGAAATTTTCAGTCACCTTTTGTGCTCCCTCAGGGGCTCGAACCCTGGACCCCAACATTAAGAGTGTCGTGCTCTACCAACTGAGCTAAGGAAGCGGTCTTTTAAAGAACTTTGTGATCCGTTTGGGGCTCGAACCCAAGACCCCAACATTAAAAGTGTTGTGCTCTACCAACTGAGCTAACGAATCAATCCATATCCGTTTCGTCGGCGTCTCAAGTGAGTTCCTTCCGAATTGGGATTGCAAAGGTAGCGTTTATTTTTGAACTTGCAAACTTTTATTTATTTTTCTTCAAATATTTTTTATCCACACCTACATGGAACGGTGATGTGCCATACATGACATATACAAAAGGCAGGCGTGCCAGACCGGTAACTTTTGCAACCGGCCCGGCACTCCTGCCTGTCCGGACTCACTGGAGACGTCAGAACGCCAGTCCCAATTTAAAGCCGACATTGTTCAGTCCGTCGATGCCGTACGAGGCATTCCTGTTTGTGGCATAGCTGTAATATGCAGCGAACTGAAAACCTATATCTGTTTTTCTGAAAGGGAATACCGCGAATCCGACTTCCGGAGACACATAGAATCCCCAATTGCTGTCCCTGTTCACGAAAGCTGACATATACACACTCTGTGAAGCATATTCCGCACCGACCTTGGCCTCAACGTAAGGCTGGAAAACCTTGCGCGCAAAACGGTATCTCAAAGTCGCCCCGAAAGGCACCTGATAAAGAGAAGTGTAAAGGTCGGTTGTCAACGCCTCTCCCCCGTCAAAGAAATAAGTCTGCTTGGGGACATATTTGTCATTCGTGTTGAAGCTTGCAAATCCTCCGACCGCAAGTTTCGGGGTCAAATAATATCCGCTTTCCAGATAAGCTCCATACCCCTGGGCCCCGTCAGCGAATCCGTTTGCGACTGCACCGTTGAACTGCCATCCTCCGTCTATGTAATATCTCTTTCCCATCTGGGCGTCGGCATTTTCAGCAAAAAGCATCATCGCTGCAAAAACCGGCAATATATATAATACCTTTTTCATCATACAAAAATTTTTATGGTTTATAAAAATTCATTTTACTTCTTTGTACGGGCCAGATACTGAGACTGGGCAAAGGCCTGGTCAATTGCGGCTTCCATACGCTCAATCTCCCTTGACTGACTATATCCCTGATATCCTCCGATGTACGAAGACCATACTACCATAAGTTGCTTGTCCTCCCCTTTTTCAGCAGTCAGGTCTACAATGTCTGCAAGAAGAGCATTGGAAGACTGGGTATATGCCACAGGCCTCGGATGATAATATCCGTACCAGTCTCCCCAATAACCCGGCCTCCAGTATCCGGGATAGTCAAGCCACCAATACGGGGACTCATAATACTGTACATAACGTTCTGTCCTGACGATATATGTCACCTGCACTCCGAGATCGGCATCCTTAGAGTCAGCAGTATAGACATACCCCCTCTTCTCCATATTGTTTTTGAAACGGTGCACGAGGGCAAGTGCATTTTCCGTCCTTGAGTAATAAGGGTTTTCACGCACTCCTATCACAAGAAGGCTGTCGGCCACAGTGAATGTTGAATATTTTGTGAAATCCGGGCCGCTGCCCGGCGCTGTATACACGAGGTATTCGCCGTCCCTGTCGTAGGCATAAGGCTGTTTCTGACAAGACAAAGCCAAAAGTGCCAAAGTTGAAATGATTATTATACGTTTCATATTTTCAAAAATTTTTACAGATTATAAAAATTTTGTGAGAATCTGATAGACGTTCGCTATCGCTCTCTCTCACGATGAAAATCATTCGACATCGCCAACGGCGAATATATGTCAATGATTTTCAAGGTCGGTTTCATATTTTCAAAAATTTTTACAGATTATAAAGACCGTCCCTGTATCACGGTCGAATTTTCGTAAGGTATGATTTTTCCGGACATCCATACCGTCCTTGAATTGAAATTAGGATATACAGTAGCGGTCGCCTCGTTTGTGTTCGGGTCCATGAAGATCTCGACCTGGGCGTTTATTCCGATTCCTGTGACATTCATGGAGACCGTTACGCGTCCTTTCTTGTCGGAATTCACTTTCATTCCCGAAATCGCGCCGTCCACTGTCACGCCTCCAAGGCCGTTCGGGCCTGATGAAAAGTCACTCGGAGAGACCTGTACCGTCGCACGCTTTCCTTTGACAGCAATGAAATTGGTGTTGGAGTTCACAAAGACTGTCCTGCCATTCTTGAAGGACACATTGTCCGCCTCAAGTACAAAGTCCATATTGTTGATTGCGGCAGAAGCCTGCACATAGGAAATAGAATCGACCAGAGCCTTAAACTCATTGTCCTGTTTTGAGCGCGACCGGAATTCTGCCATATCTTTTTTCCATGTTTCCATGGCCTCTTTTCTTTTCGAGGCACGGCTGCTTTGGGCGGATACATCATATACCGAAACTGCGGCAAACATCGCCATGCATACAAGCAGAATCCTGCTGATGTCGTTGAATTTCTTTTTCATAATAACTACACTTTATATATAAAGGCGCGGTTCTGAAGCCGGCAATATCAGCACCGCGCCGACTTAATTATTCCATTGCGGACATAGGCAAACCTCGGGCCACAACAAACTATACGGAAATATTTTTTCAAATATTCCGGAAATCCGCGCAACAAGAAAGGAGGACTAAAAAGTCAGAACAACTCTCTGAGAATTGAAAATCTGGTGACAAGGTCGAGGCAGTCCACATATAAAAATGAGAAAAAGGGGCTTGACTAATAATTTTTAGTCTGCCCCTTCCAAGATAACTACATGACGGACAAGCCGTCCGCAGAATTATTTCACACTTACAGGCTTGTCAAGTGCGACAATCGTCATTGCGCGTGAACCGCCGTTGACGAGTCCGTCCATGCCGTTTCCTGAAGCATCCTTCACTATCCACTGGCCCTGCTCATTCTGCACCTGGTCAGTTCCGTCCATCTTGTAGTAGAACTCAAGACCCTCTGACGCAGGATCGACATTGAGCATATTCTGGTTGATTTCTTTCTCGGTACGCGCCTTTGTCCAAAGACGCACCTCGCAGATGTTGCCATAGAAAGGACGTGTTCCCCACATGAATCCGTAGACCTGTCCGATATAGAAGCCTGCACCGCCTGCCATTGCGCCGCCGAGACGGAATGAAGGAGTGTCCCAGGTCTGGGTGATGGCCTTGACACCGTTCACATAGATGCTTGTGCTGCCGGAAGGCTGGTCGTAGGTGAAGGCCAGGTGATACCATTTGTTTTCAGTCAGTTTCTCGGCATAGTTGTACTGCTTGCTGCCGGCAATCTGAAGCAGATGACGGTCTAGTCCGCCTCCCTCGTCGCCGATACGGAAGATAAGCACACCCTCATGCCCCATAACCGTATTGTTGTCGCCGAATCTGCTGACATTGATAAGCGCCTCATAAGTGACAGAGGTGTATTCCTTGTCTACAGGAAGCGGAACATATACGTAATTGGAGTAGAAATTGAATGCCTTCGTGATTTTCACAGGCTTGTTGATGATGTAGTAGACGACACCCTCGCTTTCTATCACCGGGACAGAAGCGGATTTGATGCGTACCGGCAGCACGTAAGGCTTGCCGACTTTCACCTCATCCACATTGACAAGTGACAGAGAAACGTTTCCTGCATAGATAGAGTTTCCGCTGATTGAGACCTCGGATTCGCTCAGGGAAGCGTTTGCAGCATCGAATGCGATATAGTCGGTACCGTTTATTTTGTTGTAGCGATCCACTTCATCAGGTCCTGCAATCTCGTATGACACAGTGACGTCGGTCGGGCAGACACTTGAAAGGCGGGCACGCAGGTCAAGACTGAGCGCGATTTCAGTGTCGACTTCAACGATTGTCTCGCTGCTCTCGAAATAGACTTTTGATTCGAGCAGGTCGGCCTCTTTTTCATTGCAGGCGACCATTGCGGCAGATACCGCCGCTACAGCAGCTAACTTATATATTCTGTTAATATTCATAATGACAATTCTTTTTGAATATTTTGTTATTCGGCATTTTCTTTATTCTCCTGAGCCTCTTTCCACTCGTTGAATACGCGGAGATTGGTCTGAATGGCCTTGCGCATATACTTGTAGTCAGGAGTGTTGCTGTAATCGTTGTCGAAACGGTATGCACCTACGCCGCCCTTGTATCCGGTGGCCGGCATATGGGCCGCCTGTGAAAGTATGGCGTCTCCGGAAGCGAAGTTGCTCTCGAAGTTCGAGCAGATAATCAGCTTTTCAGGACGGTTGTCAGGAGTGGTGAGTGCGGGCCTTGACTGGCCGTATGCCTGTTTGATCCAATAGTCCACATAGTCGGAAACCTCGCCGAAGCTGGTGAAAAGTCCGTCGATTACAAGGAGTTTGTGGCCTTTGCCGTCACCCTTGTCGCTCATAGGGCCGATGTACTTTCCGAGCTCCTTTATCATGAAGATAGGGTCTGCCGTGATTGTGCCGTCGTCATCGTTGAAGCCGATTCCCGGCTCCCAGTCGATGTCGAATCCGTCCCACTCGCTGACATAGAGGGAATCGCAGATTGCCTTTGCATAATTTGCCATTGCCTCGTGGAGGTTGTCCTTGTTGCTGAGGTCATGGGAAGTGAAGCCCCAGAAATCCCAGCGTGCATACTTCCTTTCAGTGGCGAGCTTTGATGCAGACCATCCTTCTTCCTTGGCTTTGGCTTCCACCTCATCATAAATCCAATTGGGCGTACGGCCTTTCCCGAGATGGGAGAAGAGCTGGACTTCAAGAAGTTTCACTCCTTTCACTTTCTGCACGAACTCCTTGTCGCGCTTCTGTGCCTCTGTCATTTCATAACGGCCCGGAGCACCGCTCCACATTGAGACGATGTCCATGCTGTCGGGTATGGAAGTAAGGTAGCCGCGCCTTGCCACGCCGGTCGGGGCCCAGTTTGAGAACCAGCCGAAAGAAACCGGCCTTCCGTAGTTCTCGGCGGTCTTCTTCCATGCGCGCAAACTTGCATAGTATGCCTCTGACTCAGCATTGTCCATTGTATTATATCCGCCGATATGCTCAATCTGATTCGGCTCTACCCTAAGACAGGAAGCAGCCGCAAAAATTGCCAAAGCAGAATATATCGCTGTTTTCAATTTCATGATTCAACTGTATTAAAGATTTTCATATCCTCTGGTCTTGCAATCCCACCACAGCTGGGTGACAGGACTGTCCGTACCTCCGAGAAGTTCGATTGTTTTGTTATAATTGTCCTGGTCTTCGGCAGACTGGCGGAAACTTGCAGGATAAATCATTCTGCGTATTCCTCCTGTCATTGTGACACCGTATCCCGTACCCCTGTTCTCTTCGAAAGGAGCGAGCTTAGGATAGCCGGTCCTGCGCCACTCAGTCCAGGCCTCATGGCCGTTAGGATAGAGTGCGAGCCACTTCTGTACTGCAATCTTCTCCAGTTTCTGCTCTGTACTTCCCACAAATGCGGTAGTTGAAGTCGAGCCGACAGAGAAAGTGCCCAGAAAAGTGAAAGAAGAAGGTGACGTGCCTTTGGCAAGGTAAGCATCCACATCGCCTTTCACGCCTGCCTCATCGAAAGACATTGCGATTCCGGCCTTGTACCAGTCTTCCGCAGAACCGCCGGCAGCAAACTCGCCGCCCCAGCGCAATGCGGCTTCGGCCCTGAGGAAACAAATCTCGGAAGCACGCATCCAGTATGTAGGAGTCTCGGAAGTGAAGTTAGGCAGGGAGCCATTGGTATAATAACTGATCTGACCGTATTTGCTTCCGCCGGAAATTGCGATATACTTCTTTCCGTTATATCCGGAAACAAAATACTCATCCGTCGACTCTGTGAAGTATGCATCAAGCCTCGGATCCTGATAACCGTCCAGATAGCAGAACATGGAGACTCCCATTCTGGTCTCGTTGTATTTTTCCGCAAGGTAGGCGATGTTGTTGACGAACTGGAGTCCAGCGCCCTTGCCCATCTTGGCCTCTTCGGAAATGTCGCTCATGAGACCGAGCTTGCTGTTGATCGCCATAGACGCGTATTTGCGTGCCATCTCCTCGTCAGCATAGCTTACCCTCATGGCAAAACGGAGCATCAGAGAGTTTGCGTATTTCACCCATTTGGTGATGTCGCCGGCATATACCGCATCATAGTCGGCGAACAGTCTGCCGCCGGCATAAGGAGTCAGTATCCCGATAGCTTCTTCGAGTTCATCGAAAATGGCCTGAAATACATCCCTCTCGCTGTCGGAAGGAATCACGAGGGCAGGCTCGCCCGCGTGGATGAAAGGAATCGGGCCGAACGACTCGAGAGTCTTTGACCATGCGGAAATCTTGATGATGTTTCCGAGGGCGTTCCAGTCCTGACGGCCAAGTTTGTCCGCTTCCGTCTTGAGAGTTTTCCACGAAGGAAGAAGGTTGGTGTAGGTCTGGGTATATGTATTTGCACACCAGCTGTCCACAAGATAGTATGCGGCATTGTTCTGGCCGCCGTTCCAGCGGTTGTTCTGGCCGAAATAGCCGCACCATGTGTCCGCGGACAGATTGAATGCAGTCTGATATGCATTTATTATGTCAGTGTTGTCGGCCTGTGTTCCGACAGGAAAGACACATCTCTCCATAGCCGTGATTGCACCTCCTGTGGCAACACCGTCACGCACGCCCATCTCGTCCGTCATCTCGAACGGGTTGGTATTAATTCTTTCATAATCGCAGGAAGCCAGGAACGAAAAGGCCAAGGCTCCGGCCAATATTTTATATGCTGTTTTCATGATTCAATTAAAATTTGAATTTGATACCGAAACCGAAACTTCTTACGCTCGGCTGCATGAAGTAGTCATTGCCCTGGCCGTATGTACCGGTCGAAGGAGTAAGCTCCGGATCGTATGGAGCCTTGCAATAAATCATCAGAGGATTGTTGGCTATGAATGAAAGCGTGAGATCCTTGAGGACATTATTGAAGAGTCTGTCCGGGAACCTGTAGCTGAGGGTCAGTTCCTGTATGCGGATGTTGGTCGCATCGTAGGTGTAGTATCCGGAAGTATGGTAGCTGCCGGTCGCTGTCATGGTGTAGTACTCATCGGCATCGATGCGTCCCTGTCCCGGGAGCAGCACTCCGCCGGCGTCACGCATATCGGCAGAAGTCTTCGACACGCCGTACATATCGAGGAACGCCTGGGTAGAAGATGTAACCACGCCGCCGAAACGTCCGTTGAACAGGACGCTGAGGCCGAATCCCTTGTACGAGAACTGCGTGAACCAGCCCAGTGTGAAGTCAGGGGTAGTCTTGCCGAGGAATACAGGTTCCGTCGTCTCCATTGACTTGCTTCCGTCGTCTTTGATTTCCACATATCCCTGGCTGTCTTTCTTGAACCATCTGTCGGCATATATGTCATTTATGCTTCCGCCCTTCTTGAGGATTACGCGGCCTCCGTCCTTGACAACCTCAGGTATGCTGATAGGTTCAGGGCTGGCCGATGTGCTGTAGTTTTCTACCATTTCCTTGATTTCGTTCACGTTGCGTGAGAATGTGAAGTTGGTCGAGAAGCCGAAGCCGTTCCAGTTGTCGTCGTAGCCGAGAGAGGCCTCCCAACCGCGGTTCTGGACATTACCGGCCTGGAGATAAATCTGCTTGTATCCGGAAGACTCGGGAAGATTTCCGAGGAAAGTCTGGTTGTATGTGTTCGAGGTATACCAGGTCAGGTCGGCACTGAGCCTTTTCCAGAGCTTGAGGCTGAGTCCGACTTCGTATGACTTCGTGCGCTCAGGCCTGAAGTCTTCGAAAGGAAATATTCCGGTCGGCTTGAGGGCACCTCCGACAACAGGAGTCGTGACGGTTCCCGGAGTAAGACCTGACTTTGAGATAGGTGCGCCGACTTCTGTATATGATCCGCGAACCTTGAGATATGAAAGGAATTCAGGCATCTTCACCATTTCCGAAATAATCGCGGAAAGACCTACCGACGGATAGAAGAATCCTTTTTCTGCGTCAGTATTGACAAGGCGCGAGTTCCAGTCGGTACGTCCTGTAAGTGTCAGGTAAAGCATTCCCCTATAGCCGAGCTCCAGGTTTGCAAAAGCCGCATGATTGCGCACGCTGCTGTCTCCGCCGGACTCTGACACGTGACCGTTTGAAGGGTCGATATTATTGACTGCAAACAGGTTGGCGACTCCGAGAAGCGGACCTTTGTAGCCGCGGGATATGGAAGTGTAGTCGGAGAAACTCCAGCCGAGATTGGCAGAGATGTGGAAATCGCTGAGCTGCTTGTCGATATTGAGCATTGCATCCGCATACTGCTGGCGGTCAGCGAAGTTTGAGTACTCGAAAAGACCCTTGTTCGATCCTTCGGTAAATACAGAATATGTGGTAGCGTATAGTTTGCGCTCGAAAGCCACGCTGGTATTGTCCATTCTGTAGCGTGCGGCAATGTTCATCCAGTCCGTAATCTTGAAAGTAAGGCCGGCATTGAACATATAGCGGTCCTTTTTATTCTCCGCGACATTGCGGTATGCCACCCAATACGGGTTCTGCGTGACCATATCATCGCTCAAAGGCCAGTACTGCTGAGGAACGTTGCGGTCCGTATTCATTCGCTCGAAAGTCTTTATCGCATCGAAATCTTCTCCGCGAGGGAAAAGATAGGCGGCAACGACAGGATTCCAGTACTGTCCCTGCGACACCATGTTGCGGTCGTTCTGCCTTACATATGAAGCACCGAGATCCAGGGTCACGATGTCTTTAAAGAATGTCGACGTATTGCGTACGGTGAAGTTGTACCTGTTGTACGCGTTGTTAGGCACGATTCCGAGAGAGTTTGTAGAAGAAATCGAGGCGAAAGTCTGGTTGTGCTTTGTTCCTGTCGTGAGGGTCAGGGAGTTGATATAGTTTGCACCTGTGTTGAAGAAATCTTTCTTAGGGTCGTATGAGGAAGGAGTGTCGAGTTTGTCTCCCCAGCTCTTGAAGCTGCCCGCCTTGTTTCCGTAAGTGTTCTGGAACTCAGGAGTCATGTAGGCTTTGCTGAACTCCGTGTTTGAGGAGAATGCAATCTGAACCTTGCCCTCTTTACCCTTCTTGGTGGTAATCAGGATTACACCGTTTGCTGCCGAAGAACCGTAAAGTGCCGCTGCCGAAGGACCGCTCAGTACGGAAATGCTCTCGATGTCCTCAGGGTTGAAGTCGGCGATACCCTCTGTTCCCGCCGAGCCTTCGCCCACGACTCCGCTGTCCTGTCGGCCCATAGTAGTGTTGAATACAGGAATACCGTCGATAACGTAGAGGGCGTTGTTGTCGCCTTCGAGAGATTTCGCACCGCGCATAATCACACGGGTCGCACCTCCGATTCCGCTTCCGCTCTTGTTGATGCTGACACCGGCAACCTTACCGTTGAGCGAGTTGATGAAGTTGGCGTCCTTTACGGCTGTAAGTTCGTCGCCCTTGATTTGCTGTACGTTATAGGAAAGGGCCTTCTCTGCTCTCTTGATACCGAGAGCGGTAACGACTGTACCCTCGAGTATCTCAGCATCCGGGACAAGTTCGATATTATAAGTTGTCTTTCCTGCCGTGACAGGCACATTCTGTGAAATATATCCGATAAAGGAGACATTCAGCATGCCCCCCCCGGCGACATTCAGGACAAAGTTTCCGTCGAGATCAGTGATTGTACCGGACGATGTACCCCCGACAAAAACATTCACTCCTGCCATAGGCTCTCCGTTCTCGTCCACAACAGTTCCGGATATTGTCTGCTCTTTTTCTTCGGAAATGTTCTGTTTCTTTTCCGTAATGATAATATAGGACCCCTGTATCTGGTATCCTATCCCTTTCTGTCCGCCGAGAATGGCATCAAGAGCTGCGTCTATCGAAGCATTCTTAAGCTCCAGCGACCCGAGCACAAGGCCGGAAAGCTGGGAATCACTGTAATTGACGGACATCCCGCTCTGGCTTTCCACTGCCTTGAGTGCATCCACAACGGAAATGTTTTTCTGTCTGATGTTAATCAGATTCTGCGCAAAAGCGGAGCCTGTCGCCAGGGTCAGGCAAAGCAGCAGCACGGCTGCGCGCTTCCACACAAATAATTCTGCTATTTTCCTCATAATTATAGCATAATTTTTGTTGATTAAAAATAGATTTTTGTTTGCCGCGTGCGGCGGCATCTGAAAATTGGATTCTTCATGCAGTGCCTTGCGGCACCATAGCTTAATGAATTCTGATTTCATGAGGACGGCGGCAAACGGTCTGACTGCTGTGCGGTCCTCATTTTTGTTCATACTGTTTCCGTTTAGCTGTTAATGTTAATATAATATGTGTTTTAGTACTCTCAGTGCATGACGATACGGCATCTTCCCTCTGTTATATTGTAGGACATATCGCCGACGACCTTGCTCACAATCTGCATTATATCGTCAAGTGAAGCGTCATTTCTGAATCTGAAACTGTACTTGCCGTGCTTAAGGCTGTCCGGATTATATACCATGACATAGGGGTATTTCCTCTCGAGGCAGATGAAGATGTCGTCAAGACTCATGTTGCG
This sequence comes from uncultured Muribaculaceae bacterium, assembly GCA_964394295.1. GTDB lineage: Bacteria > Bacteroidota > Bacteroidia > Bacteroidales > UBA932 > Cryptobacteroides. The sequence continues at coordinate 42,965 of CAYMVG010000001.1, read as the reverse complement.
GAAAACCAGTTCTCCCCTCTGCCATGCCGTAACGTCGTCCATTACAGGCCGGACGAGGCTTTTTGCTCTGCTGGCTTTGTCAAAAAGAAGCTGCGCCCCCGGATGAAGGACGACAGGATCCATGTCAGCGCATTCTACCCTGACACTGCCCTCTATCAGGGTAGTCTCCTGCTCTCTGCTGTCCGGATAGGCCGAGACATTGAATTCCGTTCCGAGCGCAGTAATCCACAAGTCGCTTGTCTTCACTACAAAAGGATGCTCCCTGTCATGGGCTACCTTGAAATTCGCCTCACCGGACAGATAGACACTGCGTGTCTTCCCGCGGAAACGTTCCGGATACAAAAGGACTGTCTTGGAATTGAGGAGCACTGAAGTGCCGTCCGGAAGTACAAGCTCCTTCAGACCGGAAACAGGAACGTATGCTTCAAGAAGATCGGCCTCCTTTTCCCGGCCGAAATAGAGTCCTGCGGCAGACAGGGACAAGGCAGCAATTATCGCGACGGCCGCTACAGAACGCCATACGGCAAGCCTTTTTCTGAGTCCGTAGACACCGGCACCGGTGTATGCCTGCATCCTGAGCATTGAACGTGACATGTCTGCCGGAGCCTTTGCCCTGCCGGCCTCCTCCCACACACGGCTCAGTGCAGCGTCTTTTTCTTCACGGTGTTCCGGTCCTGAAACCCATCCGCGGAATAAGGTCTGTACCTTATGCGGATAATCATTATGTGCGAAAGTGCGGATGATTTTGTCTACTAAATCTGCCATTTTATTGCCTTTTACCTATAATTAACAACTTGTAAAGGCAAAACACTTAAAAATTTTTTCAGATTTATCGGATTGCGACTATAAATGGGAACAACACGAGAAGCACCTTGCGCAATTCGCACAAGGCAAGATATATCTGATGCTCCACAGTCCGGACCGAGATGCCGAGCTTTTCGGCGATCTCCCTGTTGCCGAGTTCCTCAAACCGGCTCATGATGAAAATTCTCCGTCTTTTGGCCGGCATACGTTCCAGTGCAAGCTCGAGCATCAGGACTTTTTCGTCATAATATATGTCATCGAGGGTCTTGTTGCCGATAAGTTCCGCAAATATGGCCCTGTCCCTTGCATACTCCTCGAAATCAGTATGCACCTGCTGATGCCGGAAAATGTTGAGAATTGCGTTCTTGGCCATCACGAACAGGTAACGGTCCACGCCATCGCCTTTGCCGAGCCAGATTTCCGGCTGCTGCCAGAGACGGCAGAAAATATCCTGAGCCACATCCTCTGCCTCATCCTCAGACTTGAGCAGCATCATGGCGAAATTCTTCACCTTCGGAAAGCAGCGTCTGAAGAAATTTTGAAATTCGGTGTGTTCTCTTTTTTCCATTCACGCAATCATATATAGCTAAATCACGGGACAAACTTAAAGAAAGATATGATATTCTCCAAATATCGGCCGCCAATAAACACATGATGGCGGCCGGGAAAACATATCCGCGGCCACCATCATGTGAAAGTCATATACGCAGCTGCTATTTCCAGCCTACGTGAACCGCATAGGCTTTTATGCCTCCTGCAAGCTGGGTTTCCTCGACATCGTAATAGCTCCAGTACCTTTCAGCACTCACCATAAAGAGAGTGTAGCCGGTTCCCCTGACAATCTCGGTTGCCTTGTATGCGGCATCCGCAGCTGTCACGGCACTCTGAAGTTTCCCGAACAGGTCGGTCTTTACTGTTCCGAGAACAAGCATATTCTTATACTGTGCCTTGACAGTATTCATTGCCCCGGAAGCACCGCCGAAGCCTGCAATCTGTTCCTCGGTGCTGAGACGCACAGTGTAGAAATTGACATCGGATGAGACATTGTTTGAAGAAGTGATGTTTCCCTCACCGTCAAGTTTCTGGAAAACTCCGGCGACAGACGGGCAAAAGCCGCAGAGCCAGGCACCGCTTCCCGCCTTATGCGACGTGACCGAGGCGGACGGCTCATTGAAGTATATTGCACTTCCCTCTGAGGCCGAAGCCGAAGTCACATTATTCAGGGCATAGGTGTTCCACCTGAATGTATTTACAGAAAGCTGCATCATCTTCGGCACTGAGGCTCCGTCCATACGGTCAAGAATGGTGAGAGACGCTTTTTCCTTGCCCTTCAATGTATTGACCATATAATTGTTTATGGCGTCGAAGTCAGCTTCCGAAGAAATCAGGGTTGCGTCGGCAAGACGGCTGACGTACTGTATTTCCGCAACAGAACGGTTCGACGGTCCGGCCGGAGTCTTGCCTTCGTCTTCCGGTTTCTCGGAGCAGCCGGCAAAGAATACAAGCGCGGCTGCAATGGCTGTCCCGATATAATATCTTTTCATCTCAATAAGAATTACAGTTTAACTACAACTTTAATTGCATTGTGGTCAGACAGGTCTCCGGAATAGATTACCTCCTCGCTGACCTTCGTCCACGTGCCTTTAGGGAAAGCGAAAATATGGTCCACCCAGTTGTCATACAGATGATCGCTGACAGACAGCACCGGAGCCATTGCGGAATCCGATGTCCACGTATTCATGTCGCCGGCCATCAAAGTCGGATAAACAGGGCTTGCGAGCGAGGCGAAAGAGGCGACCTCCTCGAACTGGCGTTTTCTTCCGTCCGTACCGATCTGGTGGTCAAGATGCGAGCAGGCTATGCGGACAATCTTTCCGTCAGTGCCGGCCACAGGAACCACAATGTCCGCGTATCCGACAGAACGCTGGTCGGCTCCCCATGTCGCAGTCAGCTCGTCATTGTTCCACTGATAGTTGCCGTCACCCTTGTAATGCTTGTAAGGCAACAGTTTTGAAGCCGAATTGATCATAGGATATTTCGAAAGTATCACATTGCCGTAATATCCGCCGTCTTTCGGATATGACTGTATAAAATAGGCGAACATCCCGAGACGGGATGCAAGCTCAGCCATCTTTTCCTTGCCCATGCGGCTTGTGCCTGTCTCGAACTCGTTAAGAGTAATGACATCCGCACCGGAATTTTTCAGCAGGTCGACATATTCATAAATGTCTTCCACAAGAGTCTGGCCTGCACCGTTGCTTTTTTCGAAAGAGCGGATGTTCCAGTCTACAAGTGTCAGCTGCTGAGCCATGGCAGACACCGGGAAAAGCAATGCCGCCATCAAAGATATTCTTCCAATAACACTTTTAAGCATACTGTCCATTTTAATTTTTACAGGGGAGACCCTTGTTTTCACCGCAGCAAAAACAGGAGTCTTCCCCTTCTCAATAATTATTAAAACCAATAAGTACCCTAATAACCGATATTCTGCTTCAGGTTTACGGCACCGTCAAATGCCTTCACCGGAATAGGAAATACCTGGTTGACAACAGGATCAAAATCACGTCCCTCATCATAGTGCAGGTCAGTGACGACATCTACACTGCCGGTAGCCCAATTGTATGATGAAGAAACTTTAAGAGTAGGCTGTGCATAGACTGACTTTGCGTCTCCCCATCTGATAAGGTCGATGTGGCGGCTCGGCATGAACTCGAATGCAAGCTCGCAGCGACGCTGGTTCTTGAGTTCCGCCCATGTTGCAGGACTGTTCTCAGGAAGACGTGCACGCTTGCGGATGCGGTTGAGGAGAGTCTTTGCCTCGGCATCGCCCTCGCCGTTCATCGCAATGCGGGCCTCGGCCTTCATAAGAAGCACGTCGGCAAACCGGATGAAGCACAGTCCCAAAGTGTTACTTGCATTGTTACCGTTTGTATTCACTTCCTTGCCGATGCAGTCGGCCTCTTTCCATGGAGACATGAACTTGCGGAAAGTCATGCCTGTGTCGGATGAGATGCTGTATCCCTGACCTCCGAAGTGCACGTCCCTGCCGACAAACTGAATATGGTCCCCAGGATAAAGTATGGTAGCGTCGCGTCTGACGTCGCCTGTCTCGAACGCCTTGTAGAGGTTATAGGTAGGCTGGTAATAACCCCAGGTATTGTAGAGGTTCCAGCCGGCATTCTGGAATGACATACCGTAATACTTAGGACCGTCGACAGCACTTCCGAGCAGAGAGAAAAGATACTCGCTGCTGAAGTTGTTCTTCCTTGTCCAGAGAGCCGAGAACGGATCGGCAGAACCGTCGTCATAAAGATCCCTCTTGTCGGCACCGCTGAGTGCCATTACCCTGGCGCACATCTCGTCGACAATCTTGTAATAGTCAGGCTCCCACTGTGACGCGTAAAGGGCGGCGCGGGCAGCGAAAGCCCAGGCAGCAGCCTTGTGCGGAAGACCGTACTCGCTTGCAGGAAGCTCTGAGAAAAGCGGGAGATATTCAGCGGCAGTGGTCATGTCCTTGATGATCTGGTCGTAGTTTTCGATCACAGACGCAGGACGGGGAACGTCGATGGCTGCCGGCTCGGTGTCATGAAGGACAATCGGAATACCGCCGTTAGGACCGTTGTCACCGTAATAAGGAGCAATCCAGAGCATGGCAAGTCCGCGCCAGAAATAAGCGGTTCCGACTGCCTTGTTCTTGAGGGATTCGCTGATTGCGTTCATGGTAGGGACGACATTGATGATGTTGTTTGCCTTTGCGTTGATCTGGTACATTGCAGGCCAGGTATCCTTCGCATCACGTCCGTTGTTAGGGGACATCTTGAAGTTCCTGATCTGGTTTCCCTCATCTTGAGGGCGGCCGACTGTGACATTGTCACTGCAGCACTCAAACCAGGCTATTCCACGTCCTGTGACACCCTCGGCATCATTGGAGACATTTGAATACAGGGCTGCAATGGCATCCCATACGTCAGTCTCGGTCTGCCAGCCTTCCGGCTTGCCATATTTTGGCCTTTCAAGAAAATCAGCACATCCTGAAAGCAGAAGTATCCCGGCAAGAGAAGCTATGGTCAATATAATTTTTTTCATTGCCTTCAAAATTTATTATTAGAAATTAAGGTTGATACCGAAATTGTAGAAGCGTGACAACGGATAGACTCCCCTGTCGATTCCGTAGTTGCCGACCTCAGGGTCGATTCCGGAATAGCCGGTGATCGTGCATACATTGTCGATGCTGGTGTATATACGGATGCCAGGCATGTGCTTTCCGAATTTAGGAAGAGTGTAGCCGAGGGTTATGTTCTTAAGCCTCAGATAGTCTCCTTTTTCGATGAAAAGGTCTGAGAACTTGTTGTAGTTTCCGTTGGTGACTCCCGGCACGCCGGCCTCGAGACGAGGATACTTGCTTCCGGAAGGATTGAAATCCCAGGTGTCGAGGGCATCAGCCGTGAAGTTTCCTGTACCGTCACCGCTGTTTCCTCCCCTGAGTCCCATCATCTTGAGACCGTTGTAGATATAGTTTCCGGCAACCCCCTGGAACATGATTGAGAAATCTATGCCCTTCCAGTTCAGGGAACCTCCGACAGAGAAAGTATGCACAGGCTGGTATGAGCCGGCGAAGTAACGGTCGTCGTCGTTGATCACACCGTCATTGTTCCTGTCGGCGAACTTGAGGTCACCGACCTTTGCGTCCGGCATTACAAGCCTGGTGGCACCGGTCTCAGGGTCAGTCCATGTATAGTTGTCCACATCATCCTGAGAGCGGAAGATTCCCTCTGCCTCGAATACATAGTACGAGTACCACGGCCATCCTGCCTCTGAATAGAGGAGAGACGAACTCATGAGATTAGGAGTGCTGTGCCTTACCGCGCCCTCACGTGTACCATAGTCAGCGACATATCCTTTGTTGTATGAGTAGTTTCCGTACACATTATATGAAAGCTGTCCGTTTGCGCCCGCTCCCCTGTAGTTTACGGAGAACTCCCAGCCGCGGTTGATCACGTTTCCGACATTTCCGAAAGGATAGTCGTTGAGTCCGAAGTGTGCAGGCGTAGGAATACGGTCGACAAGGTCTCTTGTTGACTTGTTGTACCAGTCAACTGTCACGTCCAGGGTGTTGTTGAGCAATGAGAGGTCGAGTCCGACGCTTGTCTGCACTGTAGTCTCCCATCTTGCATAAAGGTTCGGGCGGGTATTGAGATATGTACCGTACATGAGGTTGTTCTGATCCTGTCCGAAGATTACAGGCCACCTGTAATACAGAATCTCAGCATGGGCCACGTCTGACGGATAGAGGTCTACGTTTCCGACCTTGCCCCAGCCTGCCCTGAATTTCACAAGGTTGAGAACATCCTTAACGGAAGAGTTCTTGAAGAAAGGCTCGGAGCTGAGTTTCCATGAACCGGAAACGGCAGGGAACCAGTCATAGTTCTTTGAATCCGGAAGACGTGAGGAAGCATCGCGGCGGACACTTGCCGTCACGAAATAGCGGTCATCGTATGAATAGCTTCCGCGTGCGATGAAAGAGGCCATTGTCTCCTCATAGATCGACTCCTTCGGAGCAGTGGAAGAATAGTCCTTCGCCTCTGACCAGAGAAGACGGTCAGGCTCCTCGGAATCGTAGTTGCGTGTGTAGACTGAACGATAGTGCGACTTCTTGAAGTCAGCGGTAAAGCCGGCCATAAGGTTCACGCGGTGCTTGCCGAAGATTTCTGCCCATGAAACGGTAGTCTCAGACAGCCAGTGCGTATACTTGTTGAGGCTCTGCTCGCGGTTGTTCTGTGAATTCTGGAGTCCCGGAGCATCCATTACAGGATAGAACTCGTCGCTCTCCGTATTCCTGAGGTCAGCTGTGAATTCAGACTTGATTGTAAGAGAAGTTACAGGCTTGATTGAAATTCCCGTAGTAGAGAAAATCTTGTTCTCAGGATAGAGGCGGTGCATCTTTGAAAGAGCGGCAACCGGATTGTAGAGAAGAGGTGCTCCTGAGACTGTTCCGACAGACCAGAGAGGCTGCACACCTCCGAAATATGTATTTCCATTTTCGTCGAGTGCCGGAGAGCCGTCTTTGTCGGTCTCGTATACTGTTGCGGAACGCGGATACCAGATTGAACCGATGATAGGGCCTTCGTGGTTGGTGTTTACATTACCCTGGCCGTTGGATATGTCGAATGACACGCGCTCGTAGAGTTTGAGCCAGTTCGTGAAGTTGAAATCCGTCTGGAGCTTTCCTGAGAACTTCTTGCTGTATGTGTTCAGGAGAACACCTTTGTTGTCATCGTATGAAACGCTGAATACAGACTGTAGCTTCTCGCCCCCCCCCGGAAACAGTTGCAGCATAATGCTGCTTAGAGCCTGTCCTGAAGATTTCGTCCAGCCAGTCGGTATGTGTGACATTTGCCCACTCATAGACATTAGGGTCGGCGAATCCCGGTACGGAAACACCCTGGTTGTTTGCGGCAATCTTGCCCCATACGTCGCAATACTGCTGTGCATCAAGCATCTGAGGAAGCCTTGACACCTGCTCAAGACCGTATGAAGCATTCACGTCGACACGTACCTTGCCGCCCTCAGGCTTCTTTGTAGTGATGAGAACGACACCGGCAGAACCTACGGACGCACCATAGATTGCAGCTGAAGCGGCATCCTTGAGAATGGTGATTGTCTCTATGTCCTCGACCATATAAGGGGCGTTAGGAACTCCGTCGACAACGAAAAGGACACCTGAACCGGAGTTGTAGTCACCGTCGTTACCTTTTGATCCACGTCCGCGGATAGAGAATGTGGCTTCTGACATAGGGTCGCCTGACTGCATTACGGTCACGCCTGGAAGCTGGCCCTGGAGCACTGTAGCAATGTTTGAGGCGCGGCTCTTGATACCTTTGTCGACTTTCATGGTAGAAATTGCCATTGAAAGGTCTTCCCTGCGCTCCGAACCGTAGCCTATTGCAACGACTTCATCGAGCAGGAGGGCATCTTCCTCCAATATAAAGTTGATGTTTCCTCTATTCATGACTTTGGCGACCTGAGTCTTGTACCCGATGTATGAGACTTCAAGCTCAGCATCCGGAGCGACAACAAGTTCGTAGCGGCCATTGACATCAGTAACAACACCGTCAACAGTGCCGTTAAGGAGTACGGATGCTCCTATAAGCGGCATATTGGTGTTGTCTGTGACAAAACCGGAAACTTTGATTTTGTCCTGAGCCTTTGCAGGCATAATGAGCATACAAAAAAAGATGCTCATCATAAAGAAACGACCGAAAATACGGTGTTTTCCGAGAGACAAATTCATTTTATTAAGATTTAATTGTTAATAAATTAATAATATAATAGAATTGGTTTTTATCCTATCATTCAGCTTATAAATCAATGTTAAAATCTGTGGTTCTCCTTAAATTACAAACACAAAAGTAAGTATTAGTATGTCAGTCCGGTGCGCCTTTTGCGTATTTTATTCCTCAAAAAGCGCATTATGGTGATATTTGAAATTTAAGCAGCTGTTTGAATTCAGACAACTTCTCCGGCGGATATGAAAGCCGGAAATCCGTTTCATGCAAAAGATTACCGGAACTCTCTGTAATTGAAGCCGTATGAACTGTAGATTCCGGCGAGGGCGGCAAGCCGTCTTGTGAAATCATCATAATCCCTGCCTCGGCAACCGCTCCACGCGACCTCGGACATTGCCGCAAGACGCGGAAGAAGCATATATTCCGCATGGCTGAAATCCGGTATGTATTCCGTCCACAGGTTTGCCTGGACACCGAGCACAAGTGATTTCTCATTTTCATCCAGTCCGGCGCAAGGGTCGAAGCCGTACACTTTCTCAATAGGCAGAAGACCGCCCCACGCAAGCGGCTCGGCCTCATGGTCCTCAGACTGGTAATAGTCAAAATAGCAATATCCGGAAGGACACATTATAACACGGTTTCCTTTCCCGGCAGCTTCGGCCCCGGTTTCACAGCCGCGCCACGACATCACTACCGCTGATTCCGGCACACCTGCCTCCAGAATCTCATCCCAGCCTATGATGCTGCGCCCGAGCCTGCTGAGGCATTTTTCAATGCGCCCGGTACCGTACCCCTGAAGCTGACGGAACGAATCGAGCCCCAGCTCCTCCATACGCTTCCGGCATTCGGGGCAGTTCTCCCACATCTTCGACGGACACTCGTCTCCTCCGATATGTATGTATTCCGACGGAAACATCTCGGCAACTTCTCCGAGCACGTCCTCAAAAAAGCCGAATGTGGATTCTCTGCCCATGCAGAACACACGGTCATCTATGTCCCATGTCTGCCTGACCTCGAATTTCTCGCCGGTGCACCCGAGCCACGGATAAGAAGCGATCGCGGCGACAGCATGGCCCGGAAACTCAATCTCCGGCACTACGGTTATGAATTTGGAGGCGGCATACCCGACAATCTCCCTGACATCGGCCTTTGAATAATAACCCGAATAAGGTGTCTCGTCATATTGCGTCGTATCGTCATACTCCCCTCCAGGATCTTTTCCTATGATTGTCCGCCTGCGGCCAGAACCGGTCCGCACAAGTTCTGGCCAAGAGTCGATTTCAAGCCTCCATCCCTGGTCATCAGTCAGGTGCCAGTGGAAAACATTCATCTTGTGAATTGCCATTATGTCAAGGAGGGTCTTGACATCCTCAACGGTAAAGAAATGCCTTGCTGCATCGAGCATAACTCCGCGGTATTCAAACGCAGGACAATCCCGGACCGTCACTGCAGGCAGGGAAATGCTTCCGTTTACGCATGAACAGCCCTGTATCAGCTGTCTGAGGGTCTGCACGGCATAGAACACCCCGGCGGCATCGCCTCCGGCAAGAGTCAGCGACCCGTCCGATATGTCCAGCACATACGAAGACGCTGCAAGGCTGTCGCACAGAACAACGGAGACACAAGGCCTGCCGTCCTTGTGCAGGCTGTCACAGAAAAAGAATTCCGGGCACAGGCCAGCTCCCATGACACGCACAAGCAGTCCTTTCAGTTCATCTGCGGCATAGCGCATTTCCTCTGCGTCAGGGCAGACATACACGGGAACATCAGGCGAAAGACCGAATACGCCCTTTCCGGACTCTACAGAACACGGAAGCGGAACAATTCCAGGAGTCTGCACACCGGAACATGAAGACAGGGACAATACGGCAGCGGCTGCACAAAACACAGCGTTGCGAAAAGATGGCAGGCAATCCATAACAAACAGGTTCTGCGGAATGGCGTTTACTTATGCTTGTTTATTTTTCCGTCGAAGTCGATATGGTCGGCCACACGGCCGTCGTCCTCGGAAATCCATGAACTGAATCCACGGCTGCCTTCATTAAGGACAATCATGCGGACACCATGGCGAAGATTATTGTAGACAGTGTCGTCACCGGAATATCTGCCGTAGCCGAGCGCGATTCCATGCCGGGCCACAATGTAGTCTATGTCATGGTCATGACCGACAAAGACTCCCATGATGCTTCCTGACTCGACCATTGCCGAATACATTCCTGTATTCAGGACACCCGGACATTCGCTTTCCGCAGCGCGCCCTATATGGCTGTTGCTGCGGTCACTCCAGGCAGGCACGTATTCCTGCAGGCATATATGGAAAAACGCAAGTGAAGGCACCGGCTTTCCTCCGTTGGCGGCAGTCCTTGCCATGCAGCTGTTCCTTAGCCATGCCACCTGGTCATACGTGAACCAGCCGTACCCGTCCAGCCCCTCTATTGTGGAATAGTCATGGGAATCCATACAGTACAGCAGGGCCTGAGGCCCTTTGCCGCAGGAGGAAGGCATTACGGCAAGCTCCATATCGGCAAGTTCCCCGTTTTCACCGAGAGCATTGAGACTGTACGGCGAACCTGTCACAAGCCCGGCAATCTGCTGCCTTGTCAGTTCCTGCTCCGCATCATGGTTGCCTAACATCACACAGAAAGGCAGCCTGTAGACATTGAGCGAGTCAATCAGCCTTGTCCACATCCCGATTGCAGGCTTACCGGTGACAATATCACCGGTAAACATCAACACATCAGGCTTTTCTCCGTTCACCACACGGCTCAGACGGGCAAAGGTCTTTTCCGCCTGCCCCTCCTTGTACGGAGTGGAGGCATTCAGGTGCATATCCGTAAACTGGGCTATTCTGAAAGTCCCGTCCTTGCTGAACCTGAGTTCCTGTGCAGAGGAAGAGAACGCGGAAGCCATAGCCCAAACCGCAAATATGATTATACGTTTCATACAATTGTATTCTGTCTGATTTTACAAAGTCTAAAGCTGGACAGTCCCTGATTTCTCTATATGCACTGTCGCGGTCTGGCCGTCGCCCCACCTTACGACAAGGTCGAAAGGCACATTGGTCCCGACTGTGACTACAGGTTTCTGAGAGAGGGAAGAACGCTTGCGGACATTCAGTTTCAGCACTCCGTCAGGGCCGAAAGGATAATTGGATATGCCGTGCTCCTCATGATTGCGTATATCCCACTCAACCTTTCCCTCTGACCAGTCGGACTTGATTCCAAGTATATATTCGATGAACACTGCGACAGGCGGAAGCCCTGTCCAGCCCACAAAATCCTTTCTTGCCATAAAGCCCGGCTCAATCTTCTCAGGAGCATAATACTCCCAGAATGTACCGGTATTTTTCCAAACCTCGAACACCGCACTGTAATGGTTGTCGGCAATACGGCGGGCTTCGTCAAGATAGCCTTTTTTCCATAGTCCGTCTATGACCATATAATTCGTTCCGGGCCACACGCCTCCCTGCCAATAGCGGCCGAGCGGATTGTATTTCGGATGGTCTGCGGAAAGCGACGGAACCGTATGGGGGCGCATAAATTCAAGAGTGTCTGAAAGATGAGCAACAAGACGGTCAAGCCTGTCACGGTCGAGTACATCTGTCTGCAAAGCCCAGTATGCCCCGATGCCTTTTGTACTGCAAAGTGAGCCGTCGGCATAGCGGTCATGCAGGAAACCGGTCTCTTCGTTCCACATATTTTCGTTCACGTAGCTTCTGAGCCACTTCATTTCGTCCTCCATGTCCTCGATTTCCTGCCAACGCTCGATATAAAAGCCTATCTGCAACAGACATTCATCCACGAGCATCTGCTGGAGATTAGTGTCGAGCCAGACCATGTGGCCGTGCGAAAATATCGGGCTGTAGCCGTCTTTTACCCTCGGCATATTGTCCATTCCCGTACCCCAGCCGCTCGACCAGTAGGTTCCGTCAGGCCAGGTGCGGTTGAGCCTCCACCAGTTGGCGTATGCGCACAGTGCAGGAAACACGCGATGAAGCCGGTCGATGTCACCGAACTGGCGGTAATAGGCCAGTTCTACCCACGGGAGGAGATTCGGGCCGGTCGAGGTCGGGTCATACCGTTCAAAGCAATCGGAACCGTCGGCCCTGATCTCGCGGCAGATGAAGCCGTCCTGATGCTGCTTTGCATAGAAATTGTCCAGTGTCCCCTGGAAAGGAAAGAATCTGTATCCATACCTCGCGAACAGCATCATAAACGATGAATCCCACATGAAGATGTTCCCGTTGTATGCCACATCGAGATAAGGGGAGGCAAAGCCGGACTCAGGCTGCGGCTGGCGGATGTTGCCGATTGCAATCTTCCATGCCTGCCAGTACATCTCCACTTCCTTTTCATGTCCGGCCCAGACCGGAGAAGGAAGAAGCTTTCTGGCCTCTGCAAAGGATTTCGGCTGCACAGTTTCAGGACGGACTGTCCTGTAAGGATTTTCAGCCACGAAAATGTCTTTCACGTATGTATTCTTGTATGGCAGCCCATACGGGCCGGACTTCAGGTCCTGTGCAGAAAGTCCTGCACAGAAAACCAGGGCCGGCAATGTAAGAATCAGTTTTCCGAAAATGTTCATACTGTAAGAATTTGTCGTTATTCGGCAAGGGACTTGATGCGCTCGGGTATGGCGGTATTCTTATACACGCCTATGAACTTGTCCGAACCAGGCCCGTATGCGAATACGGGCAGCATGGCAGGAGTATGGTCGTCGCTTATATATACACCGAGGATGCGGCCTGTGTCAGCATCGCCGTCCACAATGGAAAGGCCTCCGGTTTCATGGTCGGCAGTCACTACGACGAGGGTCTCCCCGTCCGCGTCTGCGAATTTCAGGGCCTCGGCGACAGCCATGTCGAAGCTTAGCATCTCGATTACGGAACCCGGCAGACAGCGAGAATGTCCGGCATAGTCGATTTTCGCCCCTTCGACCATAAGGAAGAATCCGTTGTCACTGCGTTCCTGAAGTTTTGCAATGGATGAGCGCGTTACATCTGCAAGCAGGCCTATGTTTGCCTCCTCGGCAGCCTCGCCCATACTCTCATCTACACATATAACCTTGCCTGACGCAGCCGTAATGCCGCCGGCATCGCGTATAAAGCTGTATTGCGAAGACAACATTCCTATAAGGTCAAGCCCGTCGTTCCTCTTGGTGAACTGGCCGATTCCGCTTCCGCACAGGACATCGACTCTGCCGTCGAGCAGATAGCGTGTAAGCACATCGGAACTGTCTCTTTCCGTGCAATGTCCGTAGAATGCCGCAGGAGTGGCATCGACTATGTTGCCGAGTGAAACGACTCCTATGGATTTGCCCTTTTCATAGAAGAAATCCGAAAGGGACGGATAGGCAACCCCGTCCGGCGACATGGATATATGCCTGTTGTTGTGGGCCTTGCCTGTAGCAAGTGCGCTTCCTCCGGCGGCACTGTCTGTCGTGAACGAGTCAGCAGCCTGATTTATCTGAAGGCCCATGTATCTCATGTTCAGAAGCGTGAGTCCGCGGTTGGCGTATGCTCCGGCAGTTATCTGGTTCAGTCCCATTCCGTCACCGATAAGGAAAATTATATTCTTGACAGGACGGGCGGAGGCATCGCTTTCGTATGTAGGGGTATAAATGGATATATTTTCTGAAAGCACCATTTTCTCATTCCTGAAACCGCTGAAATTCCTCGTTGTCTTGTCCAGTTTCTTTGTTCCTGTAACTCCATCCGAGGCACTCTGCATATGGTCGCCTATACAGAAATTCTTGTTGCCGAAATCGGAATAGAAAGCAGCGCAGACAGCCGGGATGTCGGTATTCATGAAGTCGATTCCCATATTGAGGAAAGTATAATAGACCGTCGTGCCCTCAGGCGCATTCCAGAAACGTATCGGTTTGCCGCACTCGTGCGCATAGTCTATAAGTCCCATAAGGGTTTCATATTCGGCAGGAAGTATCGCCCCTTTGCCGTTCCATGACGACCATGCCCTGAAATCGGTGCTGAACAGGGCCACGCGGTCCAGCTGCTCCGGAGTATATACGGCATCTATAATGCCGTCAAAGCTGATCCAGTCAGGATATTTTGTAAATTCAGACGGAGACGGGACATTTCCGGTAATGACAACCCTTACTGCATAAGGATTGACTGCAGGATTGAAAACCTGCGGATATTTTTTCAGCATGGACACGAGGGCTTTCATCGCCGGTGCAGTCCCGGATTTTATCTCAACCATCAGCTGTAGAATTTCATCGGAGTCCTTCCAGGCACGTGAGCCGTTGTTTTTGAACAATGATACAATCGGCTGCAAGTAAAGGCGTTCAAAGCTCATGTCTGGTGTAAGGTCCTCAAGTTCATGGCCGACAAGAAGATGTCCTCCCTTCAGGAAAACATCGGCCTCGATTGAGGTGACTTTCTGGGAATATGCCTCATAGAAAGGCACCTCCCTTGTATAGTCATTGTGTGAATGAATCCTCATCGGAGACTGGGCGGCAACGGTTGCAGACATTGCCAATGCAGCCGCGCCAGCCAGAAATGCAGTATAATTTATCATATACTCTGTATTTATTGGTTAATTTTCAATTGTATAAAGTCTGTCTTCCGGTATTTCGCAAAAGTCCTGCTCCCCGACCTGCTTCCAGCCCCAGCCGAGATACTGACCCTCATAGTCCTCGAAATACAGCAGACTGAACCTGTGCAGTCCCTTGGAGAGGGCTATGCGTCCGGTGGCGGAAATCGCGGCATGGGAACCGTCGTTATTTACGACCCTGCGCCCGTCTATATACAGGACGCTGCCGTCGTCGCTCTTTGTCATGAATTCCCGCACCCCGGTTTCAGGCACATCGACCAGACCGCTGAAAATATATGCATAGTGGTCTTCGTCCGGGGCATCTTCAATTGACGGGCAAGGCATAGTGCCCCGCATGGACTCAGGAGCAGACAATATGTCGGCTGTTCTGGAGAATGTTCCCCTGCGGTATGAGTAGTTCACTCCGTGCCTGCCGGCATTGTCGGCAACAGCAGGCAGAAAATCCGCTTTCTCTGCATTGAACACTACAGTCCTGCTGTCATCCAGACCGTCCTTGAAGGCCTTTGCCTTTACAGTAATGGACTCATACAGCATGAAAGGCTCTGTATACAGGAGCGATTCCGGTCCCGGCTCGCTGCCGTCAAGCGTATAGCGTATGCAGGCACCTGCCGTATTCGTATAAAGCCTGAATTCCAGGGAATCCACAAACAGATTAATCCGTGAATCTGTATAAGGGACAGACACAAAGCCGTTTTCTGTCATTGAATAAGGCATGGACTCAGGAGATATGCCGCGTCCGTATTCCGGAACTGACGACATGGCAAAATCCAGAGTGCCGCCTTTCATAAGTCTGTCGTAGCTGATCCAGTTGGCTTCGACAGGCTCCCCGTTGAATGTGACAGACTTCACATAACGTTTCTTCGGCCTGTCAGACTTAATTACAAGGGTATTCCCTCCGGCAAGTCTCACAGACACTTCACTGAACTGAGGCGAAGTCAGGACGAACTGGTTCGAGCCAGGACAAACAGGATAAAGGCCGAGAGACGAAAGCACATACCAGGCAGACATCTGTCCGCAGTCCTCGTTTCCGATTATTCCCTCCGGCGAAACGCCGTACATCTCTTCAAGAAGCCTGCGGGTCATTTCCTGGGTCTTCCACGGCATACCCACATAGGAGTACAGATAGGCCATGTGATGGCTCGGCTCATTGCCGTGGGCGTACTGTCCGACAAATCCGGTTACATCGTCAAGGTCTATCGCAGAATTGTCCGACTCGATCGTGAACAGGTCATCGAGGGCCGCCACAAAGCGTTCGCGTCCTCCGAAAAGTGCTTCCATGCCGTTTACGTCATGAGGAACGGCAAAGCGGTAATGCCACGGGGTCGCCTCCGTATAGTCACGTCCGATCGAGAAAGAATCGAACGGCTCGGTCCAAAGCCCGTTGTCGTGATGCCCCCTGAAAAACGAAGTGTTTCCGTCGAATACATTGATATAGTTCTCCGCACGCCTGCGGTATTTCTCCGCAATGTCATCTTTACCCATGGCTTCGGCCATGCGTGATATTGCCCAGTCGTCGTAGGCATATTCGAGGGTAAGCGCAACTGACTCGGCCCTCACATTTGCAGGGACATAGCCGTATTCGGTATACAAATCCGAACCTTTGCCGTTTATATCGGAAGAATGCACCATTGCCTCAAGCGCGCGGGAGGCATCATAGCCCCTTATGCCTTTCATATAGGCATCGGCAATCACGGAAACGGAATGGTATCCTATCATCGTGCCTGTCTCTCCCGATGCAAGCGGCCATACAGGAAGTTCGCCGCTGTGGTCATACATATCCAGCAAACTCCGGATCATATCGTTCACAAAGGAAGTATCGGCAAGGGTCTGGAGCGGATGCCATGAGCGCCAGGTGTCCCAGAGCGAGAATGTGGACCAGTACTTACGGCCCGGCGGCACTACGGCTATTGTACCGTCATGCCTCCGGTATTCCCCGTTGACATCATTCATTATGTTCGGACACATTTTGGTATGGTACAGGGCTGTATAGAAATTCTTCAGGCTCTTTTTCGTGCCTCCCTTGACACGGAACTGCCCCAGCTCTCTGCGCCATTGCTCCAGCGTTCCGGCATAAACAGCGTCAAAGTCAAGCACCGGGACTTCCGAAACACGGTTTAAAGCGGCATTTTTCTCGCTCACGGAAGACAGCCCGACAGCCGCGACAAGGCAGTCGGTATCTCCGGAAAAAGTCAGGCAGGCCTGCTTGCCGCCGATTATTTCGACATTTTCGAATGGCTCGGAAAATTTCGCGGAGAAATAGACATAATGGTCGGCCACCCAGCCCTGGGTGCGCCTCATTCCTGAGATTTCGTCCGCCCCGGTCTGTCTGAGGGTTCTCATGTCAACGGTCTCGCCCTCAAGAGAGTGCAGCAGGTCTATTATGACATACCGTCTTCCCTCTCCGGCAAAACGGTATCTGTGCACACCGGTACGTGGTGCTGCGGTAAGTTCCGCCATTATGCCGGCCTCTCTGAAATTGACTGAATAATAGCCGCAGGAAGCGGTCTCGTCATCATGGGAAAAACGGTAAGGCGGCCTCTTCCAAAGCCCTCCGTCAGACAGTTCCGGTTCTGCCGAGGCCGGATAGAACAGCACATCGGCAAGGTCTGCACAGCCTGTTCCGCTAAGGTGGGTATGAGAAAATCCGAGGATGGAATCATCTGAATAATGATAGCCGGAACAGGCATCCCAACCCTCTGTACGGGTGTCCGGACTAAGCTGCACCATTCCGTAAGGGGCTGTCGCACCCGGAAAAGTATGGCCATGAAAGCCGGTTCCTATCATCGGATCAGCCATTGCGGCCGGATCATATTGCCGCAGACAACATCCATAAAGCAATACGGCAGGCAATGCAAAATAGACAATACGTTTCATCTGTCATTAATTTTATCTCCGGCATACGACAAAATCGGAACACTGGTACGCCTTGTAAAGGCCATACTTTTCAATCTGGAGTCAATACCGGCTGTGGTCATGCAAAATTATCCTTTATAATTTTGCGTCCGGTCGCGAATTGCGTTTTTGTATCCTCAGATTACGCAAGCAATGAAAGCGGAGATAAGATTACTTGCTTTTTAATTTGCGGTAATCAGACGGGGAAACACCCTTTATTTTCTTGAATATGCGTGACACGTTCTTGATGTCAGAGAAGCCAAGCTCAAATGCGGCCTCGGAGACCGTGCTGCCTCCGCAGAGCAGCTGGGCGACCTTGTCGACACGCACCTGCTGTATGTAATCGTAGATGGAAGTCCTCATGCTCTTGCGGAACCGGGATTCGAGAAGCCTGCGCGAAAGAGGCACCTGGGCGACAAGTTCATCGACGGAGAGCCTTGTCGCGATATTTTCGTGAATATATCTGAGGACCTTTGCGATATACGGGTCCTGGTTTACGAATATGTCCGATGATGTACGGGTAACGATATCGGTAATGGGCACAACGATGTCAGTTGCCCGCGATGACGGGTCATGCAGAAGCCTGTCGATCATACGCGCGACTTCATAGCCTCCTTTCTCAACATCCTGGTTTATCGATGACAGGTTGGGTATCGACAGACGGCAGATGGTCTCGTCATTGTCGACTCCGAGCAGCGTGATATCCTCGGGAATCCGGACATGGGCCCCTGTCCTGTCTGCGCTTATTCTGCCGCAGACCTCCGTTATGTAATAGGCCTGATTGTCATCACAGGCCATAATTGCCACAGGTTTGGGCAGGGAAAGAAGCCACTCGGCGATTTTCTCATAGTCGTAGTCCCATGTGTCGGGCTGGAGTGCAAGCAGTTCTGAAAAAGTATAGGAAGGATCCGCCCTCCTTATAGTGTCGCGAAAACCGATATATCTCTCGTCAGACCAGACAATATTCTGTATTCCGTAGTACGCGAAATTCCGGAATCCCTTTTTCATGAGATACTTCGCCCCCATTGCACCTGCCTCGAAATGCTGGCCGGTAATATTTGCGATTTCCGTAAAGCGGACCTTGAAGTCCTGTGCCAGGGCTATGATTCCATTCTTGGCGAACAGACTTACATCATCGCTTTTGTCAAACTGCCCTATGACGACATCGGCCTGGGTACGCAACGCGTAATCGACCACAGCCTGAATGCCGTACTGCGCCCGTACAGTCAAAGGCAGGCGGCAGATGCTCCACGCCTCCCCTATCTCATGGGTATAGCGCACAATGCCGAGCAGAAGTCCTCTTGCGTAGGCTTCTGAAAAGTCAGTCATGAGAATCAGCCTGGCCATTAAATACAGAAAAAGACTTATTCTTCAACAGGAGGAAACGCAGAGACTATTTCGTCAGGAATATCGCACCTGACATAGACACAGACATCGGCATGATTGTCGTATGCAGTCCATTCCATTTTGCCGTCTGTAAGACGGACAATATATCTGTGGTTCCACTCCTCGTTAAGAGTATTGTCATAGCTGCCCCTGATGATATAGCCTGCCAGTTCATCGGTGAGAATCACGAAATCTCCTGTCTGTCTCACAAATTCCATGGAGCCGACATTGGAATACATTTCATATCTGGAATTCTTGCGGATGAACCTGATGTAGACAGCCACATCACCCTCAGGAGCAAGACCGTCATTCCATGTCTCAAGTTTCCAGTCCCCCGCCAGATTGCCGGCTGTGACATCAAGATACTCAATCGTTTCCTCCACAGGCTTTCTGCAGGAGGCAAAGGCAAAAAAGACAACTGCCAAAAGTGCAGCTTTCAATATATTATTCATACCAAAACTTATTTTCAATCAATATTCAGCATTATCGACGATTCCCGCGGAGGGACACCGAGCCCTTCGAGAATCAGGGGCACGCGCACTGCAGCGGCCGGCCCCTGACGGCCTGCAGCCGCGATTTCGGCAAACTTGTCAGGATCAAAAGCGATGCATATCTCGCCCTCCCTGCCCGGCTCCACGTCTGGAGTCCCGCACCACGCCCTGATATAGGCAGGCAGCATAGCCTCTGCAATACGCGGAGTGACAGGACTGTCCCCAGTGTTCAGGAAATCAAGGCACACGACATCCTTCATATCGCTTCTGAAAGTGAATTCCCTCACTTTCATCCTTATCTGCCCCAGCTGATGCGGGAACAGGTAACTCCTGTCATTTCCCTGCCGCACAGCCGCAACCAGATAAAGCACGGCCGTAGGCTTCGTGGCAGAAAGATCTGTATAGACAAAAATCCTGCGCTCGAACTTTCCCGGGTGGCCTTTCGGATAATACGTCACGGAAATCTTGCCGCTGTCGCCCGGCTGTATCCTCCGCTCATCGCATTTCGCGGAAACACAGCCGCATGATGCAGTGATATGCCTGATTTCCAAAGGTCTGTCCCCTCTGTTCACAAAGCGGAAGTCGTATACGGGCGTCTCGTCTTCACCTATTTCCCCGGTGACAATGCGCTTCGTGACGAATTTCATCAAAGAACTCTGTTCAGCCTCGACCGGATTCGCAATGCTGTCCAGCAATTCCTTAGGCACTGTCCTTACCTGTGCAGCGGCAGTCACGGCCGTCAGCAGAAGGCAGAACATAAATCCCTGTAAACGAACCGGCACCATGAGCATATTCCTAAAGCCAGCCGTAATCACCTGCGTCAGACCTTACGGTTATGACAAACCCGAAACTTTTTCCTCCGGCAGATACCGTAGCCTTAGTCATGCCGTCTTTCAGTCCCCTGAATGTCATTTTGCCTGAGGCGGCATCGTATGAACATCCGGCTACGGAAGGATCGTTTATCGAAGTCTTGAAGCCGGTAGCCCCCTGAGGAAAATATATTGCAGGGATGACCTCGACTGAAGAACCTGCAGCGACATATATGTTAGGGAAGGTCATGGCCGTACCGGCACCCTCGATCGCATCGAGGAGTTTCGCCGCATTTACCTGTCCTGCCCCCATCTGCCCTTTGTAAGAAACAAGGTTCATGGAAGCAGGGACATTCTCCACTTCCGTTGAAAAATCCTTGTACATCTTTGTAGAAGGCCAGGTCTTTTCTATGTCTGCGGCCGGAGTAACTGTACTGTACAGCAGTTCCTTGAACTGATCGGCCGTGAAATGCCTGCGCAGTTTGGCGGCATACGACAGTCCGAGAGCCGCGACCCCTGACACATGAGGACAGGCCATTGAAGTACCCTCCATGTAACCGAAACCGTTTGCGGACACGTGCTTGGGAAGAACAGACAGAATACAGCCGCGCTCGCCCCTCTTATATCCCGCCGCCGCATCAGTGAAATCCCAGTAATAGTCCTGGTCTCCGCCCGGCGCACAGATGTCTGTTCCCGGGCCGTAATTTGTATATGCGGCAGGAGTCCAGTCTGCGGCAGTTGCCGCCACGGCAACATAGTCGCCGTATTTTCCAGGATAGCAGGCCATAGGCGCATTTTCGTTGCCGGCAGCAAAGATTGCTATTCCTCCGTCTATCACGCCGTTGGGCGAACCTGCATTATGAATGAAATAATCAAAGGTCACTTTCTCTATAGGACTGTAGGCCATCCACATCTCGTCGTCGGAATATCCCTGGCCGTAGATATAGCCGTTTGCCGCACCGGAAATATATCCCCAGCTGCACTGGAGGATGACGGCACCGTTGTCGGCGGCATATTTCACGGCCCTTACCTGTGCGAGGGCGGAAGTGGCCAACGCTCCGGAGAAAATCTGGCAGCTCATTATCTTGACACCCGGACTGTCGGGCGTTCCTCCCGCAATGGAAGCCATGCCGTAGCCGTTGTTGTTCTGGGCAGCAATGACACCGGCGACGTGCGAGCCGTGTCCGGAATCATTTACATCGTCTGTCGTGATCAGACCTATGTTTCTTACGAAATTAAATCCGTGCCTGTCACCGGGATAGCCGTTCCCGTCGGCATCATCGTCGCCTCCGTATACAGGCTCGCCGGGATTGGTCCACATATTAGGCCGAAGCTCCGGGTTGGTAAAATCCACCCCCTCGTCAAGCACAGCCACGACAATGGAAGGATCGCCGGTACACTTTTCCCAGGCCTCCGTCACCCGGACATCGGCTCCGGCAACGGATTTGTACACGGTCTCTCCGGCATCATTTACGGTGAACATATTGCCGTTGTTGACCATATCCCACTGGTATGAAAGATAAGGGTCGTCGAAGCGTCCTGTACCGGCCTTCGTCATGACAGTTCCGGGAACAAAAGGCACGGCCTTTCCGGTATAGGCCCTTTTAATTGTCCTGTTAAGCTCCACGTGCTGCACCTCGCCGAGGGAAGAGAGCCTGCGGGCTACTTCATCGAGGGTGAATTCTTCGCTGAAACGCACCACGTACCACAGATGCAGGCCGGCGTCGCGCGAATTCTTCTCCGTCCTCGAATCGAATGGAAAGACACGTTCTATCCGGTATGTGCCCACAAGCTCCAGCACCTCATCTACAGTGACGATACCCGAACGCGATGCAGCTCCGCCGCTTCTTGTGGCAGGAAGCACACGGTCAAGTATGTCGCTGACCTTAGGATCGAACCTCACAAGCAGCTCACCGGCCACGACATCATCAGGAATCTTCGCAATATGCAGGTTTCCGTTTTCTGTTCCGCCGACAGTCCCGTCAATCCCGCAGGAGACTGCGGAAAGCGACAGGGCCGCGCAAAATATATAGAAATATTTCTTCATTGTTTAGCGCAAGTTTCGCAAATGTTACTATTATTTAACTCTAATCTTTGGCAGTCAGCTTGTACGGATGAATATCATAGTAGCTTCCGCTGTTGCCCGGAACCGTGCTGTAATTGCTGAGGCTTATAGGCACATTGGTAAACGCAGACACTACACCGTTCTGATCGGTTCCCTCCTGTGAGAAGATGAAAGTATCAGGCATCCAGTAATCGAGGTTCGGATGATACAGAATCCACATCGGAAGTTCTCCGCATATCCTGTTGTAGTTTATTGCGAACCTCTTCATGTTAGGCATTACCCGCGGCAGGCCGAGCTTTATGAAATCCACTGTCAGGGAGTCTCCCCTGTCCGCCTCCGTATAGTCGCGGATTCCGAGTTTCCTCACAGCGCTGTCGTCAGGAACCGTTCCCTGGAGATAATTCACAGACAGAATGAGAGTATCGAGTTTCTCCCATGTAAGGAACGTCTTCCATATCCCGTCGGCATTGTCCTCTCCCGGTCTGGTGTCGCCGATGAATCCTCCGAGATCCTTGACTGTCGTATTGGACAAGTCATAGGCGACATTGCGCTGGCAGGCATTGGCTACGATAGCATGAAGGCGCGGAAAATTCTCCGGCGTAAGTACACTCGGAAATGTCTGGAAGTTGTTGCTGGCAAAATTGACATACTCCAGATTCTTCAGGGCCGTGATTCCGCGGTCAAGTTCGGTAAGGCCGTATGCCTGTACAGTGAGCCTCCTGAGCTGCGTAAGATTGTTCAGGGCTGTTCCCGTACTGAGGTCAAGCAGAAAGGTATTCGTGTTGCTTGCAAATGTAAGCGACTCCGCTGCCCTGAGATACTGGACTTCCAGAGGCAGAGCCTCACGCGTTGTCACCATGGTAAACCCGGCATGCCGCACACGCCCTATATACGATTGGGCGACTGCCTCAAGATAGTCGGCCTCGCCAAGATTCCTGAGCGGATTGTCCTGCGCAAGCGCCTCGCGTTCTTCGAGAAGATGTTCCCTGTCGTCTGCTACGAACTGCCTTATATATCCGATGTCGTCAGCTTTCCACAGAACGATATTGTTCCACCTGTCCATGGGCATAGAGGAATCGAAACCGTACCACTGGCCGACGGAACGTCCTGTTCCCATCACCGCAAGAGAGTCTCCGCGGCGGTCCTGAGTGATTTCCTCGGCGGCACTCTGGACAACGGTAAGAATGTCCTGTCTCGACAAAACGGCCGTCTGGTCTTTCGGAACAAACTTGACTTCGGCAATGCGCTCCTGCGGCAGAGAACTTACATTCCACCTGAAACGCAGCCTGACATCGCGCGGACGCACTCCACGGTCAAGTTCAAGCCCCTTGTTTGAACTGTCGAGGGTCAGCCATGAGGCATTGTCGGGTATCTTGACATCGAAAGGAATATTGGCCTTAACCTTCACATCAAAATACCTCTTGTTCAGAACATCGAACTCCGGTATAGAAACACTCTCTTTCTCGACAGTGATCGCATACTCGAATCCGTCCTGGGTGACAGCGATGCTGACAACCTCGTCATTGTCGATTTTCCTTATGTTCACACGCCCTGTCCTCTGTGTCAGGACAAGCGATGAATCTATTATCACATTGCATGAGCCGCTGCCGCGCCCGTTGGCCGGAGAAATCGTAATCCACGGCTCTCCCGAAGAGGCTACCCACTCTCCGTCAGCCGAGATCTTCACAGCCCTGCTTCCTCCGACAGCCCCGAAGGACAGTTCCCGGTCACCGGCATCAAAAGGAATCTCCGGATGCAGATTATTGCAGGAGAATGCGAGCACCAGGGCCGCCACAGATAAAATTGCTGTTCTATATATTCTCATAATTTATCAGTTAAGCATTTCAGGGCAATTGAGGATATTCTGCGACTTGTCATATATAAGGATATACGCACCGGCGCGCCACGCATAGCAGATGCCGGAAGCATCGAACTCGAGGTCCGGATTGTCGCTTATGTCGAAATAATAAATCAGGGTTGAAATCGTGTCCTCAATCCTCTCGTAGGCATTGGAGCCTATATAGAAGCCCCTGAGTCCCCTGTGGTTGTAAAGTCCGGTCGGCCACTCCTTGAGAATGCGCCGGCCGTTTCCGTCCCTCTGTCCCCTCACGGCGTATGCAGTAAGGTTGGTATAGTTGAGAGGCTCATAAGGGAACTTTTTGAAGGCATTGTACGACAGATCGATGCTGTACAGATAAGGGAAGGCCGAATCTCCGAAAGTGGCAGGCAGGTCATCCAGTCTGTTGTACGAGAAATCGAATGTCTGCGTATATGTAAGTTTGTCCCTGTTCGGCTTTGTATAGTCGAACGCATCCTTGTCTATTTCCGTCATTCCGTTGCCGCGGAAATTATATACGGATACAATGGAGTTGCTATGCGTGAATTCGAGCGGATATGTCTTGAAATTGTTGCTCGCAAGGCTCAGTGTCTTCACATTTATGCCATTGAAATTTTCGCCTCCGGAGACTCTGGATATATTATTGTATGACAAGTCCACCGAGCCGATAGTGAAGAT
Source organism: uncultured Muribaculaceae bacterium (assembly GCA_964394295.1). Taxonomy (GTDB): domain Bacteria; phylum Bacteroidota; class Bacteroidia; order Bacteroidales; family UBA932; genus Cryptobacteroides. The sequence continues at coordinate 18,145 of CAYMVG010000001.1, read as the reverse complement.
GCTCTTGGCATCGAAGATGTCAGGAAAAGCCTCCAGCTGATTGCGGGTGATGGAGAGAGTCTCCATGTCATCCATATTGCAGAATTTTTCATCACCCTCATTGTCAGGAATTTCCTTGATTTTATTGTTGTCGAGATACAACTGTACAATTGCGATGTCGCCTCCGAACCGCTCCACAGTCTCTATCTCATTGTCAACCATGTTGAGCAGGCCGAGTTTCTTGAAACAGCTGAAATCCTTGTTTCTTATCGCGCTGAGCCTGTTGTTGTTAAAATAAAGAATCTGTATTTTTTCCGCACTCGGACCATGGGCAAGGCATGCGATCAGATTTTCGCACTGCTCAGGTGTCCAATGGTTGTTGTTTCCTATATTTATGGAAACAAGGGAAGGAAGTGCGGACAATGAAGCCACGGCTGCGCCGTCCATTTCCAGTTCGTGGCAGTTGTACATTTCGAAATCCGTAAGTGAAGTCAGTCTGGACATTGCCTCAGGACTCGGCAGAGACTTGATCTTGCAATTGGAAACAAACAAATACTCCATTTTGGAAAGATTGCCTATTTCCTCAGGAAGCGAGGTAAGGCCGCTCGTGAGGACTCCCGGATTGGTGTCCATAGGCCGTATGCCGCGCTCGCGTTCCATTGCATAAATCTGCCTTTCGGTATAGCCCTTTCCGTGCAGGGCCACCTCAGGCACGGATTCTTTCTTCTCTGCAAATCCGAAAGCGATAGGTTCGGACAGCTGGGTCAGAGGCCAAGTCTCGGCCAGATATTTCTTGTGGCGCTCCATGCGGGTACGTGAGAGCATGGCTGCCGAGCCAGGGTCGGTGAAATCATAGTTATTCCTGTCGTTGTGCGTGCTTAGATAAAGCTGCACAAGTTCGGTAAGCTGGCCGATTGCAGGGGAAAGGTCTCCCCTGATTCCGAAATCGGCGATATCGACGGAGGCGACACGACCGTTATTGTGCAGGCGCACGCCCGGCTGGTCGCCCCAGAGATCCGGGTCTTTGTTGAAATCCCAGTTCGTGCCGGCGGTGTAGCTTTCTCCGCGGTAATACCAGTTCGGGCCGTCGAGCGACTTCCATATCTCGTAAAGTGCATAATAATCCTGGAGATACTGGGCCTCCATGCCGAGAAGGGCCGGAATTTTCACATCGGTGGTCCGGTTGTCGGCGACTTCAAACACAGGTGCCGAAGAACGGTCGAAACTCCTTGTCTCGAATCCGGTCTTGTAATTGTCAAGCAGGGTGAATGACCTTACCCTGTATTCCCCGGCAGGAAGGTACAGCAGTGAGTCTGCTTTCAGCGAAGACGTCTGATAGCCGAAATTCCTGTCGGAGGCATAGCCGTCCGGATATATGTTCGCATCGTCGTCATCGTCATTGAAATGAACCGAGAATTTGACAGGAATCACCGCAAATTCAGTCTGCGTATTGTTGGATGTCCTCTCCACACGCACAGTGATGTACCTGGCCTCGTCCAGAGTATGGTTGTCAAGAGATTTGGTCTGTACATTGTCCAGACCGCCCATGTCCTTCACTACGGTAAAGCGTATTTTTCCTCGTGACGGCACGACAGATGAGCCAACTGTCAAATCATGCACCGTCATACCGCCTGCCGTGACGGAGAATGAGCGCACTTCCATATCCGAAACAGTCGGGCCTTCCCTGTCATTCCTGTCATATACGGTAAAGGACAGGAGCTCATAATCCCCTGCAAGAAGCTGCAGTTTTTCGCTTCGTATACCGTACTCCGCGGCATCCTTGTCAGCTGCGGAAAACACAAGAGTCTGATTGAGTGTAGTCCCCTGATACCTCATTGTAATCCTTGCCTTCGTTATGTCGGAGAGATAGTCTATGTCCGCCGCTTTTGAGGCCGGAGCGTATGAGGCAGCCTTGTACAGCTTGAACTGCACGTAACCATAATCGCCCGTACCGCCCTGAGGTTCCTCCGTGGAGCATCCGCCAAGGAACGGGACAGCAAGAGCAGCTGTCACAAGCATTATGGCAAACCTGAAAATTCTCATATCAAAAATGTCTCTTTTGTTTTTTATCAATTACAGTCGGATTCATAAAAAATTTCCCCCGCCCGCACGAGCGGGGGAAAATCATATTATATAGCCAGGGTACAGACAATCACCAATGCCGGCATCGCATATCCTGCAGATGTATCCTGGAACACAAGCATGCCCTGGCTGTACTCTTCAGCATCCATACTGATATAGACCATATTGCCATCGGCATCATAGTCAAGCCACTTGTCCTCATTCCAGTTCACTATGCTTGAATAATCGATGTCCACTTTGAGAATCGGCATTGTAGGGTATTCAGTCGTATAAGTCAGTTCATATATCTCACGGCAGTAGGTCTCCGAGTAGATATATTCATACAGTTCGTTGTCCGACGAAAGTTTTTTCAATGTCGCACCGCTGACATAATCAGGATAGAGGAAAGAGACCAAGCCTGTATCATCGCCTCCTCCGATTTCAGCTTCAGGGTTATAATACACCATAATGACAGCAAAACTTTCAAGGTCTTCGCCGGTCTGGAGGGCAAGGAAGAACATATTATACTCCTGGTCCGCAGTGAAACTGAAATCGAATGATCTGTCAGTCATGTCCGTAATCCATGAAGGGTTCTCGTCAACCTCAGGATACCCCCAGTCGGCGGTGTACGGAACTGCATTCCAGAGTTCTTTTGCATACTGCAATTCATAATGTCCCTCCGGCTTTGTAACTGTCAGCATATAATAGTTGTCCGCACCTACCTGGAATATTTCGTCAACATATTCCATATAATACTCTTTAAGATTGAGTTTCTCAAGTTTCGCACCTGCCGCTGCAAGTTTGCCGTTGTCGGCGGAAACCATTCCTCCCTCAGGATTTTCGCTGACTTTGCCATCCTGGTTCAGGACTGTGTAAACATATTCACTGTACTTTTCATCGATTCCGTAGTACGTGAACAGATCGAACTCAGGGTCCTCAACCGTAACAGTTCCCGGCAGAACGATAATTTCGGCACTGCGGGCCGCACCGGTATTCTCGGAAACGGTCATGCTGTAATTCCATGTTTTGAGTACCTCTGCATCATTCTCGGCTTCAATCGAGATATTCACCCAACCGCCGCTGACAGAAGGATAGTCCTTTGATGTTCCGACAATATCATAAGAGCCGTATGAATTTCTCGCTACAGCAAAAACCTGCACGCCGTCAATTCCGATGACACTTCCCTTTGCAGCCATTCCAGACTGCCAGTCGCCCATCATGGCATTGTAATAGTCACCAGCGGCATTGAAGCGTACGGACTCGGATGCAGACACTGCAAAGACATTCTTGACAGGCTCTATCGAGAGAGTGATTTCGGCATCTACCGCGACAGCATCATCCGGATTATAATTCACCACGAAACCGAGGCTGCCGCTCGCACCGTCAAGAGGATATTTTTCATTTACGCCGCGCAGGCACACAACCGCAGGTACATTGGCCTTTCCTGATGTCGCATATCTGCCTTCAAATTCTACGGCATCCACCCACTCGGGAAAATCTTTCAAAGCCCAGTCGAAATTGGCCTCGACTTTCATATAGGTCTGGAAAATGTTTCCGTCGAAATAAAGGCTGAAATCGGAAGCAGGCTCCGAAGCATACAGCCAGCCGTCGTCACCGTACTCAAAGCCGTCGTTGCCGGTCACTACCGGATAGACATTGAAGATTCTGTCGCGGCCGTTGCGTGAAATGACAGCGATGACTTCGTCTCTGCCTCCCATAGTCATAGTAAGGGTGCACTGACGCTGGTCAAAGTCTGTCTCGTCAACAATAGCCTGAACTGTAAGCTCATGCTCACCGGCCTGCCCGCTTACGACAGGGAGAGGCTCGCCTCCTGAAATCATGCGGAAAAACTGTGTGTCGCCTGATATTGAGATCTCCCACGGAAGGTTGGGGTTGATGGTCAAGGTATAAGATTCACCAGGCTCAACGGTATAGTTGACCTGCTCCGGAAATACGGGAACGATTTCCTCCACCGGATCTTTGCAAGAAGCAAAGGACATGGCAACACCGATGAGCAGGGCCGATGCCATTTTCCATAAATTTGTTTTCATAAGTCCGTAATTTTAATGACTATAATTAATAAAAAAGAGTAAGATAGCAGGTTGGACAGTCTAATGTGCAGGCCGTCCCTGAGGCATTGTCGCCATAGTCATCCCTTCTTCCCTGATAAGCCTGTCGGCTTCCTCGTCGCTGATCCATTCCATGACACCGTAATAATGCCCGACAGTGCCGTATTCTCCTCCGAGAACGGTAACGTATGCACGGAAAGACACGGTCAGGTAATTCTGGCAGCCATAGAAGAACGCAGGATATACAGGGCTGTTTCCGACACGTATCTTGTTGTCTCCCCGGATTATGCCGAATGCGGTCCACTCGTCGCAGATTATCTGGTCTGCTTCAACGGTCACTTCGGGAGACATGGGATCTTCCGGATTAAGCGTAAGATTGACATCGTAGCCGTCGTACATCCAGTCGTGGCATACGATTGTATTTTCAAGCGTCTTGTGCGGTTCTGTCCAGATGAGCCTCCGGTATGAGCCGTTAAGAGAATAATTGATGAGATACGTCGATGTAAGCATACAGTATCCGCAGAAATTGTTGATGTCGAACGGACAGATCTTCATCAGAACGCATTTTGTCTCGACTCCGAAGCCCTTGTCCGCCCCATACACCGGCATCTCCATTTCCGGCGGAATCACGAGTCTGAGCGTGAAGCCCAAAGAATCCGTTGCACTGATGTTGCCGAAAACACCCTCGACCTCTACATCGGTGCGCACCTCTCCGGCAGGAATCACTATCGTATTGGATTTGAGGCGGTAGTGATAGTTCTCTATGGCATTGCTGCCGCGGTCTACGACCTCCACTGCAAAAGTGCGGTCATACTTCCTTGCGACCGTGGAGACCACAGGGACCTTGAATGTCCCGTTCTCAATCACAGGATAGATAGCCAGAGTGTCGGCGAACATCACATATTCCGTTCCCGAAGTTGTCAGAGTGCAGGACTCTTCCTTGCACCCGGCTGTACAGCACATCGCCGCAACAGCGAATACCGCAAATAATGCACGGTTAAAAATATATTTCTGTCTCATATTCATCCAATATTTTCGTACCCGGGATTCTGTACCAGCTCTGTTCCCGGCGACTCGATTTCATGGTTCGGTATAGGCCATACGAACCTGTAGTCACCGGCGTCGATTTTCAGCGAGCTGCCCTGCTCAAGTGAATTTGTCTGGACAGTGCGTTCAAAACCGCGTCCCCAGCGTTTCAGGTCATTGAGGCGGAAGCCCTCCATGTACAGTTCGCGCACACGCTCATTTGAAATCTGGTCGAGCCAGTTCTTGTCATTTACGGAAATATTTCCTCCGGAGCTGTACCGTGCCTTGCGCAGGGTGACAAGGTCTCCTGAGGCCGCGCTCCATTTTTTCTGGTGACAATATGCCTCGGCACGTATGAGATACTGCTCCGACAGACGCAGAACCTTGGGCATATTGACATGATAAATCCTCGCCGAAGAAATGAAATTCCTGTTGCCGTAATATTTGACCAGAAGCGGCCACGAAAGTCCGTGCGCATATCCGGTCTGCAGGTTGGCGAAGAACGCGGATGCGCGGAGATCGCCGCTGTCATACAGGTTCAAGGCCCATCTTGCCGGCACATAGTCAGGATAATAATACGTATAGTCTGTGGTATAATTCAGGAATATGCGCCCGAGTGCTCCCCCGTAAGAAGTAGTCTGGAAACCGATTTTCCATATTATCTCGAAGGCAGAGTCATAATCCCACATATACTTGTAGTAACTTACGGCATTTCCGTACTCATCTGTAGTATAGGCGGTACTTGCGCTCGCAAGCCTGAAATATGCCTTTTCATTTTCGATTACCATTGTGGAATACTTGACGGCATCGTCCCAGTTGCCCATATACAGGGCCACCCTCGCGTGTACGGCATGCGCTGCCGCCCTTGTAAACCATATCGAGTTATAGCTGTCCTCATCCTCGTCAATCATAGATTCGGCCTTTGCAAGATCGCTGAGCACAAAGTCCCATGATTCCTTAAGGCTGGAGCGTACCGCCACCTCTTCCTTTGAATAGGAATCGCGCAGGATCACGCCGGGAACCTGTGCGGCCTTCGCTTCATCCCCTTTTGAATCTGGTTCGGATGCTTCGCCTGTAAGAGGATAGGCAGCGCAGAAACACTTGATGAGTTCGGAATAGGCCAGCGCCCTTGCACAGTAGATCTCGCCGGTCCAGCTGTCAAGCGCCTCTATCTGGTCGTCATCAACAAGTGAGCTGCGGAGCTTGCCGACTCTTTCCAGGAAGAAGTTGCAATCTCCTATTATAGTATAGAGAGCCGCATAGACAGTCTCTATTTCTTCATTGGTAGTACGGATATTCCATTGCCATATATCACCGTGGATATTGGAAAAGCCCTCGACTGCATAGGCAAGGTCAGCCTGGATGTCAGGCAGATAGGTCAGATAGCCGCTGTACAGGGCACCGGACTTGAATGAGGCATAGATTCCGTAAAGCGACTGCTTGGCATCGGACAATGTAAGCATCGCATCCTTTTCCAGAATGGCATCCCCGGGATATTTTTCAAGACACGACGGCACTGTCGCAAGAACGGCTAGCGCAACGGCCACAGGACGTATTATATATTTTTTCATATTCACGATTTTAGAAAGTTAGATCCAGGCCAAAGGTAAACTGGCGCGACATAGGATATGCAGCCTGATACATATTGGATGAACCTTCCGGGTCGAGTCCGGAGAATCCCGTAACTGTGAACAGGTTCTGGCCCTGGGCATAGATTCTCAGTCCGCGGAACACCGCTGATTTCTTCAGAAGATCCGACGGGAGAGAATAGCTGAGCGTCAGGTTTTTGAGACGCATGAATGAAGCATCCTCTAGAAGCCGTGAATCAAACTCGGTGTAAATGCCGTGACGCGGAATGTCTGTGATGTCGCCCGGCTCTTTCCACCTTTCAAGAAGACGGCGCGACTGGTTGTATGACATGAAACGTCCGTTGGATTCATCGAAATAGCGGTCATTGTTTATCATGTAGCGTCCGGCAACCCAGCTGAACTGGGCTGTAAGTGAAAGCCCTTTCCATGAGACGGATGTGCCGAAGCCTCCCTGCCACGGTGCAATTGAGCTTTTGCCTGTCAGTACCTTGTCGGCATCGCGCAGCTCAGTGGTTATCTCACCGTCCACTGTCAGCCACAAGGCATCTCCGTTTGCCGGATTCACGCCGTAGAAACGGTTAAGATAGAACTGGCCGAGTGGCTGGCCGACAACAAGCTTGGTACTTGTATTTGCCGGCTCGTACTCTGTCACTCCGTTATAAAGTTCAGTAATCCTGTTGCGGTTGTATCCGACATTGGCATTCACAGTCCACACGAAATCGCGGTAGGCCACAGCAGTCGCGCTCAGGCTGATTTCCGCTCCGATGTTCCTCATTTTTCCGACATTGTCCCATTTGTAGCCATAGCCGTTCGAAGTCGCATACGAGAGAGGGACTTCCATCAGCATATCGGAGGTTTCCTTGTCATAAAATTCAAGGTCGGCATTGAGCCTGTTCCAGAACCCGAAGTGCAAGCCGAGGTTGGTTGTCCACGTAGACTCCCAGCCGAGGTCTTCATTGCCAGGCTGTACAGGCACGACTCCGGCATTGCCGACATAGTCGGCTCCGCCCCCGATAAGTGCAAGGTGCTCGTAGTCCGGTATGGAAGAGTTTCCGGAAGTTCCCGTACTGAACGAGACCTGGGCATTTGTAAGCCATGACGATACCCCGCTCATGAATTTTTCGTTCTTCATGTTCCACATGAAGCCGGCAGACCAGAAGCCGGCATAGCGCCCCTTGGAGCCGAAGCGTGACGAGCCGTCAGCACGTGCGGAAAGTTCCACGTAATAACGTGAGTCATAGTTGTACTCGCCACGTGCAAAAAATGAAAGAAGCGCATAGTCCGCAGATGAGACACTGCTCCATGACGTGGCCCTCGTACCGGTAGAGATGTCCGTAAGCGCATCATTGTTCTGGCCGGCGGTGGTCAGGCCGAAGTTCTCGAAATGATAGGTCACGCCTTCCTGGCCGACAAGGAAATTGAAAGAATGCATATCGCCGAGGTCGAACCGGTAGCCTGCCGTATTGGTCACATTCAGCGAAAGTCCGTCGGAACTGCTCCTCGAGGCGCTTCCGTCCTCCTGGTTCGGAGCATAACTCGGATTGGATTTGCTGAAACCGGTGACATGGGAGTAATCCACGGCAAACTGCGAGCGTATTGTCAGCCCCTGTATCGGCGTTGCCTCGGCAAATACCGTGGACATCACCTTGTATTTCTTATATGTGCGCGGATTGTTTTCCAGCCATTCGAGAGGGTTCTGGCCCTGCCCTTTCCATGAACCGTCATTGATTGAGGCAAGTGAACCGTCTTTTCTGAAAGGATTCCAGTACGGAAGCATGAAACGGGCTGCGGAAATCGGAGTCACGAGGGTGTACTGTCCTTCGTCAGCCTGCTCTATGCCCTGATAGTTGAGCATAGTGTTCGTTCCCATTTTCATCCACTTCGCCATCTGCTGTTCCACATTGAAGCGCATCGAGTAACGTTTGAAGCCGGAACCGGGGGCGATACCATCCTGGTCGTAATATCCTCCCGAAAAATAATAGTTTGTCTTGTCGGATGCTCCCGAAACGGAAAGTTCGTAGCTCTGCAGCATGGCGGCGTTTTTGTAGACGGCATCCAGCCAGTTCACATCTGTCATTGCCAGGATATTATAGTCCTTGCCGTCAGTAAGTCCGACTTCTTTTTCATACTGTATGCGCTCGGCGGTATTCATCAGGTCCCAGTTTCCGTAGGCAATGTCGGAGAATCCGAGCTGCATACGGTAGTTTATGAACGGCCTGTCTGCCTGACGTCCCCTCTTTGTAGTGATGACAATGACGCCGTTGGCGGCACGCGCACCGTAAATCGAAGTGGAAGAAGCATCCCTGAGCACGGTAAGGCTCTCTATATCCGACGGATTTATCGTATTGAAATCAGAAGCGGAAATCGCCACTCCGTCCAGCACGTAAAGCGGAGCCGTACCGGAATTGATTGAATTGGTTCCGCGTATTGTCATTGTTGCCGATGCGCTCGGCTCACCGGAATCGGACAGGACAGTGAGACCAGGAACCTGCCCCTGCAGTGCCTGGTCAAAGGCTGCGGAAGGCGTGCTCTCTATGGATTGCGATTTCACCGTTGCCACGGAACCTGTGATTGTTCCCTTTTTCCTGACGCCGTACGCTATGACCACCACATCGTCAAGACGTGTGTTTTCGGTCTGCATCACGACATCATGCCTTATTTCAGGCGCTCCCGCAATGACCGTAAATTCTTCATCGAGAAAACCTATAGACGAAAATACCAGCTTTGTCCCCGGAGCGGCTTCGATACTGTAGTCTCCGTCTGCCGAGGTGGAGACTCCTATGCCGGGGCCTGCAATGACTGTGACCCCGACCAAAGGAAGGTTGTCCTCTGCGGAAGTAACTGTACCGCTGACTTTCACAACTGACTGGGCAAAGGATATGCCCCCGCTGAAAAGGCAGAGCAGAAGTCCGGCAATCAATGTTTCAAATCTCTTCATTTAAGCCATTTTACAAAAAAACGGCTGCAAAGTTCGAGAAAATAAACAATAAAAGCAAATAATCGCGATACCATATAAAACGCAGAAATTCAACGCAATGACACAGCCGAAAGCAGAAAATGCTTACATTTCCGCACTAATTGCCGGCATTTGCATCCACAGGTATAACGAAAACACGAATATGCTTACGAATTGATATTTTCATTCATGAAATGTTCCGATTTTTATCATTCCTGATATTTCCGGAAATCATTAATGAAACCCGGCGCGGCCCACCGCAAAATCCTTTTTCAAAAAATCTTGTTGAAATAATCCGAAGCGGTTTCCGGAAGCTGTTTAAATTCAGATTGTCAAATGACAAGACGAAGATAGCGGCAAGACCATGAGTATTGACGCAAAAAGAAACTGTGCCTAAATGAACTGCCCTTTTTCCCAAAAAGTCATACAAAAAACTTTGAGGCGGTTCAAAAATATTCCGATAGCTTCTAAGAGCCGGTAATTTCTGAATCTGTGCAGATTCCGAGGATTTCTTCCCCGTATTTTGCGAATTTGGCCTTGCCGAAACCTTTTATCGCCAACAGTTCCTCCTCAGTCTTGGGACAGAGTGCCGCGATCTCCAGCAGTGTGCTCTGGTGCATGACTGTATATGCCGGCACATTGTCTTTCTTGAATCTTTCCATGCGCCACTGTGTGAGCCTTTCCCTGAGTTCTTCATTTACGATGCCGGTATTCCCTTCCCTGCGGACCAGTTTTTTCTTTGACTTAATCTTTGCACGGCTTCTGTCTTCAAGCAGACAGGAGGTCCGGATTTCAGAATATCCCTCAGGAGAGAAGCCTTTTTCTGCAATCATACGCATTGTTGCGCACGAAATGTCAAGGCCGGCAAGCAGTTCACCTCCAGCTTCCCAAACCTTTCCGGAGGTTTCCTTGTTGTCGATTTCAAGCGAAAGCACATTCCGGCAATACTCCCTTATGCCTGCCAGACGCGGGCTGAAATAGTCCGCTGCCTTGCCGAGCCGTTCATTAAGGAAACAGGTATCGGTAACTTCAGCCGCCTCAATCCTCGACAGCTGCGCACAAAAATTCCGTCCCACTGCCTTCATCTCACCGAGAATCCTGTCCCTTTCCTCCAGTCCCTGACATTCCGCAGGATACAGGCCGGTCAGACGCTCACGCCACAGTTTCACCAGCCAGCCCATACTCCTGCCGATGTCTTCAAAAGAGAAGATCTCGCGGAGAAGGCTGAAATGCCAGTCCTTTTCATCTTTTTCAAGGTTGCCGAGCAAAACATCCGACGGAGGAATTGCATTGTTGAATTCTGCGACAAAGGCATCAGAGTAGATTGAGGAGGGTTTGACCGGGGTTTCAAGGGTGATTCCCTCCAGGGTCCGGCAACGTGAAAGGGCAACATAAACCTGCCCGAAGGCAAATGCAGAACCCGCATCTATGATGACCCGGTCAAAGGTCAGCCCCTGGCTTTTGTGGATGGTGATTGCCCAGGCGACTCTGAGCGGAATCTGCCTGAACACTCCCGCTGTGCTCTGCCTGATTTCTCCGGTATCTTCGTCAAGGGCATATTTTACGTTTTCCCATTCTGCAGGCACCACGGGTATAAGATTTCCGTCGCTGTCGGACACAGTGACTCTGCCGTCCGGCTCCACTGACTCGACCCGGCCTATTTTTCCGTTGAAAAACATTCCATCCGGATCATTTCTGAGAAACATGACCTGGGCATCCTTTTTCAGTGTCAGTACCTGTTCTGCAGGATAGCCCGTCTCCGGAAAATCGCCCTCGACTTCCGCCGCGAACTGACATTCCTCTCCAGGCAGGGCTGCCAGTTTCCGGCTGTTGATTTCATCCGCCTGCCTGTTGTGCGTCGTGAGACGGATAGGCTCAGTGTCTTCCGTTCCGCATGGACAGGCATTGACTCTGGAATTCAGAAGCTTCAGGATGTCGCGCGTCACCCGGTTCTCCCTGACGGCATTGAGGATTCCGAGAAACTCCAAATCTTTCTGCCTGTACACTTTCTCAAATTCGACAGTGACATACCGTAGTTTCTGCAGTGCTTTTGAATGAAAGAAGTACGGTGACGGATAGACCTGCTCCATATATTTGCGGTCTTCGTCCCTGACAACGGGAGAGAGCTGCTGCGCATCGCCTATCATGAGAAGCTGAACGCCACCGAAAGGCTTGTCGTTGCGGCGGTATCTGCGGAGCATCATGTCGACGGCATCCATTAGGTCTGCCCTTACCATTGAAATCTCATCTATTATGACGAGATCGAGGGTGCGGATGATTTTTATGCGCTCCTTTCTGAGTCCGGAGGCCTTTCCTGTCATCTGATATTCAGTGACCAGTTCTTTTACGTCAGGAAGATACGGACAAAGCGGCAATTGGAAGAATGAATGGATAGTCGAGCCTCCTGCATTGACTGCAGCCACACCGGTCGGCGCAAGGACGACGAATCGCTTTGCCGTAGTCTTTGTGATATATTTCAGAAATGTGGTTTTTCCTGTCCCGGCCTTGCCTGTCAGAAAGACAGACCTTGCAGTCGAGCAGACATACCGTTCCGCCATTTCAAAAATTGCATCCTTCTCCATATCCTTCATCTAACAACTTTCCCGTCAGGAAGCCCGGGACACAGCAATACAATCCGTCTTGCAAACATTTAAGCCCCGGCGCAGGCAAATATATAAAATGTTTTTCTTTTTCCGTCCACCAAAGCCGTGCACATGGCACAATGCCAGCAGCTGTTCCCGAAACAAAACTTTTCGGGGACGGAATACGAATAAATACCACAACCGTTCCCAAAACAGGGTATTTCGAGAACGGACTTGCAAAGATGACTTGCAGCAAACCCGAGTCCGTCATCTCCCTTGAAATGCACAGTAGTGCCGAGGATGTCCGGGACTCAGACACCGGTGCTGCAATTAGAGCAAACGGTTTTTCATAATTACATTTTTAACACTACCTGCTGAAAGAATAAGGCCTGTCAGACTCCGCTGTTCCCCGGCTGAAGTCCGGCTCTGAAGCCATATCATAAACAATTGAAGCGCCGTTAACCAGCTCCTCATGTCGGAGATAGTTTTTGGTATATGTCTTTCCGTTGAGTTTCATTCCCTGTATATAGAAATTGTCCTTGCTGTTGTCCGGAGCGGAGATTCTTATTTCCTTTCCGGAAGGGAGGCGGACTGTCATTTCCTTAAAGAGAGGCGTGCCGAGCGCATACTCATTCGAGCCCGGACATACAGGATAGAAGCCCATGGCAGAGAACACATACCATGCCGATGTCTGGCCGTTGTCCTCGTCTCCGCAATATCCGTCAGGAGCCGGATTGTAGAACTTGTCCATGACCTCACGCACACGCGCCTGAGTCTTCCACGGCTGGCCGCTCCAGTCATAAAGATAGAGCATGTGCTGGATAGGCTGGTTTCCGTGGGCATAGTTGCCCATATTCATAATCTGCATCTCCCTGATTTCGTGGATTACGCCTCCGTAATAGCTGTCATCGAAAATCGGCGGAATCTCAAACACTGCATCCATGTTTGCATTGAAGGCATCGTCACCGCCCATCAGCGCTATTAGTCCGGCCACATCATGGAACACTGACCATGTATAGTGCAGGCTGTTTCCCTCTGTGAAGTCACCGCCCCATTTCAGAGGACTGAAAGGAAGATTCCATTCCCCGTTTTCTTTGCGTCCGCACATAAGGGCATATTCCCCGTTATAGAGATTCCTGTAATTGAGCGCCCTTTCCTTATAGACCGCAATCTCCTCCTCAGGCTTTCCGAGAGCCTTTCCGAGAGTATAGATGCACCAGTCATCATAGGCATATTCAAGCGTACGGGCAGCACTTTCTCTGATTCCGATATCGGAAGGGACGTAGCCGAGTTCATTGTACTGACCATAGCCGAGGCGACCGGTAGAACCTATATTTGGGTGCACACTGTTGGCACCATGCACGACTGCTTCCCAGAGGGCTTCGATGTCATATCCGCGCAGTCCTTTCATATATGCGTCGGCAACTACGGATGCGGAATTGTTTCCGACCATGCAGCCGCGGTGTCCCGGACTTGCCCACTCAGGCAGGAAGCCGCTTTCGGACCAGGCGTTGGCAAGTCCCTCCTGCATCTTCACATTCATGTCGGGATAGACAAGGTTAAGAAGCGGGAAAAGACAGCGGAAAGTATCCCAGAATCCGGTGTCTGTGAACATATATCCTGGACGCACCTCTCCGTTGTACGGACTGTAATGCACAGTCTCGCCTGCGGCATTGACTTCGGACAGATTGCGAGGGAAAAGCACGCTTCTGTAAAGGCAGGAGTAGAATGTGCGCAGGTTGTCTATATTGCTGTCCCTGACTTCGATGCGTCCGAGTATGTCATTCCAGGCCTTGCGTCCCTCAGCCACAAGACGGCCGAAATCTCCGTCACCGAGTTCGCACAGATTCAGTTCAGCCTGTTCAAGGCTTATGAAAGATGAAGCAACCTTGAGATTGACTTTCTGTCCGCGCGACGTAGGGAAGCCGACGAGGGCACCGGAATGCGATGACTCGCTTTCGAGTGCCTGCGAAATGACATTTCCGTCAGATACAGTGGCAATATATTCAAAAGGAGTGTCAGAGACAATAACGAACCAGTTGCGGAAATTATCAGGAACACCGCCGCTGTTCTTTGTAGTATAGCCTACAATCTTGTTCTCCTCAGGAATGACCTTGACACATGAGCCTCTGTCAAACGGATCCACAACAAGATACGACATCTCCATCTCCGGATAGGTCAGGCGGAAGGCAGCCGCCCGCTCGGTCGGTGTCACCTCGGCAATCACGTCATGGTCGGCAAGGTATACGCTGTAATAATAAGGCTTCGCCACTTCGGCCTTGTGAGAAAACCAGCTCTGGCGATCTTCCTGCGAGAAGACCGGGCCTGTGGTAACAGGCATTATGGCGAACTGGCCGTAGTCATTGATCCACGGAGAAGGCTGGTGCGTCTGCTTGATGCCGTTGATTTTGTCCGCCGTATAGACATATGCCCAGCCGTCGCCCATTTTGCCGGTCTGCGGAGTCCAGAAATTCATTCCCCACGGACGCGCGGCTGCAGGGTAAGTGTTTCCTGTGGAGAGGGAATGCTTCGACATTGTGCCCACAAGTGTGCTTACATAGTCAACAGGTTCTTCCATTGAAACCTCAGGAGCCTTGGCGCAGCACCCCGCAATTACGGCCGCTCCAATGGCTGACAAGATTATTTTTTTCATTGCCATAATGTTTTTAATGCAAATTACGCTCAAAATCACAAAAATAATATTTTTATCACAAACTTTGAAACCGATTGCAAATTTTATGGTTCGGTTCGCGGCTATACGCTCCTGCGCTCCATGGCCATTTCATTGGCTAAATCGGGATGGTATTTACCGTTTTGGGGCCGGTTGTCCCTATGCTCACGCGGTATCGTAGAGGTCGCACGCTTCTCGGGACACGGAAGTCCGGCTGCTTCTGAGGCTTCTTTTATCTCGGCAGCGATGGTTGATATGCGCAGCCATTTTGGCGCATCGCAGGAATTGTGCACCTTTGCGCTAAGGTCAGTCGATGATACACAGCAATGCCAAGTTAATTAATCTTGGGGAGACTTCGGTCTCCTTTTTTGTATTGCCAGTTTCCTCTGTCGATATCCGCTCTTGGCGGCGGTTTAGGACATCACGGACGTATGGACGACTAAAATGTCAGAATAACTTTCTGAGAATTGAAACTTCGGTGACAGGGACGAGGCTCACCGCACCGAAAACGGGGACGAAGGGGCAGGACGGATACTTTTTAGTCGGCCCCAGATTTTCCTATCGTAAATCACGTATCATACGTTGCACTTCGATTTAGAATCTACAACGTTATGGGTTGTCCGTTACTGAAAACAGTTCATCCGGTCTTGTATGCCTACTGATGTATGTTCCGTTTCAGGAAATATTTCTTCGTGAATTTATTTTAAAAAACAACAGGACTCTACCGATTAGAATCTACAACTTTATGGATTGTCCGTTACCGAAAACAGTTCATCCGGTCTTGTATGCCTGCTGATGTATGTTCCGTCTCAGGAAGTGTTTCTTCGTAAATTTATAAAAAAATAGCAGGACTCTACCGATTAGAATCTACAACTTTATGGATTGTCCGTTACTGAAAACAGTTCATCCGGTCTTGTATGCCTACTGATGTATGTTC
>CAYMVG010000001.1:0-2175 GCA_964394295.1 uncultured Muribaculaceae bacterium | reverse complement strand
CGTTTCAGGAAATATTTCTTCGTGAAGTTATTTTTAAAAACAACAGGGCTCTACCGGACATCTATGATCTCGTCCCACGAGGTGGAATACCTGCGTGAACGGTAATCGCTGCGCATAATTCCGGTATCCTCAGCAGAACGCTGGGCCGCAAGGTGCAGAAGCGTACGTCCGGAACTGCGGCCTGCCGTGTTAACGGCATCCATGACCTTCGACAGACGGTCATTCTTTTCTCTCAGCTCCGGGTCAAAGCCGAACATCGCAGGCTGCACCGCATCGGACGCCACTATATTTCCGACAATGACCCCGGCCCTTTTGTAGCCGTAGCCGGGCCGCCATATCATGCGGAAGCCCCTCAATGCTGCATCTACCACCTCTGCCGTACTGCTGGCCGGAACATCAAGCCTGACGGTAACATACGGACTGTACTGTGCAAGATCGCAGCGGAATCTGTTGGTATGCACAAAAACCGTCACATCTGATGCCGCAGAATTTTCCTCGCGCAATTTCCGCGCACATCCGGCAGCAAAATCGGATATGCGCCTGGAAAGTTCATTTTCATCCTCTATCATATCTGCAAAAGAACGGGAAATGCAGATGGACTTGCGCCTGTCATCTTTCTCCGCCTCGATGCATACCCGTCCGTGAAGTTCTTCCCAGGTCCGGACTCCGTGCAGACCGAGCTTTTCGCTTATCCAGGCACGGGGACGCTGTGTGAAATCCAGGGCTGAGGATATTCCACAGTCCGACATTTTGGGAGCGAGTTTGCGTCCTATGCCCCAGACCTCCGCAATAGAAGTAAGTTCCAGGGCTTTAAGCCGTTTTTCTTCTGTATCGATTATGCACACGCCCCTGTAACCCTTGTACGTCTTGGCAAAATGCCCTGCAATTTTTGCTAACGTCTTGGTCGGGGCCACTCCGATACTGACCGGTATCCCGACCCATTTGCGGACTCTTTCAAGCACACATCGGCACAGACCTGCGGCATCTTCTATGCCGTCGAGATGAAGATAAGCCTCGTCAACCGAGTATATTTCGATTTTCGGAACCGCATCTGCGAGTATGGACATGACTCTGCCGGACAAATCGCGGTACAGTTCCATATTGGAAGAGCAGACAGCAATAGTCCCGCTGTCTGCAAGATGACGTATCTTGTAGAACGGAGCGCACATCTTTATTCCGAGCTTCTTGCTTTCATTGCTCCGTGATATGACACAGCCGTCATTGTTGGAGAGCACGACGACCGGCCGTCCCTCCAGCTCAGGACGGAAGACTCTTTCGCAAGAGACAAAGAAGTTGTTGCAGTCAACAAGGGCAAACATTACCTGACTTTTTTGATTACGTATGTCACGACTCCCCACAGACTGAAATCCGAGCCGTCGGATATTTCCGCAGCAGGACATTCCGTGTCCGCAGGCAGAAGGCGCAGACCTCTGTCGGAATACTGTATGCGTCTCACCACGAATTCTCCGTCAAGGAAGCAGACTGCGAGGTCTCCGTCACGGGCATCGAGGGACTTGTCTATAACAAGAACATCTCCTTTCCCGATTCCGGCATCAGTCATGGAATCACCGGTCACTCTGCCATAAAATGTAGCGGCAGGATGCGTGACTAGCTCCCTGTTCAGGTCGATAATCTCTGAAATATTGTATTTGTCATTCATCCGCATAATCCCTGTTCTTTTCGCGATATTCTTTTGCCGAGTCCAACGACGGCACGGCTTTTCCACAAAAATAATCAAAATGTCAGAATAATGATACTGCACCGAAAGATTCAGCATTCCGGAAGTGATTCTTGACTTTATGACAATTTCCATATCCGTGATTCATCAGGCCGCTTCTTCACTGTTACCCAGCATTTTTGCATTGTGGCAACAATACTCCGGACGATCTTTGACACATGAAACAAAAATGCACAGAAAGCCGCCACAAGGCAGTCATTTGCAATTTTTCTTTAAAAAGTTCACAAAAAATTTGGAGATACAGTTTTTTTGCGTACCTTTGCATCCGCGTTCGGGAAAAACGCACAATAAGTCTGAACAATTGGTGCGGTAGTTCAGCTGGTTAGAATACCGGCCTGTCACGCCGGGGGTCGCGGGTTCGAGTCCCGTCCGCACCGCAAAAGGGAGCATAGCTCAGTTGGTTCAGAGCGTCTGCCTTACAAGCAGAGGGTCGGGGG